>CAWCWC010000025.1:0-8419 GCA_963799175.1 uncultured Acidobacteriaceae bacterium | reverse complement strand
CCCCCGCTCCTGCAGGATGGCCAGGGCCTGCTCGCCGCCCTGGGCAATATCCAACGGATAGTCATTGCGCAATTGCGCTGGAGACCGCTTAAAACGTTGGGTTCATCGTCAACAAAAAGAATCTTCGTATTCATGCGTAAGTCATTGCTTCTTTGGTTTCCGCGTTGTGGCCCGTTTGGCGCCACTCGTCGACGCGGTGCGCCAGGCCGAGCGCGGCAAGGTAGGGGCCATCCAACTCATTCTCCGGGACCGGGAGAAAATCAGAGTCGTTCTCGTGCTCAAACACGTTGGCGGCGTGGACCGCCGTGAGAGCGCCAAAGGCGGGATTGGCGCTTTGGTGCGGCGAATGGTGGAAGGCGATGGCTTCCACCAGGGGGACAGGCAATCCCCACAGGCGCAGCAGATAGCTGCCGACGCTGGCGTGGTTAACGCCAAAGACTTCTCTTTCCGCGGCGCAATGCGAGAGCCCTTCTCCGGTTGCCAGCCGCGTCACCCGCTCGTAATCCTTGGGATAATTGGCTGCCATCAGCAGCTTGCCGATGTCATGCAACATCCCCCCGACAAAACACTCGTTTATGATGGTTTGGGTGGCGTATTCCAGCCTGGCGATCTGTCCGGCGCGCCCCGCGGTCCTAAGGCTGTGGTGCATGAGGGCATCCAGATTAAATCCGCAACTTTTCAGGTCCTCAAATTGGGAAAAGGTATGAATGGCCAGCACCAGCGACTTGATGGTATCAATGCCGAGATAGATCGCGGCTTCGGAAGGGCTGCTCACGGCGTGGGAAAGCCCGAAAAATGCTGAGTTGACCAGCTTCAGAAACTGGGCGGTCATCGCCATATCCCGGCTGACAATCTCGGCGATATGGTCGATGGTGGTGGACGGATCATTCAATTTTTCCACAATTTGCACATAGACGGAGGGCAGGCTGGGCAGCCGCCCCATCTGTGCAACCAGTTGTTTTAGTCTTTCGTTTTCACCCGCGTTTTCCAGGGCGCAGACGCGTTGGACGGTGGCCTTGATGGTTTGGGAATCGCACGGTTTGGAGAGGTATTGATGGGTGGAGTTGATGCACTTGAGAATCAGCTCTTTGTCCGTATGGCCGGACAAGACAATGCGAATCGTCCTGGGATAAAGTCGCATGACTTCAGCGAGCAATTCCGCGCCGTTCACGCCGGGCATGCGCATGTCGGTCATCAACACGTCAAAAGGCGCCAGTGCCATCTGTTCCAGGGCTTGCGCGCCGCTCGTCGCGAATGCCATGTCCCATTCGTCGCGCATGCCGTGCAGCATTCGTTGCAGCGCCTTTAAGACGAGGGGTTCGTCGTCCACAAAGAGGATTCGCTTCTTCATGTTCTCTTTCCAATCGCGGGGCTGTGGTTCATTGGCAGACGAACGATGAAGGTCGTGCCGCGGCCCATTTCGCTCTCAAAGGAGAGGACGCCGCCATGCTGGTCCACAATGACCGAACGCGCGATGGCCAGTCCCTGGCCGGTCCCTTTGCCGACCTCTTTGGTGGTGAAAAACGGGTCGAAGATTCGATGGCGGATCGACTCGGGAATGCCCGTGCCAGTATCTGAAATTCTTATCTCCACCCAAGAGCCATCCTGCCGGGTGCTGATTCTGATCACCCCTTTGGTTTCTGGCGCTTTCCCAACCACATCGCCAATGGCGTGAGCCGCGTTGACAATGAGGTTGAGGATGACCTGGTTGAACTCGGAAGGAAGGCACAGGACCCTGGGCAATTCGGGCGCGAGATCCGTCACCATCTCCGCCACGTATTTCCATTCATTGCGCGCCACGGTGATTGTCGCTTCAATGGCATGATTCAAATCAACCGCGGCCATTTCCCTGGCGCCGGGATGAGAGAACTCTTTCATGGCGCGCACAATTTTGGCGACATGGGCGACTCCCTCAAGGGATTGGGACAATGCCAGCGGAATCTCCTGGCTCACGTAGGCTGTGTCCACGGCCCGGGGCCGATTTTTCCACTGTGGCCGTCAACTCCGGCGTGACGGAATTGGCGGCCACGGCGGCGGCCAATTGTTGGTAGCAATACGTGGAAATCTTCTTGCTTCGACTCGTCGTCTTGCTAACCGTCACCTGCTTTTGAAGCCGATTGCGTATCCGTTAGGCCGCCCATAGGGCGATCCCATTGTGACAATTCATCTTCATCTTCACTGAAGCAAACGACAAAAAACTTGCTCGTTCCATGTGTTGAATGACGATTGTCCTCTTTAACAAATTCAAGGACCTCATTCAAGAACGCGACAGCGCGAGGCTGTCCAGCTCGTTCCGTTATGACCTGCTTAACAGCGTCCACGAAAAGTTCGGTTGCATACGTTGTTTCGTTTGAATCGTTTAGAGAAGCGACTTGTGTTGCATGGAGTGTCGAGGTCTGCATAATATCCCGAGAAGACCTTCACCATTCGTGTAATGCCAGACAACCTTATCATTGCCAAAATCGAAAACACCAAGATCAATAGCAACATCGTTGACAAATTTTCCGTATTTCGCGTTCTCTTCTGGCGTAACAGGCATATCAGGATTCTAATCCATCGTTCATGCGCTCAATTTCCAGTCATTCTAGTACCCGCGTATCCCCAAAATCTCTGCACGCTGTAAAGTGGATGACGCGCGCAGTGTGGCGAATCGACTCGCCCTGGATGCGCGACTGAAAGCTACATGGGAGACCGGGCATGGGCAAGTGGACGCGACGCGATTTGGTGAAGACGGGGCTGGCGGCATCGGCCGGAATTATGACGGGCAAGGACCTGCTGGCCGAACAGCGCACGGCGGCTGCGGCCCCAATTTCTCCTCACATTGCGGCCAGTCTGCCTGCGGCCAACCAGCCCAACACCCTGCGCGAGCGCCTTTTGCTGGACTTTGGCTGGCGTTTCGCTCTGGGCAATGCCGGCGACCCAGTTAAGGACTTTGGCTTCGGCAAGATGAGCCCAGGCTCGGGCCTCTTCGCCAAGGCGGGCCAGGTGAATGGGCCAGCTTCACCGCGCTTCGACGCGTCCGCGTGGCAGAAGATCGACCTGCCACACGACTGGGCCATCGACCTGCCCTTCGTCAATAACGCGGCCTTGGTGGGCCATGGCGCAAAGCCGCTTGGCCGCGAGTATCCCGAGACCAGCATCGGCTGGTACCGGCGCGAGTTCGTGTTGCCGGCCAGTGACGCGGGCCGCCGCATCTGCGTGGAGTTCGACGGCATCTTCCGCAACTCCACCGTCTTCTTCAACGGCTACTACATGGCCGAAAACATGAGCGGTTACGCACCGTTGAGCCTCGATCTGACCGACTTTGCCAACTTTGGCAGCGCCGACGTGCCGGCCGGAGCGAGGCCGGGAACGCAGGCGCCGGGCAACAACGTGCTGGTAGTGCGCGTAGACGCCACACTGGACGAGGGATGGTTCTACGAGGGCGCTGGCATCTATCGCCACACATGGCTCACCAAGACCGCGCCGGTACACATCGCGCGCTGGGGCAACTATGTGCGCACGGAATTCGCAAAAGCTATAGGAGTGGTTACAAGTTCCGCTCCTGCTACCGTATTTGTATCTACTGAAGTTACCAATGAGAGCGATGCCCCGGTTTCAGGGAGAATTCATGCGGAACTGCTGGATGCGTCGGGCAAGACGGTGGTCACGGCGGTCTCCCAACCGGCTTCGATTGCCTCCGGCAACACACATACCTTCGATCTGCAAGCCACGGTTGCGAAGCCGGCGCTGTGGTCCTGCGAGTCGCCCAATCTCTATCGCGCCGTGAGCACCCTGGTGGTGGACGGCAAGGCCGTCGACCGCGACGATGCGACCTTCGGCATCCGCACATTGAAATTCGATGCGGACAAGGGATTTCTGCTCAACGGCAAGCAGGTGAAGATCAAGGGGACATGCAACCACCAGGACCACGCGGGCGTTGGCGCGGCCATCCCAGATGGCATACAGGAGTACCGCCTGAAGCTGTTGCAGTGGTTTGGTTCGAACGCATGCAGGACCTCGCACAATCCGCCGACACCGGAGTTTCTGGATGCCTGCGACCGCCTGGGAATCATGGTGATGGACGAGACGCGCAGGATGTCCTCCGACCCGGAGGGCCTGAGCGAACTGGAGCGGCTG
Source organism: uncultured Acidobacteriaceae bacterium (assembly GCA_963799175.1). GTDB lineage: Bacteria > Acidobacteriota > Terriglobia > Terriglobales > Acidobacteriaceae > Edaphobacter. Next base: position 4,300 of record CAWCWC010000025.1, on the reverse strand, counting down.
ATCAAGCGCGACCGCAACCATCCCAGCGTCATCATCTGGTCGCTGGGCAATGAGGAGTCGCAGCAGGGGTCGGAGCGCGGCGCGCGCATTGTGAAGACCATGAGGACGTTACAGCGCAAACTAGATCCATCGCGCGTTTCCACAGCGGCCATGAACGGCGGATGGGGCGGCGTGGGCATCTCCACCGTGCTGGACGTGCAGGGCTGCAACTACAGCGACAACCTGATCGACGACTATCACAAGCAGCATCCGAAGCATCCCATGATCGGCACCGAGACGGCCAGTACGGTGGCCACGCGCGGCATCTTCGCCAACGACACGGCTCGCGGATACGTCAGCGCGTACGACACGGAGAAGCCGCGCTGGGGCAATACCGCCGAGGAGTGGTGGTCGTTCTACGACGAGCGCGAGTTCCTGGCGGGCGGATTTGCCTGGACCGGCCTCGACTATCGCGGCGAGCCCACGCCCTACGGGTGGCCCTGCATCAGCTCGCACTTCGGCATCCTGGATACTTGCGGCTTTGCCAAGGACACAGCGTACTACTACAAGGCCTGGTGGGGCGCTGAGCCCATGCTGCACATCCTTCCCCACTGGAACTGGGAGGGCCGCGAGGGCCAGGAGATCGAAGTCTGGGCCTATTGCAACCAGGACAGTGTCGAACTCTTCCTCGACGGTACAAGCCTCGGTTCGCAGCCGGTGAAGAAGAATGGACATCTAGTGTGGAAGGTGAAGTACACGCCGGGGACGCTGCTGGCACAAGCCAGCAAGGGCGGCAAAATCGTACTGACCGACAAACGCGAGACCGCTGGGCCTGCCACCAAGATTCTGGCGACTGCGGACCGGACGAAGATAACGGCCGACGGTCAGGACCTGGCGGTGATCAACGTGGGAATTGTGGATGCAGAGGGCCGTCTCGTGCCCACTGCCAACCACAAAGTGACGTGGGCCGTGGCTGGCCCAGGCAGTGCAATCGGCGTGGGTAACGGCGACCCCAGTTGTCACGAGCCGGACCGGGCAATCCAGCGCAGCGCGTTCAACGGGCTCTGCATGGCGATCGTGCAGGGCAAACGCGGCCAGGCCGGCGCAATTGTTGTCACCGTGTCGGCAGACGGGTTGGAGCCGGCGACCGTCGCCGTAATCTCCCAGTCTGGTTCGTTGCCTCCTGTCGTGCTGTAGGGTTGTCGCATTGCCGGTGCTCTCTTCCTGTAGCTCGGCTACAGCACTTGTATTTAGGAATATGCTCCAGGGGCCGCATCCTGTATGCGCCGGCGTTATCCTTTAAGCACTATGAAATTTCTGCTGCGCTTTGTGGTGCTGCTTTGGCTGCTTGGGATGGGTGGAGCACGGATGGCCCGCGCGATTGAGGTGAAGGTCTCGGCGAAGGCGCTGGAGCGCACCCTGCGCGCGCAGCTCTTCAACAGCCCCGACGGCCGATACTACATGAGCGGAAACGCAACCAAGCCCTGCGCAGCCTACGCCGAGGACCCCCACGTCACGTTCAAGGAAGACCGCGTCGTGGTGCATGTGCGCACCCATTCCAAGCTGGGCAGGGCGCTGCACGGCGCTTGTTTAGGTGTCTCGCTCAGCACCGAATCGGAGGTCTCGGTCGTGCCCGAGGCGGAGGGCGAGTCAGTGGGTTTCCGCGATGCCAAGATGGTAAAGATCAGCGATTCGAGCGAACTGAACTTCCTTCTGGAGCCGTTCCTCAGCCGCAAGCTGCCCTCGCAGATGAAGTTGAACGCAGCGGACCTGATCCGCAAGCTGCTCAGCCAGTCGCTCACCTCCACCGGCTACACGCTCACGCTCGACTCCCTCAAGCTGCACTCCATGCAGGTGGATCACGACGTGCTGACCATCGATGTGGACGCCGCCGTGAGCGTCGACTGAGTACTATGGCGTCCCGTCGCCGCACTGTGTCAAGCTGGGTAGTATGACACTTGACCCCGTGCAGATTCGTGTCCTCGGCGCATTGATTGAGAAAGAGATTGCCACACCGGAGAACTACCCGCTCTCGCTGAATGCGTTGGTGAATGCCTGCAACCAGCGTTCCAGCCGCGATCCCGTGCTGAACCTGACAGAAGAAGAGGTGCGTCAGGCGCTGCGCACGCTCGAAGACGAGGACCTGGTGGCTGTGGAACACTCCAGCCGCGTGGAAAAGTACGAGCATCGCATTCGCACTGTCCTGGACCTGCGCCGCGACGAGACGGCGCTGCTCTGCCTCCTCTTTCTGCGCGGCCCGCAGACGCCCGGCGAGTTGCGCGCGCGTGCCGACCGCCTCTACAACTTCGACGGCCTCGACGCGGTGGAAAGCACGCTGGCACGAATGACCGATACGCCCGATCCCGCGTCTGGCAAGCAGACGAACGTCCGACCGCTGGCAGTAATGCTGCCGCGCCAGCCCGGATCGCGCGAGGCGCGTTACGCACATCTTCTCGGCGGGCCAATCGACACTACCGTGCGCGTCACCAGTTTCGAACAGCCTCGACAGAGTGAGACCACGGCTCGACTGGAGGTCCTGGAGGCCGAGGTCGCCTCACTGCGCGCAGCCGTCACGCAGTTGGAAGCCAGATTGACCGCCGAATAGCAATTACCTCAGAAGATTGCTTGCACGCGCGTTGGTGGATTTATACTGCGCGGCATGGGAGAAGTGCGCGATCTGCTGCGTGTAAAGCCATGGGGACTGACCCAGTCGCGCATGTTGGCGCGTGAGATTGGCGACTACAAACCCTCGCTGCGCGCTCTAGTCAACGAACTCTTCGGCGAGGCAGGTCTATGTGCGCAAGCGTGCTGCCGATGTGGCTCGGCGCATCACGGACGCCGATCCAGCCCCGCTCCAACGCTACGCCGATGAGCTGACCGGACTGCTGGAGTCGCTGCCGGTGGACGAATCTCAAACGCGTTGGCACCTGGCTCTTGTCGTCTCGCGCGTGGCGCATACCCAGGCGCAGCGGCTGAGGGCGGCGCGCATTATGTCTTTAATGACTGAGGACGAGAGCAACGCGGTGCGCTGCGCGGCGATGGAAGGGATGGCGACGCTGGCGCTCAACGAACCCTCGCTGCGCGATGAAGCCGAGGCGCTGGTGGAGCAGTTCCTGTGGAACGGGACCCCCGCCATGAAGGCCCGCGCACGCCACATGCAAAAGCGGCTGGTGAAAAGGTACGCCGATCTCGCCACATGAATGAGGCACCCGGCGTAAACTGACTCTAGCGGTGAGGACTACTGGGGTTTGGAGTTTGGACGTCCAACCCCAGTAGCCTCGGGGTTCGCCAGTCTTGCTGGCGATCACGGTCCTTTTTGGAGGAGGACCGGTATCTGTTAAACTGGCGTTGCCATCGCCTGAATCACGCTTGCGATCTTCTTTGCCTCTGTTGGCGTGAGATCATATGGCAAACCCTGAATATAGATTGTTAAATCTGCCCGGATCGGTATGGGAAGGATGCTGCTCGCCATTGGTCCGGCAATCACTGGTACGGATGGCCGCGACACATCGGCTACCGTATCATCTGATACGTCTCCCGCCGCGCTGGAAGATGTCTTGACAGGATTCGGCTTTCGCTCACGGCTCTGTAAACTGGGCTTAAAGGCGAGAGGATTCTCTACATAACTAGCAAAGTCATCTAAGGCTGACCTCACCCTGCTCTTATATGTGCGGAGACTGGCGGGGTTGTATTCCTTTCCTTGCAAATTCGCGAAGCGATTCATTACATCGTCAAGATTGATCGAAGTGACATCCTGAGCCTCTTGACCATCGAGAATCCCCAGTATCGTATTTACAGCTGCTTTTCTAGCTCGCGCAGTCGCAGGGGCCATCAGGCCTTTCTGTGCCAGATATTCGAGAAACTCAACCGCCGCCTCACGAGATCTTTTCCCATCCATAACCATTCCTCCAATGTCTTTCTATACGCAATATATCAATCTTGTGTCTGAATTGCAAGAAAGATGTCTAAAATAACAATCTAATCTGTGTCCATCGGAAGATCATGGCACTAGCAGGTACTGCCTTTGGCGTCCGCAAGAGTAATCCGCGTGATCACAAATGCAGAAAGGCCGCCATTGCTGGCGGCCTTTCTGATGTTGAGGATGTGAGTCTTGTTACGGCACGGCTGAAGCTGTGCCCTTCCGGTTGGATTTCTCCGTTCCGGCAGGAGTTACTCTGCGGCGACGGTCTCTTCGACCTGCACTGGCGCGGCGGGCTTGATCTCGTTGAGCGAGATGAAGCCTGCGGGGGCGTCCGGTTCCTGCAGTATCTCCTTGCGGTAGAGCTTGGCCATGCGGGCGTTTTCGGCATCCTGCTTGATC
>CAWCWC010000024.1:0-71203 GCA_963799175.1 uncultured Acidobacteriaceae bacterium | reverse complement strand
AGCTCTTCGGGTTCAAACCGAGCGTGCCCACGCCGCGCGTCACCACGAGCCGGATATAGCCGTCGTGAGTATTGTTTTCCCGGCAGGCCTCGACCACCGCGCGCGTGATTTGCGCGGGCGACATTGGCACTTGGAGCAGGATGGCCTTGGCCGAATAAAACAGCCGGTCAATGTGCTCCTTGAGTTTGAACACGCGGCCGTAGGGATAGGCGCGAATGCCCTCAAAAATCCCGTCACCATAAAGCAGACCGTGATCGAAGACTGAAATCTTCGCGGCGCGTTCGTCGTAATATTTGCCGTCAATAAAAATTTTCATTTCAAAATCAAAATAGGTTATCAAAAAAATGAGGTTGAGGCAAATGTGAATTTGGGGCCGCCTCGCCGCCGACTCCCTCCACTTCGCCACAGATATGTGGGCCTCGCTGGCCGTCATGTTCGGCTTGGCGGCCACCTACGCCGGCGAGCGCCTTGCCTTGCCCTGGCTGGAGTTCGCCGACCCCATCGCCGCCCTGGTGGTCGCCGGGGTTATCCTGCGCGTCAGTTGGCGGCTCGCCCACCAGACCATCGACACCCTGCTCGACGCCACACCCACCACCGACCCCACCAGTCACCAGCCGCAGTCCAAGGGCCAGCTTCGCGCCAATCTTCTGCACGATCTCACCGCCATCCCCGGCGTGCTTTCGGTGGAACGGCTGCGTACCCGCCGCTCCGGCGCCAACTACTTCGCCGACGTCACCCTCGGCCTTCCGCGCAACCTCACCTTCCAGCGCTCCGAGCAGCTCACCCTGGCCGCCACGCAGGCCGTGCAGCGCCACCTGCCTGCCGCAGACGTTGTCGTACACAGCGTCCCTACCGCTTCGATTGCAGAGAGCGTCCATGACCGCATCCGCGCCGTCGCCGCACGCCGCAACCTCGCCATCCACGAAATCAGCGTGCAACAGATCGCCGCTGAGCAGCACGACCGGTTCCATCCTCAGCTGCACATCGAACAGCACCTGGAGGTGGACGAGACCATGCCCCTGCGTCAGGCCCACGAGCTGGTCACCGACCTGGAGGCCGAGATGCGCCGCGAGGTTCCCTCCATCGACTCCATCCTCACCCACATCGAGAGTGAGCCGGCTACCATAGAGCGTCCCGCCTCGCTGGAGCGCGACCGCGAGCTTGAACTTCGCCTGCGACGCGTCGCCGCAGCCTTCCCCGAGATACTTGACATCCACGAGGTGTACGTCACCCGCCACGCCCCCAGCGTCGTTCCAGCCGCCCCCCACTCCGCGTCGGGCGACCCCTCCTCAACCGGGTCTCAATCGGCGACCGGCAACTGGCAACCGGCAACCGCTTTCCCGGAGCGTACTCAGGTCTCCTGCCACTGCACCCTGCCGGACAATCTCCCCATGGCACGCGTACACACCGTTATCACCGCGCTGGAAGGCGCCTTCAAACTCGACGCACCCGAGGTCGACCGCCTGCTCATCCACCCCGAACCCGCCACCGACAACCGCCGATGACTGTCTCGCCGAGGTATGCTATCGTTTTTCCGCAGGAGGTCCCATGAAACGGTCCCGCATATTGCTTGCTGCATTGGTCTCGCTTTCACTGACAACTTTCGCGCTGTCTGCGCAACCGAAAGGCGCCATGCCCCACACCGCTGCGCCTAAGCCGCCTGCGCGCGGTCCAGTAGCCTTCCACGGCACACCCAACACCCAGCCGAACCGGAACTTTAGCGACGCACCCGGCCATCCCAACGCTCCCCACGTCGAGGTCAACGGCAAGTGGACCGGCCACGATACCGGACGCAAAGACCCGAACTACCACCTAGACCATCCGTTTGCCCATGGCCGATTCACTGCTGGCTTCGGCCCTACGCACATCTGGCGACTGGGCGGCGGCGGGCCAGACCGCTTCTGGTTTGGAGGCTTCTACTTCCACGTCGCGCCCTACGACATTGCCTTCTGCAACGGCTGGTTCTGGGACTCGGACACCATTATTATCTACGACGATCCCGATCACATCGGATGGTACCTGGCCTACAACGTGCGCATGCGCACCTACGTTCACGTCGAATATCTGGGCCAGTAACTCTATCTGATTGGAGCGCACAAAAGACCGTGCCCTACATCCATAGTCTCAGGACGCAGGGCACATCACACCCTCTCAATCGTTCTAACCAGCCGCCGCAGCCCGGCGTCAGTTTACGTACTTATCCACCTCAGGCTCGCTCGATGCCAACTTCGCCTCTTCGGCCAGCTTGCGCTCGTCGTAGGTGCGATGGATGGACTCCACGACGGCGGCGAAATCCTTGGCCGCCACGGCCCGTGAGAAATAGAATCCCTGGGCTTCATCGCAGTTGCGTCGTGCCAGAATTTTTAGGTGGTCCATCGACTCCACCCCCTCCGCTGTCACCTTGATGCCGAGGTGGTGCGACATGGACAGGATCGCCCGCACGACGGTCGCCGCGTTGGGCTCCGAGACCGCCTTCAGAATAAAACTCTGGTCGATCTTCAGCCGGTCCACAGGGTACTTCAAGAGATACGAGAAACTACAGAATCCCGTCCCGAAGTCGTCGATCGCAACGCGCGCGCCCAGCTTGCGAATCTGCTGCAGCTTCTCCAGGTTCGACGCCGAGTTGACCATCAGGACCCTCTCCGTCAACTCAACCTGTAGGTTCTTCGCGGGCAGCCCACTGCCCTCCAGCGCCTCGCCGATCACCTGTAGCAGGTTGCTCTGCTCGAACTGCCGGGGAGACAGGTTCACCGATACGGACAGTTCCATCCCCAGATCGTCGCAGATCGACTTTGCCTCCAGGCACGATTGCTTCATTACCCAGTCGCCGATGGGAACGATCATTCCCGTCTCTTCCGCCAGTGGAATAAAACTTGCCGGAGACAACAAGCCAAGCTTTGGATGGCGCCAGCGAAGCAGCGACTCCATGCCAACCACTCGTCCCGTGGTCAGCGATACCATCGGCTGGTAGTGAAGGTACAGCTCTCCCCGAGCCAGCGCGTGGCGCAGCGCCGAATCCATCGACATGCGGTCCTGAGACTCCTTCAGCATCGCGTCGGCATACATCTGATATTGGTTCCGGCCATTTTCCTTGGCAACATAGGTCGCCGCATCGGCCCGTTCCAGCATGGTGTCCACATCCCCTGCAAAATCGGGATAAACACACACCCCGACGCTGGCGGTCAGGTTGACTTCCTTCTCTCCAACATGCGCAGTACTGGCAATTAGATGGACCAACCTCCGTGCGCAAGCCTCTACGTCGCCGACGCTGCCAATGTGCGGCATCACAATCACGAACTCGTCACCGCCAAGCCGTCCCAGGGTGTCCCAGCCGCGCGGCGTGCCTGTGTGTCGCAACGATTGATGAAGACGCTCCGCGATTCCCACTAGGATCTCGTCGCCCACCCTGTGCCCCAGTGAATCATTGAGCCACTTGAAGTGGTCCAGGTCAATCACGAACACAGCAACCTTGCGCCCTTCCTGCGCCGCCTTCTCCATCGCGTCGGCGATGCTTTCGCGCAGCAACAAGCGGCCCGGCAGGCCAGTCAACTGGTCGTGGGAAGCCATATGCTTCAGGTACGTCATCAATTGTTTTCGCTCTGTGATGTCGGATGCGATCGCGATAAATCCGCCGATCGCCCCCCCGCCATCCCGCACCGCGGTTACCGCGACATGCACCGGAAGGGTCGTACCGTCCCGCTGAACGTAGCTACAGTCCCTCTCATCCACCTCTCCCAGTGCCGCCTTCGCCGTAAGCAGACGGAAGCCTTGCAACCCTGGGTCGTCCTGCGCCGCGTCTTCGCCAGGCAGTTGGTTCAGTTCATCAGGGTCGTGCAGTTTCGTGATCGATATCTTCCCCACCATCTCCGCCCGCGTATACCCCGTCAGCTTTTCGGCAGCCCCGTTCATCGCCCGGATCATTCCACCAAGGTCTGTCTCGATAATGCTGACCGGCGCCGTTTCAAAGATCGAGTTGCTGAAGTTCGTCAAGCTGCGGTAGCGTTCTTCGTTGTTTTTGATTTTGGTTACATCGCTGACGGTCACTGCCACGCCATCGTCAAGCTTGATAATCCGGCGGCGAAACCACCTCTCCTTGCCATTGTCCAGGGGAATGCAAAGCTCCTCGCCGAGCGGCTCTCCGGAAAGCACCACATTGCGATATTTTTCGCATAGTTCGTGTGTGCTGTCGGTTGGAAACAGTTCGCACATCTCCCGCTCCAGCACCTCGACGCGCGGTCTCCTCAGCAACTTCTCGGCATGGTAATTCACATACAGGTAACGGAACCCCGCGATCTCGCCTGCCTTGTCCCTTACCGATTCCATGATGGTAAAAGCGTCCGGGCTGGTCTCCGCTGCCGCGATAAATTGTGCGTTCACCTTACTGGTTTGCAGATACCCCCCCGTCCGGTTCCGTTCGTGCCACAGCAGCAGAAGCACCGCGATCGCCAGGGCCATCATTCCCCATGTGTAGCCATTGGTCACAGTCTGCGGCACCGAGGAGCCACCCGCCCCCACAAGTCTCCACGCCAGCACAATCAGAGCGACCAGAGCTGCCGCAAACAGCGCCAGGCGAATAACCCGATAGTTCCTGCTCAGTAACTTCATCGAAACGGTTCGCCTTCCGTGTCACACCGGTGACGGAATAACTCTGGATTTCACGTCTTCTAGTTCTAGAATGGCCTGTACACGTGCGTAAAGCAAGGCTAGCATCCTGCAAATGAAATAGAACTACCCAGAAGGTACCTCCACTACAACTTTTTAGTAATCTGGATAGCATCTTCGTTGTGGTCGATAAATATTGGGGGAACGCATCTCATATCCATGGAACCAGGCCCCTCAATGCCTTCGGGACCATTCGACCGACTATCAGACCCGCCAACACGTCTGGTTTCGCGATCCTGCGCGTTATGCAGGTGGCTTATGAGACCGGTTCTTGCAACCCGTGCCCGCACTGCCGTTTGCAACCATAAATAATCGCCGCCTCGGCGCAACGCCTCGCCTCAGTTTCCGTCTAATGGGTAAGACATGAGACCTTCGCGAACCACTCAACCAGCGTTCTTCGCCGCATTGCTGCTCCTGTCGGCAGCCGGCGGGGCATCCTTGCTGGCACAACCACCCGCTGCCGCCCAGACCGGGCCTTCCATCTCGTCCGCAGAGAAGACAACCGCCGTACCCACTCTCAGCGTCGATGCGCGCCTGGTCAACATCCCGGTCGTCGTCCACGATAAAAAGGGTGCGCTGGTACAGAATCTTACCAAGGACAACTTCGTCCTGATGGTCGACAATGAACTTCAGACCATCCGCTACTTCAATATAGACACCGACCTTCCTCTCACTCTCGGCCTGCTGGTCGACGTCAGCATAAGCCAGCGCGACGCTATCGATGACGAGCGTACAGCCAGCTTCGCCTTCCTGGACGACACGCTCACCGGCCCCGCCGACCGCGACAAGGCCTTCATCGTCCAGTTCGCACGCCAGACCGACCTGCTACAGGACGTCACCAGCTCCAAGCCCAAGCTACAGGCCGGCCTCAAACAACTCGATACCCCAGCCACCGGCGGCGACTCCAGCGTTACCCAGGTGAACCCCGCTTCCGACACGGGCAACTCCAGCGACAGCTCCTCCCGCGCGCGCCGTGGTGGAACCACCCTGTACGACGCCCTCTTCCTCTCTTCCGACGAGTTGATGAGCAAGCAAACGGGTCGCAAGGCCGTCATTATTCTCTCCGATGGTGTGGACAGCGGCAGCAAGGAGACCCTCTCATCGTCCATTGAAGCGGCCCAGCGCGCCGACACCATCGTTTATGCCATCTACTACAAAGGCCGGGAGACATCGGGCGGATTCGAGCAGGATCGTGGCCGGCAAGGAGGTGGAGGCTATCCCGGCGGTCGCGGAGGCGGCGGTTATCCCGGTGGCGGAGGCTACCCAGGTGGCCGCGGCGGTGGTCCGGGAAGACAGCCGGAGAGCCTGCCCAGCCGTCCCGACGGCAAGAAGATACTGCAACGCATGGCAGACGAGACCGGAGGAGGACTCTTCGAGGTCAGCAAGAAACAGACCATCGCCGACATTTACAAACAGATCGGCGCCGAGCTGCGCGCGCGGTATCGTCTGGGCTACACCCCCGGCAAGGAGACCGCCTCCGACGGCTACCACCGCATCGACCTGTCCCTCACCAAGTCCAGCCCCAAGGACCTCTTCCTGCAGACCCGCGACGGCTACTACTCCGGCGACTAGATCGGGTCACTACCTTTCCCAATCGATCGTTCCCCTGCTAAAGCCGATCGCGTGGCCTCCCCAAGGAGGAACCACGCGATCTTGTACTGCACGGTAGTTTGGAGGATGCTTTAGTTGTCCAGTGTAGGATAGTCCGGCCTTTGATTGTCGGGTGGAGTTGGATAGGTCTTGCTGCCGTCGTTCAGCTCCAGGCGGACGTAATCCCAGACAACTCCGGTGGTTTCGTCTCCAGCTGGGACTGTGAACGTCATCTCATTCGCGCCCGCCTTCATCAGAGAGGCGTCGAACTTCACGATGTACTGGTTCCAGACTCCCTTGTCCGTGTTGTAGCGCAGTGCGTTGGTGGCTACGGGACGGATGCTTCCAGCCTCCTGTCCGTTGACTCCGACGGTCAGGGTCGTGCTGTCAGCCCCGGCCAGCGCTATCCGCAGGACTGCCGTTCCTTGCGAGGCCTTCGCTATGTTGAACTTGACCGTCCATGTGGTGGCCCGCCCACGGCCCCATGCTCCCCACGGATCTTCCGTCGATGCTGGGATTGCTACCCAGCCAAAGCGCTGGTTGGCGGGGTCCTTGGCGGCGGTGTTCAGCCAGGCGGTGGTGGTGGAGTGAGGCACCTCCTGGAAGAACCAGTCCTTGGCGTAGTTGCTCTTGCCGATGGTATAGGTGATGTCGTTGGGGAAGAGCAGGCTGTAGCGGAGTCCCCAGCCCCAAAGCCAGTAATTGTCGGGATCGCCCTTGAAGAACTTGTCTCCCGTGCGATCAGGGTAACCGATATCCCAGATCTGCTTACCGTAGCGAACAGGCTGCCAGTCCAGCTTGCCCAGGTTGATGGTCTTGCCCGCTTCCACGGTCACCTTCGCGGTCCTGTCGTATTCTCCAAGGACTCCATTGGCAAAGGCGCGAAGGACGTATGTTCCCGGTCGCACATTGGGAATAGTGAATCTGCCATCCTCCGAGCCGATGGTCCAGAACTGGTAGTAGTCCCCGTCGTGCGGCCAGGTTACGATGGGGCCATTCCCTGCCCGTGTCTGGAATCCGGCTCCAGCTCCCGTGTAGTTGGCATGCGTCAGGCCCACGTTCAGATTGGGCAAGGTCTTCTTCGCCGCCTGCGGATCGTCCAGGACGAGTTGTCCGGTAACGGTGGCGCGCTCCGCCTTCTGCGGGTAATCCACGCCCTCGACCCACTTATACGGCCATGCGGCCTTAACGGTCTTCGACTTGGCAACCGCGTCATTCCATAGTGCGAGCGCATTGTCGTGCCAAACCTTGGGTACAGCCGGCATTCCGCTGCCGGAGGTGGCCGTCAGCTTGTCGAGGTCAGCCTGCGACGGGTCCTTGGGGCTGTCGATCGAATTGAAGTAGATGAAGATCGGGCCAACCACCCGCTTCCAGTCCTGACCGGCCTCAATGTCGGTGTTCGCGCCACCACCATAATGGCCAGAGGTCCAGTAATCGAGAATGGTGGACTGTAGGTGGTCAATCAAGTCCAGCTTCTCCGGGCCACCGCTAATGTACTCATTGGAGGGATTCATGAAATACACGCCTATGTGGTCCGTGGTGCTGGACCAGCCCCAGGCCTGCAACTTATACATGTCTTGGTTATAAGTGTACTTGTGCTCGACCGAGTTCTTATATATGCCAGAGGTGTAAATGCTCTGCTCTTTGGCGTGAATGGTGATGCCGCCCCGAGCAAAGCTCATCAGCATGTTGCGGTCTTTGTCTACAGAGAGCCAGTCGAAGGTAGGGTTCATCGACTCCAGGATGAAGCGGTCTTCGCCCACATGCGCGGCAGGATATGAGGCCGGGTGAGTGTATTCGGCGTAGGTGTAGAAGCCGCTGCTGCCGCGCTCCAGCGCGTAGCGCGTCTCTATATCCATGCCGTTGCCGGGACGACCGCCCCCGCCACCGCCACGACCAGCGAATGCGCCGGGTGCGCCGGGTGCGCCACGACCAGCGCCACCGGGACCGGCAGCACCAGGAGCGCCAGCTGCTGAAGCGCCCGGAGCACCCGCGCCAGGTGCGCCAGGTGCGCCACCACCGCGAGCACCGCGACCACCAGCACCACGACCACCAGCGCCGGGAGCGCCGGCAGGTCCGCCGGGGCCAGGTCCGCCTGCGCCGGGAGCACCTGCGGGAGCACCGGGACCGACGCCCTTAACGGAGACCTCTGCGCGTTCGCCGCCGTTCGTTGCCGGGTCAATGGTCACTCTTGCAGTGATAGTGCCACCGGGAGTACGCTCCCAGTTCTCGCCCCGGCCTAGAACGCTGACGCCGTGATAGATCAGCGTCGCCATACTGCCATTGCGCTTGTTGATGCTCATCTTGACGATGCCGTTGTCCATGGTCCAGGTGTCGCCGTTGTCGGTAAGCGTCACAGGATCGTTGACCGTGATTTTAACAACCTTCGGTAGCGTAGAGGCAGCAGGCGGAGCTGTCGCTGCGGGTTTCGCTTGTGCCGCAGATGCAGGTTTCGCTGCTGCAGCAGCAGGCTTCGTCTGCGCGGCCGGCTGCGCCACGATTCCGTATGTCAAAACGACTGCCAGGGCTAGAAACAAAGATGCGAAGAGAAGCCGTACTTTGGTCATGACGCCAACCTTTCACAACAATCCTGAGTTATATGGGCTTACCTATATGCAAGCGAGAGAACTATAGCGGGATGACTTCTACCCCGTCAATGCGTACAGTTCTCCTGGAAGCGAATGTTAGGAAGTCTGTACGTGTATACGAGGACGCGCTGGAAAAGGTCTCACTGCCCCTCAGTATTCGTGCGCAGAGTGCATCATTCTACGCCTGATGGACAGCCTTATCGCCCACCGCACGGCTGCGAAGGATGCGTGGGAACATAAAAGTTTATGGGAGAAATGGAGCCGATGAACGGATTTGAACCGTTGACCTACGGTTTACGAAACCGTTGCTCTACCAGCTGAGCTACATCGGCCTGCCAGCCTCATTCTACCGGCTCCGCCCGCAACGCGCAAAGCTCGCGCGCCGAGGACGGAGTCAGTCGCTCGCCACTATTTGATCTCGCCAAAGTGAACGTCCTCCGCAGCTATCGTCCCCGGCTGGTCCAGAAACTGGATCGACGTTGCCGGCCCCAGCGCGTTCGGCGGGGTCCACTCTCGCAGCGCCCACACAATCTGCTTCGCAGGATTCACCTCGATCGCCTGCACAGACCCCGGAGCGTTGTCCGCGTTATTGGTCCATTCATTCACCCAGTTATTGATCACCGTATCGCCGTTGGCCAACCGTCGAGCCTCCTGCAGGCTGGCGAACTTGTAGCCGGGCGCATCCGCCGGTGTCCAGCTCCATACCGTATCGCCGCGCCGCGTAACCTCGCGCACTCCGATGCGGTCCGTGATCAGCACATTGCCATTGGCCAGCGGGTCAGCGCTCCACACGCTCGGCCCAGGGAACGACCACAGCTCATGCCCGTTCGAGTCGTACTCCACCACCTTGCCCAGGTCCATGTGCGCCACCATCAGCGTTCCCGCCGCCGTCAACCGCGCGTGACGGAACTGCCCATGAACGCTCACCGGCTGCTTCACCGCCAGCGGCAACTCCTTCTCGATCGCGCCTGTCGTCGTATTCACCACGCGCAGCACCGCGCCCGGATCGCCGTTCATGATATACAACACTCGTTCTTTCCCAATGGGCACGGCGGTATGAATCTCATGCCCCGCCGGCGGCTCGTAGTTCCACACCACCTTCTTCTCGGGCGTAATCTCCGTGACGCCAAACTGGTGCGCAAACAGAATGTTTCCGTTCGACAGCATCACCATGTCGCTGATCTCACCCTTGCCTGCGGCGTCGTCATAGCTCCATACAATCTTTCCCCCGCGCACAATAAATATCTTCCGGTCATGCGACTCGCCTGAGTAGACGAAATCGTGCTGCGCCAATCCCCTGCCCGGTAACACCGCCGGTGCTCTGCCCTCCGTCGCCACCGCTCCGTCAGTCCCGGCAACCGCAGGCGCCTGCGCGCACAGACCACACGAAACTCCTAGAAGCACTGCCATCCCGGCCCACTTGATCATCGGACTGCAAACCTCGCTCACAGAGAAATGTACAACCCGATCATACTAATCCCAAAAGCTCCGCGTACCTCATCGCATTCGCAGATATTTCCCCTCGCACTGACATCCCGGCCCAATCGAAATCAAAGGCCGGAATCTCCCTGGTTGTTTTGTCTGGATCGAAGACACGCGTACCACCGTGTCGCTACCGTTCAGCCTGCATGCCCGTCGTCAGCCTGCATCGTGCCGCTTGGCCGTCAGCGCTGCTACAAACGGAGCGATCACCATCGCCACCAATACAAGTGCTGTAAGAAAGTCGTGCATCGAAGGCTCCTTGAGTTCCAGCAAGTGGAATAATACTCAACTCACCTCATCGATATCGGCGAAATCAGGTCACTCCAATAGGCAAGCAATTCACTCCGCAAGCTTAGGTTCCGCCCCTCCGTCCTCCACCTGGCATCCGGGCACATTGGTTGCGTCTCATACGCGAAAAGACCGCCCGGCAACAGGGCGGCCTTTTCTTTAGGGAGAATAGTTCCAACGGAGGCAAAGCCATCAGAACTTTCTGGCTGCATACTAAGTTTGGCTAAAACCGGTGTCAAGGCTAAAACATTGCCACTGTAACTAATTGAAAATAAACAGGATAAACAATGCAACGAAATTGTGCATATTCGCTTTATATTCGCTTATTCCGGTTTGATGAGGCCGTAATCTGTTGTGATATCATAGAGTTGCGTTATTTATATGCACCTTTATAAGTGCAGACCAACCCACGGCGGCTGGTTCGCCTATTTTGCGACCCAGGCCCTGTTGCAGCTCGTTTCAGGCCTCGGGTCCTCCTAGACGCTTGCCCGCGGGCCCGCTTAAATCGATGCGCAGGAACTCCGGCTCAGTCGCCGCAGGCTTGCCCTGCAACACTCGAATCAATGCCCGCCCCCCGCCAAGGAACAGCGCCAGCACGATCGCCGCCAGAAAAGCCAAGCAACAGAAGATCGTAATGTTGACCAAAAGGCTGAATGTCTTGCGCACCTCAGTTTGGTAATCCAGCGGTACCGGCTTGTTCCATGTCACCTCGTCGCGCAGATGAATCCCGTCCACCATCTTCTGCGCCTCGTCCACCGTCCACGCGCCAGATGTCAACACCAGCAGCGTGCCTTCACGCCGTATCTTGACTGTTCCCGCCAGCGCACTGCCCGGCTGCATGCTCAGCGCCTCGATCGTACGCTCGTGCTCTCCCGCAATCTCCGGCGTGGGATACAGCAGCAGCGTCAGCACGCCGCCGCCCTTATACTTCGCCGTCACCGTCTCCGCGCTCTTGTCGAAGCCCACCATCTCCGCCGGAAGCACTCCGCCCATTTCGCGATAGCCTACCGGTCCCAGCGCATAGCGCAGCGATTCCGCATCCAGCCCCTTCATGGGCAACAGCGACGGAAGCATAGGAGCAATTTCCGCTGACCCGCCCACCTTTGGCAAACGATCGATCAGCTCCTTAGTGACCGCCATTTCTCGATCCGGGTTATACAGATACTGTTGAACGACATTCACTCCACTGCGCACGAGCAGATCCTTGCCGTTTGAAACCGATTCATCTCCCAGTTTTTCGGGTCGCATCCCCGGCTTCTTGAAGTATTCGTATGCAGAAATTGCTCCACTCGCATCGCCAAACCGATAGACAGTGACATCGACGAAGGCCCAGAAGTCCTTACCGTTCGAATTGCCATACTTCGACTTGGCAAAACGCTTCAGCCCATCCTCGGAAACGACCGCTATGTCCTGCGCGCTGAGTCCAGCCGCATTCACCAGCCCCAACCCATCGCCCGCATCGCCGTCGGCCTCGCGATGCAATCCGCCCAGCGTCGCAGGCAGCAGCGGCGTGGGCGGCTCCACCAGCATTGTCTTTGCCACCGGCCCCGGGACCTGCACCTGCGTCTGCGCCTGAGCGGAAACTCCTGCGCACAACGCCACACACAGCGCCGCCGCAACCATGCAATCCGCAACCCACTGCATTGCAATAGGCCGCATGGAGTGCCGCGCCAGCAATCTGATACGTTCTTCCATACATCGCTCAGAGTACCACTGAATCC
The DNA here is from genome assembly GCA_963799175.1 of uncultured Acidobacteriaceae bacterium. GTDB lineage: Bacteria > Acidobacteriota > Terriglobia > Terriglobales > Acidobacteriaceae > Edaphobacter. The sequence goes on along the minus strand of CAWCWC010000024.1, from coordinate 58,872 downwards.
CTAGCGCTCACAGCACACTGCACATAGCTCATAGCCGAATCTCAAATCGCTTCTGCCGGAATCGCAAGCCTGCGTTCCAACTCTGCATCGTTGTTGGTAGCATCATCCTGTGCTGCAACTCTCAACACCCGTCAAGTTCGTGAAGCGTGTGGGCGAGCGCATCGCCGCCGGCCTCGCCGCGCGCGGCATCGAGACGGTCGAGGACCTGCTCTATCATCTTCCCTTCCGCTACGAAGACCGCCTCAATCCGCAACCCATGGCCGAGTTGGTGGCCGGGACCACGGCGTCCGTCATCGGCGAGGTGCGCGGCACCGTACTGTTGCGCACCCGCTCCGGCCCCATCTTCGAGATGACCCTTGGCCAGGGTCTCGGCACCGTCAAGTGCATGTGGTTCCACGGGGCCTATCTCAAGGACCGCTTCAAGCTGGGCCAGATGGTCGCGGTCTACGGCAAGCTGGAACCATCGCGCTCGGCCATGGCCGCCGCAGCAGCCGCAACGCTCGGTGCCGCAGCCGGCCGCTTCAAGATGATCCAGCCGCAGTTCGAGACCATCCCTGACGGAGCCGATCCTGAGGACTCGCTCGAAATCGGCCGCATCGTCCCCGTCTACGAGTCCCTCGGCGGAACCACCCCCTGGGGCGCAAAGCTCACCTCCAAGTGGATGCGCCACGTGGTGTGGTCCATCTTCGAGGAACTCGATCCCGTCATTAAATCGGGTGCCCCATTCGTGACAGTTTCACCGTCACGGGTGGGGTCGGACGCCCCACATCCCGATGCTGAGATGTGGGCTCGTGAGACCCTCCCAGCGGCAATGATCGATCGCCTCGTCCTGCCCTCACGCATGGCCGCACTCTGCGCCGTCCACTTTCCCGAGGCCGGAACTCCCATGGCCGAACTGATGTCTGCCACCACTCCCGCTCACAAGCGCCTCATCTTCGAAGAGCTCTTCTATCTCGAACTCGGCCTCGAACTCAAGCGCCGCCGCATGAGGGAGCGTGTTGGCATCGTCTTTGCCACCGGTCCTGCCGTGCGCGAGGCCATCAAGCAGGTGCTTCCCTTCCATCCCACCGCAGCCCAGAAGCGTGTCCTCGGCGAGATCGTTGCCGACATGCGCCGTCCGCAGCCCATGCGCCGCCTGCTACAGGGCGATGTCGGCTCCGGCAAGACCATCGTCGCAATGCAGGCTGCCATCGTTGCCATGGAAAACGGTTGCCAGGCCGCGCTGATGGCCCCCACTGAGATCCTCGCCACGCAACATTACCTCTTCGCGCGCAGGCTCATCGGTAATGTCGTCTCACCCAGCACAGGCAAGCCCTACAAAGTCGCGCTGCTCACCGGCTCGCTCGACCCCGCAACCAAGCGCCAGACGCAAGGCCGCATCATGCGTGGCGAGGCGCAGTTCGTCATCGGCACCCATGCCCTGCAGGAGGACAAGGCCGACTTCAGTAATCTCGGCCTGGTCATCGTCGACGAGCAACACCGCTTCGGCGTGCAGCAACGGTTTAAGCTGATGAAGAAACCCGCCGTCGATGGTATCGCCAGTGACCCAGACGTTCTCGCCATGACGGCCACACCCATCCCGCGCACCTTGGCCCTCACCCTCTATGGCGACCTCGACGTCAGCGTCATCGACGAGATGCCTCCCGGCCGCACTCCCATCGTCACCCGCCGCACCACCGAGGAGCACGCCGCCGAGGTATGGGAGTTCGTCCGCAAACAAGTCGAGCAGGGCCGCCAGGCCTACCTCGTCTACCCCGTCATAGAAGGGTCGAAAGACGATCAGCCCGAGATCGACTTCCCCCACGACGAAGAGAGGGAACAGGAGACAGACAACAGGGAACAGAAGACAACCGCAAAGGGCAAGCTGGGGAAGACCGAAAATCTCTTCGTCTCCAAAACCAAACTCCGCTCTGCAACCGAGATGTATGACGAACTCCGCACCGGCGCACTCGCCGGCCTGCGTCTCGGCCTTCTGCACGGTCGCCTCAGCGCCGACGAGAAGGAGGTCACCATGGCCCGCTTCCATCGCGGCGAGATCGATGTACTCGTCTCCACCACGGTCATCGAGGTCGGCGTCGATGTCGCCAACGCCTCCGTCATGGTCATCGACCACGCCGAACGCTTCGGTCTGGCCCAGATGCACCAGCTCCGTGGTCGCGTCGGTCGCGGCGCAGCAAAAAGCTACTGCATATTGATGACCGGAGTCAAAATTACCGAACAGGCCGATGTCCGACTCAACGCAATGGTCGCCACGCAGAACGGATTCGAGCTGGCCGAGCTCGACCTGCAGCAGCGTGGCCCCGGCGAGTTCTTCGGCACCCGCCAGACCGGCCTACCCGAGTTCCGCGTGGCCAACCTCCTGCGCGACCGCGCCCTGCTCGAACTCGCCAAAGTCGAGGCCGAACGCTTCGCCGCCCGGCCCGATCCTGCAATCCCACGCGACGAAATCGCCGCCGTCTGGGCCCGCCTCAAACACCAGTGGCAACGGCGCTACGGCCTCGTCGAGGCCTAAATTCGGCGATACTCCCCACTCTTGCCCCCACTCTTGCGTACCAGTGCCACCTCGCGTATGCGAATTCCCTTGTCTAGCGCCTTGGTCATGTCGTACACGGTCAACGCCGCAATGGACGCCGCAACCATCGCCTCCATCTCCACGCCAGTCGCCGCCGTAGTCACGGCCATCGCGCGGATGCGCACGCCTCCCGCGACCACCGCCGTCTCCACATCCACAAAGCTAAGCGCGATTGGATGGCACATCGGAATCAGCGCCGCCGTCTGCTTGGCCGCCTGAATCCCCGCAATCCGCGCCACCTCCAGCGGATTTCCCTTGGGATTATTGGGCAGCGCCTTCAACACAGCCTTCGACAGCTCGACGAACGCCTCTGCCACGGCCTCGCGCCGTGTCTCCGCCTTCGCGCTCACATCCACCATCCGCGCCCGCCCCGCCTTATCGTAATGGCTCAGCTTTTTACTCATTATGGAAGCCTACCGCAGCAGCACGGAAATCACATCTCCCGCTTTGCAATCGCGTCCCTCCGGCAGCACCGCATAGCAGTTTGCCCGCGCATTCGCTGCCAGGTCGCCCGATCCATGCGATTCCACAAGCCGCACCGAAGGCTGCTCCAGATCGTGCCGCAGCATCGCAGGTAGAATCCGCGTCAACTCTTTCTTACCCTTCGCATCTTCCGCAAGCGTTGCCTGCACAAACCTCGGTCCCGTAACGCCAGCCCCGCAGATCGCGCGCAGCATCGGTTCTACAAAGCAGTGAAACGTCACCTGCGTCGAGACGGGATTCCCCGGCAACCCAAAGAAGTAGGTCCACGCGTTCCCGGTTCCCTCAGGGGCTAAAGCCCCGCGTGGTTTTATGTCGCTCGCGGACGGGCTAAAGCCCGTCCCTATCAATACTCCGCCTTGCTGACTCGCTGCCTTGCTAACTTGCTGACTCGCTGCCTTTCGCAGCCTTCCGAAGACCACCGGCCTGCCTGGCTGCATCCTCACTCCGGTAAAGAAGAACTCCGCGCCAAACTCGGCCAGCACCTCCTCCACCAGGTCGTACTTCCCCACCGAGACCCCACCCGACAGCAGCACCAGATCGCTCCCGCGTCCCTCCGCAATTCGCTCACGCAAACTCTCCCGCGTGTCTTGCGCAATCGTCAACCGCTTCGCCTGCCCGCCCGCAGACGCCACCAACGCAGCCAATGCGTATCCATTTGAGTTGCGTATCTGATGGCCCTCCGGTATCTCGTTCAACTCGACCAGCTCATCTCCGGTCGCCACAATCGCCACCAATGGCCGCTTGTACATCTCCAGTTCCACGCACCCGCACGCCGCCGCCACCGCAATCTCCGCGGCGCCCATCACCGTCCCCGCAGTCAACAGCATGTCTCCCAACCGCGCCTCACTGCCGCGCCAAACAATGTTCTCCCCCGCGCGCAAGCTGCGCCCAGCCGCCGCCCAAACCTCGCCCTCACCCTGTTCCGCATGCTCCGTCATTGCCACTGCGTCCGCACCCGTCGGCACCGCAGCGCCGGTCATAATCTCCACCGATTCACCGGCCTTTATCGAGCCACCCTGCCAAGTCTCACCCGCTCGAACCTGTCCTACCACGTGCAACCGCCGGCCGCTCGTCCAATCATCCACCCGCACTGCAAACCCATCGCGTGTAGCGCGGTCGAAAGGCGGCTGATCGCGGTCTGCCCTCACCTTCTCGGCCAACACTCGGCCAGCCGACGCCAACAACGCTACCCGCTCCACCTCCGGCACGTGCATACTTGCCGCATGGCGCAGCACGCACTCCAGCGCCTCCGCAAACCCCAACCCTCTCACCTGCGCTGTTGCCCGGCTCATCGGCACTCCTGTCGCGTCTCTACTGCCACGGCCATTTCTTCCTGGCAAGAAAAGGCCCCGGGCTCCATTCACCCAGGGCCTCTTCCGCACTTCGAAACAGTCTACTTTTTCTTGGCAGGTGTAGCCGGCGGCGCCTTGTAGTTGGTCTGCACCTGCTCATTCAGTTCCGCAAGGATACCTTTCATGTCCGCTGCGTGAACTCCCGCCGGGGCCAGTTCCAGATACTTATTGCAGGCTTCCACCAGGCCCGGAGGGGCGATCCAGGTCTTCCCATCGGGCCCCTGGGTAATCTGCGGGGCCAGACCGTCCGCCTTGAAGAAGTAGGCGTCTGCCTTGGTAGGCTCGGCGGCGATCGCCTTGTCCGCCGCGTCCGCCAGCCCATCCACCGCGCCCGTCTTCAGACTCGCGTTGTATATCATCGTCGACTCGTTGAGATAGTACTTCGCGGCGCCCTTCGGGTCCGCCTTTGCCGCTGCGTCGTACGCCGCCGCCATGTTCTTCAACGCGTCCGTCCGCTTGTCAGCCGAATCGCTCGCCATGGCCAGTCTGCCATATGCCCCGCCAAGCTGGTTGTTGGCCGCTGCCGGAAGTTCCGGTCTAGGCTTGGCCGCCGCCGCATTCAGGGTAAGCGCTTTCTGGAACGAGGCCACCGCCGTCGCCAACATGTCCGGCACCGACGCGTCTGTCTTTTTGGCCGCCTTCGCCGTTGTGTCCGCGGCAACCGCTCCGCCCAGTTGCGCGTCGCCCAGCGTCTCCCACAGGATTGCCTCATCCGGCTTGGCCGCGGTTGCATCTGTCATGGACTTGATGGCGGACGCAAAGTTGCCCGCCTGCATGTCCGCGCTCGCCTGCTTGAGCATCGCATTCAGGTTCTCAATCTTGGCGTTCTTCGCCATGATATCCGCGTTCAACTTCTTTGTTTGCTCCATCGCGTCGCGTTCGGCCGGACCCATCGCATCGATGTACGCCTTGCGCGTCATGTCGAAGTCGACGGCCTTGTCTTCTCCGGCGGCAAGCGGAGTAGTCTGATAGTCTACGTCCACACCTTTATTGCTGAACGCAGTCATCAGATACGTGCCCGGTTTGATCCCCGCGCCCTTGTAGTCTCCGTTGTTGTCGATCGGGAACTGGTACTCATAATTCCTGTTCACCGTATTCCTGTTGCGATCCGTGCTCAACTTCACCACGCCGCCAGCAAGCGCTACAGCTAATGGGTCCTGCACATGTCCATGCACGCTCGCCGTTGGCCCCGCCGGCGCTGCTGCCTGCGCCATCATCCGCCCCGGCTGGATTAGCCACACCAATCCCAGAAGACAAGCCGTCACCACGCCCGCAATCCTCATCCCGAAAATCTTCATCGCTCTCTCCCAAACATCTCTCATCGCATTAGGTCCGTATCGCGTCAATCCTGCGAACCCATCTCTTGCGGTACTCTCTCGTTCACGACTGGACAGACCGCTAACCTCACTCTATTTCATACGATCTGCCAATGCACCTTCAGTATCTGCGGTCACATTCTGCGATCTCCGCCCCGGACAAACAGATGCAACCGCGAACCCTTGCTCTCGCGCTCGTCTCCGGTTCCGTACTGCACAACCGGCATTGACCAAATTACATGCAACCACATGCCCAATTCAACTCCCATCCGCTTTACGCCTTCTTCACCCCTCAATTCAGCGCCCGTCCACCCCAATCCCTCTAAGGTTCACCCTTCCTCGTTGCCTTCGCCAGCCGAATCCACTGCATTCTGTGCCATCAGATCGCGCGCCGCTGCCTCATCCTCTACCCGCACCTGCAGCCGTACCCGAAACGCTGCCGGCAGCAGACTGTTGGCATTCTCCCCCACCAGAAAGCTCTCCACGCCAGCCGATTCCAGCGCCCCCTTGGCCATCTGAGCTTCCACGGGGTTCTCAAACCGCCCCACGATTGCCAGCCCCTCGGGCACCCCAGGTTCTGCGTCTCCATCCAAAAACATCGTCTCGCCTCCGCTCTCCAGCTTGCTCCCAAACTACGGAGCAGATCACTTAGTTTCCACACTCTGCAGGTGGAAGGTGATCGTACCCCAGAACAGCCGCGCCCGAATCTGCACCGGCATATGGCGCGCGTCGTCGGTGTACCAGATCCAGATGTTGCCGCGGTTCTTCACCACACCCTCCTCAGCCGTGGGCTGCACACGGATGGTCTGAAACGTGCCCGCCGGTGTCTTGATCTCCTCGCGCGCCTCCACCTTCATCGTCACTGTCACCGTACGCATCGCGTCGGCCAGCGGAAATCCGAAGTCCTGCCCCACCGTGAGCCGCTGCGACGCCGCATAAAAAATCCCCGACAGCGAATCCGTTACACAAGCCGGGATTGAAGTCGTCTGCTGCTTCTGCGTGCCTTTAACCAGGTTTCGCTCCACCTGGGTCTGCTTGCCCGCGTTATAGTCGAACGTCAGGTCGCTCGAGACTTTCCTTCGTCCCTCCTGTACCTGCTTCCAGAAGCCCCCCGAACAGCCCGTCCTGGTGTCCATCGCCGATTGAAACCGGTCCACTACCGGAAACAGCATATTCACCGCTCCCACCGTGTCCGCCGTAGCCGTCACACGCAACTGGTCGCCTTGCTGCTCCAGATGGAAGACCGCCGTCCCCCCGGTAAACACGCGCCAGTCCACGGTAAAGGTCAGCGTCTGCCGAGCCGGAAACACATAGCCTGCAACCGGCGGCTGTAACGCAGGAATGGGACGCTGCACCGTCTGCGCCTGCGCCATCGGCTCCAGACGGACCGCCTGTGCCGACGCCAAGTGCGTCCAGTCGCGCGGTAGCGCCGCCATGGTCAGCAACAGCACGCCAGTGACCGCAAGCCGCACCAACTTAAAGCCGGAGTGGAGAGCCGCGGGACAATTCAGACCATTCAAAGCATTCAAGGATTCGCAGCTCACAGAGGGAAGATGTTGGAACTCTCAGCGTGAATAAAACAGCAGCTTCAGCACCAGCGCCAGATACAGGACCCCCGCTCCCATAGTCGAATTGTACTCGCGGTGACGCATATATAGCTCCGTCGAAAAACCATCCTCCGCCGGAACTGCTCCGCCCATGGCCATCTCATTGGCAGCGCCAGCACCTCGCGGCAGCAGCCTCGGCACCGCGCGCGCATACGCATCGAAACCCGCGAAGTGCTCGCGCAGATACGCTTCCTCGCTCAGGATTGTGGGAATATAGACCGCCGCGAACAACACTGCCAGCAGCACCAGAATCATCCAGCTCGCCGCCGCCGCCGCAAACCCGAATGCAATTAGCATCGACCCCAGATACAGTGGGTTCCGCGTGTGCGCATAAGGCCCCGTCGTCGTCAACTCTGCATCCTTCTTCACGTATCCTGACGCATACCCGCGCAGCCATAGGCCAGGCAGCACCAGCGCCAGGCTCAGCGTCATCGTCCGCCAGCCTGGATTTGCCAGCCACAGAAATAGCGCCGCAAACACAAAGCCCATTGGTACCCGGATTCGCCGCGCAATCTTGTGCCAACTTGTTCGTCCGTTCACGCTCGTCCGCATACCTCTCGCAGTACTGGATGATTTTCGCATTTGGCAGGCTCAATTCACCGCAACCGGTGCCGTTCCAAACCGGCAACTAACAACCCGCAACCTGTAACCACAGCTACCCCATCAACTCCTTCGCCGCTGTCACCACCTCTTCCACCTCTATCCGCAACATTCCCGCCTCCACCTCGCGCACCCGCTTGTGGCTGGTCACGCTTTCTGCATCGCGTAGCACCCGCGAGCGCGTTCCGTAAGGCCCATTGCGCGCTGGGTCGGTAGGTCCATAGATCCCCACCACCGGTCGCTGCAGCGCAGCCGCCAGATGCAGTGGCCCGGTATCGCCCGCCACCACCACCGCAGCCCGCCGGGTCAGAGCGATCAACTGTCCCACCGAGCATTGCACCACGCGCGCGGCTCCCTCACTCGTCTGCGCCACCCGGTCCGCCTCGCGCGAGCCGTGCTGCGCGGTGTTTACCACAGACTGCACTCCGGCATGCGCCAACTCCGCAGCCACGCGCCCAAACCGCTCTGCCGGCCATATCTTCGCCCCCCATCCGCCGCCCGGCGAGATCAGGCAAAATCTCGCGGATCCCACCTCTTCCGCAGCCCACCGCTCATCCATCTCATCCATCGGCAACGTCACTTGCGCCGGATGCAACTCCTCGCTCACTGCAGCACCAAGTAGCTCGCAGCCCTGCTCCACCACATGCGCCGAACTCATCTCCACCTTCTGCTTATAGAACCAGCGTGCCGCTCGCTCCCTCGGGGCCGCCGGTCCGGCAAACACCGTCGCCCACGCCATCCGCCCCACCATCGCCGACTTCAGAGCTCCCTGCATGTCCACGCACACGTCGAACCGGTCGCTTTGCAGTACATCGCGCAGCCCACGGACCTCCGAGCGCGTCTTCAAGGAGACGGGCCTCCGCTTCCACGCTCTGGCCATCACACTGTACCAGCGGTCCACCAGAGCCCGCCCATCGTAGCGTCCTTCAATCTGCTGCAGATCGTTAGGGTCTCCTGCAATCTGAAGCAGATCGCTCCATTGCGGCTCGATCGCCCACCCGATAAACCACTCAGGATGCCGCTCGCGCAGCGCCGCTACGGCCGGCATCGCGTGCAGCACATCGCCCATCGCTCCGATCCGCACGATCAGCACTCTCACAGGCAGCGCGCCTCCAGATCGCGTACCACGCCCGTCTCGTCCACAAACCGCGCCTCAAGCTCTGCCACGCAGACCGGCCCCACCTCTCCCAGTCGTTTCAGCATAGCCCCATTGAGTTTCACTGCATCCTTCGCTGTAGTTAAAAAGCCCGTCGCACCACTCTCTTTTGCCCTTGCAACCATCCGTACCATATCCGTCATTACATACGCATGATGATCGCGAAACACAACCCTATCCGCCAGATTACATTCCACTTCCGCCAGCATCGTCCAGAATTCCTCGGGTCGCGCAATCGCGCAGAACGCCATCGGTCTTGCTCCTGCCCCACCCTCCGCGAACCTCAGTTCGCGCCGCAAGCTCCACACCACCGAGCCCGCACGCAGCAACCCCCGCACCCGTGACTCCACGCGCTCTCGCGCCTGCTCCCGCAGCACCACCACATCCGCCCGCCGTAGAGCTGCCAGAGGCTCCCGCCGGTTCCCCGCCGGCAGCAGCGCATCGTCCAAGTCCTCCTCTGTCACCAGCACTATATCCACCTTCCGCGCCAGCCCTCGATGCTGAAACCCGTCGTCCAGCAGATGCACACGTTTTTGCTTGTCATTCCGTAGTGCAGCGGAGGAATCTGCTTTTCGCTCGCTTGCCGCGTTGTTTTCCGCCGCCACTCCCGCCGCGAACCGCACCGCCCCCACCCACACCGGAACCCGTGTCCTCTGCGCGATCATCACCGGCTCATCGCCAAACCGCGCCGCCGCATCCGCAGCCTCCAGATCGACCTGCTCCACACCATGCCCTGTCCGCCCATATCCACGCGACAACACATCCACCGTCCACCCATGCCCCTTCAGCAACTCTGCCAGCGCAATCACCACCGGAGTCTTCCCCGCTCCGCCCGCCGACAGGCTCCCTACGCTGATCACCGGCCACGCCAGCCGCCGCGTACGCAACAGGCCTACCCGCCGCAGCCCATCCCGCAACCCCAGCCCCGCCGCATAGACCGGTACGAGCGGCCACCCCCACCACCGCCGCGCCCTCATCGCCGGGCCTCATCCCGCACGAGCCCCACCAGCGCCGCAATCGCTCGCCCCGTCGCACCCTGCTGCTGCTCGAAGACCCGCCGCCCCCGCTCCCCCATCACCCGAGCCGCCTCTCGGTCCGTCAACAACTCGACCAGCGCCGCCTCCAGTTCATCCTTATCCTGCACAATACGGATGCCGTCCTCCGCAATCATCTTGCCCACCACATCGCGGAAGTTCTCATACGAAGGCCCCATCACCACCGGCACGCCAAACTGCGCCGGCTCCAGCGGATTATGCCCTCCCCGCCGCACCAGACTCCCTCCGACAAATGCCACATCCGCCGTGCCATACACCGCCGCGAGATCGCCAATCGTATCCAGCAGCACAATCTCCACCCGGCGGGATGCTCCATCATTAGAACTGGGTGCCCCATCCTTCGCGCTCTTTGCGAAGGGTGGGTTGCTCTCTCTCCCTTTACCCCAATCACTCGCCTTCACATAGCAAAACTCCATCGCGACACACTCTACATCAACGAATCGTTCAGGATGCCTCGGCGCAATCACCAGCAAAGCGCCAGTCTCCCGCCGTACCCGGCCCTCCCACGCCTGAATCGCCATCTCGTCTTCGCTGAGCTTCTTGTCATTCACGCGATCCACCGTACTTCCCGCCACCACAATCGGCCGTCCCGCCGCCGCCTGTTTTATCAGCTCCGCCACATGGCTCGCCTTTGCCGCCCGCACATCGTACTTCAGATTCCCAATCGCCCGCACCGCCTCCGCGCGCGCCCCCATCTCCACCAACCGCCGCGCGTCCTCGTCGCTCTGCGCCAAAAACAGATCGACCCGCCGCAGCACGCGCCCCCACACTGCCAGCACCCGCATCGCCCGCGCATAGCTTCGATCCGAAACCCGGGCATTCACCACCGCCACCGGCACACCCGCCCGCCCACACTCCACCAGCATCCGCGGCCACAGCTCGCTCTCCATCAGCACCAGTAGCTTCGGCTGTAGCGCTCGCAGATACGCCCTCACCGAACAGGCGAAGTCCAGCGGATAAAAGAAGACCCTCCCCGCCCCAAACCGCTCCTTCGCCAAAGCCTGTCCGGTCGCAGTTGTCGTCGACACCACCACCACCCACCCCGCGCCCAGCGCCGCCTCCAGCTCCGCCACCAGCCGGGTCGCCGCCAGCACCTCGCCCACACTCACCGCATGGACCCATATCACCTGCCGCCCCGACACAGCCGCTCGCAACGTCGCCGGGACCCGCCCCAGCCGCTGTCCCATCCCCACCCGGTAACGCACTATACGCGCCAGCCACCACGGCGAGCACACTACCAGCCCCACCGCCAACAGCAAGCTATACAGCGCCATTCCCATCGTTCGCCACTTTCTTGTTGCAAAGGAATCCGCAACCGTCCAGCTTTACCACGGCATCCGTGATGATGATAATCAACCTAGCATGAGCTCGCATTGCAACGCTTCCAATCCGCGCCGATCGTCCGCGCTCCGCGTGCTCTCCGCCACAGCCGTGCTCGCTGCATCCCTGTTCTGCCTGCCCACCCACGCTGTAGCGAACAAATCCGCCCCACCGCCCAACCCTGCAGCCAGCTACCCTGCCAATGAAGCCCATTCCAGCGAGCATCTCACCGTCGCCGCAGACCCCTGCGACGACCCTAAGCAGTGCCCCTTCTTCCGCCTGCCCTACATCCAGCACGGCCTGCTACCCGTCCGCGTCATCTTCACCAACGACGGCGACCTCGCCCTGCAACTCAGCGACGCCCGCATGCAGTTCATCTCCGCCGCCAACGACAAGATTCCCGCAGCCACCGAGGAAGAGATCAATCGCCGCCTCTTCACCTATAAAAGCACCAAACCCATCCACATTCCGCTGGACCCCTTCCCCGTCCAACGCACCCCTGTCGATAAAAAGATCGCCCAGGATGACACCGATTTCGGCTTCAAGAGCACCGTCGTGCAGCCCCACTCCACCCTCGCCGGCTATCTCTTCTACGACATCACCGGCATCGACGATCCCGCTCTCAAAGGCGCCGTCCTCTACATCAAGATGATCTACACCATGGACGGCAAGCAGGAGCTATTCGACTTCAACGTCCCCTTCGACAAGTGGCTCGCCGCCAATCCCAACGCCCCCTCCAACCACCCCCGCCGGTAACGCAGTTGCAGGTTGTCTGTTGCAGGTTGTTAGTTGCTGTTTGATGGTAGATGATGGCAACTGATCGCGCGGTCTTCAACTGACAACCTGCAACTGATAACTTCTCGGAGAATAGAGTGGCAAAAACATTTCGCGAACTGGATGTTTGGAACAAGGCCATCGACCTCACAGCCCTCATCTACGAATCGACCGCCGACTTTCCAAAACAAGAGATATACGGCTTGAGTTCGCAGATGCGTCGCGCCGCCGTCTCCATCCCAAGCAACATCGCCGAAGGCTCGGCTCGTGGAACCAGACGAGACTTCCGCCAGTTCGTCAAGCAAGCCGAGGGCAGCAACTGTGAGTTGCAAACTCAATTGCTCATCGCCAAACGCCTTGGCTTTGGAGATGCCACAAAGCTCACCACAGCCGAAGCTCTCTCCCTCGAAATCGGCAAGATGCTCGGCGGACTCTCCGCCTATCTCGCCCGCGAGATCGAGGCAAAACACACTATCCCACCTCAAGCTGACTGAGAACACATGCCCTCAACTGACAACCTGCAACCCGCAACCTGCAACTCAATGCGCATCCGCCCCGCCACCCCCGCCGACATCCCCGACATCCTCTCCTTCATCCGCGAGCTGGCAGAGTACGAGCGTGAGCCCGCCTCCGCAATCGCCACCGACGACGACCTGCTGCGCGACGGCTTCGGCCCCACCCCGCGCTTCCACTGCCTCATCGCCGAGTGGTCCGAGCCTGCCCCAACCGACGCACCACAACTGACAACCTGTAACCTGCAACCGGCAACTTCCGTTGGCTTCGCCCTCTACTTTCATAACTACTCCACATGGCGTGGACACACAGGTATTTATCTGGAGGACCTCTTCGTCCGCCCGCCCTTCCGCGGCAAGGGCATCGGCAAGGCCCTCTTCGCCGCCGTCGCCGCCATCGCCGTCGCCGAGGGCTGTCCGCGCTTGGAGTGGGCCGTCCTCGACTGGAACACCCCAGCCATCGACTTCTACAACTCCCTCGGCGCCACTCCCCTCACCGAGTGGACCACCATGCGCCTCTCCTGCTCGCCCCTCGCCGCGCTCGCCGCGCAGGCTAAATAGCCTCCCATCCCCTATGCTGGAAGGATGAAGAAGATCAAGGTCATCGGCGGAGGCCTTGCCGGCCCGGAGGCTGCGCTACAGGCCGCCGCCCTCGGCTGCCAGGTCGCGCTTTACGAGATGCGCCCCGCCCGCTCCACAGAGGCGCACCAGACCGCAGACTTCGCCGAGCTGGTCTGCTCCAACTCGCTCAAGTCCGAGTCGGAAAACACCGCGCCCTGGCTGCTGAAGCAGGAGATGCGCCGCGCGGGTTCCGCCCTCCTGCGCGAAGCCGACGCCTCCGCCGTTCCCGCCGGCCACGCCCTGGCGGTCGACCGCGTCGAGTTCTCCCGCCGCGTCGCCGAACGCATTGCAGCACAGCCCCGCATCACCATCCACCGCGAAGAGGTCACCGCGCTCGATCCCACCGAGCCAGACACGCTCACCATCCTCGCCACCGGCCCACTCACCAGCCCCGCGCTCGCCGCCGAGCTGCAGCGCCTCACCGGCTCCAACCACCTGGCCTTCTATGATTCCATCTCACCCATCGTCGACGCCACCACCATCGACATGGACCGCGTCTACTTCGCCGCCCGCTACGACAAGGGCACCGCCGACTACATCAACTGCCCCTTAACCAAAGAGGAGTACGACCGCTTCCTCGATGCCCTCACCACCGCCGAATCCGTCCCCGTAAAGCCCTGGGAGGCCGATGCGCGTTCTTTGTTGTCATCCCGCAGCGAAGCGGAGGGATCTGCTTCACCGCTTCACGCACCAGCTACCGTGCCCGACTCACAACGTACAACTCACAACCTACAACCGCATTATTTCGAAGGCTGTCTCCCCATCGAAGAGACGGCCCGCCGAGGCCGCGACACCCTCCGCTTTGGCCCCATGAAGCCCGTCGGCCTCACCGATCCAAAGACCGGTCGCTGGCCCTACGCCGTCGTCCAGCTCCGCCAGGAGAACCTGCGCGCCGACAGCTACAACCTGGTCGGCTTCCAGAACCACCTCAAATTCGGAGAACAGGCGCGTGTCCTCCGCCTCATCCCCGGACTGGAGAACGCCAGCTTCCTGCGCTACGGCCAGATCCACCGCAACACCTACCTCGACGCCCCCTCGCTGCTCACCGAGACGCTGCAACTCCGCGCCCACCCCAGTGTCCTCATCGCCGGGCAGCTCTCTGGAGTCGAAGGCTACACCGAGTCCATCGCCAGCGGCCTGCTCGCTGGGCGCTACGCCGTAGCCCTCGCCCGAGGCATCCAGCCCACCCCTGCACCGCGCGCCTCTGCCAACGGATCGCTCACCCACTACATCACCCACGCCCAAACCGGAAGCCAGAGCAAGCGCTTTCAGCCCGCCAACATCACCTTCGACCTGCTGCCGCCCCTGGAAGAAGACCTCCGCCGCCGCATCCGCGACAAGAAGGAGCGCCACCGCCTGCAATGCACCCGCGCCCTCACAGCCTGGGAGGCATGGCTAAAGCCAGCAGAATAATTTTCGATGCAGCCTTATATTTTTGTACAAAAACGGATGTCCCTGCTGTACTCTCATCGCACCGATATGAGACCTCTTTCTGCCATCGATGCAATCGGCCCCGCCTTCGGACGCGCCAAGGACGTCCTTGCCCGCCCATTCCAGTTGCGCACTTTCCTCAAGATCGCCGCGGTCGCCTTCTTCGCGGAGATGGGCGGAGGACTCAACCTCAATCTTGGCCGCGGCAGCTCCAACGGCATACACCAGCTTCCCACCGCCATGATTGCGTTCATCGTGGCGTTCGCAGTCCTGATTGGCTTCCTCGCCCTGGTCATCGGCCTCATTCTCTTCTACATCGGTTCCCGTCTACAGCTCGTTCTGTTGGAACTGGTCGCAACCCGCTACACCCTGATCGGCCCGCTCTGGCGCAAGTACGACAGCCGCACATGGCGTTGGATCGGCCTCAAGCTTCTTTTCTTCCTCTGCGTTCTTATTGTGCTTCTGCCCTTCACCATCGCGGGCGTCCTCTACTTTATCCACCATGTTCACGGGATAGATGCAGTCTCCGGTTTCAATCCCTTCGCCGGCATGCACCTCGCCCAGATTCTTCTCTTCATCGCCGCCGCCTTCCTGGTTCTGCTGGCAATCTGCGCCCTCTATATGCTTGTGCGCGACCTTGCACTTCCCTTTCTCGCGCTGGAAGACCTCGGCATCTCTCACTCTCTGGAACGCCTGCGTCTACTCTTCGCCGCGGAACCCGGCCAGTTCATCCTTTACGTAGTACTTCGCATGGTCCTCGGCATCGTCTTCACCATTGCCGCCGAGATCGCCGTCTTTCTGGTCCTGCTCGTCTCACTCATCCCTCCAGGGATTGTCGGGCTCATACTCTGGCTCATTCTGCACAAGGCCGGGACCGCCGGAATCGTTGTGCTGGTCGGCTGCGCCATCTTCGGCGCGCTGGTCTTCCTCTGCTGGGCGGTCTGCGTCGCAATTGCATTTATGGGCTCGCTGCTCACCTTCTTCCAGGCCTACGCCCTCTACTTCCTCGGCGGCCGTTACCCCATTCTGGGCGACCTGCTAGACCGCTCCACGCCTCCGCCCGTCTATGCCTACGCCAAAGCCTACCCACCGCCACCGCCCTACCAGCCCCCGCAATCCGACCCGCCGGCATCGTAGCCTGGGCCGCAGTGACCTCGCCCACGCCCTACCGCTGCACATACCCACCCAACTCCATCCGTGCAACCCTGCGTTCCGCATCCACGTACACCATCCCCGAGAGCGGAGGACCGCCGCGCCCCTGGTTCAATGACGTCTCATACAGGAACCGCAGGTCCATAAACCGCACCGCAGTCCAGTCTGGCGTTCCCACCGGAGCGCCAACCGCCGCCGTTGGCCCCATCTCTGTAACCACCGGCCAGCTCGACCAGTCCAGGTACACCTCGCCCAGCCAGCTACGCTCGGCTGCAAGCTTTGCCGGAGTAGACGCGGACTTGTAATACAGGTCCTGCTCGGAATCGGTCGTCACCGTCGACCGCAGCGTGTCCACCGTAGCCATCTGATAGAACTCCGGCGTCTCCACCACGGTGTGCCAGCGATACGGATTGCCTGGATATGGGCTGGCCGTAACGCGCAGCACCTGTGCTGGAGAGACTGGCGCAGAAGCATCGCCCACCACTGTCGCCCCCGGCCCATAGCTCGCCGTCGAGGCCAACTGCACCGCCGCGTTGTGCTCCACCTCGCGCCATCCCCATAGCCCCATGATCGCCACCAGGGCAAAGATCGCCCAGCCCCTACCGCGGAAAGTCTCCCGGCACGCACCTACTTCGCCGCCAATGAGAGCAAACAGCGCGGGTGCAACCAACGCCACAAGCAACACCGCAAACAGCACAGGCTCGAAGATAAAGACAATCGATCCTGCGTACCAGTGCGAATTGAACGGAAAGAAGGGCCGCAGCCCGTAGTTGTTCGTCCAGTCCAGGGCCAGGTGGCTTAGCAGCGCGATCAGGACAAATCCGTAGAGCAGCCCCCAGCGCACCGGGGCTGCCGTCAATGGCCGCGCAATCGGCGAATCCCCTCCCCCACTCGCGCCAATCTCACTCGCGACCGTGCCCGGCTTCTTCATAGAAGCGCTCGCTCTTCTCACTCGCCAGCGATGCACCAGCCACACCATGCCCAGCACAATCAGTCCGTCGAGTGGCAGACCAATCAACGTATGCGTAATCCCGCGATGGTGTTGTAGCGCTGCTACCGGCCCACCTGCCGCCCACAGCGTATCCAAATCCGGCGCCTCCGCCGCCAGCGTCATCGCCAGCGTCGCGTACGCCGCCTTGCGGTTGAAGCCCGCCCGCGCCAGGCAGGCTCCGGTCATAAGGTGAGTGATGGGTTCCATAGGCATTGTGCCAACAGGTTCCAGCATAACGCGTGAGTCATCATTCAGCGCACCATGGTCCGCCCATCCTGTACCATAAGCCAGACCGCGATACTCCCATGCTGCAGACCCCGACCCATCCTCCACACTCCTGGCGCGGCAAGGCTCGAACCCTCCTCGAACCCGCGGTCGTGATCTTCTGCACCCTCGTGCTTACGTTCTTCGTCGTCGGTCTCTGCGTCCTGATCGTGAACGGCAACAATCCTGTGGGTCGCGACGTGGTCAGCTTCTGGGTGGCCGGGCGTCAGATCGTTCACCACGCCAATCCCTACGACGGCTCCGCCGTCCTACAGATAGAACGTTCCGTCGGCTTCTCCGCGCAATCGCAGGTTCTTCTGATGCGCAATCCGCCCTCCGCGCTCTGCCTGGTGATTCCTCTGGGGTTCTTTGGACTGCGCGCCGGGGCCCTGCTCTGGTCGCTGCTTTTACTGGCTGCAATGGTGCTCTCGGTACACATGCTCTGGCGGTTGCAAGGCAGCCCACGCAACAAGCTGCATTACCTCGCCTACTCCTTCGCCCCGGCGCTGCTGTGCATCCTGGGCGGACAGACAGCGATCTTCGCCCTGCTTGGCCTGGTTCTCTTTTTGCGGTTCCACCAGGGCCGCCCGTTCGTCGCCGGCCTGTCGCTGTGGCTCTGCGCACTCAAACCTCACCTCTTTCTTCCCTTTGTCATGGTGCTGCTTCTATGGGTGGTTCTCCGCCGCGCATATCGCCTGCTCGCCGGCGCAATCCTGGCGCTCGCTGCAAGCTCGCTGGTCGCATGGCTCCTCGATCCCTCAGTCTGGGCCCAATACGTCCAGATGATGCGCTCCTCGGGAATACAGGATGAGTTCATCCCGTGTCTTGCGGTGGCCCTGCGATTTGCCATCCACCGGCAGGCAATGGCGCTGCAACTTCTTCCCGCCTTCATGGCCTGTGTATGGGCAATCTACTTCTTCTGGAAGCGCCGCGACCGATGGGACTGGATGCAGGATGGCGCACTATTGATGCTGGTCTCCCTCTTCGCTAGCCCGTATGCATGGATCACCGACCAGGCAGTCTTGATTCCTGCGCTGTTGGTGGGCGTCTATCGCGCTACCACGCGCGCTCAACTAGGCACGCTCGCGCTGGCCAGCGCCGCCATCGAACTCGCGCAGGTCCTCGGCGCGAATCTGCACTCCGCCGTATATCTTTGGACCTCGCCGTTCTGGCTCGCATGGTACCTCTACGTCTCCGCGAAGGCACACACTCAAATCAGCCGCTGCTCTCTATAATCATCCCAGAATGCCCTCCGAACTCACCCCCGAGCAGCAGATCGAAGCCTTGCGCGAGGACCTGCGCCTCCACGAGCATCTCTACTATGTGCTCGATGCGCCGCAACTGACCGACGCCGAATACGACGCACTCATGAACCGTCTGCGCGCGCTAGAATCCGAGCATCCCGAGCTCATCACACCCGACTCCCCCACCCAGCGCGTCGGAGGCAAGCCCCGCGACGGCTTCGTAAAGACTCCCCACTCCCGCCCCATGCTCTCGCTGGACAATGCCTACAGTGAGGTCGATCTGCGTGCCTGGGATGCTCGCGTACGCGAAGCGCTGCCCAGCAGCGAACAGACACGCTACGTCTGCGAGCTCAAGCTCGACGGCCTCTCGCTTGCCTTGCTCTACGCCCCAGCGCGCGACGGCTCCGCCCACATGCAGCGCGGCATCACCCGTGGCGACGGGACCATCGGCGAAGACGTCACCTCCAACGTCCGCACCATCCGCTCCGTACCCTTGAGCGTCTCAGCAGCGAAGCTGCGGTCGGCGGGCCTGCCCACCAGCTTCGAAGTGCGCGGCGAGGTCGTGATGCCCCACGCCGCCTTCCGCAAGCTCAACCAGGAGCGCGAGGCGCAGGGCCTGGCCGCAGCGGCCAACCCGCGCAACGCCGCTGCCGGAACCATCCGCACTCTGGAACCCAACATCGTCGCCCAGCGCCGCCTCGACTTCTACGCCTACTTCCTGCTCCACGGAAATGATTCGGGTGCCCCATCCATACCGCGTTCTTTGAGGGATGGGTGGGATACCTCCCAATCCGCTGCACTCGCCGCCCTCCGCACCGCAGGCTTCCGCGTCAACTCCCACGCAACCACGGTGGATTCCATCGACGCAGTTCTGGCCTTCATCGCCAGCGCCGACTTCATGCGCGATTCGCTCGACTACGAGATCGACGGTGTCGTCATCAAAGTCGACTCCACAGCACAGCAGCGCCGCCTCGGCTTCACCGGCAAGGCTCCACGCTGGGCCATCGCCTATAAGTTCGCGGCCCGCGCCGCTATCACCCAGCTCGAGGACGTCCTCTTCCAGGTTGGCCGCACCGGCAAACTCACGCCGGTTGCCGCGCTCACGCCGGTGCAGGTCGGCGGTACAACGGTCAGCCGCGCAACATTGCACAACGCCGACGAGATCGCGCGTCTCGGCGTTCGCATCGGAGACTTCGTCCAGGTAGAGCGCGGAGGCGACGTCATCCCAAAGATCGTCTCCGTCGTCGAAGACGCCCAACACACGCGAGGCGCCGAAGAGATTGTCTTCCCCACTCGCTGCCCCGTATGCACCAGCGCCCTGGTTCGCGCCGAAGGCGAGGTGGACTGGCGCTGCGTCAACGCAAACTGCCCAGCGCGTCTTCTCGAAGAACTCCTTCACTTCGGTGCCCGCAATGCAATGAACATCGAAGGTCTCGGAGAAGCCGTCGCGCAGCAATTGTTGGAAAAAGGCAAGGTGAAAAGTCTGGCGGACCTGTACTCATTGAAGGACGCCGATCTCTTTGCGCTCGAACATGAGGTCGTTCGCTTCAACAAGAAGACCGGACAAGAAGAGAAAAAAATGCAGCCAATTTTCCAATCAAAGGGAGCGCAAGCGCTCCTCAAAGAGATCGAGGGATCGAAGATCGCTCCTCTCAATAGAGTGATCTTCGCTCTTGGCATCCGCTTCGTAGGCGAGCGAACGGCGCAGCTCCTTGCCGCTCATTTCGGTTCAATGAAAGAACTGAAAGATGCAAGTGCGGAAGAACTCGAAAATCTGAATGAAGTTGGGCCACGCATTGCGCAAGCGGTGGCCGAATACTTCCGTGAGCCGCAAAATGTGGAACTCATAGATCGCCTGGAAAAGGTACCGCTGACCATGCCCGCCGAGAAGCGCGTCACCACCTCCACCCTTACCGGCCTCACATTCGTCCTTACCGGCACCCTTCCCACCCTCACTCGCGAAGCCGCAAAAGATCTCATCGAATCCGCCGGAGGCCACGTCGCAGGGACTGTCAGCAAGAAGACCTCGTACCTTGTCGCGGGCGAAGACTCCGGGTCCAAGCTCGAGAAGGCGCACTCCCTCGGCGTTACAGTCCTCGATGAGCTCGCCCTGCGCGCCCTGCTCAACCCACCGCAATAAAGGAGATGTTAACCTCCTACGCCCAATGTTACAAATTGCAACTTTTGGTTCAATGCGTGCGTCCTATCTCCTAACCGGCTATATTTCCATATAAGTAGTTGCAATCAGGTCCGTCTCCTCGCACCTCCAATAGGCTCCCGGCCCCGTAAGAACATTTGCCGATATGGCTCATGCCAACCAGAGACTTCGCGCCAATCATCCCTGGAGAATTCTCCTCGCGCTGCTCTGTGTCCTTCTGGTCGCAGCCCTGGGCACGGTACAGGTCGCGCACACCCACGCTGACGGCGCCGCGAACCACGCCGATTGCGCTCTCTGCGCCACGGCCCACATCTCCGTTCATACTGTTTCTTCTGCGGCCCCCGCTCCAACGACCTCGGTCGTTGCGTTGCTGGTGGCCCTCCCGCCGTCCATTCTCCGCAGCGCTTTAGCTACCTTCGCCCTCTTCACTCGCCCCCCTCCCGCCGTTTGACCAGCGTTCCTGTCCAGAACCTCGTCAAAACGCACACGGCAACCCAATAGGGGGAACTCATGCACACGTCTTTACGACGCGGCATCTCTGCTGCATTCGTACTTCTCGCCTCGTTCGCCACAATGCTCTTTGTGGCCGCGCCTCGCGCCCAAGCGCAGGCTTCCTCACAGCGCCGTCCCGCGCCCGCTGCAGCCCGCACCCAGTCCGCCGGAAACGCCGGAACTATCTCCGGCACGGTCGCCGACCCCACCGGTGCGCTCATTCCCAACGCCACGCTCACCATCCAGAACCCGGTCAGCGGATACAAAGATCAGACTAAAACCGACAGTGCAGGCCACTATCAGTTCACCAATCTGCCGTTGAACCCTTACCACCTAAGCATCACGGCCGCCGGCTTCAACTCCGCCTCTCAGGATGCAGACGTACGCTCCACGGTTCCCCTCACGCTGAATATCAGTCTGCAGCTTGGTACAGCCTCCACGGTGGTCAATGTCACGACATCAGCTGGCGACCTGATCGAAAACGATCCTGTCGGCCACACCGACGTCGACCGCGATCTCTTCTCCGAACTCCCCCTGGAGAGCCAGTCCTCTACACTCAGCTCCCTCGTCACGCTCGCCTCACCCGGCATCGCGGCAGATTCAAACGGCCTCTTCCACGGCCTTGGCGACCACGCTTCCAACTCCTTCTCGGTCGACAACCAGCCCATCACCGACCAGCAGTCCAAGGTCTTCTCCAATCAGCTCCCCTCCAACTCCGTCCAGTCCCTCTCAGTCATCGACGGCGCGCCTACCGCCGAGTATGGCGGAAAGACCAGTGTCGTCATCGTTGCCACTACCCGCTCCGGGCAGGGCGTCACCACTCCTACCGGCTCCATCACCACCTCGTTCGGAACCTTTGGTTCCGCCACCGGCTCCGTTGACCTCAGCTATGGCGGCAAGAATTGGGGTAACTTCATTGAAGTGGACGGCCTCAATACCGGTCGTTTCCTCGACCCGCCGGAGTTCTCTGTCTTCCACGACAAGGGCAACGAGCTCAACGTCTTCGACCGTGTAGACCGCCAGATCACTCCCGGCGACTCATTGCATCTCAATCTTGGCGTCAGCCGCTCCTGGTTCCAGACCCCAAACACCTACGACAACCTCAACGTCCAGAACGTGATCGGCGGCGGCACCAGTTCGAACCCCGTCTTCGGCAGCGTCGGCAACACCGACCAGCGCTCAAAGATAGTTACCTTCAACATCGCACCTACGTATACCCACACCATCAATGTCAATTCAGTCTTCAACTTCACCGGATACGTGCGTCGCGACGCATACAACTACTATCCCAGCGGAAATCCTCTGGCCGACCTGGGACCGATTCAAAACCAGACCATCAGCCAGGCGCGCTCGCTCACCAACGCCGGCCTCCACACCACCATCTCCTACGCGAAGGGCATCAACAACGTCAAGGTTGGCGCGGAATACTCGCAGACGTTCCTGCGCGAGAACGATCCTCTTGGCATCGTCAATGCAACCTTCAATTCACCCTGCGTGGATACCAGCGGCAATCCACTGCCTGGCTTCACCAGCCCAACCCAGTGCGCCAAAGCTGGCGACGTCTCCAACGATCCCTCGGTTGGCGGCACGTATAACTCCGCTCTTCTGCCGTACGACCTTACCCGCGGAGGCGGCTACTATACCTTCAACGGCCACACCGATGTGAAGGAGCTGGCACTCTACGCTGAGGACCAGATTACCGCCGGCAACTGGACCTTCAACCTCGGCATTCGCGGCGATCTCTATAACGGCCTCGCCGTCCAGCGTCAGGCCGAGCCCCGCCTGGGCGCTGCCTACACCATCAAGTCAACCAACACCGTCCTGCGCACCTCCTACGCGCGTACCCTCGAATCCCCCTTCAACGAGAATCTTGTCCTCTCCAGCCAGGGCTGCGGCAGCGATGTCCTCGCACCCCTGCTCGCATGCACTCCAGGCGTCTCAACAACCCTCCAGCCCGGCTTCCGTAACGAGTTCCACGCTGGCCTGCAACAGGCCGTCGGCAAGAATTTCGTAATCTCGGGCGACTACATCTGGAAATACACCCACAACGCCTTCGACTTCTCCGTGCTAGGCAATACCCCCATCACCTTCCCCATCGACTGGCACAACTCCAAGATCCCCGGCTTCGACCTGCGCGCCGACGTGCCCCACTTCCACAACATCTCCGCCTTCGTCGTCATGTCCTCGGTCGCTGCGCGCTTCTTCCCACCCCAGATCGCAGGGGCAGGGGCCACCGTCGGCCAGAGCGGGTATCCCTTCCGCATCGATCACGACGAAAAGTTCAACCAGACCACACACCTGCAATACAAGATTCCGAGCAAGCTTGCGCCTTGGTTCGGGTTCAACTGGCGCTACGACAGCGGCCTGGTGGCCGGTGCCACTCCTTGCTATAACGTAATCGGCGCCAATACCCTCTGCTCGGGGACCTCCATCTCCATTGGTGGCCAGCCAGGGATCGACCTCAGTGGCCTCACTCCCGACCAGCAGTTCGAAGCCGGTATCGCCTGCAACGGCGTCAAGGCTACCCCCTCCGCCGGCTTTGCACAGTGCCTCGCGTCGCAATACACCTCCAGCCTGCTTTCCATTCCCGGCGCCAACACCGAGGACGACGATCACAATCCGCCGCGCGTCGCCCCGCGCAACGTCTTCGACGCATCGCTTGGTCAGGACAATCTTTTCAACGGCGATAAGTACAAGTGGAGCATCCATCTGACCGCCGTCAACTTCACCAACAAGTACGCGCTTTACAACTTCCTCTCCACGTTCTCGGGCACGCACTATTTGACACCACGGGCGCTGACCGCAGAACTCGGCTTCCACTTCTAGCCAGAAGTTGCAGGTTGCCAGGGTTGGGTAGACTACGCCTCAACCGGCAACTGACAACCTGCCTCTACTGAACACTACAGATCAGACATTTCAGGTAGCTCGTCTCGGGCAGGGTCACAATCGCAGGATGGTCCGGCGCGGCTCCACGCATCTCCAGCACCTGCACCCGACGCCCCGCATCTGCCGCCGCCGCACGCACAACCTCGGTGAACTCCTCCATCCCCACATGGTGCGAGCAGGAGCAGGTCACCAGCGTCCCGCCCGCGCTCAGCATCTTCATCGCGCGCAGGTTCAGCTCCTTGTAGCCTCGCATGGCCCCTTCCGCCGCACGCTTCGACTTGGCAAACGCCGGAGGATCGAGCACGATTGTGTCGAACCGCTCGTCCGCTTGCGAATAATCGCGCAGCAATTCAAATGCATCCGCCTCAATCCAGTTCACTACAGCCGCAATCCCAGGATTGAGCGCCAGGTTCCGGTCTGCAACCTCCAGCGCGGAACGACTCGCATCCACGCCCGTAACCCGCTCACACACGCGCGCCAGATGCAGCGCAAAACCGCCTTGATAAGTGCATACATCGAGCGCCCGGCCCGCTGTGCCGGTGCCAGCCCATCGTGCCGCAGCCGTATAGTTCAGCCTCTGGTCCAGAAACGCTCCCGTCTTCTGCCCCGCTCCTGTATCGAAGTGGAATCGCACTCCATTGATGCTGAAGACCGTCTTCAACGCCGACTGGCAGCCAGCACGCACATACATCGGATTCTCCGGCGCTGGCGCCAGATGCTCCAGTTCGCGCACTCGCGCATCCGGCCTTTCTACTATCGTTCGCACCCAATCCTGCTCTTCCAATGCATCGGCCAACACGGCGCGCACATCGTCCTGCGCAGTCCCCTGCGTCAGCAATTGCACCACCACCAGCTCGCCATAGCGGTCTGCCACGATCCCCGGCAATTCGTCTGCCTCGGAGAAGAGCAGACGGCAAGCGTCCGTCTCGCCACTTCCTGAGAAAGCCTCCCCAGCCACGCGCTTCCGCAGCCGGATCGCTGCACGCACTCGGTCCCTCACTTCTTCGAGATACTCTGTCCGGCTTACTCCCGCTTGCCGGGAAACCATCCGCAGCGCGATCTCCGATGCATCGCTATACAGCGCCGTCCCAAGCGGCTTCCCCCGCCCGTCCGTCACACTCACCAGCGCCCCACCGGCAACCTGCTCGCCCGCGCCCGTCGTAAGCCGCTCTACATCCGACCGGTATACCCAGATATGTCCTGCCCTCAGCCGCTGGGCCGCTCGCTCCGTGATTTGTGCAGCATCTGCCGTCTCATTCACCTCGAATGTCATTCCTCATACTCGCACAGAGGAAGTCCCGTGGGAGGCGGGCAGAGTCATGCGCCGCAATCCTGGCTTCTTTCCCGGCACAAACAGCGGCCCGCGTCGATTATCGGCGCGGGCTTATGCAGAATCTAATTTCCTTGAGTCGTCGTCCCAGTGCAGAGCTGCGTCTACACCTTTCCGTACTTGCGGCGCATGATGACAACCGCACCCAGCATGCCGGTGCCCATCAGGATCAGGCTGGTCGGCTCTGGGGTGGCCGCGGGAGGGGCAGGATCGGTCATCAATATCTGCGGCTCGCCATAGCCGGCGGTCTGCGTGCCATCGATGGGAACAAACAAATTGTCATTCGCAAAGTAGCCGGAAGGCAGCGTGGGAGCCACGGCGAGGGCCGTTGCTGCCAGAGCCGCTGCATTTGGCGTGAAGGCGCCATTGCCAGCGACAGCGCCGGGATCCATGACGCTCCATATGGCCCACTGAATATCGGAGATCAGGTAACCGTTGCCATTGGCGCCGGCAAACTGGTTAAAAAGGTATGCGTCGGCAAGAATGTCTAAACCCGACTCACCGTCGATGGTCTCACTTTGTGTGACGGTCGAGACGTTGACGTCATACGCTTGCCAGGACTCCCCGAAGTTGATATCGCGATCCACATTGAGGCAACCCATTGCAACCATGGGGGTGGTGCCGCCTGGGCCAGAGTCCGTCAAGTAGTAGGGGTAGATAAATTCACCGCCAGATGTTTCGCCCCCCGCTGTGGTCAGCGTAAGTGTGTCGGCGAAACTCACCCGTGGTATTAGACAAACAAGGGAGAGGATCAATGCAACTACGACAGTTTTCAATCGCATGGTGGAACTCCTGGATATCGCATAGCAACCATATTCAGTGGATCAATGGTCTATAAGGGGACATTGCTAGCTCTGCGCATCCTGGGCATCTCTGTTCGACCTTTGTGCCGTCTCGCGACAGTCGTGCGATCAGTCATATTCCTGCATACGGGAATCCCGTATCCCATACTGCTCACTATAGTAAAATGGCTGCCAAATCCAAAGCAATTAATGGTAGAGCATGTTTTATAAATGGTAATGTATCGGTAATAATATTTTGAAATCAATGACTTACTGACCGAGACAATGTTTATGAAATACGCTCAATCAAAACCATTTTGTTGCGTATATGCTTGAATCGGTTACCCGCGGACAACGATCCAAGTTACCTTCGATCAATCTCGACTGGTACCGGTCCACAACGCGCCTTCAGGCTGGATCTGTCAGTATGAACCCTGCGACGCATCTCAAGTTGCGTGTAAATCAATACTAGTTGATGCGCGGACGGGGTAAAAGGTTTCGATTCGATCCAAATAATTATCCATAACCTTGCAAAGCCGGTTGCCGCAGCTTGGATTGCAATTCAGCCGCCCGCCCTCAGTTGTGGTCCGCATGCCCTACGCTTCCAGCCTCCGATCTCCTTCCTCTCACCGCGAAGGTCGTTCCTCATCCCCGCACCTCGGCATGTTCCAGCGGGCGACGACAAGTGCCATGCTCCACAATCCTGCAATCTACCTCTGCTCAAACATCCGACCCGTATCGATCGGTTAGCCCAGACTCTTGTGGAAACCAACCTCCTGGGTCCTCGTCCCCTAATGTTGCGCCTACGCCTTCACCGGCCTGCGCCGTAGGATGCCGACCGCTCCGAGCAATCCGGTTCCAAGCAGCAACAGGCTGGTTGGCTCAGGCGTGACTGCGGACGGAAGCGGGTTCGTCATAAACTCCTGCGGCTCGCCGCTGGTATAGGTGCCGCTGGGAGTAAATAAATAGTCATTCTTGAATTGGCTGACATTGAGGTTGGAGCTGTTCGCCACGGCAAGGGCCGCGGCGGCCAGACTTACGGCATTGGCGTCGTAGCCGCTCTTACCGTTGACATCGGTGGAATCCATAATGTGCCAAATGGCAAACTGGATGTCGGAAGTTAGTTGGGCGCTAGCGCCGGCATACTGGTTATAAAGGTACGCGTCGGCAAGAATGTCGACCCCTGATTCGCCGTCGATGGTGGCGCTAGGAGCAATGCCCGCAACACTGTAGACGTTCACATTCCAGTTCTGCCCATTGGTGACTTCGCGATTGAAGTTGAGGCAGGACATGCTGACCGCCGTGTTGGTACCGCCTGGGCCTGTAACCGTCATATAGTAAGGGAAGATATTGTAACCGTCGACCTGTTGGCCGCCCTCGCTGTTCAGTGTGAGGGAGTCGGCAAAGCTAGCCCGAGGAACTATACAGACCAGGGAGAGGGTGAGTGCAGTTACAACAGTCTTCAATCGCATCGGGTAACTCCTGGAAACGTCTTGCAGCCAAGTACGGCAAGCAATGCTCTGTCAAACGGTCTCTTGCTAACTGGCGGCTATACGTCATCTCCAGCTGACAGCTGAACGATTCGCTGGATTATCCGCGATCGGTCAACACCTTCATAACGGAATTTCAATCATCCCGTCCAACTCAATATATTGTGTTTCTCGCTGGTTTGATAGCATTAAATGGTAATCAAACCATTATGTTGCAGCCTACCTGGAACAGGTTACTCGGGGATGGGAATCGCAGTTACTTTTGATCCGCATGACCCTAGCCGGAGAGCCAGCCACGTGCGCAGCGTTCACCGGCTCAGAGGCGGGTGGTTCCGCAAATCCACAACCTGCCACCGTTCCGTTATGTTCCGGTACGGTTGACCGGGACATATCTGTCGTTGTGCGGTTGATCTTGAACGATGCAAGTTAGATCGCGCAAGGCAAGTGGATTGCATGTCCCCAAATGCAGGGACGTTAGCATCCGCGGAGTCGGAGTTCAAGCTCTGACTCTTGGCCCGTGTCAAAGTGGAAAATTATTCACCAGCGGTCGCGTCCTTTCAGAGCGTCTTCCCGTCTGTATCTATAGACAATAACCGTACTTGAGTTGCGGCGGAGGGACATGCAATGAACGGTTTTTCCCGGATAACCGTGGTTGTAACAGAGCATTTCCTGCTGGCTTCGGGATCGTGGATGCAGGCCCAGAGGGGTGGCGGCGGCAGCTTATGCTTCGCAGACCTCTGAACAGCTACACCAGGTGCGCCGCATCGATGCACAAATCAAAATTGATGTACGGGCAACAAGATTGCTTTGTCTCTGAAGTTTGTGTTGCTTGTTTCACGTGGCAAGGAAGATCTCCAACACGGATTGTAATGGCCGATGGTTGCAGCAGGTTGCTTATCCTTTTGGTTCTGATATGGGAGCGTGTTTTGTGCGGCGAGTGAATGCGATGAAACGGTTTGTGGTGGTGGCAATAGGTGCGGCGATACTGATCGGCACCGGGGTATTTGGCGTGATAGATCTGGCCCAGACGGCTCAACCGGCGGCAACCCAGGCTCCGGCGGCTTCCACGCCACAGCTTCCGCCGTCAGCACCAACTGCGGCGACCCCCGTTACTCCGGCGCCCGATGCTTCCGCAGTTGCGCCGGTTGCAGCTTCCACGCCGCAGGGTGGAAACATCAAGGGCACGGTGAACGCCAGCGGAGTTCCTCTGCCCGGCGTCGGGGTGACTGCCACGAACTCGGTGACCGGCAAGAAGTACGCGACCACGACAGAAATCGACGGCACATTCCATTTGGCGGTGCCGACCAACGCTCGCTACGTCGTCAGCACCGACCTGACCGGGTTTGCCTCCGCGACCCAGGAGGTGGTGGTGAGTGACACCGGCCAGGACGGCGGACTAGAGATACAGACCATAGCGTTCAAGGTGGATCTCGCATCGCGAGTCGCTCCAGCGCCGGTGCAGGTGGCCGCAACTGCAGCTACGACCGCCGGCCCGGCCGCACCTCAAACCGCAGTAGCAGCGGGTCAGACCGCGGCAGTCGCAGGTAAGCCCGCTACAGCCGCGGGTCAAACCGCTGCAGCCGCGGGCAGAACCACGCCTGGCGCGGTCCAAAGGGTGGGTCGTGGCACACAGGCGCTGACCATGCAGAATAGTGCGGGCCAGGATCTGACCGACGCAAGTGTCAGTACGCAGAGCGCAGACTCCCTACTGCCATCGCTGGGTGAAGCAGGGAGCGATAGTTCATCGGCAGCGGCAAATGAATCCATCGCGGTAACCGGAGTGCAGGGCCAGATCAACGGGCTGGCCACCTTCAGCCAGGATGATCTGCAGAACCGCATTGGGGACATGCAACGCAATGGCTTTAACAATGGCGATATCGCCAGCACGCTCAGCGGAGTGATGCAGACCGGCACCTTCCCTGCCGGCCCCGGCGGTCCTGGCGGCGGAGGCCCCGGTGAGGGTGGGCCCGGAGGCGGCGGGTTTGGTGGTGGACCCGGAGGCGGTGGTGGATTCGGCGGTGGCGGTGGCGGCGGGGGTGGATTCGGTGGCGGAGGACGTGGCGGATTTGGCGGAGGTGGCGGATTCGGTGGAGGCGGGGGACGCGGTGGCGGCTTCGGCGGTTTCCGCGGACAGAACCCCAATGCATGGCATGGCACCGTCACCTATACCGGCTCGGACAGCGATCTCAATGCAACCCAACGTATCTTCACTGGCACGTCACTCGCCAAACCGACGTCGGACCGCAACTCGCTGACTGCCAGCGTTACCGGCACACCCTACATCACCGGCTGGATAACGCCGAACCCAAAGCAGTTCGTCTTCCTCAGCGTCTCAGAGACGCGTAACACATCGCCCGCAAGTTCCCTGGACACTGTGCCCACGCCAGCCCAGCGGCTGGGCGACCTTACGTCCTCCTATCTGGCCCAACCATTGAATTACACCGTCTACGATCCAAACACAGGGCAGCCTTATGGGAATACCAACTGCAATCCTGCGCTCTATGCCATCGATCCCGCCCCAACCGCCTGCATTCCACAGACTGAGCTCAACACCGCCGCGCAGGCTATGTTGAGCTACTACCCACAGCCCAATATCGCTCCAAGCTCCACGTATCAGAACTATCAGATCAATTTCCCGGAAGCTCGCACTCCTCGTCGCTCTCGGCCCGTTACAACCGCAGCTTTGGCGCAGCGCCGGCGCGCGGCGGTCGTGGCGGTGTTGGTGGCGGCCGCGGTGGCGGAGGAGGTGGTGGTGGTGGCAGAGGGCAGAACCGCAACGCACCGCCCGTCCTGCGTCAGAGCATCGCCGAAAACTTCAGTTATTCGCATTCGGCCAGCGCAAACTCCAGCTTCTCCCCTCTTCTGGGCGGCACATCGTTGTCCAACGGGTACAATCTGTCCAGTTCCTACACCGTGGGTTATGGACGCATCAATAGCTCCGCCACGCTGACATGGAACCGCTCGCGCAGCAAATCGTTCAACTTCTTCACCAATGGGGCGCCGTTTACTATCGATGGGGTGACTTACTCAAACGTAAATCCGGCGACGCTGGCCGGCATCTACGTCGGCAACCCGACTATCTACAGCAACCCCTTCTTCTTCGGCGTCCCCTCGATCAACATATCCGGAGTGACCGGAACGGGGGTATCTGGGATCGGTGATTCGACCCCCAGCGATCGGATCAATCAGACCATCAGCTTCACCGATTTTGTGAGTTGGAGCCACAAGAAGCACAACTTCCGCGCAGGTCTCGATTTCCATCGCATCCACGCCGACTCCATCGGTGGCACGCCCGCCCTCGGCTCATTCACCTTCTCCGGTTTCGCAACAGAGAACCCGCCGCGCAAACCTGCAATACCCTGACAGATCCGGGTCAGTGCAAGGAATACGGTACGACTGGGTCATCGTTTGCCGACTTCCTGATCGGTCAGCCGCAGTCAACCTCGATCACCGCGGGCCTGAACAAGATCTACCTGCGCGGCAACTCCTGGGACTGGTACGTGCAGGACGACTAGCGCGTGAAGAACGGTCTCACCCTCGCCTACGGCCTGCGCTGGGAGTACTTCTCGCCCTACTCGGAGAAGTACAACCACCTGGTCAACTTGAACCTGACCGGCAGTGGTTCCTCCCTGCAGATCAACAATGTCTGCGGCACAGCCGCGGCGGGATGCGCCATGGTGTACAACCAGTTCGGCACACCAACCTCACTGGTCAACCCGGACAAGACCATGTACTCGCCGCGCGTGGCCATTGCATGGCAGCCGAAGTTCAAGTGGACCAAGCAGATGGTGGTGCGCTCCGGTTACGGCATCAACTACAACACCGGCGCGTACTCCAGCTTTGCGTCGAGCATGTCGTTCCAGCAGCCCTTTGCCATCACGCAGAACAATACGCTTACCGCACCCAACAGCCCCACAACATGCACCATGGCAAATATGTCGTGGAATACGAAGTATCAGAACACTACCGGTTTCAACTGCTCCACCCAGACCACACAGAGCAACTTCGGCGTCAATCCCAACTACCGGCTGGGAATGGTGCAGGTCTACAACCTCGGCATCCAGCGCACCTTGCCTCAGGGCACCGTGCTCAACATCGACTACACCGGCGCATACGCCATCAATCAGGACATCGTGCGCGCGCCCAACCGCAACGCGTCAGGCGTTCTAGACCCATCGTCGGGCCAGTTCAGCTACGAGGATTCGCTCGGCTTCCAGCGCTCCAATGCACTCGCCGTCAACCTGCGCGAGCGCATGCACAAGGGCGTCTCGCTGCAGGGCACCTATACCTACTCGCACTCGATCGACGACGCCATCATCGGTTGGCGGCAGCGAGGCGGCAGTTCCATCGCGCAGAACGACCAGGACCTGGGCGCCGAGGAGAGCAACTCCAGCTTCGACCGGCGGCATTCGCTCAGCGGCAACTTCGTCATCGAGCCGCCCTTCGGCCCCAACCGCGCCTTCCTCAACAAGGGCGGGGTCTTCGCCAAGGTCCTCGACGGCTACTCCATCTCCGGCAACTTCACCTTTGCCACGGGCGGCTACGCTTCGCCGCAGTATCAGCGGAACGGCAGCAGGAAATCGCAGGCGGGCGCGAATCTCGCTGCGACCGAACCGGGACTTCCGCAGCCAATCAAGGGCGCGGGATCAGCCACTCGCTGGTTCAACTCAGCAGCCTTTGTTGGGGCTTGCCCGGCTGCCAATCTGCCGCAGCCGGCGTTCTGTGAAGCTCCAGGAACCTATGGGACCGCCTCGCGCAACTCCATCGAGCTGCCGGGAACGGTCTCGATCAGCGGCTCGCTCTCGCGCACCATCTCCTTCGGCGAGACGCGCAGCTTTGAGGCGCGCATCAATGCCAACAATGCGTTGAACACGGTGCAGTACTCCGGCGTGAGCACGCAGATCAACTCATCGACTTTTGGTCAGGTCACTGAGGCGGCGGGCATGAGGTCGTTCACCTACACGGCGTGCTACCGGTTCTAAGTCCAGTTGTAAGTTATAAGTTCCATGTTATACGTTCGGGTCACTAATTACTGGATATAAACGCATAAGGTGCGACAGTGGAGGAGACGGCGATGCGACGAGCGATAGCGGCGGTTTTGGTGGCAGGAATGGTGGTTTCACCGGCGGGTGTGCCGCTTGCGGCCGTGGCGCAGCAGCCGGTCTCGAACATGAAAGTCGCGACGCTCGTCGCACCATGTCAGTCGCGTGCTGACCAACGTCGTGGTGCGCGATAAGAAGACCGGCGAGCTGATCAAGGGCCTCAAGGCAGAGCGACTTCACCGTCTCCGAAGATAAGAAGCCGCAGCACATCACCACCTTCGACTACCAGAATGTCGATCAGGCCGTCACCCTGGCTGAGAGCCACCACCGTCTCCGGGTACGCCACCAGACGCACCACCCAGAAGAAGACCATCGCCGACCTGGTGAACAACGACTTCGCCGCCAAGCCGGATGAGTTGAAGGACCGCCGTCTGATCGTGATGTTCTTCGACCTCAGCAGCATGCAGCCGGAGGACATGACACGCGCGGTGGACGCGGCCAAGGACTACATCAATAACCAGCATGGCGCCGGCGGACATGGCCGCGTCGGTCAGCCTGGTCTCCAGCCTCAGCATGGACCAGGACTTTACCAACGACAAGACAGCCCTGCTCAAGGCCGTCAGCAAGTACGACGGCAGCGAGGGCTACGGGCTTCGACGCGGGCAGCGAGGGCGGCGACTACGGACGACACCTCCGACGACTCCTCCAGCTTTATCGCCGACGACAGCGAGTTCAACGCGCTGAACACCGACCGCCAGCTGTATGCCATCCGCACCATCTGCAAGTCCATCGAGAAGGTCGAGCAGAAGAAGAGCATGCTGTACTTCTCCGGCGGACTCTCCCGGCAGGGCATCGAGAACCAGGCAAGCATCCGCGCCGCCACCAACGAGTGCGTGAAGGCGGACACCGCAATGTACGCCGTGGACACGCGCGGCCTGCAGGCCCTGAACCCGGTCGGCGATGCCTCCCAGGGCAGCAGGCGCGGCACCAGCGCCTACAGCGGCGCATCCATGCAGGGCCAGTTGAACTCCAACTTCAGCTCGCAGGAGACGCTGGGCACGCTGGCCAGCGATACCGGCGGCAAGCTCTTTGTCGACTCCAACGACTTCGCGCCCGCCTTCCAGCAGGTGCAGCACGACACCGAGGCCTACTACATCATCGGATACGAGTCCACCAACCCGAGGCGCGATGGGACCTACCGCCACCTGACCATTACGCTGCGGACCATCCCGATGCCAAGCTCGAGTACAGGCCCGGCTACTACGCCCCGGCCGACTTCCAGCACGCCAAGACCGAGGACCGCGAGCTGGCGCTCACCGAACAGATGCGCAGCGAAGTTCCGGCCACCGATGTCGCGGTCTATCTGCAGGCGCTTTACTTCCGCCTGCAGGACGGCAAGTTCTACATCCCCATCTCGCTGGTCATCCCGGGCTCGCAGATCAATGCCGTGCAGGTCAAGGACAAGACCAAGGCCACCATCGACATCCTGGGCCAGGTCAAGAACGCGCAGAACATCGCGGTCGGCCAGGTGCGCCAGACGGTGAACCTCGCGGTCGACGCCAACCAGCAGGTGCAGAAGAAGAACGTGCAGTACTCCACCGGCTTCACGCTCGCCCCCGGCAAGTACCACGTCAAGTTTGTGGTGCGCGAGAACCAGAGCGGCAACATGGGCAGCTTCGAGACCGACATCCAGGTCCCGGACATGAAGAAGACGCCGCTCAAGCTCAGCTCGGTCGTGATGTCCAGCCAGCGCACGCCCAACACCGCCAAGAAGACGATCGACCCGCTGGTGCGCGATGGGCAGGAGTGGGTGCCGAATGTTGCCCACGTCTTCCGCCAGGACCAGCATCTCTTCTTCCTCTACGAGGTCTACAGCCCCGCCAAGGAAAAGGACGCAGCCTGACGCCGGCTGCGACGCAGGCCGCAGGTTCCAGGCCTGACCAAGAAGGAAGAGCCCCCGTCCGCGTGCTCACCAGCATTGAGTTCCTGCTGGGCGGCGTCAAGGTCTACGAGACCCCGATGGTGGAGGCAACCGCCATCAACATCCCGGAGCGCGATGCCGTAGCCTTCCAGTTCGATGTGCCGCTGACCGGCTTGAAGCCCGGGACCTACGTCTGCCAGGTGAACGTGATCGATGATGCGGGCGGCAACTTCAGCTTCCCGCGCATGGCCCTGCGCGTAACTCCGCCTGCTCCAGTAGCGCCAACCGCAACCGGCGCGACCCCAGTAGCCGCACTTCCAGCGGCATCAGCGGGCGCAACGGCAGCCCCACCCTATAGCACAATGGGACGGCCCCATACCGGAAGATCCGATGATGGGGCCGGCGTGTCGGCACTCTCTCGGAGAGTCGAGCGAAAGAGGTCTATCTTGTACTACCTTGCGTTGCTTCTTCGATCGGATGCAGCTCGGGAATAGATTCGTTCAGTATCGTTTCTTCTGTACCGGAAACTCCCTTAGAAGTTCTCGGGCTCGGCGGCCAGGTCGAGGTCCTCGTCGTCGTCGTCCTCATCGTCGTCAAAATTGCCGAAGCTGGCAGCCAGAGTTGCAGCCGGCAGAACCGAAGTGGGTCCAGGCTGCGGGTTCCCCTGTTCGTCGATCTTCATGCCCAGCGAAAGACCCATCTGCGCCAGAATCTCCTTGATCTCATTCAGGCTCTTGCGGCCAAAGTTCTTGGTCTTCAGCATCTCAGCTTCGGTCTTCTGAATCAGCTCGCCGATGGTGGCAATATTCGCGTTCTTCAGGCAGTTGTAGCTGCGCACTGAGAGTTCTAGCTCCTCCACCGAGCGGTTCAGGTTCTCGTTGTGCAGTTCCGGGCCGTCCAGCAGATCGTGGCCTGCCTCCATCTCCTCTTCAAAGTTGATGAAGATGCTCATGTGGTCCTTGAGCAACTTGGCGGAGAGGCCAAGCGCATCGGCCGGAAAGACGCTGCCGTTGGTCCAGATTTCAATCGTCAGCTTGTCATAGTCGGTGATCTGGCCGAGGCGTGCTGCCTCCACCAGGTAGTTGACCTTGCGCACCGGTGAGTGGACGCTGTCCACAGGTATGAACCCGAGGCCCAGGTCGGCGTCGAAGTTCTTGTCGGCGGAGATGTATCCGCGCCCGCGCTTCAGGCGCATCTCCATGTCGATCTTTCCGCCTTCGCTCACGGTGCAGATGTACATGTCCTTGTCCAGAATTTCAACGTCGCCGTCCGCCTCGATCATGCCCGAGGTCACGATGCCGCCGCATCGGCGCGCAGGTAGAGCGCCTTGGGGCCTTCGCCCGCCAGTTTGAAGGGGATCTGCTTCAGGTTCAGGATGATGTCGGTCGCGTCTTCCACCACGCCGCTGATGGACTGGAACTCGTGCAGCACGCCCTCGATGCGCACTGCGGTGACCGCAGCCCCCTCGATCGACGAGAGCAGCGTGCGGCGAAGTGCGTTGCCGATCGTGGTGCCGAAGCCGCGCTCAAATGGCTGCGCGGAAAATTTTCCGTACTTCTCGGTCAGTGTTTCGGTATCGACGGCAAGACGCTTGGGTTTCTGGAAGCCTCTCCAAAGCATGGGTGTTTCTCCTTTTTCCGGCTCATTCGCGATGCATTTTGCGAAGGCGGGGTGGTTCGGTTGCGGGCTAAGTTGTGGGTGATGCTACAACTACATCCGTTGCTAGCCGGTTTGTCATTCCGGAGCGCAGCGGAGAAATCTGTTCTCCTGCGCTGCACTCCGGCAATCCTTACTTGCTGTACAGTTCGACAATAAGCTGCTCGTTCACCGGCAGGTTGACGTCTTCTCGTGTGGGCAGAGCGACCAGTCGTCCGGACAGGTTCTCGCGGTTGATGTCCAGCCACTGCACGGCGCGCTGGCCGCTGGCGAAGTTCCCCGACTCTTCCAGAATGATGAGCTTCTTCGATCCTTCGCGGACCTTGATCTCGTCGCCCACCTTGCACTGGAACGATGGGATATTGACCTTGCGTCCGTTCACCTGGATGTGTCCGTGGCGAACGATCTGCCGGGCCTGGCGCCGGCTCATCGCAAAACCGAGGCGGTAGCATACGTTGTCCAGCCGGGTCTCCAACTGCTGTAACAGCAGCTCGCCAGTGACGCCGGTCCTGTTCGCGGCCTTCTGATAGTAGGCGCGGAACTGCGTCTCCAGTGTGAAGTAGATGCGCTTCGCCTTCTGCTTCTCGCGAAGCTGTAGACCGTAGCCAACCACCTTCTTCACCTTGCGCGACTGGCCGTGCTGGCCGGGGGGGAAGTTGCGCTTCTCAATCGGGCATTTATCGGAGAAGCATTTCGCTCCCTTGAGGAAGAGCTTGGTTCCGTCGCGGCGGCAAAGCCGGCAGACGGGTCCTGTATAACGTGCCATGCGTGTTGCTCCTTTACTTCAGGTGACGATCGGTTTACGCGCTCCGCGCTTCGTCCCGATCCAATTAACTGCTAGTCTTTAACTCTTAATGTAGCACTTCAATTAATACATGTAATCTATAGATTCATCACACTCTACGTCGCTTCGGTGGACGGCATCCGTTGTGCGGCATCGGCGTGACGTCACGGATCGAGCGCACTTCCACGCCTGCCGACGCAAGCGCGCGAATAGCGGATTCGCGGCCGGAGCCAGGCCCCGACACGCGCACATCGACCGAACGCAGTCCGTGGTCGCGAGCAGCATTGGCTGCACCGACGGCCGCTTGCTGCGCCGCAAACGGAGTTCCCTTGCGTGAGCCGCGGAAGCCCAGCGAGCCCGACGACTTCCAACTGAGCGTGTTGCCCGCCTGGTCCGTAATCGTGACAATGGTGTTGTTGAAGCTCGCCTGAATAAAGACCAGCCCGAATGGAACGTTCTTCCGTTCCCTCTTCTTGAACTTCTTGCTCTTTCCCGCGGTCTTGGCGCCGCCAGCCTTGTTCTGTGTCTTCGCCATGGGCTATTTCGTCGCTTTCTTCTTGGCGGCAACCGTGCCCTTGCGGGGGCCTTTGCGGGTGCGTGCGTTGGTGTGGGTGCGCTGGCCGCGGACGGGCAGCGAACGGCGATGACGGAGTCCCCGGTAGGACTGGATCTCGATCAGGCGTTTGATGTTGAGCGAGACGTCCTTGCGTAGATCGCCTTCAATCTCGCCTTGTGCCTCGATGACGTGTCGGATGCGGTTTAGCGCGTCCTCGTCGAGCGCACCGACTTTTGCGAATGGATCGACGTTCGCTTCGGCAAGAATCTTTGCCGCGCGCGAGTCGCCGATGCCGAAGATGTGGGTGAGTCCGATGCGCACCTGTTTCTGATTGGGTACATCGACTCCAGCAATACGTGCCATGGGGTTCCTTTTCTGTCTGGGCTGGTGGCCTTATGTGTCCACTACAGCGAGATTATAGGTTTGCGGGTCTTCCGCCGGGTTCAACGCAAGCCTTGACTTCGGCTAACTAGCCTGGCGGGGCCGGGTAATACGGTTGCTGGTTGTTAGTTGCCGGGAAAAACTACCCTTGACGCTGTTTGTGCTTGGCGTTTTCGCAGATAACGCGAACCACGCCGCGGCGGTGAATGACTTTGCACTTATCGCAAATCTTCTTGACGGACGCGCGGACCTTCATAAAACTCCTAAGACAGCCGTTAGCTTTTAGCCCTTAGCTGTTAGCTAAAGACGACCGACGGGATTGTTGCATTGCTCTGTTTTCAGCGAAAGCCAATAGCTAAAAGCTAGTAGCTAAAAGCTGCTTCTCGTCTACTTGTAGCGATAGACGATGCGGCCGCGGTTGAGGTCGTACGGACTGAGCTCAATCGCGACGCGGTCGCCGGGGAGGATACGAATGAAGTTCTTGCGCATGCGTCCGGAGACGTGAGCGAGAGCCTGGTGCTTATTCTCAAGCTCGACCTTGAACAGCGCATTGGGCAGCGTCTCAACCACCACCGCCATTACTTCAATAGCATCTTCCTTCGACAAACGCTCTCCTTCGATAGGCGGGGACGCCTCGTGCGCGGCCCAAACGCCCTGTTGCCATGTGCCTGAGCACACAACTCTTTTGAGTATACCTCTAAATGGGTGAAAAACCTAGCGGGTAAGCACCCTCGGCCCGTCATTTGTGATCGCGACCGTGTGCTCGAAGTGGGCGCTGATGCTGCCGTCGACGGTCAGGGTGGTCCAACCGTCGGGCAGGACCTTCACCGCCGCCCCTCCGGCGTTGATCATCGGCTCGATGGCCAGCACCATGCCGGCCTTCAGCCGCGGGCCCTTGCCGCGCGTGCCGAAGTTGGGCACCTGGGGGTCTTCGTGCATGGATTTACCGATACCGTGGCCGACAAACTCGCGCACAACGCCGTATCCCTCGCCCTCGCACATCTCCTGGACTGCGGCGCAGATGTCGCCCAGTCGTCCACCCACCCGCGCCTCCTGGATTGCCCGCTCCAGCGATGCCTTGGTCACGTCAAGCAGCTTCTTGGTGGCGGCGCTGGGAGTGCCAACCGCGTAGGTAACGGCAGAGTCCGAATAATACCCATCGATTATCACGCCGCAGTCGACCGAGACAATATCGCCCTCGGTCAGGATGCGTGTGGCCGAAGGTATGCCGTGTACAACCTCGTCGTTGACCGACGTGCACAGTACCGCGGGAAAGCCGTGATAGCCCTTGAACGCCGAAGTTGCGTGCAGCTCCTCCATCTTGGCCACAGCAACCTTCTCCAGGTCCATCGTGCTGGCGCCGGGCACAACGAACGGACGGACCGCCTCATGCACCTGACGCAGCGCTTCACCGGAGCGGCGCATCTTTTCAATCTCTCCGGCAGTCTTGATTAGAATGGCCATAGAATCCGTTTCAGCGAGAAGCCCTGCGCAGCTTGACCATGGCATGCTCGATCGCGATGTTCACTGCCTCCACGCTTTGGTTGCCATCCGCCTCTTCAAAGCGCCCAAGATCATGGTAGTGGGACACCACCGGAGCGGTTTGAGCTTCGAAGGTCTTCATGCGCTCGATAAAGACCTGCTCGGTGTCGTCCCCGCGCTGCGTCAGAGTAGCTCCATC
This sequence comes from uncultured Acidobacteriaceae bacterium, assembly GCA_963799175.1. Taxonomy (GTDB): domain Bacteria; phylum Acidobacteriota; class Terriglobia; order Terriglobales; family Acidobacteriaceae; genus Edaphobacter. The sequence goes on along the minus strand of CAWCWC010000024.1, from coordinate 19,263 downwards.
GAAATCGCACAAGCCCGCTACCTTGGGAGGGTTCGAATACATATTGTAGATGTGTTTGCACACCGGGCAGATGCGGCGCCCCGTGATGCGCCGCAGAAGTTGATCGTACGAGACTACAATGCTTACGGCGATAACAGGAAGACGAGGCAGAAAGATGGGGTCGGCAACGGTATGGTCGAGAAATTTTGCCTGCTCCAGCGTGCGCGGGTAGCCATCCAGAATGTACCCGCGATGGGTATCTTTCTCCTGCAGGCGGTGGAGCACCATCTGGTTGACGATCTCGTCGTCCACCAGCAGGCCTGCTGTCATGATCTCTTTCGCCTTCAGTCCCAGCTCAGTGCCTCGGGCGATATTGCCGCGCAGCAGATCGCCGGTGGAGATCTGCGGGATGCCGTACTTGGTGACCAGCAGTTGTGCCTGCGTACCCTTGCCAACGCCGGGTGCGCCTAAAAGAAGAACAGGCCCAGGCAGAAAGTCATTCCCTGCCAGGGCCGTCGGATGCAATTCAGATGTTTGAGTCAATGGGCCCGTCCTACCAACTGCGTCGTCCACGAATGCGGCCGCTCTTGGGAGAGAAGCCGTCGTAGTGGCGCATGATGAGTTGCGATTCCACCTGCTGTACGGTGTCCATGGCTACGCCGACAACGATCAGCAAACTGGTACCGCCAAAGTAAAAGGTGAAGCCGAACCCGTTGGTAAACACGGACGGCAGGCGATCGAAGAACGAACCGATCAGCCACAGGTGGTTGAAGTGAATACCGCTGATGAGCAGGGTCGGAATGATGGAGATGATAATCAGGTACAGCGCTCCAACCAGAGTGATGCGGGTCAGAACGTCGTTGATAAAGTCCGAGGTGCGGCGGCCGGGGCGGATACCGGGGATAAACCCGCCATACTTGCGCATGTTATCGGCGATGTCGTCGGGGCGGAAGACGATCGAAATATAAAAATACGCGAAGAAGACGATTGCGGCCATGTACAGCAGCTCGTACCACGGCTCGCCGGGGGCAAGATTGCGCAGGATCGGTCCAAAGAAAGTGGTCTCGTCCAGCCTGGCGCTGCCGAAAAAACTCATCTTGGAAAAGAGCAGCGGCGCGGACAGGATGGAACTGGCAAAGATGACCGGCATCACGCCGCCGGAATTAACCCGTAGAGGAAGGTGGGTGGACTGACCGCCCATCATTTTGCGTCCCACGATGCGCTTGGCGTACTGCACCGGAATGCGCCGCTCGGAGCGCTCCACGAAGACGATGAACGCAACCACGGCGACCATTCCTGCAACCAGGGCTACCAGCACCAGCGGGGTCAACGGCCCCCAGGTCTCGTCGCGCGCCTTGTCGTAGATATCCTTGATCCCGCGCGGCAGCCCGACTACGATGCCGGTAAAGATCAGCAGCGACATGCCGTTTCCAATGCCGCGCTCGGTGATCTGCTCGCCCAGCCACATGATGAAGGCCGTGCCGGCCGTAAGAGTGATGACGCACATCGGAATAAATGCGCCGCGAGAGATGGTCACCAGCGACATGCCGGAGCTGGTCAGCGTCAGGGCAATGGCGAAGGACTGAATCACGCCCAGCAACACCGTGACGTAACGCGTCCATTGTGTGATCTTGCGCCGGCCCAGTTCGCCTTCCTTCTGTAGCTTGGCGAGCGGCTCATACACGACGGTCAGCAGTTGGAAGATAATCGACGCCGTGATGTAGGGCATGATGCCCAGCGCGAAGATCGTGAGCCGGCGCAGATTGCCTCCGGTGAACAAGTCCCCAAGGCCGAGCAGCGAGCCGGAGTTCAGGTTGAAGTACTGCGCTAGCGCGTCCGCGTTGATGCCTGGAGTGGGAATGAACGCACCCAGACGATAGACCGCCAGCAGCCCAGCCATGAACAATACACGCTTGCGCAGATCGGGGATACGAAAGATGTTGGCGAATTTCTCAAACATCGGGACCTCTTCGCTGTTGTCGGAAGCCGGCCTTCGCGGGCCGCGCATCCTGGGCTGAACCCTATCCTATTCGAAAGCGCCGGGCATATGCACTCGGCGGAGCTGTTAACCAATCACAATCGCTTTGCCGCCGGCCTTCTCGATGGCCTCCTGCGCGGACTTGGAGAACTTGTGCGCGTGTATGGTGACCGGTCCAGTCAACTCGCCGTTATTGAGCACCTTGATCAGGCCGCCCTTCTTGCGCAGAAGGCCAAGCGAGACGATTGCATCCAGGGTGAACTCGGTGCCCGGTGCGGACGCCAGTATCTCGGCGACGCGGTCCAGGCCGACCACGGTGTACTCCACGCGGAAGATGTTGTTGAAGCCGCGCTTGGGCAGGCGGCGGTGCAGCGGCATCTGGCCACCCTCGAAGCCGCGCATCAGCGATGAACCGGAGCGCGATCCCTGTCCTTTGTGGCCGCGGGTGGATGTCTTGCCCATGCCGGAACCCATGCCGCGACCGACACGCTTCTTGTTTTCATTCGCCTTCTTGGGGGCGCGCAGATTGGATAGATTGCGGATTGCCATTTCGTCTTCCTCGCTAGTACGCCGGTGCTCAATGGCTCGCCGACTCGCATATGGGTGAAGCTATTAAATCGGTTAATCGACCACGCGGACCAGATGGGGAACCTTCGCCACCATCCCGCGGACCGACGGCGTGTCTTCGCGCTCGACGATCTGGTTGAGCCGGGTAAAGCCAAGCCCCTTGATCACCAGTTTGTGCTTCGTTGGAGTGCATATCTTCGAACGGAAGTATTGCAGCTTGATCTTTGCGTTGGTTGCGGGTTGAGCCATGGCTAGAACTCCTCGACTGTCTTGCCGCGCAGGGCGGCAACTTCGGCCTTGTTGCGAAGCTGGATGAGGGCGTCGAACGTGGCCTTGATGACGTTGTGCGGGTTGGCCGACCCAAGCGACTTGGTCAGCACGTTCTGCACCCCGGCCGAGGTCATCACGGCGCGCACGGTCTTGCCCGCAATCACCCCCGTGCCTTCCGGCGCCGGCTTCAGCATCACCGAGCCTGCTCCATAGTGACCCAGTACCTGGTGCGGAATGGTGGTCTGAGTGAGATTAATCTTGAACAGGTTCTTCTTGGCAGCCTCGATCCCCTTGCGTATCGCCTGGGGGACCTCCTTGGCCTTGCCCGATCCATATCCCACAACGCCCTCGCCCGGATCGCCCACCACCACCAGCGCGGCAAACGACATGTTCTTGCCGCCCTTTACCACCTTGGTGACGCGATTGATCGACACCACTTCGTCCTTCAGATTCAGACGGTTCGCGTCGAACTTTTTCTTCATCATTGCCATCTTCCGTTCCTCTCTTGCTGCCCATTGGGGCGCAACCAAACCTGAAGCTTAGAATTCGAGTCCGGCCTCGCGCGCCGCATCGGCCAGCGCCTTTACACGGCCGTGATACAGATAGCCGCCGCGATCGAAGACCACCTTCTTGATTCCCTTCTCCTGCGCGCGCTCTGCAATCAATTTGCCAACCGACTTGGCGGCTGCCACGTTGCCGCCGTAGTGCTTCTCATCGGCCTTCTTGCCCAGCGACGAGGCCGAGACCAGAGTGACCCCGTTCAGATCGTCGATCAGCTGCGTGTATATATGGTTCAGCGAGCGGTATATGTTGAGGCGGGGACGTTCGGCGGTGCCGGACATCTTTGCGCGGATGCGAGCATGTACGCGCTGGCGGATGACGTTGCGTTCGCGGGGTTTCAGCATAATCTTTCGTTCCTTCCTAGTGGCGTCGCCAGAGTGCTGGAGACGTTCGGTTTCAAAGTACATTGATGAGTTGTGAGCACTTACTCATCACTCACAATTACCAACTCACAACTGTCTTACTTCGCTCCGGTCTTGCCGACCTTCTTCTTCAGTTTCTCGCCGCTGTAGCGGACGCCTTTATTCTTGTATGGATCGGGCTTGCGCAGCGAACGCATGTCCGCGGCCACCTGGCCGACCTTCTGGCGATCGATGCCGGAGATCGTCAGGTGCGTCTGTTTGGGGTCGATCACCACCTCGATGCCCGTAGGCAGCGGAAACTCGATCTGGTGCGAAAACCCCAAAGTGAAGACAACCGTGTTCTTGCCCTTCATCTCGGCGCGGTATCCGATTCCGACAATGTCCAGTTCCTTGCTCCAGCCGGTGGTTACTCCGGCAACGGCGTTGGCGACCAGCGCACGCGCAAGCCCGTGGAACGCGGCCTGTTTGTCGTTCTGACGTTCGGCCACCAGGTTGCCGTCTTTTTGCATCAGCGTGATCCCGCCGGGAAGCATCGCGCTGACCTTGCCCTTGGGCCCGTCAACAAGCACCGTGTTGCCATCGCTGCTGACTGCGAACTTGACTCCAGTTGGCAGCGGAATTGGTTTATTGCCGATACGAGACATTTGAAATTCCTTTGCGGCTTGCGAGTCGCTCAATGCAACAGCCTGTTGAGTTCCACTGCAGCCTGGGCTTGTGCCCATCGTTCTAACATTTAGGGCCGGCTACATGAACCGCCGGAGTAAGTCGTTCCTGCCCGCGAACCTCGACGCAAAATGCGCACATCGCGGCTGGCATTACCATACTTCGCAGAGGATCTCGCCTCCTACGCCTTCGCGGCGGGCCTGTCGGCCGGTCATGACGCCCTTCGGCGTGGTCATGATCGAGATGCCTAGCCCGCCCTGCACCCGGCGAATCTCGTCGCGGCCAAGATACACGCGGCATCCCGGACGCGAGACGCGCTGCAGGTCGCGGATCACCGCCTCGTTGTTGGGGCCGTACTTGAGATACACGCGCAGTACCTTCACCCCGCCCTCTTCGGTCGGCTTGTAGTTGGCGATATAGCCCTCCTCCTTGAGGATGCGCGCAATCTCGCTCTTCAGCTTGGAGGCGGGTACGTCGAGCTTCTGGTGGCGCGCGCGGATGGAGTTGCGGATGCGCGTCAAAAAATCAGCTACTGGATCGGTCAGGTTCATTCATTCTCCTTCATCCCCCGTTCGCTCGACCGTGCGATCCCAGGCGAGAACCAGCGGAAATGTTGCTCAATCGTTTGAGGTTGCTATTTGCTTCCTCTACTATCCAACAACTCCCAGACTGCTGCACCACGGGCTGGTGGGGTCTCTGGAAGGGTGAGACGGTCACAACAACCTATTCAGTATACAGGTTGCCGCATCCTACGTTTACCAGCTTGACTTGACGACGCCCGGAATCTCGCCCTTGAGCGCGAGACCGCGGAAGCAGAGGCGGCATATCCCGAACTTGCGCAGGTAAGCGCGGGGACGGCCGCATAGCTGGCAGCGGTTGTGCTGGCGGGATTTGAACTTCGGCTTTCTTGCGTCCTTGACGCGCTTTGCGGTAGTTGCCATAGTGTTTACTCTCTATCCTTGTTGCAATTTCTGTTCTTGCCGTGCGGGCACAGCAGTTATGCTCCAACCCGGAACGGCATTCCGAAGCCCTTCAGTAGCGCTCGTGCGCCGTTGTCATCGGCCGCGGTGGTGACAATGGTGACGTTCATGCCCTTCAGCTTGTCCACCTTGGCATAGTCGATCTCGGCAAAAATAAGCTGGTCGCGCAGACCCAGCGTATAGTTTCCGCGCCCATCGAAGCTCTTCGACGAGACGCCACGGAAATCGCGCACACGCGGCAGAGCGATCGTGATCAGCCGGTCCAGAAACTCGTACATCTTGTCGCCGCGCAGCGTCACGACCGCGCCGATCGGCATCCCCTCGCGCACCTTGAAGGCCGCGATCGATTTCTTGGCCTTGGTTACCACCGGTTTCTGCCCGGCAATCGACGCCAGGTCGGCCACCAGAGGGTCCATAATCTTCACGTTCTGCGTGGCCTCGCCCAACCCCATGTTGATGACGATCTTCTCCAGCCTGGGAATCGCCATCGGATTGCTGACGCCCAGTTCCTTGGCAATCGCCGGCCGGATCTCGCTCAGATATTTCTCTTTAAATCGTGCCGCCATGATCGACTTCGCTTTCTCCACGGTTTCCGGAGTGGGTTTCGAGGCCCGTGTACCGATTCGTGGGGTAAACCTGTTTGTCCGACAAAACCGTCTTGCCGATACTGCTTTACTTCTTCTTCTCCGGAATCGTGTTCCCGCTCACCTTCGAGAAGCGTACTCTCCGCTCGTCTTCCACTCTCGTCCCGACGCGGGTCTTGTTGCCCTCGCCATCCACCAGCATCACATTCGAAATGTGGATGGAAGACTCCTGCTCGGCGATGCCGCCCTTGATGTTCCGCTGCGGGTTCGGCTTCACATGCTTCTTGATCATCATGACGTGCTCCACCAGAAGACGGTCTTTGTCCGCCAGGATGCGAAGCACGCGTCCTCGCTTGCCTTTGTCTTTTCCGGCGATCACTTCCACCGTGTCGTTTCGCTTGATCTTGATCCCTGCCATCGTTCTTCCTTCCTCGGCAATCTGTCGGAGCCGGAATCCGCATGGAACCTCTGGCCTGTCGGCCCTCGCGTTCGTTTGTTTCAACTAACCGCTAACAACCTGCAACTGACAACCGTTCTAAATCACTTCAGGCGCCAGGGAAACAATCTTGAGAAACTTCTTCTCGCGCAACTCGCGTGCCACCGGGCCGAAGACGCGTGTGCCCACCGGCTCGTTGGTTTCGTTGATCACCACGGCGGCGTTCTGGTCGAAACGGATGTAGGTGCCGTCGCGTCGCCGATACTCCTTGCGCGTGCGCACGATGACCGCCTTCACCACTTTGCCCTTCTTCACCGTGCCGTCGGGCGACGCTTCCTTCACTGCCGCCGTCACCACGTCGCCAAGGCCGGCCTTCTTGCCCAGGCCGCCGCCCAACGGCAGAATCACCTGCAATTTGCGCGCGCCGGAGTTGTCGGCAACATCCAGAATCGTTCTCATCTGCACTGACATATTCGTTCTCCCGGGCTTAAAACCCTGCGGCTATCGCCGCTTGATGCACTTCTCTGCGTCGCGGGTCAAAAAACCCGCGCCGATTCCAATCTACTTCACTTCCGCAACTGTCTTATCGTCGAGTTGCGAGAGCGAGGAGCGGCGTACGATCTCCTCCAGAGACCACCGCTTCAGCTTCGACAGCGGTCGCGCCTCGCGAATCCGCACCACGTCGCCAACCCGCGCCGAGTTCAGTTCGTCGTGCGCGTAAAACTTCTTGTTCGACTTCATCACCCGCTTGTACTTCGGATGTGCCTTGCGCATCTCGATCTCGACCACAATGGTCTTCTGCATCTTGGTCGATACCACCAGGCCCACCTTCTCGTTGCGGCGAGAGGCATGCGCTTCCGGAGCTGCTGTGTTAGTTGTGTTTGCCATGTTAGTCCTTCTTCGCTTTCTTGCGCGCAGTGCGTGTGCTCGCTGCCGGGGCCGAGCGAACCGATGCCGGTGATGCGCCCTTTACCGAAGCCAGTGCGCGCTGCCGGGTCGCGGTATGGATGCGTGCTATGTCCAGCTTCAACTCGCGCAGCTTCTTGACGCCTTCATTGTTGCCCAGGCTCTTCTGAAAACGAATACGAAAGAGCTGTTCGGCGGACTTGGTTAGCTGCGCGGGCAGTTCGTCGTCGGTAAGGTTGCGTATCTTTTCAAATTCCATCTTGATCTTCTTTCCTTGCGAATTCTTTCCTCGGCTTGGAACTTCTCCACAGTCTCTACTTGACAGCCACGCTTGCCTTGACGGTATGGCGTTGCACAAACATAGTCTTGAGCGGCAGTTTGTGGGCAGCCAAACGCATGGCTTCCTTCGCCAGCTCGGGCGTAACGCCCTCCATCTCGAACAGGATCTTGCCTGGGCGGACCACCACAACCCAATGGTCCGGAGCGCCCTTGCCCTTGCCCATACGTGTCTCGGCAGGCTTCTTGGTGATCGGCTTGTCGGGGAAGATGCGCAGCCATACCTTGCCGCCGCGCTTGATAAACCGCGTCATCGCGATACGGCTGGCCTCGATCTGCCGGTCGGTAATATAGCCGCACTCCTGCACCTTCAGGCCAAAATCGCCGAACGAGAGATCCGACCCGCGCCATGCCTTGCCGCACATGCGACCGCGCTGCTGCTTGCGAAACTTGACCTTCTTTGGCAATAACATAATCAATACCCTCTAGCTCTCAGCCGGTGGTCCTTGCTCCTATTCCCGGCTTCGCAACACTAACAGCCATCAACCAATACAACCGTTCCTAGAACACGCCAGTCGTAGTGCCCTGATCGCGCCGCTTCTTCTGTTCGTAAATATCGCCGCGGTAGACCCACGTCTTGACCCCGATAATTCCGTAGGTGGTATGCGCCTCGGAAAATCCGTAGTCGATGTCGGCGCGCAGGGTGTGCAGCGGCAGACGGCCCTGCAGATACCACTCCGAGCGCGCGATCTCATTGCCGTTCAACCGGCCGGAGACGCGCACCTTGATGCCCTTGCATCCGAATCGCAGCGCCGAATCGACCGACTTGCGCATGGCCCGGCGGAAGCTGACACGCTTCTCCAGTTGCAATGCAATGTTTTCCGAAACCAGTTGCGCATCCAGCTCCGGCTTGCTGACCTCCAGGATGTCAATGAAGACCTCGCGAGAGCTGCGCTTCTGAATGTCGGCCTTCAGCTTGTCGATCTCAGCGCCCTTGCGTCCGATAATGATGCCCGGACGCGCGGTGCGGATAATCAGGCGCAGCTTATTGCCGGGGCGCTCGACTTCCACCGAACTGACGCCGGCAGCCTTCAGCTTCTCGCGTAACTCGGCTTTCAGCTTGACGTCCTCGACCAGCAGCTTGTCATAGTCGCGCTCGACGAACCATCGTGACTTCCACGGCTTGTTGACGCCGAGGCGAAACCCATACGGATGGACCTTTTGTCCCATAGCTTCCTTACCTTCGCCCCGGTCCGGTTGAGCCGGCGGGACATGTAAAACTTAAAGTATACCGGAAAGTTTCCGGACTAAATAAAACTAAAACCTGCATTTACTTAACTTCTTTCTTCGTTGGCGTCTTCTTCACTGCTGACTTTTTGATTGCGCTCTTCTTGGCAGCCGCCTTCTTGGCTGCCGGCTTGCTTGGCTTCGCTTTGGCCGCTGGAACTTCCGGTTCAATCGCACCAACGGCCGTGGGTGACCTCTTCTCCGCTACCGCAACGAGTATGTGTACCATCCTGCGCTGGTAGCGAAACGCCCGCCCCATGGGTGCGGGCCGGATGCGCTTCATGCGTGGCCCTTCATTCGCCACCGCGGTGCGTACATAAAGATTGTCGACGTCTATATCGAGCCCCTGTTCCTGAGAGACGTAGGTTGCATTCTGGATGGCGGAGCGCAATACCTTCTCGACCACCGGCCCCATCTTCTTGCTGGAGAAGTGGACGGTGTTGAGCGCCTGCTCCACGCGCATGCCCTTAATCGTGTCGAGGACAAGCCTCGCCTTCTGCGGGCTGCTGCGCTGGAACTTTGCTTCCGCGCGAAACTCTTGGACTTTATCTGCAATCTTCGCCATAACTTTGATCCTTCGAACTATCTTGTACGCCTTGCTTCTGCCAATAAAATCGTTTCTGCGACAACCAGCCTTCAGCCTACTTGGGCTTAACGGTTGTCTCGGCTGCGCGCGCGGAGTGGCCCTTGAACGTACGCGTTGCCGCAAACTCCCCAAGTTTGTGGCCAACCATGTTCTCCGTCACATAAACCGGGATAAACTTGCGCCCGTTGTGTACGGCAATGGTGTGTCCAACCATGTCGGGGAAGATCGTCGAGCGGCGCGACCAGGTGCGCACAACCTTCTTGTCGTTGGTCTGGTTCATCACCGTGATCTTCGTTTGAAGATGCGCGTCGATAAACGGGCCCTTCTTTGCTGAACGTGCCATGCGAATGACTCCATATTCCTGCTGCGGTTACCGTGCTGGTTACGACGAATCTCTTAGCTGCGAGACTTGGTGTTGCTCTTCCTACCTGTACTTCTCTTGTTGCAAACCGCAAATTGCCGGCTTCTTTACTTGCTGCGGCGGCTGACGATAAATACATCGCTCCGCTTGTTGTTGCGTGTCTTGTATCCGCGCGTCGGCTGGCCCCAGGGTGTTACCGGGTGACGCCCGCCGGAGGTCTTGCCCTCGCCTCCCCCGTGCGGATGGTCGACTGGATTCATGGTGACGCCGCGGTTTGCCGGGTTGATTCCCTTCCAGCGATTGCGCCCCGCCTTGCCGATGGAGACGTTCTCATGGTCCGTGTTGCCCACCTGGCCGATGGTCGCCATGCACTCCACCAGTACTTTGCGCGTCTCGCCCGAGGGCAGCTTAAGCAGCGCGTAGTCGCCCTCCTTGGCGATCAGGTTGACCTGTGCGCCCGCCGAACGAGCCATCTGCGCGCCCTTGCCTGGCCGCAGTTCGATATTGTGAACGATCGTTCCCAGGGGGATGTTCTTCAGTGGAAGCGCGTTGCCCACCAGAATATCGGCATCTGGGCCGCTCATGATCGACTGCCCTACCTTCAGCCCGATCGGCTGGATGATGTACCGCTTCTCGCCGTCCGCATAGTGCACCAGGGCAATGCGCGAACTGCGGTTCGGATCGTACTCGATGGTCGCTACGGTGGCCGGAATGCCAACCTTGTCGCGTTTGAAATCGATCAGGCGCAGCTTCTGTTTGTGGCCTCCGCCCTGGTGGCGAATGGTCATGCGACCGCTGCTGTTGCGTCCGCCGGTGCGCTGCTTCACAGCCAAAAGCGGTTTGTGCGGCTTGTCCGTCGTCAGGTCGTCGTTCACCAGCTTGGTCTGGAAACGGAGTGTCGGGGTAATCGGTCGAAATGATTTAATCGGCATTTGTTTAGCTCCTAGCCGCTCGCCTTGAGCTGTTAGCTAGTTCTCTCTCGGATCTACGCGACCTGTTCGTCGCACCTGCATTCAACTCACAACTCACGACCTGCAACTGTGCTTACATGCTGTTCAGGTACTCCGGCATCTTCTGCCCATTCTTCAGGCGGACATAGGCCTTCTTCCAGTCGGGACGATAGCCGGTAAACTTCCCCCGTCGCCGTTCTTTCCCTTCCACCGTGGAGGTGCGCACGCCGCTCACCTTCACCTTGAATAGCGTCTCCACAGCCTGCTTGACCTCTGTCTTGCTGGCCTTCATATCCACCTCGAAGACCAGCGTGTTCTGGGTCTCTTTCACGGTCATGCCCTTCTCCGTGATGAGGGGGCGGCGAATCACTGTATAGAGGGTTGGCATTTACGCAACCTCCTTCTGCGCTGTTGCTTTGCTGCGCTTCGATACGAACTTCTTCAGCGTGCCTTGCAGCGCATCGAGCGCATCTTTCGAGAAGACGGCATGCTCGTAACGCAATAGATCGTAGGGATGCACCTCCGAGCTGAGTACAAGCTCAACCCCCGCAAGGTTGCGCGATCCCAGATAGAGCTTCTCGCCCAGTTGCTGGCTGGACTCGACCAGAAGCGTCGTCTTGCCCGCATCCAGCTTGTTCAGCGCGGCGCGGAAGAGCTTGGTCTTGGCCTCGGGTACCTCGAACGATTCCACCACCGTCAACTTGCCGTCCGCAATCTTCGCCGCAATCGCCGAGCGCAGCGCGCCCATCAGCTTCTTCTGCGGGAAGGCGTACTCGTAGCTGCGTGGCTTCGGTCCATGCACCGTGCCGCCCGAGCGCCATAAAGGACTGCGGATCGACGCAATGCGTGCGCGGCCTGTTCCCTTCTGCTTCCACAGCTTGCGTCCGGCGCCTGAAACCAGTCCGCGCGTCTTGGTGGACGCCGTGCCCTGGCGCAAAGCAGCACGGTAGTGTTTCACAGACTCCCACAGAAGCGTGTCGTTGATCTCGCCCGAGAACACCTCGTCGAGGAGTTCAAACTCTCCGACCTGCGTTCCCGCGAGATTGACTATCTTGATCTTTGCCATCGCCATTCTCTCTCTTATCCGCCATCGATGCGGCGGACCCTGACTTAGTTAGGCTGCGTTCCCCGGTCTGTTCTCCGCGCAGCTTGTTGCCGATTTCTGCTTCCCGCTAGGCGGCTATTGCGGCAAACCGCTTTCGCCGTCCGCGCTGCACCTATTTCTTCTTTGCCGAAGCCTTCTTCGAAGCCTTCAACGGATCGAGCGTCGTCCCTCCGGCAAATCCGCGACGCTCGCGCGGCGGTGCCTTTGCCTTCGAAATCAGAACGTATCCATCGCGCGGGCCGGGCACTGCGCCCTCGACCATCAGCAGGTTGTCCTCCACATCGATGCCGCGAATGCGCAGGTTGCGCACCGTAATCTGCGCGTGGCCCATGTGGCCGGGCATGCGCTGGCCGGGAAAGACGCGCGACGGATAGGAAGATGCGCCGATCGAGCCCTGCACCTGGAACATATGGCCGTGCGCCTTGGGGCCGCCGCCGAAGTGATGGCGGCGAACCACGCCGGCAAACCCGCGTCCCTTCGATGTGCCGATCACGTCGACAAACTTTTCATCGGAGAAGATGTCCACCATGATGCGGTCGCCGGCCTTGACCGCGGCGTCCTCGCCTTCCTTGGCAACTTCCACCGCGACTTCCTTCATCATGCGCACGGGCGGCACGTTCGACTTGGCAAAGTGGCCCGTCATGGGCTTGTTGACCTTCGATGCCTTGATGAAATCGACATAGCCGATCTGCGCGGCGTCGTAGCCGTCCTTGGACAACGTCTTGAGCTGCGTGATGACGCATGGGCCGGCCTTCAGCACCGTGACCGGGTGAACGTCGCCGCGCTCGTCGAAGAGCTGGGTCATGCCGACTTTCTTGCCGAGAATTCCTGTAACGGACATCGTCTTTTCCTTTCCTCATCATGCCGAGCATCGAGCTTCAGCACTGCCGGTGTTGCATTTGAACCAACAACCAACAACCTGCAACTAACAACTTACTTCTGCACCGTCTTGATCTCGACATCGACGCCGGCCGGAAGATCGAGCTTCATCAGCGCGTCCACCGTCTGCTGGGTCGGCTCCAGAATGTCGATCAGCCGCTTGTGGGTGCGGATCTCGAACGACTCGCGCGACTTCTTGTCCACATGGGGCGAACGCAGTACGCAGTACTTGTTCTTCATCGTGGGCAGCGGAATCGGCCCCGCAACCTGTGCGCCGGTGCGCTTCGCGGTATCGACGATCTCGCCGGTCGACGTGTCCAGCACGCGGTAGTCGTACGCCTTCAAACGGATTCTGATTCTCTGTCCAGCCATTGTGCGTCTCTTTTCTCGAACCTCAAAGATCGTTTGGAGTGGCTGCCGGCCATGGACTTCTACACGTACTGGCAGCCCTCGTTAGTCTTGAACTACTCCCTATCAACTACGCACTGTCTCCTTACGCGATGATCTCGCTGATGGTGCCTGCGCCGACGGTCCTGTCCGCCCTCGCGGATGGCGAACCTCAGTCCCTTCTCCATGGCCACCGGAGTATGCAGCGTCACCTCCAGCTCCACGTTGTCGCCGGGCATCACCATCTCGGTGCCCGCGGGCAGCTTGGCCGAGCCGGTCACGTCGGTGGTGCGGAAGTAGAACTGCGGCCGGTAGCCGTCGAAGAACGGCGTGTGCCGCCCGCCCTCCTCCTTGCGCGAGCACATACACGCTGCCCTTGAAGTTGGTGTGCGGCGTGATCGATCCCGGCTTGGCCAGCACCATGCCGCGCTCCACGTCTTCCTTGGCCGTGCCGCGCAGCAGGATGCCCGCGTTGTCGCCGGCCAGGCCCTCGTCCAACTGCTTCTTGAACATCTCGACCCCGGTGCACACCGTCTGCCGCGTCTCGCGGAAGCCCACGATCTCCACCGGCTCGCCCACCTTCACCTTGCCGCGCTCGATGCGCCCCGTCACCACCGTGCCGCGCCCCGAGATGGAGAAGATGTCCTCGATCGGCATCAGGAACGGCAGCTCGGTCGAGCGCTTGGGCTGCGGAACGTACCTGTCCACCGCCTCCATCAGCTCGTCGATCTTGGCCTCCCACTCCGGCTCGCCGTTCAGCGCGCCCAGCGCAGAGCCGCGAATGATGGGGATCTCGTCGCCCGGATACTCGTACTTGGTCAGCAGGTCGCGCACCTCCATCTCCACCAGCTCGATCAGCTCGGCGTCCTCCACCGCGTCGCACTTGTTCAGGAACACCACGATGCACGGCACGCCCACCTGGCGCGCCAGCAGCACGTGCTCCTTGGTCTGCGGCATCGGCCCGTCGGTCGCGGCGACGACGAGAATCGCGCCGTCCATCTGCGCCGCGCCGGTGATCATGTTCTTGATGTAGTCGGCGTGGCCCGGGCAGTCCACATGCGCGTAGTGCCGGTTCTTGGTCTCGTACTCCACATGCGCCGTGGCGATCGTGATGCCGCGCTCGCGCTCCTCGGGAGCGTTGTCGATCGAGTCGAACGAGCGAAACGTGTTCTTCGGGTTGTGCTTGGCCAGCACCTTCGTGATCGCCGCCGTCAGCGTCGTCTTGCCGTGATCGATGTGCCCAATCGTCCCAACGTTCACATGCGGCTTCGACCGGTCAAACTTTTCCTTGCCCATTGCTCTCTCTCCGTATTGTTCTACTTCGTTGTCTGCCCATCCTGTGCGCCGGTCATGCAGGCCAGCGCGACTCCATTCCTCGTCTACTTGTCCTTGTCGTCCTTGCCCTGCACCTTCGCGATGATCTCTTCCGACACCGACCGCGGCGCCTCTTCATACTGCTTGAACTGCATCGAATAGTTGGCGCGGCCCTGGGTCGCCCCGCGCATGTGGGTCGCGTATCCGAACATCGTCGACAGCGGCACCGTGGCGCGGATGGCCTGCGTATTGCCCACCATCTCCATGCCCTCGATGCGCCCGCGGCGCGAGTTCAGGTCGCCGATGATCGCGCCCATGTACTCCTCGGGAACGATGACCTCGACCGCCATCACCGGCTCCAGCAGCACCGGCTTGGCCTTGCGCGCGGCCTCCTTGAAGGCGATCGAGCCGGCGATCTTGAAGGCCATCTCGTTGGAGTCGACATCGTGATAGCTGCCGTCGTAGAGCGACACCTTGACGTCAACCATCTCGTAGCCGGCCAGCACGCCGCCCTGCATCGCCTCCTGGATTCCCTGGTCGATGGGCTTGATGTACTCCTTGGGAATCGTGCCGCCCTTGATGTCGTTGCTGAACTCGTATCCCTTGCCGGGCTGGTTGGGCGAGATGCGGATCTTGCAGTGCCCGTAGTTGCCCGAGCCGCCGGTCTGGCGGATGTACTTGCCCTCGGCCTCGGAGTGCGAGCGGATTGTCTCGCGATAGTTCACCTGCGGCTTGCCCACGTTGGCCTCGACCTTGTACTCGCGCATCATGCGGTCGACGATGATCTCCAGGTGCAGTTCGCCCATGCCCGCGATGATGGTCTGCCCGGAGTCGATGTCGGTGCGCACGTTGAAGGTCGGGTCTTCCTGCGCCAGCTTGGCCAGCGCCACGCCCATCTTCTCCTGGTCCGCCTTGGTCTTCGGCTCCACCGCGACCTCGATGACCGGCTTGGGGAAGTCGATGGATTCAAGCACTACCGGGTGACGGTCCGAGCAGATCGTATCGCCGGTGATCAGGTTCTTGAGCCCCACCGCGGCGCAGATGTCGCCGGCCAGGATCTCGGTGATCTCTTCCCGCTTGTTGGCGTGCATCTTCAGCAGTCGCCCGATGCGCTCGGTCCTGCGCGTGCGCGGGTTCAGCACCGAGTCGCCCGTCTTCAGCGTGCCCGAGTAGACGCGGATGAAGATCAGTTGGCCGACGAACGGGTCGGTCATGATCTTGAAGCCGAGCGCGGAGAAAGGCTCTGCGTCGTCCGGCTTGCGCACGATCTCCACCGCCATGTTCTCCGGGTCGTGGCCGATCATGGGAGGAATGTCGAGCGGGCTGGGCAGGTAGTCGACGACGGCGTCCAGCAGCGTCTGCACGCCCTTGTTCTTGAACGCCGAGCCGCACAGCACCGGGAATATCTTCATCGCGATGGTCGCCTTGCGGATGCCGGCCTTGAGTTGCTCCTCGGTCGGCTCGTGGCCTTCCAGGAACAGATGAAGAAGCACGTCGTCGGAGTCGGCAACCGCCTCGATCAGATCGTGGCGTGCCTTCTTCGCCGTCTCCAGCAGCTCGGCGGGAATCTCTTCCACCGAGTACTCCGCGCCCATCGTCTCGTCGAGCCACAGAATCGCCTTCATCGTGACCAGGTCGATCACGCCCAGGAACTTCGCCTCCGCGCCGATCTGAATGTTGATCGGCACCGCGCGCGCGCCCAGCCGGTCGACGATGGTCGACGTGGCGTAGACCGCGTCCGCGCCGGCCTTGTCCATCTTGTTGATGAAGCAGATGCGCGGGACCTTGTACTTGTCGGCCTGACGCCACACCGTCTCGGACTGCGGCTGCACGCCCGCGACCGCGTCGAAACATGCAACCGCGCCGTCCAGCACGCGCAGGCTGCGCTCCACCTCGGCGGTAAAGTCAACGTGCCCGGGCGTGTCGATGATGTTGATGCGATGTGTCCAGCCAGGTGCAGGTCGTCGCCGCGGAGGTGATCGTGATGCCGCGCTCCTGCTCCTGCTCCATCCAGTCCATGGTCGCAGTGCCCTCATGCACCTCGCCGATACGGTGCGTGATGCCCGTATAGAACAGGATGCGCTCGGTCGTCGTCGTCTTTCCGGCGTCGATGTGAGCCATGATCCCGATGTTCCGGCAATGGTCCAGAGCTACAGTGCGTGCCACGGTGTCTATCTCTCACTCTGCAAGTCGTGCCTTGCGTGTCAATCGAAAACTCGTCTCAAGCAGGCCAGGTTTGCTGTTCCCTGTTCTCTGCTTCTGTTGTCCGCTTTACCAGCGGTAGTGGGCGAACGCCTTGTTGGCCTCGGCCATGCGGTGTACGTCTTCCTTCTTCTTCATCGCCGCGCCGCGGCCGTTGGCGGCGTCCAGCAGCTCGGCGGTCAGCTTCTCCACCATGCCCTTCTCGCCGCGCGCGCGGCCGTAGGTCACAATCCAGCGAATTGCCAGCGATGTGCGCCGCTCCGGCAGGACCTCGATCGGCACCTGGTAGTTGGCGCCGCCGACGCGCCGGCTCTTGACCTCGAGCAGCGGCTTGCAGTTCTCGATCGCCTTCTTGAACAGCTTCAGGGCCTCGTCGCCGCCCTTCTGCTCCAGGTTCGTCATCGCGGAGTAGAAGATGCTCTGCGCGGTCGACTTCTTGCCGCCCCACATCATCGAGTTGACGAACTTCGTGACCAGCGTCGAACCATAGACCGGGTCGGGGGCAACTTCACGCTTCGCAATGTAACCTTTTCTCGGCATCGTCTCTCTTCTCTCTTCTTCCCTCAGCCCGGTAACCTCTCACGCGCTGAGCCTTTTGCTGACTCGCTGACTTGCTAACTCGCTGACTCGCTGTCTTATTTGCCCGCAGCGGCCTTGGGACGCTTCGCCCCGTACTTCGACCGGCTCTGCTTGCGCTCCGCCACGCCGACCGAGTCCAGCGAGCCACGCACCACGTGGTAACGGACCCCCGGCAGGTCCTTCACGCGGCCGCCGCGGATCAGCACAATCGAGTGCTCCTGCAGGTTGTGTCCGATGCCCGGGATGTAGGTCGTCACCTCGATCCCGTTAGTCAGGCGGACACGCGCCACCTTGCGCAGCGCCGAGTTCGGCTTCTTCGGGGTCTGGGTGTAGACGCGGGTGCAGACGCCGCGGCGCTGCGGCGAACCCTGCAGCGCGGGGCTGGCGGTCTTATATCGGGTGGGCGTGCGGCCCTGCTTCACAAGCTGATGGAACGTAGGCACTCGAACTCCTTGTATTGCGACTCAAGACACTCTGGCCTGGGGCCGTTGCTGCAAATCCAAACTCATGCAGACCAAGAGGAAGGAGCTTCATCGCGCATTTGCCTTATTCGTGCGACGTACGCACAAAAAGGTGAGGACACTGACGTGCCTCGCGCGAAGATTGTCCTTGCTTCCCGTCTGTAACACTCAAATCAGACGAACAACAGTTGACGGTGGCCGAGCGTCCCTTGCTTCCCGCCCTCAACAAGCGGCCCTTACCGGAAGATGGAGTTGACTCCGTTTCGCTGTTCCGCCCCGCATAGCCCATCCACTTTGGGTCCCGGCAAAATCGCCGGGGTGGAGGGTGTCGCAGGTACGATTGCGAGGATGTTGCGCCGCGATGATAACCGGCCCATGCCATGCTTCCCGTGCATGGGCCCTGCGGATGTACTGCCTGTCCAGTGTATCGCAAATCGGCGAAAGGTTCCTTGCGGCCCGTCCCCAGTCTGCCCAACACACCAGCCGCACCCGTGCAACCTGCACACACACGAATCATGCACCCTGCACGGCAACGGGTTCCCAACTCACGCGGAACCTTCTAACGATACCAAGCGCGCGGCGCAGGGTCAAGCTCGCCGGGGATAAATCTCACTCCCGCGCATCGTCTGGTATCGGCCATCGGCCGCCTGCCATCGTACATCGGCCGCCTGCCATCGTACATCGGCCGCCTATGAATTCGAGCGATGCCTGGCACAACAGAATCTCGCCGCTTCTGATAGACTCTTTCTTGTCGTGAAGTTGGTGGTTCTGGTGTACCCTTGGTCTCCCAATCGGCCCAGGACCGGGTCCATAGCGGCGACAAGGTAGAACGAAGCGAAATTGGCAGTTAAGAGCAGCTCTGCTCCAGAGTGACTCCATCCGCGAATCCGCCCGTTCTATGTGACATTCGCTCAAGTTGTTGCAAGACAACCTGGGGACGTAGCTCAGTTGGTTAGAGCGCTGCCCTGTCACGGCAGAGGTCGCGGGTTCGAGCCCCGTCGTCCCCGCCATAAACCTCAGAAACATACTGGTTTATGGCAATGATAGCTGCCTTCATGCAGCCTCCGAGGGTGCGCAAGAGGGCCCCCTCAAAGCAGGACGGTAATTTGCCTGGCTCCATCACTTTTTTTGAGTAAGCTGAAAGTGTCTACAGGCCCGCATGAACTGAAGGCACGCATGAACTGACATATTTTTCCCCGTTTTTCGGGCAAATTCGCCGTGTCAAGCCCCCCAGCCCTCGAAAATCCCCATAACTCGCTCCACGCCAACCACTTCCGCCAAAAAAATAGTTGGCATAGTAGTTATGCTCCATCCTGTATAATGGAAGTAGTAGAACAGACAAGAGAAGCCCGGCGCATGTGCCGGGCTTCTCTTGTTGGCTTTACTGGCATAGATAAGTAGTTTGTTTTACTTATACTTGGAAGATAACTCATATCGAATGACTACTTTACAATCAATTTCCTGCATATCTATGAATCCAGCGACTTTAGGTGGTAGGGTGGGAGGGGGGTGGGGACGGAATAGATACTATCTGATTAACAATTCATGCAATTGCCCTGAGGCCCCCGCTGTTCTGAACTTATGTTATTT
>CAWCWC010000023.1:0-35776 GCA_963799175.1 uncultured Acidobacteriaceae bacterium | reverse complement strand
CACCAGACGGGGGTAAATCTGGAGAGCGAAATCCCTAGCGAACACCATGGCGATCTTGCGCAGTCAGGCGCACAGGATCGGCGTGCCCCTGAGGCAGTCCGGTTCCCTCGGAGTAGGGTCCTGCGGGCTGGCAAGAGGATGTTGGCTGCCTTTGCCCTGACTGCGGGCGCGGCGTGCCTGGCCTTGCACGGGACTGGATGGGGGCAGGCGGCGGGCAGTACCGTGGCGGCATCCGCTGCGCAGAGCACAGCGCAGCCGAGCGACACCACGCTTCGCGTGACTTCACGGGAGACCGTGGTGGACGTGACGGTGACCGACTCCAAGGGCCGTCCGATCCACGATCTGAAGCAGTCCGACTTTGTGGTGAAGGAAGACGGCAAGCCGCAACCGGTGCGCAGCTTTCAGGAGTTCAGCGAGAGCACGCCGCCGGCGGTGCGTACTCCGCCGCCTCTGCCGCCCAATGTCTACACCAATCTTCAGCAGGCGCCCACCACCAGCGCGGTCAATATTCTGCTGTTGGATGCCTTGAACACACAAGTCCTGGACCAGGCGGTCATGAAGCAGGAGTCGCTGAAGTACCTGAAGAGCATGCCCAGGGGGACGCGGGTCGCCGTGCTCGGCCTGTCCAGCAGTCTGCGCATCCTGCAGGGATTCACCTCCGACCCGGGCCTTCTGATCGCCGTGGTGGACAGCAAGAAGAACAGGGCGTTGCCGTCGCCGTTTATCGACAACGACAGCGGCGGTGCGCTGGACGATCAGGTGGACGCGCAGACCGAACTGGGCAACGATGACATCGCAGCCGGGATGCAGCAGTTCGAGAACGAACTGGCCGGCGAACAGCAGGACATACGCAACCGCATGACGCTGGAGGCGCTCAATCAGATTGCCGCGTATGTGAACGGGATCAAGGGAAGGAAGAACCTGATCTGGTTTACCGAGGGGATGCCGCTGAATATGTTCCCAACCGCCGGCGGCACCAACGACCTGGAAGAGATCACGGACTATGCCAAGGACGTACGCAGGACCACCGATCTGCTGGCGGCGGCCGAGGTCGCGGTGTATCCAGTGGACGTTCGCAAGCTGTTCAACAACCCTGCCAACGGCGCCGACCAGGGACTGTCTAGAATTACCGTAAATACCGCGGTGAATCAAGCGGCCAAACAGGTACAGTTCAACCGTAAGACGGGCCAGGAACAGCTGTCGATGTCGGCCGTGGCCGAGGCGACCGGGGGCGTGGCGTACTTCAACACCAACGACCTGAAGAGCGCCGTCGACAAGGCGATCGAGAACGGGGCCAACTACTACACCCTTACCTACATCCCTCCCGACCTGAATTTCGACGGACGGTTCCACGCCATCGATGTGCAGGTGGACCGGCCGGGGGCGCATCTGAGCTACCGCAAGGGGTACAACGCGGACGATATCGTGCACAATGCGATCACTCCCATGTTGCCGCTCACTACCAGCGCACCGGAGCCCTATGGAAGCAACATGCAGGCCTCGATGGGGCGGGGCGTGCCTACTGCGAGTCAGGTGCTGTTTGACGTTCGCGTGACGCCCAGCGACGGGCCTGCCAGACCGGCCGATGCGACGACGCTCGGCACGCTCGATCCTAAACTGCAGGGCAAAGCGCTTGTGCGCTACGACGTTCTGTACTTCATTCCCGCGATATCCAGCCAGATCGCCTTTGCGCTGGGGGCGGATGGAAGCCGCAAGTGCTCTCTGCAATTCGACCTCGCCGCCTATGATGTTTACGGCAAGCGGATCACGGGTTTGAGCCAGACCTCCAACTCGCCGCCATTCACGGCGGAGCAGTATCGACAATTTTTACAACAGAAACAGTTCCAGTTTCTCCAGCAAATCGATCTGCCGCCCGGCGAGATATTTCTCCGGGTGGGTATCCTCGACGCGGTGTCCCAGAAGGTGGGCACGCTGGAGATTCCGTTGCAAGTGACGAAACCGGCGGCCAGGCCGGCCGGCGAGTCCGGGGGGAAAGGCGGCAACTAGACCCTGCCTCCAGGAGCCATGCGCGTTCTGGGGGCAGTGCCTGCATGCCGCTTCAGCCAACACACGGAACAAGGTGGTAGTATAGGCCCTGATCTCCGGGAGGCATGCGCGTTTGACGTTCATGGTTGCAGGTTTCTTCATGGAGCGCATCGAACAGGCGGCTGCCAGACCCTTCTCTCCGCGAGGCATCTGCGTCTGAATATTTTCCTTGCAAGTGACTTGAGCGAACGCGTAGAAAAGATGACTGCCACGACCTTATCTCCGTGAGGCACGCGCGGCTGAAGATTTTTCTTGCAAGTGTCTTCAGCGAACGCGTAGTATGCCGCATATTTTGGAAACTGTATCTCATGGGTAATGAGCCACGAAATTTGACGGCGGTTGGGGGCCATGCTGCCCTGACAGCCGGATTGTAAATGCAGATGATTTAAGGACAGGTGAACCCGATGCTCTTCCGCACACACATCGTCTCGTCGCGAACTCTCTTCCAACTGACAGTGGCCCTGGTCTTCTTCATGGTGGCCGCAGTGGGAGCGGCTGTTGCCGCCAATACCGGCAACCCGCCGCTGCTGGTTCCGACTCAGCTGGTCACGGTCGCGGGCATCACCCAGTACAACAGTTCCAACGCCCAGGTTGGCGGATTTAGCGGGGACGGCAGTACCGCGGTGGAGACCCTCGGCACGGGCACCCTCGGTTTTAAGGGTGCTACCGCGAAAGGCGGGGCGGCCCTGAACAGTCCGGCCGATATCGCGGTCGACGCGGTTGGCAACATCTACATCGCCGACTCGAACAACGACATCATCCGCGAGGTCAACTTCGCTACCGGCGTCATCAACACCATCGCCGGAGTGGCCCCCACAGGCTGTAGCGGCACCACCTGCTCGAACCATTACAGCGGTTGCGCGAACGGCGTTCCAGCGTATGGGAACCCGATCGGAGCCACTCCTTACGCGGTCCAGGTGGACTCGTTTGGCAACGTATACTACGCCGACTTCAAAGGGACTGTCTCGGTGGTATACCACGGCGGCACGACGCTTGCGAACTTTATTACCCTGGTGAATCCGGATGCAGTCAAGAAGTCCGGCGGCGTGAAGATGGGGTACATCTACTTCATCGCCGGGACCGTGAACACCACCACCTGCGCGATCACAACCTCGCCAATAGTCAACAATGCGTTTGCATTTGCGGACACCTCCGACCCTGCTGCTCCCGCGGCCGCCACTGCGAACAATATCGACTTTATTACGTTGGACAGCGCCGGAAACCTCTACCTTTCGATGGGCAACGCTGCCAGCAACGCCAACGAGGCCACCCAGTGGACGACGGTGATCAATACCCAGGGGACCCCTCAGACCTTCTTCCAGTACACAGTGCAGCCGGGGTACATGCACCAGTTGGGCAACTGCAACGCGGCCACGACCGGCCCATGCCAGCCCGTCATCAATCTACCCGTGGGCGAAGGCGCCAATGGCCCGATCAATGGACTCACCTTCGGCGGTGGCCAGTACATCGGGGGCTCAGTCGACGGCTACGGCAACTTCTATCAGAACATGGGGAGCGGGAGCGGCACAGGTACTCCCGCAGCGGGCTACGCCCCGATAGCGTATGCAGGCGGACCTGGGGTCACCAATTATCTCACCTCGCAAGCGGCGATCCAGACGGCCGCGAACTACAGTCCGACCGAGACCGCGGTTGCCGTTCCTGCGGGCGACACGCTGATCCCGAGCTTCCTGCCGCTCACCTATGGCAACGCCTATCACGTGAATGTAAACGGGGACATTCGGCCGGAATTCTGGGATTCCGACATGTATGGCACCCTCTACTTCATGGACTCCAACCAGCCGTTGCTGGAGCGCCTCGACCAGTTCCAGGGGGACTATATCGTCCTCGCCAATGCAAGCGCCCTCTCCGGACGCCCCACCACGGTTGCCGCTCTGGGCAACAATGTCTCCAACCTCAACGGGACCACCAGCGACTACACTTCGGTCGCTTCCTTTGCCAACCCGTGGAACTGCATCTATGGCTCGTCTCCTACCAACCTCTGGCTCCAGGGGCCGCAAAGTTACGATCCTTTCGGAGATGGCTGCTACGGACTCAATGCAAACGTCGCCACCAATCTCAAATTTGATTTCGCCAGCGACACGATTCCCAACCTGGTTTTCCCCGATTTAGGCAGGCAGAGGGTCCGCAAGCTGAATGTGGGCACTCAGTTCCCGGAGACGTCGAATCCCTATGTCTCCTCGATACCCGTGGGACAGACCGTAACCCAGTGGGTCCAGATACACTTCGATGCGTCCAATCCCCCCCTCACCGGGGCGGGCGCGACCCAGGGTAGCTTTACTTCGCAGAGCGTTCCGGTTCCGGGAACCAATCTTGCGTACACCACGAATTCAATTACCGTAGCCGCCGGATCGGACTTCACGCTCGATACGAACACCTCGGAATTTCCCATGGACCAGAACACCCAGCGTGACTATGGCAATGGCATCACGACCGCGAACATGGCGCCGTGGGCGGGCCTTCCCACCTGCTCGCAGCTCAGTCTCAGCTACCCCGATACCAGTTACGACTGCCTGGCCTTTATAAAATTCGCTCCGACGCAGCCTGGTTTGAGGACAGGAACGATGGTGGCCACCACCGCCAACGGCTCGGTCTATAACTTCCAGCTCACCGGACAGGCCTCGGGTTCGCAGTTGACGATCGATGGCGGCCAGCAAGCAGCCGTTACCTATACCAGTCTGAGCAAAGCCCTGGGCACCACCTCGTCCATCGCTGTCGGTCCCAGCACCTCCGGCACCGCCGGCACCCTCTACATTGCCGATCCGACCAACAACCGGATCGTGGTTCAGCCTGCCAGCGGCAACGCCTCAACCATTGGTCCCAGCCTCACGGTGGTGCTGCCAAGCACCTTCGTAGGGACGCCTGTCCAAGGGCTATCCAACCCGCAGGGCGTCGCGCTGGATGCCGCCGGCAATGTTTACATCTCCGACACCGGCAATAAGCGCGTGCTGGAGTACAACCCAATCACCGCTACGGCAACCGTGCTGGGCAACTACGTTTGGGTCCCAGGCGCGGCCTGCGATGGCGGTACCACATCCCCAGCAATCAACGTGAACTGCGTATTCACGGCTTACACCTCGAATACGCTCGGATCGGCACAAAAACAATCGATCGTGAACGAGCCTGGAGCAGCCGTAACGCCGACCGTCGCGCCACCGCAGTACGTGTGGGGCAAGCCTCTGGGCCTCACGGTCGACGCGTGGGGTAACGTCTATGTTGCCGACGCCGGCAATGCATCCGCCAGCCCAGCGATACCGCCTGCGATCGTCATGATTCCGGCCAACATCGATTTGGGCGGCGCAACCCCGCTGTTCCAGTATGCAGGCGGACCGACCTTCACCAATCCGGTTGCGGTCGCGGTCGATTCCAAGGGGTTCATCTATGTTGCCGACACGTCGAATATAGCGGGTGAGGTCACTCGCATACCGCCAGGCGGCGGAGACCTGCAGCCCGCGGGAACGTCCTTCCCGGGGTCTGCGCTGAACGTGGTTACCACCCTTCCGCTGTTTGGCGGCCAGGGCATCAGCAACCCGAACGGGGTTGCGGTGGATGCGGCCGGGGACGTCTTTGTCTCCGACAGCTCAGGCAACGCGGTCTGGGAGGCCCCTGCCGTGGTCAACCAGAACTATCCTCCTTTCGCTCTCAGCTTCAGTGGGCTGAGCAGCCCGGCCGGCCTTGCCCTGGATGCGAACGGCAACTTGTATGTCGCGGACTCCGGGAACAAGCAAATCCTGGTCATGAACCGGCAGAACCCCACCGTTCCGTTCGGCACCGTGCCGCAGAGCCTGGGCACCGCTTCGGGTGTTGCCGGTACTCCTTCGGGATGCCCGGCTTCCGGAAGCAGCGTAGCCTGCACCGGTGTGTTGACGGTGACCAACTCCGGCACCGTACCAGCCACTCTGTCCTCACCCTTCCTGGGGGCAATTACTCCATCGAACACGCAGTTCAGCGTATCGAGCAACTGCACCAGCCCGCTGCCGGCGGGAACCACCTGCACTATCACGCCGCTCTTCACTCCAGCCTCGGCCGCAGCCGCATCCGCGAGCGTCTCGGTCAACACCACTCAGTCGATCTCCTTAACGGCTAACGGTGCGCTTCCAGAGGTCAAGATTGTCCTGACTCCCTCGAACGGCACTGGAACGTCGCCCAACTACACGGTTGCCGCTCCTGGTGCGGAGACCATCACCGCGACCGTAAGCCAGACGCACGTTGTCGGCGCCACCACCCCCACCGGTACGGTCACCTTCAACTGGACGATCGATGCTGGAACTCCGAACGCCGGCAATTGCGGAGCGCCCGGCACCTCGGGGCCGGTTACTTTGGCCGCCGGCGTGGCGTCCTATACCATACCTGGAGGGCTTCTTGCAGGTTTGTCCTACACCGTAAGCGCGGTCTATACACCCGTTGCCGACACGCAAGACAGCGTAACCAACGCACAAACTCCGATTCTGCTGACGGTTGCTCCTACCGCCGCGATTCAAGTGAACGCGGCCAACATCACCTACCAGTATGGGAATGCGGTCCCCGCAATCGTAGGCACCACGAGTACTCTTCCCACGGGGATATCGGTCAAGTTCGTCAGCGGCGCCAGCCAGTACTCTGCTGTCGCCAACAGCCCCTATCCCATTCAGGCTGTCTTCAGCGGCACCGGCTTCTGCAGCTATGGTTCCCCGACGGCGTACGTCACGGGTACATCGGGTCCAACCGCTAACGTGACGGAAACCGCTGCTCCTCTGAGCGTTGCTTTTGTTGTCCCAGGAGCCACTCCTGCAAATCAGTACACGACGATCTACGGAGCTGCTGCCTTCAACTTTGCCACGGATATGGTCATCACCGGGACCGTGGGCAACGACCTGCCTAAGTTGAGTGCGACGTTTACTCCTACCGATACGTCCATTCTGAACGTGAATGGGGGCACGCCGTACCCAGTGGTTGCAACCATGACCGGCAAGCCCATCGGCAATTACAAGGTGACAATCACCAATGGCACGGATGTCGTAATCCCCGCGCCGGTTGCGGTATCTGTCACTCCAGCCAAGAGCAATTCAGCCAACAGCACGCTTCAAATAGGGACTCAGGGTGTTGTTTTCAATACGGCGGCCGGCATTGCTTCTGCAACTTACACGATCTCGGTAGGCACCCAGGTCACGGCTGGCAAGGGAACAACTTCGGGTTCGGTGCTGGTGTACGATAACTTTGTCCCGATCACGTTGATTAATTACATTCCAACGCCACTGGCAGGGACATTCCCGATAGCAAATGGCGTTATCCAATGGCCGTCCTCGACGACTACGCCCGCGGGAACGACAATATTCCCATGTGCTGTGGGGGCGGCTGCCTCAGCTAGCTGCACTCCCGTGACCAGCGTGCCGGTGGTGGCCGGAAATGCCTCCTTCGTTCTGGCTCCGTACGTCTCGGGGGTTGCCTCTCCGTATTACACCAGTTCGGGCACTATCGTTCCGGGCACTCACTTCTTCAGCTTCCTCTATAGTGGAGACGCCGGCACCAACGGAGATACGTTAGGCGACTTTGCTTGCTCCGTAGTCGGACAAGCATCGACTCAACTGCCGAGTAGCCTGGGTGCATCTCAGCTCTGCCAGTCAACCGGCTCGATCCCATGGGCACTGGTTGTCGACAATCCTGACTTCACCTTGACCTCCAACATATCCCCGATGATTGTGACTCCGGGCGCCGTTCCGTCCGGTTACGGTATAGGCGGAGTTGGCGGCGGCGGAACTCAGACCGCGCTTCTCTACCTTGGCGGTATCAATACGTTCGTCGGCACCGTCAATCTTACCTGCACGCCGTCGGTTAGCTATGCAACCTGCTTCGCTGGGCAGGTCAGCGTGGTTAACGGCGTAACGACCCTGTCTCCGTATGCGGTGGTTACGCTGGCCTTGCCAACGGCGGCGGTTACCTTCGATGCTGCCACTCCGCTAACTCTGCCGATCGGCTACTTTGGCACAAATCAGCTTCGCACGACTGCTACCAGGACCGTGTTGGCGTTCCTGCCGCTTGGCCTTCTTGCTTTCTGCGTGCGTCGCCGGCGCAGACTGAGCAAGGCGCTGTGGATGCTGATAGCGATCGTCGCGGTAGGCACGGTGATGAGCGGATGCGGCGGAACCAATGTACAGTTCTACTCTCCGGTTCCCACCGGACCGCAATCAGTCACAGTCACCGCCACATACAACTCCATCACGTTAGGGCAACCTACGACGACCAGGACGTTTGTGGTGCCGATCGTCATCAACTAGAAATACGGACCGTCGGGCCGGGCAAGATCCTTCGGGGTCTCGTCCGGCCCGATCTTTTGTGGGAGAGCGCGTCTCGTTCGCGCGGAACCGGCGTGGATCGAGGCGGCATTTCTTCCGCGCCAACGACGTGAACCTGTCGCTGGAGGCCGATGGAGGGTTAAGCTACACAGGTTCCGCTTTACCGCTGCGCGAAGAAGGCTTCGACGTCTTCGATGGATTGGGTTTGGCGGTAGGGGGGCAGCGAGTCCAGAAAGATGCGGCCGTAACGCTGGCGCTGGATGCGAGGGTCAAGCAGCATGAGGACGCCGCGGTCCTTGAGCGAGCGGATGAGCCGGCCGAAGCCTTGTTTAACGTGATGACGGCGCTGGGGACCTGGTAGTCGAAGAAGGCGTTGCCGCCGGCGGCGGCGATCGCATCCATGCGGGCCTTGACGACGGGGTCGGACGGAACGGCGAAGGGCAGCTTGTCGATGATGACGCAACTGAGCTGTTCGCCCTGCACGTCCACGCCCTGCCAGAAGCTCGATGTGCCAAAGAGAACGGCGCCGGGAGTATCGCGGAACTGCTCCAGCAGAACAGTGCGTGGTGCCGTGCCCTGTAGCAGCAGCGGGTAGGGCAGCTCAGAGGCCAGGCGCTGGTGCGTGGCGCGCATCTGGGCGTAGCTGGTGAACAGGCAGAATGCGCGGCCGTGGGTGATCTCCAGCATGCGGCGAGTGCGTTCTGCGGCCTGCGTGAAGTATTCGGGGTCGCGCGGGTCGGGCATTCCCGGTGGCAGATAGAGCAGCGCCTGGCGCGGATAGTCGAAGTGCGATGGGACAACCAGCTCGCGCGCCAGTGTGAGGCCGAGCCGCCGTGAGATGTGTTCAAAGCCTGAGACGGTGTTGCCGGAATCGTCGGCCCCCGAGGCCACGGTGAGGGTTGCGGAGGTGAGGACGACCGAGCTATAGCTCTCGAAGAGCGTCGCGGACAGGATCTGGGAGACGTCGATGGGCGTGGCCTGAAGGTGGGTGTGGTGACTCATGGGCACGGCTCCGCGGGCCCCCTTCTGCGCCAGCGCGCGGACTCCGCCTGCGGCCCTGCGCTCAATCCAGAAGACAGTGTTGGGGTCCTGCGACTCGAGCAGGAACTTGAGATGGGTGGCAATATCGGCGGCGCGCTTGCGCAGGCCGGGGGCTTCGTCCACGCCCTTCAGGCGGTCGAGCTCACCCTCCAGACGGTCGAGGGCGTTGAGCGCTCCGGTATAGGTGTCTCCTCGCTCTTCCAGGAATTCGGCGCGCTGCTCGAATGGCATGCGGCCGAGGCCGGCGTAGGGACTGGCGTTGGCCTGCGCATCGAGCGTGGCGATGGAATCCGTGGGCGATGGCGCAGATGCGTATGGCAACGCGGCGAAGAACAGGCGCGCGCGCTCGCGCAGGGTTGCGGTGGCGCTCTCGATGGCGGCAGTGGAGGCCCGTCTGGCGCGCAGCATGGTCTCCACGTCGCGGGACAGCTCGTCGAAGCGTTGGGTGCTGAGCCCGATGCCGAAGAAGTTGCTCGCGATGTCCTCCAGATCGTGCGCCTCGTCGAAGATCGCCGCGCCGGCTGCTGGCAATACGCCTGCGTCGGGCGCTGCGCCGGCTTGCAGCCTGATTGCCATGTCGGCGAAGAAGAGGTGGTGGTTGACGATGACGATCTCGGCGTCCAGCGCCTTGCGTCGCATGGCGGTGATGAAGCAGTTGTCCCAGTCGGGACAGGTCTGGCCCAGGCAGGCCTCGGCGCGCGCGTCCAGCTTGGGCCATAGCGCGGAGTTCTCCGGCAGCGCTTCGATCTCCGCGCGGTCGCCGGTCGCGGTGGTCTTCTCCCATGCGGCGATGGCGTGGAACTGGCCGATCTCGTCGAGCCCCGTCAGCAGCGGTGAATCGCGCAGCGCATAGAGCTTGTGCTTGCAGAGGTAGTTGTTGCGGCCCTTCATATAGCAGACATTCAGCGGGCCCAGGATCGATTCCAGAAATGGAACGTCCTTGAAGAAAAGCTGCTCCTGGAGGTTTTTCGTGCCTGTCGAAATGATGACGCGCTGCTGCCGTTCGCGGGCCAAGCGCAGGGCGGGCAGCAGATAGGCGAGCGTCTTGCCGGTTCCGGTTCCGGCCTCGACGATCAGGTGGCGCTTGTCGGCGAAGGCCTTCTCGATGGCGCGGGCCATCTCGTACTGCCCCTTGCGATGCTCGAACTGGAGGCCGGATCGGGACAGTAGTCCTGTGGGCGAAAGAAATCATGCAGCGAAGGGAGCTTGCGCTCGGCAATGTGTTTGCGCTCGGCAATGTGCTTGCGCTCGGCAGTGTGCTTGCGCGCAGAGGCAAGATCCTGCTCGGCCTCGGCATCGTCCCCATCGTTGCGGGGACCCTCTGGCTCGTTTGCACCATGCGGGATTTTTTTTGGAGAAGACACAGCGCTCTTCTCCATATACTATTCGCGCTTCCATCGAGCCGGCGTGGACCGCGCGGAGTGCCACTTATACGTCTGGCCGAATGGTGCGGCGTTCAACCGGGCGTTAGTGGATCTTGTAGCTGAAGCCGAAGGAGAGGATGGGGAAGAATTTTAAGTCGTAGAGGTCGTTCTGCAGTTTGTTCTGCTCGTTGAGGACGTCGGACGATGAGATCGGTCCACAATTGCTGTATACGTTGGTGGTTGAGTTGTAGTTCAGGCAGCCGGTGCCGGAGAAGGTGTATTGCACGGTGGGCGCGGAGAAGTACTGGACGCCAATCTCGGTCTCGAAGCGGAAGTGACCCGTCTTGGGCAGCATGTTGCCGAAGCCGATAGTGGTGCGCGGAACGACGTTGTTGCCGCCGAAGGTGAAGACTCCGTTGCCCTGAATAGGGCCGTTGGGGTTGGTGACGGCGTTATAGGGTTCGCTGTAGTAGGTGGTGTTGCCGACCGTGAAGCTCTGCCCGGTGGGGACGGAGAGCGTGGCGGTGAGGCCGGTGTCGTTATAGATGGTTGCGCCGCCGCTGAGGCGGAAGCTGCCGTGGAAGGGGAACCAATCGACCATGGCGGCTGCGTTCTGGAACTTGATGTTTCCGTTGATATTGAGGCTGTCCGTGGTGATGGTGCTGGGCGTGTAGTCGAAGAAGGACGCGCCACCGCGCAGGTTGAGGCGCTGCGGCACCAGGGGCGTGGCGACGTCGAAGCCGAAGCCGCCAAGGCCGACCTTGACGCCGATGGCGAGACCGGAGAAAGGTAGCGAACTGCCCTTGGACGACGCGGCGGCGGATGGCGCGCCGGCAGCGGCAAAAAGCGCATGGGGGACGAGGGAGCTGGAGGAAGAGGCGGGAGCAGCGGAGGCCGCGTAGAAAACGGGCGAGGCGGTTGCCGTCTGGGCCGAGAGAGCGATGGGCGAGAGGGCGAGGATGGCTAGGATCGCAGGAAGCCGGAGATTCATGGTGGTCCTTTCTGAAGTCATGGCCGGAGCGTGCGGTGAGGCCATCGCTCATCGACTGTCCACGACCGGCAGGTCGTGCGTAGACAGGGGATCAACTGGGTGATGCGGTGATCGTATCAGACTACTAGCGCTTCTGGGCGAGTTCCATCCCCAGAAAGGGTCATGGTACATGATGGGTAACTGCACTATCGGCAAGTTAAACAAATTCCATAACTTAACGCAAAATCCCTCTGGTTCCAAATGATGCGCAGCGTGAACTTGAAGTAGAGTCCCTTCGGAAACCGAAAAATGGGGCCTGCCGAAATGGGTCTTTGTGTACACTACTGCCGTGAGCAAGCTTGAGCCAGACCCGCGAATCGATGTCTACATTGCCAAGGCAGCGCCGTTTGCGCAACCGGTGCTGACCCATCTGCGCGCTCTCATCCACAAGGCTTGCCCTCGGACGGTGGAAGAGATCAAGTGGGGGCGGCCGTTCTTCGTGTATCAGGGCACAATCCTGTGCAATATATCGGCGTTCAAGCAGCACTGTAGCTTCGGCTTCTGGGGCGCGGAGATCGGTAGGGTGCTACGCAAGGACGGTGTGTTGCAGGCGGGCGGGATGGGGTCGCTGGGGCGCATCGCCAGCGTGAAGGACCTGCCGCCGGAGAAGCAGTTGCTGGGTTATATCCGCCAGGCTGCGGCGCTGATCGAGAGCGGGCAGGGCGAGAACCGCATTGTGGCCGCGCGACGCGTGGTGAAGGCTCCCAAGCCGCCGGTTGAGGCCCCGCCGGAGTTTGCCGCTGCACTCAAAAAGAACAAGGCTGCCAATACTGCGTATGCCGCGTTCAGCCCAAGCTGCCAACGCGAGTACGTGGAGTGGATCGCCGACGCCAAGCGGCCCGAGACGCGCGACCGGCGCATTGCGCAGGCGGTGGAGTGGATCGCCGAGGGCAAGCAGCGCAACTGGAAGTATCAATAGCTGACACCCACATCTCAGAAACGAGATATGGTGTACCCGGCTGATCGCATCTAAATTAGGTGCGAGAGTTGGAACTGTATAGGAAAGGACCGTCCCGATGGAATCTGCCTCAGTCTTCATCGACGAGAAGATCAAGGAACTTGGCGACTGGCGGGGGAAGACGCTGGCGAAGGTGCGCGCAATCATCCACGCGGCAGACCCGGAGATTGTCGAAGAGTGGAAGTGGGCCAAGGCGACATCGCCGGGGACTCCTGTCTTCTCCCTCGGTGGTATCGTCTGCACCGGAGAGACGTACAAGAGCGTCGTCAAGCTGACCTTTGCCAAGGGAGCTGCGTTACCGGACCCTTCCGGTCTATTCAACTCCAGCCTGGACGGGAATGTGCGGCGCGCCATCGACATCCACGAAGGCGACAAGGTCAACGAGGCGGCCTTGATGGCTCTTATCCGCGCAGCCGTGGCGCTGAATCTCGAAGGCAAGGGAAAGAACAAGCCGAAGCCTCGACGATAAATGAGCAGATGCCCAATTGTTGATCCCTTCGGCAAGCTCAGGGCAGGCTATGGGGCACCGGATTTGGCTAGGCGTGACTCAAGCGGAGGGCGAAGTCTAGGAAGGTGAGACTCGGGACGCCCGCTTTTGAGGAGGGTTGAGATGTGGGCCGCCTATTCGTCTGCTTTTGGGTCGCGTGGGTGGGATGTAGTGGAAGCGGATGAGGTAGATGTTGTCGCCGCTGCCGTGCTTGGCGACTTTGAGCAGATCGAGCAGGCCGATGAAGCCGGATTCGCGGGCGAGTTGTGGGGTGATGTCGGGAAAGCCGATGGGTTCGATGGAGTCGATCTCGATCTCGCCTTCTTCCATGCGGTAGCGATTCCCGGCGATCACATGAGGGCGGGTCCAGATGCGGACGCTACATGTGATTTCGCCGCTGCGGACGCGTTCGCGGAGGCGCTTGGTGAAGACCATGGAGAGAGTTTACCCTTTGCTGAGGCGGCGGGCGAAGTCGAGGAAGGTGAGCGCGGCGGGTGAGTAGCCGCCGGGGTCGGGTTGGGTGAAGTCGCCGGTCAGCGGGTCCATCTGCTGGCGGAACTCGGTGTGGCGCATGATGGCCGCGCACCATTGCTGCATCATGTGGGTCAGCTCGGCCTGCTTGCCGTAGTAGGCCATCCAGCGCGGCGCGCGCAGGGCGGTCAGCGCCTGGCTGGCCCCGCCCCAACTGTTGCGCGGGATGGGGCGGACGAAGGCGGGATCGTCCATGGCGATGGACGGCAGCGGATACGGCGCCCAGAAGGCGCTGGGGTTATGCAGTTGGCGCGTCCAGACGGCTTCGAAGATGGCCTTGTCTTTGTGGGGATCGACGACGTGCTCGCCCAGCACGCGCGTAATCACGTCTCCGCGCACGCGCACGAAGTTGTTCTGCGCGTCGAGGTCGTAGAAGGCCGCGTCCTCCGGGCTGTAGAGCTTGGTCAGAATCAGGCGCCTGATCTTCTCCGCGTCGGCCAGCCAGCTAGATTCTTCACTGGGCTTGCCCAGGGCCTTGGCCATGGCGGCAAGGGCCACACGCGCGCCGTACACCGTGGCGGAGAGGTCTGGGCAGAGGCGCGGCATAGTGGGGTCTGGCGGGCACTTGCGCGCGTCGGCGCTGGGGCACTGGTTGGGGATGCCCTTCCAGCGCGGCGAGTTGTCGTGGCCTGTGTCATAGGTGCAGAAGCCCTCCACCAGGCCCGTCTTGCGCGTGTCGCGATACTGACGCAACCACGCGTCCCAGCGGCTGCACGAGGCGTAGGCCGTGGTCAGCAGCTCTTCGTCATGGGTCATCTGAAACAGCTCCCATGCGGTTGCGGCAATGGGGACGACCATCTGGATCTGGCCATAGCCGCCGGAGGTGCCGACCAGGTCGGCGAGCTTGATGGCAGCGGGGAGCTGGCCGTCCGCCTTCTGCTGGGCGAAGAAAGCCATGTGATTGGCGCGCGCGACTGCGAGCGGCGTAGGCGCGCCGGGCAGTGTGGCGACATACTTCTGTAGCGTGCCGTAGACCAGGCCCTCCTGCGGGGCGCACTCCTGCCAGATGCCGCCGTAGGTGCTGCCCTCCACCAGGACGGGATGGTCGTAACGCGGCATGGTGCGCACGTTGCCGGCCAGCACCGCGAGCGCTGCGTCCCAGGTCGTTTGCCATGCGGGGTCCGCGCTGGGGAAGTGGGGCCGAGGCGCGGAGGGTTGTCGCGTCTGCGCGAATGAGGCGAACGGCATTGCGGCGGCGGCGAATGCGGTCTGTTTGAGGAAATCGCGGCGGGGCAGGTTCTTGTTCATGCGCATTAGTGTAAGACGCGATGGCTGCAAAGGGATAGCACACACGTGCAGCCAATGCATTCGCGGAATAGACTGACAAGATGAAGGGACCAACCACCGGCGGCGATGCAGCGGACGGTCAGCGTGGCGAGCTCAATCCCGTTGTCTTCCGCCGCAGGCTGATGCGTTGGTACCGCGACAACGCGCGCGCGCTGCCCTGGCGCGATACATCCGATCCATACGGCATATGGGTCTCGGAGATCATGTTGCAGCAGACGCGGGTGGCTGCGGTGATCGAGTACTACAAAGAGTTTATGGGCCGCTTTCCCACGCTGGTGTCCCTGGCTCTGGCTCCCGAGGCCGATGTTCTAGCCGCATGGTCGGGGCTGGGCTACTACCGGCGCGCGCGCATGTTGCACAAGTCCGCGCAGTTCATTCTGGCCGAACGGCAAGGCCATATACCTACCAGCGCGCTGGAGCTGCGCACGCTGCCTGGGATAGGCGAATACACAGCGGCGGCCGTCGCCAGCATTGCGTTTGGGGAGAGCGTTGCTGTCGTGGATGGCAACGTGGAGCGGGTGATTCTGCGGCTAACAGGCCAAGCCGGCGAAGATACCGCCGCGGTACACGCGTTTATTCGCGCCCAGGCCCAAACCCTGGTGCCGCTCGCTCACCTTCAGGCCTCCCGGCCGGATTCACAATCCGGCGACGACGCGCGCTCGCCGCTCTCCGGCAACATTGCCGGAGACCATAACCAGGCCATGATGGAGCTAGGCGCGACTGTATGCCTGCCCCATGCACCGCTCTGTAGCCAGTGCCCTGTAATCGCCCTCTGCTGTACCCGCGGCGAACATCCGACGCCAGCGCGCGCGCCGCAACGCAGCCTGCCCGTCGCCTGCCTGCTGGACCTGCGCAAACGCGGTACGGTCACCGAGGTCCTGCTGGAACGCAGACCCGACGCTGCCGCCGTAATGCCCGCGATGTACGAGCTGCCGCCGCTGCCGCAGGGGGCCGTGGAAGGCCTGGAACCCGTGCTCAGGCTCCGCCACGCCATCACAAATACCAACTACTACGTGCAGGTCTTCTCACCGCGCCGCCTGGCACGCACTAGTTCAGGCAGTCACGCAAGCTCCTGCAAGCGCAGCGGGGCCGCGGCCTCCGTGCTGCGCAGCGCCATCCCCGACGACGCCCACGCCCTGCGCTGGGTGCGTACCACGCGCCTTGCCAGCCTGCCGCTCACCGGACTTACGCGCAAGATTCTACTGCGTCTAAAGGTAATGAAGAACACCCGAATTGCGCTTCCCCAATGACAGGGCGGCCCGAGGACGGCCCCTGGGACAAACTGCGGCAGCCTATCCATGCGGCGCTACGGAGTCGTAGGATGAGAGATGACCCTTGATGAAACTTCGCTCCCCACTCCGCTCCGGTCTGACCCTGATGCTGGCTGCGTTGTCGGTCATTGCCGGGACGTTTCTGCGCGCGTACGCAGCGGAACGCATCACGCTGCGCAATGGCTTCGAGCTGGACTGCGCGCGGCGCGAGGTTGCGGGCGACCGGGTCCGGCTCTATTTGTTGCCTGCTACGCCTGGCGCTGCTGTAGGCCAGGCAATGGCGCAGGATGCTAGCTACATCGAGGTCTCCGCCAGCGCCGTGCTGCGGGTGGAGCAGATTCCCGATCCGCCCGCGCTTCCTGCTGCAACCGCCGCGCCACTCTCCGCACCCGTTGCCGATCCGCCCGCGCTGCCTCTGGTACTGCTGGACCCCGCGCGTACAGCCTCGTCGCCGTTGACGTTGGCCGAGATGGGCGAGATGCTTACGCGCGCCGGCGCGCTGCACAACATCGATGTCGATCTGCTGGCCAGCGTGGTGCGGGCTGAAAGTAATGGCAACTCTCGCGCAGTCTCGCGGGCTGGAGCGCAGGGGTTGATGCAACTCATGCCGGCCACTGCATCGCAGCTGGGCGTGCGCAACTCCTTCGCGCCGGAGGAGAACATCGGCGGAGGCACCGCCTATCTCGACGCTCTGCTGACGCGATACCACGACGACATCAAGCTTGCAGTCGCGGCCTACAACGCGGGACCGGCGGCGGTGGACCGTTATCACGGCATCCCACCCTACGCCGAGACGCGCGCCTATGTGGCCCGCGTGATTATCGAGTTCAATCGCCGTAAGCGCGCCGCGAAGGTGGCCCATATGGGCTTGATTGCGACCGCGAAATGAGCCGGAGCGCCGGAATAACGCACAGGAGAGCAGACCGATGAAGAGTCGCAAAGGCCTTGTCTGGCTTACAATTCTCCTTGTGCTGGCACTGGTTGTCTTCGCCTGTCGCGGACGCATTCACTTCGACTGGGCGATCTTCTGGATGCAGTTGCGCCACGTCTAGCCTGGCCGCATATCGCGCCGGGTATCGCTCTCATCTATGCGACCTACTGGCTGCGCGCCGCGCGCTGGTCGGTCTTCATCTGCGCCACCAAGAAGGTCTCGCCCCTGCGCGCTGGTGGGCCCGCAGTTCGTCGGGTTTGCCGCGGTTGCGCTCTTCGGACGGCTGGCAGACGTCATCCGTCCCGCGCTGGTGGCCAAGCGGGTACAGCTCTCCGTCAGCTCGCAGATGGCCGTCTACACCATCGAGCGCATGTTCGACCTGGGCGCGGCTGCGCTGATCTTCTCCGGCGCGCTACTGTTTGCGCCGCGCGACCTCCCGCACCACGAGGTCTTCCTGCGCACCGGCTTGTTCTCCCTCGCCGGCACCGCCTGCCATCGCCCTCTTCGCCGTCCTCGTCCGCGTCTCCGGCGCCGCCATCGCAGAGCTCACGGGCACGACCTCGGCTGGCTCTCCAAGCCCCTCGCCGAATCCATCGCCACCAAAATTCTCAGCTTCCGCGACGGCCTCAACGCCATCTCCACGGCGCAGGACTTTCTTGTCATCACGCTGATCTCGCTCGCTATGTGGGCGATCATCGGCTTCGCCTATGTCCAGACGCTGCATGCCTTCGTCAACACGCCGCAGCTCGCAACCATCACGTTTTCACGCACCATGCTGCTGATGGGCGCAAGCATCGGCGGCTCGCTACTACAGCTCCCCATCGTCGGCTGGTTTACCCAGATTGCCGTCACTGCGGCGGCGATGCACGACTTCTACGGCGCGCCCAGTCGAGGCCGCAACCGCCTGCGGCGCGCTGCTGCTGCTCGTCACGTTTCTGTGCATCATCCCAGCCGGCCTTGTGTTTGCGCGGATCGACCACGTCAGCCTGAAGAAGATCGCAGCCGAATGCAGCGGAGTCGATGGTCCTAAGTCAACCACCGGCCTCAGCGGCTAAAGCCGCACAACCGCATATATGACGGCACGGGTAAACCCGTGCCCTTAAGCAAAACGGGATTCCACACAGATTCTCGCTTACACTGGAATGCGTTGCAGTTTCACCCAAGAGGGACCTCCTTTGACCGCCTCGCCGCGCCCGCTCGACCTCGTCCCTCACCGTCGCTACAACCCCCTCCTGCGCCAGTGGATCCTGGTCTCGCCGCAGCGCACCCAGCGCCCCTGGCAGGGCGAGACCACCAAGCCCGCGCGCCACCCCCGCCCTCGCCTACGACCCCACCTGCTACCTCTGCCCCGGCAACGCCCGCTCCGGAGGCGTGCGCAATCCCGCCTACACAGGCGTCTTCGCCTTCGACAACGACTTCCCCGCGCTGCTCCCCGAAGCGCACCCAGCATCGCCGCAGCCCAACCCCTCTCCGCTCCTCGTCGCCGAGCCCGAGCGCGGCCTCTGCCGCGTCCTCTGCTTCCACCCCAACCACTCCCTCACCCTCGCCCGCATGGCCGTCCCCGACATCGCCCGCGTCGTCGACGCCTGGGCCGACGAGACCGCCGCCTCTCGGCGACCTGCCCTGGATCAACCACGTCCAGATCTTCGAGAACCGCGGCGCCATGATGGGCGCATCCAACCCCCATCCCCACTGCCAGATCTGGGCCACCGAACACATCCCCGACGAACCCCTGCGCGAGCTCGCCGCCCAGCAGGAGTACCACGACGAGCACCAATCCTGCCTCCTCTGCGACTACCTCGCCGACAGAACTTGCGCAGCCCGACGCACGCATCGTGGTCCGAGAACGACCTCTTCGTCGCCCTCGTCCCCTACTGGGCCGTCTGGCCCTTCGAGACCCTGGTCCTGCCCCGCCGCCACATCGGCAGCTTACCGACTTCACCGCCGCCGAACGCACCGCCCTCGCTGCCATCCTCAAGGCCGTCACCACCCGCTACGACAACCTCTTCCAGACCAGCTTCCCCTACAGCCTGGGCTTCCACCAGCGCCCCCACGCGCACGGCCAGGCGCACGACTCCATGCACTTCCACGCGCATTTCTTACCCGCCCCTGCTGCGCTCCGCCGAGATTCGCAAATTCATGGTCGGCTTCGAGATGCTGGCCAGCCCCAACGCGACCTCACGCCGGAGACCGCCGCCGCCCGCCTCCGCGCCCTACCGGAAAAACACTATCTCGATTGATGGTTGGTTAGTCACGAGGAGCATAATTCAGAATTCCCGGTTTTCGATTTGCATATTGAACCCATCGAACAGTGAAAGAGTCCATGCAAACCCACGCTGAACTTGCCGCCTTCCACTTTGCCTCCTACCAGGTTCCCGGCCCGCTCTACGCCGCGCCCGGCCGCGTCAACCTCATCGGCGAGCACACCGACTACTGCGACGGCTTTGTCATGCCCGCGGCCATCGACTTCGCCACCGTTGTCGCCATCTCCCAGCGCACGGACGGCCGCATCCTGGCCCACTCCGTCAACTATGACGAGCGCGTCGACAAGAGCATCCCCGACCTGCTCGACGACGGCTTTGCCTCGTTGCGCGCCGGGCGCGATGTTCATTGGTCCGACTATCCCGCCGGCGTTCTCTGGGCACTGCGCGAACATGGCGTCCCCATCGACAATGGCTTCTCCCTCACCATCGCGGGCAACGTCCCCCTCGGCGCCGGCCTCAGCTCGTCGGCCTCGATCGAGGTTGCCACCGCCCTCGCCGTCCTCGGCACCACCAGCTTCGACCTGCAACTGACCAAGATCGCCCTGCTCTGCCAGCACGCAGAGAATGCCTTCGTCGGCGCCAACGTCGGCATCATGGACCAGTTCGTCTCCTGCTTCGGCCAGCAGGACAACGCCGTCATGATCGACTGCCGCTGGCTGGAGTACACCCTCGCGCCCATTCCGCCGGTCCGTCCGCATCGTCATCTGCAACACCATGGTCAAGCACACCGTTGCCCGGCGGCGAATACAACAATCGCCGCGCGGAGATTGAACAGGGCACGGAGATCCTGCGCGCGCACCGGCCGGAGATCATGGCGCTGCGCGATGCCACGGTGGCCGACCTTGCCAAGTGGGGCCATGAGATGCCCGTCAACGTGCTCAAGCGCTGCCGCCACGTCGTCACCGAGAACGCGCGCGTACTGGCCGCCGCGGATGCCTTTCACTCCTCCAACCTCACCTACTTCGGCGAGTTGATGCGCCAGGCCCACATCAGCATGCGCGACGACTTCGAGGCGTCCTGCAAGGAGATCGATATCCTGGTCGAACTCGCCCGCAACCAACCAGGCTGCTACGGCGCGCGCATCACCGGCGGAGGTTTCGGCGGATGCACCGTCAACCTGGTCGCCGCCGCCCAGGTCGAGGCCTTCACCGCAGCCATGCGCGCCGGCTATCAGGAGGCCACCGGCATCGCCGCGGAGATATACAACAGCCGCGCCTCCGACGGCGCCCGCGCCATTGCGCTGTAGGGGGCGCGCCGGGCGACTATCCTAGAGACATGGATGGGATGGAGCAGGATACGATTGTGGCTATCTCGACCCCGGTGGGACGCGGCGGGATCGGCGTGGTGCGCCTCTCGGGGCCGCGTGTACGCGAGGTGGTTGCGCCGCTTCTGTGTCTGCGCCATCCGCTGGCCGCGGGACACGCGCGCTTCGGCGAGTTGCTGGATGTGAATCCCACCCATGACGCGATGGTGCCGCGTCATGAATGGGGCACCCAGTGTGAGGGTGAGCCGAGAGTGCTGGACCAGGCGGTGGTGACATATTTTGCCGCGCCGAACTCCTACACCGGCGAGGATGTGGTGGAGATAGCGGCACACGGAGCGCCGGTGCTGCTGGAGTACATTGTGCGCCAGTGCTGCGCGGGGGGAGCGCGGCTGGCCGAGCCGGGTGAGTTCACCCAGCGTGCGTTTCTGGCCGGGCGCATCGACCTGACCCAGGCCGAGGCGGTCAACGATCTGATCGCCTCATCCACGCTGGAGCAGGCGAGGGTGGCGGCCCGGCAGATGGGTGGCGCATTGGCCAAGACCGTCGCGCCGGTGAAGGCGGAGCTGGTGGGATTGATTGCCGAATTGGAAGCCGGCATCGACTTCGCCGAAGACGACATCGACGTGATGGCGGCGGAGCGTATCGCGCAGAAGATCGCCGAAGTGCGCGCTCCGCTACAGGCCCTGGAGCGGAGCTTCGCCTACGGGCGCGTGGTGCGCGAAGGATTCCGCCTGGCCATCGTGGGGCGGCCCAACGCGGGCAAGTCGAGCCTCTTCAATCGGCTCGTCGAGCGCGAACGCGCGATTGTGACCGCGGCGCCGGGCACTACACGCGACACGGTGACGGAGCATGTGTCGATGGAGGGCATCCCGGTAGAGCTGATCGACACCGCGGGGCTGCGCGAGGGCGTGGACGAGGCGGAGCGGATGGGCGTTGCCCGTTCAAGGGAGGCGATGGCCGAGGCCGACGTGGTGCTGTTGGTCGTCGATGCCACGGTTGGCATCTCGCAGGAAGATCGCGCGGTGCTGGAGCAAGGCGCGTCAGGTGGCAGC
The DNA here is from genome assembly GCA_963799175.1 of uncultured Acidobacteriaceae bacterium. Taxonomy (GTDB): domain Bacteria; phylum Acidobacteriota; class Terriglobia; order Terriglobales; family Acidobacteriaceae; genus Edaphobacter. Next base: position 13,960 of record CAWCWC010000023.1, on the reverse strand, counting down.
GCGCTGCTGGTGGCATGGAACAAGAGCGATCTGGTGGATGAGGTTCGCGGTTCAAGGTCCGAGGTTCAAGATGCGGATTTCGCGGTTCACAAAGTTCGGACGATCTCGACCTCGGCGCTGACCGGCGACGGGATCGACGAGCTGCGCGCGGCCATTGTAGGCGCCGTCGCGGGGGCCGAGGGAGGGCTGCGCGAGGCGGGAATGCTCACCAACCTGCGGCAGCATCAAGCGGTGGGACAGGCGCTGCGTGGGCTGGATGCTGCACGCCTCGCCGTGGTGTCCGGCATACCCCATGAGATGCTTCTGCTGGACCTCTATGAGGCGCTGCGAGGCCTGGATGCATTGACCGGAGCGACCACCAGCGAGGATGTGTTGCGGATGATCTTTTCCCGCTTCTGCATTGGAAAGTAGAGCGTTCATTAGCTTCCGGCCATGACAAAGGGTTGGCTGGGGATCTGCGTGCCGCCATCGTCTTCAATGCTGACGGCGAATCCCTTGGCGGCGATGCCTGTGGGCAGGGCGGGCAGGATGACGCTGGCGTTGCCGTGGTTGTCGGGATGGAAGATGGCGGCGGCGATGGGGTTGTGTCCGTCGGCGGGGAGGAGCCAGAGTTCATAGACTTTGCCCGTCTCGAGCGGGTCGAGATCGTCCACCAGGAAGATGAGGCTGCCGTTGGAGGGGTTGTACGTGACGCGACCCAGGGGCTGTGGTTTGGCCGGCGGCTTGGCGGTGAGGACCATGCGCATGGCGTTGGGGTCGTTGAGCGCGTCCAGCACCGGAGCGGCGTGGGCAGCTTCGGCGGTGAGCCGCGCCAGTTCGCTGGACTGATCGCTGAGGCGGGCACGCTGGGCTATCTCGCCCTGATAGAGAATGGCGGAAACGACAGTGAGGCCTGCCGCCACGATCCAGCCAAGCCAGCCGAGGAGGGTGAGGGCAAGGCTGCGCTTGGGGAGGTCGTCTTCGGGTGGAGAAAGGATAGAGCCATTGCGGCCAAAGGCGGCGAGCGCGGGACGTGTTTGGAGGACAGGAAGGTTCTCGCGGGCGACCTGCGTCCTCAGCCGCTGGCGGGCGGGCGCCGGAGGCGTCTGCAGGCCGGAGGTGAACGCGCAGGCGGCCAGATCGCCCTGCGTGAGGGCGAGTTCGTTGCGGCAACTGTCGCAGTGCTCGACGTGGTCTGCAAGGCGGGCCGCCTGGTTGTCGGGAAGAAACTGCAGGGCGTAGAGGACCAGGTCTTCGGCGTTGGCGTGATGCGTGCCGCCGGAATCGACCAGGCCGAGTGGGAGGGCGCGCAGGCTGCTCATGGCTGGACTGCCTCTCTCAAGGCCAGTAGCGCTCCGCGCAGTGTGGATGTGACGGAGGCCACTGGGTCGCCGGCGATCTCGGCAATCTCGGTGTGGGTGAGTCCGTCGAAGAAGGCCATCTCAAGCGCCTTGCGCTGCTCGTTGGGTAGCTGATGGAGGAGGCTGCGGGAGCGCTCGGCAAGGCGGTTGCGCTCGGCCTCGTTGCAGAGATCGGTGGGTGTGGCGAAGGCGATCGCACAGATCGGGTGGCGTGGTGTTTGCGGCGTATCGCGTCGATGGAGCGGTTGCGCGAGAGAACGGCAAGCCATCCGCCCAGGTTTCCCTCGGCCGCCGTGAAGCTGCCTGGAGTGCGCCAGAGCTGCATGAAGACTTCCTGCAGGATGTCTTCGGCCAGGGCCGGGTCGCTCAGCACACGCAGGGCAACGGAGTACACAATTCTGGAGTACCGGTCGAACAGCGTGGCCATGGCCTGCTCGTCGCCCGACTGCACCAGCGAGAGGAGATATGCGTCGTCCGCTGTGGGGTGCTGCGCTCTGTCGAAGACCCCGATTGTTCTTTCCATAGAATGCGCTCACATCTGGTTTGGCCAGACCGAATCGACCGCGATCAGTTTACTTTATCCTGAACTCCGTGCGGCAGGTTGTACTCTCGAAGAGGCAGATGAAGATCCGGCTGGACAAGGCGCTGGTGGAGCGGGGGTTGGCGGCATCGCGCGAGCGAGCGCAGGCGCTGGTGCTGGCCGGGCGCGTGCTGGTGGCTGAACAGCGCGTGGAGAAGCCCGGTACGCCGGTCGACCAGGACGCCCCGTTGCGCCTGCTGGGCGACGACCTGCGCTATGTGGGCCGTGGCGGGCTGAAGCTGGAGCGCGCGCTAGAGTATTGGCGGATCGCGCTGGACGGGCGCGCCTGCATCGATATTGGCGCATCGACCGGAGGCTTTACCGACTGCATGTTGCAGCATGGCGCGGTGAGTGTGCTGGCCGTCGATACCGGCTACGGCCAGATCGCGCACAAGCTGCGCGTGGACCCGCGGGTCACTCTGCGCGAACGATGCAATGCGCGTCTGCTGGGCGCGGGGGAGCTGGCTGGCGCGGCTGCCCCGGCGATTTCATTCCTTGCGATGGATGTCTCCTTCATCTCGGCGACGCTGGTGCTTCCGGCGGTACTGCGTGCGCTGGCGCCGGAAGGAGAGGCATGGCAAGGCGAGGTTGTGGTGCTCATCAAGCCGCAGTTCGAGGCGGGCCGCGAGCATGTGGGCAAGGGCGGGATTGTGCGCGAGCAGGCGGGGCGAGAGATCGCTATCGAGCGCGTGAAGGAATGTGTCGCCGAGTTGGGCGGGAAGGGAATCGACGTGATCGACTCGCCCATCCACGGCGTGGAAGGGAACTGGGAGTACCTGCTGCACGCCCGCTTCGGCGGCGGCGCAACAGATGCTTAGGGGCAGTTTGCGGGTATGCATGGCCGCGGGCGGTACACTGGATAGCGAGATGCCATTAGCTGGAATTATCTCCAAGCCGCAGAAGCATGAGCTGGGCACGGTTCTGCCCGAGCTGCGGGCGTGGCTTGCCGAGCGCGGATGGAGCTGCATTCTGGACCACGAGAGCGCGGACTATCTGCGAATCGACGCGCAGCATGCGGAGTTGCAAATCGTCGATCGGGCGCAGATGGCCGAGCGCAAGCCGGACCTGGTCATCGTCCTCGGTGGAGACGGCACGCTGCTTGCCGCTGCGCGCGCCTTCGCACACACCGGCACTCCACTGCTCAGCGTGAACCTGGGGGCGCTGGGGTTTATGACCGAGGTGCCACTGGCAGATCTCTACACCACCCTGCATGCGTGGTGCGACGGCACGGCCGCCATCGAGGTGCGCAACATGATCCACGCCGAGCTGTACTGTGCCGGCGAGCGCACGCGCCAATGGGACGCGCTGAACGATGTGGTGGTGGCCAAGGGGACCATCGCGCGCATGGCCGACTTCGCGGTGGAGATCGACGGGCAGCCTGTAGCCACCTTCCGCGCCGATGGCGTCATCCTCTCCACGCCCACCGGCTCCACGGCCTACAATCTATCGGCGCACGGGCCTATCGTCATGCCCACGGTGAACGCCATGCTGGTGACGCCAATCTGCCCGCACTTGCTCACTATCCGGCCCATCGTGGTGCCGGGCGAGTCGGCCATCAGCGTGCGCGTCGTCGGTGTGCCCAACCAGACCTACCTCACGGTGGATGGACAGGAGGCCGTGCCGATGCACGTCGGCGACCAGGTATGCTGCTGCCGCAGCCAGTCGAGTGTGCGCCTTCTGCGCCTACAGCCAAACGGTCTCTTCAATGTGCTGCGCTCCAAGCTGAAGTGGGGCGAGCGATAGAAGACAGTTGTAAGTTGTTGAGTTGTGAATAGAGGCGCATGGCTTCCAGTACTGCATGCAAGAATCGGGTGCCCCATTCATCGCAGTTGGTTCGCGATGGGTGGGACCACCGCTTGACATTACTCCTCCTTGCCCTTCTGCTCCTCGCACCCGCACTCGCCGCGCAGGACTTCTCCCAGACCGGCAGCGAAGCCGCGCCGCAGACCGCCCTCATCCAGCAGGCCAACGACGCGCTGGCAGCCAGCGACTTCTCCGCCGCTCTTAAAATCCTCACTGGCCTCAATAGTCAGATTCCCAACAACCCGCAGGTCCTCTACGACCTCGGACTGACCCTGGAAGCTCTCGGGCCTGAAACCCCAGCTCCAACCGCAGCGGATTCAAAGGCTCCCACCGCCGAGTCATACTACCGCCAATCCATTGCCGCCAACCCGCTCTTTCCCGCCGCGCACGTCGCGCTCGGCCTGCTGCTGGCCCGCACATCGCGCCCTGCCGAGGCCCGCAGTGAACTGCTTACTGCCACCACGCTCGCCGACGCTGCGCCGCCCCTCAAGGCCCGCGCCTACCGCGCCCTCGCCAGGCTGGATCTTATAGGGAATGCCCAACAATCCACTCCACCCAATCCCGCGGCCGCCTCGACTGAGCTGCTTGGCGCGCTCAACCTCACACCTGAGGCCCCCGAAGATATCCTGCTTGCCGCCGAGATCGCCGAGTCCAGCGCCGACCTTCCCACCGCCGAGAGCGCCTACCGCCGCTATCTGGCGCTGCCTGAAGAGGCCTCCAATCCACAGGTCATCGCCGCGCTGGCCCACGTCCTGCTTGGAGAGCAGCGCGCCGCCGACGCCGAAGCTCTGCTGACTCCCGCCCTCGCAGCCCACCCAGCCGATCCCTCCCTTACCGCTCTGCTTGCCCGCGCCTACATCAGCTCCGACGATCCCGCCAAAGTTGCTCAAGCCGCCCCGCTGTTGGAAAAATTGCATGCCGCCAATCCCCAGGACGCCAACATCACTCGCCTTCTCGCTCGCGTATATCTGGATACCGATCGTCCCGATCAGGCCGACCCGCTCTACGCCGCGCTGATCGCCGCTCAGGGAGCGCATCCCGACCCCACCCTGCTCGACGACCGCGCCGAGTCCCTGCTGCGCCTGCGCCGCCCCGCCGCAGCCGAGACGCTGCTCAAGCAGGCCACTGCCAACCCCGCGGCTTTTCCCACTCCCGCCGCGTTGGGCGACGCCGCGACCCACCTCGCCTTCGCCGCCGCCGAGATCGACGACCCCGCAACCACGTTGCAAGCGCTGACGCTGCGTGCTACAGTGCTGCCACCCTCGCCGCAGTCTCTCTATTTGCAGGCAACGGCGTATGATTCGTTGCATCAAATCTCCAAAGCCATCGACCTCTACAAACAGTTTCTTGCGGCGGCTGGTGGAAGCTTCCCAGATCAGGAGTCGCAGGCGCGCCAACGGCTGGCCGCGCTCGCGCCCAAGAAGTAATGCATGGGGCCCCGCCGAGGTGACTCATGAGTTCCTTCCATCGCTTCCAACCTCTACCCCGCACCGCGCTGCGGGTGCCCCATTCATTCCGCGTTCTGTGCGGAATGGGTGGGATGCGACGTTTCCATGCATGGGCCGGATCGATCGCCTTCATGTGTCTGTTCGCCATCGTTGTTGCCGCGCACGCCGCCCCCAAAGAAGCCATCCCCACTCCCGAGGCTCTGGCCCAACTGCAACAGCGCGCCGCCCAGGCCAAGCCCAGCGAGCAGTGCTTCCTGTACACCGAGCTGGTACACGGCCTGGCCCAGCAGGCCGCAGCCCAGATCGCCTCAGACGACCCCGAGAAGGCCACCGCGACCCTCCACCAAATCGACCAGGTCACTCCCCTCATCCAGCACAATCTCGCCCACGACAGCAATCGTCTCAAGGACGCCGAGCTGCTGCTGCAGGACACCACCTACCGTCTCAGCCAGATGCTCCACCTGCTCAACGGCGACGACCGCGCCTCCGTCCAGGACACACTCGCACAGCTCAACCACCTCAACGACGAGCTGCTCACCCAGGTCTTCACCCACTGACTCCCACCTCCCTCCGTCTTCCAAAAGCAATATTGCTTGCGATATGATAGTCAGGTGAAGCTCGTTCTCGATACCTCGGCTCTCCGCACCGTCGACTATCTGCGCGAGCGCGCGGCCCGCGCCAACGTCTCCGAAGCTCGCGAGATCCTGCGCCGGGCAGGTCGCGGACACACGCCCCCACCCGAAGACCGCCTCGATCCCGCCTAGCCGGGTGCCCCACATCTCGATTTTGAGTTGTGGGTATACACTTTCTTCGATGCGTTACTCCCTCATTCTCGTCGTTCTCTTTGCGGCAACTGCGGCCAACGCCCAGTGGGAGATTCAGACCGCGCCCACCACCGCCGACCTGCACGCCATCGACACCGCCGGCAACAGCATCGCGTGGGCGGCAGGCTCCGACGGCGCTGTCCTGCGCACCACGGACGGCGGCGCTCACTGGACGCTCTGCGCCGTGCCTGAGAAGCTCGACCTCCGCGCCATCAAGGCCTTCGACGCCTCGACAGCCATCGTCATGTCCACCGGCAAAGGCGCGCTCTCCCGCCTCTACAAAACCACGGATGGCTGCAAGTCCTGGGCACTCCTCTTCACCAACCCCAACGCCGAAGGCTCGTGGGACGCGATGCGCTTCCGCACCATCTCCGATGGCTATGTTCTGGGCGACCCGGTCGACGGGCACTTTACCTTCGGCTACCCGCAGGACTGGACCAGCTCGCAGGACTGGAAGGCCCAGGGAGATCAGTACACCCAGGCGAGTCTGGCTGCATCGGATGGCGTCCACGCCTTTGCCGTCAGCAACTCATCCCTGGCGCTCTCACAGAAGGACATCCATCCCGATCCCAAGCCCGAGATGTGGTTCGGAACCAGCGGCCCCGGCGGCGCACTCCTCTACTACTTTGTCGACAAGTACTCCGATGTAAACCCAGACGATGAGCTGGCCGACTGGCACAAGGTCAGTGTTCCACTCGCGGGGGACGATGCGTCCTCGGGTGTCTTCTCCATCGCATTCAAGAACGATGCGGTCGGAGTGGCCGTTGGCGGGAACTCGCAAAAGCCCGACGACTCTGCGGGCACGGCTGCCTTCAGCACGGACATTGGCGTGACCTGGCAAGCCGCCCCCACCCCACCCCACGGCTTCCGCTCTGCCGTGGCTTATGACGCTGCGAGCAATAGCTGGATCACGGTCGGCCCCAACGGCACCGACCTCTCTACCGACGACGGCCGCAACTGGCGTGCCCTCCGCCCCAACCCTGCGCTGCACGAACCCGCTGACGCCGACCGCAACTGGAACGCGCTCTCGCTTCCCTTCGTCGTCGGCCCCCACGGCCGCATCGGCAAGCTCCGCCCAACAGCCCTGAACCCAGTGCCTGCTGCGCGGGAAGAAAATCCATGACCTCAAGCGACTGGCAGCAGCGAGAAAACCTCGGCAACGCTCACCCGAATCTCCGTCCCGGCCACTGCGAGTTGTGCGTCCGCGACCAGATGTAGTCCGGTCGCATCGAAGCGGTGTGCAGTCCGCGTCTCGGGATCGAATGCCCAGATGTTTTCGACTCCCATGGTCAGGTAGTCGCCCAGCACGCCGCGCAGCCGCTTCCAGGTGTCTTCCGGCGACATCACCTCAATGCAGATCAGCGGAGCTTCGCGCACAATCCGGTGCACCTTCTGCCCACGCCGCAACACCATGACATCCGGAACGCGAAACCTGCTTGGGGCGATCTGCATTCTGCACTCTAGCAGCACCTCGACTCCCCACTCCGCCTCTTGATTCAGAAAAATGCGGAGAATCATCTTCTGCACGCTGCTGTGCTCATACTCGCCCACGTTCCGCTCCTCGATCCGTCCATCCACAAAGTCGCAATCTGGATGGAACATGGTACTCAGATATTGATCGACCGTCATCGTCGCCGGAATAGGTTCTTCCGCCGACATCAAATCGCGAACTGTGGTCAGAGCCGCCATACCTCAGTATGCTCCATGCCTTTCAATTTCACCACTGGGAAGCACTAGCAGAAAAGGCACCCCGAAGGGTGCCTCATCCCGCAAAAACTCTGTCCCAGCTAAACGCTGAAGCTCGATCCACAGCCGCAGGTGCTCTTGACGGCGGCGTTCTCGAACTTGAATCCCGCCGCCTCCAGCGTCTCCACGTAGTCCACCGTGCAGTTGCTGAGGTACATCGCCGAGGTCGCGTCCACGAAGACCTTCAGGTCGTCGAAGGTGAAGACCTTGTCCATCATGCCGCTCTGGTTCTCGAACGACATGGAGTACTGGAAGCCGGAGCATCCGCCCCCCACCACGCCGATCCGCAGCCCGGCCGGGATGGGGTCCTGAGTGGCCATGATCTCGCGCACCTTGGCAATCGCCGCCGGGGTCAGGGTGACCGGGGGCTGCGACTTCGGCGCGCCGGTGACGACCTCCGGGGTTGGGGTAACAGTTGCTGTGGCCATGGCACTCTCCTTTTCGACTTCCGCACCTTCAGTATATGCGACCATTCCGGTCGTGGCAAGCCAACCTGCTCACTCCGTTGCGTGGAGCCCACCACCTCCGCAGCAAAAAAAATCTCAGGGCCATCCATTTCAGGGCGTATCATGCACAAATAGGACTGCAATATGAGCGCTGCACTGCGATTTGAGCGCTGACATCAGGCGATTTGGGCCCAGAAGTCCGGGTTGACCGGCCGCTGCAAGTCCCGCAGAGGGAGGTGCCCCATGATGAACGACTTGCCACTCCTGATTGTCATTTGGGCCGTCTTTACGGGCCTGTTTCTTGCTCTGCTCGCCTACAATGCCACTATCACGCGCTACGAGGACACTAAAGTCTTCCTGGACGAAATCAACGCCTACGAAGAGCAGTATCAGTCTATGATCGTCCAGAAAATCAACAAGACGTTGCCCTACATTCGTGTGCTAGGCATCCTGTCTGGCATCTTCACGGTCCTCATCATCGCCATCTATACATGGGATTGCTGGCAGAAGCTGCAGGCCCAGTAACTACTGGGCAACTCACGCCGCAGCATCCATCGCTCCATCACGCTCGCACCGGGAATGCAGAAGAGCCAGCCTCGAAATGCGAAGCTGGCTCCTTGGTATTTAAGCTGCAGTCCTACGCGTTGTAGATTCCCGAGGCGACCTTGCCCCCGTGTCCCGTCCAGTTGGTGTGGAAAAATTCGCCGCGCGGCTTGTCCACTCGCTCGTAGGTATGCGCGCCGAAGAAGTCGCGCTGCGCCTGTAGCAGGTTCGCCGGCAGCCGCGCCGTGCGGTAGCCATCGTAGAACGCCAGCGCGGTGGAGAAGGCCGGCGTCGGCACGCCGCTCTCGATGGCATGGATCTGCGCCTTGCGCCAACTGGCCTGATACTTGTTGAGCGCGCTGGAGAAGAAGTCGTCCAGCAGCAGGTTGGTCAGGTCCGGATTCTTGTCGAAGGCCGCCTTGATGTTGCCCAGGAAGACGCTGCGGATGATGCATCCGCCGCGCCACATCAGCGCGATGCCGCCCATGTTCAGGTGCCAGCCGTGTTCCTTCTCCGCGGCGCGCAGCAGCATGTAACCCTGTGCGTAGCTGATCATCTTGGAGCAGTAGAGAGCGCGCCGCACGTCCTCGATAAACGCCTTGCGTCTCCTCGACCGTCTTGATTGTCGCCGGCCCGGTCAGCACCTTCGACGCCTGCCACCCGCTCATCCTTCAACGCCGACAGGCAGCGCGCGAAGACGCTCTCCCCGATCAGGGTCAACGGCATTGCCAGGTCCAGCGCCGAGATCGCCGTCCACTTGCCCGTGCCCTTCTGCCCGGCCTTGTCCAGAATCTTGTCGATCAGCGGCGAGCCGTCCTCATCCTTCTTCCCGAAGATGATCGATCGAGATCTCGATCAGGTAGCTGTCCAGTTCGCCCTTGTTCCACTCCGTGAAGACCTCGTGCAGCTCGTCCGCGTCAGGCCCAGCGCGTCCTTCAGCAACTGGTACGCCTCGCAGATCAGCTGCATGTCGCCGTACTCGATGCCGTTATGCACCATCTTGACGTAGTGGCCCGCGCCGTCCTCGCCCACCCAGTCGCAGCACGGCGTTCCGTCCTCCACCTTGGCCGCGATCGCCTGGAATATCTCCTTCACATGCGGCCACGCCGCGGGATTGCCTCCCGGCATGATGGACGGGCCGAAGCGCGCGCCCTCTTCGCCGCCCGAAACGCCGGTGCCGATAAACAGAATCCCCTTGTCCGCAAGGTACTTGGTGCGCCGGTTGGAATCGGTGAACAGCGAGTTGCCGCCGTCGATGATGATGTCGCCCTTCTCCAGATAGGGAAGAATCTGTTCGATGTTGTTGTCCACCACATCGCCCGCCTTCACCATGATCATCACCCGGCGCGGCGACTTCAGCAGCCCGCACAACTCCTCCATCGAGTGCGCGCCCACCACCTTGGTTCCCTTTGCCTCGTCGTTCAGAAATGTGTCCACCTTCGATACCGTGCGATTGAACACCGCAACCTTGTACCCGTGGTCGTTCATGTTCAGGACCAGGTTCTGTCCCATCACTGCCAGCCCAATCAACCCAATGTCACAACTTCCCTTCGACATAAAAAATCTTCTCCCGTGGGATAGCGGCTCGGGGCCCCGATCCTCTTAATGATTCTATTCCCTGCACTACGCGGCTCGTGTGACATCCGGCACATTCCATCGCTGTGCTGCCGCGCACATGCGCTATGATTTGTAGTCTGCGAATTCTGCGCGAGCAGGGATGCAGCAGCAGGCAAAGCTCTTATTCTTGGGTCGCACACACTTGGATCAACCCTTCGGCGGCATACTCCCCCAACGTCCGCAGCACGTCCGATTCGATCTCGCCCGGCGCGGCCTCGAACTCCGCTTCCAGTTGCACCATCAGCTCCGCAACACGGATTGGCTTGTACAGCCTGCGCCAGATCTCGCTCCCCGTGCTGCCCAGGCCGTGACAGCGGTCGCGCTCCAGGTTCATAAGGACCACCTCGCCGTTGACCTCCGTCGCCACCGCTTCGCCGCTCCGGCAGACGATACTGTTCGGACCGATCTCCGGTTCACTCATTGCTTTGTTCCTCCGAATTCGAGACGGAGCGATCCAACCATGCGCTCCGAGAGCAGTTCTGTGAACGATACAGCCTGTACGATACAGCGATAAAACAGCCTGGCGCAACGAAGCAGGGGGAGGGAAGTGTCCCGCAGCAGCGGGCGCGCCTGCCCTCACGGCCCACGATGTATCCTGTGAGACGAAGGCGGGGAGGCGGGCGGAGCTTGCAGCAACGACGGCACATTCCTCCGGAGGCGTCTCCGGCCCGGCGCTCAGGCCGTTCCGCTGAACTCGACCTGCTGCTGCTCTGCGCACGCTGGCCGCAGCGCGACGAAGACCGCCAACTCATCCGCTCTCTCTCTGAATGCCCCATGGATCGGCAGCACTTTCTGCTGCTCGCGCAGCACCACCGCCTGGTGCCCCTGGTCTCGCAGAACCTGCACGCCAGTGTCGCCGAACCCCGTTCGCCTGCGCTCGATGCACTTCTCCATCAACTCCACCAGCTTTCGCTGGACAACGCCCATCAGGCGCTTCACTCGCTCGCAGAACTGCGGCGCGTGGTCAAGGAGTTTCAGGCCCACGACATTTCAGTGGGCGTCTTGAAGGGCCTGCCGCTGGCGCAATCCGTCTTCGGAGACTTTGGCCTGCGCGCCACCGGCGACATCGACCTGCTCATAGACCAGAGTGCGATCCTACAGGCCGACCGCGTGTTGCGCGGCTTCGGTTACCGCGGCCTCTTCCAGATGGAGCGCCTCACGCCCAGGCAGTTCGCCTTCTACCGCGCGCACTGGAGAGATAACGCCTATCGAAACCCCGCTACCGGCTTCGAGATCGATCTGCACTGGAGGTTGTTCCGCAACTCCAGGATGCCCGGCGCAGGCCTGTGCGACACGCCTGCCGGCCAGAGCATCTCCTTCGCGGACTTCCGGGTAGAGACGCTCCTGCCGCCTGAGAACCTGCTGTATCTCTGCGTCCACGGCGCCTTCGACGGCTGGCTGTTCCTCAAGTCGCTGGCCGATGTCGCGGCCCAGGTGCGCACCATGAGCGAGGCTGAACTGGACGCACTTGCTCCTCTCGCCGATGACTACGGCGTCCTGCCCGAACTCTCCGCGGCCCTCGCTCTGGTGCGCCGTTATCTGGCGATGGACCACTGGAGCGCGCAACTGCTCCCCGTCAGCGACTCCACCGTCAGCCACATCCTTCGCTATGCCGACCGCGCTCTTGTCCAGGGCGGCTTCCTCGCGGAGCGCGAGGATATTCCGCACTCCACGACGATGGCTTTCGAGTTTGGCCTACGCCCCAACCTGCGCTACCGCTGCGAACTGCTGCTGCGCGTACTTTATCGCGCCCGCATGTGGCAGACCTTCCCCCTGCCGGATTACCTATTCTTCCTCTATCCGCTGCTCAGCCCGGTCGAGTGGGTACTCTTCCGGCTGCGCAAGCAAAAAGCCCCATCCAGGTAGGATGGGGCTTTCTGAATTAATGCCGGCGATCACCTAATCTCCCACACACTTACGCGTGCAGTACCATCGGCCCAACGAGGCTTAACTTCCGTGTTCGGGATGGGAACGGGTGTGACCCTCGTAGTAAACTCACCGGCAAACTGAGGCGCTTTGAAGGCGTGAGGCGCATCGCGCCGGAGCCCTCAGCCGAAGTCCTGAGTTGCTTGCAGCTCAGGATCCCCGCTTTTGCACCTTGTATGTCAAAGAAATCTCGCTCACGCGATCTCTCATAACTGAATAGATTGGGATTAGACGTTTATTCTTGCAAACATCTTGGGATAACTACAGGGCTTGTGTTGAATGAACTCCAGAACAGTGGACTTTCTCACTGCGCAGAGTAAATTCTATGGACAAGCCGAACGGGCGATTAGTACTGGTAAGCTACACGCATTGCTGCGCTTCAACCTCCAGCCTATCAACCAGGTGGTCTTCCTGGGCCCTTCATTTCCCTTTTGGGTTGGGAGATCTCATCTTAGAGCGTGCTTCCCGCTTATATGCATTCAGCGGTTATCACAACCGAACTTCGCTACCCAGCCGTGCCATTGGCAGGACAACTGGAACACAAGAGGTTCGTCCATCCCGGTCCTCTCGTACTAAGGACAGCCCTCTTCAAATCTCCTACGCCCACAGCAGATAGAGACCGAACTGTCTCGCGACGTTCTGAACCCAGCTCACGTACCACTTTAATAGGCGAACAGCCTAACCCTTGGAACCTTCTACAGCTCCAGGATGTGATGAGCCGACATCGAGGTGCCAAACCGCTGCGTCGATATGAACTCTTGGCAGCGATCAGCCTGTTATCCCCGGCGTACCTTTTATCCGTTGAGCGATGGCCATTCCATACAGAACCACCGGATCACTAAGGCCTGCTTTCGCATCTGCTCGACTTGTAGGTCTCGCAGTTAACCACACTTATGCCTTTGCACTCGACGGTCGATTTCCAAACGACCTGAGTGTAGCTTCGCGCGCCTCCGTTACAATTTAGGAGGCGACCGCCCCAGTCAAACTACCCGTCTTACTATGTCCCTCTCCCCGGATCAGGGGAGCAGGTTAGAATCACAACACTCGCAGGGTGGTATCTCACCGTTGGCTCCACCAAGCCCAAAAGCCTGGTCTCTAAGCCTCCCACCTATCCTGCGCAGCAAGAGCCGTAACTCATAGTAAAAGTATAGTAAAGGTGCACGGGGTCTTTTCGTCTAGCTGCGGGTAACCGGCATCTTCACCGGTACTACAAGTTCGCCGAGCAACTCGTTAAGACAGTCGAACGATCGTTACTCCATTCGTGCAGGTCGGAACTTACCCGACAAGGAATTTCGCTACCTTAGGACCGTTATAGTTACGGCCGCCGTTCACCGGGGCTTCAATTCAAAGCTTCGCCTTGCGGCTAACCTCTCCTTTTAACCTTCCGGCACCGGGCAGGAGTCAGCCCCTATACGTCGTTTTTGACTTTGCAGAGACCTGTGTTTTTGTTAAACAGTCGCCGTTCGCGTTTCACTGCGGCCCCACTAGGCTTGCACCCAGGGGGCGACCCTTCTCCCGAAGTTACGGGTCTAATTTGCCGAGTTCCTTAACAAGCTTTCACTCGAGCGCCTTTGGATATTCTCCTCGTCTACCTGTGTCGGTTTGTGGTACGGTTCCCAATCTCTCTCCTTAGAGGTTTTTCTTGGCACCATGAAATCAGCAGCTTTCAGCCATACGGCTTACTGCT
>CAWCWC010000022.1:0-47250 GCA_963799175.1 uncultured Acidobacteriaceae bacterium | reverse complement strand
CATTGCTCAATAATCAGCTCTTTCAGCGCCTTGCTCAGCGTTCCCGTATTCAGCACCGCGTCCATGTGCGCGATGATCGTCTCGAAGATCTCCGGCCGGTGCGCCATGGTGCGAAACATATTCGGCACATTGCCGCGATCGCGCAGCGTGCGGTCATAGATCGCCACCGACGATGCCCGCACCTCGCTCCTCTTCAACCTCGATATCCGTGGCATAACACCCTCCTCTCGCAAATCACTACCAAGATCCTACGTTTGTGTCCAAATTTGAATTTTTCTATGTTGCGTTATTGCCTACCTTGTCGTTGCAGAATACCGCCCAAGTGTCATTTCCGTCACTGTCGATTCGAATCTTGACCGGGCCACCGACAAATATTTGAAATTGAAGACGCTGTGTATGATTGAAAACATCTTGGTAGGTGTAATCCCCATTTAGACAGAAGACCACTTTAGGATTGGAGAGTTCTCGAAGCAGGCTTTCTCTGCTCTCCGTATGGCTCGGAACGATATCTCCCAAAAGGTGATACGAGAGGCCAGCCCCTATAATGCCCGTAGAGGTCTTCTTACTTTCGTCTGGAGGAACAGGTGTTGGGACGGGATACTCACTAAATCTTCCCCAATGCGCACCTTTGAAATCGAAGGCTGGAGTTTGCCCGCAATTGAAAATCTCGACTTTGGCCTCAACCCCTCCATCGTCGTGCAGAAAAAGTCTCGCCCCCTTTATTCCAACATAGGCTCTAAGTTGTTTTATGGCGGTGTCTTTACTTCCTTCGACAGAATTTTCAGTGGCCGATGCCGCCTTACGAGTTTCGTAGCTCTGCCAAGCAATCACGAAGCCTGTAGCAAGTACGACCCAGACTGTAATTCCTTCCGGCCATGCCACAAGTATGTACCACCATGGCATGTAGTCCTTGGCATCTGTACATTTATCAGGGCTGGAGTCCTTCTTTTCCGTAGAGATCGCAACGGCTGAGATATTTTTCTGGCATTCTCGCTGATATTTTTCGATGACACGATGTTCCTCATAAACCACAAATGTTACTGTGGCAACGATCAGGACTACCGCAGCACAAATCTTGGCGGAAATACGCAGCTTTTTCAACATTGAATCCAAATAGAACACTAATCATCATACTGTCCGCCTGCCACGCTCGCCAACGACTGGTCTGGCCGTCCTACTTCGCATCAAATCGCACCGTCCCCAGGATCGCCTCCAACCGCCCGCGCACCTGGTCGAGTTCCTGCTCCGTAATGTCCTTGACCCCCGACACCTCGCCGCCGCAAAAATTATTGATGGCCAGGTCGAAGCGGTAGCATGCGCCGTGCCGCAGCGTGGTATACACCTCGTCGCGCTGCACCGTGCAGATCGACCTCTGCTCATCGTGTCCGTGGGCAAAGCTGATTCCCGCGATCTCGCTCTCTCCGCGCCGTTTTCCCTGCGCCGCGGGGGACGCCTGAAGTCCGCACGCTGCATCGTTGCTGCGCGGTGTCACGCTGAAATACACGTATGCTCCGCTGAACGTCGATGCCGGGAACGGGTTCTCCGGCATACTCACCACCGCGCGCAGCAGAGTCGTCCGCAAGGCCGAACGCGCATCCAGGCGAAAGGTGCTGATCTGGTGGTCGCGCCGCGCAAAATTCCAGTTCGCCGAATAGCGGAACGAAATTTTATAAACCGGATCGTGAAAGATGTGCTGCGCAGGGGAACTCTGCGCAGGCAGCGCCGGGCCAGCGACTCCCATCGCAAGCAGCGCCATCGCCAGTCGCCATCGCTTCATCCCGCCATCTCCCTTCTTCCGAATCGTTCCTCGGAAATCCTCAAACCCTCATGCGCGGGTTGGCCAGGTTATACGCCACATCGGTCAGCAGATTCACCGCAACATACGTCAGCCCAACCGCCAGTATGCATCCCTGTACCAAAGCATAATCGCGGTTGGAGATGGCCGAAAGCGTCAACCTCCCGATGCCCGGCCAACTGAACACCGTCTCCGTCACGATCGCCCCCGCCAGCAAACTGCCGAACTGCAATCCGACCACCGTCAACACCGGGATCAGCGCATTGCCCAGCGCATGACGATAGACCACCGCGCGCTCGCTCAGTCCCTTGGCCCGCGCCGTGCGGATGTAATCCTGCCCCAGCTCTTGCAGCATCGCAGTGCGCACCATGCGCGTCAGCACTCCGGCCAATCCACTGCCCAGTGTAACTGCCGGCAAGATCAGGTACAGCCAGAAGCGCTCCCCGAAGATCGGCCCCGTGCCCGCGCCCGACACCGGCAGCCATCCCAGTTCAATCGAAAAGATCAGGATCAGGATCGGCCCCAGCGCAAAGTTGGGAAACGACAGACCGCCCAGGCTTACCACGCCCAGCACGCGGTCCTGCCATCGCCCGCGATGCAGCGCCGAGTAAACACCCGACGGAATCGAAACCCCGATCCCAATCAGCAGCGCCGCCAGCGTCAGCGCCAACGTGTAGGGATAGCGCTGCGCCACCAGGTGTATCACCGAGTCGTGCAGGCGCAGCGACTCGCCCAGGTCGGCATGTAGCACCCCGCGCCAGTAGTGCAGATACTGCGTCCCCAGCGGCGCATCCAGCCCATACGCATGGCGCAGTACCGAAACATCCGACGCCGTCGCGCCCTCGCCCAGCATCTGCACCACCGGATCGCCCGGCACCAGATGGATCAGCAGAAAGACCACCGAAACCACCACCCACAGCACGGGCAGCGTAATCAGGATACGGCGAACGGGTTTGGGCAGTGTCCTCAGGGATCGGCTCTCATAGATCGAGTTTCAGTTGCGCTGAATTTTCGGCAGTCGAGTTCAGTGTCTCGACCCGCACGCGCGCAATGCGTAGCCCTGCCATCTCGGCCACCACATAGCGCCGGTCGCCGTACTTCACGCTCTCGCCCACCTCCGGCAGGTGGCCGAGTTGGGCCAACAGGAATCCCGCCAGAGTCTCTACTCCGGCTTCGCGCGGAAACGTCCAGTCCAGTTGCGTGTCCAGGTCGCGCAGCGTGGTGCTTCCGTCCAGCGACATCACCCCCGCGGCATTGTAGTCGGCCGTGCGCGCGGCAATGTCGAACTCGTCTTCCAACTCGCCCACCACCTGTTCCAGCACGTCCTCCGCCGTCACAATCCCCACCGTCGATCCGAACTCATCCACCACCACTGCAATCTGCCGCCGCCGCTCCTGAAACTCCTGTAGCACTTCCACCGCCAGCTTGGTCTCCGGCACCACAAGCACATCGCGCATCACCTGGCGCAGCGTCTGCCCGGTGTCCACCGCGCCTCCCAGTCCCAGCGCCACGGCACGCAGATGCATCAGTCGCGAGATGTCCTTGGAGTACACCACGCCGACGATGCGATCGGGGTCCGCCATCACTCCGCCTGCCCCATCGCTCGTCCCCTCGTACACCGGCACGCGCGAGTGCTGCTCCTCCACAATGCGCGCGCTCGCCCGTTCGATGGTCATGTCGGCAGGCAGGGAAAATATCTTGCCTCGCGGAGTCATGATCTCGCGCACCGTCACGTGGTTCAGCTCGATGGCGCGATGGATGATCTCCTCCTGAAACACCGGCAGAAGACCCATGCGCCGCGTCGCCGTGGCGATCATCTTCAACTCTTCCGGCGAGTGGACTTGTCCTTCGCCGTGCAGCGGCGCGCGGAACAACCGCAGCACCAGCGCAGCCGAGTGGTTCATCAGGCGCACCGCCGGCCGCGTCATGCGGATAAAGACGTCCATCGGCGCGGCCACCGCCAGCGCGATCCGCTCCGCCCGTTGCAGCGCCAGCGATTTCGGCACCAGCTCGCCCAGCAGCACCTCGAAGTATGTGATCGCCGCAAACGCAATCGCAATGGCAACCGCGTGCGCGTACAGCAGCGCGTGTGCTGGCAGCACCGCCAGCCAGTACCGGGCCGCGTCCAGCAACATCGCCGCCACAGCCGGCTCGCCAATCCAGCCCAGTGCCAGCGATGCCAGCGTGACGCCAAACTGCACTGCGGGTAGAAATTCGTCCAGGTTGCGCTTCAGGTGCAGCGCGGTGCGCGCTCCATGCCTGCCCAGGGCCAGCAATTGCTCCATGCGCGTCTCGCGCACGCTGATCAGCGCAAACTCCGCTGCCACGAAGAAGCTGTTGGCCAGAATGAATAAGGCCACCAGCACAGCGCGAAAGAACATCCATTCCAGCATTCCGTGCTGAGTCTATAGCATTTTGATCTCTGCGGCAGGACCATTGTCGTATTAATAGCGCCGAAGGTGCGATCGATACCAGCCTTGGGCAGAGCCCAAGGTCACAAGGCACAGACAAACCCCAAAGGGCTGAAAGCCCGACCTATATTCGTTGCACAATGGAAAACCCGGCAGCTCATGGCCTGCCGGGCAATCTCTCAACTTCACTTCATATCAAAATCGTTATGCCAGCAACTTCACAATCGACTTGTCGATGGTGTCCTTGGGAACATACCCAACAATCTGCTCGGCCACCTTGCCCCCCTTGAACAGCAGCAGCGCGGGAATGCCGCGTATGCCGTAGCGCATCGGTGTGGCCGTATTGCTGTCCACATCCATCTTCATCACCTTCAACTTGCCGTTATAGAACGAGGCAACCTCGTCCACCACCGGCGCCAGCGCGCGGCATGGCCCGCACCATGCGGCCCAGAAATCCACCAGCACGGGTTGCTCCGATTGCAGTACTTCCTTGTCAAACTCCGCGTCGCTTACCGCCGTCACAAACTGTCCAGCCATCCCTTGCTCCTCCCGCTACCCCGCCCATCGGGCAAGGTGCGTCTTTCCTCAAACTTGAGATTCAATCCGTCTCCATCATAAACGCGCGCTTCAACCTGTCTGCCCATAATAGATGCGCCAGTGCAGTGCGAGGTTCAAATCGGTCAGACGGTTTTACGAAGTTGTCATCCACCGCTTAGACCAACTCCACGCTCGCGCCCGCGCCGATGCTTGTCTCCACAATCTCCAACTCCGCGTCTCCGGCCGCCTGGCGAATCCGCTCCGCAATCTCCGTGATCGCAGCATCTGCCTCAACCACCAGCAGAACCCCCGGTCCAGCCCCGCTCAAAGCCACGCCCAGCACGCCACCTTCGCCTGTCAGCGGCAGCAGCCTGGCCAGCAGCGGGCACGCCTCCATCCGGTACGGCTGATGCATCCGGTCCAGCATCGCCACCTGTAGCAGATCGCCCCGTCCCAGCGCGAACGCAGCCACCAGCAGAGCGGTCCGCTGCACATTCGCCACCGCATCGGCCCGGCTGTACTCGGCGGGCAGCATTGCCCGTGCCTTCTCCGTCGCCAGGCTCACCATCGGAAGCGCCAGCAGCAGCTTCCATCCCAGGCCCTCGCCGCAGGTGGCCGAAGTCACCCGTCCATCCGCAACCGCCGACACAGTGACATGGCCCAGCGCGCAGGCCGACACATTGTCGGGATGGCCCTCCCGCCGCGTGGCCTCCTCGACGCATTCGCGCAGGCTCCAGCCCAGCCCGCCAAAGTGGTTCGCCAGCATCACTCCGCCCAGCCGCGCCGCCGCACTCGATCCGCAGCCCACCCCCAGCGGGATCTCGTTGTGGATGCGCATATCCAGCGGCGACACTGCCAGTCCCGCGCCCTGCAACACCTCGCGATAGGTCTCGAAGATCAGGTTGTTGGTGGTGCGCGCGCAGCGCTCCGCATCGCGCCCAGTCGCCGCGATCGTCAGCTCGGGGCCCTCCGCTGTTGGACTCACCTTCGCCTCGATGGTCAGCCCCAGCGACAACGCCACTCCCACCGCATCGAAGCCCGGTCCCAGATTGGCGCTGGTGGCAGGCAGCCGCAGTCGTATTCCGTCTTGATTGCCACTCGTAATTCGGCCCAACCCTCGCCCCTCACTCTCACTCATACTGAACTTCCGGGCGTCGCTAGCGAAGACTCCACGCTGGCTGTCGCCATGTGTGCTTTCAGGGCCTTCAGCACCACTGCCTCATCCGCCTCCAGCACCAGCGGAGGCTTGCGCAGGGCCTCATGCCGCGCCCGCTCACCTTCGGTCGCTCCCGCAATCTCCGCCGCCGTCAGCAGCTCGCCGCGGTGGTAGTCGATGGTGTACTGCGGGTCCTTCAGTGTATGTCCGGTCAGCACCAGCACCACCCGCTCCTCGCGCGTCACACGCCCTGCGGCCACCAGCTTCTTCAGCCCGGCCAGCGTCACCGCAGACGCCGGCTCGCAGCCCACGCCTTCTGCGCCAATCTCCGCCTTGGCCAGCGCAATCTCCTGTTCGCTCACCTGCTCGCACCATCCGCCCGTCTCTTCAATCACTCGCGACGCCTTCTTCCAACTGGCAGGATTGCCGATGCGGATCGCCGTCGCCCGCGTCTCCGCCTTCACCGGCTTCATCTCGCGGTTGGCGTCGCCGAACCAGCGATAGAGCGGGTTCGCGCCCTGCGCCTGGATCACGCTGATCCTGGGCAGGCGTTGGATCAGCCCTAGGTGCTTCATCTCCAGAAATCCCTTGCCCAGTGCGGACGAGTTGCCCAGGTTCCCGCCTGGCGCCACAATATGTTCCGGGACTTGCCACTCCATCTGCTCCACCAACTCCATCGCCGGGGTCTTCTGCCCCTCCAGCCGGTACGGGTTTACTGAGTTCAGCAGGTAGATCGGAAACTCTTGCACCAGTTTCGTCAGCAGCTTCAGGCATCCGTCGAAGTCCGTCTTCAACTGCACCGTCAGCGCGCCGTAGTCCATCGCCTGCGACAGCTTGCCCCAGGCAATCTTGCCGTCGGGGATAAACACAATGCATCTCAGCCCGGCGCGTGCTGCATAGGCCGCCATCGCCGCCGAAGTGTTGCCGGTCGACGCGCACGCTACCCACTGGAAGCCGCGCTCCACCGCCACCGACATCGCCGCCGTCATCCCCGTGTCCTTGAACGATCCGCTCGGATTCATCCCCTGATGCTTGGCCAGCAGCCAGTCCACGCCGGCCAACTCCGCGCAGCGAGGCATCTCGTACAGCGGAGTGTTCCCCTCGCGCAGCGTCACTGCGCGGTCCACATCGCGCACAATGGGCAGCAGCTCGCGGAAGCGCCACACACCGCTCTGGTCCACTGCCATCGTCGAGGTCTTGCGCTCCTGCCACAGATGGCGCATCCCGCCCGGATTCGGCAGCCGAACCTCGGCGCTAGCCGTCTTCTCCGCGCTCCATCCCTGGCTCCATGGATAGATCACCTCATACAGCCCATTGCACTCCGGGCAGCGAAAGTCGCTGCGCGCCGCCTCGCTGGCAATCCTCACACCGCAGTTTGTGCATCGTAGTTGATGTGTCGCACTCATTGGTCTTGTCTTTAGCCTATCGCATGCAAACAAATCTGCCCAAGAATCCGTCGCGCATCACCACAAACTCCATCATCCCGACAGAAGCGCAGCGGAGTGGAGAGCCTGCCCTGGCGGGGCAAAGCCAGTCGAACGGAGAACCCCGCATCTTGCCTTTGCCGTTGCCTGTTATCAAGCCGCACTCTGCCTGCTCTTCGCTCTACCCGCTGCACACGCACAGACCGCCCCGCGCGAGATTCACATTGCCGCCGACGCCGATCTTCAACCCGTCCTGCCCGCGCTTGCCGAAGCCTTCACCCATGCCACAGGCATCAATCTGATCGTCCGCTACGGCACATCCGCCACACTGGCCAACCCAGCTCCTCGCTGGCGATCCCGCCGACCTCTTCCTTGCCACCGACTACGTCTATCCCGAAGCAAATCGTCGCCCACGGCCTGGCCGATTCACCCGATCCCATTCCCTATGCGCGGGGTATTCTCGTCCTCTGGGCGCTGCAAGGACTCCCCTCTTCAGCCGCTCACCCAAAACACCCTGCTCGACTCCGCGCGTCCAGTCCCTCGCCATCGCCGACCCGGAGCACATCGCCTATGGGATCGCAGCCCTGTCGCCGCCCTTCATCAGCATGAAGCTATACGACCAACTCAAGCCGCATCTTGTCGTCGCCGATGACCTCGATCCAGACCGCGCAATTCGTCGAGTCGGGCAAAGCCCAGCTCGGCTTCATCTCCCTCACCGCAGCCTCCACGCCGCACGGAAAGAACTCGGCTCCTTTATCCGTATGCCGCCCTCAGCCTACCCGGATATCCGCCAGTGTGCCGTCGTCATGAAAAAATCCACCCACCGCGACGACGCGCACGCCTTCCTCGACTGGCTCCGATCCTCCGCTATCCAGCAAGCCTTGTCCGCCTACGGCCTCGACCCCCTCCAGTAGCGGGTGCCCCATTCATCGCGCCTTTGCGATGGGTGGGAGGTAAACCAAGTGATTGACGGGTACACCCAACATCAGCCTCAGCCAGCCGCAAATCCCAGCAGCACAGGCTCCTGTTCCAGCCGGATCCCCGTCCGCGCCCGCACCCCTTCGATCACCGCGTCCCTCAGGGCCACAATCTCCGCCGCCGTCGCTCCTCCGCGGTTCACAATCGCCAGCACATGCTTCGTCGACAATCCCGCATGCCCCATCGCAAATCCTTTGGCGAAGCCCGCCAGTTCGATCAGCCACGCCGCCGACAGCTTCACCGCGCAATCCTCCGGCACATATCCCCAGCCAGCCGGAAACTGCGGCACATCCGCAACCCGGCAGCCTGCAATCGCAGCCAGCCGCGCCACCACATCCACCGCCACCACCGGGTTCTTGAAGAACGAACCCGCGCTGTGCGAGTCCGCATCGTCCGCAACCAACAGCATTCCCTTGCGTGCGCGAATCTCTCGCACCGCCGCAGCCGTCTGGGCCAGTGTCGGCCGCGCAACCCCGCGCTCCATGAAGTAGTTCTTCACATCGCGATACTCCAGCAGCGGCTTGCCTCCAATCGCCAGCCTGTACTCCACGCGCGTAATCGCATATCGCCCCTGCTCGGTCGAGTTGAAGATGCTGTGCCGATAGCCGAACCCGCACTCCGCATTCGTCAGCTCCACCGCCTTCTCCGCCGCCAGATCGAGCGCGCGCACTCCAACAATCGTCTGCGACACCTCCTGTCCGTACGCTCCTACGTTCTGCACCGGCGTCCCGCCCACACTTCCCGGAATCCCCGCCAGGCACTCCACGCCCGCGCCATTCTTTTCCACCGCAAGCCGCACCACCGACTCCCACTCCGCCCCCGCGCTCGCTGAAATGCGCCCCGTCCCATCGCCCGCCTCTTCCCATTGCGGGGCCTCACCCGTCAGCCGTACCACCACCCCGTCGAACCCCTCATCGCTCACCAGCAGGTTGCTGCCGCCGCCCAGCAGGAAGCACCCCACACCCTGCGTTCGCGCATAGCGCACCGCCGCCAGTATCTCCTCCTCGTCGCCCGTCTCCACAAACCAGCGCGCCGCACCGCCCACGCCCAGCGTCGTGTACTGCGCCAGCGACACGTTCTCCTGAATCGTCACGCCTCCAGAGTAGAGCAACCCGCCGTTTGCAGCCAGCTATTCTCTGCACACCCCGTATTGAAGGAGACGGGTTTCAGAGGCTGTTGAAATACTCCCGTATTTGCTTTTTGGAGGGAGAAGGGGGCCTCAGAGGGTCTGAAAAACCCTGTTTTTGTTAAGGGCACGGCTTCAGCCGTGCCGTAAGATGCTTTATTTGCAATGCGGCTTTAGCCGCTGAGGACAGATTCAAGACGAGATATCGACTTTTTCAGCATCCTCTCTAGCGGAATCTTCAATCATTTCCTCAAATTGACCCGATAACGACAGATCGCTGCATTGGGCGCTCCCCGCGTCGTCTGAATGCGACATCAGCCAGATATTCGAGTTCTGCCTGATGGAGAACCAGCACGGTCAGACGATGCGCATCTTCCGCAACACGGGCTATGAGGGATCTTCCTGCACGATCACATGCCTTCCAGTCCCGGCGGTCCCGGCAAGCTTCAGGCATACGCGTTCGGCCACGGCTACACTCACGCGCTCATCAATTCCGCTAACTGCGAACTCTCATAGTCTCACCGGCCCCCTCATAAATCAGGAACACTTCGCTGACGCCTTAGCCACGGACGGCGCCGCGCCTTTTGAGCTTCATGCCTGGTGTCAGGTCTTTTCTGGGGCTCCATCATCGCGCCACCGGATGATGTTTCACAAGCGTCGTCTCCGTGCGTTATGCTCTCGAACATGAATCGGCACATCCTCGCCTCCGCCCTCCTGCTACTGACCATTCCGCTTGCCGCCCAGACTCCAACAGTCACCGCGCCGCCCTCCGCAACCCCTGCGGGCCGGCCCGCTCCGCCAATGGCTCCCATGACCACGGCCGAAGCCGAAGCTGAGGTGGTTCCGCAGATGGCCGTCAAGGGATCCCCAACCTACGCGCCCAATCTGCCGAAGCGGACCCGCCGCTGCCTCATCACTGATTCGGGCGCAGTCGGCGACGGCAAGACGGTGAACACCAAGTCCATCCAGTCTGCCATCGACAAGTGCGCCGGAAACAAGAATGGTGGAACCGTGGTGGTTCCCAAGGGCGTCTTTCTCAGCGGCTCCATCTTCCTGAAGCAGGGTGTCAATCTGCTGGTGGAGAAGGACGGCGTGCTGAAAGGGACCACTAATATCGACGACTACCCCGAGCTTCCGGAACTGCCCGGCGGCCTTCGCGGCGGCGGCACCGCAGCACTCGTCAATGCGGACGGCGTCACCGGCCTTACCATCTCCGGCGAGGGCATGATCGATGGCTCGGGTGAGGACTGGGTGATGCAGGGCCGTCGACCCATGGCATCTGCTACCGGAGGCGCACCGGCTTCGGCACTCGCCCCTGCGGCGACTCCATCCCCCGCTGCGCCGACAACCTCGCTGCCAACAACTCCGCGCCAGGAACGAGGTCGCCCCCGTCTGATGGCGATCAAAAACGTAAAGGACGTGCAAATTTCCGGGTTGAACCTGCACAACCAGGCGACCTGGTGCCTGTGGGTCCTCTACAGCCAGAACGTCGAAATCGACGGAATTAAGATCACAGCCGAGCACAACATCCCCACCTCCGACGGCATGGACATCGAGTCGTCGAAGCATGTGCATGTCAATCACTCCTACCTGGAAGATGACGACGACTGCATCTCCATTAAATCGGGCAAGGACGCCGACGGGCTGCGCGTCAACCGGCCCGCCGAGGACATCCTGATTGAGAATTCGCACTTCGCCTACGGCCAAGGCGGAGTGGCCATGGGCAGCGAGGTCTCCGGCGGCATCCGCAATGTGACCACGCTGAACTGCCTCTTCGACGACGGCAACTGGGCGCCCATCCGCTTTAAATCGCAGCCCAGCCGCGGCGGCGTGGTGGAGAACATCACGTACAAGGACATCGTGGTGCATGGTACGCGCCAGGCCTTCGAGATGAATATGGAGTGGCGCATGGTGGGGCCGAGGCTGCCAGACTCGAACCCGCTGCCCGTCATGCGCAACATCAAGATCGTCAACGTGACCGGCGATGTGCAGTCGGTCGGCAACATCCACGGTCTGCCGGGAAGCCCTATCCAGGGTGTCACGTTTGAGAACTGCAATATTTCGGCTGACAGAGGCTTCCGGCTGGACCATGCGCGCAGCGTGGACCTGAAGGGGCTGACAATCAAGGTGAAACAGGGCGATCCCGTCACGACGACCGACGTCGAGTAGACCGTAATTGTGCTTCTGTAGCGTGATCGCGGCGGTCGTGGTTTTCGTGGCGTCGGCCTGCGAGATAGATAGGACGGTGACGGTGTTGCCGCTTATCGCTATTGTCCCGGGAGCAGTGTAGATCCACCTTGTGCCGGTTCCGCTCGCCATGCCGGCGGTCGGTGTTATGGTGCATCAAATCGCCCCCTACAGCCAGATCGCTGCATCCGCCGCACCTCCCAGGTCATCCAACTAATAAGACAACAGGCAGCAACAGGTTCGCTTCACCCGGAGGCTTCATGTACCCAGAGATCATGCTGATTCCCATGCGCGAAGAGTTGGTCCGAGCCGGCGTCAAGGAGGCCAGAACCGCAGCCGACGTGGATGCTGCGCTGGCCCAGCCCGGAACCACCCTACTGGTGGTCAACTCCATCTGCGGATGCGCCGCCGGTAAGATGCGTCCAGCAGTGCGCATGGCCCTGCAACACCCCACCGCCCCCAGTCAGGCATTCACCGTATTTGCTGGGCAGGATGCTGAGGCCACCCAGCGCGCCCGCGATTACTTCGCCGGCAATCCGCCCAGCTCGCCCGCCATCGCCATCCTGCGCGACGGACAGCTCATCTACCTCATGCAGCGATCGGCCATCGAAAGCTCCACCGCGCCCGCCATCGCCCAGGAACTCACCCGCGCCTTCGACGTTCATTGCGCCGCCACCGCCGCGTAACTCACCGCACATACCTTCCCCAGATCAACTGGAAGACCCCTCTTTGGCCGTCGAGGGATCGCAGCGGGCGGGGTTTCGCTTGGTTAGAATTATCTAACCGCCTGCCCATGCCTCGTTCCATCTGATTCCCTTCCCTTTTCCTGTCCCCCACTCATCTGCAGCCCCTTTCCCGCCGATGAGTGCAGCAGGCTATGTCGAGCAACCAATTCACCTCCGCAGGGTCATTTCGGCAGCCATTCTCCGAAGTGCAGAGTAGGGAATCTTCCTTTCCCACTCTTGCCTCAGCCACGCAATGCAATCGGCGAGACCCAGTCCTGCTGGGCGACAGTATGCCCACCCGCCGCCTGCGCTCGCAGATTCAGCGCATCGCTCCCTACTTCCGCACTGCCCTCCTCCGTGGTGAAACCGGCTCGGGCAAGCAGCTCGTCGCGCGCGCCATTCACACCCTCTCGCCCGCAGCCGACGGCCCATTCATCGTCGCCAACGCCTGTTCGCTCGCCCAATCCGTTGCCGGCGGCGAAACCTCGCCATCCGCCGCCTCCCTGCTCGAATCCGCCCAGGGTGGCGCCCTCTACATCGAGTCGGTCGGGGAGCTTCCATTCGCCCTGCAGGCTGCCCTCTTCCGCTTCATCCGCGCCTGTGAGGAGCGCCGCAATCTCCCTCCGCAGTCCAGCCCCAGCGACTTCCTCCGTTCCGGGCCTGCCCGGATCGACACCCGGATTATCGCCTCCTCCGATCGCGACCTGCGAGTTCTGGCCGCCATAGGACAGTTCCGCCAGGACCTCTACTCCCGCCTCTCCGCCGTCGAAATCCTCGTCCCGCCGTTGCGCCAGCGTGTCGAAGACATTCCCCTCCTCGTCGACTGGCTGCTGCGCAGGATCGCAGCCGATTCTGACCAGTGCCCCAAGCTGCTAGACAAAGCCACTCTGGCACAGCTCCAGCAGCGCCTCTGGCCCAACAATCTCCGCGAGCTGGAACGCGTCGTCGCCCAGGCCGCCGCTCTCGCCGAAGGCACCGTCGTCGAACCGCGTCATCTGCTGGCCTTGGTCGATCCCGCCTCCTCCACCACCCCCCGGTCCCCCGCCGTCCACATCGAACGCCTGCACGATGTCATCCAGCAGCACGTCCTCGACGTTCTTACCCGCTGCGGCGGGAACAAGCTGCGCGCCTCCCAACTGCTCGGTATCAGCCGTTCCACCCTCTACCGCATGTTGGACGCCGCCTCCGTCTCCACCCAGTCCCTCTCCGAATAGCCCCAATAAATCCTCAACCTCGATACACTCGAAGCAGGCGTCTCGTCGCCCGAGGTCTCGAAGTTCCCATGAAGAAGCTCTGCATCGTATCACTGCTCTGCGCAGCCGCAGCAACAGCGCTCCACGCTCAACCCGGCGCCAACTCCGCGTCAACCACCGCTGCCGTCCCCGCACAGGACGTCGCCGACCGCTCGCGTCAGCTCTCCCGCCTCTTCGACGAGATATGGCAGGACAAGCTTAGCCACTCCCCCGAGTACGCCACCTTCCTCGGCGACAAGCGCTACGACGACCAGCTCTCCGACTTCTCTCCCCGCGCCGTCAACGATTCGCTCGCCCGCGGCCGCGCCTTCATCCAGCGCCTCTCCGCCATCGACACTACCGGCCTTCCGCATCAAGCCCAGCTCTCCGCCCAGCTCATGCTACGCTCCCTCATCGAAGACCAGGAGGCCGCCCCCTTCAAGGAGTGGGAGATCTCCGTCAACCAGTACGAGGGCTTGCAACTCGACCTGCCCCAACTCGTCGAGCACACATCCTTCGACACCGCCGCCGACTACGACCACTACATCGCCCGCCTCGCCAAAGTCCCCGCCGCCTTCTCGCAGATCATGACCAACCTGCAGTCCGGCCTGGACGACCACCGCACGACCCCTCAGTTCCTCATGCAGAAGGCCCTCGACGAGACCCAGGCGATCGCCGCCGAGAAGCCGGCCGACAGCCCCTTCGCTCTCCCGCTCAAAAAATTTCCAGCGTCCATCTCCGCCGTCGACCGCAAGCGCATTTCGGACGACGTGCTCAATGCCATAAATACCCAGGTTCTGCCCTCCTACCAGCGCTTCGCCAAGTTCCTCTCCGTCACTTATATTCCGGGTTGCCGCACTGAACCAGGCATCTCCGCGCTGCCCGACGGCGACGCCTACTACGCCTTCCGCATCCGCCAGTCCACCACGCTCGATAAGTCCGCAGCGGAGATCCACCAGATCGGCCTCACCGAGGTCGCCCGCGATCAGGCTGAAATGCTCGCCATCGTGCATAAATTAGGTTTCCCCGACCAGACGTCCTTTACCGCCGCGCTCA
Source organism: uncultured Acidobacteriaceae bacterium (assembly GCA_963799175.1). Classification (GTDB taxonomy): domain Bacteria; phylum Acidobacteriota; class Terriglobia; order Terriglobales; family Acidobacteriaceae; genus Edaphobacter. Next base: position 32,623 of record CAWCWC010000022.1, on the reverse strand, counting down.
AGGCCAACCCCAAACTTCACCCCGCCTACGCCGACGCCCTGCTGACAACCTACAAGGGATACATAGCCCAGATGCAGCCTCGCCTGCCCGAGCTATTCGGCACCCTGCCCAAAGCGAAACTCGAAGTCGTCGCCATGCCCGACTATCTGGCCCCCAATCAGCCTCAGGCCTTCTACGACCAGGGCACGCCCGACGGCAAGCGTCCCGGCAACGTCGATGTCAATACCTATCACTTCGCCAGCCGCTCCCTGGCCGATGTTGAGGCCGTCGCCTACCACGAAGGCATCCCCGGCCACCACCTGCAAATCTCCATTCAGCAGGAGCTCACCGGCCTTCCCACCTTCCGCCAGCAGGCCTACTACACCGCCTACACCGAGGGCTGGGCGCTCTACAGCGAGCGGCTGGGCAAGGAGATCGGCTTCTACCAGGACCCCTACTCCGACTATGGCCGTCTGGAGGCCGACATGTGGCGAGCCATCCGCTTAGTGGTGGATACCGGCGTCCACTCCCAGCACTGGACCCGCCAGCAGATGGTCGACTACTTCCACCAGTACTCCAGCCTCGACGAGACCAACATCCAGTCCGAGGTCGATCGCTACATCGCGTGGCCCGCGCAGGCCCTCGGCTACAAGATGGGCCAGCTCAAGATCCTGGAGCTACGCGACCGCGCCAAATCCGCCCTCGGCCCCAAATTCGACCTCCGCGCCTTCCACGACGTCGTCCTCGACTCCGGCGCGCTCCCCCTCGACATCCTCGAATCCCAGGTCAACGCCTGGATTCAGTCCCAGCTCCCCCCGCAGAAGCCCACCCCATAATCAGTCTGCCTTACTTCTTCGCGAACCCACGCACCAGGATCACCAGGTTCCAGATGTCGTCCGGCTTGGCGCGGTCGCCTTCGGAGGGCATCTTGCCCTTGCCGTCGCGGATCAAAGTATAGATGTCCTTGTCCGACATGCCTTGCAGCGTCGCCGGATCGTGCCAGTCCAGCATCTTCAGTCCCATATCGGCCACAAGATCTCCCTTGCCGTTGCCGTTCTCTCCGTGGCACATGGCACAATCGATCTTGTACGTCGCCGTGGCGTGGGCCTGCGATTCAGCTGTGGGCTTTACCGGATTGGTGTCCGGTACGGGTGCGGAAGGAGCTGCGGCCTGATCGGGAGGCGCTGCTTGGTCGGGAGGCGCGGCCTGGTCGGGAGCCGCAGCCTGCGCAAAATAGGCAGCTTGGGCATGGGGCGCGGGCGACGTATGCGGAATGAGTGCAAGAACCACCAGTGATGGAACAACCAAAAGAAGCTTCTGCATTGCAAACCTCCATGAAGTCAGCCGAAACGATCGACAGCAAAATCCTATGCCTCAATCGCGCCAAGTGGAATCCTTATTTGCGCGCGGATGATGTCGCCATCGCAATTTTACGCCTCTCGATTCCGTCCCGTATTGGGGGGCGCGCACAGCCTCTGCATGGTCGCCGGATTTCCCCCTCCGCCCTCCTCGCCGACTCTGGTAGCCTGAGGGTATGAGCGATGACACCTACGAACTTCCCGTCCCCGCGTCTGTACTACCCAACCTGCGCGTCGCCATCCTTGGCGCCGGCAAGATGGGCGGCATCCTGTTGCAGGCCTTCCTCAAGAACAATCTCCTGCTCCCCGAGCAGTTGGTCGCCACCGTCCAGCATCCCGACCGCGCACTGGCGCTATCGGCGCAGTTCGGCGTCAACGTCGACACCGACAACCTCGCCGCTGCCCGCCAGGCCGACGTCATCCTGCTCGGAGTAAAGCCCATACAGGTCCCGGCGCTCATCGCAGAGATACTTCCCGCGCTGAACCCATCCAAACTGTTGCTCTCCTTCGCCGCCTCGGTCAAAACGCGCTCCATCGAGGACGTGGCGGGTTGCGATCTACCCGTCATTCGCGCCATGCCAAACACACCCGCTCTGCTCTCCGCTGGCGCCACCGCGCTCTGCTCAGGCCGTTTCGTTACCGCTCAACAAATCGCCCTTGCCCAGCGCATCTTCTCCACCGTCGGGCGCACCGTGGTGGTCGACGAGAAGCACATGGACGCCGTCACAGGTCTCTCCGGCTCCGGCCCGGCCTTCCTTTACATCATCATCGAGGCGCTGGCAGAGGCCGGTGTCAACGTCGGCCTGCCGCGCGACGTGGCCACCCTGCTGGCCGCGCAAACCGCCTACGGCGCCGCCCGCATGGTGCTGGAGACCGGCTACCACCCAGCGCTGCTCAAGGACGCCGTCACTACCCCGGCAGGATGCACCGTCGACGGCATTCTGGAGTTGGAGGAGGGAGGACTGCGCGTCACCCTCATTAAAGCCGTCAAACGGGCCACCCAGCGCGCCCGCGAACTCGCCGCCGGCTGATCCGTCACTATCTCTTGCTGGGGGACTGTGGATATAGTATTAGGGCGTGGCATGGCCCTCGATCGGGTCTGCCGCACAATCGGCAACACGAGACAGAAAGAGAGCAATTCCATCATGAAGCTGCTGTCGAGATCTGTACTATTCGCAACTTGTTTTTCCCTGACCGCCACCATCTCGCACGCTCAGCAGATGATTCATGCGGCCTCGGGAACCGTCACCACCATCCATCCAAAAATTCAAATGACGGATGTCGAAACCGATGATGGCTCCGCGGGAAGCTTCGTATGGACCAAGCCGGGCATCTCCATGAACTTCGACAAGAGCGTCAGTGCCGATGCAACTGCCGCGGACAAATTCACGACTTTGCAGGCCCATGTCATCGTTTACTACTACTACCTAGGCGATGTGCGCACCGTGGTGGCCCTGCACGATGTGGGAGCCGGACCTTTTGTAAAGAGCATTGGGAAGATCGTCAAACTCGACCGCCGCGCCCATCTGCTGACCATCCAGAACAGCAAGGGTGGAGAAGAGACGTTCACCATCGACGCCAAAACCGTGGCCGACACGGAGACCGGCGTCGTCACCAACTTCAAGTTCGATTACAGCAAAGGTGTGCAGGTGCATGTTTTGGCTACGCAGGCAAATGGCAGCCAGACCGCGCTGCTGATCGCCCCCATCATCTAGGCTGAACGGTGCGATTTGCTTACAGCCTCCACGCATCGCTGCAAAGAATCGACTCATGTCCTCAGCCTCTGCAAATCCGGCCCCTCCCAACAGACTCCTTCCGCGCTTCGCATGGTTCGTTGTCTTCTACAACGTCCTCGTCATCGTCTGGGGAGCGCTGGTGCGCGCCAGCGGTTCAGGCGCGGGCTGCGGAAACCACTGGCCGCTCTGCAACGGCCAGGTCATTCCGGTCTCGCCCGGCTTCCACACCGTCATCGAGTTCACCCATAGAATGATGGTGGGCGGCTCCGCCTTCCTCATCCTCGCGCTTCTGGTATGCATCTTCCGCTCCACACTCAAGGGCCAGGCTGCGCGCGCGCTCGCCGTCGTCTCATCCCTTCTTCTGCTCAACGAAGCGCTCCTCGGAGCGCTTTTGGTCAAACTCGGCTATGTCACCGGCAACCAGTCCTCTGGGCGCATCGTTCTGCTCTCTATCCACCTCGGCAACACGCTGCTTCTGATGGCCGCCCTCACCCTGACCGCACACTTCCTCTCCACCCGTCAGCGCTGGGCCGATCTTCCCCTCACGCGTCGTTTCGTCGGCGTGATGGAGGGCCTCGTCACAACCATCTTCGTCGGAATTACCGGCTCCATCGCCGCGCTGGGCGACACGCTCTTCCCCGCCGCCTCGCTGCAAGCCTCCTTTACGCAGGACTTCGCCGCTGGCTCTCCCTGGCTGCTGCGCCTGCGCCTCGTCCATCCCGCTCTTGCGCTTGTCGCCGCCCTCTTCGCTTTCTGGCTGGCCGCCCAATCGCGCCGGGCAGTCCCTGGTCAGATGCCCGCACAGCACGCCGGTCGCGAGCGCCTCGCAAACCTACTCCTCATCCTGCTTGGCCTCCAGTTCGCACTGGGAATTACGGACGTCGTTCTGCTCGCGCCCGCATGGATGCAACTCCTCCATCTGCTCGTCGCCGACCTCTTTTGGATCGCCCTGGTCCTCGTCGCCGCCGAGACCCTCTGGCCGGTGGCAATTCCGGCGGCCGCTGCGCACTCCGCGTAGACCTCTCGTTACAGGCCCATCTCCCGTATCGCATGACATGCGCACACCGAAGTGCGTATATTTTTCTACGTCCGCAATATCGCTCTCGGAACCGAACAGACCGGCCAGACACGCCGACAAAGCCGGAAGAATGGACGAATAAAATCCGATGCCCGCTGCCTTAATGCCTGTTGCTCCGGTACCCGCCATGATGTTGCTCGCCTCCACCCAGTTGACCCACCTCGCCCCGGTCGACGTCGCCATCCTGCTGCTCTACTTCGCCATGGTCATCTTCATTGGCTTCTATGTGAAGAGCGCGGCCAACACCAGCGAGCAGTTCTTCCTGGCTGGGCGCGAGATGACCGCCTGGATCGCAGGACTCAGCTTCGTCTCCGCCAACCTCGGCTCGCTAGAGCTGATGGGCTGGGCCGGAGCGGCCTACCAGTACGGCATCCTCGCCACCCACTGGTATTGGATCGGCGCCATCCCCGCCATGCTCTTCCTCGGCATCGTCATGATGCCCTTCTACTACATCTCCAAGACCCACTCCGTCCCCGGTTATCTGCAACTCCGCTTCGGCGAAGGAGCGCGCGGCCTCTCCGGCGTCTGCTTCGCCTTCATGACCATCCTCATGTCCGGCGTCAACATGTACGCCATGGCCGCCGTTATGCAGGTCGTCCTCGGCTGGAACATCAATTTCTCCATGTGGGTCGGCGCCATCACCGTCGCCATCTACGTCATGCTTGGTGGCCTGCGTTCCGCCATCATCAACGAGGTTCTTCAATTCGTCCTCATCTGGGCGGGGGCCATGCTCATCCCCATCCTCGGCCTCATCGAAGCCGGCGGCTGGCACAATCTCATGGCCCAAATCACCCTCCGCATGGGCTCCGATTACACCCACCTCTGGTCCACCACCGGCAGCTTCGCCGCCAACCCGATGGGAGTCCACTGGACCGGCATCGTCTTCGGCCTAGGCTGGGTCATCAGCTTCGGCTACTGGACCACCGACTTCCTCGTCGTCCAGCGCGTCCTCTCCGCCAACAGCCTTCGTTCCGCGCGCCTCGCGCCCATCATCGGCTCGGCCTTCAAGATGTTCGTTCCCTTCTTCGTCATCCTCCCCGGCCTGCTCGCGCTGGTCCTGTTGAAGGACTCCTCAGGCCATCTCATCCAGCTCTACCCCGACGGCAGCGATATGGTCCTCCACCACGGGGCGTACAACTACAACCAGGTTCTGCCCCTCATGATGATCCGCTACCTCGGTCCCGGCCTGCTCGGCCTCGGCATCACCGCGCTGGTCGCCGGCTTCATGTCGGGAATGGCGGGCAACGTCAGCGCCTTCTCCACCGTCTGGACCTACGACATCTACGGCGCATACATCAACAAGAAAGCCAGCGACTCGCACTACGTCTCCATGGGCCGCTGGTCCACCATCCTCGGTATGGCTGTCTCCGTCGGTACGGCGTACCTGGTGATGAAGTCGGCCAGCATCATGGACTACGTGCAGCAGCTCTTCAGCTTCTTCATCGCGCCGCTCTTCGGCACCGTCATCCTCGGCATGTTGTGGAAGCGCGCCAGCAAGGCCGGCGGCTTCTGGGGCCTCTTCTCAGGCACCGCCGCCTCGGTCGTCATGTGGGAGATGGTGCGTCTCAACAAGGCCAACATCCGCTTCATGATCCTGCAGCCCCACGCCTCTGCGGACACCATCCTGCGCGTGCAGGCCATGGCAGAGAACCTCTACCGCGCGGCCTGGTCGTGGCTCATCTGCGTCGCCGTCACCGTTGTCGTCAGCTACTGCACCAAGCCCACGCCGGAATCGCAGCTCACTGGCCTGGTCTACGGCTCCACCGTCGTCCCGCACGACGGCTCAACCAACCTCTTCGAGAAGCCCATCTTCTGGGCCATCGTCGTCGCCACCGTCCTCTTCATCCTCAACCTCTGGCTCTGGTAAGTGAATTATGAAGTTGTCATTCTGAGCGCAGCGAAGAATCCCCGCATTTCGCCTTTGCGGGCCAACGGCCCGAGCTATCCTAGCCTGGGGCGTACGGGGTCCCCGGCGAGCTTGCTAGCTGGGGCGCAGCCCCAGGGAAAGGGCCAAGAACAGTACTGCGGGCTGTAGGCCCGATCTATACCAGCCTGGGGCGTACGGGGTCCCCGGCGAGCTTGCTAGCTGGGGCGCAGCCCCAGGGAAAGGGCCAAGAACAGTACTGCGGGCCAACGGCCCGATCTATACCAGCCTGGGGCGCAGCCCCAGGACAAATGTTCGGAGAAAGAGCAAGAGGGCTGAAAGCCCGACCTATAAGTTAGTCCAGGCACCCAAGGAGCACCCCATGACCACACACCACGTCGATCCCAGCACCGAGCAAAGGCTCTCCATCTGGTTCTTCGTCGGCGTCCTCACCCTCGCCAGCGGCGCCATCATCCTCGGCCAGGGCATCGTCGAGTTCTGGCATCCCGGCTCGACCGTCCTCGCCAACCTCCATCCCGCCTTCTGGTGGGGCCTCCTCATGACCGCCTTCGGCCTCTTCTACACCCTTCGCTTCCGCCCCGGCAAAGACTAATGTACTAATTGTGTCCAGCAAAAATAGGCCAAGGAGCATCAAGCAATGTCCAAGCAAATGACCATGGGAGTCCTCGTAGGCAATCGCGGATTCTTCCCCTCGCACCTCGCCACATCGGGCCGTCTCGAAATCATCGCCGCACTGGAAGCCGCCGGCATCAAGCCCATCGTCCTCACGCCTGAAGTCACCGCCCACGGCGCGGTCGAGACCTACGAAGACGCCAAAAAGTGTGCCGCACTCTTCAAGTCTCATGCCGAGGCCCTCGACGGCCTCATCATCACCCTGCCCAACTTCGGCGAAGAGCGCGGCCTTGCAGACGCCATCCGTCTCGCCGATCTACGCGTCCCCGTGCTCATTCAGGCCACTCCCGACGCGCCCGCCAAGATGTCCATCGCCCACCGCCGCGACAGCTTCTGCGGCAAGATGTCCATCTGCAACAACCTCACCCAGTACGGCATCCCCTACTCGCTCACCACGCTGCACACCGAAGCCCCCAACTCCGCAGAATTTAAAAACGATTTAGCCTGGTTCGCCGCCGTCTGCCGCATCGTTCGCGGCCTCAAGAACCTCCGCATCGGCGCCATCGGCGCGCGCCCAACGGCCTTCAACACTGTCCGCTACAGCGAAAAATTACTGGAGCGCAGCGGCATCACCGTCGAAACCCTCGACCTCAGCGAAGTCATGGGCCGCATCTCCCGCATGAAGGACACCGACGACGCAGCGCAAGCTAAGCTCGCCGCCATCAAAAAATACATCCCTGTCGGCTCCACGCCCGAAGCCGCGCTGATGAAAATGGCCAAACTCGGCACGGTCATCGACGCCTGGAAAGCGGCCTCCGAGCTTACCGTCACCTCCGTCCAGTGTTGGACCAGCATCGAGGAGTTCCTCGGCATCGTTCCCTGCACCGTCATGTCCATGATGAGCGAAAATCTCTTCGCCTCGGCCTGCGAGGTCGACACCCTCGGCACGCTCTCCATGCACGCCCTCGCCCTCGCCAGCCAGACGCCCTCCGCCCTGCTCGACTGGAACAATAACTACGGCGCCGACCCCGACAAGGCAGTCTGCTTCCACTGCTCCAACCTTCCCAAACACTTCTTCAATCCCGGCGTAAAGATGGACTACCAGCTCATCATCGCCGGCACGGTCGGCAAGGAGAACACTCACGGCACGCTCGACGGCCGCGTCAAGGCCGGCCCCATGTCCTTCGCCCGCTTCTCCACCGACGACTTCGCCGGCCAGATCAAGGGCTACGTCGGCCAGGGAGCATTCACCGACGACCCGCTCAGCACCTTCGGCGGAGCCGGCGTCGTCCACATCCCCAACATGCAGGAACTCCTCCGCTACATCTGCCTCAACGGCTTCGAGCACCACGTCGCCGCCAGCTTCTCCACCTCCGCCGCCGCCATCCACGAGGCCGCCACCCGCTACCTCAACTGGCCCACCCACTGGCATAAATGATGGGCGGTCGCTGTGCAACAGCCACTATTCGCTGGGATCGCCACAGTCCACAAATTGAAACGATCCCTGCTTGGCATTTTGTATCGCGTCTTGGATTGCCGGTAACTTCGTCCTAAGGATCATCCACTTCGTCGCCGAGAGCGTGACTACCGATATTGCGCGACCTGCCATGTTTTGCTGGTAGGCAATGTTGTTGTCCCCGGTAACCAGCACGTCGATTCCGTTGCGCTCTGCAATCGATAGCAGCCGTCCGTTGGCAATGCCATTCCAGCCCATGTATGCGGCCGTCATCACATCATGCCCTGCCAGGCTAGTGCGTAGCTTATGCGGAAGGTTTTCGTCCAGCAAAACCCTCATGCAGCCGACCGGCGGCGTGCATGTGCAAATTCGATGAGCCCCTTGATCGTATCCAGAGAAAGCGTGGGATAGTTCTCCTGAATCTCCCCCAGAGGCGATCCAAGATCGTAATCTCCAACGATTGTCTCAGGAAAGATCCGCGTACCCACAACGGTAGGTCTGCCGGAACACCGTCCTTCAACCCGCTCCACCAGCTCGCATCCTGTCCAGTCCATCGCCGCCTCGCTATCGCAATTCTACCGCGCAATCGTCTATGGGAGAGCAACGAAAGTGCGCAATTGCCCATCCTCCCCCTCCCCGAGTAGACTGGTTGACCGAGACTGCCCCACCCAAATTGCAAAGGTGAACCCATGAACCTCCGATCCCTCCCGCTCCTCTGCGCATCCTTTCTGCTCGCCGCCGCCACATTGCCCGCACAGGCTCCGCCCACGCCCGCCGCACCACCCGCCGCCGCACCCGGTGCTCCCGGCGCGAATGGCGCCATGCCGCCGCGCCGCCCTGAAGTCCCGTATGTACAACCCGCTCCCGTTGCGCCCGGAGACCTCACCACCTGGCCGCCCGGCGTCTCGCCCGCCGAGGTCGGCAAGGCGCTCTCCGAGCACTTCGTCACAGGCACGCAAGGCGCGCGCTTCTCCGGCTATCCGTATGTATGCACCTTCTATGGAGCGATGACCTTTGCTGCCCTCACCCATGACGACGGGTTGCGCGACCGCCTCATCACCCTCTTCAACCCAATGCTGCCCGGCGGCACGGGCCGCCAGCCGCAGCGCCACCATGTGGACGACTCCATCTTCGGCGTCATGCCGCTGGAGATCGCCATCCAGACCAAGGGCCTGCCCACCTACGATCCGAAGTATCTGCAGCTCGGCCAATCCTGGGCAGACCGCCAGTGGGCGCCGCCGACGCCCGACGTCACCTACCCCGAAGCGGTCGTGCCGCTCGACAATCTACAGGGCCTCTCGCCCGAGACGCGCTTCTGGGTCGACGACATGTACATGCTCAACATGCTGCAGCTCGAAGCCTACCGCGCCACCGGCGACCGCAAATATCTCGACCGCGACGCGCACGAGATGGTCGCTTATCTCGACCGTCTGCAGCAGCCCAACGGCCTCTTCTTCCACGCGCCCGATGTCAAATACTACTGGGGACGCGGCGACGGCTGGTTCGCCGCCGGCATGGCGGAGATGCTGCGCACTCTGCCCGCCAATCATCCCGACCGCGCGCGCATCATGGCCGGCTACAAACTTATGATGGCCGGACTGCTCAAGTATCAGGGTGCGGACGGCATGTGGCGCGAGCTCATCGACCATCCCGAGGCATGGCCGGAATCCTCTAGCACCGCCATGTTCGCCTTCGCCATGATCACCGGAGTCAAGCACGGCTGGCTGGATGCACCCACCTACGCTCCCGCCGCGCGACGCGCCTGGATCGGCGTGGTCGGCTACGTCGATCAGAACAAGGACGTCACTCAGATATGTACCGGCACCGGCAAGAGGGACAACATGCAGTACTACCTCGACCGTCCCCGCGAGACCGGCAACCTGCATGGCCAGGCGCCTGTCATCTGGGCCGCCGTCGCTCTGCTGCGCGACGAAAAATAAACGGACAAGGGAGATCTCACTGCCGGCACGGATTTGCGATTTACCGCAAACTCCGCCATACTTAGTTGCAGGGTTGTGTGAAGCGCGGTTCCGGCTCGAATGCTTTGGACCGCGCCACCCTTCGCCCGCAAAATTCGTTTTCATGGAGAGGATTTCCTAAGTGTTGATGATCCGTCTGGCGCGCGTTGGCGCCCGCAAGCAACCCCACTACCGAGTCGTTGTCATCGAGAAGGACCGCGCACGCAACGGTCGTTCCGTCGAAGTCGTTGGCACCTACAATCCGCGCACTACTCCCGCATCGCTCGACCTCAAGCGAGACCGTATCGGTTTCTGGCTCGGCAATGGCGCCCTGCTCTCCGATCGCGTCGAAAAGCTCTATGCCGCGCCAGTTCCTGAAACGGTCGCTGCACCCGTTGCTGAATCTGTATCGGTTGTTGAATCGGCCACCCCACCAATCACGGAACCGGACGCCGAGCCTGCCCCCGCCGCCTAGCTACGTCTGCCATTCGCAGAGCATCCCTCTGTTAACTATTTAGTTATCAAGTAACCAGTTTCCAGTGCCTAAAGATGTTGCTAACTGCTGTGTTTCCTGCTTTTTTTTCTCTTTCCTCACGTACACTTTTCGCAGGGTCGTTTCCAAACCAGGCGGCCTGCGTGTCACGCTTTCAATCTCTCCAAAACGCGACACGGGTCTGTACCGGTTGCAGTGGTTTTTCCCCAGGAATCTCAACCAAGATTGAGGCAATGGGATGAATCAAGCCGGCGCAGCATACTCCCAAGAGGTGTCTGTGATGAACGAAGCTACTCCCGAGGCAAACGGCCAATCGACCGAGAAGATGAAGCATCTCATTCTTGAGATCGTCCAGGCACTGGTCGATCTTCCGGATGGTGTCTCCGTCGAACTGATTGAGGACCACGATTCCACCATCCTGCAAGTCCGCGTCGCACCAGAGGACATCGGCAAGGTGATCGGCAAACAGGGCCGCACGGCGCGCTCGTTGCGCACCATACTCGGCGCTGCCAGCATGAAGCTGCACCATCGCTTCTCGCTCGACATCGTCGAGGAGGACGACGACGAGGACGACGACGGCCAGCAACCGTAGACCCGCCGGCTCCATACGCTCCGCCCAGCCTTCCCCTATCGTCAATGCTCGGCAGGGTTGCGCATCTCTCGGACTGGTGTTGATGGAAATCGCAGCAGTCGAGTGGCTTTTCCATCATGAATAAACACCTTGTTACACTTTCCCGATTCCACGTGTATTCGAGAGATGCTCTAACATGGAGCCCATGGAATCCGCCTCGCAATGGATTGTGCTGGCACGCATCCTTCGGCCCCAAGGGCGTAAAGGAGAGGTGCTTGCCGACCTGTTCACCGACTTCCCAGAGCGCTTTCTCAGCCAGCCGCGCGTCTGGCTCGCTCCGCCTGGAGTAGCCGATTCTGCCTCCGCCGATTCTCCCTCGGCCCGCATCGCCGAGGTCGCCTCGTTCTGGCTCCCCGTCGGCCGCAACGCTGGCCGCATCGTCCTCCGCTTCGCAGGCATTGACAGCATCGAACAGGCCGCGCAACTCGCTGGCTCCGAGGTCCTCGTACCGCTCGCCGAACGCAAACCCCTCGAAGCTGACACCGCCTACGTCTCCGACCTCATCGGCTGCACCCTCTACGACCGCGACCAGCCCCTTGGTACCGTCACCGGCGTCCAGTTCCCCACCACCCCCGACGGCGCGCGCCGCCTCGAAGACGCTGCACCGCTCCTCGTCCTCGCCACCCCCTCCGGCAACGAGCTGCTCATCCCTTTCGCACGCGCTTTCCTCGTAGCGCTCGACCCTGCCGCAAAGTCCATCCACATGGCCTTGCCCGAAGGCCTCGCCGAACTCAACATCCAAAGCAGTATTCAGGCCAGTCGCGCCTCCCTCGGGAAATGACCATGCGCTTCGACATCCTCACCCTCTTCCCCAACTTCTTCTCCGGCCCGCTCGACCACGGAATCCTAAGCCGGGCCATCGCCACCGGCGCAGTCCAGGTCGTCACCCACGACCTGCGCGACTTCACCCACGACCGCCATCGCACCGTCGACGACCGTCCCTTCGGAGGCGGAGAAGGCATGGTCCTCAAGCCCCAACCCATCTTCGATTGCGTGGAATCGCTGGGCCAGCCATCCAGCCCAGAACATAAAAAACGCGATAACAATGAGCATAATAATCTGATAGATACTGGGAAAAATGATAGTGATAGATCAGGAACCTCTATCGCGCCCAAGCCAACCCGCGACCTCACCCGCCAGTCCGTTATCCTGCTCTCCGCGCAGGGAAAACCTTTCACCCAGGCCACCGCCCACCGCCTCGCCATGCTCGACCGTGTCGTCCTCATCTGCGGCCGCTACGAGGGCGTAGACGAGCGTGTCGCCGACCTCCTCGCCGACCAGGAACTCTCCATCGGCGACTACGTCCTCAGCGGCGGTGAGCTGGCCGCTGCCGTCGTCCTCGACGCCACCGTCCGCCTCCTTCCCGGCGTCCTCGGCCATGCCGACTCGGCACGCTACGAGAGCTTCGGGGCCGGCGACGATCCAGCCGACACGCTCACCCCCGACGGCGTTCCCCGCTCCACCCATGGCTCCGGCGGCATCCTCGACTACCCCCACTACACCCGTCCCGCCGACTTCCGCGGAGCCTCCATCCCCGAGGTCCTCGCCAATGGCGATCACGCCTCCATCCGCCGCTGGCGCCGTCAGGCCGCCCTCGCCAAGACCCTCCGTAACCGTCCCGACCTCCTCGCCCGCGCCCCCCTCACCCCCGACGACCGCGCCTTCCTCGCCACCCTCGGATTCACTGACCCTCTGCCCTCCTGAGTGCAGCCCATCCCCTGAGAGTCTTCATTCTGGCGTAGCCCTCATGAAGTCGTCATTCTGGCGTAGCCAGAATCTCTGTTGTTTGCACGAGACTCGGCACTCCATCCAGCAGCAATCCAGCAATAAGATATTGTCTTACGATGTCCCACGATATAAGATAATCCCATGAGCCCGCGCGCCGGAACAACCCGCACCTTCACCATCAGCTTCCCTCCCGACCTCGCCGATCAGGTCGAACGCCTCGCCGCGCGCGAGAGCCGCACCACCAGCGAACTCTTCCGCGAGGCCTTCCGCGTCTACAGAGCAGAACACCTACGCGCTCTCTTGGAAGAGTCCAATGCAGAGGGGAGAGCGCGCGGTCATAACGGATACGGACCTGAGGACGTAGAACGGCTAGTCGACGAAGATCGGGCAGAGCAATGGGCCTTGAAACAGGCAGCTAAAGAGTGACCGTTATCTTCGACTCAGTCTGTTGCTCGTTTTTGTTGTCATTCTGAGCGCCGCGAAGAATCACCGCATTTGGTTTTTGCAGTTGCCTGTTCTTGCTTCTGCCGTTGTTTGTTCTTGCTCCGGCTATTTGTACGAAAGCGCCAACGGCGCGCTCTATACCAGCCTGGGGCGCAGCCCCAGGTACAAGCCCCCACCCGGATCAGAGGGCTGAAAGCCCGACCTATATTTTGCGAACCCAGCCCATCCGCTGAGTCGTCACCGGGGCAAATTCTTCCTGCCCGCCACCTCTCGCCAGCGCTCATCCGCCAGCACCACCGATGTCTCTACCTGCCGCTCCGGTATCTTCCAATACTTCTTCAGCAGCCGGTCCTTCTCCTGCGGCGTAACCACCTCAAACCCATGCCGCCGGTAGAACCGGATCGCCCACGACGCGTCCGCCCATGTCCCAATCAGCACCGGCCCGCCCGCCATCTCGCGCAGGTGCGCCAGCAGCCTGGCTCCGATCCCCTTCCCCTGCCGCGCGGTCCGCACATACGCGTGCCGGATCAGCGTCATGTCCTGCACATCCTGAATCCCCATCACGCCCGCCAGCTCGCCCTCCTCTTCGTACCCCCAGAACGCAACCCCATCGGCAATCTCCTCGGCCAGCTTCTCCCGGTCCCATATACGGATCGCCTAGCCGGTCCGCCGGAATCACTCCGCGATACGCCTCCGCGCCATCGTTGATGATGCTCCATATCGCCTTGAAGTCCTTCTCTCCGCATCGCCGAATCATCACCGCTCCCTCCAATCGAAGTCCGCCCTCATCGTGCGTCGCTCATAATCCTACGCGCGAAAAGCTCCGTCTTCGTGTAAACTATAGCTTCGACACTCGAACAGGAAACCACCATGTCCATACATCCGATTATGCAGAAGCTGGCCGCCAAACTTGAGCGGACCGACCACCCCGCCTTTGGCCCCGGCGACACCGTCCGCGTCCAGGTCAAGATCCACGAGGGCGAAAAAGAGCGTCTCCAGGCCTTTGAGGGCATGGTGATCGCCACCAACAAGGGCCCGCAGGGCACCTTCACCGTGCGCAAGATGAGCTTCGGCCAGGGCGTCGAGCGCATCTTCCCCTACAACTCCAAGGTCGTCGACAAGCATCGAGAAGCTGCGCTCCTACGAGGTTCGCCGCTCCAAGCTCTTCTACCTGCGCGGTCTGCGCGGCAAGGCTGCCCGCCTGCATGAGGTCGCCCGCGTCTCCTGATCCTCTACGCACCCCACAGCACAAAGGCCACAAGGGATTCTCCTCGTGGCCTTCTTCATGCTGCTATAACTCTACTGCGGTGGCTGCGTGGGATTGGTTGACGAAGTCTCCACATTGCTAGGAGAAGTATTCGCCGCATCGGTCGAAACCGCTCGTGTCGGGATGGGAACGCACGGCTGCTCCGGCTCGATCTGCCCCGGTCGAGCGGGCGGCCCTATCTTGCGTATCATCCCCGTCGGACACGGCGACAGCGGTGCCGCCAGCATATCGGGCGGTAGTGGAGGCGCCTTTTTCATGTTGACGCCGGCTTCCACGCCCTCCTGTTTCGATCCAGGCCATACATAGGGGGCCTGCATCGTCATCCCATATCCAACAGTCGGATACTTGGTCGGCAGCACGAACTCCCGGTCCACGGCCACCCATGCCTTCTGCGATCTCCTCCCAAGCAACTCCCTCTCCGATGTCAGCTCGATCGGATGTCCTTCCACCGTGACCCGCAGTGTATTGTCCTTGAACGCCCCAGCCTGCTCCGTCGCCCCCGGAAATTGGCCGGGTGACACAATCGTGGTTCCGATTCCTGGCACGTACACATAGATGTACTTCAGATCGGGAATGTTGAAGTTGATGCGTGCCTTGTTCGTCCACCCATCCACGGTCAGGGTCCCGGATCGGATCGAGACCGGAGTCATCCTCGGCTGCTTCTCCTTCTTCACCACGATCTTCTTGCCCTTCTCGTCGTACCCCATGTTGTTCGCAGTCTGAAACACCGGATTGCCGGCCCTGTCGAAGACCGGGTGTCCCTTCTTATCGCGGATCTGCTGCACCACCGGATAGAACATCAGGTTCCCGTCCGGGTCCACGCGCTGCTTACCCTCTTCATTCAGCATCGGCTTCGGGGGCAGGACCTCCACCGTGTCGGGGCCCGTATAAACTTTTTTGGCCCCTTTAGGGGGCTTAGGGGGCTTGGCTCGCTTGCTCTGATTGACTTGCGAGACTGGCGTTGCTTGCCTAATTGGCGTGGCTGGCGTCGCCGGCGTTGCCTGCATGGCCGGCGTGACTTGTCTAACCGGCGTTGCTGGTGTCACCGGCATTGCTTGCGTGATTGGCGTGGCTTGCTTGACCGGCGTGGCTTGTGTAGCCGGCGTGACTTGCGTGACCGTTTTGACCGGTGTGACCTGCTTGCCCTTCTTGCCCTTCGCCTGCGCAGCGGCAGCAGCTTGTGCAGCGGCCTGTGCCTGTGCAATAGCCAGCGCTTTAGCCTTCGCGGAAGCTCGCGCATCCAGTTGCGAACTGGCCGTAGCTGGAGCAGTAGCTGTGCTGTTAGACGTCTGCGCCGCCGCGCATTCGGCGCCCGTCATCCAACCCAGCGTCCCCAGGGCGAGCCCTGCCGCCACCCGCACAATCGCCTTGCGTGTGCAATTGGATGTGCGAACCAGCGGTCTGCGGACCGGCAAAGCCTTCGCGATGAGCATAAACATACCCCTCGACCGAATCGTTCTCTACGCGGTCTGCAACTGGCAGACGTAAACCTGAATAGTCTCGCGGAGATATTGAGCGAGGCCCACGCCGTGCCCAGAGAATACATCAACTGCTTCCTCCCAATCCACGTATTTTTCCACTGTTAACAGTAATAAGCTCGTACCCAGGTATGGACACTGTTTCAGCTATCTCCAGCACTCCCGCTCTTCGCCATGCGCAGCCCATCTCCGTGGCCGGCGCCAAGCAGCGCATGCTCAAGCTTCTGGTCTGCTCCAGCGAGCACGAACACGCCCTGCGACTCGACGGCTTCCGCTCCATCGCGGGCGTGGACGAGGTCGGGCGCGGTGCGCTCTTTGGCCCTGTCGTCGCCGCCGCCGTCATCCTGCCAGAACATCTCACCCCGCTCGCCGCCGCCGGCCTCAAGGACTCCAAGCAGCTCACGCGCGCGCAGCGCGAAGCCTTAGACCGCCTCATCCGCTCCACCGCCATCGCCCTCGCCATCGCCGAGATCGACGCCGCCACCATCGACCGCGTCAACATCTACCAGGCCACGCGCCTTGCCATGCTGGCCGCTGTCCGCGCCCTTCCCATCGCGCCAGACCACCTGCTCATCGACGCCATGTGCCTGGATCTCTCAACCCTGCCTCACCCCTGCGCGCAGACCCGCCTCCTTTACGGCGACGCCCTCTCACTCTCCATCGCCGCCGCATCCGTCGTCGCCAAAGTCCATCGAGACTGCCTCCTGCGCATGCTCGACGCCGCGCACCCCGGCTACGGCCTCGCCGCGCATAAGGGATACGCCACCGCGCAGCACCGCCGCGCCCTCAACGCCCTCGGCCCCACCCCGCTCCACCGCCTCTCCTTCGCTCCCGTTAGGGCCTGCTCCCCTCCATCTCTCCCCCTCTTGCTATCATCCTGAGTGGAGTGAAGGATCCCCGCATTTTGTTTTTGTCTGATATTTTCCGTGAAGCACTCACCCGCCCTGAATCATCCAATAAAAACAGCCCCCATGCGTTACCCTTAATCTATCCATGACCGAAAAATCCCCGCTCAAACTCCTCTGCGTCACCGCCCATCCCGACGACGAGTGCTTCGGCTTCGGCGGGGCGCTCATGCTAGCTGCCGAGCGTGGCATCGAGACGTCCGTCCTCTGCTTCACCGACGGCCAGGCCGCCACCAACCGCGGCACTGCTGCTACCTCCGCCGAGCTGGGCCGCATGCGCCGCGAAGAGTTCGCCGCCTCTTGCAAGATTCTCGGCGTCACCCACCATGAGGTGCTCGACTACCAGGACGCCCAGCTCGAGTTCGCCAACTTCTCCCAGGCCGCCGCTCTGCTCGTCCAACGCATCCGCGCCTATCGCCCCCAGGTCGTACTCACCTTCGGCGGCGATGGCGGGGGCAACACCCACGCCGACCATTGCATGGTCTCCTTCTTCACCACCGCCGCCTTCCACTGGGCTGCCGCGGCCAAGCGTTTCCCCGACCTGGGCCCCATCCACTCCGCCCAGCGCCTCTACTACACCACCACCAGCTTCTTCTTTCCCGGCCGGCCCTCGCCACTACCCGCTCCCTGGACCGTCACCCTCGACGTCAGCCGCGTCGAGCAGCGCAAGTTCGAAGCCTTCCGAGCCCACACCTCGCAGCTTCCTCTGATGGAACGCTTCCAGTCCTTCTTCCAGAAGCGCGCCGGCCAGGAACACTACGTACTTGCCGCCACGCCCCACCCCCAGCCCGCCGTCCACACCACCGACCTCTTCGCCGGCCTGTAGCCATAGACCAACACCCTGCAACTGGCAACTTTTTACCGCATCTGGAACTCCGGCGATCCCATCACCAGCGCCGCCATCCGGTTCAACAGTTCGTCAGGCCCCGCACTTTGCGTGCCGACTTGCAATCCCGCCTGTGCGCCCGCACCGCCCGCCAGCGGATTCGCCTGCGCCGTCCACTGCGCAATCTGCTGATGCATCAGCTCATTGGTCTTCGCCGACACCTCGCCCCCGATCATCGTCGATTGCAGAATCTTCAGCGCCGCATCTGTACCTGTCTGCTTCTCCGTCTGCATAGGAGGCTGCTCTTCGCTCAACAGTCCTAGCGCCACCACCTTTGCCCCATCGAACTTCTGTTCGGGCAGACGGTTGGTCGTCAATTGCAACGCAAAGTTCAGCCGGTCCACCAGCGCGCTCGTATTCATCCATTTGTCCGCCGTGATGTCAGTAGCCGGTCGGCGGCAGCGCCTGGTAGAGCCCCATCCCCATCGCCCGCATCTGTTCACCAGCGCGCCGGGGTTCGACGGGTCGGTCAGCGTGGTGCGGTACGCCGAGGCCAGGAACTCCATCGGCGTCTTAACCTTGTTGCGAAAATACTTCTTCGAGTTGAACTCCGGGCTCGCAACCAACGTGCGCAGCACCTCCTTGATGTCGCCGTCCGACGCAAGAAAAGTCTTCGCCATGCGGTCCACCAGCGCCGGCGGCGGATCGTCCGCCACAAACCGCTGCGCAATCTTCCAACTGATGAAGTGCGCCGTCTGCGGACTGTGCGCGAGCAGGTTCAGCGCCTCCAGGCCCTCCTTCATCCCCTCGTTGCCCGGCGCAGTCGCCTCTGCTATGGCCTTCTGCTCGGCGCCGCCACCCATCTCCATCCCCATCCCAATCCCGTTCATTCCCATCGCGAGATCGTCCATCGGCGGCGCGGCTTTCGCCGCCACCAGCGCAGCCTTCGCCGTCGTCCCCTGAATCACAAACGCAGGCCCGTATCCCACGCGTGTGCCCCAGCCACGTCTTGCGTCCCCGGCTCATGCCGCTTGCGGGTCGAACTGAAACCCGCCCGCCTGATTCGGCTGGTTCACCGTCCAGCCGGTCAGGATCGCCGCCAGGTTGGTCACGTCGGCCTGCGAGTAGCCGCCATTCACGCCGACCGTGTGCAGCTCCATCACCTCGCGGCCGTAGTTCTCGTTCAGTCCCTTGTTGCCCGGCTTCGACCGCGGGTTCGCCGGGTTCACTCCATTGGCCAGCGAGTCCGGCCCGATGCTCAGCCAGTTGTCCAGATACACCATCATTGCCGGACTCTGCGCGGTCGCCAGCAGCAGGTCGCCGAACTTGCCCAGCGCGTTCTTGCGGATCACGTCGCGCTCATAGCTCGTGGTGTACCACTGGTCGGATCCTTGCGCGATGTAGATATTGAAGTGATTGAACCAGAAGTCCGTCATCACCTCCTGCAACTGCCGCTCGCTCAGGATCGCGCGCACCATCTTGGCCTGCGCCAGCTCCTGCGCCGATCTGATACTGCGCGCCCACGTCCGCCGCCATCGCCAGAAACATCTCGCGCTCGCGCGGCGTCATAGTCCGCCAGCAACTGGTTCTTCTGGTCGCCGCGACGTAGCTCGTGAATGCGATCCGGTCGTCCACCGGCATCTGCGCCAGCGCAGCCATCCGCTGGTTCTTGGGCAGCGCAAACAGCTCGCCCGCAATCCGCGCTGCCGTTGCCTGTCCCTGCGCCTTCTGCGCGGCCTTCTCCGCATCGCGACGGCTCCGGCGGCACGATTGCCATTCGCGTCCGGCTTACGGTTGTCCATCTCCTGCTGCAGCTTCGCCTCCTGCACCTCGTACATCCGCCGCCAGCAGCGGGTCGGTTGGCATTGGCCGCTTGCCGTCGCCACCTGCTGTACCGTCACGCGGTCGGGGAACACCGCCAGCGCCTGCTCCGCGCGTCATATTCAGCGTGGGAAAATCCGCCAGCCGACTGTCCAGCGCCGCATTCTTGATCGCATCCGGGCTCAGTTGCTGCTCAAACCACTTGTCCACGCCCATCGCCAGCACGCGGTCCACATCGCCTGGCCGCGCTCCAAAGGTAAAGCGGCTCAATAGCTGCACCGCGCGCTCGCGCTCGGTCAGCGGCACCAGCACCTCGGCCTTCGTCGCAGCGCTCTTCGTGGAGGGTGCCTTCGCCGTCGCAGCTTTGCCCTTGCCCGCAGAATTGGTCCCCACCTGCACTCGCACCACGGGAGCCGCCCCACCCTGTGCCGTAAGGTTCCGCGCCTGTAGTGGAACCATAGAGATCGAAATCAGGCCGAGAGAAACAATCAGGTTCCTGCGCATAGAGTTGCCTCTGCCTTGCTTAGACCTCGCTTCTGGCGACGAAGTTGCGTTGCGGACCGGCCTGCGCCATCCGCTTCTTCGCGCTCCACACCACCCGTCGCCAGCAGCAGCACCGCCAGCACCAGCGTAAACGGCATGGGCGCTTTCACGCCCTTCTTCACCAGCCACCAGTAGTGGATGCACCCCGCCACCGCCGCCACATACACCAGCGTATGCACCCGCCGCCACGCCTTGCCGCCCATCCAGCGCAGCACAAACGCCGGGCGATGTCACAGCCAGCACCAGCAGCAGCGTCCAGGCCAGGATCCCCACCTGGATAAACCGCCGCTTCTTCAGATCGTCCAGAATCGTCGGCCACACTGCCTTCCACTGGTCCACCACCACGCCCGAGATGTCCCGCCCGCACTCCCGCCCACACCGTCGGCAGATCGTAGCCGGAGAAGAGGAAGATGTACGTCGCCAGGTGCAGCGTCGCATAGAAGAACGCGTACAGCCCCAGCATCCGCCGAAACCGGATCAGGTTCCCCAGCTTCGGATGCAGCCGCCGCACCGGAGTCACCGCCAGCGACGTGATCAGCAGGAACAGCGCCCAGTAGCCGGTCTGGTGCGTGATCCAGTTCACCGGATCGGCCATCAGCCCCAGCTCGCCCGAGCGAAACTGCTCCAGCAGCCTCAGCAGAGGCAGCAGGCACACCCCATGCACCAGCACCTTGATCCACGGAATCCAGCGTGTTCGGCATCTTGCTCCTAAAAGTTCTTCTTCAGGTCCATCCCCGCGTACATCCCCGCCACCTGGTCGGCATATCCATTGAACGGCAGTGTCGGGATCGTCTTGGGAAACGCGCTCGAATCGATCCGCCGCTCGTGCGCCTGCGACCAGCGCGGATGGTCCACGCTCGGGTTCACGTTGGAGTAGAACCCGTACTCCTCCGGCGCGCTCTCGTTCCACGACGTCTGCGGCTGCTTGTCCGTGAACACGATCTTCACGATGCTCTTTCCATTCTTGAACCCATACTTCCACGGACTCACCACCCGCACCGGCGCGCCGTTCTGGTTGGGCAGCACCTCGCCGTAGCAGCCAAACGTCAGCAGGCACAGCGGGTTCATCGCCTCGTCCATGCGCAGCCCCTCCGAGTAGGGCCAGTCCAGCGCGCTCGGCTTGTTCGGCATGTCGCTGCTCTTGTCGTCGGAGATAAACTGCACATACTTCGCGCTGGGCAGCGGCTGCGCCGCACCCGATGAACTCGCTCAGCGAGTAGCCGTCCCACGGAATCACCATCGACCACGCCTCCACGCAGCGATGCCGGTACACCCGGCTCTCCAGCGGCCTGTACTTCATCATCGTGTCGATGTCGATCGTCTGCGGCTTCTTCACCAGCCCCGCCACCTGCACCGTCCATGGCCGCGTGTGCAGTGTGTGCGCGTTCTTCGCCGGATCGCTCTTGTCGGTCCCAAACTCGTAAAAATTGTTGTACGTCGTCGCCTTGCTGAACGGCGTCTGCGCATCCGTCACGGTGTACTTCTACGGCACCGCATCCAGCTTCTGGTCCGCATGGACAGCCTTGGGATGGAACAGCCCCGGCACCTGGTCCAGCAACACCGCGCCCGTGCCCAGCGCCGCCGCTCCATAGATAAACGTCCGCCGATTCAGGAACGCCTCCTTCGGCGTAATCTCCGACGAAGCAATCTTCCCCTCCAAACTCCCACCCCTTCGTATCACCATCGCACCACCTCCGTATTACAACAACTCCACCACGTCGTCATTCCGTAACCCTATCGCTCGTCATTCTGGCGTAGCCAGAATCTCCGTCGTTGTCTTGCCCTCGCCGCTGTCTGTCATTTTGTTTGTCATTTTGACCCTGAGATTGTCGAAGGGGAAGAATCCCCGTATTTGCACTGCACCTTTGATATGTCATCCTGAGCGAGCGCAGCGAGTCGAAGGACCTGCGGTCGTTCAATCTCCTCTCGTCATTCTGGCGCAGCCAGAATCTCCGTCGTTGTCTTGCCCTTGCTGTTGCTCTTGTCTTCGGCCTGAGAAATCTCTCCACAAGTCCTCGCTTTGAAAGGGACGGGCTTCAGCCCGTCCATAATCACCACAAAATCAACAGGGCTTTAGCCCCCGAGGGAATATCGAGGACTTGTTCTGACCATTCTTAGATTGTTCAAACGACCGTCAGGGTTCGTCCATCGCAATAAATTCGCTGGCGGGTCAGTTTGAAGTCCGATACTACCGAAGAGTGAGATCCGTCAAAGTGACGGTCTGGACAACAATCTCTTTTCCAGAATTGTTCTTTCGATATTCGTAGAGGACAGGGCCAACGTCTCGGCCATAGGTCGTCACTGTCGTCAGTCCCAATCTGGCATCGCGTTCTTCAACAACCACACAATCTGGGATATTTAACGCTAAATTCGGTGGTTGGTCAGTTTGAAATCCGGGATACTCGATGTTGGTGAAATCGCCGTTTCACGGGCAGTTCTATAGCGGTTAGTTCGGCGTAGGCCGCTCCACGTGATCCACTATTACCACATCGACTGTCCCGGTTCCCCGCTGCAGCTTCAATCCAAGCTGATCCTCAAGCGCGTCAAAGATCGATGGCGTATCGTCTGGCACGGCTGCATCCGTCGGCCCTCCCGCTGGCACCGGCCCCACCCCCTGCGAAAAGGCGAACGTAAGAGTGAAGCGGTACTTTCCCGTCAGACCAGTCTTGTCCGTCAACTTGTGGTTCAAACCTGAGTTATGGGTCAGGGCGCTGGCCAGCTGCTCCATGGAGCATCCGTTCCCCGTTATCACCAGCGTCCCGGGCTTCGAGGAATGGAACTGCAGGAAGGATCTCATCGGCTTGCCATTCGGCCCCATCGGAGCGCCGGGATCATCGGTCGCGCCCTCCGTCATTTTCGGCCCACCCTTGGCCACCACCAACTCGTAAGCGAGCACCTGCCTGGTCTCGCGATGTACCTTCAGCTTGAAGCGGTCTCCCAGCAGTGCCTGTAGCATCGCCTGGCGGGACGCCCGTTGCTCAGCCTTGCTCAGCTTCGCGAAGGCGGCCACCTGGTCTGAGTTCATCTTCGCCTGAACGCTAAAGTAATCGGCCTTTGCCCAGTCGGGCAGTCCGGTCACGGCGTCGTCAATTGGCAGATTTTCAGCCGAGCTGTATGCGTTCTGCACCAGCATCGCAACCGTCACAGTCTCAGCGTTGATGCCATCCGGCGTTTCCTGCGCCCCCATGGAAAGTATCCTCTCCGGGTGCACCGGCTTCACCGACACCACGTCATACGCGGATAGCGCCGTACTCGCAACGCCGCTCATCGCGGCTGTCTGGCCCGCAACAACCTGGCCAAATGAAAGTTGTGCAGCCATGACTATGCATACGACAGCGAACGCAAAATGCCTGCTAACCGTGCGCGATCCATGTTGGGCCATGCTTCCTCCAGATCAATTCAAGACTGTATGCCCCGTCTGACCTGCCCAAGATCATTATCAACGGATAGTCGAACTGCCTGCAATGTCGTATTGTCACCAACTTCAATCATTCACTTCAAATTACCCCACTAACGAAATTCCCCCCGGTTGTCCCTCCGCCGCATTCCGACGACAATGGTCTGCATGAATGTAAACTTCGCCGAGCGCGCCCACAACCACAACTGGAAGCTCGACCCCATCGTCCGCTCGCTGCTCGACACCGACTTCTACAAGCTGCTCATGCTCCAGTTCATCTGGAAGAACTTCCCCGCCGTCCACGTCACCAGCGAGATCGTCAACCGCACCGCGCGCGTTCGCCTCGCCGAAGAGGTCGACGCGCCCTTACTCATCGCGCAAATGGAGCACCTGCGCGGCCTGCGCTTCCGCCGCTCCGAGCTGATCTGGCTCGCCGGCAACACCTTCTACGGCACGCGCCACATCTTCGAGCCCGCCTTCCTCGCCTGGCTGGATCCGACTTCCGCCTCTCCGACTACACCGTCGCCGAGCAGGACGGCCAGCTCATCCTGCGCTTCTCCGGCCTCTGGACCGAGGTCACCATGTGGGAGGTCTACGCCCTCGCCCTGGTCAGCGAGATGCGCACCCGCGCCGCGCTCGCCCGCCTCAACGAGATGGAACTCGACGTCCTCTACGCCCGCGCCAAGACGCGCCTCTGGGAGAAGATCGAGCGCCTGCGCACCGCGCCCGAGGTCAGCATCTCCGAGTTCGGCACTCGCCGCCGCCACAGCTTCCTCTGGCAGGAGTACGTCATCGAGTCCCTGCGCGCCACCCTCGGCCCCAGCCTCGCCGGCTCCTCCAACACCTTCCTCGCCTACAAGCACGATCTCGAAGCCATGGGCACCAACGCGCACGAACTTCCCATGGCGATGGCCGCGCTCGCCAACGACGACGCCGCGCTCCACGCCTCGCAGTACCGCGTGCTGGAGCTATGGCAGCAGAGCTATGGCGGCGAGCTGCTCATCCTTCTGCCAGACACCTTCGGCACCACCCAGTTCCTCGAAGGCGCGCCCGACTGGGTCGCCGACTGGACCGGCCAGCGCGTCGACTCCAAGGACCCCTTCGTCGCCGGAGACGAGTACATCCGCTGGCTCCAGGCGCGTGGCCGCGACCCGCGCCGCAAACGCCTCATCGCCTCCGACGGCCTCGATGTGGAGGAGATTCTCAAGCTGCACAATTACTTCCACGGCCGCATCCGCTTCTCCGCCGGATGGGGCACCCTGCTCACCAACGACTTCCGCGGCTGCCATCCCCGCGGCGAGCGCGACTTCGAACCCATCAGCCTGGTCTGCAAGCTCATGACCGTCGAAGGCCGCCCCGCCGTCAAGCTCAGCGACAACCCCCGCAAGTCCACTGGCCCCGACGCCGAGATCGCCCGCTACCGCCGCGTCTTCAACACCCCCACTACTGACGAGATCGATGTACTCGTCTAGTTGATAGTTGTTATAGCAATTGACTTTTTTATAGAGTCTCATTGGACACGCCTTCATTCTGGCGAAGCCAGAATCTCCGTCGTTGCTCTTCACCCTCGCATAACTCCTTTGGGGAACGGCTCTCATGTACTTCACTGTCACCGTCAATCGCTATACTTTCCCTATGCGCCCCCTCACTCACGCCGCCCGCCTTGCTGCCGTTCTCCTTCTGCTTCCACTGCTCACCGTTCAGCCCGCATTCGGCTGGGGCAGCGATGGCCACATGCTCATTAACCGCCTCGCCGGTGCCGCTCTTCCCGCCGATGTTCCAGCCTTCCTTCGCACTCCCGCTGCGCTCGACGCGCTGGAGTACTACGGCCCCGAGCCGGACCGCTGGCGATCGCCCGCCGAGCCGGAGCTGAACGCCGCGCAGGCGCCCGAGCACTTCATCGACCTCGAATACGCCGACCTCGTCGGCCCGCTGCCTCGCCGCCGCTACGACTTCGTCCGCGCCCTCGCTGCCGCGCAGCCCGCGCATCCCGACATCCAACTCACTCCGGAGAAAGTTGGCCTGCAACCCTACGTCACCTCCGAAGTCTACGAGCGTCTGCAGAGTGCCTTCCGCGACTATCGCGCCCTCGTCGCCGCCAAGCAGGACACCAAGCCCTCCGAGGCGGAGATTATTTTCCTCGCTGGTTGGCTCGGCCACTACGTCGGCGACGGTTCGCAGCCGCTGCACACCACCATCCAGTACAACGGCTGGACCGGCCCCAACCCGCACGGCTACACCACCGAGCACCGCATCCATACCCAGTTCGAGACCACCTTCGTCCACGCCAACGTGAAGTCCGCGGACGTAGCTCCGCTGGTCGCAGCTGCCAAGCCCGCCGTCCTCAAGGACGTCTTCGCCGACTATCTCGCCTATCTGCGTCACTCCAACACGCTGGTGGAGCAGACCTATCAACTGGAGAAGCAGGGCGCATTCGCCGGCGCGGGAACTCCGCAGGGCAAGGCCTTCGTCGATCGGCAGCTCGCCGCCGGCGCCATCGAACTGCGCGACATGATCTACACCGCGTGGATCAAATCCGCCGATCCCGTCCCCGCCTATACGGGAAACTAACCATTGCGAAGGACCCGTTCGCGATACGCCTCCGGACTCTCAATCGCAAAGCGCGTCTTGCCCGCCAGCGCCAGCAGGTCGCGGTCCCCGCTGATCAACAGCTCGGCCTTGCCGCACTGCGCTAGATCGAGAAATGGCTGGTCCTTTGCATCCCGGCATACCACCGAGCAGCGTCGCGTCACTGCAACCACCTCGCAGTACGGCACAACATCAGCCAGCAACTCGTTCCTGTCCGCCGGCGAGAGTTGAAACTTTGTATACGCAAGCACGCGCATCAGTTCCGCGGCAGTCTCGCGAGACAGCAGAGGAACGCAGCCTCCTCTCCGCCAGTGCTCTCGCAGCCAACTCAGTCTTCCGTTGGCGAATAGCAGCGCCGAAAGCACCGTGTTCGTGTCAAAGACAACTCGCCGCTTCATGGCCTTCAAACTCATGCCTTGCGCCGTGCCCAGCAGACGGCAGCCCTGGCGTCTCCTTCGTCGATCCCAAGCTGGGCCAGCCGCGCGCGCACCTCATCGGCGCGGCTCTCCCGCAGCGGACGCAGAACGATGCACTCTTCGTCCGTCGTCACGTCGAAGTAGTCCACTCCGCTAAACCTCGCGACCACAGCCTTGGGAAGCGTGATCTGGTTCTTGATGGTCTTCTTTGCCAGCACGGCGCCCTCCTTCAAGTTGACAAGGAAACAAGCGAACAAGGAAATACTACATCATTCTTTTCTTGCTTAGCCAGTCCAGTTTTCCAATCGTGCCTATCGAAACCTACACACGCGTGGGTACGATGGGGTACTGATGCCGCCTTATGCGCGCTTGTATCCGTTCCAGCAGCGCAGTCAGCGCCAGCGCCAGCAGCGGTGCGGCAACCGCCGCCAGGGCCCCCCACAGCACAAAGGCGTGCCACACCCACATCCAAAGGTTGTAGGTCAGCGCCAGCGGTGCGCTGCGTGCCTCCTGCACAAACAGTCGCGGAGCCAACGGCATTGCCGCCGTGTGAAAGACGCGCGAGCCGAGTCGGATGAACGGAACGATCAGCGCCAGTTCCAGCGGGAACATGGCGTGGTTCGCGATCTGCGTTGCCACCACATTCAGCCGAAAGCGAAACGTCACCGCCAGGCACAGCAGCGTCGTGCTGCCCACCACCGGGTTGATTCCGATCAGCATTCCCGCGGCAATGCTCCAGGCCAGGCTGCGCGGTGTCGCCCCCATGCGCAACAACGCCAGGATTGGCAGTACGCCGTGGCGATAGAACCAGTTGTGATGCGCGGGTGCAACGGAGTGAGGCACACAGACAGGATAAACTGGTTCCATGAACTTCGCGGGATGGGCTGCTTCTGAAAGGCGGCCCCGGTGCATTTAGTACGCTCTGTGGGAAGAAGCCTGATGCTGGCCGCGGTCTTCGCCTACGCCACACTGCAACTGATCGTGAAGCGCCCGGCAACGCGCCAGCAGAAGGCCGAATGGTTGCACCAGTTCTGCCTGCGGGCCGTGCGCCGCATGGGCCTCGCCGTGCGACAGGTTGGGACCTTCCCAGAGCGCGGCGTCGTCATCTCCAACCACCTCGGCTATCTCGACGTCGTCGCCTTCGCTGCATTGCATAAGTGCGCCTTCGTCGGCAAATCCGAGATCCGCAAATGGCCCTTTCTTGGCTGGATAACCGCCATGGGAGGCACCGTCTACGTGCAGCGCGGACGAGGCGGCTCTGCCGGGCGAGCCAAGTCGGGAATGCAGGAGGCCTCGGACGCAGGCATCCCCATGGTCTTCTTTCCCGAAGGTACCTGTAGTCTCGGAGACACAGTCCTGCCCTTCCGCAGCGGTCTGCTGGGCGAGGCAATCGCGGCTGGGCAACCCATCACGGCCGCCTGCCTTCGCTATCGTCTCACCCAGGACAACGGCCCCAACCGGTCCCTGGCCGATGTATGCTTCTGGGACGACACACTGCTCGTCAAGCATATCTTCCGCATGCTCTCCATGCGCGGAATCGAAGTGGAGTTGCGCTTCGCCCAGTCCCCCATCGCGTTTTCTGTCGGTGCCGATCAACGTAAGCTGGCCGCGCAACAGGCCCACGCCGCAGTGATGGAACTTCGCGACGCCACCATGGCCGAGCCGGTCGCCCCTTAGTGAATCTAGGAATACATCACTGTTTTGAAAGGGCGGGACTTTAGTCCCGCTGCAGGGGCCTGTTTCCAATGCGGCTTTAGCCGCCGAGGGAATCTCTAACACTTGCGCGGCCCCGCTTTAGACGACTCGCTTGCATCGCTCTCAAACCCCAATCAGCCCATCCTGCTTCAGCCGCTTCAGTACCTGCTCCACCGACCAGTCCAGCGCATCCGTTCCCTCCACCGTGACCGACGCGCGCGCCGCCGACGGCACCACGTACAGCTCCGCCATGGGCCGCGCGGTCGCTGCAAACTGCGCGCGCACCGACTCCTCCGTGCGCCCTCGCTCGCTCACGTCGCGATGAATGCGGCGCACCAGGCACACCTCGTGCGGCGCGTTTACATAGATGGAAAAGCCGTAGCACGGCAGCAACTCCGCGTAGTGCAGCGCCAGAATCCCTTCCACAAGCACCACGCCCGTTGGCGTGATCGTCTCAAAAACGCCCGCAACCCGCGAGTGCGTCTTGAAGTCGTACACCGGCCGCTGGATCGCCTCGCCCCGCGCCAGCGCGCGCACATGCTCCACAATCAGTTCGCTCTCCAGCGAGTCGGGATGGTCGAAGTTGAGCTTGCTCCGCGCGTCCAGCGGAAATTGCGACAGATCGCGATAGTACAGGTCCAGCGGAAACAGCGTCGCGTCCAACTGGATCGCCAGCTCACGCGCTAGCGTCGTCTTGCCCGAGCCGGAGCAGCCCGCAATCCCAATCACTAGAGGGCACGCGAGGGCAGTCATGGTTAACTCACCGCCACCATCTGCGGCACCAGCGCCGTCAGCAGCCCGGTGAACTGCCGCTCCACGCGCCGCCCAATCTCCATCACCTCCTCGTGGTGGATCGGTTCGGCAGTCTCGCTTCCGAGACTGGGCACTCCTGCCGCGCATTCGTCACCAGCGAGATTCCCAGCACCTCGATCCCCATGTGCCGCGCCACAATCACCTCATGCACCGTGGACATCCCCACCAGGTCCGCGCCCAGCGTGCGGAACGCGCGAATCTCCGCCGGCGTCTCAAAGCTCGGCCCCAGCACCGCGATGTACACGCCCTCGCTCAGCGCAATTCCCTGCCGTTCCGCCTCGGCATGCGCCATCTTGCGCAGCCTGGGCGAGTAGGCCGCCGTCATATCGAAGAAGCGCTCTCCCGCGCCCTCCGCGCACGCAAATCGCGGCTCGTTCGGCCCCAGCGCCGCGTTCCTCCCGGTCAGGTTGATGTGGTCGCTGATCGCCACCAGCGATCCCTGCGCAATGTCTGCGCGAATCCCTCCCGCCGCATTGGTGACAATCAACGTGCGCACTCCCAGCAGCCCCAGCACGCGCGTGGGAAACGTCACCTGCTCCATCGCGTAGCCTTCGTAGGCATGCACGCGACCCTGCATCACAGCCACCGGAACGCCGCCAATCGTCCCCAGCACCAGCTTGCCCCTGTGCCCCGCCACGGTCGACTGCGGGAAGTGCGGAATCTCCGCGTATGGAATCGCAACCGCGCCCTCCACCTGCGCCGCAAACCCGCCCAGCCCCGAGCCCAGAATGATCCCCACCCGCGGCGCAATATCCGCCCGCGGGTCGTTTGATCGCACGTCGCGAATCGCCCCAACCGCTGCCTGCGCCCTGTTGAAGAGATCGGTCATCGTAGCTTCTGCACACTCCTCCAGCTAGTGTACGAGAGCCAGTGATATTTCTGCCCCGTGTGATACAAAGGCTGGGAGGACGATGACTGTGAATCCTTTAGATGAAATCGACACGCCGCGGCAAGAGTACCAACTGACGACCTCTCAAAAACTCATCTATCTAGCCTTCGCGGCCATGCTCATTATTGGTTCTGGCTTCTTTTTCAAGCTCGCAATTGACCCAATTGGTCGCGATTTTGCTTGATTGTCGGCGGCATTTTTCTCATCCCAGGTCTCATGCTGGTCTCCCTGGCCGTGCGTTCCCAACTGATCCTCGACGGAAGCCGGATCGAACTTCGTTCAGCTCTGCGCACCTTCGCTGCCGACCGGAGCGAAATTGAAGGACTGCGCAAGGGGCAGAATCAATACGGCAAATGGACCCGAATTTGCCTAAAGGAAAATCGCGGTGCCTTTAATGTGTCAGATTCGTTCACTGGAAATGCTGAACTAAACGAATGGTTCAAGGGATTGACCGACCTCGATCAACGCGATGCCGACCAGATTACGCAGGAGATTGACAAGCAGGATCCTTTGGGTGACGCAGAGGATGATAAAAGCTTGAATGTACTCAAACAAGCCAAAACCTGGGCGATCGGTTTGAGCGTCATTGCAGGGCTCGTTAGCATTCCTGTCATGTTTGTTAGCTACGCGCCACTTTACACCGCATCGCTTGTTTTGTTGGTGCTTTCCGCGCCACTGGCAATCTTCTTGATTCACCGCTTTCCGCTGTTGTTTACCATCTAAAAAGAAAAACAGATCCGCGCGCCGACGTGGGATTCCTTATTCTTTGGCCTGGAATCGCAATGCTGATGTCCTACCAAACAGGTAATGATCCTACCCGCCTCGTTGACATGTTTCAATTGATGTACTGGGTTCTAATAGTCCTTGTTTGCTATATAGCACTCTATTCCGGATCACAAGGGAGAGTCCCTCCCCTTGGGGCATATTCGCAGGTATATTGATCTTCGGTGGCATATACAGCATTGGCCTGATCAATGTCGCAAATACCATGCCCGACCGCTCAATTCCTAGCCACTACCAGACCGTGGTATTGAAGATGTATGAGACTCACGGAAGGCATGCGAGTTCATATCTCCGTCTGGCTCCTTGGGGGCCAATGGCCTATTCCGACGATGTTGATGTTCCCAAGCGCATCTATCAGCAAGTCAACGTGGGCGACCAGCTATGTATTGGACTGCACCCCGGCTTTCTCCATGCGCCTTGGTACACCCTGGCTCCCTGTCCAGAACAACTGACTGCACCTGTATCACTGATCCGATAATCGACGAAACAGTATCATCTGCCTTACTCCTCCTCCTCGTCCTCCACCGGCTTCTTCGCTCGGCCAGTATCTTCTCCGCTATCGCCTGCGGCACCAGGTCGTAGTGGTCCATCTCAATGCGAAAGCTCCCCCGCCCCTGCGTAATCGAGGTCAGCGTCGTTCCGTAGGTCAGCATCTCCGCCATCGGCACCTCGGCGCGAATCATTGTCCCGGCTCCTCCGCTCTCCATCCCCTGCACCCGTCCTCGCCGGCTGTCAGTTCGCCCATCAGCGCCCCGGCAAAGTCCTCCGGCGCCTCGATCTCGATCTTCATGATCGGTTCCAGTAGCGACGGCTTCGCCGGCTCCATGCACTTGCGGAAGCCGTGCGCGCGGCGATCTTGAACGCCATCTCGCTCGAATCCACATCGTGGTAGCTGCCGTCGAACACCGTCACCTTGATGTCCACCACCGGGTATCCCGCCAGGTACCCGCGCGCCGCCGACTCGCGCACGCCCTTCTCCACCGCCGGAACGTACTGCCGAGGAATCGATCCGCCGAAAATCTCGTTGCCCAAAAACCACCCCGTGCCGCGCGGTTAGCGGCTCGATCCGCAGCTTGCAATCGCCAAACTGCCCGTGGCCTCCGGACTGCTTCTTATGTCGCCCCTGCGCCTCGGCCTTGCCGCGCACCGTCTCCGGTACGGCACCTTCGGGCCTGCAATTCACCTTGGTGTGATATCGCCGCTTCAGCTTGAGACCAGCGTCTCGATATGGGGCTGCCCCGCCCCCGCTACCAGGAACTCGTTGGTCTGTAGATCGCGGTAGAACCGCAGCATCGGGTCTTCTTCCATCAGCTTGTGCAGCGCCGGTGCCAGCTTGTCTTCGTCGGCGCGCGTCTTCGGCTCGATGGCATACGTCATTGCTGGCTCCGGCAATGAACCGCGCAGGCGCAGGAAGAGGACCGGCAGCTCCTCGCGCAGGTCGCCCGTCAGCGTGACGACCCCGGCAGCGCGGCGGCGGCCTCGTCGATGGACCGCGTGCGGTAGGCCGAGCACCGCGGCTGCCGGGAGCCCGTCGTCGAGCTCCGCGTCGAACGGAGTCCGTGCCGAGGACGGACTTGGCGAGCTTGGCCCAGGCGTAGGCGTCCTCGTTGGAAAGGCGCGCCCCCCACCATAAGAGTACGTAGAATTTCACGCGCCGTTCCCGGGCCTCGCCGATCGCCGCGGCGGCGGCGTCGAGCGCCTCGTGCCAGGTCACCGGCTGGTGGACCTCGCCCTTCTCGACGGTCGGCGCCGTCAGGCGGCGCTCCGAGTGGACCGCCTCGAAGCCGTAGCGGCCCTTGTCGCACAGCCAGCTCTGGTTCACCGGGTCGGAGTCGACACCGAG
>CAWCWC010000021.1:0-40813 GCA_963799175.1 uncultured Acidobacteriaceae bacterium | reverse complement strand
TCGTCAATCCCCCCACCCTTCTTGCCGCCATCCTTTTAGACATGACGTCATTTATGGACGGCCCCTCTTTGGTGAAGTTGTATTTATTCCGAACACCGCGTTTAGAAACGCGCCATCAGGCGTTAATTCTGTGTCTGGCGTTGAGAAGTAACTCAGTGGCGTAGTCCAGGCCCTACTAATAATGCTGCGTAAATAGGCGCACTGCTTCGACTGTAGATAGGTAGGCTTATGGGGCTTCGGGAAGAAGCAGCGCTGAAGCTTCCATCGGCTGTGTACGGCTTGGCGGCGTGAGCTGCGGCCGCGCCTGGGAAGGGGCAAGGATGGACAGTGCCAGGGCTGCAACTGTGGCTGGAAAATGTCTGGGAGGAAAAAGTGGTCTCACCTTGTTAGTCTATCGCATTGACTGACTTACGCTCCGGCAAGGAGCAGTTCGGAAGCGGTCGGTTCGTGGCGCCGCAGTTTGGGCCATCGCTTTGCTGCTGTAGGCTGGATCGATGAGGAGTACCGAATGAACTTCGAGATGGAGAAGACGCCCACGCGGCAGGTCTACAACCTGCTGATCGGCCTGGTGGCCCCGCGGCCCATCGCCTGGGTCACCAGCATGGATGAGAAGGGCCGCCTGAACGCCGCGCCCTTCAGCGCCTACAACTACCTCTGCACCGATCCGCCCATCGTCGGCATCGGCGTCACCAACCGCCCCGGCCGCGACGCCGTCCCCAAGGACACGGCGCGCAACATCCGCCGCACCGGCGAGTTCGTCATCAACGTCGTCACCGAAGACCTGCTCCAGCAGATGAACATCTGCGCCACCGACTTCCCCGCCGAGATCGACGAGCTGGAGATGGCCGGCCTCACCACCGCGCCCTCCTCCGTCGTCAAAGTGCCGCGCATCGCCCAGGCCCACGCCGCGCTGGAGTGCCGCGAGTTCACCACCATGGAGATCGGCCGCTCGCGCATCATCCTCGGCCGCGTGGTCGCCATGTACGTGGAAGACCGCTTCATCGACCCGCCGAGGACGGTCCGGCCCCTATATCAAGGCCGAAGAACTCCACGCCATCGGACGCATGAACGGCCTGGGCAACTACGTCCACACCCGCGACGCCTTCGTCACCGTCCCGCGCATCTCGTACGAGGAGTGGCAGAAAGGCAAGCGCTAATGCGGGAAGCGCAAGCGATCGGTTCTCTTCCCCTGGCTGCGCTTAGGGTTAGGGTCAGAATGAATCTCTGTTGAACCTCCAGATACCCTTATCCACGGATCGTCGGAGTGGACCAGTTCCTCCGTCGTCCCGTGGAAGACGATCGTTCCCCTCGTTCAGCATAAGGAACTTTGTGCCTGGTCGTCGATGCCGCCGTCCGCGCCGTCCTTGGGCAGTGGCTTCATCCCGCCGGTCGCGGTGATCGAAGCGGTGCGTGGCCAGCATAAACGCATCCTGCAGGCGGTGCGTCACCACCAGCGAGGTGGTGTGCGAGACGTCGCGCTGCTTCATCACCAGCTCGATGATGGTGGTCGATGTGATCGGGTCGAGCCCGCCGGTGGGCGAGTCGTAGAGGATCAGGTCGGGGTGGCTGATGATGGCGCGCGCAATCGAGACGCGGCGGCGCATCCCACCCGAAAGCTCGGAGGGGAACTTGTCGATGGCCGCCTCCAGCTCGACAAACTTCAGCGCCTCCACCACGCGCGCGTGCGCCTCAGCCTCGGGCACGTGCTCCTCGTGCAGCCGGTAGGCGACGTTGTCCTCGACGTTGAGCGAGTCGAAGAGCGCCGACTCCTGAAAGACCATGCCGATGCGCGCGCGCAGAGCGTAAAGTCTCGCGCCGGGCAGCTTGTCGATCTCCTCGCCGAAGACGCGGATGTGCCGGAGTCGGGTTTCAGCAGGCCATTGGCCAGCTTCAGCAGCACCGACTTGCCGCAGCCCGCCGGGCCCAGCAGGACCAGCGTCTGCCCGCGCTCCACCGTGAAGGAGATACCCTGCAACACCGGCTTGACATCGAAGCTGATGCGTGACGTCTTCGAACTGCACCACTGGAGTCCTGGCGTCGGGCGGTTCCATGGTTGCGAACGCTGCGGGGCTGGGAAGGTTCTACTGGCATGGGCGCTCTCAACTGCCGAAGATGCCGATCATGAGGCGGGTGACGATGAAGTCGACGACGATGATGAACACCGACGAGACGACCACCGCCTGGGTGGTGGCGCGGCCCACGCCCTGCGTCCCGCCCGTGGTCCTCATGCCGAAGAAGCAGCCCACGGTGGCGATGATGAAGCCGGAGAAGACCGGCTTGGTCAGGCCCTGGACGATGTCGCCGTGGACCAGGCTGCTGTAGGAGCTGTGCAGGTAGGAGCTGGCGTTGAGTCCCAGCATTTGACGGCCACAAGCGTGCCACCCGGATGCCCGCCGTATCGGCGATGATGGTCAGGAAGAAGAGCATGAAGACGGTGGCGATCAGGCGCGGAGTGACCAGCTTGCGGATCGGGTCGGTGCCCAGCGCGCGCATCGCGTCGATCTGCTCGGTCACCTTCATCGAGCCAAGTTCGCAGGCCATGCCGGCGGCGTTGCGCCCGGAGACCATCAGCCCGGTCAGCACCGGGCCCAAGCTCCTTCACCATGGAGAGCGAGACCAGCGAGCCGGTCATGCTGACGGCGCCGAACTCCTGTCAGCGCGGTCACCGACTGCAGCGCCAGCACGCAGCCGGTGAAGAAGCCGCTGAGGATGATGATGGGCAGGGAACCGACGCCGATGGAGTCCATCTGGGTGAAGATATCGGCCCAGTAGCTCGGGCGCGAGAAGATGTCGGCAATCGCCCTGCCCGCCAGGATGGAGTACTCCTGCACGGCTGGCGACCTGCTTCTTGAGAATCAACTCTGGCGAAAAAATGGACATATCTTCTGTGGCTCAGGTTATCAGATGCGGAAACTTCTCCGCTCAGCGAAGTTCTGTCCGCCTCTGCTCAAGCCGAAATCTACCTGCCTCCCCCCGCCACTTCCCCATGGCCTCGTAACCATTGAAAGTGAGAAGATGGAGGGATGATTTCTGAGCGTCCGGCGGAGACGATGTTGGCGGCGGTGTTGTATGGCAGCGAGGACCTGCGCATGGAGCAGGTTCCTGTTCCGCAGACCGGCGCGGGAGAGCTGCTGATGCGGGTGGGCGCGGCCCTCACCTGCGGCACCGACCTCAAGGTCTACCGGCGCGGATATCATGCCATGATGCTGAAGCCTCCAGTGGTCTTCGGCCACGAGGCTGGCCGGCGTGGTGGCCGAGGTGGGTGCCGGTGTGACGAACTTCCGCGTGGGCGACCGCGTTCTGCCGCTCAACTCCGCGCCCTGCGATGCCTGTTACTTCTGCCGGCACGGCCAGCAGAACCTGTGCCAGGACCTGCTCTTCAACAACGGGGCCTACGCCCAGTACATGCGCATCCCTGCGCGCATTGTGGAGAAGAACACGCTGCATGTACCGGAGAATGTGCCGCTGGAACACGCTGCGCTGACCGAGCCGCTGGCCTGCGTCATCCGCGGACTGGAGGAGTCGGGCGCGCGCGCGGGCGACACCATGGTAGTGATTGGAGCGGGGCCGATCGGGCTGATGTTCGTGCATGCCGCAAGTTTGACCGGCGTTCGCGTGATCGCCGTGGTAAAGCGCGAGGACCAGATCGCAGCCGCGCGCCACTTGGGAGCAACCGACGTGGTGCGGATCACCGCAGGCCTGGACGCCGTGGCCGCGGTGCGCGAGCTGACCGGCGATAGTCGCGGAGCGGACGTGGTGATCGAGGCCGTCGCCCGGCCCGCCACCTGGGAGTGGGCCGTGGGCATGGTGCGCAAGGGAGGCGTGGTGAACTTCTTCGGAGGCCCGCCCAGCGGCACTGTGGTCGGCCTGGACACCAATCGCCTGCACTACGGAGACATCACGCTAAAGGCAACCTTCCACCTGACGCCGGCCACCGCGCGCACGGCCTTCGGACTGATCACTAGCGGGCAGTTCAACTCCGCCGAGTTCATCACCCGCACCGCCGGCCTGGCGGAGGTCCCCGCCGTCTTCCAGCACATGATGACGCGCGGCAGCGACAACGTCCGCGACATCAAGACCGCCATCTTCCCCAATAACAATGGGACCCGACAATGAGCGAACCGTCGTCAGCGTCCGGCGAGACCCCTGCGCCCGACCCGCTGGCCGGCGCGCCCGTAGAATATCTGACCCCGGAGTACCGGCCCACACTGGATGAGGCCCGCGCCTGGTGCCGCCAGCTTGCCAGCACGCACTATGAGAACTTCCACGTTGCCACCTTCTTCCTCCCCCGGCGCCTTCGTCCGCACTTCGACAGCCTTTACGCCTTCTGCCGCGTCTCCGACGATCTGGGCGACGAGGTGGGCGACACGGTGGCCGCGCTGCGCCTGCTGGATGCCTGGGGCGCGATGCTCGACCAGTGCTACGACGCGCCCCAGCAGTCGCGCCATCCCATCTTCGTCGCGCTGCACGAGACCATCGTCGCCTGCGACCTGCCGCGCGGTCTCTTCCACGATCTGCTGCATGCCTTCCGCCAGGACCAAGTGAAGACCCGCTACGACACATGGGACGAGGCCGTGCAGTACTCGCGCTACTCGGCGAACCCCGTGGGCCGGCTGGTGCTGATGGTCTGCGGTTACCGCGACGAGGTGCGCGCCCAGCTCTCCGACAAAATCTGCACCGCCCTGCAACTGGCCAACTTCTGGCAGGATGCGGTGCGCGACGCGGAGATTGGCCGCCGCTATATTCCCACCGAGTACATGCTGCACTTTGGCGTGGTCGAGGGCCAGATCGAAGGCCGCGTCTTTACCCCGGAGTTCCGCTCCATGATGAGCGATCTGGTGGAGTACACGCGCCAGATTCTGCACGAAGGTTCCGCTCTCTGCGTCACCGTGGACGACGAACTGCGGACCACGCTGGAGCTGTTTTGCAAGGGGGGCAATGCGATCCTGGACGGCATCGAAGCTCAGGACTTCGACGTGCTGCGCGGCAGGCCCGTGGTGACTCGTCGCAAGAAGCTTATGCTGCTGGCCGGAGCATTGCTGGGCAAGATGCAAGCGGCGCGCGCCGGGGGTCCGGGCGGCATGACCAAAGCGGGCCGCGGGGGCATGGATGCGTGGACGGCCGCCGCGTACCGCTTCTGCCGCGAGGTGGCGCGCCGCGAGGCGAAGAACTTCTATTGGGCCTTTCGCGTTCTGCCGCGGCCCAAAAGCGACGCCATGTGCGCCGTTTACGCCTTCATGCGCCGCGCCGACGACATCGCGGACGACGAGACCAAGCCGCTCGAACTCCGTCGCGCCGAGATGAAGTCGTGGCTGGAAGCGTGGCGCGCGTCTCGCAGTTCCGTCAGTGCAGTTCCTTTCAACCGGGCTGCATCCGGCCACCTCATCTTCCATGCGCTCAGCGACACGCAGCGCCGCTTCAATATCCCCGATTCCCTGCTCGAAGAACTCGTCGCCGGAACGGCGATGGATCTTGGACCGCGGACCTCGGACCTCGGACCCGCCCAGATCTATGCAACCTTCGACGATCTTTATCGATACTGCTATCTCGTCGCCTCGGTGGTCGGTCTTGTCTGCATCAAGATATTCGGTTACAGCGACGCGCGCGCGGAGAAGCTGGCCGAAGAGACCGGCGTTGCCTTCCAGTTGACCAACATCCTGCGCGACGTGAAGGAAGATGTGCTGCGTGGCCGCGTCTATCTACCGCTGGACATGCTGGCCGAGTTCGGCGTGACGCTGGAGGGTCTGCGCGAGCTCGCCGCCGGCCGCGTCATGACGGATCGCGAGCGCGCCATGCTGGCCACGCTGGCCAGTCGCGCGGAAAAATATTACGTCGCCGCAGGCAAGCTGATGCCTCTGCTGGACCGCGACAGCAGGGCCGCGATGTGGGTCCTGGTAACCATCTATCACCGCCTGCTGGGCCGCATCGCAAAGCGCAACATGGAGGTCTTCGGCAAGCGCGTGGCACTCTCCTCCGCCGAGAAGCTGGCCGTCCTTGCCTGTGGAGCCGCCATGGCCGCCTGGAACTTCGCGACCCAGAACTTCGCGACCGGGAATCGCGTGGGCCAATGATGCGCGCCTCCGACCTGCGCCGCCGGGCCTCGGACGCCAGACCCGCCGATGTTGTGGTGGTAGGCGCGGGAGTGGCTGGCCTCGCCGCCGCGGTCGCGCTGGCCAACGACGGCGCCTCGGTCACGCTGCTGGAGCGCCGCGCCTTTGCCGGCGGACGTGCCTACTCCTACCCGCATCCCGCGCTGGGCGAGACCATCGACTCGCAGCACGTCATCCTGGGCTGCTGCACCAACTTCATCGACCTCATCGATCAGGCGGAAGCTGGCTGGTCTATCCGCTGGTACGACGAGCTTTGTTTCCTGGAGCCAGGTGGTAGACGCAGTTGGATCCGTCCCAGCCATCTGCCTGCGCCCGCGCACCAGGCCATCAGCTTTCTCGCGCGCGCCCATGCTTGGCCTGCGCGACAAGGCCGCCATCGCCGCAGGCATGGCACGCTTTCTGCGCGGCGTTCCAGCCAGCGATAGCGAAAGCTTTGCCGCATGGCTCAAACGCACCGGCCAGACCGAGCTTGCCATCCGCCACTTCTGGGAGCCGGTGATTACCGGAGCGCTCAACGACAGTCTGGAAAATTGTTCAACGAAGTACGCCGCCAAGGTCTTCCACGAATCTTTTCTGCGCTCGCCGCAGGCTGGTCGGATGGGGATTCCCACCAAGCCCATGAGCGATTTCTTCGAGCCTGTAGTTAAACTAGCGCGCCGCCTCGGTGTCGATGTCCGCTTCAACACCGGCGTCGATGCCCTGGCGCGCACTCCGCAGGGCCGATGGAAGCTCCGCACTCAGTGCGAGGCGAGATGGAGACCGGCGCCGTAGTCCTCGCCACCGACTTCCGCCACACCCAGCGCCTGCTCGACACCCTTGCCACCGACCCCGCGCTGCACCCTCCGCATCCGCCCCCTTCGCATTCGACCGCTTCGTCGCCGCGCCCATCACCACCATCCACCTCTGGTTCGACCGCGAGGTCTGCGACCTGGACTGCGCCGCTCTGCTGGACACGCGCATCCAGTGGGTCTTCAACAAATCGCGTATCCGCAGAGGTAAGGCCGCGCGCGGCAGCTATCTGGAGCTGGTCATCAGCGCCTCCTGGCCGGAGCTTCCCCTCACGCGCCAGCAGATTCTCGCCTCCGCGCTGGCCGAACTCGTACGCTTCTTCCCCGCCGCCGCCCGCGCCACCCTGCTCCGCTCCGCCGTGCTCAAGGAGGCGCGCGCCACCTTCTCCGTCACCCCTGGGCTGGACGCCTTCCGTCCGCCGCAAACCACCCCCTGGCCGCGCCTCTACGTCGCCGGAGACTGGACGGCAACCGGCTGGCCCTCCACCATGGAAGGCGCCATCCGCAGCGGCCGCCTCGCCGCCGGAGCACTCGCCGGCAACCGCACCCTCTTCCTCGCCCCCGAATCCCCCGCTACCGGCCTCATGCGCTGGTTCAGCCGACAACTTCAAATTCACTAATTCGAAGCTTGAAGTGCGAGTAGCTTCTCAAGTTTTTGTTGAATGGATTCAAGATGCTCCGGTACATCTATAGGCTTATGCGTATCCGATTGAAATAGACGAACGGCGTTCTTGAAATTCTCTCGGCGCGAGTTTAGTCGCGGATCAATTGTCACGATCAGCAATGCTTCAAGCGTTGCGATCAGCTCATCTGTTGTTACGCGTAATCTAGTTTTCCGTCTTCTCCTAAGCTCGTCTTTATCATTAAGTCCTAGAATTCCAAACCACGAGAATCGATCCCAGCGTGGTCCCTTCCTCCAGCTATTCCTATGCAACTGGAGTCTGTAGCCGATTGAACTTACATCGGCCTTTCCCACATA
Organism: uncultured Acidobacteriaceae bacterium; assembly: GCA_963799175.1. Taxonomy (GTDB): domain Bacteria; phylum Acidobacteriota; class Terriglobia; order Terriglobales; family Acidobacteriaceae; genus Edaphobacter. The sequence continues at coordinate 32,936 of CAWCWC010000021.1, read as the reverse complement.
AACGGGAAGATAGTCCTTGTAAAGTACATAAACTCCTCTTTCTTCATAGACATTAATGTCCTTCCCTTTGCGACTTCGCCTCCCCAACAAATACCATTTGTTATTCCAATTGACGAGTTCGGGATCCCAGAACTCGCCATATGTTTTTATTAGGATTGGTGTGTTTGTTGCTTCTTCTCTTTCAGCGTCGTCAATTTTCTCGGGCATCATTCCTCCATCTACTGAAGTGCGTATTAGCAGGTATCTCCCTCACGGAAACATCTCGGTTGCCCTATTCATGCGCGTGTTTATTCGCCGGGTGCCCCATTCATGCGGTTTCATTGCATGAGTGGGCTGAAAGGGTCACACGGTCTCCTTCATGGTCAATCATCCTCAGCCATAAGTGCAGCTACTTCGCGGACTAGAACTGGCAGTTTCGTTTGCACGATTCCCCAGACAATCCTGTCGTCCACTTGCGCGTAGGCGTGAACCAGAATGTTGCGGAAGGCGATGATGCTATGAGCATCGGTGATCCGGGCGGCGAGCAGCAGCATCCAAACGCGCGAGTTGCGCAAGGGCTTCGCCGATGATGGCAAAGGCGCGCTCAACCGCAAGCCGCAGCATGGGATTCCTCTGGTATTCCGCGAAATCCTTGCCCTCAGTGAACTGTGCGGCGAGCGCAGCCGCCTCCTGAATGTCGTAAAGGTACTTTCGCGCTTCAAGCCGCATAAAGGAGGGCCTTGCCCTGTTCCACGCTCTGCAGGAAGTACGGGTTTCGGATGGCCGAGCCAACAACCAGGTCCACGGACTGTCCAAAGAGCCGCTCCAGCGCCTCTTTGAAACCGAAAAAGGCGGTCGCATAGTCGCCCTCGGACAGGGGGTCGAACTCCACCAGAAAATCGAGATCGCTGCGTTCGGAATCGAAGGCGGTGCTCAGGGCCGATCCGAAGAGATCGAGGCGCTGGACATGAAACTCCCGGCAGAGCTTCACCAGATCGGATTGACGCGCAGCAATGGCGGCATTCATGCTTTCGCATCCTCAGTCTTCCCAGAATACTACTACCGGGTACAGGGTGCTCCATTCATGCGGCTTCATCGCATGGGTGGGGGTCCGAACCGCTCCAATAAGTTCCCTGCGGCACACGCTGTCCCAGCGGTATACTTCCCCTATGGCCATCACACTCGATCCCGGAACCGAAGAGCGCATCCAGCGTGAGTTCGCGCGTGGCCACTACGGCTCGCCCGCCGAGGTCATCGCCCAGGCGCTCGACCTCCTGCAAGACGAGGAGGAGTGGCTGGAGCGAAGCAAGTCCGCCCTCAACGCCCGCCTGCAAGAGAGCATGACCCAGATCGACCGTGGCGAAGGCATTCCCAACGACCGCCTGCTCAAAGTCCTCGCCCAACGCCGCGCGGCGTGACACCCACACTCGAATCCCCTTGACACCCCCGGTATAATTAACACAGGGGCAAGCATCTGCCAGCAGCCTGCCCTGAGCTTGTCGTATGGGTCGTGCCGGGGGGGCTCTGGCCGGACCTGGGGTGGGGGCAAAGATGCAAATTTCAGGCGAGTTATTCCAGACCAATTCAAGACTTTCCACCCCAAGTCTAGACCTAGTCCAGACTTAAGTGTCTTAGAAGGGGGACTTTAGACTTTTTTTATTTTTTTCGCGCACCTTCCGCTGCTTCGGTGCGGCAACTGCGGTTGCAAGGTTGCCACTGCCTGCCTTTGTCGCATCTATAGGAGTGGGGTAGCTTGGAAGGATGAACGATACGCATAATGATCCTGCCGGGATCGCCGTCACGGGACGCAGCAAGGGACGGCTGGTGCTGGTGGCGGCATCGGCGGTGGTGCTGCTGCTTTGCCTCGTGGCGAGCTATCTGACTCGTGGCGCGATGTCGAACCTGCCGTATAGGAAAGGGCAATCTGGTCTGGTGGACCAGCAACCCTGGCAGACAGCGTCGTCGCTGGCCGGTCTGGCTGTGTCGGCGGAGGAAAAGCAGCACGCGCGGGAGGCCGAGCGGCTGGCGGACCACGAGGTGGACCAGGCGTTTGCCATGGCGCTGCGCCAGGCGGCCATGGAGACGACGGTCCTCACCGGGCCCGCACTGGAAGCTCAGAAGAAGATCGCCCTGCTGGCTGCGCAGGTAAAGGAAGACCAGGCAACGGTAGACAGCCTGACCGCGCAGATTGCGGCGAAGCGCGGCGGTGCAACGGTTGATTCGCTGCAGGACGATCTGGACGAAGCCAAGGCGCAGTTGCAGCTCGACAGCGATGAGATGACCGATGCGAGCGCGGACCTGGCACGGGCCAGCGGCGACAAACAGACCCGGATCCAACAGGAGTTGGCGGCGCGCGAGGCCTCCATGCAGAAGTACGACTCGCAGGCCAACAGCTCGGGCGAGCCTGCGGTGGTCTCGGTGAAGCGCTATGCGACGCTGGCCGGACGGATTGGCGGATGGTTCGATCAGCGAAGCCGGATGGATTCCTTGCAGCAGGCACAGGCGCAAACCGACGCGGAGATCGCGTCCTTGACGGCGCAACATGCGGCCCTGGATGCACAATCGAGCGCGGCGACGGCGAAGATCGTAGATCAGAACGCAGCCGTGGCCTCGAACGGGGCGGCGCAGTCCAATGCAGCGTCGTCCGGCTCCGACGCCAAGGGCAAGCTGGCAAGCATGGCACGCGTGCATCAGCTGGCGCAGATCCATGCGATCCTGGAAGACCGCCTTGACACGGAGAAGCAACTCTCCGCCGTGTATGCAAAGTGGTCGGCGCAGGTCGCTTTGCAACACCGGATTGTGCTGCACCTGATGCTGCAAACCATGGCGTGGATTGCGGCACTTATACTAGGCGCGGTGCTGGTGTGGTGGCTGGTGCAGGCGTTGCTGGACCGAGCGGCGCGCGGTGCTGCTGTGGACCATCGTAGCGTGCATACGCTGCGCACCGTTGTGAATCTGGCCATCGAGGGGTTGACGCTACTGCTGGTGTTGTTGATCGTCTTCGGCGCGCCCAACCAGATGCCAACCATCCTGGGACTGGGCGTGGCGGGGCTTACCGTGGTCTTTCAGAACTTCATCCTGGCGTTCTTCGGCTGGTTTGTGCTGATGGGCCGCAACGGAATCCGCGTAGGCGACTGGGTGGAGATCAACGGCGTGGGAGGCGAGGTGGTCGAGGTCGGCCTCTTCCGCACGGCCCTGCTGGAGACTGGCAACTGGACCGATAAGGGACACCCGACAGGGCGACGCGTGAGGTTCCTCAACAGCTATGCGGTGACTGGCCAGTTCTTCAACTTCTCCACTGCGGGCCAGTGGATGTGGGACGAGATCAGCGTGCATGTGCCCCCCGGCGAGGGGACGTACCAGACCATCGAGGCGATCCACAAGTCGGTGCTGCAGCAGACCGAGAAGGACGTGAAGCTGGCCGAGCAGGAGTGGAAGGGATCGGCCAGGCAACAAGTGCTGGGACAGTTCTCCGCTGCGCCGTCCGTGGACATGCGCCCGGCAGACTCTGGGATCGACATCCTGGTGCGCTATGTGACTCGCGCCCAGGACCGGTTCGAGATGCGCAACAAGCTATATAAAGCTGTGATCGAGCTGCTGCAAAATCCGTCTGGGGAAAATGCGCAGAAATAGGAACGGCCTCGCCGCCGTTGCATGGGGTTGGGCCAGGCCGTTCTTCTGATGCATGGATCGCATCTAGCTCATATCGCGCGTCAGTGCATATAGGTCCATGCGTCCTTGTTGACCTGCGGAGGGTCCCAGGGCAGGGTCACAAACATCTTGTTCACTACGTCGTCGATCTTCAGTCTGTCCCTATCCATGTGATTGCTCATGAAGTCGCCTGCTGTGCTTCTCCAGATCAGCTCGCCGGTGCGCTTGTCATACATATCGACGATCAGCGTGCCTGGCGCAACCTGGTCTACGCTCTGCAATCCGTACCCCGGAGGATCGATTCCCACCGAGTTCCAGTTCAGGTTGTCGAGGTTCGCATAGAAATCCTCATAGAGCAGAGGATCGATATAACTTGCAAGCACTGCCGTGACCACCACATCTCCATTCGACCCCTCCTTCCAACCGTTCAGTTGTAGGTTGCGATCGATGGCGATTGCCAGTCTCGGCTCCAGCATCGGGTTCGTAGTAGATAGATTTCCGTAGGTGTAGGTGTGGATTCGATTCATCTCCGCTGAGTTCCTGTAATCGACATTCACATCTTGCGCGAGCGCCGCTGTTGCTGCGAGTGCGGCCCCCAGTATTCCAACTCCGAGCACTTTCGCGATTGATTTCATATTGTCCTCCTTAGAAATTGGGTCGCGTAACGGCCGGTTCTGTAGGGCGATTACTCGCATTGCCCGCCCTCCTGGTGGATGTTTAAAGGGGCGACGTTGCGTTCATTCGCCCCCACGCTTGTTGATATTGAGATGCAACACTGTTCCGGGGCGTTTTATGGCCGCGCAATTGACTGAGAACGCATCGATTAGGCGAAGCAAACGCGGCTCGAAGAGACCAGGCCTAGACGGTTGGCCGTTAGGAAGGAATCCGGAATTTACAAGTTGGTGGGTGCTCCACCCATACGCATTGCTTGCGCCTTAGCGGGAGCTATGCGCATCGCTCGGTTTCCCTATAGCTATGCGCTCTCGCCCTTGGCGGAGGCCAGCTTCTCTTCGGCGCGGCGGGTCATGGTGTTGGCCTCTTCGTACTTCGCGGGGTCGTCGCCTGCCTCCTGCCACATCTTCGCGCCCTCGGCCAGCTCCTGTTGTGCTTCGGCTGTGTCGATCTCGCTGGGAAGCACCGCCGTCTCCGCCAGGATCGTCACCCGCTCGGGAAGCACCTCGACGAAGCCCCCGGCGACGAAGTAGACCTGATCGCCCGACGTTCCGCCGTGCAGCCGAACCTCGCCCGCGCCTAGCTCCGACAGCAGCGGAGCCGCACCGTACAGCGTCTCCAGATAGCCCGCGCTGGACGGCAGTTCCACCGACACCGCCGTGGCATCCAGCAGCAGCCGGTCCGGGCTCACCAGCCGCACCGTCAACAACCCCGAATTTGCTCCCGCATCTGCCATTTCGCCTTACTATCCACTACCCACTACCAACTACCCACTGTCTTTACGCCGTCTGCTGCATCTTCTCCGCTGCCTTCAGCACGTCCTCGATGCCGCCCTTCAGGTAGAACGCCTGTTCGGGGATGGCATCGTGCTTGCCTTCGATAATCTCCTTGAAGCTGCGCACCGTGTCCTCGACCTTGACGTATGCGCCGGGGATGCCAGTGAAGACCTCGGCCACATGGAAGGGCTGCGACAGGAAGCGTTGCACCTTGCGCGCTCGGGCAACCGTGGTCTTGTCCTCCTCGGAGAGCTCGTCGATGCCCAGGATGGCGATGATGTCCTGCAGGTCCTTGTAGCGTTGCAGAATCTTCTTCACGCCCTGCGCCACGTCGTAGTGCTCCTGGCCCACGATGCGCGGCGAGAGGATACGCGAGGTCGAAGCCAGCGGATCGACCGCCGGATAGATTCCCAGCTCAGACAGTGGCCGCGAGAGAACGGTGGTGGCGTCCAGGTGGGCGAAGGTGGTCGCGGGCGCCGGATCGGTCAGGTCGTCGGCGGGCACATAGACTGCCTGCACCGAGGTCACCGAACCCTTCTTGGTGGATGTGATTCGCTCCTGCAGCTCGCCCATCTCGGTGGCAAGGTTCGGCTGGTAGCCGACGGCGGAGGGCATGCGTCCGAGCAGCGTGGAGACCTCCGAACCCGCCTGCGTGAAGCGGAAGATGTTGTCGATGAAGAGCAGCGTGTCCGCTCCCTCGTAGTCTCGGAAGTGCTCGGCGACGGTAAGGCCGGTCAGTGCGACCCTCAGGCGCGCCCCCGGAGGCTCGGTCATCTGTCCGTAGATCAGCGTAGCCTTCGACTTCTGAAACTCCTTCAGGTCGATGACGCCCGACTCCTGAAACTCGATCCAAAGGTCGTTGCCCTCGCGCGTCCGTTCGCCCACGCCGGCGAAGACGGAGAAGCCGCCGTGCTTGGTCGCCACGTTGTTGATCAGCTCCTGAATGACGACCGTCTTGCCCACGCCCGCGCCGCCGAAGAGACCGATCTTGCCGCCCTTCAGAAAGGGCTGAATCAGGTCGATGACCTTGATGCCGGTCTCGAACATCTCCTCGCTGGTGGACTGCTCGTCGAAAGCCGGCGCAGGCCGATGGATCGGCATGTGGAACTCCGAGGTGATGGGGCCAAGCTCGTCGACCGGCTGGCCCAGCACGTTCATCACGCGCCCTAGCGTCCCGCGGCCCACGGGAATCGTGATCCCAGCTCCGGTGTCGATCGCCTTCATGCCGCGCACCATGCCATCGGTGGACGTCATGGCCACGCAGCGCACGCGTCCCTCGCCCAGGTGCTGTTGCACCTCGACGATCACGTCCAGCGGCTGGGGTACCACGAAGCCTTCGCTGACGATGCGCAGCGCTTGATAGATCGGCGGCATGGTCTTCTCTTCAAACTGCACATCAACGGCCGGCCCGCTGACGGAAATGACGTGTCCTATATTTTCTGCCATAGTCTCTTCGTTCCTAATTTCTTCCAACAAGCTCTATACGACTGAAAGCTAAACTGTTACACGAACTATAAAGCGGCCGCTCCACTGACAATCTCGATGATCTCCTTGGTGATGGCCGCCTGGCGCAGGCGGTTCATGGTCAGGCTCAGGCTGTCGATCAGGTCCTCCGCGTTCTTGGTCGCCGCGTCGGTCGCCGTCATGCGCGCCGCGTGCTCGGCAGCCGCCGACTCCAGCAGCGCGTGAAAAATCTGCGTGGTCACATACTGCGGCATCAGGTTGCGGAACAACTGCTCCGGCGGCTGGTCGTAGATGTAGTCCACTTCCGCAGTGCCGAACTTCGCCTCCGACTCGGCGACCACTTCGTCCGGCTCGAAGACAGAGACTCCGGATGACTGCGCCGCAAGAGCCGCTGCCTCGCGCTGCTCCTCGGTCATCTCTTCGGCCGCGGTAATCTCGCGCGAACCGAGCTTTCGCACCGGCAACAGTTTCTCCACCACCAGGCGCTGCGAGATTACGCTCTTGAACTCGTTGTAAACGATGTAGACCGAATCGATCTCCGCCCGTTGGTAACGCGCTACGATAGCGCCGACCATCTGTTGCACATCGTTGTAGTCCACACGCAACAGCAGTCCGGGATGCTCCGCCACCACCTCGATGGGCTGCGCGCGATGGCGCACCGTTTCGTAGTGGATCGACTGGTCGTTGTCGTAGCGCTGCTCGGTTTTTTCGTAGCTGGCCGCGGCGACCTTCTTCTTGTACATCGCGACCGCCTTCTTGCCCACCGGTTCCAGGTCGATGCTCTGGCCCAGCGCACGCCGCTGGTCGATGAAGCGCTGCGCCGCCTTGCCGATGTTGGAGTTGAATGCTCCGGCAAAGCCCTTGTCGCCCGCGATCACAATCACCAGTACATTTTTCTCGGGGCGCTCAATCAGCAGCGGATGCAGTATCTCGCCTGTCTGCTCGTTGTACAGGTCGGTGCGCCGCACCAGCGATACCAGCACATTGGCCAGCATCCGCGCATACGGACGGGCGCGCATGGCGCGGTCCTGGGCGCGCCGCAGCTTGGCCGCCGAAACCATCTTCATGGCCTTGGTGATCTGCCGCGTGTTCTTCACACTGCGGATGCGGCGTCGAAGATCGAGTACATTGGCCATGGTTTACTTTGCCGCCGACATCTCTTTCTGGCCTGCTTCCTTCGCGTCCTTCAGGTTGGCAAGAAACGATCCTTTATAGTCGTTGATCGCATCGGTAAGGCGCTTGCGGATGTCATCGTCCAGCGCTTTCTTGGTGGCAATGTCGGTCAGAATCGCAGGCGCTGAGTTCTCCAGATAGGGATAGAAGCCGTCCTCGAAGGCGCGCAGGTCGGCGACTTCAACGTCGTCCAGCAGTCCGTTGACTCCGGCGAAGAGGATCGAAACCTGCTTCTCCACCGTGAGCGGATCGAACTGCGGCTGCTTCAACAGCTCGGTCAGCCGCGCACCGCGGTTCAACTGCTGCAGCGTGACTTTGTCCAGGTCCGAGCCGAACTGCGAGAACGCCGCCAACTCGCGGTACTGCGCCAGGTCCAGCTTTAGCGTGGAGCCCACCTGCTTGGTGGCCTTGATGGCCGCGGCAAATCCCACGCGCGATACCGACAGACCCACGTTCACCGCCGGGCGGACGCCGGAGTTGAAAAGGTCGGTTTCCAGAAATATCTGACCGTCCGTAATCGAGATGACGTTAGTCGGGATGTAGGCCGAAACGTCGCCTGCCTGCGTCTCGATGATCGGCAGCGCGGTCAGGCTGCCGCCGCCCTGCTTGTCCGATAGCTTCGACGCCCGCTCCAGCAGGCGCGAGTGAAGGTAGAAGACGTCGCCGGGATAGGCCTCGCGACCCGGCGGCCGCCGCAACAGCAGCGAAATCTCGCGATAGCTGACCGCATGCTTGGAGAGATCGTCGTAGATCACCAGCGCATGGCGCTTCGAATCGCGGAAGTACTCGCCCATGGCGCACGCAGCAAAGGGAGCAATGTACTGCATTGGCGCGGGCTCGGACGCAGTGGCCGCCACCACGATGGTGTACGCCATTGCGCCGTACTCTTCCAGTGTCTTCACAATCTGCGCCACCGAAGACCGCTTCTGCCCAATCGCGCAGTAGATGCAGATCAGATTCTTGCCCTTGGAGTTGATGATGGTGTCCAGGGCAATTGCGGTCTTGCCCGTCTGCCGGTCGCCGATGAGCAGCTCACGCTGCCCGCGCCCGATAGGGATCATGGTGTCGATGGCCTTGATGCCGGTGGCCATCGCTTCGCGCACGCCCTGGCGGTCGACAACGCCGGGAGCAAGGCGTTCAATCGGCAGACGCTGATCGGTCACAATCGGTCCCTTGTCGTCGATGGGAGCGCCCAGCGCATCCACCACGCGCCCGATCATCGCCTCGCCCACCGGTACGGACATAATGGTGCCCGTGCGCTTCACCTCATCGCCCTCTTTGATCAGGGTGTAGTCGCCCAGCAGCACGGCGCCCACCTCGGACTCGTCCAGGTTCATGGCCAGGCCGGCCACGCCATGGGGGAACTCAATCAGCTCGCCCGCCATCACCTTGTCCAGCCCATGCACGCGTGCAATGCCGTCGCCCAGCGAGATCACCGTCCCGACCTCATCCACCTGGATGCGCTGTTCGTAGTTCTCAATCTGCTGGCGAAGCAGTTCAGTTATCTCATTTGCGTTAATCTTTGCCATGTCTTCCTAACCCCAATCCAGCAATCAACACCGACTCATTGCGCGTTTCATGAAACTCACGACAGCCAAATCAAACTGCGCCCTCTTATGCGTTCACCAGCTTTTGCTTGAGCTGCTGCAACTGGGCGCGCAGCGATCCGTCATAGACGGTCGATCCGATCTCCACCACCGCGCCGCCTAGAAGCGTGGCATCCTCCGCGTACCGGGCGCTTACCCGCGCTCCCGCCAGCTTCGCGATCTGCAACTCCAACTGCGCACGGTCCTCCGCATTTAGCGGACGAGCGCTGGTGATACGCGCCTCGGTTGCGCCGGCATGCTCGTCCACCACCTGCTTATACTCCGTCAAAATCTCTTCCAGTTCATTCAAGCGCTGGTGCTCCAGAATCACCGCGAGAAAGTTACGCACCTGGGGAAACATTGCGAGGCGGCCTGCCATCGCGTCTAGCACCTTCAGCTTCCCGGCCATTTCAATCGAGGGATTTTCCAGGATCTCGCGCAGCTCGCCGCTGCCCGCCAGGGTCTGGGCAAAGTCCCTCATCTGCTGCTGGGCCGCGCCGGCATCCAGCCGTGCCTTTTCGGCCACTTCAGCGAATGCGCGCGCATATCGTGGGGCAGGGCTTGCCATCTAGTTCTGTCCCTTCTTCGATTCGTCGCCGGTCAGCCGGTTCGCGAATCCCTGCACCAGCAGCCGGTCCGTCTCGGCCGAGACCACCAGCTTGCGTGCCGCCTGTTCGATGGCCATTTCGGCAGCGTATTGTTGCAATAGCTTCTGCGCGTGGGTTGTCGCTGCCGCAATCTCCTGTTCCGCTGCGGCCAGTATCTTCCCCTTCTCGTCCTCTACCGCGGCCTTGATGCGCTGCTCTGCTTGGACCGAATCCTGCTCCGCATGATCGCGCATTGCGGCAATTTCGCTGTCCAGTTTGCTTAGCCGCTCTTCCACACCGCTCAAGCGCGCGCGCGCCTCTTCGGTCACAGTCCGCGCGTCCGCCAGGTTCTTCTGGATGGCTGTGTTCCTGCCGCGAATGGCCTTCGGCACTATCTTCACTATCAACCACACGACACCAACCGCGAGCAGCACAAAGTTTCCCAACTCCGACCAAGTTGAAGCACGCTCAGTGCCAATATCCAGCTTCTTGCCCAGCCACACCACCGAAGGCGATTTGCGATATAGGTCGTCTTCGTTCTGTTCCGGCTTGTCGTTTCCCGTCGCCTGGGTCTCCGGCGTGCTCGAAGCCCCCGCGGGCTGCTGCGCCGCCGAAGCAGTCGCTGTCTGCGCCCAGATAGGTCTCACTTGGCTGCCAAGCCCCAGAACAACCGCCAGTGCCAGCCCGGCCAGCACACTCCACCGCAACAAACTCTTCACTGCGCCGCCTCCGGTCGTGTCCCTGGCGGCATCACCGCTCGCAGGACCTGTTCGCTCAACTCCCCGCTCGTCCCGTCGATCTGCAGTTGCGCAATGGCCACGCTCTGCTCAATCTCGCCTTTCGCCGCCTTCACCTTCTCGACGGTCGCCGCGCGCGCATCCGCCAAAGCCTGGTCGCGCTCCACGCTCCACTGCTTCAACATTTGTTCGCGAAACGCCAGTATCTCCGCCCTGGCCTTGCGCAATCTGTCTTCATACTCCGCCGTCCTGGCCTCGGCTGCGGCGATCGCTGCATGCGCCTGCTCCACCGCTCCCGACGTCCGCGCGCGCCTCGCGGCCAGTACCCGTTCCATGGGACGGCGCACCAACAGCTCATAGCTAATCACCAGAAGCACGATCAGGACCATCGTCGGCACAGCGCCGAGCGCAAGTCCACCGAGTTGATTCAGAATTTCATTCATGATGGGAGCAGGCGTGGGGCTTCTAAACCCCAGTAAACCGCAGGGAAGGACGCTGCCTTGCACACTTTGGGTACAGTTCTTTCTAACAAAGCGTCTCTGCGAGTGTCAAACCTTAGTGCATCTGTAATCGGACGTACGATCCGATATTCGCGCAAATAGAGGCGCTAGGTTCGCTGCATAAAATAGCCTTTGACATTCCCTCAAAGAGGCCTAGACTTTAAGTACCACCAAGACCCGATGTCCTGGGTCGTACAGGTCGCGTGCATGGGGACACCACCTCCGCTCCCCGACAGGCGGCCTGTTCTGTTTAACCCTGCAACATACACTCGCATTGCGCGCTATTGATCTCTCAAGTCCACGCCTTTGTTACCCACTACCCACGAATCGCTGTTCTCAATTTCGTTCACGGAATTGTGCGTATCGCCCAAGCAACGACGCGGGTCCTCGCGCCGTAAGAACCACAAGGTTCCCTTCAAATTTCTTCTCGCGCAGCAACGCGCCCGCCTCCAGCGCAGCCAGCGCGGCTCCCTCCGACTGCGGTACGCGGAATCGCGCCTCCATCAGCGGATCGACCACCAGGGCATCGTCGATGGCCGTCAGTAGATCGCTTAACCCGGTCTTCCTCAGTCCCGAAACGGCAACCGTAACGCATACATCGCCCTGCCCACTGCGCGTCTGACTTTCTACGAGACGCGCACGGTCCTGCGGCGGCAACAGGTCGATCTTGTTCATCACCTCGATCACCGGCTTGCCATGTACATCCAGCTCACCCAGCACCTTCTCCACCTGCAACTTCTGCTCGTCGCCCATTGCGCTGGACGCGTCGCGCACATGCAGCAGCAGCTCTGCCCGCTCCACCTCTTCCAGCGTGGCGCGGAAACTGGTGACCAGGGTATGCGGCAAGTTGCGGATGAAGCCAACTGTGTCGGAGAGCAGGACCTTCCTCCGGCTGGGAAGTTGCAGTTGCCGCAGCTTGGGATCGAGCGTGGCAAACATCTTCGACGATTCCAGCACTCCAGCCTCGGTCAGGGCATTGAACAGTGTGCTCTTGCCTGCATTGGTGTAGCCCACCAGCGCGACTACCGGTACCGGAACGTCTGCGCGCCGCTGTCTCTGCTGTCCGCGAATCCGGCGCACCGACTCCAGTTGTTCTTTCACATGGTCGATGCGCAAATTGATCTTGCGCCGGTCCGTCTCCAACTGTGTCTCGCCCGGGCCGCGCGTGCCGATGCCGCCGCCCAGTTGGGACATCGCCTTGCCCCGTCCGGCCAGACGAGGCAATTGGTACTCCAGCTGTGCCAGCTCAACTTGCAACTGGCCCTCGCGGCTGCGCGCGTGGCGGGCAAAGATGTCCAGGATCAACTGCGTCCGGTCGATCGCACGGCAGGGTATTTTATCTTCAAGATTGCGCAACTGAGAGGGCGTCAGATCGTGGTCGAAGAGCACCACGTCCGCTCCCGTCGAAGCCACCGCACCGGCAATCTCTTGCAGCTTGCCCTGCCCCACCAGGGTGGCTGCATCCGGCCTGGTGCGGCGTTGCACCAGGGTAGCCGCAATATGCGCGCCCGCGCTGCGCACAAGCTCCCCGAACTCCGCCAGCGATGCGTCGAAATCAAGGTCGCCATCGGCTTCTAGCGGAGACACAACCTTGTTCGCAGAATGGACCTCTGTGCCGCCGGATGGTTGATCGTCCCCGGTATTCGCGGAAGAATTCGCCGCATTCGAAACGGCCGCCGCGTCCCGTGCCAACCGTGCCGCCGCAGTCAATCTCCGTCGCTGTCCGGTGAACTCCACCGCGACCAGCACGGCCAGTTCCTGTCCGGCCGTCACGCGTCCTGAGGCTGTGGCGCGCTGCGCAGCCTTCTCTACAAGACCTGACGGCGGTCTCATGGCCGAGCCGCACCCGGCATGGCAGAAGCCAGCCCTATCTTCATAAAAGGGGCCGTCGCGATGGTTGGCTTCAGATTTGGAATATCAATCGCCCGCCGTCTCATTGGAAGCCGCGGGGCCAGCCTGCCCGGTCTGTGCCCGAGGTTCAACCTTACCCGCAACCTGCCCCTCAGTGTGCGGGCCCACACGGCCACTCACCACGGTCGAGATCGCATGCTTGAAGATCAACTGCTCCTGCGCGTTGTTCTCCAGCAGCACCGAGTACTTGTCGAAAGACCGGATTTTGCCGGTTAGCTTAACTCCGCTCACCAGGTAAATCGTGATCGGGCTCTTGTCTTTGCGGACTGTGTTGAGAAAAGTATCCTGAATATTCTGTGCCGGCTTTGTTTCCATGATTGCCGATCTCCTCTATGAGTAGCTTCACTTACCAGGTAATTACCCCTGCGGAAATAACCGGGCGTTCAGCGAACACCCAGATTTACGAACCCTCGGACTGCACTGCAAAATCAAGCACCAAGTCTGTTTACAATACAGGCCACAACACTGATTTTCAACTCCGCCGGCCCCATCCTTGGCGCAGGAGCCACAGAATCGGGCAGTTGAGCAACGCAGGCCAGCCAGGACACGCCCTGTCGTAGGGACACAATGCAGCGGCAATCGTCCCTGCCGCTTTGCGTTGTACCATGCCTATAGTGTCCAAACCCACTCCGCAAGCCGTTCCCATGCTCGACTTTTCCCGCCAGTTTGCCCCGCTGCGGCAGGAGATACTGGACGCCCTAGCGAGGGTTTGCGACTCGCAGCACTTCATCCTCGGACCGCAGGTTGCCTCCTTCGAGGCCGCGGCGGCCAGTGCCTGCACGGCGCGTTTCGCCATCGGATGCGCCAGCGGCACCGACGCCCTCTGGCTGGCGCTCGCCTCCGCAGGCATTGGCGACAGCAGATCCGCCATGCGCACCAATGCCCAACCAGGCGCCGTCATCACCTCTCCCTTCAGCTTCTTCGCCACGGCAAGCTCCATCCTGCGCGCCGGAGCGCGACCCACTCTTCGCGGATATCGACCCACGCACCTTCAACCTATCGCCGCAGTGCGTCGCAGAGATTCTCGACGGCCCCGCAGGCCAAAAACCGTCAAAAGCCATCCTTCCAGTTCACCTCTTCGGCCAGTGCGCCGACTGGGATGGCTTCGCCGCCCTGCAGCGCAACCACCCCGGACTGCTGTTGATCGAAGACGCAGCCCAGGCCTTCGGCGCGGCGTGGACTACCACTGGCCAGCCTGCGCGTCCCGCCGGCTCTCTGGGCGACGCCGCTGCCTTCAGCTTCTATCCCACCAAGAACCTTGCCGCCATGGGAGACGCCGGCCTCGTCACTACTTCGAGCGAAGAGATCGACCGCCGCGCCCGCTCCCTGCGCGCGCATGGCATGACCCGCCGTTATTATCACGACGAGGTCGGCGCCAACTCACGCCTGGATGAGATGCAGGCCGCTGTCCTCAACGTCAAACTTCACCATCTCGCAGAGTGGAACCGGCAGCGTCGCGAGCGCGCTGCCCGTTACGACCAGCTCTTCCGCGAAGCTGGAATCGCTGCTGAATCGACGGCAGAGGGAATCGTTCTCCCTTACACCGACCCGCGCGCCTCACATGTCTTCCACCAGTACGTCATTCGCGCCCCGCGCCGCGACGCACTGCGCGCTCACCTCACCGCACATCAGATTGGCAGCGAGATCTACTACCCCGTGCCGCTCCACCTGCAGGCCGCACTGAAACACCTCGGCTACAAGCCGGGAGACTTCCCCCACGCCGAACGTGCCGCCACCGAAGTCCTTGCCCTGCCGCTCTACCCCGAACTGCGCGAGGACGAGCAGCAGACCGTGGTCGAAGCCATCCGCGCCTTTTTATGACTGATCCCGCCCAATTAGTCGGCAGTTGACCTACCGCTTTTTCCCCTTGCTCGCTTTCTTCACTTCGGCGACCGGATGCGCCTCCGGCTCATCCTTGATCCCCGGCGGCGCGACCCGTCGTACGATATTCCCCTCCAGCCGATAGGTCTTCTCGATGGTTCGTCCCGGAGTCACCATTCCGGTCACCGGATCGGGAACCACCGGCCCAGCGTCCGCTGCCAGCACTTTGTAGGTAAACGTCGGCAGAGGAATCTGCGCCATCGCGGACTTGCCGTAATGGTCTGTATCCATCTTTACCGAGACTGGAAGATAACCCTCTACATTTTTCTCGCGAAAGGCCGTCTCGTAACGATGCATCTTCATGTTCCAGGTAAAGACGCGCACTTGGTCGAAATCATAGGGCAAGCCTGCCGTATAGGCCGCCATCGCCGTCAGGTAGATGGGGATGTCTTTGTTGTCCTGCTTCGCGCCGTCGTCATGCACAGTGGTCAGCACATAGGCGCCCACAAAGCGTTGTCCCTCGGCATAGGGCGTCAGCGCGTCCGGCACATCCACCTCCACATAATGGGAGAGGAGCCATCCCGCGCGCCCTCGGGCATCGCGCGCCAGCCACCAGTCCTCCATAGCAATAGGAGGAGCGCTCTCGGCCCCATGCGTATCCACAGCTTTGATCGGGGCCGCACCCGCGGTCACCGGCTTGGGCAGCGTCGCGCGCTCCAGCAGTTGCAGCTTATCGCCCTCGGCCAGCCGGTAGAAGACCTCGGTGGCTCTGCCCGGCCGCAGGTGCAGGTTCACCTCGTCCTGCACCACCGCCGATGCCACCGAAGGATCGCTCCGATGCGTCTCCGCAAGCGCCTTAAACTCGTCGAAGACCTGCTGTGTGGCAACCTGGTCTTCACGAATCCAGCCTTGCTCGCCCTTCTCCGTCTGCACCCGGTAGAAATGCCGTCCGTGTTCCAGCAACTGCAGGCGCTGGCCGTTCTCTACCGTCGCTGTGCGGTTGGAGACGGCCGCCACCCGGTCGCGAAGGAACGTCTGTTTGGCCGTTACATAAACATATTGGGCCTCCGGTCTGGACCGTAGGCGCGCACACCCGCTAAGCATCGCAACGCACAACCATGCGGCCAGAAAGCAGGTCGCAAGACCATGGCCGGCGAAGCAGCGCCCCGCGTCGGGCCAGCTCAACCCACAACAGCTACGACGCGCAAAATTCGACTGCAGGAAAAATTTGGACGGGTTCGCTGTCATCTCCGGCACATTTTCCAGCATACAGGGCAAAATGCGCCCGCGGGCCTTTCTCCCGGCCGGAGGGCGCAGCCTGCGCATAAATTGGGCTATTTCCTTGGAAAATACGTCCAATTACGGGTTTTTGTATGCCCCGAAGAAGGCGAAATCGCCCTCTGTTGCCAGTTCGCATTCCAGCCCTTAAATTAGAGTCTTGCGCGAAGTGCCCTCTTGCGCATACAGTTGCGTACGGAAACAAAACCAATACAGGAAACCACTTCAAGCCATACCCGGAATCCAACTCCGTCCATCGCGCAATCGGATCGTTCACATAACACGTCAACTGGTAAGGAGGCCCACACAATGGCCAGTACTGAAATCGAAAACTTCGACCCGACGGCAACGGTCGATAAGATCAACAAGATCGCGGCTGACCGCGCTCTGAATCGCAGGCGCTTCCTCTCTACGATCGGAATGGCTGGGGCTGCGGCTGGCGCTACTGCCTTGATGTCGGGTTGCACCAACGCCTCCACCAGCAATATGGCAGTCAACACCTCTGGATTGGCCCAGACCAACCTCCTCAACTTCCTCCTGAACCTTCAGTACCTGGAAGCCACTTTATATTCGTACATGACCCAGGGCACAGACCTGCCGTCCTCTCTCAGGTCCGGCAGCGGGGCCGTCACCGGCGCTCCCGGTGTGCTCAGTTTCTCCGCGCAGGTCAACGACCTGCTCAATGAGATCTACTACGACGAGATCAACCATGTGAGTTTTCTGCAAGGCATCCTCGGCTCCGCGGCCGTTCCCCGGCCGGCGATCAATCTTGGCGCCCTCGGAACCCTCACCACGACCAATGCACTGTCGATCGGAAGGCTGCTGGAAGACGTTGGAGTCACGGCATGCGCAAGCGCCCTCCCCGGACTCAGCAGCAGCAACGCGACCTATGTGGCGCAGACCCTGGGCACGGAGAGCTTCCATTCAGGGGCACTGCGTCTGCTAAGCATCCAGTCCAGCGCGGCCACCATCAATGCAGGCGATGGCCTGGACGTGCCGCCCTACGATCCGGGTAACGCATCCACGTCAGCTTTAGGCCCATCCACCAACGGCGGCTTCTTCGCCTCGACCGGCGGAGCGATCGCATCGACCAACACAACGGTAGGCCTTGGCTACACCCGCACCACCTCACAGGTCCTCGCGGTCCTCTACGGCTCTCTTGCGTCATCCGGCATCGCTGTCGTACCTGCTGCTGCTGGGACCGCTAAAGGCGGCTTCTTCCCCAGCGGAGTGAACGGAGCAATCTCAACCATCTAAGCCAAGCAAGGACAACCCCGTACCTGTACTCGACGCGGTGACCGCATTCCATTATGACGCAATCTCTTCGCACATCTCGCAAGACTACTGACAAGGAGGCCAACGAAATGGCCAGCAATGACATCGAAGTCCTCGATCCCGCGGCAACGGTCGAGAAGCTCAAGAAAATCACATCCGAAGTTGCACTGAGTCGCAGGCGCTTCTTGACTGGCCTCGGAGTGGCGGGCGTTGCTGCTGGCACAGGTTTGGAGTTGGGCCCGGTTGCGCACGCTCAGCAACCCATACCGAACGGATACCAGCAGGTCGACGTCCTCAACTACCTGCTCAATATCAAGTACCTGACGGCGACCTTCTATTCCTACGTCACGCAGGGCGCGGATCTTCCCGGCACTACCTACGCCACCCTGGGCACGGGAGCGGTCTACAACACTCCCTCCAGGATCACGACCTTCACCTCGCAGCAAAACGATCTGTTCAACGAGATGTACTACGACGACCTCAATCAAGTGGTCGACCTGCGCAATCTCATCACGGGGTCGCTGACCCCGCTAACCTCCCCTGTAGTGGGCAGGCCAACCCTCAGCTTGGGGGGCCAGGGCAACAACACCGCCGCTCAGACATTCACCGCGGCCCAGGCCATCTCGCAGGCCCGCATGCTGGAAGACGTCAGTGTTACAGCCTTTACCGGCGCGCTCACGTACCTCACAGGGGCCAACCTCGCCCTCGCCACCCAGTGCCTGGCCATCAGCGGCATGCATGCCTCGGCGTTGCGCTTGATCAGCATCCAGGGCACAGGCGGTACACCTTATCCTTATCAAAGGACACAGATCGCTACCACCCTCCAGGTGGGAACCCAGATAGGCAGCACGGCGGTCATCGCCATCAGCACTCTCTCCGCCAACATCCTCAACGGCGCCAACATACTGGCCACCGGCATTCCTGCGAATACAACGATCGTTTCCCAGTCGAGCAAGGTCAGCGCGACATTCGGCGCCATCGCAACCAGCGGCAGCAATGTTCTCACGGCCGCAACGTCCGTCACCCAGGTGGCGATCGGTCAACCCCTCTCTCCTGGCGGCGGAATCGCGACCAACACGGTCATCACAAATGTCGGCGTCACCACAGTCACCATGAGCGCGAACGCCACCTCTTCCAGCACGGCCACGGCAACCGGCCTTACCGTCTCTGGCAGCCCCATCCTCACTTCGGTGTCGAGCATCGGTTCGGTCGTCCTCGGACAGATCATCACGGGAAGCGGCACTGGCATCCCCGCCAACACTACCATCACGGCAGTCGGCTCTAACACCAGCGGCAGCACCATCACGATGTCGAACCCGGCTACCGCTACCAGCTTAACCGCCTCGCTTACCGGCAATCTCACATCGGGAAGCGCCGTCGTTACTGCCCTTGGAGGACCGAACACCGGCCTGATGTTGCTAGGACAACCCATCTCAGGCACCGGCGTACAAGCAAACACGACCATCATCGGGACCAGTTCCCTGACTATAACTGGCATCGTCGCCACGGGCAGCACGACCATCGCGGCTGTGTCGAGCCTCGCCGGGGTGCTAGTCGGACAACCCATCTCGGCGGGAACAGGCATCCCCTCGGGGACCACCATCACTGCGGCCAGCGGCACCACCATCACGATATCGAATAAAGCGAACGGAACCAGCACTAGCACACTCACCGGCATCGTCGCCTCCGGCAGCGCGAACATCACGGGACTGGCGAACATCGGTGGACAACTGGTGGTCGGCCAACCCATCTCCGGAACCGGTATCCCCGGCAGCACCACCATCAAAACCATCCCCAACGGCCCTGCCATCATCACTCTGACGGCGAGTGGGACCGCTTTGAACCCAATCACTGGCCAGGTCACCTCTGGCAGCGCGAACATCACGGCTGTGTCGAGCCTCGCCGGGGTGGCTGCCGGCCAGGTCATCACCTCAGCGCAAACCGGGATACAGCCTGGAACCACCGTCGTTTCGTTCAGCGGCACCGCGCCGAACGGCACCATCGTTATGTCGCTTCCCGCCACCGCAACGAGCATTGGCGTAACTTTGTCGTCCAATGCCAACGCTTCGAGCTCAATCACCGGTTTTCTCACCTCCGGCAGCACGTCCATCACTTCAGCGTCGAGCATCAGCGGCGTGATATTCGGCCAAGCCATCTCCGGACCCGGCATCCCGGCGGGAACCACCGTGGTTTCGACTAGCGGCACCAACATCATCATTATGTCGAATGCCGCCACCGCTACCAGCGCGATCACAGTCTTCGGCCAGATCACCGCCGGCAGTTCGTCCATCACCTCGGCGTTGAGCCTTACCGGGGTGACGAACGGCGCATTAATCACGGGAACGGGCATACCGCCGGGGACCACCGTGGCTTCATCCACCGGCAACACCATTGTGATGTCGAATTTCGCCACCGCTACCAACCTCACCGCGCCGAGCATTGTCACCACATCCACCGGCATCGTCACCACCGGCAGCACGACCCTCACGGCTGTGTCGAGCCTCGCCGGGGTTACGAACGGCCTGCTTATCTCCGGAGGCGGCATCCCGTCGGGAGTCACCGTCGTTTCGTCCAGCGGCACCACCATCGTTATGTCGAGTGCCGCCAACGGCACCACCACTGCGACCTCTGTCACACCCACCGGCATCGTCACTTCCGGCAGCGCGATGATCACGGGAGTGTCGAGCCTCAGCGGAGTGCTGAACAACCAAAGTATCTCCGGAGTCGGCATCCCGTCGGGAACTGTCGTCGTTTCGTCCGGCGGCACCAGCATCTTTATGTCGAATGCCGCCACCGCCTCCAGTACTACGGCAGAGACCCTCACCATCACAGAGACCCTCACCTTTACCCAGGTAGGAGAGCCACTCATCATTACCGCGGCAACGACCATCAGCGGCTTGCCGGAGACCATCACATTCAACGCGCCTGAGATCATTACCGTGGCTCCCAACGCACTCACAATGTCGCTGCCCGCCACTACAACGGCCAGCAATGTGGCCCTCACCACCCCTGGGATCGTGACCTTTACCTTCCCCACAACAGAGACCGTCACCACCGGACAAAGCATTATCACCATCTCGCAACCCGCCACGATAACCGCCAGTTCGACGGCCACCGTCATCCTAACCGACCCCTTGGATGTCGCTCCAGCCGATCCAGGGACAACAGCCCTTGCCGCAGCAGGCCCGGGACCCTCACCCACCCTCACTCCAGCGACGAATCAAGGCTTCTTCAACACCGCCGGCGCAAACAACAACAGCGGGACCAACCCACCAGGCTTTGCCTTCGCGCGGACCTTCTCGCAGGTGCTTGCCGCGCTCTATGCCAATGCGACGCCAGGCATCGCCAAGGGCGGATTCTACTTTGTGGGGGTCAACGGTAAGATCGTCGTCGTCTAATCCGTGGCGGTCGTGTGACTTCACTGCGTCATGCGGTTCAGCCCAAGCAAAACTGGAAGACCCACATCCCGAAGCCGGGATGTGGGTCTTTTCCTTGGCTCCATCCAGCAAGCCTGCGCTTCGTGTTGGCTGTTTGCCATGGGTTCAGGCTAGAGCATTTTAGCAATTGCTATAGACCAAAAATGAATTGTCATTCTGAGCGTAGCGAAGAATCCCCGCATTTTGCTCGCTGCGCGACGGTCTACACCTTAAGCAAAATGCTTTAGATGGACAGTCTCGACCCGCCGCCTACCCTCTCGCGCCAGTCCAGTCCGCCCAATCCCAACAGATCGTTGCCTCAGTGGGTGGCGGCAATCGCAACCGGACCGGTCCCTGTCGGGCTCGAAGTCGAAAAGGTAAGTTGTCCTGCCGAGTAGCTGTACATGGTCAGGTTGGGACTGCCGGTCTGGGATATAGAAAGTAAGTAGTCTCCGCTGTTATCGACCGCCAATGCCCAAGGCGCCGATACCGTCGCAACCGTAGCCGGACTCAGCGGGGACACTGCGCCAGTACTCGTCACCACGCCATACTCGGAGATTGTTCCACTATTCTGATTGGCCACGTAGATGCCGGTTCCTGCCGCGTTCACAACCACCGAAGTCGGTTGAGTCCCGGCTGCCAACGGTGAGCCGGTTACCTGCTGCAACCCGCCGGAGGAACTGATCGTGTACACCGCCAGACCCCCATTCGTGCCGCTCCTCGCAATGTACAGATACGAGCTGCCGGAACTCACCGCCAGCGCGTTGTCGCTGGTTGTGGTCGAGATCGCCGGCAACGGGCTAAGGGCCGTCAATACCCCCGTCGATGTATTCAACTGATACACCATATCGCCCGCCGTTCCCAATGCGGCGAAGACGAAATCTCCGTCCGGAGCAACCTTTACCTGACTGGCAATCGCCGTTCCTGTCACGAGACTGGTATAGACGTAGGACGACGGCACACTCAGGGTAAGCACCTGCGTGTTCGCGTTGTATTCGATCCCGTATCTCGTCCAGGGAGAGGTTGTCGGCATTCAGTCCGAATAGCCAATTCCCGTCCGGTGAAATGTCCATCGAAACTTCGTCAAATCCCGAACTCACTGCGTTACCGTTGTTGAGAGCGCTCAATGCCCCTCCGGTACCGATAGAAAATGCATAGATCACTCCAATGCCTGCGCTAGTGCGGCCGGAGACAAACAGGATCGAGTTGGCAGGATTGATCGCCACCGACGCCGGCGTAAACCCCAGCGTGTATTGCGAGCCGGTTACAGCGGTCAGTGTTCCGGTGCCCACCGCGAAGCCGGTCAGGGTGGCCGTAGCCGCCGACGTACCCGCATTTGCGACATATACATAATCGTCGGTCGTGCTGCCGCCGCCGTTATTCGTGTTATTCACAGCCACCCAGAATCCTGCGCAACCTGTCGTCCAACCCAGAGCCAACAGACCCACCACCGCCGCCACTCGTCGAAACAAACTCATCCTCGTCCGTCCCTTTACGATCACTCTATTCGACTCTACTCCCAGCCAAACGGCACCCGCCTCATGCGTACGATCTGAATATAAAAAAGCGGCCCCAATCTGGACCGCTTCCTTCTCGGTGCAACGAGGCAGACCCCTGCGCCGTTACCGGCTCTTCCTTTTGGCAATCTCTTAGGTCCTGCGCCCGATCGCGATCGCGACTCCCTCGCCGTACTTGGGATCGCACTTGGTGAAGTGGTCGATCTGCAGGTCCTGGATGCGCTTTTCCACTTGCCCAAGGCTGGCCGCGATGTTGTCGATCAGCCGTTGCTGCGCGTCCGGCGCCATCAACCGGAAGAGGTTGCCCGGCTGCGTGTAGTAGTCGTCATCCAGCTCTCGGTGGTCGTAGCGGGCAACGGTTGCATCGTCGTAGGTGGTCGCCCGCTCCAGGAACTTCTTGTCCTGTACCGGTCCGCCAAAGCTGTTCGGCTCGTAGTTGACCGAGCTGCCGCCGTTGTCTGTAAATGCCATTGTGCCGTCGCGGTGGTAGGTGGCGAAAGGACATTTGGGCGCATTCACCGGGAGCTGGTCGTAGTTGACTCCCAGCCGGTAGCGATGCGCATCGGGATAACTGATGAGCCGCGCCTGTAGCATCCTGTCCGGCGAGAAGCCCATCCCCGGCACCACATTGCGTGGCTCAAACGCAGCCTGCTCCACCTCCGCGAAGTAGTTACGCGGGTTCCGGTTCAGCTCCAGTTCGCCCACCTCGATCAGCGGATGCCCGGCGTGCGGCCATACCTTGGTCAGGTCGAACGGGTTGATGGGATAGGTCTTCGACTCCGCCTCGCTCATCACCTGGAAGCACACGCGCCACTTGGGAAAATCGCCTCGCTCGATCGCTTCGAAGAGGTCCCTCTGCGAGTAGTCCATATCCACGCCCTTCATGTGGTCGGCCTCCTCGCGTGTAAAGTTCTCGATCCCCTGTTTGGTCTTGAAGTGCCACTTAACATAGAACAACTCGTTCTTGGCATTGATCAGCGAGAAAGTATGGCTGCCGAACCCATCCATGTGGCGATAGCCCTTCGGCGTCCCGCGGTCGCTGAACAGGATCGTCACCTGGTGCAGGCTCTCCGGCGAAAGCGACCAGAAATCCCACATCATGGTCGGAGACTTCAGGTTGGTCTCCGGGTCGCGCTTCTGGGTATGGATAAAATCGCTGAACTTCAAGGGGTCGCGGATAAAGAACACCGGCGTGTTGTTGCCGGTCATGTCCCAGTTGCCCTCTTCGGTATAAAACTTCAGCGCAAACCCGCGCGGATCGCGCTCCGTGTCCGCCGAGCCCTTTTCGCCACCCACCGTGGAGAAGCGCAGGAAGGTCGGGGTCTTTTTGCCCATCGATTCGAACAACTTCGCGGTGGTGTATTTCTCGATCTCGGTATTTGTAACCGTAAATGTGCCATACGCGCCCGATCCCTTGGCATGCACCACGCGTTCCGGAATGCGCTCGCGGTTGAAGTGGGCCATCTTTTCAAACAGCAGTGCGTCCTCAAACACAATCGGCCCTCGCGGGCCGACGGTCATGGAGTTCTGATTGTCGCCAACCGGACGGCCGGCGTCACTTGTCATCCCGGTGCGCTTCGTCTCTTCCGCCATACATCACCTCGATCTAGCTTTTCTCAGTTCCCGAACAACCGACAACCGTCTCTAATTCAGCCGTTCCTTCTCCGTCTTGTCCGCGCGACCGTCCAGCGGCTTCCGTCCGGCAAACCCATCTTCCGGTGTATGCCAGTAGCCGATCTCCTTCTCGCCCAGCTTCCAACACAGCAGCACGTCGCGGCCATCCATCACCGCGGGAAAATCCAGCAGACCCTTCTCCAGGTCCTTCACCTGCACTCCGATCTCATCCATCTCAGCCAGTGTATCTCTAGCCTCCTGCAAGGCCTTCTCTCGATTCGCGTGCCGCTTCGCCGCCTGGGCCACATTCACCTGCATGCCGCCAGACATGAATATCCGCTGGCTCAATTCCTGCATCTCCATCTCCAACTCGCCGGCTCGCGTACCGGCAGCCTGCGCCCTGCGCAACAGAGCCTCCACCACCGGCAATAGCGTCTGTGCTTCGTGCAATGTGAATGTCTTGCTCAACGGTTGATCTCCATCATCCGGTCCAGCGCCACGCGCGCCCAGCGCTTCCGTTCGTTATCTACTTGGATGCGATTCACTACCCGCCCGTCTATCAGATTCTCCAGCGTCCATGCCAGATGCTGCGGCGAGATGCGGTACATCGTAGTGCATAGGCAGCCCGATTCGTCCAGGGTAATCACCCGCTTGCCCAGGGGCGCAAAGCGCTTGGCCAGCCGGTTCACCAGATGGATCTCTGTGCCCACGGCAAAGCTCGTCCCCTGCGGCGCCTGCTCGATCAGCTCGATAATCCGTTCCGTCGAGCCCAGCGCGTCCGCCTTCTGGCACACCTCCCAGCGGCACTCCGGATGCACTAGCACCTGCATACCCGGCTCTTCCCTGCGTACCCGGTCCACATGCTCCGGCAAAAAGCGCTGATGCACGCTGCAGTGTCCCTTCCACAGAATCACCCTGGCTGCGCGCAGCCGCTCCGGCTCTATGCCGCCATTCAGTTGGTAGGGGTCCCATACCACCATCTCGTTCAGTGGAATCCCCAGCGCGAACGCTGTGTTCCGCCCCAGGTGCTGGTCAGGCAGGAACAGTATCTTTCCTGCGCGCCGGAAGGCCCACTCAAATGCTTTCAGGGCGCTCGACGAGGTACACACCAGCCCGCCCCGTTCGCCGCAGAACGCCTTAATGTCCGCCGCCGAATTCATGTAGGTGAGCGGCAGAATCCCCTCGCCTGCCGTCACCTGTAGCCGCTCCAGCGCCTCCCAGCAATCCTCCACCTGGCCGATCTCCGCCATGTCGGCCATGGAGCAGCCCGCATTCAGGTCGGGCAGAATCACCTGCTGCCACGGCCGCGCCAGGATGTCTGCCGTCTCCGCCATGAAGTGAACGCCGCAGAAGACCAGGTACCGCGCGTTCGTTTGTGCAGCGGCCTTCGCCAGCTTGTAGCTGTCGCCGGTAAAGTCGGCGAAGCGGATCACCTCGTCGCGCTGGTAGTGGTGTCCAAGCACAACCGCCTCTGCGCCCAGCCTTTCCCTGGCCGCGGCAATGCGCGCATCCATCGTCTCGTCCGGCTGCATCAGGTAATGATCCAGCGAACACGCCTCTCCCGCAGCCTGCACAGGGAGTTCATCCAGTAACAGTCCATTCACAATATTCCGCCTTCAGTCTCGTCAACACGCTCTCTCGTGCTCTATGCCGAGAGTGTTCGCACCGCGAAACGGGGATGTTGAAAGCACTTCCTGCCCAGGCGTGCAGCGGACTCACCTGTGCGGCCCCGATACTGCCGGGCCGTCACCCAATCCGCGGGGATGTTGCCGCCCATTCCGTACTGGCGCGAGATTCGAGCCGCGCCATACTTATTTTAGACGAAACTGGCCCCGAGCAGGTCGCATCCATCCAATCTGAACCAAACCTGTCCACACCAGTACAATGCCGCCAACCCAGCGCATTTGTTTCCCTCCCCACCCAGGCCGTATCATAAGGCCATCTATGCCAAGCTTTATGGACAGTGGCGTCATCATTCTTCTCGCCCTGATTCTCTTCGGACCGAAGAAGCTGCCGGTACTGGCCCGCCAGTTCGGCAAGCTGATGAACGACTTCCGCCGCGCATCCAACGAGTTCCGCACCCAGATGGAGGACGAGCTGCGCATAACCGAGCAGGCCGAGCGCCAGAAGCAGATCGCCGCATCGTCCGCCGGAACTCAACCGAACGACCCCGCTCCGGCCGGCGAGGTAGAGACTAACTACACCAACGCGAACTTGCCGCCGAACGATCCAGTCAACGAACCTGCGTCGGATTCGGATTATGCCGTCGATACAGGCTATTCCCCGCAAGAGTCCACCTACGGTTCCCAGCATGAATCGACCCCCGAGCCGGCACAGGATTCCACGCCCGAGGCGACACCGGCCATCGCGACTTCCGGCGACCTGAGCATCCTGCCTCCATCCACGGGCCTGCCCACACCCATCTCCGAGCCGGAACCGCTCCCGGAAGACCCTGTCCCTGCCCATCGGGACGCGACTGAAACCGAGGCCCTCCATTCCTGATATCGATCCAATCGACCGTGCCCGAGCCTCCCTCGCAGACCGAGCCGAACTGCCCGGCATGAGCCTGATGGAGCACCTGGAAGAGCTGCGCAAACGCATTCTGCGCTCCCTCGCCTTCCTGATGGGCGGGTTTGTCTTCGGCTGGATATTTCGAGTACAGCTCTACGAAATTATCAAAAAGCCGCTGGACGACCTGCACCTCGATCTCTACTACAACCATCCCACCGACCCCATCAACCTCTACCTGAAGACCGCGCTGTTGGGCGGCGCAATCCTCGCCAGCCCCTTCATCCTCTACCAGGTCTGGCTCTTCATCTCGCCCGGCATGTACGCCAACGAGAAGAAGCACGTCTTCCCATTCATGGGGGCCACTGTGGGCCTATTCCTTTGCGGCGCGTGGTTCGGATACCGCTACGTCTTCGAGAATGCCATCCGTGTCCTGGTCTTCGGATTTGGTAAAGGCTTCCATCCCATCCTCACCATCGACGAATACACCGGCTTCTTTCTGGCCATCATCCTCGGACTCGGCATCTGTTTCGAGCTTCCAATCCTCATCTTCTTCCTCGCTCTGTTCGGCATCGTCGACGCGAAGTTCCTGTTGCGTCACTTCCGCTACGCCGTCCTCGCCATCTTCCTCATCGCCGCCATCATCTGCCCCCTGCCGGACCCATTCAGCATGTGTCTATTTGCCAGCCCCATGCTCGCCCTCTACTTCCTGGGGGTAAGCGTCGCCTACTTTGTCCACCCCGACCACCGCAAGCGCAAAGAGAAGCCCGCCGCATGACGACTAAACGCAGTTCACCGAAATTTGCCGTAATCCTGGCCACACAATCGTCATTCTGGCGAAGCCAGAATCTCTGTCTGTTGCTCCTGCTCGTTCTGGCTTTCCTCAACCCGTCACTCCGCGCCCAGCAGCCCACCGGGCAGGCTATTTACAACCTTACCCAGCAGTTCCTCGCCGCAGCCCCCAAGCGCTTCAACGGCTCGCCCGGCCACCTGGCCGCCGAGCAGTTCATCAAAGACCGCTTCAAGCCAGAGGCGGCCAAGGGCGACTTTGATGACCGACCAGTTCATCGCCAACACTCCCGCCGGCCCGCAGACCATGCGCAACTACATCGTCCGCTTCCCCGGCAAGAAAGACGGGGTAATCGTCCTGGCCAGCCACTACGAGACGAACTACCCGCTCCGTGACATCCCGTTCGTAGGGGCGAACGACGGCGCATGCACCACGGCCCTGCTCATCGAGCTTGGCCAATACTTCCGTACCCACCCGCCCCAGGGGTATTCCGTCTGGCTGCTTTTCGATGACGGCGAAGAGGCCGTCCAGTCCTGGTCCGAGTCCGACTCACTCTACGGCACCAAGCATCAGGCCGCCAAATGGTTCTCCGACGGCACAGCAAAACGCATCAAGGCCGTGCTGATCGCGGACATGATCGGCGACAAGGACCTCAACATCCTGGAAGAGATGGGCTCCACTCCCTGGCTGCGCGCCATCCTCCGCCAGGCCGCCAGCAACACGCACCACTCCGCCAACGTCTTCAAAACGCAGGGATCGGAAGAGGACGACCACCTGCCCTTCCTGCAGCGCGGCATTCCCGCACTCGACGTCATCGACGTGGACTACGGCCCGCACACCATCGCCGCACCCGACGGCTACCACCATACAGCGCAGGACACCATCGACAAGATCAGCCCCCAGTCCCTGCAGATCTCCTCCGACCTCTTCCTGGAATCCATCCGCCTCATCAACCAACGCTGACCTCCCCATGGGTTCGTCATTCTGGCGCAGCCAGAATCTCCGTAGTTGTTTTCTCCTCACCGCCGGGTGCATCATCCTTCGCGTTCGTATCGCGAACGGCGGGTCTGCTGCGATAGCATCAATTAGTGCCCCCAACGCCACTCTCCTACTGGATCGGCTTTCACCTCGCCCTCCTGCTCCTACTTGCAGTGGAGCGGACCTACGCCCGCCGCCAGTCGCGCCTGGGCCGCGATCCTCAGCGTAGAGCGCTCGTCACCACTGCGCTCTGGGTAACAACCGCGCTTGTTCTCGCCGCCTTTCTGCATCACTCGTTTGGCCCCGCCGCCAGCGCGCAGTACTTCGCCGGCTATGCCATCGAAGAGTCGCTCTCCATCGACAATCTCTTTGTCTTCCTTCTCCTCTTCCGCCTCTTCCAGATCGACTCCGCACGCCAGCCACGAGTCCTCTTCTGGGGAGTCGCGGGCGCCATCCTGCTGCGTGGCCTCTTTATCGCCGGCGGCCTTACCCTGCTCGCCCACTTCGCCTGGATCACCTATGTCTTCGCGCTCGTCCTGTTGATCGCCGCCGTTCGCCTGCTCTTCCCGTCTGCCCAGAACGAGTCCGCAACCGCGCCCCGCTGGCTCGCCTGGCTCACCCGCCTGCAACCCATCAGCCCACGCCAGGACTGCTTTGTCGTCCGCGAGAATGGCCGTCCTATGGCCACCGTCCTGCTGCTGGCACTACTCGCCATCGAGCTGTGCGATGTCGTCTTCGCGCTGGACTCCATCCCCGCCGTCCTCTCCATCACCCGCAACGCCTTCCTCGCCTACACCTCCAACATCATGGCCGTGATGGGTCTGCGTTCACTCTACTTCCTGCTGATTGGCGCGCTCAGCCGCCTGCGCTTCTTGCACTATGGCCTGGCCGCAGTGCTCGCCTTCGCCGCGCTCAAGATGCTGCTCTCGCGCTGGGTCGAGATCGGCCCTCTCGCCTCGCTCGCCATCGTCCTCACCCTGCTTGCGATCACCCTCGGCGCATCGCTGTGGGTGCCCCATTCATCGCGTTGACCGGAATCCCCGGCGAGCGGTCTTGGCTCGCTGGGGTTGTTAGCGATGTGCGGGGAATAGGCGCTCCGCCTTACTTCACAAACCGCAGCTTACCGCTCTGCACGACCGAGTGCCGCGCCACACTCGCCCGCTCCGGGAAGTCCGTCCGGAAATGCGCACCACGGCTCTCTTCCCGGCCCAGGGCCGCCTGTACGATGGCCTCCGCCACCACAAACAGGTTGCGTGCCTCCAAGGCCCGCCGCGACCTCCCCAACGGTTGGGTCACCCGCAGCGATTCCAACCCCTCCTGCGCCCTCTGTAGCCCCGCTGCATCGCGCAACAGACCTGCCTCCTGCCACATCAACCCCTGTAACGCTGCAATCCACCCCTCGACATCAATACCCGATCCACCCGCCGCCGTTGCATTTGCTGTTCCCTGTTCCCTGTTTCCTGCTCCCTGCTCCTCAACCATCGCCTCCGCTGCCAGCGCACCGAAGACAAGCCCCTCAAGCAGCGAGTTGCTGGCCAGCCGGTTTGCTCCATGCACCCCCGTGCAGGCCGCCTCGCCCGCCGCGTACAGGCCCGCCAGTGAGCTCCTGCCATGCACGTCCGTCCTAATCCCGCCCATCAGGTAGTGGGCCGCTGGCCGCACCGGAATCCTGTCCCTTGCCAGCTCCAGCCCATAATCCGCCAGAAACCCCGATATCCCAGGAAACCGCGCCTTAATATCCAGCTTCTTCCCCGCCTCCCGCATGTCCAGATAGACCTCACCCTGCATCCCCTCGCGCCCAATCGCCCGCGCTACCACGTCCCTTGGAGCCAGTTCCAATCCAGCGTGGTAGCGTTGCATAAAACGCTCCCCGCGCTCGTTCACCAGCCACGCGCCCTCGCCGCGCAACGCCTCGCTCATTAGAAATCGCGGCGCGCCTGGCAGCGCAAATGCCGTCGGATGGAACTGATAAAACTCCATGTCCATCAACTCCGCTCTGGCCCGGTACGCCATGGCAATGCCGTCGCCCGTCGCCACCGCCGGGTTGGTAGTATCGCTATAGACCTGCCCTGCCCCACCGCTGGCCAGCAACACAGCCCGTGCCCGCACCTCGTGCAGTTTTCCCGCACCATCCAGCAGCGTCGCGCCCGCCACTCGGTTGTCCTGCGCGTTCAGGATCAGGTCCACCGTAGTCGCCCACTCCATCAGTTCCACATGCTGCAACTCGCGCACATGGCGCAGCAGCGACACCGAGATCTCCCGTCCGGTAGCGTCCCCATGCGCATGAAGAATCCTCGCCAGGCTATGCGCGCCCTCCCGTGTTTTCATCAATTCGCCAGCCCGCACCGAGCCCTGCTCAGCAGCGTAGCGATCGAATCCTGTGCCCCAGCGCAGCAGCTCCTCCACGCGCCTCGCTCCCTGCTCCACTAACACAGCGGCAGCCGCCGCGTTCACCAGCCCGTCGCCGGCCGCAACCGTGTCCGACAAGTGCAGCGCCACATCCTCCTCGCCCCCCATGGCCACGGCAATCCCGCCCTGCGCATAGGCCGTATTCGACTCCGCCAGTCCCTCCTTGGTCACAACCAGCACGCTGCCCGCCTCGGCCAGCCCTACCGCCGCGCGCAACCCGGCAACCCCTCCGCCCACCACCAAAAAGTCGACTTCACGCATCTCTCAAGGCTAACACTGCAGCCCTTGGGTGCCCCATCCATCGCGCACTTGCGATGGGGGTCCCCGGCGAGCCTGCTCGCTGGGGTGAGGATGGGTGGGATGCATACAGACCGCGCCATGATTATCTCTGTGCGATACCATTACTTCACTGTGTCCACAATTCGCGTTACCACCCCCGCCGCCACGTACGACGTCCACATCGCCCCCGGCCTGCTGCGCACCCTCTACCCGCGCCTGCGCAGGTTGACATCCGGCAAGACCCCGCGTCTCTTCGTCGTCACCTCGCCGCAGATTTGGGCGCTCTGGCATGAACGCTTCCTCGCCAGCTTTCCTGCGGCCCAGCAGCCCACTGTGCTTTTTCTCCCCGCAGGCGAATCGTACAAACGCATCGCCACGGTCGAGTCCCTCGCCCAGCAGCTCGCCCTTGCCGGGGCCGACCGCGACTCCATCCTGCTCGCCTTTGGCGGCGGCGTCATCGGCGACGTCACCGGCTTCCTCGCCGCCATCTACATGCGCGGCATCCGCTACGTCGGCCTGCCCACCACGCTGCTGGCGCAGGTCGACTCGTCGCTCGGCGGCAAGACCGGCGTCAACCTCCTCGCCGGCAAGAACCTCGTCGGCGCCTTCCACCACCCGCTGGCCGTCTTCAGCGACATCGACCTCCTCGCGACCCTCCCTGCCGCCGAACTCCGCGCTGGCTTCAGGAGGCTATCAAATCCGGAATCATCCGTGACGCGAAGTTATTCCGCTATATGGAACAAAACGCAGACTCTATACTCGAATCTACTCCCGCAGCGTTGGCCCGTGTGGTCACCGCGAGCGTTCGCGTCAAGGCCGAGGTCGTCGTCAGGACGAGAAGGAATCCGGCCTGCGCATGGTGCTCAACTTCGGCCACACCATCGGCCACGCCATCGAGGCCGCCACGCACTACCGGAAGCTCCTGCACGGCGAAGCGGTCGCCTGGGGCAGCATCGCGGCGCTGCACCTCTCGCTCAACCGCGGCCTCATTACGCAGGAGGAGTTCGCCCGCATGGCGAACCTCATCCTGCGCTACGGCCCCATCCCGCCCTTCAAGATGCCGCCACGCCACAAGCCTCCGCCGCCAGGCTTGTCGCGCTCACCCCCGCCGACAAGAAGAAGCGCAGTGGCCGGCGCGCCTTCGTCCTGGCCTCCGGCATCGGCCCAACGAAGTCGTCTACGACGTCACCGACGCCGAACTCCTCGCCGCCACCCAAGCCATGCTCAAAACCATGCAGCAGGTTAACGATGTAATCGGCGTTGCCTTTTTGTTTGTCATTCTGAGCGAAGCGAATAATTCCCCGCATTTCGCTCCTGCGGTTCTGTAGAGGTTGTGAGAAACTACGCCAAGAGGCGATACCATGTCTGCTGATAAATACAGTTTGTATTTCTGTCTGACGGAAAACGGTTGGAAAGTAGTTGATGACGAAAACAATCTTGATTCTGGTTGGGTCTGCCTTTTCGAGAAAAAGGTATATCAAGGTTCTGGCTTCGGTCTGCACAAGTAGTCACTGGCATAAACTGAAGACGAACCCAGCTTGGATGTCAGAAGACGTTGAACGCCTGGAAAAACAGTTTCCAAAGCCAGAATCTAAGTCTGAACTCAGCCCGGAATCTTTACGAGCGATTGGAGGTTGAGGTCGATGGCAACCGAAGGTCTCAATAACGATCAATCATCCGAAGTTACTGCGACAGCACATCTTCTTGCTTCCATCATCATGATTGCAATCTCACTTGCCCTTGGTTTGTTCCTCATCTGGATTGTGAACGTTGGCTGGGTGTTGGAGATAATGGCTTGGTGTAAGCCTAATAGCTACAGCTGGTATCGGTGTCGGTGCCGGGAATATTCGTTTACAGGTTCCTGGCGAAGCCGTCTATCCGTGTTAAGCCGTATCCCCGTTGGGGAAAAGTATTACCGCTGCAATCATTCTTGGATTTGCGGTAGGTGTTGCTGCTACGGAGCTGACGCATTCGCATCAATTGATCCGAGACTACGAGCACTTTTCCAGTGATTA
>CAWCWC010000020.1:0-372483 GCA_963799175.1 uncultured Acidobacteriaceae bacterium | reverse complement strand
ACTCGGGAAAGCGTTGTGAGGCTCGCCGATAGAACGCTCTCGACTTGCCCGGAAGGAACCTGAATCGTGCCCGGTTTGACATGGACAGGCTGTACCGACATGGCGGCCTTCTGTATCTTGGATCCGGGATTGTAGCCCGGAACCAGTTCCTTGAGCATCAGTAAGAGGCTGGTGACGTCTTGTTCTTCAACAATTTGCTGTAGCCGATGCATGATTTCCTTGACTTGCACTTCATCCAGATGGTGGTGGCAGATGTAGCTTCTGATCTTACTGTGCGAAGTCGGCACCAAAGACTCATGCTGTAGATTCAACTCTTCAAACAACTTCTCCCCTGGACGCACTCCCGTAAACTGAATCTTGATGTCACGGTCCGGTTGAAGCCCGGAGAGCAGAATGAGATTCCTGGCAAGATCGACGATCTTGACTGGTTCCCCCATATCGAGGACGAAGACTTCTCCGCCCTTGCCGATCGAGAACGCCTGCAAGACCAGTTGGGCTGCCTCTGGGATCGTCATAAAATAGCGGCGCATCTCCGGGTGGGTGACGGTCACCGGTCCGCCCGCGGCAATCTGGTCCTTGAAGATAGGAACGACACTTCCGTTGCTCCCCAGCACATTGCCGAAGCGCACCGCAACAAATTTTGTGCCTCGCTCCCTCTGGATTGCGCCAATCAACAACTCCGCCACGCGCTTTGTAGCGCCCATCATGCTGGTCGGCCGCACCGCTTTATCGGTGGAGATCAACACAAAATCTTCCACTCCGTGTCGTACCGCCGCGCGGGCAACATGCCATGTGCCTAGGATGTTGTTCTCGACCGCGGCAAAGACGTGCCTCTCCATCATGGGAACATGCTTGTAGGCGGCAGCGTGATAGACGATGGAAGGTTGATGGTGCAGCATGACCCGCTGCAACGTGTCGGCACGGGTGATGTTACCGATCTCTGAGTGGAACACTAGATCGGGGAAGTTTCTGCCCATCTCTCTGCCCAGGTGGAAGAGCGGAGTTTCCGCTTCATCGAAGCCGATGAGAGCTGCCGGACGGAACCGGGCGATCTGCCGGCAGAGCTCCGATCCGATCGAGCCCGCGGCGCCAGTCACCATCACAACTTTTCCCTCAATGCGCTCGCGAATGCTGCTCTGGTCGAGATGCACCGGCCGCCTGCCGAGAATGTCCTCGACAGCCACATCCCGGATCTGTTTATCCAACTCCGCGCCCTGAATGAGGTCCCCCAAACCCGGCACCATCTTGTACTCCGCACCGGCATCGAGGGCCAACTTCAGAATGCGCACCATCTGCGGCCCAGTCGCGGAGGGGACCGCTATCAGCACTCTCTTGATGGCGTGCGTTCGCACCATCTCTGCCAGGGCTTCCCCGGTTCCGAGCACCGGCTTCCCCTGCAAGATCATGAAAGCCTTCATTGGGTCGTCATCGATGAAGCCAACGACATCGCACATCAGAGACTGGTTATGGCGAAGCTCCCTCAGCAGTGCCTGCCCTGCTACCCCGGCGCCGTAGATTAGCGTCCTGGTCTGCACTCCTTCCGCGCCGTTCCCCATGCGCGCGGTAAGAAATAGGCGAACGGCCAGCCTAGCCCCCAGAGTCAACAAGCCGGAGAGCAACCAATCGAGGATATACACCGAGCGCGGCATTCCCTCCGGTCCCAGCATCACCAGCAGGACAACTCCGCCCAGAATTGATCCCGCCGAGTTCGCGAACATAACCCGTACGGCATCGTAGGTGGATGTATACCGCCAATTCCCCCGATTCAGCTTGCCGGCGATGAAGGCCACCGATTTAGCGACGCTCCAGATGCAGAGCGCCACCTCCATCGAGTGGAAGTACTGCGCAGGCACCGCGCCGTCAAACCGCAACTCGAACGCAAATAAACCGGAAAGGACAAATGCAGCCAAGTCCAGAAGATTGACAAGAACACGATGCCGGATCAGCTTCGCGCTATAGTGCGGCGCTGGAAGCGGTATGGGGGACATTGATTTCTCCTGTATTCGTATCCTATACCCGCTACTGTTTCCTATCACTATGAAACTGCCATTAAAACAAAGATAACCCGCTACGCGGCAGAAGTTGCGGCGTAGGCAGATACGGATGTTTGGGGGCCCAATATCTCCAATTCTTCGCCGTCAACTTCCACTGCAAAACTTTGTAAGATGCTATCCAGTGTGAAAACGACACGGAAACTGTATTTTAATCGCTGCACAACCCCCTCCATTCCGGCAAAGGCGCCGGACCGAATGCGTGCCCGCTGCCCCACCTTCAGAACAGGGTGGGGCTGGGCGTTGCGTTGAGAAAGGCCGGATCGAAGTGCATCGATTTCAGCCTCCGGTAACGATGCCGGTTCGCCCCCAGTGCCGTCCACAAATGCCAGCACACCAGGTACTTCCAGCACACTAACACGCTGCGCCCGCCGGATGCGAACGAAGATGTAGCTGGGAAACAGGGGGAGATCCAGAGTGACCCTCGATCCGTCGCTCCACTTGCGCTGTGTGCGGTAGAGAGGCAGAAAATGCTCGATCTGTCTAATCTGCAGGTGCTGTCCCACGCGCTTTTCATGGCGCGGTGACGTGTAGGCGGCAAACCATTTTGGAGCACATGGCACAGGCACACAGGCACTGTCCGAGAAGGAGTCCAGGGTGCGGCTACTCGCTTGATCGTTCCCCCGATGACAGATTTCAGACAAAGCTTCGCTATCCTCACTTGGATGAGATGTTTTCCACACCGTCCCCGCGGATGCAGGCAAACACAATTGAATGAAGTCGAGAACCCATAACGTACGGAAGCATCTTCATGCCCCGCACACATCCGAGAGGATACATACAGGTGCTAAATCTGAGATCAATATAACACATCGCGGTCACAAGACAGTGTTGCCGTCCTCGTATTCAGTGGGCCGATCATCGGATATTCAAAGTGGCCCAGGCCTGAATGGGTCGATGAATCGGGCACCCCCATTCGTCGGCCTCGCTCGGGATTGGTACTTCAGTACTGAGCCGAGAGTTTATGCTTACGATGCGAAGTCTATCCGTATGACGTTCAACGGCCTGATTCCTCCACGCAGATACCAGACACTAGCTCTTTCGTCAGCAATTCCTGGAGCTTGGCAGGTGTCGATCGAGGCGATAACGAAGCACCTGGAGCAGCTCGTAAGAGTCAGATGTCCTCTATTGCCAACGTCCTGCCCGCAGGAGTATGGGTGGCGCGAATCGATGCGATTCGGAATGAATCATCGGTGTTATACCGCAACAAACAGGTTCTCGGCGAATCCCCATTCATCGTCCACCCATTGCGTAACGCACTCGAACCCGGTGCGGCTGGCCATCTCCAACGGCTCATCCCTTGCGTACTTATGACAACTCTCGGTCCAGATGGTCTCATCGGCGCGGAACGTGAAACTCGACTCTTCGATGTGGACCGTCTGGGACTTCATGGAGCGGAGGTGCATTTCGATTCGGCGTTCGCGAGCGTTGTAGAGGGCGACGTGCTCAAATCGGGACAGGTCGAAATCCCCTCCCAGCTCGCGGTTGATACGGGCCAGCAGATTGCGATTGAACGCCTCGGTCACGCCCAGCGAGTCGTCGTAAGCAGGGAATGAGTTGGGCCAGCGGTTTTTCCAGATCCGTGCCGAGCAGCAATGTATCGCCTGGCGCAATCGTCTGGCGAATCTTGCGCAGAAAGTCCTCGGCGGGTCCGCGATCGAAGTTGCCGATGGAGCTGCCCAGGAAGAGCACCATCACCGCGTCCCCAGGTTCGCGGCGTGCAACGGCCCTGCTCCAGGCCGTCGAGGTACTCTGCCTCGAACCCCAGAATGCTGACGTGGGCCAGATCGTCGAGTTCGCGCTCGCAGCTTACCAGCGCGGCGGAAGATATTTCGATGGGGCAGTAGGTCATCGACTTGTGGTGGGCAAGGGCTTCCAGAATCTGGCGCGTCTTTCGACCGCTGCCGCTGCCGAGTTCCACGACCATGCCATGCGCGGTTAAGAACTCGGCGATGTCGCGCGAATGCTTCCTTAGAATTCGCTCCTCCGCCCGCGTCAGCCCGTACTCGGGAAGCCGGGTGATCGCTTCAAACAAGGCAGAGCCGATGTCGTCGTAAAGATACTTCGACGGCAAGTCCTTTTGCCCGGTCTGTCCCAGCCCATTGCGCACGTCGTCGGCGAATGAGTTGACGGTCTGGATTGCGCCACCACGGATCAGCACAGCGGCTCCCTTCAGTTCTCCACACAGCGGAACGAGGCGTAAACAAACGGATAGTGCGGCTGGAACCAGTTGCGGAACGAGCGCCGCAACATGCACGCCGCAGTCCGCGGCGAAGCGCCTTTCACCACAAAATGCTTTCCATCGAAGAAGTCCGCCGAGTAGCCGCGGTAAAAGGGAAAGGGCTCGAAGCCAGGGTAGAGGCGCAAAGGGAGTGGAGGTCCATTCCCAGCCGTTGCCGAGAGTGTCCTCCAATCCGAAGGCGCTGCGGCCACCGGGATAGCTGCCCACCGCGACCGGGTCCCAGCGCTGCGAAGTCGAAGTTGCCGCGAGTTGCATCGGGAGGCGCATCGCCCCACGGATACGCCCGCTCCACACCTTCCGGCGTCCCGTAAGCGGCGCGATGAAACTGCGCTTCGGTGGGAAGCGACCTGCCGGCAAAACGCGCGTAGGCCGCGGCCTCCGCGTGGCTGACGTAGACCGGCCAGTCGAGCGGCAACGGCATCTCTTCAAACATGGCCCGATAGAACCACTGGCCCTGGCGCTTGAACCAAAGACGCGGATGGGCGATGTTCTGTTCCTTGATCCAGGCCCAATCCGCATCGCTCCAGAAGCGGCGGTCGTCGTATCCGCCTTCGCGCACAAATTGGAGGAACTCCCCGTTCGTGACGTTGTGTAGAACCAATCGCGAAGGCCGGCACTTGCACAGAATGCTCTTCAAACTCGTTGTCCCAGCCAAACGCTTCCCCGCCGCGAGGAATTCCCAAGCGTCGCGGTTCCTGCCGGGATATCGATCATCCGGGACACAACTGGAGGTCTGAGCCGCGGGGAGTCCAGCGAACGATAATCGTGCGGCACAATCTTCCGCTGCATACTCAACTGGTGCAGCATGTACGCCAGCGTCTCTGCGTGCATCAACCGATGTTCGATGGCAACATTCAGGATGATCTCCTGGGGGAACTGCCAATCGCTCTGCGCGATCCGCGAGCGGCCATTGAGAATGTCATCCAACACCTTGCGGACGCTGATGGTCATAACGCTCAACCTGTGCCAGCGGCGGCCAATCGGAGGGCTTGTCCTGGGGCAGGCCGCCATCTACTGGATCGATGCCGAATGCGAAGAGGCGATCGAATTCCGTGTCGGCAGGGCCCAGGCCGAGTGCGTGGCCTGCGATCAAATTCCAGTCGAAAGCCTCCAGGTGGCCGATGTAGAAGACAATTCGGTGCCGTTCGCGAATGGGCCGGTCGTACAACGCGTCCGAGCGCACCCTGCGAAATAAATCATCGGTTATGGAACGAGCTTTCGCCAGACGCGCCAGTAGCTGGGTCTGATTGTCCAGTTGGGTTGCCAGGGAACTCATCGGTCGCTCTCTTCCATTTCGACTGCAAACCTAACGTCCTGGCCCGATCATGCATGGATTTCCTGATCTAACTGGATGCTCATTGCTCCATTTCGATTCTTCTAAAAGCAGTTTTGGATGATCAGCGAACGTTTGTTCTGGGCCTGCGTGGAAACGGCTCGATCATAATCTCGTCAACGTAGCACCATCCCCAGTCCTCGCCCGGTTCAATGCGATCGCATGATGGGGTGTTTTGTCTTTTTGAAGTGCTTGGTGGCGTGCTTGTTCTTCGAGGAGTCGCAGCAGCCGACGTGGCCGCAAATCTCGCACAGGCGCAGATGAACCCATGAATCGCCCATCTTCAAGCACTCCTCGCATCCATCGGTATTAGGGCGATGGGTTTTGTATCTGGTCCAGGTGCGAACAAGTTTCCTGCATCGTCTTCCTCCTCAGCTATGCTAGATGGCTGTGCCTTTCGGCTGAGTTACAGGCAAGTAAACCTGGAAGCGCGTGTCGCCTGGGTGCGAAGTGACGCGGATCTCGCCATGATGATTGCTGATGATGCGGCAAACCGTATCCAGCCCCAGGCCCGTTCCTTCGCCGACTCCTTTGGTGGTGAAAAATGGCTCAAAGATGTGGGGCAGAACATCGGGCGGGATTCCGGGGCCGTTGTCGCCAATCTCCACCAGCACGCGGTCGAGTTCCCGCGCGGTCCGCACCCGCAATTCGCCCTTTCCATGCATGGCCTCGATGGCGTTGGCCATCAGGTTGGTCCAAATCTGATTGAGCTCGCCGCCGAAGGCGCAGATTTGCGGCAGGCTTTCGTCATATTCGCGAACCACTTTGATTCCGCCCTTGAGCTGGTGGTGCAGAATCGTAAGCGTATTCTCAAGCCCCTGATGCAGGTCGACCTCCTTCATCGCAGCCTGGTCCATATAGGAGTACTCTTTGATGGCCTGGACCAGATCCGATATGCGTTTGGTGCTGATTTCAATCTCGCCGATCAGCCTGGCAATCGTGAGCAGCGAAGCGATGCGGATAAGGGCATCGCACAGCACCTCGTCGCCAACCTGGCCGGCCAGGCCTTCCAGCTTGGGGATATCCACGCCGGCGTCGGCGATGGCCGGCGCGATCTTCCAGGCATCCGGCACATGGCGCGCCTCCAGCCAGGTGGTAATGCGCTCTTCACGATCGCTCTGGGCCAGGGGATCCGCGGAGATGCGTAGGGACGTTGCCCGGCCTCCCGCTCGAAGCGGGTAATCATCTCTCGCTGCTCGGTGGAAAGGGCGTGGCGGGCCAGCCGGATACTCGCGTCGCGCACGGTCTCCAGCGTCTCGCGCAGGCTTGCGGTTGCCCGCTGGGCGGCGGCGGCGGGGTTGTTCAGTTCATGCGCCAAACCCGCGGAGAGCTTGCCCAGCGCCATCAGCTTGTCGCGCTGCGTCTCGATCCGCGTGGTCTCGCGGATGCGGTCGGCCATGATGGAAACCAATCGCTGGCCAAGCAGGGGAATGCGCTGCAGCATCTCAGGAAAGAGGCTTCTGTGCAGGCACGCAATACGCGTGGGAAGCACGGCGCGGCTGGTGCCGCCGTAATGCGTCAGCCGCGAGTAGGGCAGCAGGCCGGTAACCTGACCGGCAATCCCTCTGAAGATGATCTCATCCGACGCCGCTTCCCCGCTGGATCCGAATCTCCCCTCAGAATCACGATGAGATTGTCCAGCGGTTCGCCTTCCCGGCCCATGATCTCTCCCGGCTGGAAACGCACTCTCCTGCAAGATGTTCCGCCAGCCAGTCGAGTTGTTCCGGGGGCAGGTCCGCGAAGACCTCGATCTTGCGCAGATCGTCGATCGAGACTCTGCCCGTCACGCTCGTAAGGTTCTCCGCCAAGTCACACCTCGCTGAGGTATTGATGAGTGAACTGCACGGCAATCGAGCCTTCGCCCACGCCCGATGCAACTCTTTTCACGGAACCGTGACGGACATCGCCGGCGGCAAAGATGCCGGGCACGCTGGTTTCCACCCAATACGGGTTGCGCTCCAGCGGCCATCCCTGCGGGCCTCTTTCCGTCGCGCACCAGGTCGGCTCCGGTCAGAATGAATCCGCGCTCGTCCCGCTCCACCACGCCGGAGAGCCAATCCGTGTTGGGCTCTGCGCCAATGAAAATCGACAGCAGGTTCGTGGGCACCGTTGTCGTATCGCCGCTGTCGCCGCGCAATGAATGGAAACGGCTTCGAGGTGCGTATCTCCGTGAACTTCCACCACCTGGGAGTGGGTTTCCACCTGGATGTTCGGCGTCTTCTTGATCTGGTCGATCAGGTACTGCGACATGGTGGCGGAGAGCGATGGCCCGCGCACCAGCATCACCACTTGCCGCGCAAATTTGGAGAAGTACATCGCCGCCTGCCCGGCGGAGTTCGCGCCCCCGACAATGTAAACGTCCTCACCCTTGCACGACATGCGCCTCGGTCATGGCCGAGCCATAGTAGACGCCGCACCCTTGCAGCCGCTCCGCCCCGGGCACGTTCAGCTTGCGGTAGGCAACGCCCGTCGCGATCAGCAACACTTTGCAGCCGATATCGGATCCCGCCGCCAGCTTGACGATCCGCGAGGGGCCTTCCACGCCGACGCCGGTCACCTGCTGCGGAGCCAGAATCTCCACTCCGAAGCGCCGCGCCTGGGCCACGGCGCGCCGCGCCAGGTCGCCGCCGCTCAATCCGGAAGGAAAGCCAAGATAGTTCTCAATGCGCGAGCTCATTCCCGCCTGGCCGCCCGGCGCTTCCATTTCGATCAGCACCGTGCTGAGTCCCTCCGACGCGCCATAAACGGCCGCCGCCAAGCCCGCCGGTCCGCCGCCGACGATCACCAAATCGTAAAACGCCACCTCCGGTCGAATGCGCAGCCCAAGCTTTTCGGCCAATTCGCCCATGCTCGGGTCGGCCAGCGATGTGCCATCGGGAAAGAGCACCTTGGGCAGGCTGGAGGCTTCCGCTCCGGCCGCCTCCACCAGGCGGCGCACCTCGGCAACCTGCCCCGCCGTCTCCACATCGATCCATTGGTAAGGCGCCTGGTTGCGCGCAAGAAAATCTCGAATCGCATAAGAATGAGGAGACCAGCGCGTCCCAAGAACGCGAACCCCTTCGAAAGGAGGCCGGAACGACCCCATCCAATCATCCAAAAGGTCATCCAGCACGGGGTAGAGGTGTTCCTCCGGAGGGTCCCAGGGCTTCAGCAGGTAGTGATGGATTCTGGCGTCGTTGATGGCGCGAATCGCCGCGTCGGTGTCGGCATAGGCGGTCAGCAGGACGCGTTTGGCGTTGGGGAAGATCTCCATCGCCTGCCCCAGGAACTCCACGCCGGTCATCTGCGGCATCCGCTGATCGACCAGAAGCAGCGCCACGGAATCGCCACGCCGCTTGAGTCCGCGCAGCGCCTCCAGCGCCGTCGCGCCGGAGTCGGCGCGCAACACACGGTAGCGCTCCGCATAGCGGCGTCGCAGGTCACGCTCCACCGCGCGCAAGACTTCGGGGTCGTCATCCACCGTCAGCAGTACGGGCTTCGCCATTCATCATCCTTCATGCAGGAGTACAAAGGCGCGATGTGGGGACCAGCTTTACCCCTCTGATTTTCGCTCCGTGTTTGTGACGATTCTTTGGATGAACGATGCACTCGGTCGGCTTCAGCCATCTTGACTTATGCTGCGGATCAATTTGGATTCTTTGAAAGAGGTGGGTTATGGCCGGTCTATGAAGGCATGAGGCTAGAGCGAAATCAGAGTTGGTGTAAGGGGAGCCGATGCACTCAAGTGGCTTTTTCCTCAAGAAAAAGCCACCCAGCACACTTTCACCAACGGCACGGGAACTCTGATTTTTCTCTAAAACTCGTGCAGTGGCATGATCGGCCCCTCTATAAAATCAGGGAAGCACGGCCCGAAACGCGGGGCAAATCTCGATATAAGTTATTTATAAAAAACAATTTAAACTCAATGGCGGAGAGAGGGGGATTCGAACCCCCGGTAGAGCTTTTGACCCTACAACGGTTTAGCAAACCGCCGCCTTCAGCCACTCGGCCATCTCTCCGACCCTCCCCGCAACTCCGCATCCAGCAAGCGCCGGGACCTCCCGATTATAGTGCAGTTCCTCAGTCCGCGTGTCAGCGGCAAGCGTTTCGCGCGGTTTTCTTTCCATGCTAGGGCAAAACCAGTGATGCTATCGCCTTCGCTGATAGCTGTATGGCTGATCGCTTACAGCTCATGAATCATGCCTTTTGTTGTTGCCTTGCCGTCGGCCTCCCGTGCCCCAAGGACCACACCAACACTGGTTTTGCTCGAGCTTCGCCCCGCCGTCTGCCCGCCGGTTCCTGCCATCCCTCTGCCCGCCTGCGCCTTCCCTCCAGCTTCAGGTAAATTCTCCTCATTGGCAAAATTTCCCGGAGGCCGGCGCGTGCGCAAACCCAACAACAAAATGCGACTTCTCCCGCTGATCGCAGCCACCTACTTCATGGTCGCCGGAGGCCCTTATGGCCTGGAAGACATCCTGGGCGACGCGGGCTACGGCCGCGCTCTCCTCCTTTTGCTCCTCATCCCGATCGTCTGGAGTCTGCCCACTGCACTCATGGTGGGCGAACTCGCCTCCGCGTTGCCCCAGGAGGGCGGCTACTACTGCTGGGTGCGCCGCGCCCTCGGCCCCTTCTGGGGATTTCAGGAAGCATGGCTCTCGCTCGCCGCCAGCGTCTTCGACATGGCCATCTATCCCGTCATCTTCGTCCTCTATCTCTCCCGCGTCGCGCCCGCGCTCACCGCCGGAGCGCGCGGCACGCTCTGGGAACTGGCCGTCGTTGTGGCCTGTGCGGCATGGAACCTGCGCGGAGCCAAGGCCGTCGGGGAGGGCTCCATCGGCTTCTTCGCCGTGCTGCTAGCACCCTTCGTCGTCCTGGTTGCCGCCGGTTTCTGGAAGGGCCTCTTCGCCCATGCCACCGGGATGCTTACCCTCGGCGATCGCCTCCGCCACTCACTGATCCTGCTGCGTGCTCCGGTTGCCGCGCCCTCAGTGGCCGGCGCCGTCTCCATCGCCCTGTGGAACTATATGGGTTGGGACAACGCCTCCACCGTCGCACAGGAGGTGGAGGACCCACAGCACAATTATCCTCGCGCCATGCTGTTCTCCGCCGCGCTGGTCGCCGCAACCTATATCGTCCCGCTCACTGCCGTAGCCATCAGCGGTATCCCCGCCGGTCAGTTCACCACCGGCGCATGGACCGACGCCGCCCGCTTCGTCGCGGGCCCTGGCCTCTTCGGGACCATCCTTGCCCTCGCCGTCGTGCTTGGAGGAATGCTCAACGGAGCTGGAATGTTCAACGCCCTCATGCTCAGCTACGCGCGCGTACCCTACGCGCTGGCTAAAGACGGCCTGCTGCCGCGTTTCCTCACCCGCACCACCGCAGCCCGCCCCAACCGCGCCCCGGTCCCGTGGGCCTGTGTGCTGGCCTGCGCAGCCGCATGGGCATTGGCGCTTGGCCTCTCCTTCGAGCGCCTCATCTCCATCGACCTCGTCCTCTACGGCGCATCCCTCTTGCTGGAGTTCGTCGCCCTGGTCGTCCTCCGCCTGCGTGAGCCTGCCCTGCCCCGCCCTTTCCGCATCCCCGGAGGGTTAACCGCGGCGGTTCTGGCCGGTGCCGGCCCTGCCCTGCTTATCGCATTCGCCCTCTATGCGGCCCGCGACCA
Source organism: uncultured Acidobacteriaceae bacterium (assembly GCA_963799175.1). Taxonomy (GTDB): domain Bacteria; phylum Acidobacteriota; class Terriglobia; order Terriglobales; family Acidobacteriaceae; genus Edaphobacter. The sequence continues at coordinate 361,216 of CAWCWC010000020.1, read as the reverse complement.
GCGCGTCGGCCCGCTCCCAGCCCTCGTCTTTGCAGCCCTGGTTGCGGCCGTCGGCCCGCTTGCCTACCGCATGGCCCGCCTCGCCGCATCCCGCCAATCCCCGCCCACGGCCCGGACGGCAAGATAACTCTGGCGCGTTGTGCTGTCATGGTGGTACATTTCCTCTCTCTAAGCAAATCGGTCGCAGTCAGCCGGATTCGGCTGTCGCTGTCAGGCGTAAAAAAAGACTTTCGCGAACGTGGATTTTTATATATGCTTCTTCTGGCTCCGCAATACAAAGGATTCCCCCAATGAAACTTTGCTTGAAGATTTTCGCCATCGCCACCATCGCCGCTTTCACCTATTCCCTGATCGGTTGCGCGGCCCCCGCCGGTTTCAGCTATCAGAACATCAGCATCACGTTGAACCAGTTCTGCACCTATACCTGTTCAAGCGTTACCTATGACCCGAATACCATTCCCCCCCTGTCTACGGGGAATAACCAGTATGCATGGGAGATCGCCTCGGGCACGTATTACTTCTTCACTGCGAACGTCGTGAATGCTCCGGCAAACTTTACCTGGGCACTCTACCCGACGGAGAATCTCATCGAACCCGCAGACACCACGGGAAATGGCACCGGCGAGGCGTCGGCTGGCGCCACGGATGGCGCTTTTTATGTGGGACCCAATGGCACCGGACCAACCGTCATCTATATACCCCCCAGCCCACCGATCTTTAGCGGCGCGGCCCTGCAACAGGCACAGAACTTTCAGTACACGACGTCTTATACGCGGGAGACGTTGTCGGTCAATGGAGTGCCTTCTCTCCAAACCATCACGGCGGCGCAGACTGGAATTCCCATGGGCGACATATTGCTGGCGGTCTCGGTGCCTAGCAACCCCGTGGACCCGACCCAGAACTACACCTACTACCAGCTGATGGAGATTACCGGCGGACTCAACACCTTCCTGATTCCCAGCACGCCCACCAACCCCAGCGGGCTCACCACACCTGCTGTCACCGTTCCCCGTGGGACCTCCTTCCAGTTCTACGGCGGCGCGATCGGGAATGGGCCCTGCGGCACCGTAGCCTCCTGCTCAGCGCAGGCAACTGGATTGCAGACCCTCGGCAGTATCGACGACACAGTCGTATGGACGGTTGGCTCGTCACCGTCTACCAACTGCATTACGGGCGCCGCCGGATGTACGGCCCTCTACGGAACTGTTAGCACTTCCGGTCTCTATACCGCTCCATCTGTCAGTCCGACCGGCGTTTTCCCGTTCACTGCGGTCGTTGTAATGCAGGCTAACACCCTCAAGACCACAACCAAGACCGCCTACATCACCGTCAATTAGAGCAAGTTTGCCGTAGGCTCCACGATCTTCAATCCAAGCAAAGGGCCGCCCGCATGGGTGGCCCTTCCGTTTATATTTATCTCCCGAAGTCCAGTCATCTCCGCTCGCTTCGCGATCGAATCCATCCCGCTCCATGCAGGCTCTCGCGTCTCTCCGCGCAATCATTCCCACCCCAAGTCCATCCTCCCCGTCGCGCGTCTATAATCAGACCCATGAAAGCCCATGTCTACGTCACATTGAAGCGCACCGTCCTCGATGCCCAGGGCCAGACCGTCGCCGGAGCTCTCCGCCGCATGGGTTTGAATGGGGTCGCCGACGTCCGCCAGGGAAAGTACTTCCTGCTCACCCTCGAAGACTCGCTCGCCTCCAACCCGGCTGCGGCCAAGCTTGAAGTCGAGCGCATCGCGCGCGAGGTCCTCACCAACCCAGTCATCGAAGAATTCTCCCTCCGACTCGAACCCTGAACTCCCGCACTCTACCACGCCCCGCCGGCGTACCCAGCCTTCCGCCAGTTCTCCGGAAGGATGCTACGCTCAGAGATTGGGAGACAGATTACGTTGAGCATACCTCGCCCCAACCCGGCATCCGGTAATGGCAGCCGATTCCTGCGCGCCTGCCTCCGCCAGCCCGTCGACCGCACTCCCGTCTGGTTCCTGCGCCAGGCCGGCCGCTACATGCCGGAGTACCGCGCAGTACGCAGCCACCACAGCCTGCTCGACATCTGCCGCACCCCTGAGATCGCCGCCGAAGTCACCATCACCGCCGCCGAGCGCCTCGGCGTTGACGCTGCCATCATCTTCGCCGACCTCCTGCTGCCCCTCACCCCCATGGGCCTCGACTTCGAGTTCGTCGCCGACGAGGGCCCACGCATCCTCGCCCCCATCCGCACCGCCGATCAGGCCCGCGCGCTGCGCACCGACCGCACCCAAGATTTGTTGTATGTCGCCCGCGCCATCGAAAAGGTCGCCGCCCACTTCGCTTCGCCCCGTGCAGAAGGCGACCAGCTCGGCATCATCGGCTTCTGCGGCGCGCCCTTCACCCTCGCCAGCTACATGATCGAGGGCGGCAGCTCGCGCAACTACATCGAAACCAAGCGCCTCATGTACGCCTCCGATGTTTGTCATTCTGAGCGCAGCGAAGAATCCCCGCATTTGTCTTCTATGCCGGGTGCCCCATCCATGGCGGCTTCATCCGGGGTCCCGGGCGAGCGGTCTTTGCTCGCTGGGGTGCGATCGCCACGGGTGGGTTCTAACGCCTGGCCCATCCTCATGGAGAAGCTTGTCACTGTGCTGGCCGAATACGCCGCCCAGCAGGTTGCCGCCGGCGCCGACGTAATTCAGGTCTTCGACTCCTGGGTCGGCGCGCTCTCCGTCTCCGACTATCGCCAGTACGCGCTCGCCCCCACCACCGACCTCACCGCCCGCATCCGCTCCCTCGGCGTTCCCGTCATCTACTTCGGAGTGGACACCGCATCGCTGCTGCCCGCCATGAGCGAGACCGGCGCAGACGTTCTCGGCCTCGACTGGCGCACCCCGCTCGACCAGGCCTGGCGCGCCCTCAATCACGCTGTCGCCGTACAGGGCAACCTCGACCCCATCGCCCTCTTCGCCCCGCCCGAACTCCTCCACGCCCGCGTCGCCGAGGTCCTCGCCGCCGCTGCTGGCCGCCCCGGGCACATCTTCAACCTTGGTCATGGCATCGTCCCCACCACCCCCGTCGAAGCCGTCCTCGCCGTCGTCCAGCAGATCAAAAACTCCAGGTAATTGGGTGCCCCACTCATCGCAACTTCATCGCGATGAGTTAGAGAACCGTGTCACCCCCCTACTTTCCCTTGCTTGCTGCCTGTAGCTTCAGGATCGCCTCTTCCAGCTCCGCCGTTGACTCCGGCCCCAGCGACGCCAGTACCTTGCGAACCGACGCCCAGTCGCTGGCCCCGATCTGCGGCCCCACCGGCTCCAGCAGGACTCCTTGCCCCACCCGCCGAATCCGCACCTCCGTCCCCTCGAACCGGAACTCCATGGGCAGCCGCACCGCCTGGCTCGCCCCATTCTGGAATAATTTTGCCCGCTTCTCCATCGCCTTCGCCTTCCCAGCCGTCTTCGCCATCCCCTTCACCTCACTGCTTAGTATAGATTGATAAGTCTATACTCACAGCGAACCGGCGCATCATCCAGTCCCTCGTTCTGCCGCGTTCCCCATAGAATGGGATTCAGGAGGATCGCAGCAGACCAGCATGAGCCAGTCCGCAGACACCACCACCGCCATTCTCCTCCTCGCCCATGGCACCCCCAACGTCCTCGGCGAGATGGCCGAGTACCTCTCTAAAGTCACCGGCGGACGGCCCCTCCCGCCCCAGGTCGTCGCCGAGTTGCAGCACCGCTACGCACAGATTGGTCTTCGGGATCAGCCTGGCCTCGGTGAAACTTCCCCCTCCCAGCCCCCACCCCTCACTCGCTGGACACTGGAGCAAGCCCGCCTGCTCCAACTTGCTCTCCATAAATCCGGCCATTCGCTCCCGGTCTACGTCGCCATGCGCAACTGGCACCCCTTCATCCCCGACGTAGTCCGCCAAATGCTCGCCGACGGCGTTACCCACATTCTCGCGCTCTGCCTCGCACCGCAAAACTCCAGCACCAGCACCGGCCTCTACCGCCGCGCCCTCATTGCCGCACTCGATGCCGAAGCGGCCCGCAACCCCGCAGCGCCAAAGCCCGCCCTCACCTTCATCGAATCATGGTCCGAGGAGCCTGCCCTCATCCAGGCCTTCGCGCAACGCCTCATCGACGCTTACCCCCGCGCCTGCGAAGAATCCGCCACCGCTCTCCCCGTCCTCTTCACCGCACACTCCGTTCCCTGCCGCACGGTCCAGTCCATCGCAGCGGTCCAGTCCAGTGCAGCGGGAAAGCCCAGCGAATCCACCCCTTGGTTGTCATCCCGTAGCGCAGCGGAGGGATATGCTCTTCCCCCGACCCCTACCCGGTCGAAGCCAAGCGCACGGCAGAGCTCGTCTTCCAGTCAGCCGCCCGCCAGCTCCCCACCCTGAAATCCTGGTTCTTCGCCTTCCAGAGCCAAGGCGTTGCCGGAGGCCCCTGGATCGGTCCCACCGTCGAGGAGACCCTCGCCGCCATCGCCGCTGAAGGCCATCCCGCCGTCGTCCTCCAGCCCATCGGCTTCCTCTGCGACCACGTCGAGATCCTCTACGACATTGACATCGCCTTCGCCGCCACAGCGCGCACCCTCGGACTTCGCCTCTTCCGTCCCGAGAGCCTCAACGACTCCCCACTCCTCACCCAGGCCCTCCTCCACGTCGTCGTTAGCAATCTGACCCCTGATCCCTGACCCCTAATCCCTGTCCTTACCGCACCAGCAGCAGCGCAACCCCATGGCGTGGCACCGTCACCTTGTAGTCGTTGCCGATCTTCCCCAGGTCCTTGCCAGCCCACACATCTCGCACCGACACCCAACGGGCACGGTCCGTCCCCGCCGGTGGAAGCCCGCTCACTGCCTCGGACTCGCCAAAGTTGAAGATCGCGATCGCCATTCGCCCGCCCGTCAGCAGCTTCCACCAGGTCTCCACCGGCCCCTCCGCAGACACCCGGAAGCCCTGCCTGCCCAGTGCGTCCTGGTCGATCGCGATCGCCTCTTTGTTCATCAATATTGAAGCCGTGTCCGGCGTCATCTGGGTGAGGTTGTTGCCCGCGATCAGCGGCGCGGCCAGCATCGCCCACAACGTCATGTGGGTCACATTCTCATCATGCGTCATCCTTCCGTTGCCCACCTCCAGCATGTCGGGATCGTTCCAGTGTCCCGGCGCCGCGAACTTCTCCAGTCCTGCCTGTCCGCGCCCAATCGTGCTCATCCGGTCGAAGTTGGCCGAGATGTCGCCCGTCGTCCGCCACAGGTTTCCACCCACGCTCGGTCCCCACTCCCATACCGAATCCCACCCATACTGGCACAGGCTGTACACCATCGGTCGTCCCGTCTTCACAATCGCCTGGTGCATCTTTTCATACGCTTCGCGCATGAGCTTATACTGCGCCGGCAAGTCGTCCGGGGCCTGCGCTTTCATCACTCCGCCATAGCTGCACAGGTCATACTTCAGGTAGTCGATCCCCCACTCCGCATAGGTCGCGGCGTCCTGTTCCTCGTGGCCCAGACTGCCCTCGTACCCCGCGCATGTCTTCGCTCCCGGCGAAGAATAAATCCCCAGCTTCAACCCCTTGGAATGGACATAATCCGCCAGGGCCTTCATGTCGGGAAACTTCTCGTTGCTCTGGATCCGCCCCTCGGCGTCGCGCTTACCCTCCCAGGTGTCGTCGATGTTCACATACACATAGCCCGCATCGCGCATTCCTGTCGACACCAGCAGGTCCGCCGTGTCGCGAATATCCTTGTCCGTCACCTTCCCGGCGAAAAAGTTCCAGCTATTCCAGCCCATCGGCGGAGTCGCCGCCACCTTCGGTGCATTCGGCGCGGTAAGTGGGCGAGTTGCCGCGCCATGGGCCCTGGTCGCTGCCGCCCCTACTGTGCCGGTCTGCGTTCCCTGCGCTTGCGCCCCAACTGCCCAACCCGCCACCAACAGAACCAGACAACCCGCATGCAGCATCTGCCCACGTACGCGCATCCCCAAGCCTCCCTGAAACTCCCCACGAATCTTAGAGTCTGCGCCGCCAACATGCAAATCATTCGCGCGCCGCTTAAAAACTGCGCTCCCACTCTCCGGGTTGGGAGAATAGGAGCGCAAAAGTGCGTGCTACTCATCTCGCAGTCGTTTACTGCTTCTCGATCTTGATAGCTATCGATACCGCGGCCTGCACCGGTTGATTGTTCACTGTCGCCGGCTTGAAACGGAACCCGTTCACAGCCTCCAGCGCCTTCTTGTCCACCGCCGTGCCCGCCGAATGGCTGACCGACAGATTGCGCAGGAACCCATACTCATCCACCGTTCCATTGAGCACAACCTGAGATAGGTCCGGCGTCGCCGCCAAGTCATCGCCAGACAGTTGCAGAATCACCGAGCGGGTCAGCTTGGGTGCGGTCATCTCGTTCGGTTCGCTGCCCCCGAAGCCGTATACCAGTGACCCAGCCCGGCGCAAGGCCTCCTGGGTGAAGTCCTCGGTGAGCTGGGTCGTCACATACTCCCGCACCGTGACAGGACTTGTCGAATCCATCGTTGAGGCAACATCTGCCTTAACCGCCCCTTTGACAATCGCAACCAACGGGGTCGGCTGGGTAACCTCGGCCTGGTACCGGGCCGAGGGGTTGACCGGCTTCGATTGAGTCGGCTTGATGGCCTGTCCATGGGCCAGGACAGGAACCAGTACGAGTGAAGAAAAAATCGCTAGTCGCATGGATATTCTCCTTTAAGAACAAGTTTTGCTCAAAACAACTATACGTCTAAATAAATACGATTGTCAATAAAAATTTGTAAAAAGAAACTTCCATAGCATAATCATGGAGATACAAACGAACAAGTAGCCTCCAGATCAAAATATCGACAAATTGTTCTTGAATTCAGGATTACCCGACTCTCCTACCCCCACCCCGCCACCCCTAATCACCGGCTACGCGTAAACTGCCGCCGGCCCCGTCCGCTCTGCGCACACAGGCTCACCCGCGCAGCGGACCGCCGCACCCAAGACTCTCCCCTGGTTTCGATTGCACCCCACCCCACCTTTTACGCCACCCCAGCACCCGCAACCGGCAACTCAGCCTGCCATACTCGGCTCCAGCAACGCCTCCAGCTCCTTCACCGTCCTCACCGGAGGCTGACAGGAGTTCCCGCCGCACACCACCGCGCAGCTTGCTGTCATGTTGGGTAGGTAGGGCAGAGTCTTCTGTAGCTCCGGCGGCAGGGCCCCCAACTGCGCAGGCCGCAGTCGCACCACGTTCTTGTTCGCTGCATACCGCCGCAGCGCCGCCGCCTCCAGTTCGCGCGCCGCTGCATCTTCGCCGATCACGCACACCTGCACCCCCGGTGTTATCAGACGCTGTAGTGCCAGGGTATACGTTGCCGCGTACAGGCCGAAGTGTTCCACCACGCCGGCAAACGCCGCCATCGTCTCCTGTGCCTTGGCTGCATACTCCGCGCGCCCGTTCAGCGCATGGAGTCGCAGCAGCAGCATCGCCGCCATCGGGTTTCCCGCCGGGGTGGGAGAGTCCTGTAGCGGCTTGCGCCGCGCTGCCAACACTCCAAGGCTGCGCTCCCCCTCAGCCGTCTTCTGGGTATCGAAGAAGCCGCCTCCAACCGGATCGTAGAACCGCTCCAGAGCGCTCTCCATCAGCGCTTCCGCAGCTTCGTAATAACGCATCTCACCGGTCGTCTCCCACGCATCCAGCGCAGCCTGTCCCAGAAACACATAGTCGTCCAGCACGCCCGCAATTCGTTCGACAGTCACACCAGGTTCGCCATACGCCATCACATGCGCCAGCCCGTTCTCACGCCCGCCCCACGCGGTTGCCAGCGCTCGGTCCAGCGACTTCAGCGCAAACCCGCGCGCCTCCGCCGCATCCAGCACTCGTCCCGCTTCCAGATAAGCTGAGATGCACATCGCATTCCACGCAACATACATCGTCTTGTCCACATACGGAGTAGGCCGCGCCAGTCGCGCAGCCAGCATCTTCTGCATGACCGAGTCCAGCAGCGTGCGCGCCTCCTGCACATCGACTCCAGCCTTACGCGCCACCGCATCCATCCCTCGCTTCACATGCAGCACGTTTTTCCGCACATTGTGATGCATGTCGCCGATCTCGCCGATCTCGTAGTAGCCTGCTGCCACCGCCAGCTCCTGGGCCGTCAGCACCTCCGCCGCCTCATCCAGCGTCCAGGTAAAGTAGTCGCCGTCGTCGTCCAAGGAAAAGTCCGCGTCCTGCGACGCATAGAACCCACCCCGCTCGCGGTCGCTCAGCCACTCATCCATCCAGCGCATAACTGCGCGCGCAACCCGCGCCAACTCCGGCTCGCCAAACGCCTGGTAGGCATGCAGGTAGTTCTTCAGCAGTTCACTATTGTCGTACGCCATCTTTTCGAAGTGCGGCACCACCCAGTGCTCGTCCACGGAATAGCGGTGAAATCCTCCCGCCAGATGGTCGTGTATCCCGCCCTTTGCCATCTTGTCCAGCGTCAGCAGCGCGGCGTGCCTGGCTGCCTCCGCCACGCTCACCGTTCCCAGCCCGCTCATCTGCACCATGGCCACTGCGTGCTCGTCCGTCCGCGAAGCCACGCCAATCAGCAGGTCCAGCGCGCTCGAATGCGGAAACTTCGGCTGCGCGCCAAATCCGCCATGCCGAGGGTCCGCGCTCTTCAGCGTAGACGCCACCATCTTCGCCACCAGCTCCGGCCCAATCTCCTCGATCGCGCCGCTCGCCCTTCCGCTGAACGCCTCGTTATGCTCAATCGCGTTCATCACGCTGGCAGCCGATTCGTCCACCTCGGCACGTCGTTCCAGAAACGCATCCGCCATGGTCAGCAACACGCGCTGAAAGCTCGGCCGCCCATGCCGGTCCTCCGGCGGAAAGTACGTCCCTCCGAAGTACGGCCTGCCCTCGGGGGTCAGAAACGCAGTCAGAGGCCATCCTCCCTGTCCGCTGATCGCCGATACCGCCGCCTGGTAGCGTGCATCCACATCCGGCCGCTCGTCCCGGTCCACCTTCACTGCCACAAAATTTTCGTTGATGATGCGCGCCGTCTCCGCGTCTTCATACGACTCTCGGTCCATCACATGGCACCAGTGGCACCACACCGCGCCAATGTCCAGCAGGATCGGCTTGTCCTCGCTCACCGCCCGGTCGAACGCCGCCTCGCTCCACTCCATCCACTGCACCGGCTGGTGCATCGCCGAACGCAGGTACGCCGATGCCGCGCTCTGTAGCGCATTCTTCCGCCCCTCGTCCCCATCCCCCGAAATCGTCACCGGCCCCTCGCATACGAATGTTTAATACTGCTCAGCATCTCATCTGCACAGAGGCGCACGCCCCTACTGTGCTGCCGCGGGTCCCACTGTAATCGGCTTCACCGGAGCCGGTGCCGTCGGTGCAGTCAGCCCAGGAATCACCGGCGCAGCCGATATCACGCCCGATGCGGCGTCCGTAATGCTAATCCCGTAACGGTCCAGCGTCTTCGACAGCAGTTGCAGCAGTCCGGCGCGGTCCTTGGCGTACGCCGCCGTCGCCGAGATCAGCGTATTCTCCGCCGTCGCAAGGTTCCTCTGCTGCTGTAGCACCAGCGCAGACGTGGATGCGCCCAGCTTGAACTTCTTCTGCTCCGCATCCAGCGACTGCGCCGCATACTCGCGTCCCGCCTGCGCCGCCGTCACCTGCGCCCGGTCGTTGGTCAGCGCATACTGCCCGTTGATCACCTGGATCCGAATCTGCGTATAAAGCTGCTGCAACCGCATCTGCGCCTGCCGGTACTCCATCTGCGACCGCGCCTGGTCGGCCTGCGCCACCCGGTTGCGCAGTGGAATCGTCACGTTCAACCCCACTCCCTTGTCCGGCGCATTGTTGTCGAACAGATGGCCCACCGCCGTCCCATAGCCGACCGCCGGATACGGGCACCCCGAACCGCCAAACGCGCCCAGCGCCGCGCAGTTCAGATACTGGCTCTGCGACCCGCTAACCGCGCTCGCCCCATAGAACGCATACGCATCCACTGTAGGCAGCAGCCCGTTCTTCTCCGCCTTCATGGTGAGCTCGTTGTTCTTCATGCTCAGAACAGCCTGCTCAATCTGCGGATTGTTGACGTAGGCCTGTTGCACCAGCGCATCCACCGTCATGTCCTCTTCCGGCAGCCGGTCCAGCCCCACCCGGTCGGTTGGAATCACCGGCGCATTGGTCAGCACCGTGTCTTCCAGATTGCGCGCGATCGCTTGCTTCATCAGCAACTGCTGATACGTCAGGTTCGACTGCGACGCAACCAACGCCTGCTTGTCCGTCGCCACCGCCGAATCCGAGTTCACCACATCCAGCGGGGCCAGCGTCCCAATCTCCAACTGCCTGCGATTGTCCGAGGTCAGTTGCGTCGACTGCGCCAGCGCGCGCTCCTTCGCCTGCTCGTCCTCGTACGCGCTCACCAGCCCCCAGTAGATGTTCTCCACCTGGTTCACCGTGTACAGCAACTGCTGGCGGAACGCCGAGTCGGTAATTCTGCGGTCGTTCTTCGCCTGCACGATGAACCGCCCGTTGATCCCCCATCCAAAGCCCTGTAGCAGGTGTTGCGTCGCCGTCGCGCGAAAGGATGTGTTCAGCAGCGGGCTATAGGTATTGAAAGGATTCGTGTTCGTCCCTCGCGAGTTGTTGAACGTCACTGCCAACTGCGTGCCGGTCAGGAATCCCTGCGTGTAGCCGACATTGAAGGTTGAGGTCGTGGACTGCACCGGCGTACTCCCGGTAAACGCGCTCGTTGAGGGTGTCGTCGTCGCCTCATACTCCAGGTTGCCGGTCAGCGTTGGGTCAAGGTTCTCCGGTTGCGGCCCGCCGCCATTGGTGCTCAACACCAGCCCATTGGCGCCCGCGCCGCCTCCGCCCGATCCGCCCGTCGTCCCGCCCGGCCCGCCGCCGCCCGTCACCGTGGTCCCCGATCCGCCCAGCGTATTGCCCACCAGCCCGGTCGATACCCCGCGCAGCCCCGAGCCCGCCTTCGAACGCAGGATGTCAGTGTCTGCAATGTCCAGATTGATGCGCGCAATCGCGATGTCGAAGTTGTTCTCCAGAGCCAGCAGTACCGCGTCCGACAGGCTCAGGTATATCTTCCCGTCGCGTACCAGCGAGTCCAGCCGAGGCGTATTGTCCAGCCGAGGCAGATCGACGCTTGTCCTCGTATACAGTTGCAGCGGATTGGGAAAGAACGTGTGCAGATGCGTGTAGTCCCGGCCCGTGTCGCGCATATAGAGCGGCTCGGTCAGCTTCGGGGCCGCTTGAGGCGGCTGGCTGTTACCCGCGGGTGCAGGAGGCAGATTGTCCGCCGGCGGCACTGCAGACGAACTGCTCTGCGTGGCCGAAGCTGTCTGCGCAACCTGCGCCCCCACTATCTGCAAATTTCCGCTCATCACCAGTAGCGCAATCGCCGCCGTCGCCTGCAAATCCTTCAATCTCATGCTTATCTTCTCCAACTCTTCCTGCTTCTCCGGCCGCTGCACACAATACTACGAAGCAAAACCTAGCCTGGTTCCAATCTTGGTAGTTCGTAGCTCCCATGCCACTCGCTGGAGATTCAAGAATACCAGCAGGGACCCGATCGCAGCTTGCACCGTGAACTTGGGACCTCGCATCCGGCTCATTCGTGATACCGTGCATTTGATTGCCATGATCCACTGGAAGCTCACGCTCGCGTACGATGGAAGCCCCTACCGCGGATGGCAGATTCAGCCCAACCTGCCCACCGTCCAGGGCGTGCTCTCCGAAGCCATCCATCGCACCGTCGGCGAGCGTGTCCTCCCGCAGGGCTCCGGCCGCACCGATGCCGGCGTCCACGCCCTTGCTCAGGTCGCCAGCTTCGCTCTCGCCGCCACCATCCCCGCAGACAACCTGCGGCGCGCTCTCAACCGCTGCCTGCCGCCCAGCATCCGTGTCCTTGCCGTCGAAATCGTCCCACCCATCTTCCACGCGCGCCACTCCGCCCTCGGCAAAACATACGAGTACCGCATCTTCCCCCTACACCCGATGTATAGGAACGAGTCGTCATTCTGGCCGACGGCCAGAATCCCTGTAGTTGCACCTCATGACCCCACCAATCTCGACCCAGAAACCTCTCCTGCGAACAACGTAGAACATACAACGTACAACCAAGAAAAAATCTGTCCTCCCATCCTCGCTCCCACCGTCTGGCCCTGTCCCTGGCCGCTCGATATCGCAGCCCTCAACCAGGCCGCCGCGCACGTCCTCGGCACGCACGATTTCACCTCCTTTGCCGCTGCCGACCCCGACCTCACCCACCGCAAAATGAATGAAAATTGTCATTCTGAGCGCAGCGAAGAATCCCCGTATTTTTCTTCTGTGGCTCTCGAATCCCTGCCTCCACCACCCATCCGCACCATCACCCACTCCCAATGGCACATCGCCGACGGCCTCTTCGTCTACCGCGTCACCGCCAACGGATTCCTCCACCACATGGTGCGCAACCTGGTAGGCACCTTCGTCCAATGCGGCGCGCATCGACTCGACCCGGAGTCAATTCCCACTCTGCTCGCCACTCGCGACCGGGCCGCCGCAGGCCCCACCGCCCCCGCCTCCGGCCTCTTCCTCATCTCCGTCGACTACCCCGATCCACTCCAATGAAACTCGCATCTTACTTCGCCGACACCGTCAGGCCATACGTCGCCGAATGCACCAGAAAACCATCCGTCGCCGACACCGTCACGGTATAGTTCCCAGGCGTGGTCCACGATGGATGCTGGCTCGGCAGTTGTCCTGTGCAGCCCGACAGCCCGAGGCCCAGTGCGCCCAGCAGCGCTACTAGCAGCCCGCCTCGCAGCAGCAGCGCTCGTCCACTCCTGCGCCTTCGCCACAGCAGCCAGCCACTCGCCGCTGCAATCAGCCACAGAGTGCCCCGGCCGCCGTATCCTCCGTAGCCGATCACCGTGTACTGCGAGGTGGTGGTGAAGCTGACTACAGCGGTCGCTGCCGTGCCTCCCTCGATGGTCGCTGCACTCAACACGCAACTCGGTGCTGCCACCCCCACCCCGGCCCCAACAGGCGCCGGGCAGTTCAACGTGAGCGGAGCGTTGAAGCCCGCAATCGGAGTCAGGGTCGCGGTCGTCGCCGTCCCATCCCCCGCAACCACCGATCCCGAGGTGGGGCTGAGGCTGATCGAGAAGTCGATGCCGTTGCCGCTCAGCGTCGCGTTCAATCCGCTATACAGCGGATTGCTCGAATTGACCCCGGCCGTTCCACTCTGCGCCCCGGTTGTCGTCGGCAGAAAGGTCACGCTGATCTGGCAGCTTGCCAGCGCGGCAACCGCACTGCCGCACGCGGCTTGGTTTATGGAGTACTCACCGCTGACAGTGAACTGCGGCACGGCCACGGGCCCGGAGGCGTTGCTGGTCAGCGTCAGAAACTGCGTCGCCGAAGCGCCCACGTCCAGGCTTCCAAAGCTCAGCGACGCAGGCGAGAGCGTAAATCCCGGCACGCCCGTCCCGGTCAAGGACGCGGTCAGCGTGTTCACGCCCGACACGGTGACCAGTGTCCCCGTGCGCGGTCCCAGTGCCGACGGCGTAAATACCACCGTGATCTGGCAGCTCGCCCCGCCCGCCACCGCGCCGCAGTTGTTCGACACGACCGCTGAAGTCCCCGGCGTTTGTCCCGATAATCGTCGCCGAGGTCACCTGCGACGCGAAGCTCGAATTGTTGGTCCAGGTGAAGGTCTGCGGCGCGCTGGGGTAGCCCACCGCCTCCGGCCCGAAGTCCTGCGCCAAGGGCGCAAGCGACGGCTGCCCGCCCTCGTCGGTCAGCTCGAACAGCATGTACTCCAGCAGCTTCTCCTGCGGCGTCATCGCCGCGTTGAGGTTGCACTCGTTGGGGAAGATCGTCCCAGAAGGAACGGAGCCGCTCGGCGGATTCTCCACGTGATACTCGTTGAACAGGACGCGTCCGCACTGGTTCCCCGTCTGACCGGCCGGCAGAATCGGCGTGTCGAAGACGAACTGCATCACCGGGTTCACAACGCCTGCAAAGGTCTGGTTCAATGTCAGCCACGACTGGGTCGGCGCGATCACGCCAGTCTGGTCGACCCGCAGCGTGTTGAGCTGCCATCTGCCCAGGGCTCGTCGAAGCGCCGACATCCTGCAACCAGGTCCCCAGCGTCTGTCCCGCCGTGAAGCTGGTGTTCACTGTTGCGGTGCCCGTCGACAGGATCTCCCAGGTTGATACTCCAGTTGGCCACGCCACTGAACGGCGGATTCTGGTACATCCACGCGTAGCCGTAGTGGCTGGTGTAGACGCGCCCGCCCATGTTCGCGAACGTGAGCAGGTTGGCCAGCTCTTGAGCAGGCTTCGTGTAGTTGCCGCCCTCGCAGGGAAGCATCAGCGCGTCATACTGATTCAGCGTCGACGCTTTCCCCATCAGAGAATCCTGGGTTGGCGTATTCGGGTCGAGCGTCACTCCAGCACCTTGACCATTGGTGCCCCCGCCAAACAGGTTGATTCGCCCTCCGACACCGGGATCGGTGAACTCCGATCGGCTGAGGCCCATCTTCAGCAGCACGCACTCCGCCTGGTCGGCAGCGCCCGTCGCAATCGCGATCAGCGGAATGTCGCCCTGGCTCTGGTTCTGCGGCATCACCGCAAAGGTCGCCGGCAGCGGAGTATTGGCGCATGCCGTTGTACTGGGAATGACCAACTGCCGCCGCCACCGGCCCGACACGATCACCAGCGGAATATTCGCCCCCACAGGAACATCGATCAGGGTGAACTTGCCGTTCACGTCCGTGACGGTGCCCACCAGCGGCGATCCCGAGGGCGGCGCGCCGGCGATCGGACAACTCACCCCCGGCGTAAACGCATCTACCGCAGCATTCGGGATGTACACCGTCACATTGGGCAGCGGGTCTGTGCCATTGGGCGCATACACCACTCCGGTGATCGATGTAGTCGCATTCCCCGTACACGACGTCTGTTGTAGGCACAGCCCCGTGCAGCTCGTCTGCGCGGAGGCCGCGCCACCTAGTCCCAGCACAACCATCAGCAAAACAGAGAAAGTTCGCATGGTGCGCCTGCCCGGGGGGAATCGTTAAACCCTGCTGCCATGCGCAGGAGTTTACACTGAATCCTTTGATGCCGCTTCTTCGCGGCGCGTGGCAATCGGTAGACGGTCTTGGCGGACGATTCGATTACCGCAAAACATCGCCTTGCCATCGTACTGCAAATGCCTGTTAGATTGTCCTGGATCGGCAACCGATTCAGCAGGCCGGAAAGGAGGGGGATGAACGGCTCGCGCACCTGGGAGACCTCCTCGCTCTGCCGCCAGGATAGATGCCGCTGCGCCATCCGCGGTCTGCGCGCGGCCTCCCGCCTCGCGCTCATTCCCCTGCTTGCCTGCTGCCTCATCTCCGCGGCGCTGGCGCAATCTTCGCCTACCGCCAGCCGCGCCGGAGATCTGCAGTTCGGAGGCGGCTTCACTCTCGGCAACTCCGACTACAACTTCAACAACGTCAGCCTCAATGGTGGCGCCTTTTACATCTCCTTCGACCAGCGAAGCCACTGGGGGTATGAGGCCGGCTTCCATCAGGTCAAGCCCTCCTCCGACGCCTCCGTCTACGAACGCACCTACGAGGTTGGCCCCCGCTTCTACCTCACCAAAGGACGCTTCGCCCCCTACGCCAAAGTCCTCTACGGCCGCGGGGTCTACAATTTCTCCGGAAATATCGCCAACATCGCCTACAACCTCTATACCTTCGGCGGCGGGACCGACTTTTATCTCACCCCCGGACTCAACCTGCGTGCCGACTACGAGTATCAGAACTGGCAGGGTTTCCCCATCGACACCCTCCACCCCGGCCTCATCACCATCGGCGCCGCCTTCCACTTCCGCCAGTAGCGCTCACCGCTACTCCTCGTCCAGATACGCGCGCG
This sequence comes from uncultured Acidobacteriaceae bacterium, assembly GCA_963799175.1. Lineage (GTDB taxonomy): Bacteria > Acidobacteriota > Terriglobia > Terriglobales > Acidobacteriaceae > Edaphobacter. The sequence goes on along the minus strand of CAWCWC010000020.1, from coordinate 345,314 downwards.
TGTTCAGCAGCGGCCGCTCCATGCTGCGCACCCACTCGGTCATATCCGCTCCGCTCCTGCCAGCCGCCGCGCCGCGTCCGAACTCGTTGCGCATCGCCTGCATCTTCGCCTCCAGGTCGTCCAGAGCGCTCAGCAGAATCGCCTCCGGCGTCATCGGCAGCTTGGGCGACCCGAACTCGTACCTGCCGTGGTGGCTCAGGATCATGTGCTCCACCAGCACCCGCAGCTTCTCCGGAAACCCAGGCAGCCCCGCCACCTTCTGGAGTAGCATCCCCTGCGCAATCGAGATGTGCCCAATCATCTGCCCTTCCAGCGTATATCCGAAGGTCGTTCCCCAGTACAGCTCGCGGATCTTCCCGATGTCGTGCAGGATCGCCCCCGTCACCAGCAGGTCGGCATCCACTTCGGGATAGAACGGCGCCGTCGCTTTGCACACCCGAACCAGAGCCAGCACATGCTCCAGCAGACCGCCAATCCACGCATGGTGCAGCATCTTGGCCGCCGGGGCCGCGCGGTACGCCTGGGCAATCTCCTCGTCGTCGAGGAACGCGAAGACCAGCCGCCGCAGCTCCGCATTCGTGAACTCGTCGACATAACTCCGCAGCTCCGCCCACATCGTGTCAATATCGAACTTCGTGGTTGGCACAAAGTCCGCCGCCTCCACCTCCGACTCCGCGGCCAGCCTCATCTTGGTCAGCGTGATCTGAAACTTCCCCTGGTACTTCGACACCTGCCCATGCACCTTGACGTAGCATCCCTCGCTGCACGTCGCCACCGCCGACGCTATGTCCTCCCACATGCGCCCGTCCATCGTCCCCGTCTTGTCGCTCAGGCCCAGCGCCAGATACTGCCCGCTGCCCGTCTTCTTCTCCCGCACCGACAGCGACGACAGCGCGAAGAACGTCGTTACCGAAGCGCCCTCGAACCTCGCCGCATCCGCTACATAGAAATCTTTCATGCTGCCAAGCATACCCCCGCCGAAGCCCCTCAACATCCCGATATCGTGGGTACCCCATCCATTCCGCGTTCTATGCGGAATGGGTGGGAGTCAGCGTCACCGGCTGTAAGGCTCCCGCTTTGCTTAAGGGCATGGGTTCACCCATGCCCTTAAGCGTATCCATTTTAAATGGCAGCGTTCCCTCGATTGGTTCGCAATCGAGGGAACGCAAAAAATTACTGCACTGCCGGTGCGCCGGGCTGCGCGTCCGCGGGCGCAGTCACTGGAGGAACGGGCGGAGGCGGGCTCACCACCGGTTCGCCGTTCTGGCGCACGCTCTTGGGTGGAATCGGCGTCCCCTCGGGCTTGGCTGCCGGCGGAGTCGGGGCCTTCTCCTGCAGCCGTTCCTTCGCCTCGCCCTTCGCTTTCTTCTGTTTCTTCTTCTTGGTCGCCGTATCTCCGCCTAACCCCAGCGGAGCGCTCTGCACCTGCTGCTTGACCTGCTCTTCGGGGGACACGGGAGCGGTCGCTGCGGCCAGTTGTTTCGCCTTCGCCGCCTTCGCCGCGTCCCTTCTGGCCTTGTCTTCGATCGGCGCGCGGTCGCTGTATCTTGTCTTCTTGCGCTCCGCCTCGGGAGTCAGTGGCAGGTCGTCCGCAGCCACATCCGTCGTCTGGTCGAGTGTCGCCGTCTCCACGCCCGCCGCGGGCAGCCCACCGGAGGTTATGCCAGTCCCCTCGTCGGCGCCAGGGGCCAACGTCTCCTCCGTTGTAGCCGGAAGCGAGTTGCGCGGGGCCTGCCCAAAGCGAATCTTCTCTTTCCTAACCTTCTTGGGCTTCTTGTCCGCAGACGCCGTCTTCGCCTTTACAGCGGTGGAATCAGCCGTGGAGGCCGCGGCAGTTGCGGTTCCCGGCTTCGCGGACCCAGCCGCCGGTGCCGCAGCCGTCGGGCGGCCCTGATCGAGCCGCGCCTTCTGCTCCTTCTTCTTCTTCACTGGCAGCGGAGTGGCGGACGCGAACACCGGCTTGGTCTCCTTGGCGCTTGAGCCCGTGTCCACAAACCCGGGCGCGATGTCGATGAACGCCTTCTCCCGCAGGCCCGTAAGATACGTCCGATACGCAGGCTGGATCGCCTCGTGATAGAGACCCTCCTGCACCTGCTGTTCCACCGCGCTCAGCGGAGGAATCCCCGCCTGCGTGTGCTCCATCACCTTCAACACCACAAATCCCTGCCGCGTGTGGATCGGCGCGGTATTTTCGCCCGCTTGCAACGCAAACACCGGGTCCTCCAGCGCGCTCGACCCCAGATCGCCCCGCTTGAACACCCCGAGATCCCCGCCCGTGCTCGCCGTCTGTCCCGCCGAAAGCTGCTTCGCCATGTCCTCGAAGCTCGCGCCTGCCTTCAGCTTCGCCACCACGTCGTCCGCCCTGGCCTTGGCCTGTGCCACCTGCGCATCGGTCGCGTCGTCGGGTGTTGGCACCAGAATCTCGCTTAGCCGTACCTGTTCCGGCTGTGCGTACTCCTGCTTATGCTGGTCATAGTAGGTCTGCTCCTGCTTGGCCGTGAACCGTATATTCTGGCCGACTTCCCTGCCCACCACCAGTTGTTGGATGATCTCGTTCTTGAGGCCCGCCTTCCAATCTTCAACAGACTGGCCGCTCTCGCGCACAGCCTTCTCCAGGTCTTCCATCGTGGCGAAGTTGTGCTGCTTGCGGATCTCGTCCATCTGACGGATCAACTCCGAGTCCGCGTTGATATCAAGCTCCTTGCCGCGCGATAGCAGCAGTTGCGTGTCGATCAACTCGCTCAACAGGTTCTTCTGCTCCTCTGCCACGGCGGCAGGGGACAGTTTCTGCTGCTGCGCCTCGGCCAGCATCAGCTCTTGCGCGCGTTCGTAGTCGCTGTTGTCGATAATCTGGTCGTTCACGCGAACGATCGGATACTCCACCACCGAGCTGTTGGGAGTGATCGCCTGTTGCACCGGCAGCATCAACTGCGGGACCGGGGCCTCGATCGGGCTCTGGTATCGCGGCGCCTTCACCTGTCCCCACGCCGCGCCCGTCAGCATTGGCGCGAACGCCAGCAGAAGCGCCGTCGCTCGCACCCCACGCAAGACCAGCCGCCCAGCCTCATCTGCCAAACTGGTTCGTATCGCATCTACAGAGTTCAAGCTCACAGATCTCAAAAGGTCTCTCTCACTTCCCTTGCCCAAAAACAACTTCGCCTTGCCAACCAACCATCCGCTCCGTGCGCGAAAATCCGCTCTGCCTATTCTATCCGCCCCACCTCGTCCCGCACCAATCCAGCGGCTCTCAGATGGTCCAGACGAGGAACGGCCAACGATCCATCCTCGCAGCCTCGCCGCATAGCTCACCGAACCGATGGTATACTCGTCTTAACATGGACTGGGGTTTACTGGTCTACCCAGCCTTAGGTCGCGGCCAACTGGCGCCTTTCCCGATCCACTTCGAGGTAATCAAGCCGATGGCACCCCGCACCCGCCGCGCACTCTTCTCCGTCACGCTGTTTCTGGCAACCTGCGCCCTGCTCGGCTCCTTCATCAGCAACAAAGTCGCCGCCCAGTCCGCATCCGACGAGTCCACCCTGCGCGATTCGCTGCACCAGTTCACCGACGTCTACGACCTCGTCGAGCAGAACTACGCCGAGCCGCTGGACCAGGACAAGATCGACAAAGCCATCTACGACGGCGCCATCCCCGGCATGTTGCACGCGCTCGATCCGCACTCCAATTTTTACGACCCCAAGGCCTTCGCCCAGATGCGCGAAGACCAGCACGGCAAGTACTACGGCGTCGGCATGTCCATCCAGCCGCAACCCGATAAGACCGGCGTCGTCCACATCGTTGTGCTCGCTCCCTTCGAGGGCACGCCCGCCTTCAAGGCCGGCATCCGCCCCGGGGATGTAATCCTCTCGGTCGACGGAAAGTCCGCGACAGGCCTAGACTCCGCCGCCGTCGCCGCCATGCTCAAGGGAAACGCGGGAACCCACGTCTCGGTTACCATGCAGCGCGAAGGCCACGACGGGCCGCTCGTCTTCGATCTGGTCCGCGGCGAGATTCCCCGCTACTCCGTCGATCTCGCCTTGCTGCTCAAGCCCGGCGTCGGCTACATTCACATCACCAACTTCATGGAGACCACCAGCCGCGAGTTGGGCGACGCCCTCGACAACTTCCAGGCCGCGGGCCCCCTGCACGGCCTTGTCCTCGATCTACGCAACAACCCAGGTGGCCTGCTCAACGAGGCCGTCAATGTCTCCGACAAGTTTCTCAAGGAGGGGCAGATCGTGGTCTCGCAACGAGGCCGCGCCTTCCCAGACCAGGTGTACAAGGCCTCCCACGGCGAAGCGGGCACGGACAAGTATCCCATCGTCGTCCTGGTCAACCGCAACACCGCCTCCGCGGCTGAGATCGTCTCCGGAGCGCTGCAGGACCACGACCGCGCTCTCATTGCCGGCGAAACCACCTTCGGCAAGGGCCTCGTGCAGACCGTATTCGATGTCTCGGAAAATACCGGCCTCGCGCTCACCACCTACCACTACTACACGCCCTCCGGCCGCCTCATCCAGCGCGACTACGATGGCATATCGGCCTACGACTACTTCTTCGTACGCGACGACGCCAAAAAAGCCGACAAGTCCAACCTCGAGGTCAAGCTCACCGACTCGGGCCGCACCGTCTACGGCGGCGGCGGCATCACACCCGACGAGAAGGTCAATGGCGGCTTGTTCGACCCCGAGAATTTCAACCGCATTCAGACTTCGCTGCTACAGCACTACGTCTTTGTCATCTCCGGCGCAGGCAGCTTCTCCAAACACTACCTCGCTACCCACACCGTGGGCCGCGACTTCGTCGTCGACGATGCCATCCTACAACAGTTCAAAGACTTCCTGAAGGCCAACCAGGTGGACTATAGCGACGCAGAGTTCACGGCTTCATTGGACTGGATCAAGACCAACATCAAGGCCGAGCTCTTCACCTCCCAGTTCGGCCAGTTGGAGGGCCTCAAGGTCCGCGCCCAGGCCGATCCCGAGATCGCCAGGGCCACCACCTTCCTGCCCGAGGCCATGGCGCTGGAAGACCGTGATAAATCGCCGCAGAAGACCGCCAGCCTGGTCCAATAGACCCTGCCGAAACAGCGCCAAAGGCGCGTTCTATACCAGCCTAGGCCAACGGCCTAGGTATTAGGCACAGACCCGCTACAGAGGGCTGAAAGCCCGCTCTATATCTGCCCTGCCGGATCGAACAGGACAATCGTCAATCAGTATTGGAGAAGAGATAAACCTGGAGCGGGAGACGGGGATCGAACCCGCAACCAACGGCTTGGGAAGCCGCTACTCTACCATTGAGCTACTCCCGCTTCACCTCAGAATTATACCCCGTGCGTGGTGCGCCGCGACCCGTGACATCGCGCGGCAAAGCCCAGAGGCAACTGCGTTCCGTCTCCCGTTTCAGCTGACGCCCAACCCCTGCGAGCCTTCAATGCGCAGCGCGTATGGCATACCGGGACTGTTGGGTGCGAGAGGCATGGATACGACGAGTGCTTCAGCAGTCTGCTTAAATTCGAGGGTTGCCGGTTTGGGGCCGAGGAGGGTGACGCGTTCGACCTTGGCCGCGGAATTGGAAAGCGACTTGATGCTCGCGCTTCCGCCCTGCGGATATCGATAGCCGAAGGCGTACAGCTTGCCGCCCGTCGTAGTGAAGCGGAAGCTTGCCTCGGTGGTCTGCACCCGAGGAGTGGGCCCGTCCTTGATAGCGGTAGACTGGTCGGCAGTCGAGCCGCCCTTCCAGTCGGGCGGAATCTCTGCTGGCGTTCCTGGGCCTTCGCCGGGAATGCGCCACGCGTGCGAGTCGTAGATGCCTTCGCCGTTCGCCTTCAGCCATTCGCCGATCGCAGCCAGCACCGTCTGCTGGTTCTGCGGAATGCTGCCGTCGCCCATCGGCGAGACGTTCAGCATCAGGTTGCCCCCGGTGCTTGCGTGCTCGATCAGTTCGGCCACGATGCTCGACGGCGTCCGAATGCCCATCGGCTGCGGCGATTCGGTATAGCCCCAGGTGCTGCCGATGGCGTCGTCCGACTGCCACGGATAGGGGTAGATCCACTTCGGTGCGCGCTGCTGCTTCTCAAAGTCCTGCACGCTGCCCGCCAGGTACGCCCAGTCCTTGGTGCCGAAGGTGACCTCCTTGCCCCACTTCAGGCGCTGTTGAAGTAGTACGTCGCAGCGCGCAGCTTGATCGGATCGTACACCCGCGGGTTCACTCCATTGTCGAAGTAGATGAGCTGCGGCTGGTACTTGTCGATCAGCTCCTGCACCCGCGCCAGCCAGTCCTCCTGGAAGACCTGCGACGCACCGCCGTCGTTCATGTCGCCGGGTATCGGAGGCCCGTAGAATCCCGCGTAGCGCGGATCGAATTGGTCGTTGGCCAGCCCGGCCTTCGGGTAGGCGAAGGTGTGGTGTTCCATGCGGTGCGTGGAGCAGCCGAAGATCATGCCCTGCTTGCGGACAGCGGCGGCTAGTTCGCCGGTCAGGTCGCGCTTCGGCCCCATCTTCCCGGCGCACCAGGGCGTGATGTCGGAGTTCCACATGGCGAAGCCGTCGTGATGCTCGGCCACCGGCACAACGTACTTTGCGCCGGCGTTTTTGAAGAGTTGCGCCCACTCCTCGGGGCGATAGTTCTTCACCGTGAACAGCGGAATGAAGTCCTTGTAGCCGAACTTGTCGGGCGGCCCGTAGTGCTGGGTGTGCCACTCCACGTCGGAGGTGTACATGTGCTTGATGTACCACTCATTGATGCGCGCCGGGATCGAGTAGAGCCCCCAGTGGATGAAGATGCCGAACTTCGCCGGGTTGAACCACGCGGGCGTGCGATGCAGGTCGCGGATCGAAGCCCACGTCGGCTTGTATGGGCCTTCCACATCGGGCTTCGGCTTGGCGTAGGCGTCAGGAGCGCCGGCCGGAGCGCCGTTCTGGGCATGCACTCCGCGCGGAAGAAATGTGGAGGCTGCGGTGAGCATCGAGGTCTGGGCGAGGAAGCTGCGTCGGCTGATCGGCATGGGCCAAGCCTATTCCACGCAGAGTGCGCCTTTCAACTGAGGCAGGTCAACCCTCCCACACCTGCATCGCCGCTAACTCCTCGCGCAGTCATTCTGGCATGAGAGAAGGGCGAAGGCCAGAATCTCTGTATTTGCTCTTTCTCGCGCACCCTTTCTGCGCTACCCTTATCCCGCATTCCATTTTTCTCCACGCAGAGTTTCACAGGAGACCACCATGCACATCCCTCGCAGTAGCTTTTTGACGGCGGTTCTGACTGCCGGACTATTCCTCGCCTGTTCCCACGCAGCTCCCGCAACCGCCCAATCAACCGCAACGCCCGCGCCGGCCGCCAAGCCAACCCAATCCATCTCCCAGAAGATCGCCGCGTCGAAGGATCTGCTCGACATCAACACCGCGACCGCGGCCCAACTGAAGGCCCTGCCCGGCATGGGCGACGAATATGTCGCGGCGCATCATCGCCGGCCGCCCTTACACCGCGAAGAACCAGTTGACCACCCGCGGAATCCTTCCCCAGGCCGCCTACGAAACCATCAAAGACCAGATCATCGCCCACCGCCCCAAATCCTAATCCGGTCCCGCCACGTTACGCTGGCTTGGCCTGTTGCGCAAAGATCTCCTTCAATGTGTCTCCGGCAGCCGTAAGGTTGGCCATCCACATCTCCACATATTCGCGCGATAGCACCACGCCGTCCGCGCCCGCTCCGAAGGCAGCCCGCAGCGCTGCGCTTACATCTGCCGGCTTGGTCTTCTTGTCGGTCGGCTTGGGGTTCGCCGACAGCGTAGGCACGTCGATATCGATTCCGGGATAGATCTTCACCTCGCCGCCTGTTCCCGCGATGGCCCGTTTGGTCTCTTCCGCAACGTAATCCGGCGAAAGTCCCGCGCTGGCCAACTGGTCGAATGGAGCTTCCTTGTAACCCATCATCTTGTAGTAGAGCGGCAGAAAGTCCTGCGGAGTGGCGTCGCGGAAGATGCCACGGTCCAGACCGTTCAGGAATGTCTCCAGGCGAGGTCCGCCTGCATTGTTGTACGTCGCCAGCTTCAGAAAATCGGCAGTGCCCTTTCTCTTCGAATAGTCCTCTTCCGCCCGATAGAACGGACTGAAGGTCATGCTCTGCATGATGTGAAATCCGAATGGCTTGGTCGGCGCCATCTCTTTTCCGGTACCGTATAACTCCGCCTGCATCCCCTGGAAGCTGTCCGTCCACAACGTCTCCCAGCTCAATATCTCGGGATATTGCAGCAATATCCTCCAGAATGTGGAGAAGTAGCCATCCATCGGCCGCGCATTCGCGCCCGTCGCACGGAACAACAGGCCCATCTGGCGGTATCCCTCCTTCGCTCGCTCCACCGAGATGCCCCGCTCGCGTCCCTTTGCCTGGCAGAACTCGCAGAAGCAGGTGCCTCCGCCCCCTCCGCTCAGCACGCCATTCAACGGCCCCTCGCGCTCGCAGCCCCATGCCACGCCATCCACCTCGCTGGCATAGCCGCCCAGAAGGCTCTCCACCTTGCCCATCAGAAACGCGCGATAGTCGGGATGATTGAAGCATGCGCTTGAAGTTCTCTTGCCATTCAGATCGACCTCAGTCACGGTAGCAAAGTTCGGGATCACGCGCGGCAGGGCTGCGTTGGCGTTGTTCAGGTCCCAGGCGAAGAAGTCCATCCCCCGTGCCTTCGCCTTCGGCGCCACCTGCTCAATCACGTTGAACTTTCCGTATGCCGATGCGCGGAAGTCCTTCAGGATCGTGTTCTGGAAGTACTTTGGATCGTAGTCGTAGAACGCTCCTGCGGCTTCGCCCGTCCCCGGCATCGCCGATTTACCGTGATCGGGCAATCCGCCGCCCGTCCGCAGACGCACCTCTCCGTAGGAGAACGTATAAGCCCAAACGGTGTTCACGCCGCCCTTTTGAAGGTTGTCCAGCACCGCGTCGACGCCCTCGTCGACCCACCCAAAGGCACGCACCTGAATGCCGACGAAGTTCTTTCTGCTCTGCACCGGGGCAACCCGTCCTCGGCGTCCGGCCGGCGCGGCTTGTCCGGCTGGTGCTGCTGGGGTAGCTCGCGGGTTTGTCGGCGGAGTTGCGCTCGGCGTTGCCTGCGCGCGAGCCTCCTGCGCCATCAGGGCTGCGGATGCACTGGCAAGCCGGAGAAATGTTCTGCGATCGAGACGTGAGTTCATGGGATCAAGCTCCTAGAGGGACGTTTGGGAGACGCGCCAACTGCTGCGCGAGTTTCGCGCGCGTACCTTTGTACCAGACCTGGCAATACTCTGTTTTCTTTATCACTGGGCTCACATCCCATACTGAGCAAAGTCAAATAAATGTCAGTATTCGCACTCGTTAAAGACTCGCGTTCTCCAACCGCCACTTGAGCTGGGTGCCATGCATAGATATAGTTGTTCGCACTGACGTTTTGGCCGCCAGAGAGGTGTGCTATGAAAACCGCGTCAATTGTTCTTCTTGTCTGTATCGCAACTCCGGCGATCTGCCAGTCTGCAACACCAGTGCCGTCGGATCCTCTTCAACTGTTTCAAACGCCGCCGGCCCCGGCAAAGCCCTGGATGGATTTCATCAAACCGCTCTCGCCGCCGTTCAGTCTCTCCACTCCGCTGAGACGATTCAGCGTCCCGAAAACCGGAACGACTACTATCTGGGATGAAGCGCAGATCGATCCAAAGATCATTGTGCATCCGCCCCAGTCCAAGCTTGGCTTGCAGCAGCCGGGTATCAATGTCGCGACGAACCAGTTCCCCAACCTGAGGTTTCTGCCCATTGCATCGCCTGGCTCCGCATCGCATGACATCCCTGCACAGTGGCCAGGTTCCAAACTGGAAGCGATTCCAACCACATGGCCCAAATTTAAATTGTCGCTAGTTCAGGGCGCGAAGCAGGTTACGCCGCAACCGCCGGTCGAATAAGCTGTCTTCCAACCCGCTATCGCGCTGTCCGCGCGTTGACAAAGCCCCAACCCAGCCGGTAACTTTAGAACAGATGATCTTTTCGACCCAGCATCGAGGGCACCACCATCACCATGCGCAGTGCGTGTTGGCGGCAGTGTCCGGTGCGGCGAAGTAGACAGACTCACACCAGGATTCCAAAAGGCCCGCCGACGCGCACACCGCGAGCGGGCTTTTTTGCTGCGCGTGGAGGGATCAGGGTGTCATGTTTATGTTGTCATTCTGAGCGTAGCGAAGAATCCCCGCATTTGTTTCGTTCAACCGAGAAAGAGAGAGATTATGATGGACGCACCAAACAACGCACCCACAATCGACTTCGCAAAGATGGACGGCCTGGTTCCAGGCATCGTGCAGGACGCCCGCACCGGCGAGATGCTGATGCTCGGCTTCCTCAACGAAGTCAGCTACAAGAAAACCCTCGAGTCCGGCTTCGTCACCTTCTGGAGCCGCACCCGCCAGAAGTTATGGATGAAGGGCGAGACCAGCGGCAACCGCCTGCGCATCGTCACTGCCAGCACCGACTGCGACAACGACGCCCTCCTCTTTCGCGTCGAGGTCGAGGGCGACGGCCTGGTATGCCACGAGGGCACCGTAAGCTGTTTCACAAAACCAATTTCGGTTACAGATTCCGCGGAGGCCAAATAATGGCGAACAAACTCAAACTTGGAATCCCCAAGGGCAGCCTGCAGGATGCAACTATCGCGCTGTTTGAGCGCGCGGGATGGCGCATCGCGGCCAGTGGCCGCAGCTACTTCCCCACCATCGACGATCCGGAGATCGAGTGCATGCTCGTCCGCGCGCAGGAGATGGCGCGCTACGTGGAGCACGGCGCGCTCGACGCCGGCCTCACCGGCAACGACTGGGTGCTGGAGAACCAGACCGACGTTGAGTACATCACCAGCCTCACCTACTCCAAGGTGAGCCGGCAAAAGGTGAAGTGGGTGCTCGCCGTACCCGAGGACTCGCCCTTCCAGAAACCCGAAGACCTGGCCGGCAAGATCATCGCCACCGAATTGGTCGAGTTCACCAAACGCTACTTCGCCGAGCGCAACATCCCCGTCAAGGTGGAGTTCAGTTGGGGCGCGACGGAAGTCAAACCGCCTACACTTGCAGATGCCATCGTCGAAGTCACGGAGACCGGCTCCAGCCTGCGCGCCAACCGCCTGCGCATCATCGAAACGCTGATGGAGTCCGAGACCCAGCTCATCGCCAACAAATCCGCCTTCAAGGACGCGTGGAAGCGCAACAAGATCGATACCATCTCACTGATGCTCAACGCCGCCATTGCCGCGCAGGGCCGTGTCGGCCTCATGCTCAACGCGCGCAAGTCCGACCTCGACCGCATCGTCGCGCAACTTCCCGCGCTCAACTCACCCACCATCTCGCACCTCAGCGACCCCGCATGGGTCGCGCTCAACACTATCCTCGACGAGGCCACCGTCCGCGACGTCATTCCCAAACTCAAAGCCGCTGGGGCAACCGGAATCGTCGAGTATCCGCTCAGTAAAGTCGTTTTGTAACGTTGGGAGTTACAGATGAAACTGGTACGAACATTTGGGCGAACAAAAAAGGCTGCCGCCACTTTGATCGAGACGATCGAGCGGCGCGGTGCTTCCAATACGTCGAAGGTTGAGCCGGTGGTACGGCGCATCCTCGCCGATGTACGGAAGCGCGGCGATAAGGCCCTACGCAGCTATGCGGCAAAGCTCGACGGCCTACAGCCGGGCGTACCATTACTTGTCTCGCCTGAAGAGATGGAGGCCGCGTGGAAGTCCACGGCTCCCGAATTGCAGTCTGCAATGCGCATTGCACAGAAAAACATTCGCTCCTTCGCCGAAGCGCAAATGCCGAAGGAGTGGACCATCAAACCTGCTCTCGGCGTCGCCACCGGCCAGATCGTACGGCCACTGGAGTCTGTCGGTTGCTACGTCCCGGGCGGACGTTACCCGCTACCTTCAACACTGTTAATGACCGTTACACCCGCGCTGGTGGCGGGTGTTGAGCGGATCGTCGTCTGTTCACCCAAACCCGCACAAGAGACGATGGCTGCCGCATGGCTCGCTGGCGTTACAGAGTTCTACCGCGTTGGCGGAGCGCAGGCCATCGCTGCGCTCGCCTTCGGCACCGCCTCCATCCCCCGCGTCAACAAGATCGTCGGCCCAGGCAATCTCTATGTCACTGCCGCAAAAATTCTGATCTCGCAGGTATGCGGCATCGACATGCCCGCCGGCCCAACGGAAATTGTGGTGTGCAGCGAAACTGGCAATCCCGCCGGAATCGCTGCCGACCTCGTGGCCCAGGCGGAGCACGATCCCCAGGCGCTCGCCGTGCTAATCACCAGCAATAACGCCCTCGCTGACGCGGTCAAGACCGAAGTTCAGACTCAGTCGCGGGACAATACCATTGCCAAACAGTCCCTTGCCGCACAGGGTTATATATTTGTAACGGAATCTGTAACAGAGGCGCGTGAGCTGACCAATCGACTTGCGCCCGAACATTTGACGGTCGATACAAAGGCCGATCTGAAATGGGTGCGCAACGCCGGTTCGGTGTTTATTGGCAACTATTCCCCGCAGTCTATGGGCGACTATATCTCCGGCCCCAACCACGTCCTGCCCACCGGCCGCGTGGGCCGCGTGCGCGGAGGCCTCAGCGTGATGGACTTCCTCAAAGTCGTCACCGTGCAGCAGTACACGCGCCGTACCCTGCGCGCCCTCGGTCCGCACAGCATTGCATTGGCCGAGGCCGAAGGCCTCGTGGCGCACGCCCAGAGCGTGCGAGTGAGGATGCGATGACATCAGCCACTAAAGACGTTACAAATAAACCGTCCGCGCGGGAATATGTAACTCAAATTGTTCCGCAACCGAGAAAAGCCGTGCTGGCCATGCCGGAGTATCGCCCACCCCTGGCTGGACGCGACGCACTGCGCCTCGACTTCAACGAAAACACAGTTTCTCCCTCACCCAAGGTGCATGAGTGTCTGCGCCGGATCACGGCGGAGGGCCTTACAAAATATCCCGAGCGCGAACCCGTCGAGCGCATCGCTGCCGCCCACTTCGGCCTACAGCCGGACCAGGTTCTGCTCACTAACGGCGTCGATGAGGCAATCCACCTGGTCTGCGCCGCATTTCTTGAGGAAACCGACGAAGCGCTCATCTCCACGCCCACCTTCTTCATGTTCGAGGTCAGCGCACACATGATGACCGCGCACCTCACACGTGTGCAGGCCGGCGCGTCGCTGGAGTTTCCCTACGATCGATTTCTCGCAGCCATCACGCCGCGCACCAAGCTCATCATCGTCGCCTCACCCAACAATCCCACCGGCGCGGTCGTCAGCCGCGAGCATCTTCTTGCCGTCTGCGACGCCGCCCCGCACGCCGTTGTGCTGGTGGACGAGGCCTACTACCACTTCCACGGCGATTCACTTCTCGCCGATGTCGCCACGGTCCAGAATCTGCTCGTCGCGCGCACCTTCTCCAAGGCATACGGCATGGCCAATCTGCGCATCGGCTTGCTCGCGGGTAATTCTGACTTGATTAAATACGTACGCAAGGTCAGCTCACCTTACAACGTCAACGGTGTCGCCCTGGACTGCCTGCCCGTCGCGCTGGCCGATGAGGCATACGTCGCATGGTACGTTGAGCAGGTAAATAAGGGCCGCGCCCGTATGATGGATGGACTGCGCGCACTCGGCGTCGGCTTCTTCCCCAGCCACGCCAACTTTGTGCTGATGAAGATCGGCGCTAAACACGCGGAGTTGGTTGCTGCCATGCGTACGCGCGGAGTGCTGCTGCGCGACCGCTCCTCCGACCCAGGCTGCGACGGCTACGTCCGTATCACCATCGGCATCGAGGAGCACGTGACACGCGGCCTCGCCGCATTGCAGGAATCCTTGCAGCAGATCGGATGGACAAAATGAGCGAAGAGACGAGAACAGGAACGATTCAGCGCGATACCACGGAGACGAAGATCGCCCTGACGCTTACCATCGACGGGCAAGGCGCATACTCCGTCTCCACAGGCATCCGTTTCTTCGACCACATGCTGGAGTTGTTTACCCGCCATGGCGGCTTCGACCTCACACTCACATGCAAGGGCGATCTCGACGTCGATCAGCACCACACCGTCGAGGACGTTGGCATCGCGCTGGGCGAGGCCTTCGCCATCGCATTGGGCGACAAAAAAGGAATCCTGCGCGCCGGTTACTTCGTCATGGCGATGGACGATACGCTGGCCGTCGCCGCTGTCGACTTGAGCGGGCGCACGGCCTACGTCGTCGACGACCAGGTGACGGTGCCGCTGGTCGGCGATTTTCAGACTGAGCTTCTGCAGGACTTCTTCGACGGCTTCGCGCGCGGAGCGAAGGCAAACGTGCATGTGAAGACGATGTATGGGCGCAGCAATCATCACAAGATCGAGGCCATCTTCAAGGCCTTCGCGCGTGCCCTGCGAGGGGCATGCAGCCGCGACGAACGCATGAAGGATCTGCTGCCAAGCACAAAGGGGCTTCTATGAGCGGCGCGGGGTGTACGGGTTGGAGATTTTGGGCAGGGGTTGGCGGCCTCTCTTCGGGATTCATACTGCTGGTGAGCGCGGCGTCCCTGTATGAACGCTACTTTTCAGACACCACAGGTTCACATTTCGCTGAGATGCAAATGCACGCTAATGCGCTAAGCATGGTCTGGAGGATATGTTTCGTTGGTTCGCTAGTGAGTTTTCTGGCTTCAGCCTTTGGTCAAGGTTGGCCGCGTGTCATGGGTATCGTCTTCAGCGGAGGAGGGTTTCTCTTCTCGCTTATGTTCCTTGGGGCTATGTGCGGACCCTTCATGTGTTAGCGGTAATCGATTACAAGGCGGGCAATCTGACCAGCGTGGTGAAGGCGTTGCACTATCTCGACGCGCGCGACGTGGTCGTCACGCAGTCGCCCGATGTTGTGCGCAACGCGGATAAAGTTGTATTGCCCGGTGTAGGCCACTTTCAGGCCACTCAGTTGCTCGCCGATCTCGGCCTGACCGAAGCCGTGCGCGAGAGCATCGCCAAAGGAGCACCGTTTCTGGGGATTTGCGTCGGCCTGCAGTGGCTCTTCGAGGGTTCTACCGAAGCGCCTGGAACACCGGGGTTGGGAGCGTTCACAGGACTGTGTGAGCACTTCCCCGCGAAAGAAATGAGGCAATGTGATGGAAAGGAAATCGCCGTGGAGTTGAAGTCGCCGCATGTCGGCTGGAACTCGCTGGAGCAGATTCGCCCGGATTCGCTGCTGCTGCGCGGCGTTGCAGACGGCAGTTTTGTCTACTTCACCCATTCCTGGCGCGCACCCGTTGTGAGTGCAACTGCAGCGGTTACAAATTATGGCGGCGCGTTTACCTCAGCCGTCGAACGCGAAAATATGATGGGAGTGCAGTTCCATCCGGAGAAGTCTGCCGATGTTGGCTTGCGCGTCTTTAGAAACTTTGTCGAGTTGTAAAGCAAAAAACCGGCCACGGATTGAAACGGAGAACGGCGGATCGAATGCAAGCGCAAGTGAGGAACAATTGCTGACCAAGCGAATTATCGCCTGTCTGGATGTGCGCGGCGGGCGCGTGGTGAAGGGCGTGCAGTTTGTCGATATTGTCGACGCTGGCGATCCGGCGGAACTGGCGCATCGCCATGCCGCGGAGGGTGCGGACGAGGTTGTACTGCTCGACATTACGGCCACGCACGAGGGACGCGGCACACTGCTCGACACGGTGCGGCGCGCTGCGGCGAAGCTTTTCGTTCCCTTCACCGTGGGCGGCGGCGTGCGCACAGCCGACGATGCGGCAGCCGTCTTCGATGCGGGCGCGGACAAGGTCAGCATCAACTCGGCGGCGATTGCGCGTCCGCAGTTGATTGGCGAGATCGGCTCCAGCTTTGGCGCACAGGCTGTTATTGTCGCCATCGACGCGCGGCGCGGCGCGAAGTCTGCCGAAGACGCCGAAGTCTACGTCAGCGGCGGGCGCAAACCCACGGGGCTGCGCGTGGTGGAATGGGCGCGCGAGGCCGAGTCGCGCGGCGCGGGCGAGATTCTGCTCACCAGCATGGATACCGACGGCATGCGCGACGGCTTCGACTGCGAATTGACCGCGGCGGTGAGCGAGGCGGTGCAGATCCCCGTCATCGCCAGCGGAGGCGCGGGTTCCGCGGCGCACTTCGCCGATGTCTTTGGCCGGGGCAAGGCCGACGCTGCGCTGGCGGCCAGCATCTTTCACTTCGGTGTCACAAGCTCGCGCGAGCTGAAGGCGCAGCTCGCATCGGCGGGTGTGAGCGTGAGGTTGCCATGTTGATTCCCTCGATCGATCTGATGGGCGGGCGCATCGTGCAGCTCGTACACGGCGAAAAATTGAAGCTTGCCTTCGACGACTTTGACTACTGGATTCAACGGTTCGCAAAATACCCCCTCGTTCAGTTGATCGATCTCGATGCGGCGATGCGCCAGGGCGAGAACCGCGCGCTGATCGAGATGATCTGCCGCCGTCTGCCCTGCCAGGTCGGCGGCGGACTGAAGACCGCTGAGGATGGCCGCGCGCTGCTCGATGCCGGTGCGAAGCGCGTCATCTACGGGTCGAGCCTCTTCGGCGTCGAACCATCCCACCATCGCCAGACGCCGCGATGGATGGGGCACCCAAATTGCTGGCTAAGCGCCGCCACAAATTGATCCGCCTTGAGTTTGCCGCCGAGTTGAAGCGCGCGCTGGGCGAAGACTCCCTCTGCTTCTCCGTCGACACCAAGAACGGCCGCGTCGCGGTGAAGGGATGGAAGGATTCCGTCGACCTGACGCCGGAGGAAGCCATCACATGGCTGGAAGACTTCTGCGCCGCGTTCCTCTATACGCACGTGGACACCGAGGGCACGATGCAGGGCTTTCCGCTCAATGTTGCGGCTACGCTGCGCGCATGCACAGCAAACAACTCATCGTCGCCGGCGGCATCCAGTCGCGCGCCGAAGTGGACGCGCTGGATGCGATGGGCGTGGATGCCGTTGCCGGCATGGCTGTCTACTCGGGCGCAATGGACGCGTGAGCGGACCGCTGCATCGCTGGCGTGATCGCAGGCATCAGAGCTTGTAACATCGAAACGGAGCTTCGGAATTGGAGGAACCCATGGACTATGTAAATCTTGGCCGCACTGGTCTGAAGGTCTCGCGCATCTGTCTGGGGTGCATGTCCTACGGTGTTCCTCCTGACGGGGCCGTTGCGGCCTGGCAGCAATGCATGGAGCCTGAACGAGGAGCAGAGCCAGCCGTTCTTTCGCCAGGCCCTGGACGGGGGAATCAACTTTTTCGATACCGCGAATGTCTACTCCAATGGTGACAGCGAGCGCGTGCTGGGCCGCTTCCTCAAGGCCCACGCGAAGCGCGAAGACGTGGTGATCGCCACCAAGCTGAACGGCGTGATGCGCGATGGGCCGAACGGCGGCGGCTTGTCGCGTAAGGAGATTTTCTTCGAGATCGACGAGAGCCTGCGCCGCCTGGGCACCGACTACGTCGATCTCTACCAGATCCATCGCTGGGACCGGACGACCCCGATCGAGGAGACGCTGCAGGCGCTCGACGATCTGGTACGCGCGGGCAAGGTACGCTACCTGGGCGCATCCACCATGTGGGCGTGGCAGTTCTCCAAGGCGCTGTACCTTGCCGACCGAAACGGCTGGTCGCGCTTCGTCACCATGCAGCCGCACTACAACCTGCTCTACCGCGAGGAGGAGCGCGAGATGCTGCCGCTGTGCCTCGATCGGGGCGTCGGCGTAATTCCGTGGAGCCCGCTGGCGCGCGGTAAGCTGGCTCGACCGTGGGATGCGGAGACGACCAAGCGCTCCGAGTCCGACGGCTACGCCAAGTCGCTGTACGCCAAGACCGCGCAGGCGGACCAGCGCGTGGTGGGCCGGCTGGGTGAGCTGGCCGAGACGCGTGGAGTTCCGCGGGCGCAGGTGGCCCTGGCGTGGCTACTGAGCAAGCCGGCCATCACTGCCCCGATTGTGGGCGCAACCAAGCTGCATCATCTGGAGGACGCGGTCGCGGCCGTCTCGCTGAAGCTGACGGCAGAGGAGATCAAGTCGCTGGAAGATCCCTATGTGCCGCACTCTGCGCAGGGATTGAGCTGACGTATACCATCGCGACCGCCGTTCATTCAGCACAGATTAATGTTGCGCGTGGAAGATAGCGTCAGCGTGTGGACACGCTAAGGGAGAACATCATGTCGATTCTCTATTTGAGGCTTATTGCAGTATCGGTAACGGCATTTGCACTTACAGTCGTGGCATCGGCAGAGACAAAGATTGAGCGTTCAGCGCTGCCTCCGGCGGTGGAGAAGACGGTGCAGTCGCAGTCCAAGGGCGCCACCATCAAGGGATTTACCACCGAGACCGAGGACGGCGTCTTTCATTATGAAGTGCAAATGACGGTGAACGGCCATGGCCGTGACATCTCCATCGCGAAGGACGGAACCGTGATGGAGGTAGAGGACGAAGTGTCGTTGGACACTCTTCCGGCTGCGGTTCAGAGTGCGCTGACGGCGAAGGCAGCGGGAGCCAAGATCGCTAAGGTTGAGACAATCGCCAAGAAGGGCAAGTTGGTCGCCTACGAGGCGGCTACACAGAAGGGAACGAAGAAGGGCGAGATCCAGGTTGGACCGAACGGCG
This sequence comes from uncultured Acidobacteriaceae bacterium, assembly GCA_963799175.1. GTDB lineage: Bacteria > Acidobacteriota > Terriglobia > Terriglobales > Acidobacteriaceae > Edaphobacter. The sequence continues at coordinate 326,697 of CAWCWC010000020.1, read as the reverse complement.
AGAAACTGGCGCACGAGGAATAGCCAGTAAGTCGGCAGGGCAGCGGGAAAACAAGACCATCGTCAGTGGGTGGCTCCTGCTGACTCGCTGAGTCGCTAGTTCCCGGCATCGTTGGCGGAGATGGCGTAGTAGCCGGTGCGGGTCTGTACCTTCAGCTTGCCGCAGTTGAGTTCGATCTTGCGGAAGGTACCGTCGGCCTTGGGGTTGGTGGGGGTGTAGCTCAACAGGTACTGGGTGCGCAACTCATCTTGAATCTGGTTGAGGGCGTCTTCCAGCTTTCTGCCGTCGTGGCCAACGTTGATGACGCGTCCTCCCGTATCGGAGGCGAGCCGCTGCATGTCGCTGTCGCCGCCGTACATCATTCCCTGGCTGGAGTAGAAGGCGCGGTCGGCGATCAGAATGACGTAGACGATCGCGTTGGCCTTCTGTGCCGCCTCGGTTGCGGTCTTCAAGGTCTCCTGCGAGCCCTGGTCGTCGCCGTCCGTGAGCAGTACGAGGATCTTACGGCCTGCCTCCATGCTGAGTTTGTCGTGTGCGGCGAGATATACGGCGTCGAACAGCAGAGTGCCGCGAGGGTTGCCGTTGCCGGTGACGGAGCCGTAGGTGGCGCCCGTATTGATGGACGCCTTGTTGAGCGCGCGGCTGATCTCGCTGGCCCGGTTGGTGTAGTCGGCCAGCAGGTCCACGTTGATATCGAAGGAGATGAGAAAAGCCTCGTCCTTGGGCTTCAGCACATCGCGCAGAAACGTCGCGGTGGACTCCTTCTCCAGCGGAAGGACGTTCTGCTGCGAGCCGGAGGTGTCCAGCAAAATCCCGATGGTGAGCGGCAGGTTCTTCTCCTGGGTGAAGTTCTTGATGGTCTGCGGCGCCTTGTCCTCGGCTACGACGCAGTCGCTCTTGACCAGGTTGGTGACGAATCCGTTCTTGTCGTAAGCGGAGAAGTAGAGATTGACCAGGTTGACGTTGATGTTCAGGGTGGCGGCATTGTTCTCGTCGGGAGGCGGCGGGGGAGCGTCCGTGGCGGGGGGTGGAGCGCTGGGCGAAGGCGCCTCCTGCGCAAAGACCGGAGCGCGCAGGGTCGTGGAAAGCAGGACGAGGGAGAGCAGAGCGGCGGCAAGGAAGGAGGAACGCATAGCTTATTAGACGACGAAGTAGGCCCCAAGGCAGCGATTTTTCGCGCTGCCGCCGCACAGCAATGCCCGAGGATGCTCCGCCATGCCTGGTTGTGGTGCAAAGGCGCAACGCCAAGGCCTCGAACTGCGTCCAACAGGAAGTACCAACAAGCACGATACGAAGTGGCATACAGGTGACGGGGCACGCGCGCCGCTGGTAGTCTGATAATGAATGGCACGGGGGTCTTCGAGTTGATCAAACGGGGATGGGTAGGATCGCTGGCGTTAGGGATGCTTGGCGCGATGGCATTGGCGCAGGCAGGGCCCGGGAAGGCGCTGGCCGCGCAGTCGACCGCCGCGCAGTCGGGGCAGCAGACACTGGCGCAGCAGGCGATCCCGGATGCTCCAAAGCCGCAGACCAGGCTGCCCAACCTGGGATCGGTGACACCGGGCCAGGGAACAACCTCCAGCTCGGCTGGCGACCAGACACCGAGCGCCGGTGCAGCCACTCCGCCACCCGCTCCCGTGCCAGGCGCCGCGCTTCCGCCCAACGGCGCGGCACACACAGTCGAGGAGCAGACCATTTTCTATGACACTCCGACAGGCGATGCTGCCAACGCGGACACCTATATCGTGCGGGTGAACGATGTCAATGTGCCCTTTACGGTGAAGGACTCGAAGGGCCAGCTGGTGGCGGGACTCCAGGCCAACGAAGTGCAGGTGTACGAGAACGGGCTGATGCAGCATATCACGCACTTTACCGACGAGGCGCAACCGCTCTCCGTGACCCTGGTGGTAGACCAGAGCATGACCTACGACAACATGCAACGGGTCAACACCGCTCTGGGCGCGCTGCCGGGCGCGTTTACTCCCTACGATGAGATATCGGTATTCAAATACAACAACGGCCCCAATATGGTGACAGACTTCACCGGGGCGCAGAGCGCGCGTCTAACCGATGCCATCTTGATCTCGAAGGGATCGGGGCGCGAGCCATTGCTTGCAGGCAGCCTGAGCGGGCCAATGTCGCAGACCACGGTGATCAACAACCAGAACTTCGACCCCAACACGGCTTCCCAGCGAGGCACTTCGGGCATCGTTTTGAACCCTCCTAAGGAGGTGCATACGCTGAACGACGCGATTATGGCGGCGGCAAAGAAACTGAGCGACAGGCCCAATGGACGCCGTCGCGTCATCTACGTCATCTCCGACGGCAAGGAGTACGGCAGCACGGCGAAGACCAAAGACGTGATCAAGTATCTGCAGACCAACCAGATCGAGGTGGATGGAACGCTGGTGGGAGATTCTTCCCTGCCCGTGGTAGGCTTCCTGGATCGCATGCATCTGCCGCTGACCATGCGCGACAACGTCCTGCCAACGTATGCAAGCGAGACTGGCGGGAATTTTGACTCGGAGTTCCGCACCGGCGGGATTGAGAAGAGCTTTGCCAAGATCGCGTCGGAGGTTCGTAACCGGTATACGTTGGACTTCATCACCCATGAGCCGCAGTACGACGGCAAGTACCGCAAGCTGGAAGTGAAGGTGCTGCGCCCCGACCTGACGGTGATTGCGAAGCAGGGCTACTATCCCACCCCGCAGCCGACCCGTCCGCGGCCCGCCTCCGCGCCGTAAGAGATGAATCGATTGATCGGCGGCAACATTCTGCTTTCGCTGGGCGCGGCGGTGATGTGGGGCGGTGGCGACTTCTCCGGCGGCATGGGGGTGAAGCGCGCGGGTGGCAGCCTCGGCGCGGCCCTGCGCGTGGTGCTGCTGAGCCACGCAACCAGCTTTGTCGTTCTACTCACTCTGGCTTACCTGCGTGGGGACGCCATGCCGCACGGCACGCTGCTGGCCTGGGGCGTGGCTGCGGGCGTCTCCGGCGGAGTGGCGCTGACGGCCTTCTATATCGCTCTGTCGCGCGGAGCCATGGGCGCCTCGGCCGCGGTCAGTGGCCTGCTAGCGGCCGCGATTCCAGCAGTGCTGACGCTGTGGCAGCAGGGACCGCCCGGCATCGGTCCGCTGCTCGGCTTCGCCGTTGCGGCCATCGCGATCTGGCTGATCGCCGCCACTCCGGCGGATCGGACAACTGGCGGCGGCACACGCCAGACCATGGCCCTGGCGATGCTGGCTGGCGTGGGCTTCGGCTTCTACTTTGTGGCGTTGAAGATGGCCAGCCCGGCGGGCGTACTCTGCCCGATGGCGTCGGCCAGAATCGGCAGCCTCAGCATCTGCTCGCTGATGTTGTTTGGGGTGAGTCTGCGCAGCAAGAAGAAGGTTGCGGTGCCGGTCAGGCTTAACCGCATCGCGGTGGGCTGGGCGTTGGCAACCGCGTTGCTGGACACCTCAGGCAATCTGCTGTTTGTGGCGGCAACGCGCGCGGGCCGTCTGGATGTCGCCTCCGTGCTTGCGTCGCTGTATCCGGCGACTACCATCTTGCTGGCGGCGCTTGCGCTGGGCGAGTGGCCCACGCGCAGACAGGCGCTGGGAATGGCTGCCGCGGCGGTCGCGGTTGCGCTGATCGCACTGTAGAGCAAGCCAGCCGTTGCGGAGCCGGGAAAATGTTTGTCATTCTGAGCGCAGCGAAGAATCCCCGCATTTCTTCGAAGCAATAACAATCAACATCCTGTGTGGAAATGCAATAAGAGAGCGGCACCGGCTTACTTGATGACGACTTCGTTCTGCGCCTTCTGCTCCGCTGCAAGCCTGGCTTCCGCCGCGACCTTCGCCTCGGCAGCCATCTTGGCCTCCTGATAGGCTTTGGCCTCCAGTTCTTCCTTCTTCTTCTTCTCGTCCGTGTCTTCTTCTTCAATGCCCTTCAGACCGGCTTTGAAGCCACGCAGGCCTTCGCCCAGACCTTTGCCCAGCTCCGGCAGCTTCTTGCCGCCGAAGAGCACAATCACAATGAGGCCGATCACGAGAAGATGCATCGGTTGAAACAGGTCGCCTAACATAGGACTCTCCTTGCAGGATGGGGCGAACATAGGACGCCGGACTGCACTTTTTATTGTCGCACATCTGGCAGCGGCATACAGCACCTTCCTGCGATTGCACGGACGCAACCGGACGGCGCTTCGCACTACACTAACACTGTGCCTCAACCCACCAGTTCGACCCCCGATTCCGCCCCGCCGAAGTTGCGCCGGGGCCAGCGCCTGATGCTGGCCGTTGTGCCGCCGCTGGCTGCGCTGCTGATCCGCTTGCTGGGCCTGACCCTGCGCTACGAAGACCGGGTTGAGCCTGGGGCCACGCCCGCGCAGCTCCTCTCCGGCCCCTCCATCTTCGTCATGTGGCACCGCTCGGTCATATCCAGCGCGTACCGCTTTCGCAATATGAAGATCGCCATGCTGATTAGCTCCAGCTTCGACGGCGAATTGATTGCGCGCACCTCCAGCCTGCTGGGCTTCTGCCCGGTGCGCGGCTCCAGCACGCGTGGTGGAGCCGCCGCCTTGCTCAGAATGCAACAGGCCTTCGCCGAAGGCCACTGCTGCGCCATCACTGCCGACGGCCCGCGCGGGCCGGTCTACGTCGCCAAGCACGGCGCTGCGCGGCTGGCCAATTCGGTCGGCGCGATTGATGCCGGCGGCCAGCCCTCCGGGACGTGGGTCGGCTGCTTCTATGCGCGTCCCGAACGCGCCTGGGAGCTTCGCTCATGGGACCGCCATATGATTCCCAAGCCATTCTCGCGCGTGATTGTCACCTGGCCCGCACCAGTTCCCGCAGGCGAGGCGACGACGGCCACCGTACAGGCTGCCCTGGATCGCGCCGTGCAGATGTCCGAGGAACCCAACGAATCGGGTGCCCCATTCATCGCAGCCTCTTCGCGATGAGTGGGTAGGAGCAGAACATACTCATCAGCGACCACCGGTCGCTAAACTAAATCTCAATGCTTGTCTCTGATTTTGACTTCAATCTGCCCGAAGAACTGATCGCCCAGCACCCGCCCGCCGAGCGCGGATCGAGCCGCATGCTGGTGCTGGATCGCGCAACCGGCGGTCTGCGCGACGACCTCTTCGCAAACCTCCCGCAACTCCTGCAACCGGGCGATCTGCTGGTCCTCAACGACTCGCGCGTACTGCCTGCACGGCTGTTTGCGACCCGAGCCGGCCCGCGCACCCATCTCAACTCGCCCCCACCCAGCGCGCGGATCGAAGTGCTGCTCATCGAACCGTTGGAGGATACGGCGCACCCCGCCGAGAACCTGTGGCGCGCATTGGTCCGGCCTGCGCGCAAGGTGCAACCCGGTGAAACTCTGCTGTTCTTCGAGACCGGCGCGAACAGTAGCGCAGAACCCCTTCTGCGCGCCGATGTTGTCGCCGACGGGGCCTTCGGCGAACGCACCCTGCGCTTTGCCCCGGTCGAGGACTTCCATCGAACGCTGGAACGCATCGGGCACATGCCGCTGCCGCCCTACATCCACCGCGACCAGTCGTTGCAGGCGGATTCAGAGGAAGATCGTGCCCGCTACCAGACCGTCTACTCGCATCCCCCTGGCTCGGCGGCGGCGCCTACCGCCGGGCTGCACTTTACGCCCGCAGACCCTGGCCGCACTGCAGGCGCGCGGCGTGGAGATCGCCACGCTAACGCTGCATGTCGGCCTGGGTACCTTTCAGCCGGTGCGGGTGGAGCGGGTGGAAGAGATTCGCCTGCACAGCGAGCGCTACACCCTGCCCGCGGCCACAGCCGAGGCACTCAATCGCGCAGTGGCTGAAGGCCGGCGCGTGGTTGCGGTTGGCACCACCACTACGCGGACGCTGGAGCACATTGCAGCGCAGGGCACTGCCGGCTCCCCTCCACCTCGAACCCACTCCGGCTCTACCTCGATCTTCCTCGCGCCGGGGCACAAATTCCGCCTGGTTGGCGGTCTGCTGACGAACTTCCACCTGCCCAAATCCACCCTGCTGATGCTGGTTGCAGCCTTCGCCGGTGATGCCGCTACAACGGGTGCCCCACTGCCTGCCCGGAGTTTCCGAATCTCGATTCTGAGATGTGGGAGGGACCATCCCAATCCCCCGCGAACTACGGTCGCCAGATGGTTCTCGCCGCCTATGCCCACGCCATCCGCCAGGGCTACCGCTTCTACTCCTATGGCGACTGCATGTTGCTGCTTTGATTTTTATGGAATTCTTACGCTCACAACAAAATTTTTCTGAATCTGCTTTGTCGCGATTGAATCTCTGTCATAATTCGCATCGCTCTCAGCCTAAGTCTAATAAGAGCATCACAGGGCCTAGCTGCACTCTCGTCACTACGCGGATCGTCTTGTACTTCCTAAATAGCGGCATTGAACTATGCACCCGGTCCAATAGTGCTCCAACGCAACTTTAATTCTCCGCAGCCGCCGCATAGCGTCTGCATATCGAAGGAGATTCATGCGCCCATTCCGACCGCTCTCCCTACTTGTCTTCCTGCTCTTATCGGGACTTATCACTTACCTAGCAACCGCGCAGATTAAGGCGCAGCGACGAGGAAACACTCGATTGTCGTAACTCCCGTTGCGCCAGTCGCGCCGGTGACGGCTACCATCAACGTTTATGCGCAATCACAATGCACTGCGCCCACCGGTCCGTCTCTGCTACAACCTGGAACGCAAAACAGCGTCATGGGCAACGCGGACGTGCCGTTGACACTGGCTACCAAGCTGAGTAGCGGCGAATCACTCTGTGCAATCGAGACTTTTAGCGGTGCGCCGGAGCCCACTGCCTTCCCTCTGGCAATCGTCGCCAACGCGCCACCGGTGAGCCCGGTGGCAATTGAAACACCTAGCGTGAACCTGCAATATGTACTGGTGGTTCCGTACGCCCGCGTTACCTAGCCAAACGGCAACACTGGACGTGTATGCTGCGTGCCCGACAGCAGGAGATCCAGCAGGCACAAGCCTTCTGCAACCCGGCCAACAAACCGCTATCGACGCCTCTGGAGCAAAGGTACGCTCGAGTTGTCCAAACCGCTAATGAGTGGTGACACCCTGTGCGCCGTGGAGAAATTTTCCGGCGCTCCAGCGAAGTCCGATGTTCCCTCGGCTCTGGTAACCGTAGCGCCCGCTGCCCCTGCCGCCGCCGTACCCGCCTACGGCGGACACACTCGAAGCCGCGGACCAAAACGATTCGCGCCGAAGAAGCACTCTGTACTCCGAATCGGAATGCGGACTGCCTGAAAATGATCGTGCCGGACTACATCCGCTTAACGCACGGGCCGACGAGGAAGTGAAGGCATCTGTTACAGCTAAGGCTGGACAGAACTGGCAAAACGACTATCTTCACCTGAAATTGCTAGGAGTAGCACCGCCAGTAACCGGAGCGGTACGATCCCAGTCCCTGCAAACCTACAGGCCGGAACCTTCGCATTCACCAAGCCGGCAGGTATCACTCACGCTCGCGTTCTGGCCGGAGTGGACGTCTCAGCAGCAAGCTCGGCTGACCCAGCAGCGAAGTTTCTTCTCGATGCCGCGCTCGATATTCCGATATCGAGAGGCTTAGCCCCCCTAGCCTAACGACTAATAACTGGCTGTGGGGCTATGCGCGCGTAAGCAGTATCGCCCAGCCCGGAGCCATTGGCGGCGTCTCTGCGCCCTCAACCTACGTCACAGCACTGACCGCAGCCAGCCCTAACGCGATCGTTCAATCCTTTGAGACAGCCGGTGGCTATGAGTATCGACTAGCTACGTTTGATAATGCCACGGGAATCCGGCCTATTCTCTTCTCTCTTATCGCTGGCGCAGGAGTTATTACGCCCTTATCTGACACTCAGGCCACCCCACCCGTATATATCGCGAGCCCGACAATTCAGAGCTACTACCTGACCCAAGCAACGTCCGATCCATCTTCGGTCAACACAGAAAATGCGGCCGCCATCGCGGCAGCTGGATGCCCAGCGCCAAGCTCCCCTAGCACTCTGCCGGCAGCAACGCCTGTCTGCTATATCGCTCAATACCCGGAGGCACGGAGCCGTTTCTTCCGCGACTACGCTGCTGGCTTCCGTTTCAAGCGATACTATTTCAACAACATCGATGACGATTATATCTTTCCGGCGAACTTCGACTTCACAATCGGACAGAACGAGTACGTTACGGGAGGCAATTTTCATAGAGTCGTCATTCACTTTGGCGGGTCAACTCCCCTGCCTGCGTCCATCTCGGTGCTTCAGGGCGTCTATGTATATGCTTACATGGACATTGTGACAAGCAGTAGCAATGTTCCGACGAACCAGTATCTTCTCCTTCAGGCACCAGGGAGCGTGACGACAAGCTCGAGCAGCGTAGCGTCGATTTTCGTCGGTCAACCCGACCGCGACCGTTACCGCTTCGGCATCGCTTACGATCTGACAACCCTCATCAGTAAGCTGGCTGCCCCAAAATCGCAGTAGTACCATGGCCTCCGGCAAGTATCCTCGCCGCCTACGCCCACGCCATCCGCCACGGCTACCGCTTCTACTCCTACGGCGACTGCATGTTGCTGCTTTGAGAGAGTTGGGGAGCGTTTTATGGCAGGGAATGGCCGGATATCCCCCCATTTCCAGAGGCTTTTCCACTTTCTATGGGTTTTTCCACATTGCAGCGGCTTTTACACATTTGCACCCTCAGTCCACAGTTTCTGCACCACTCCTGCGCCTTGCACCGGCTTCCGTCCAGCCACTACTCTCGACTCATGGTGACCCTACAGGAATTCCTGCCACCCATCCCGCGACTGGGGCGCCCTGCCAGCCTCCCGGCCCCGGAGACTTGAAGTAGGGCGTCGTGGCAGACGCTTCACGACATTGTTAAACCCGCATGAATTGCGCCCTTTCAGAGAATTCCACAGCAATTTCCCTTATTTTTTCGTTTATCTGCCGTCAACAATCCCCAAAATGGGAGTATTCGCTGAGGCAACACAACATCTTGTGCTTTATACTTGACACACCCCACTGGGGGCGGTACTTTCACGATTGCTACTCAGTAACCGTCGAATCGAAAGTTCAAGCACGTCCGGTCCCCTATCGCCTCATATGTTCTCGCGGTCGGTCCACAGGGCTCTCCGCAGTGGTAGAGGCATCGGCAGACCTCTTACATGCTGCACTACGAATTGAAGGAGTCAAACTGGCCTAAGCAGCACAGGTCCGTAAGCACCGTTGCTGAATTTACTGCTTTATACGCAAGACCAGGCCCCCTTGCACGACTCGAACCAGTACCGCCACTGCATCCAAGAGAGAAGGAGACCTCCCCTCGATGACCCCGATTCAGACCCATACCGACGCGATCAATCTCTCCGCGGCCCAACCCCAGGCTGCCGAGCGTCCCACCGCCGGTCGCTCCTCCGGCCTCTCCTTCTCGCGCCACTTCACGCGGCCCGGCATCTCGCCCTTCGAGGAGGTCACGTGGGAACTGCGCGACGCCGTGATCCATGACTATAAGGGCCGCACCATCTTCGAGCAGAAGAACGTGGAAGTGCCCAGCGACTGGTCCATGACCGCGACCAACATCGTTGCGTCCAAGTACCTGCACGGCCAGGTGGGCACGCCGGAGCGGGAGAGCGGGGTGCGCGCGCTGATTACGCGCGTGGCCGAGAGTATTCGCGACTGGGGCATCCGCGGCGGCTACTTCGCCACGCCGGCAGACGCCGACACATTCTTTGCCGAGCTCTCCCACCTGCTGCTGAACCAGAAGGTCGCGTTCAACTCGCCGGTGTGGTTCAACGTGGGCTGTGACCGCTTGGAGCCTAACTCCGATGCGCAGAACTGGCACTGGAACCCAGCCACCGGCCGGGTGGAGTTCTCCGTCACCGGCTACTGCAAGCCGCAGTGCAGCGCCTGCTTCATCAACTCGGTCAACGACTCGCTGGACTCCATCCTGACCCTGGCCAAGACCGAGGGCATGCTCTTCAAGTGGGGCTCCGGCGCGGGCTCTAACCTGTCCAACATCCGCGGCAGCATGGAGACGCTCTCCGGCGGCGGCACAGCCAGCGGCCCGCTATCCTTCATGCGCGGCTTCGACGCCTTCGCGGGCGTCATCAAGAGCGGCGGCAAGACCCGCCGCGCGGCCAAGATGGTGATCCTGAACATCGACCACCCCGACATTGAAGACTTCATCGAGTGCAAGGTGAAGGAGGAGACCAAGGCGTGGCACCTGGTGCAGGCAGGCTACGACGGCTCCGGGCCGGACTGCGAGGCCTACAGCTCCATCTTCTTCCAGAACGCCAACAACAGCGTGCGCGTCACCGACGAGTTCATGCAGGCGGTCGAGTCCGACGGCAGCTTCACCACGCGCACCGTGAAGGGCCGTGAGCCGGTGAAGGAGTACCACGCGCGAGATCTGATGCACAAGATCGCCGAGGCCACCTGGAAGTGCGGCGACCCGGGAATGCAGTACGACGACACCATCAACCGCTGGCACACCAGCAAGAACACGGCGCGCATCAATGCCTCCAACCCATGCAGCGAGTACATGTTCCTGGACGACTCGGCCTGCAACCTGGCCAGCTTCAATCTGCTCAAGTTCCTCACCCCCGGCGGGCAGTTCGACATCGCCGCATACCGCTACGCGATCGCCATCGTAACCACGGCGATGGAGATCATCGTGGACGCGGCGGGCTACCCCACGGAGATGATCGCGCGCAACTCGCACGACTACCGCCCGCTCGGCCTGGGCTACGCCAACCTGGGCGCGCTGCTGATGGCCTTCGGCCTGCCATACGACTCCGACGCGGGCCGCGACTTCGCCGCTACGCTGACCTCCATCCTGTGCGGCGATGCGTACTGGCAGTCCGCGCGCATTGCCGAAGCCTGCGCGCCGCTGGGCGCGGCCACTCCCCTGACCCAGCAGAGCGAGATCGGTCTTCGGGGCGCGGTGGCGCGTGCCCCGGCTTCTATGTCAACCGCGAGCCGTTCCTGGACGTCATCCGCATGCACCGCGCCGAGGTCAACAACATCGGCAAGCCCACCATCACCAGCCCGCGCACCAGCGCCGAGCCCTTCCACGTCCCGCAACTGGAGCAACTGATCGCAGCCAGCCGCCACGCCTGGGATGGCGCGCTGGCCCACGGCGAGAGGCACGGCTTCCGCAACTCGCAGGTCACCGTACTGGCCCCCACCGGGACCATCGGTTTCATGATGGACTGCGATACCACCGGCGTGGAGCCGGAGCTTGCTCTGGTGAAGTTCAAGAAGCTGGTGGGCGGCGGCATGATCAAGATCGTCAACTCCACCGTCCCCTCGGCGCTCATCAAGCTGGGCTACAACGAGTCCCAGGTCAACGCCATCGTCAGCTACATCGACGCCACCGGAACCATCGAGGGCGCGCCCGGAATCAAGCCGGAGCACCTCGCCGTCTTCGATTGCAGTTTCAAGCCGGCCAAGGGTACGCGCTCCATCCACTACTTGGGCCACATCAAGATGATGGCCGCGACCCAGCCGTTCCTGTCGGGGGCGATCTCCAAGACCGTCAACCTGCCGCAGGACTGCTCGGTGGAAGACATCGCCGAGGCCTACATGCAGGCGTGGCGACAGGGCATCAAGGCCATCGCCATCTACCGCGACAACTCCAAGGGAACGCAGCCGCTCAACGTAGTGGCCCAGACCGACGACAAGAAGGGTACTCGCGCCGTCGCCGCCACCTCCAATGAGACCGCTGAAGCGGAACGGAACCTGGCCGCCGCCGCCGAACATGTCAGTGCGCTTGAAGCCGCCAACGCCGCGCTCACCCGTCAGCTTACCCAGATTCAGGCCGCCAGCATGGAGAACGTGGACGCAGCCGACGCGCAGGCCCCGCCGCGCGCCAGCCGCCATCGCCTGCCCGGAGAGCGCGCCTCGGTAACCCACAAGTTCTCCATCGCCAACCACGAGGGATACATCACGGTGGGCCTCTACCCCAACGGATACCCCGGCGAGATCTTCATCCGCATGGCCAAGGAGGGTTCCACGGTCTCCGGCCTGATGGACAGCTTCGCTACGGCCATCAGCATCTCGCTACAGCATGGCGTGCCGCTGAGGGTCCTCTGCGAGAAGTTCGCCCACACCCGCTTCGAGCCCTCCGGCTGGACCGGCAACCCCGAGATCGGTTTCGCCAAGTCCATCATGGATTACATCTTCCGCTGGATTCAGATGCGCTTCCTCTCGGGCACCCAGCTCGACCTGTTTGCCGGTCTCGCCCCCGCGGCCAGTGTGCCGGTGGAGGGCACGGTCACTGCTCCCGGCAACACGGTCAGCATGGCCGCCAATAGCGAGGACGCTGCCAGTCCAGGTGAAGCCCGGACGCCGCTCCAGGCCACGCCGCACACCCCGCTCGGCACCCTCTCCGCGGCGGACGATGCCAGCCCGCAGGCCATCCTGCAGCGCGAGGCCCGTACGCACCGCGCCATCTCCGACCAAGACATCTTCGACAACGGCGCAGGCAGCCAGTACTACGGCAACGGCCAGAAGGTTGCGCACAGCCAATATGAGGACCGCACGCCGCCGCGGCACGGCATCGCACCCGACCCCTCCGCCAGCCTCAACAGTTTGTCATCCCGCAGCGCAGCGGAGGGACCTGCTTCTTCCTTCCAGTCCGCCGACCGAGGCATATACGGAGTTCCCGGCGCCCCCGGCGCTGGGGTGGTCTACCACCCCTCCGACGCCATGAAGAGCATGTTCGACATGGGCGACGCGCCCAGCTGCGCCACCTGCGGAGCCATCATGACCCGCTCCGGCTCCTGTTACCGCTGCATGAGTTGCGGCAGCACCAGTGGCTGTAGCTAGAACATCGCGGAACCAACCTCGGTTTTGTTGTGGGTTGATGAGCGGGAAGCTCCCCCCGTGAAACATAAATCCGGGCCTTAGCTCATTCGCGGTGAGATGATCATGCACTTCCCCGAGTTTTCGGACATGCTCGAATGCTGCCATCCGCATGCGTGCGTCCCGGTCATGATCGGAGTTACTCACTCACCCTCCAGCTTATTTTGGCGTCTTGTCCGACGTGACCTTTACAACCTGATAAACGGCTGGCTTCGCGCCGATGTTCCTGATGGTGCGCTTGTCGTTGGGGGCCCAGTACCAGATGGATCCTTCATTCATCCGGCTGGCAATGCCGTTGACCGTAACCTCGACCTGGCCCGACTTGAGGACGGCGACCTCATCTCCCGAGTCGATCATATCGGCCTGCGTACTCTGGCCCACGTTGAGTGTGGTGATATGGCTCTCGAGCCTGAGGAAGGTAAGCGTTGGCGAGCTAAGGACGCTGATGCGAGAGCCGGTCGGTGTTGCGGTCGCAGGCAGACGGTCGCAGTTGATGATGGTGGATGGAAGCATGCCCGGCACGGCCTGTTCGGCAGCCGGCTTGTCGACAACAGTGTGAACGCGATCCGTGTAGAAATCGATGATGTAATACGTAGCTGGCGTCTTGCCTGTGTTCTGCAGGTTATGAGCATCGTTCGACGCGAGGAAGATCAGGAACCCTGGGCCGGCATGTTGCTTCTGGCCATTGATCGACACATCCAGATCACCCTCCTTAACCAGGAGAATCTCTTCCCATGGATGGTGGTGTACAGGGTGCGACATCATGCCCGGCATCAACGTCGTGATATGAGACTCTAGTTTTTCGAGGGTTGGAGTGGGATTGTCGAAGACGGCGCGCTGTTGGCCAACCGCAGTGGTCTGCGGCGTGAGTGAGTCCCAATTGACAAACGTGCTGCCCAGAACGGTCGAATGTGCCGGGGGTGCGTATGTGGCGGAGACCACCTGAGCCGTAGCCGTCAACGCAACGCTCGCGAGCACTAGATTCAGTAGTAACATTTTCAATGAAAATGGCGCCTGAAGGAATATCTGACCACGCCTTCCGCTTTTCCCAGCTCGAATCGTCCTAACTGTCATCACTCATTCTCCTGATTAGGGAGAAGTATAGCCTGCGCCACCACCCGCTTCACCATCCTCTTCTACAGCCTCAACCGCCGCGTCAGGTCCATCTGGCGATAAGCGACTGACATCCCATCTGAAATGTATATTGATTCCCAGCGGGGCTCGCTAACAGCAAACATTTCTATTCTCCGAGGACGACTCCGATGCCGCTCTCTCGACGCAATTTCGCAAAGATGGGTGCAATGGGACTCGCCGCGCCGTGGACTCCGCACGCCTTGGCGCAGGTCGCCGTCACGCCAGCCGCCGTCGCGGTGCAAACATCCGGCCGCCGCATCGGCTACGCGGTCATCGGCCTCGGCAGCATCGCCACGCATTTTATGGCTGGCACAAAGATCTCCGCGCAATCCAGCATCACCGCCCTGGTTAGCGGCCACCGCGACAAGGCCGAGCGCATCGCCGCTCAGTACGGCGTCCCCACCAGCTCCATCTACGACTATGAAAACTTCGACCGCATCGCCGCCAACCCGGCTGTGGACGCAGTCTACGTTGCCCTGCCCAACAGCATGCACGCCGAATACACCATCCGCGCGGCCCGTGCCGGCAAGCACGTACTTTGTGAGAAGCCCATGGACATTAGCTCCGCCCAATGCGTCCGCATGATCGACGCCTGCAAAGCCGCGCGCGTCAAGCTGATGCTCGCCTACCGCCTGTACTACGAACCGACCCACCTCAAGGCACTCGAAATCATCCACTCCGGCAAGCTCGGCCCCGTCGAGTCCATGGACGCCAACCATGGCTCCAACATACGTGCCGGCGAGTGGCGTCTCACGAAGGCCCTCGGAGGCGGAGGCCCCATGTTCGACCACGGCGTCTACCCGCTCAGCATCTTCCGCATGCTCACTGGCCAGAACCCAATCGCCCACCAGGCCATGATCTCCACTCCCGACCGCGACGCCCGCTTCACCGAGGTCGAAGAGACCGTGCAGTGGCTCTCCCGCTTCCCTTCTGGTGCCATCGGCTCAGGCACTGCCAGCTATGGAGTCGAAGTCGGCGGTTACTGGCGCGTCCACGGCCCCTGGGGATGGCTACAGATGAACTCCATCACCTACCAGGGACAGCATCTCTTCGGCCACTACGCATCGCAACCCGTCCTCGGCGCGCCCTGGATCGAGATCGACATCGCCAGCACCGAGAAGGACCCCATGCAGTTCACCCGCGAGGCCGACCACTTCTCTGACTGCATCCTGCACGATCGCACGCCTAATACCCCTGGCGAAGACGGCCTCGCCGACCTGCTCGCCCTCGAGGCCGTCTACAAATCCGCCGGCATCACGCTGTAACCGCCACGTACCAACGCTGTGACTCGTATCAGCCTAATATCCGCTAGCTCTCGGACATATTTGCGATACTTCAGTCCGAGCGTATTGTAGAGCGCGCCATGAGCTCAAACCTCCGGCAGAGCACTATCATACCTTGCATGCGCCAATATCCTCAGTGCGGATATTGAACCATCTTCCCGGGCGCAGGGTAGTTCTTTGAGGCATCATCGAGCACCAGCACCCAGTCGTTACCCGGTCCGGTCGACGGCGGCGTGAAATCATGATATTCGGCCTTCTTGAATTCACCGATCAGGCTTGAGGTTCCGTGGCGGGGATCGTACCAATACGCCCGGATCATATCGCCCGACACTTTGTGGTAGAAGGGAAACGCATCGCCATGATGGATCAGGTTGACTCTCAGTTTCATACCCGAAGCCATGTAGATAAATGCATAACTCCCATCCGCGGCACGAGTGGCCTGAATACGATTGCTTGTGCTCAATTGGTCCTCGGCGATCAGCCATTGATCCGGAATTCTTTCCAGCATCGGCCGCGATTCAAGCAGATCCCGCAGATACCGTAGCTGTGTGCTGCCGGGCAGTTGTAAACCCGCGGTCCATGAAGGTGAAGCGCCCCATCTACCCGGCGCGCTGGGGGCTGGAGTGGTGCTGGGACGATTGGCGGCGTTGGGGCCGTTGTGGTTCCATACACCCTGCGCGCCGTATGTGTAGCCGGCAGCGCCTGCAAACATCGAGGTATAAGCAATCCTCCTCACATCCGCGGCATCCATCGTGTGGACAACCGCCATCGTATTGTCCGCGATACCTTCATAGCCTCCCTCGCCCATGACCTCCGGCCTCGTAGGTACGCTGTCCCAATCCTTGGCGATCAGATCGTATGCGCGGTTCCATATTGTATGGCTGGTTTGTATCATCTGAAAACTGAGCCAGGGTGCCTGCACCAGCGGCGTCTGCGGCTTCTGATGGAACGTCATCAGGTGGGGAACTCCGCTTTCACCCTCCTTCAGACCCGCCGCCATCGATTGGTAGACCTCTTCATATCCCATATAAAACCAGTCGCCGCCCAGGATCCAGATCACAGGCTTGTCCCGATAGCGCTCTCCCAGAAACCTTCCGTAGCTAAATGCGGTCGATGGAGTCAGCACATCGGGATAGGGATCATCGACGAAGCTATCCAGGTGATGCGGCCTCTCGTAATTATTTGCCCACATCGGCACCAACGCGAGGTAGAGTCCGAGAGACTCTGCCTTATTCGCTACGTAGTCCAGTTCCTGGAAGTAGGCATCATTCGGCCGGTTTGGGTCCTGCTCGACAAACATAGTCTGGCCATATGCATTCGGCACTGTTAGCGCGCTGAATCCCGACACGGCAACTTGAATCACCGTGAACCCCTTTTGCGCACGGTCCTGCAAATACATGTCCACGTCTTCTCGGGTCCAGTTCAGGATCGACCAGGCAGTGTCGCCGAGATAAAGAAACGGCGATCCGTCCTCCTTGACCAGATACCGGCCAGTATCGGAAACGCGCAATTGGGGTAGTGTTGCAGCATGCGCCCAACATACCCCTGCAAGAACGAAGGCTAAGGTCTTCCACGATGGCAAACACAGTCTGAAGAACTTTTTCATGGCTGCTCCTCGTCCGCGGACTCGTTACCGTAATCTCTGGACTGGCTCTACACTAACAAATGAACTGATTCGATGACGTTCCGCTTCAGGCTTCGGTCATCCTGGAGTGGGTGCCTTGCGTATGGGTTGAAGTCTCACGGTTGTAGCAAAAAAACAGACAGCTACGGAACGACCGCCTTGGGCGGAGCGGTCCCGTGAAGATAGCGGCTGGCAAAAATCAGAAATGTGGGCCAGTTGGGTTCATCCGTGTGGCCGCCACTATGCTGGCGGAAGGCGATGTCTCCATCGATCAAGGGAGTTCCCATGGCTGGCAGGGTGCTGGCGCCCATGTCTTTTTTGCCAAGAAGTTTGTAGGCGGGACCGGCGGCGACGGCTGCCATGAACGATCCCGGCGCGTCGGCCGCGTTGTCGGATCCAGGGCCGATGGTTGAACCGCCGCCGATAAACACCGGACGTGGGGCACACAGGGCGATCAGTTCATGCGCATCCACCGGCAGATCGTTCGCGGTCAGCGGGCCTGCATACTTCAGGAAATTGCCGGCCATCCAATGGTATTCGCGCTCTGAGGCCAGGTCTTCCAGCGGTTCCCCAAAGTTGCGCCGCATCAGTTTGGCGCCACCGGTGCCCGAGGAACTGACATAAGCGATTGCAAAACGCTGGTCGTATGCCATAGTAACCAGCGCTGCCTTGCCATCTCTGGAGTGGCCCTCAAGGCCAACTTGCTTGGCATCGACCGATGCATCCGTTTCTAAGTAATCCATGGCGCGACTGGCCCCCCATGCCCAGGCACGCAGTGCTCCCCAGTCGTCGGGCCTGCGGAACTGACCCTTGTTGACAAGGCCAATAATGCCGCTGCTTGTGAGACCTGCGCCGTTTTCCGCCTGAATACTCGTTGTCGAAATGACGGCATAGCCCCATCCTTTCTCCAGAACCAGTTGCTTCCAAAGCGGCACCGCTGCCGCGCGAGCGCCGGATGGCTGAGTCATCGACGACGAACTGAACTGCAGGATGATGGGAACAGGGCCGGAGGCATTGGCAGGGGTGGTAAGACTGAGCCGAATGTCCACCGTAATAAGCGGATAGGAGGAGTTGTCGACGTGGCCGACGATCTGCTTGGCAATCACCGCAAACTTGCCTGTCATCTCCCTGCTTGTGCTGGCAACCTCCCACGTCACCTGGGGCGTGTGCTGGGGGACACGGCCATAGACCTCACGATCGAAGTCCTCAACGATCTGCGGACGGCGTTGCTCCCACCACATCTTTGCCGTCGTCACTTTCTTCCCGTTGTTCAGGAGCAGGGGATCGGGCATCTTCGGATACGAATTCGCCTTCGACTCATCGAAGTTGGCGGGTGGCGCGTCCTTGTGATTGCCAGGTCCCATGCGCATAGTGTTGATGTGCAACTGACGCAGCATCTGCCGATAGTCACTCAAGGTCTGATCGCAGGTTCTGGCATCGCATAAATTGTGATCGCATGATTTGTGCGGATCGCATAGGGCAACCTGCGCTGGAGTAAGGACGATGGCAGACGACGCAGTGGTCTGTGCATAGTTGTAGAGAGGAACACAAGTCAGGGCAACCGCCAGCGAAAACCACCTCATGAGCGATCTTGCGATGTTCATCGGCTCCTCCACGGGCAGTTGCGATTCGTATCGTTACAGCCGCCTAACAGCCAAGTGTAGCAGCGAGACCGTACACGACCGCATGCCTGTCATACTCAAACCGTCCGGCTACGGCCGATGCAGCCTCACGATCCAGTAGGGACACATCAAGAGGCGGACGTGGGGTTCGGAGACTGGTCTCATCCGTGTCGCGACAATCTGGTTCGGTCGATCCATGTACCAACTCGCTACTCTCTACCTGTAGCCTGGTCAGGGCCTTGCGCCAGCGACGCATACCAGTGGCTCGCTCTGATTCTTGATTTATGCGACGATGCGCTTGAACTCGTGCTCAATGTTGCGAGAGGTGCCCGTACAGGAACAACCGGCATAAACTGGATCGGAGAAGGTGAAATCGGATGAGCGTTCCAGAAGCTGAGTTTGATATTGCGATTATTGGTGCGGGAATCGTCGGCCTGGCTACCGCATTGGAATTCATCCGTTCGCACCCTTCATCGTCCCTGCTGGTCCTTGAGAAGGAAGACCGTGTCGCGGCCCATCAGTCGGGCCATAATAGCGGAGTCATTCATTCCGGGATTTACTACAAACCCGGCAGCGAAAAAGCGCGCATGTGCGTTCAGGGCGCAAGGGAGATGGTCCAGTTCTGCCGCGAGCAAGGGTTGCCTCACGAAGTCTGCGGCAAAGTGATCGTTGCAACCAGCGAAAAGGAACTTCCCGGTTTGCAGGAGTTATTTCGCCGAGGCGTGGCCAATGGGGTCCCCGGAGCCCGCTTGTTGAACCAGGCGGAACTTCACGAGATCGAACCACACGTTGCCGGAGTGCAGGGAATCCACATACCGGGAGCAGCGATAACGGATTATGCCATCGTCTGCAACCGAATGGCGGATATCGTTCGAGAGCATGCCTCGCTGCGATTGAATGCACGGGTGTCTGGGCTCGAACATCGGAATGGCAAGACGATCATCGAGACATCGGCAGGTGAGTTTATAGCGGGCTACGTGGTGAACTGCGCAGGACTGCAGAGCGATCGTATAAGTCGCATGGCGGGCGCCAGATTGAAGTTGCGTATCGTACCGTTTCGAGGGGAATACTACGAGATCGCCGCGGCGAAACAAGACTTCGTCCGTGGACTGATCTATCCGGTGCCGAACCCAAAGTATCCATTCCTAGGGGTCCACTTTACGCGCAAGATTCAAGGCGGGGTCACGGCGGGACCCAACGCCGTGCTCGCGTTCAAGCGCGAGGGCTACAGTCGGACCTCGTTCAGCATGGTCGATTCTCTGGACCTTGCAACCTTCGGCGGTTTTTGGAAGATGGCAGCCAAGGTATGGCGGGAAGCAGCGGGCGAATACTACCGTTCCTGGAACAAGAGGGCCTTTACAAAAAATATGCAGAAGTTAATGCCTGAGCTTTCCATTCGCGATATCAATCCTGGCGGATCGGGAGTCAGGGCCCAGGCCCTGGAAGGCACCGGACAATTGGCAGACGACTTTCGATTTGTGGACACGGAAGGCATGCTGCACGTGTGCAATGTACCCTCACCCGCCGCCACGGCTTCGCTTGTCATTGGCCGCGAGATCGTGCGCAGGGTGGAGCAGGTCAACTTTCAATCTTCCTGACATTGTCAGGGACCTGGAACGTCATCCAAGAGACACTGAGGGACGCCAGACGCGGCCTTGGAAGCGCTCAACTGAACCTGCCATATAGTCGATAGGTAGATCATTCTGCCCTAAGGACATAGATTCGATAGCCATGATCGCTGAGGTGGGTACCCGCAAGTCGGCCGGCGTACCGTAATCTCATAACCGGGGCGGGGCAGGATAATCGGACACCGGGGCGTTTATTGTTACTAATCGAGCGTCATGGCCTACTCTCGTTCGCTCAGCTCTGTGGGATGGCCGGTTGCATTGGAGCTGCGGGAGTGGAAGGGGGTTGGCCGCGGAATTGGCGGACAGAGCGGACGGCGGCTTCGGTGGGGAGCTGGTCTTTGCAGAGTTCGAGCACCTCCATCGTGGCGAGACTACTCTGCGCGGCTTCATTGGTGGACATACGCGGGTCTTCCTCAACCGGACGGAGCGTCTCCGGCCCTGCAACCCTTTGCGGAGCGGCGATGCCCGCACCCTGAGAGAGCATCATGGCAATGGCTTTCTTCGCGTAGGCTACATTCTTAGTCTTGGCATAGGCATACGCCGCCAAACGAGGGCCGCTCTGCCCGGGTGGAACGTAGCTGGCGTCCTCACCTTCGTTGCCGGTGGTTTTGTCCTTGGTCCAGACGGCAGCGGGCGCGTTGCCGAGGCGGCACAAGCGCAACCACTCGGTTTCGAAGTCCTTGCGGCCGAGCAGGGGTACGAGTTCGAACATGACTTCGCCACCGCCCTGAATGGTGGCCAGGTTGTAGTTGGCCGGCATGAGGGCGCCGGTTTGCGGGTTGGGGATGGCGGTAAGCTTGCCGGTGGCGTTGTCGAAGCCGACGGTGGCGGCGAGAGCCTTGGAGTTGGCCTCGGGCTTGCCGGTTTCGAGGCCGAAGGGCATAACGATGATGGAGTCGACGCCGGCGTTGATCTTGTCGCGCCACTTGGTGTCGTTGGTGCGCTCCCACTCGGTCATCCAATTGCCGGCCAGGGCGAACCAGTCGGGGCCGATGCGGATGCGGACCGGCGGCTCTTCCTTCCCGCGAGGTTCAGCTTCGCGCATGGCATCGAAGTTGCTCTCGGAGATGCCGGCGTTGATGGCGTTCTCGTGCATGATGTCGCCGGTGCGCTCGTCGGTGGTGAGGTAGTAGAAGGGACGCCAGTGCGCAGCCTGGCTGATGCGGGCTTCCTTGGCGCCGTCGCCCCACTTGACGACGTTGTGGCGTGAACCGAGGCCGGACATGGGGCCGAGGTGGTAGCAGTTAGTCTCGCTGGTATTGCGCGCGTGGGCTTCGGCTAGGCGAAACAGATCGGCGCGTCCGCTGCGCAGGTAGCTGTACCACAGCCAGAGTGGAGCGCCAAGTTCGGTGTTGTCCCAGGCATGACCACCCCAGTCGTAGTGCCATACGTGGCGGGCCGCTGAATAAGAGTGCATGAAGTCGCCAAACTGCCAGAAGCCGTACCAGGAGCGGTCATCGACCTGGCGTTGGTAGTAGGCAAGCACGGAGTCGAGATCGTCCTCGATGGATTTCTTGAATGGCGTGGAGCGGTCTTGCAGGCTCCAGACGCCGAATACACCTGTGGAGTGGATGTACTCCGGCGAGGCAGCGAGGAGAGGAAGTTGGGCACCCACGGCAGCCATGGCGACGGTGTCTGGCTTGGCGGGAAAAGCTGCCGAGGCGAAGAGGGTAAGTTCGCTGCTGCGGGCGACACCGTAGGCAGTGCTGAGGCCGGGCTGCGCGTCTTCATAGGCGGCGTCGAGTCCGTGTCCATGGGTATCGTAAAAGCGCATGTCCATCTCAGGCGCATCGGGCGACCAGAGCCAGGCGACAAGCTTCGCAGTGGGGCTTGCGGCTTGCTGGATCTCAAGCGCGGCAGGAAACGACTGCCAGAAGTTCTTGATGCTGACGGCAAGCCCACCGCCAAGGTCGCCTGCGTAGGCGAGGCCAGGCGCGCGGGTGCCTGCGGCGGAGAAGAGCCATGTGCTCTCCGGGCCGGTGCGCTTGATAATGGTGAACCCGTCGGGATTGGGCTGGATGAGCTTGAAGTCGTTCCAGATAGCGTTCTTGGCGAAGACAGCGTTGCCACTGAAGGGTTGTCCCGACTCTTGCGCGGCATTGCCTTCACCGGGCTGCAGCGGCTCGGACCAAAGACCGCCGTCGGTGCCCGCAAAGCGCACGGTGCGGTTCATTGGCTGGTCGCGCATAGGGACGTCGATCTGGAGGCCCACGCCGCGCACAAAATCCTTCTCCTGGTCGCCATCGAAAACTATGGTGTGGACGATGCGTACCGAGGTCTGACCGCTATAGAAATAAAGCCGCACCGTGAATGGCAGCCACTCGCGCTTCGACTGCGTGCCGCGATGCATGCCTTCGATCTTGACCACCGCGCGCACTGGGCCCTGCTGTTCCACGGTGACGTGCTTCATGTTGCTGAGGTAGCGTTCGCGCTTCGGGGAGTCCTCCGGGTTGTTTGCCGGGCCGCTCTGTAGAACGCAGATGAGCTGACTGGCGCCCGCGATATTCTTTCCGCCCAAGCTCATCGAGTCGATGATGTTCGAGCCGCTGAGAGGGATAGAGCACTTGAGCGCACCGGTATCCACGGTGACCGATTTACTGTCCGTCTTGACGCTGAGAGTACCGGCGGAGGCAGAGGCTGCGCCAGTGGAGAGTGAGACGGGCCCCTGAAATCCGACAGGAAGCACAGTGGCTAAGCCGGTCCATTTGATGGAGCCGTCGGGCCAGTAGGCGAGCGGCCAACTCTGTAAGGGTAGGCTGCTGCCCTGTGCGCCCAAGTTGAAATTTGAGCCGCGTGCAATTGCACCCTGCGCCCAGGGTACTCCCCAACTTACGCCGGTTGACATTGTGAGTGGCCCGTTGCCAAGCAGAGAAAGAGGTACGCTACTGGGGGTGGATCGCATCGTCGCAGCCGATGTTTGAGCCTGTGTGGCGGCGAAGAGGCTGCCCGGTGCTAGCGTGGAGGTGGAGAGCGCGGCGCCTGCGAGTGCGGCATCCTTTAAAAAATCCCGGCGAGTTGTATGGTTCACGGATGATCTCCCTGCGGAAGCAACGATGTTCGAACAGGCTTGATCTTGATGGCCCATTATCGGCGTCTAGGGCAAGAGATGTGAAGTGACGAGCATCGCCTGAACTCTGATAGGCCGGCCAACGTACTGGAATCTCACCCTAAACATGTTCGATAAAGCGGCGCTGGATTAGCTCCAGCAGTCCCTCATCCGCACTCTTCCAAATCTCATCGTTGAAGATCTCGACTTCGATTGGCCCGTTGTATCCAGTGGCGTCGACGGCCTGGCGCAGACGGCGCAATTCGATGATGCCGTCGCCCATCATGACGCGTCCTGCCAGAATGCTGGTCAGAGGCACCGGCCAATCCGAGACATGAAAGCCAACAATTCTGCCGCGCGCACGCTCGATCTGGTGCATCAGGTCCGGGTCCCACCATACATGGAAGGCGTCGACGACAATCCCCGCCGCAGGACTTGAGAGATGCTCGGCCATGTCGTTGGCCTGCTTCAAGGTGACCACGACGGAACGTTCCGCGACATACATCGGATGCAGCGGTTCGATGCCGAGCTGGATGCCGGCTTTCTCCGCGTCGGGCAACACTTCGCGCAAACCATCCAGAACGGTCGCGCGAGCGTCGTCGAGCGTCTGCCCTTGCGGTGGCCCGGAGACAATGCAGAGGACCGGCGCACCAAGGATTGCGGCCTGCTCAATGGCGAGGCGGTTGTCGGCAATCCGCTCACGACGCTCTTCCGCGGTAGGCGCGGAGAACCAACCTCCTCGACACAGGCCGGAGACGTGCAGACCTGCGCTGCGAATCAGCGCCGATGCTTTCGATGCGTTGCCATCGAGTTTATGTCGCCAAACGCCGATCGTCGCAATGCCGCTGCGGGTGCAGTTGCGGACCACTTGCTCGAGCGACCATGGGTCGGCGGTCATCTGGTTGAAGCTGAGGCGTTCAATCAAGTTCATGGGACACCTGTCGGCAGCAGGAAGCTGCGCATTCTTTGCATTGCCAGTTCGGGGTCGCGCAATACACCAGCCTGGTCTGCAAGCACGAACAGTTCGCAGAGATGAGCGATCGAGCGCGCAGATTCCGAGCCGTTAACCATGCGGAAGTGATTCTGAAATCCATTGAGAAACGCCAGGAAGACAACTCCTGTTTTGTAGTGTTGAGTTGGTGAAGCAAAGATGTGCCGAGCAAGCGGTACAGTGGGCGCGAGCAGTTGTTGATAGCGGGGAATGTCACCGGCATCCAGTGCCGTTAGCGCAAGAGATGCCGCTGGAGCAATAGCATCGAAGATCCCGAGCAAAGCATCGCTATGACCGTTCGCATCCCCCAAGATAAGGCCATCATAGTTGAAGTCGTCCCCCGTATACATGCGGACGCCGTGCGGAAGTTGACGGCGCATGGAGACTTCCAGTTCCGCATCGAGCAGAGAGATCTTGATACCGTCGATTTTTTCCGAATGCGCGTGGACGATGCCGAGACAGTTTTCCATGGCCACGGAAATATTCCCTGTGCCCCAGTAGCCTTCCAATGCTGGGTCAAACATCGGCCCAAGCCAGTGCAGAATGACCGGTTGCCGAATCTGCGAAATTACATTTGCATACACCGATGCATACTCGTCGGCATGGCGGGCAACAGCGGCCAGGGCGCGGCTTGCCATCAGGATAATGCGTCCGCCAGCGGCTTCAATTGCCTCACATTGTTCAAGGTAAGCATCAATCACATCTTGCAAGGTGTGCGATTTGTCCATTGGCAGATGGTCGGTGCCCGCGCCACTGGCGAGCAAAGCTCCTCGCGCTTTGGCGGCCACGGTACTGCGTTGGATAAGCTCCAGCGCCAGCGGCCAGTCCAGCCCCATTCCGCGTTGTGCCGTGTCCATCGCCTCGGCCACGCCAAAGCCAAGCGACCAGAGATATTCACGGTAAGCGAGAGTTGCCTCCCAATCGATCGCCGCATGGGTAAGCGGCTGCGCAGTGCGCAGTGGATCCGCCACAATATGGGCCGCCGCAAACGCGACGCGCGTCTCGAACGGACCCCGCTGGGCCGGTAGGAGCGGCCCATGGGAAGGCGCGTAGCTATACGTCGTCCCATCCGCACGCACCAGCTTTACAGCAGTCTCCAAAGCTATATCTCCAGTTCCGGCACATCGATCCAGCGACGCTCAAGCCAGGATTTGAGGCCAAGTTCTGCCAACTGCACGCCCCGAGCCCCTTCCACAAAATCATGGGTAAACGGCGCATCCTCCGCAATGTGCCTCAGAAACATCTCCCATTGGACTTTGAACGCATTGTCGAATATCGCATTATCCTGCGCATCCTTCCACTGCTCGCGAAAGCGAAAAGGGTTCTCGACGTCTGGGTTCCAAACCGGACGTGGAGTATCAACTCTGGATTGTGTTAGGCATTCGCGCAGGCCGGCGACGGCGCTGCCCACCGTGCCGTCAACCTGCAAGCTGAAGAGTTCATCGCGGTAGACGCGAAAGGACCAGGAGGAGTTAATCTGAGCGACGATTCCGCCTTCAAGTTCAAAGGTCCCGTAGGCAGTATCGTCCGCGGTGCACAGATAGGGATTTCCCTGCTCGTCCCAGCGCTGGGGGATGACAGTGCCGCCAAGGCACTGCACAGCGCGCACTCTGCCAATGATGTGGTCCAAAACATAGCGCCAATGGCAAAACATGTCCAGGATGATGCCGCCGCCGTCTTGCTTGCGGTAGTTCCATGACGGTCGTTGCGCGGTCTGCAGGTCTCCCTCAAAAACCCAGTAGCCGAACTCTCCACGTACGGAAAGAATTCTGCCGAAGAAACCATTGTCCACCAGCCGCTTCAGCTTGATCATGCCGGGAAGAAAGAGTTTGTCCTGCACCACCCCATGCTTTACGCCCGCGGCCTTCGCCTGCGTCGCTAGCCGCATCGCGGTTGCCGAATCTTTAGCCAGCGGCTTCTCGCAATAAACATGCTTGCCAGCGGCGATCGCCATTTCAACGCTTGGGGCGCGCAGTACGGTCACCTGTGCGTCGAAGTAAAGCGAATCGTTCTGGTCAGCAAGTGCGCCGTGCAGGTCGGTTGTCCATCGCGCCACCCCATGCTCCTTGGCGATCTGCTCCAGCTTTGCCACATTGCGCCCCACCAGGATCGGATCGGGCATCAGCCGCGAGCCGTCTGCCAGCGCAATCCCGCCTTGCTCCCGAATCGCCAGAATCGAACGCACCAGATGCTGATTCAACCCCATGCGTCCGGTGACGCCGTTCATGATGATCCCGATCCGTCTCTCGCTCATAGGAGTACTCATTCCTTACTCAGTCCGCCGGGACCGAAGTTGCTTCGCTCACCACTCCGCGCAGAAAGCTGCGGTCCCGATGCCTCCGGTCCAAACCAGATGACAACAATCATGAGAACGATCGCCCCGGCCTCGAAGATCGTCAGCGCCCAGGGATATCCAAAATGGTCGCGCAACATGAATTCTACTGCCGTCGCGGGCGAGGCCAACAGCGTTCCTAGCTGGTACACAATCCCTGGGAACAGGCTGCGCACCACATCGGGCGAAAGTTCATTCAAGTGCGCCGGAATCACGCCGAATGCGCCCTGCACACCGGTCTGCATCAGATACGAGCCCGCAACCAACACACCCAGCGATGTCCCGAACGCCCACGCCGGAATCGACAACAGCGCAATCGCGAGCGCCAGCAGAATGGCGTTGCGTCTGCCTATCTTTTGCGATAGGTGGCCGAAGCAAATCGCGCCAAAGATTGCGCCAATGTTATAAAGAATCGGTATGCCATAGAGCGACTTCATCCCGAAGATGCTCCGCACCGCGATCCCTGGGATCGACTTCAGAAAATCGGGATACAGGTCCTGCGCCCCATGCGACAGGCACAAAAGCACGCTCATCATCAGCAGTAGGTAAAGGAACATCCCTTTGTGCTCGAGAAGCGAGCCGAAGATCGGTCGCAGGGAAGCAGGCCGGTGTTGCTTCCATGCCTCGGACTCCGGCGCAAACAGAGTCAGCGCCGCGATTAACAGCGCCACCGGAGCACCTACAAAGAAGACCGATCTCCATCCAAGGGAAGGCACCAGCGTCTGCATCGCCACCGATGCCAGTAGATAGCCCATCGGATAACCGGCCTGGATCGTACCTGAGAGTACGCCGCGGAACCGGCGCGGAGAACACTCCATCGCATACGACGCACCGATACCCCAATATCCGCCCATGCCCATGCCGTAAAGCGCGCGGCAGAGTACAAAGATTGAATAGTTGGGTGCAAGACCGGTCAACACCGTGCATAGCGAGAAGTACAGCACGCAGAGGATGAGTGGACGCTTGCGCCCGAACCGGTCCGCCAGAGCGCCGAAGAACAGTGCGCCCAGAGGCCGCATCGCCAGCGTCAAAGTCAGCGTGTATACCACCGATGCCTTCGACACATGGAAGCGCTCGGCCAGCGTGTCGAATAAAAAAACCACAATAAAGAAGTCGAATGCGTCCAGCACCCACCCCAGAATTCCGGAGCCGACGGCGAACTGCCAGCCTTTAGCCGCACGGTAGATCCTCGTCTCCGTCCCGGATACAAACGCCATGTTTAGCTCGCCGTTTCCGCGACCGTCTACGGCCGGCTGGGGATGAATTCAACTGCCTATCAGGTGAAAAAAGTATATCTCGTCGCGCAATCATGCTTGAAACGGGCATCCAGGGCTATTGACACCAAACACGCAGAGCCGACTGGAAGAACTCCATGGGGACAGCGGGTACGTTATCCTCGGGCAGCACGGCATAGCGGTACGATAAGGGACGAGGAGTAAATCCGATGCTTATCGTTCATGTGCATGTGCGGGTCAAACCCGAGTCCGTTGCGGGCTTCCGGCAGGCTACCATTGAAAACGCCAGATCGAGTATTCAGGAACCCGGCATCGCGCGCTTTGACGTGGTGCAGCAACAGGACGAGGCGACCCGGTTCATCCTGATCGAGGTTTACCGCACGCCGGAAGCTGCAACAGCGCATAAAGAGACAGCGCACTACGCAAAGTGGCGCGATGCGGTCGCGTCTATGATGGCCGAACCGCGTCATAGCGCGAGGTATAGCGCCATCTTCCCCGATCCCCAAGGCTGGTAGAACGATGCGCCTCGAGTTTGCGACCGCAACACGCATTGTCTTTGGCGAGGGCACAGCTGCAACCCTGCCTGAACTGGTTCGTACTTTCGGCACCCGACCGCTGGTAGTGACCGGCGCCTCGACAAAGCGTGCGGCATGGCTTGTTTCGGCACTCTCGGCCGAGGTCTTTGCGGTGCCCGGCGAGCCGACGGTCGATCTGGTTCGTGAGGGCGCGCGACGCGTGCAAAATTCCAGATGCGATGTCATCATCTCACTTGGCGGCGGCAGCGCAATTGACGCCGGCAAGGCGATTGCCGCCGTTGCCGCCAACGGAGGTGAGCCGCTCGACTTTCTCGATGGGGTGGGAAGGGGACGAGCCATTGTGGCCCCGCCGCTGCCGTTTATTGCGGCGCCAACCACAGCGGGCACAGGCAGCGAAGTCACGCGCAACGCCGTGCTCGGATCGACGGAGCACGGTGTCAAAGTGAGCTTGCGGAGTCTACTGATGCTGCCCCGGATTGCGCTGGTCGATCCCGAGCTGACCTATGGACTACCTCCTGCCATCACCGCAGCCAGCGGTCTTGACGCCCTGACTCAGCTCATCGAGCCGTATGTTAGCGTGCGCGCCAATCCACTGGCGGATGCAATTTGTGTCGCGGGGATCAGGCGTATTACCGGCGCGTTACGCCGCGCCTACCACGACGGCTCGGATCGGGACGCGCGCCGCGACATGGCACTGGCAAGCTTGTTCGGTGGCTTGGCGCTAGCGAACGCCGGACTGGGTGTTGTGCATGGCTTCGCGTCACCGCTCGGAGGCTCGTGGAAGGCGCCGCACGGCGCGCTCTGCGCAGCGCTATTGCCGCACGCCATGGCGGCCAATATAGCCGCGTTGCGGGAACGCGCGTCGCACCTTCCCGCCCTGGAACGCTACACCGCCATTGCACGCCTGCTTACCGGTCGGAACGAAGCAAGCGCTGAGGACGGCATCGACTGGATACGCGCGCATTGTGTCGATCTCAATGTCCCGCCTCTGCGCGCCTGGGGGATCACCGAAGCTGATTTACCCGGAGTAGTCGAGAAAGCAACGCGCGCCAGTAGCATGCAAGCCAATCCGCTTCCACTCACGGACGAGGAATTGCTTCAGGTGGCAACGGCGGCACTCTAAGAAACTGACTCGGGGGGGGGACGGCGATGAGGCCTGGTGAAGATGCAGGCTAGAGCATTTTAGCAATTGTTATAGACCAAAAATGAATTGTCATTCTGAGCGCAGCGAAGAATCCCGCATTTTGCTAGCTGCGCGACGGTCTACACCTTTAGCAAAAATGCTCTAAGAAATCTCTGCACAAGTCCAAGTTTTGAAAGGGACGGGCTTCAGCCCGTCCGTAAATGCCGCTAAATGAGCAGGGCTTTAGCCCCGGAGGGAATGTTGAGGACTTGTGCAGACATTCCCTAACGCCTTTAACCAAGAGGGATTGCCATTGTTTCTTTGTCGCCGCGGCGTGAGAATTCGGTTAGGATACGGGCATGTCAAAGACAGAATCGAGCATGATGGAGTTGGGAACAGAGGCGCCGGCATTCGCTCTGCCGGACGTGGTGAGCGGACGGACAGTGACGCGCGACGATGTGGCCAAGTGGCACGGGCTGTTGGTGATGTTCATCTGCGTGCATTGCCCATATGTGAAGCACGTGGAGCAGGAGTTGGCGCGGATCGGTGCGAACTATCTGGGCAAGATCGGGATGGTGGCCATCTCGGCGAACGATGTGGAGAACTTTCCGGATGATTCGCCGGAGAACATGAAGAAACAGGCCGATCGGCTGGGTTTCAAGTTTCCGTATCTGTACGACGTGACGCAGGAGGTAGCGCGGGCGTACCACGCGGCGTGCACGCCGGATTTCTTTTTGTACGACGCAGGGATGAAGCTGGTGTACCGCGGACAGTTCGACGATTCGCGTCCGCAGCGGCCCAGCGGCGGCGGCAACGAAATTCCGGTGACGGGGAAGGACCTGCGCGCGGCGCTGGACGCGTTGGTCGCAGGGAAGCGTCCGGACACGAACCAGCGCTCGAGCATCGGGTGCAACATTAAGTGGCGTGACTAACCACAGGCCCCTTCTATAAACCCGACCGTAACAGCACGGTAAGACGATAGTCAGAGTGGTGGCCAGTCCGCGACTCTTGGAACCCGAGTGTCGCATGCCACGTCGGATGCAATTTGCAAACGCTAGGCTTCTAACATTTCAGCGTAGGAGGATGGAGCAATGCAGCGGAGAGATTTTGGGAAAGCACTTATCGGCAGCGCTGTTGGGGCGACGCTCGGTGGTCTCGCAGATGCGGCTCCGGCCTTCGGGCAACCGCAGAAAAAGCTTACCGCGCGCAAGAACACCAAGATGCACGTAGGAGCGGACTACCATGTCATCGAGGGCACGACTCTGACCAGTAAGGAAAACCTCGAGTACAATCTGCGCTTCGGTGTAAAGTCCATCAGTCCCGATCCTGACCAGGAGGCGCACCGAGGCAAAGGGGCACGTTTCGACGCATTCATCCCCGTCGAGGGTCCGCTCGGCGGGGCCTTCGACACGGATGTACTCAAACAGATGAAGGACAACTGCGACGCGGTTGGAATGTGGCTCGAAGCCCTTCGTATGGACTCTGGTTACATCATCCTCAAAGACCCCTCGGATCAGGACAAGAAGCTCGATCAAATCTGTGACAACGTCCGCAAGGCTGCACAGGTCGATGTTCGTATCGTCAGCTACCACTGGACCATGATTCCCATTCGCCGCAACGGCACTGTTCCCGGCCGTGGCGACGCAGTCTACTCCACCTTCAAGCTGGAAAACGATTGGAAGAATCTGCCTGTCGGCATGGCAGGCCCGGTCGGCTACAACGAATACTGGGAAAGGATCGAGAAGTTCCTGAAGCGCGTGATTCCGGTCTGCGCCGAATACAAGGTTGCCATGGCGAACCACCCCTATGACCCGCCGGGGCTCCCCTACGGTTATGAAGGCGCGGAAAATTTCGACTCTCCGTCCATCTACACCGCTTACAAGAAATACGAGCAGATGGTCGACAGCCCCTGGAACGGCTTCCAGATGGACCTCGGCGTCATCGGCGAAGGTTCGACCGACGTCAACAAGACCGGGCCTCCCCTGGTGCAGTACATGGCCGAGCGAGGAAAGATCAAGCAGGTCCACATGCGCAATATCAAGGGCGGCTTGAACAACTTTCAGGAGGTCTATCCCGACGAGGGAGTCATCGACTTCTTCAAGATCATGCGCATCTTCCGCGACACGGGCTATGAAGGATCCTTCCTGCCCGATCACATGCCTTCCAGTCCCGGAGATCCTGGCAAGCTTCAGGCATACGCATTCGGCTACGGCTACATCCACGCGCTCATCAATTCCGTTAACTCCGAGGTCTAATGGCTCCGTTGGGTTTAACCGGAAAAAAGGGAATGAGTAGGATTACCTCGCATTTTTTGAGGGGCGTGCGTCCTGCGGGGACTTAGGCTCGTCCTTACGTTGTCGTCAAGGTCGATCATGCAACAGCCTGTAAAGCGTGCGCAGGTCAATGAAGCAGGGCGGGCTCGTGCCGATCGCCTCGAACGATCTTCTTGAGTCCGCCGATAGTCGAAAAGCAGACTCCGGATGAAGATCTCCGCCACCCCAGCCCGGCCAACTTCGAGGAGACTCTTATGTCCCGTTTTCTGGGCCTCTCGTTTCTGATCTCAATCGCGATACTTCCAGCAACCGTCCAAACGCCCGTCGTAAACCTAATGACGCGCCGGTGTAGATGCGGGTAGGATGGAGCGCGGAGTTTGAAGGGAAGGGATGATGCGGCGTTGCGGATTCATGTGGGTGGGTGCGGTTGCGATTTCATTGACCGGAATTGCGGCGTTGGTCTTTCCATACCCTAGAAGACCGGTATATTTCGAGCGAATCGAGACTGAAAAAAAGCGATTGCTGATTCGTCGCGCGATCACACGCGCAGGTGGATAGCGTAGTAGGGCTGGTTGCTGAGGGTCGGGTTGAATGCCGGGTGCAACGTCGCAGCTGTCGCGCTGCGCAGTTCAAAGTAGTACTGAAGCGGGTAGGGTGAATCGGTGTATGCGGCTGGTATGGCGGCGGTGTGGGCCGCGCCAGTCAGCTTCATCGGCGTGGAGAGCCATCGTTCACCGTGGTTGACGTGGCGATACCAGAGGACTGCTTTCGTAACGCTGACTGGCGTGGAGATGGAGAGTGCGAGCTCGCTGCCGGGATGGAAAGATTTGGGCGCTTTATGTATTGCTGCGATCACAGGGCGCTGGCTGGGTGTGGTGACTCGCTGTATGGCCGCCTGGACGGATGATTTCTGCGTGCTGCTTTCTGCAAAGTGTTTTTCCATCGCGGCAACGTCCGCGTCGATCGCCGGTAGGCGGTCGGCCCAGTGGCCACGTCGGTTCGGGGATGATCCATAGCTGATGTCACTGCTATAAACAGTCTTTGCGCGGGCGGCCATCGCAGCCCAGGCATCGCGCGCCTTGCGGCAGGCGCCCATCGACTGCGCAGCCGCTGCGGAATCGCCTGTCTGCTCGTAAATGCTATAGAACAGCGCGGCGCGGAAGAGATTTGCGTAGTAGCTGCCCAGGCCGTTGAGGATGAGGATGTCTTCCTCGGCGCGACGGAACTCGGGCGTGCGCGCGCGCAAACCGGCTGCGGCGCGTGCTACAGCCAATCCCTTGGTTGACGTGCTCACCATCGCTTCCAGCCACGCGATCACTTCACTGGTGTTGTAGTGCGCATTCTTTGTGCCGGATACGAGGTCTTTGGCGTGTTGGCCGATCGTAGTAAAGAGTTGCGGATCGAGCGGGCTGATGGCGCTAACGTTGTGCGGCACGGGCGAATCGGTGTACAGCGGTCGGTCGGTGATGGGGAGAATGGAGTCGTGAGTAAGCATCTCGGGCCAGAACCGGTGATTGGAGGACGATGGGCACCACGCTGTCGTCACCAGAGGTAGAATGCGGCTTGCCGCAGCCAGCGCGGTCTCCAGCCCGGAACCAGCGGGGCCATACCTCTGGCGGTAGCTTCGCTGCGGTACCTCAGGAGCGGTGTCCGGGTTATACAGATAGCGGCCCCAGAGGAGGTAGGTGAGGGCGAACTTGGCGGTATCGAGCGTGGTCGGCGCCAGCGATGCATCGGCGTAGGCGTTGCGTCCGCCGGGATGGCCGGATCCTTCGCGACCCTTGAAGGTCAGCGGCTCGAAGAATTCCATGCCTGCCGCTCCGCAGAAGTTGGCGGCGCGCCCGTATCCGGCGGCCAGCGCTGGATCTCCCCACAGCAGGTGCTTCTGCGTCCCGGGCTGAACGCGGAACAGCAGGTCGAGGCCTATGCCCTGCTGGTAGAAGTCTCCATAGCCGTAGCGGGTGAAGTTGCGCGCGCCCTCGGAGACTGCGAAGGTCCCGGTGACACCCGCGCGGGGGTACTCGGTGGCACGGATGTCAGCCTGCTGGTAGCCCAGCCCGAGGTGCTCTGCCCAGTACTTGGCTCCGGCTTTCACCGGCATGCCGGTGGCTCGCGCAATCTCGATCATCTTCTGGTCCAGGCCCTTGGCGTGCATGTCGATCTCGATGACTCGCGGCTTGCCATCGGGCGTGCGCGCCGCGGGGATCGCCTCGAACAGCGTCTGCCAGAACGGGTAGCTGCCCTCCGGAATGCCGCTCTCGCCGTGGATACGCAGGGTGAGTCCGGTGATCTGCGGGCAGTCTTTCAGGATCGCAGCGAGCGCGTCGCGGCAGTATGCGGCGTGGATCTCCGGCGTGAGTCCAACGATGTGGTGGTCGGAGTTGGGGCTATCGGTCCACTGGTACGCGTGCGTCCAGATACCAAGCTGGAAGTCCATGCCGCGCCGCGCGGTTTCGGCCGCAATGAACTGCAGCGTCTCCAGGTTGCGCTGGCGCTCACCGGGCTGCAGCGCGGGCTCAACATGCACCTGCTCGTAGCCGGGAACTTCGACCAGATAGGGATAAGGGAAGTGGAGATAGTCTCCGGTGACGCCGCTGGGAAAGTCCCAGCCGAAGCCCAACGCGAAGTTGAAGCGATTGAAGCGTGCGGCGGCAAGCGTGTCCAGGTACGTAGTCCAGAAGTCGCGATCGTAGAACCAGGCCTTGTCCTCAATCTCGGAGACAAACGCGCGAGCCACGCTGCGCACCTTGTTGGGGCTTGACTCAATCAGCGGTGCAGGCAATTGCAGCGCGGCGATTGGGTCATCACTGAAGCGGACTCGTTCGGCTAGTTCGAGGACGGCGTAGGAAATACCGCGCGCGTCACTGCCCGTGGCCAGCAGGCTGATCTTATGGTGACCAGGGATGAGCGCGGTCGCTTCAGGCTGAGTGAAGCTGGGCCGATTGGGGAAGACCTTGGCGAGAGGGCTGTTGACGGGCGCGATGAGAATGGTGAAGTCGCTGAAGCCTCCCTTGGTGGCAATGCCTTGGGCAGTGATCGCGTCACGTAGCTTCTGCGTCGCCCACAGCACGGATGCACTGGTGATCGGCGGCGAATCGTCGTCCGTAACGATGGCGATGCGTCTCCCGTTCGGCAGCGCGTGGGCCAGTTCAGATGCCGTCAGCGACGCGGCTGCGGTGCTCAGCTTAAGGAAGGTTCGGCGATTGGGTTTTCTGGACATAGTCTCGGCACTGCGCGATCTGCTGTGCCATTTCATTTGTAAGTGTAGCGCTGCTAACAGAGCAATGGTGAACCGCTCCACTCGCTACCTTACAAGGGGCGGTGTTGTGCTTGGGTTCGCACGATCCGAAGGAAGATGTGGCGTTTGCGGAATGGTTCGTCTCGTGATTCAAACTGCAAATTCAAAGCAATTCCATAAACAATGCTTTGATGTGAGAATTCGCAATCCTTCACTTAAGGTGCAACTCTGGATCTAAGTACATCGACGCGTGTCAAAGAGAGAATGCCGAGGAAGAAGCGGTCTTGCAAACCTGACTAGTGGCGCTGCCGGATTACTCGATAGTCGACATTTGCGAAGCAGACGGCCGCTATTGACCATGGTCGAAGCGGCCAGAGATTGAGTGAATCGCGAGCGTCGTCTTCAGCGGCGTGTTTGCCGATGAGTCACCAACCATGATCTGAAAGGTTCCTGTAGCGGTTTGCCAGGCGTGTGTCTTTTCTGACCAGTAGGAGAACGAGCGCGCATCGAGCTTTAGCTCAACCGGCTTCGACTCGCCGGGATTCAGCATGATCTTGCGAAAACCTTTGAGCTGGAGCGGTGGCTCATTGCCCTCGGCGATGGGCGGGAAGCCAAGGTATAGCTGCGCTACCTCGGCCCCGGCGCGTTTTCCAGTGTTGGTTACGCGGAAGCTTACGATGGTGTTGGCGCTGCCCGGTTGCAGGCTGACCTTGAGGCCGTCGAAACTGAACTGCGTGTAGGAGAGCCCGTATCCGAACGGGAAGAGCGGCTTTATGGAGTGAGCGGCGTAGGCGCGGTAACCCACATCCAGGCCCTCGCTATAATGCACGGTGTCGCCGACTCCGGGATACTGATCCGGATTGCCGGCCAGCGTGTCGCTGACGCTGCGCGGAAATGTCAGCGGCAGCTTGCCGGAGGGATTCACCTTGCCGACCAGAACATCGGCGACGGCATTTCCGTCTTCTTCACCGGGGTACCAGGCTTCCAGCACCGCCGGAACGTCGTTGAGCCACGGCATCAGAATGGCCGAGCCACTCTTGAGGACGACAATGGTCTTTGGATTTGCCTTAGCAACGGCGGCAATGAGTTGGTTCTGGGCTGCGGGAAGTTCGAGGCTCTGGTCGCGCCCCTCGCTGTCCTGATCGCCAACCATCACGATGGCAACCTGGGCACGGCTGGCTGCCGCAACGGCGGCGTCGATGTCGTTGCCGTCGAGGACGGCGATGCGGGTTCGCGAATTCACGGCGGCTTGCAGACCGTCATAGGGCGTGATGGTATATATCGGGATCACGTGCGAGCTGCCGCCTCCTCCAGTCTCCGGACGCACGGCGTAGGGTCCTACCAGCGCGATCGTCGTCACCGCTGCGCCATCGAGCGGCAACAGATTGGCGTCATTCTTCAGCAAGACCATCGACTGTTCGGCGATGCTGCGCGCAATGGCCCCGTGCTCAAAGGCGGGAATCGGAACAGGTTTGGGCTGAGGGCCGAACAAGCCGAACTCCATCATCTTGGCGAAACGGCGAACCAGCATTTCGTTGATCGCGGCAACTGGCACCGCGCCGGATTCGACTGCCTTCTTCAGATCGTCGGCGAAGTAGCGGCCGGTGGGCATTTCGAGATCGAGGCCGTTCAATGCGCTGGGCACAGTGCTGTGCGTTGCGCCCCAGTCCGAGATCACAAACCCGTCGAATCCCCACTCCCTTTTTCAACACATCTTTGAGCAGCGGAGCGTTCTCGCAATTGAATGCGCCATTCACCTTGGGATAGGCGCACATCAGCGATGCAGAATGCGCCTCTTTGATGGACGCTTCGAAGGCTGGCATGTAAATCTCGCGCAGGGTCCGCTCGCCGATTTGCTCGTCGATGCTCGTGCGCTGCGATTCCTGGTTGTTGGCGAGGAAATGCTTCACATTCGCGATCATGCCGGTGCTCTGGATGCCTTCAATATCGGCCACGACGATACGGGCGTCGAGCCAAGGGTCCTCGCCATAGCTCTCGAAGACTCGGCCTCCCTGGGGCACGCGCGCAATGTTTATGTCGGGCGATTCGAAGAGCGCGCTGCCCAGCGAACGGGTCTCCTCGGCTTCCAGCTTGCCGTAGGCCCGGGCCAGTTCCGTATCCCAGGTGGCGGCCAGCGCAACCGGCGCGGGCATGGCGGTAGCGGCCTTCTGCGGTCCCGCGCCTCCGGGTCCCACACCGGCGGGGCCGTTTGTCATCTGGAGATCGGGAATGCCGAGCCGGGGCAGGCCAGGCACGAAGCGGTAATGCGTCGCATCGCCTAGGCCATGTAGCTCGGTAATCTTTTCGTCAAGGGTCATGCGGGCGACAAGCTGGCGGGCGCGGGCCGTTGCCTGGGCATGCGAGAGGTGGGCCTGCGGTACCGGCGCGGCTGTCCGCCAGAGAGGCGGCTAGGAAGGCCATTGGGAGCATGAATGGGAATTGCAGATAACGATTTCGCAGCAGAGAAACAAAGGTATGATTCATTGGCGTCTCGACTCTCCGCACTGATCCAGCGCGAATTGTACCACTCGGGCTGGTATCGAATAGGTCGGACACTGGTCCATATTCCTATGCATACATTTCCTCTGCATTGCCCTGCCTTTCCTGCACCAGTTTCGATGAGCGCGGTCGTATCTTTTGGCCATCATCTATTGTGTATATTCGATATATAGAATATACTTATGATATGCAAGAGAAGCTGAGGACATACAAGGCCAGTATCTTCCAGGCTCTGGCCCATCCCACCCGCATCGCCATCCTTGAGGTGTTGCGCGACTGCGAACTCTCCGCACGGAGCATCCAGGAGAAGCTCGGCGTCGAACAGGCAAATCTGTCCCAGCATCTGGCGATCCTGAGAAGCCGCCAGATTGTAGCGAACCGCAAGGAGGGCAACCAGGTCTTCTATTCCATCCGCAATCCAGTGCTTTTGGAGGTCCTCGACGTCATGCGCAGGTACTTCCAGACCAACCTGGCCGATGCGATTCAGATGCTTGAAGAAGTGGAATGTGAGGCGTCTGTACGGTGATTACTGAGCCGTTCCTGAGCGGAATCATCGTCTGGCTTGCGGGCGCCGTGGCCAGTCTGGCCATCTGGCGTCGCCCGGCCGCCGCTCGCCGTGTTGGCTGCGGGGCGGCACTGGCGGGTTCCCTTCTGGTTCTGGTGGGTTCGGCGGCTGCTATCTTCAGCGGCAGACTCCACGAGCCATCAGCCTTCCGTTTGGCAACCCGGTGTTCTCCTGGGCCATCCGCATGGACCCGCTTTCGGCATTCTTCAATGTGACGCTGGCGGCGCTGGCAGCCGCGGTTTCTCTGTATTCGTTCGGCTATCTGCGGTCGATGGAAGGACGCAGAAACCTGGGCGCATTTGGGTTCTTCTTCAACCTTCTGCTGCTGAGCTTGGCGCTGGTCTTCTCCGCGTCGAACGCGTTCTTCTTCCTGGTGGCGTGGGAGGTGATGGCGCTAACGGCGTTCTGCCTGGTCAGCTTCGAGCACGAAAAGAAAGAGACGCGCAACGCCGGGGTGCTTTTCCTGATTATGTCGCACGCAGGCACCGGTCTGCTTCTAATCGCATTCCTGGTCCTTGCATCAGCCAGCGGCAGTCTGGATTTCTCCAGCTTTCACTTGCTGGCTTCGCGGTTGCCGCCGATCCAGCAGGACACGATATTTCTACTTTTTCTTTTCGGCTTCGGCGTGAAGGCGGGCTTGGTGCCCGTTCATATCTGGCTTCCCAAGGCCCATCCGGTAGCGCCCAGCAATGTTTCTGCCCTGATGTCGGGTATTGTCATTAAAACAGGCATCTACGGTATGGCGCGCGTCTTCTTCGATTTCTACGGACCGCCTCCGCTGTGGATGGGAACTCTGTTGCTGGGATTGGGTGTGGCATCGGCCCTGCTGGGAGTGCTCTACGCGCTGATGGAGCACGATATTAAGCGCCTGCTAGCATGGCACAGCATCGAGAACATCGGCATTATTCTGATGGGATTCGGTGCCGCGCTGATGTTTCGTTCGCTGGGGTATGCGAATCTCGCCGCCCTTGCTTTGATCGCGGCCCTGTATCACACGTTCAACCACGCCATGTTCAAGGGGCTGCTCTTCCTGGGCGCGGGTTCCGTGGTGCAGGCCACGCACACGCGCAACATGGAGAGGATGGGCGGACTGGTCCGTCGCATGCCTGTGACAGCACTGTGCTTCCTGGTGGGCGCGGTGGCCATCTCCGGGCTTCCTCCGTTGAACGGGTTCGTGAGCGAGTGGCTCACCTACCAGGCGCTGCTGGCCGGCTTCGGCACTACGCACAGCCTGACGCGATTGATGTTTCCCATCGCCGGTTCTCTACTGGCCCTGACCGCGGCCCTGGCGGCGGCCTGTTTCGTCAAGGCTTTCGCGATTCCGTTTCTCGCTCTGCCACGCAGCGAGGAGGCCGCCGATGCACGAGAGGTCTCATTCCCGATGCGTGCTGGGATGACGATACTTGCGGTGGGATGCGTCGCGCTGGGCCTCGGCGCCACCTGGTTCGTGCGTGTCTTCGATCCCATCACGCAGCAGGCCCTTGGCGTTCGCGCAAGTTCGGCGCTGGTGATGGCCCGCGGCTGGGCGCTGTCGCCGGGGACGGCCCATGGCGGCACCATCTCCACGGCCGGGATTGCGCTGTTCTTTCTGCTTGCCGGTGCTGCATTCGCGCTTCCCCTGGCCATGCGTTGGAGGCGTCGCAGCGTCCGCGGACCAGCGTGGGATTGCGGCCTGCCCGGGTTGACCGCCGACAACGAATACACGGCCACAGCATTTTCCAAGCCGCTGCGCATGATCTTCTCCGCCCTCTATCGCCCGCGCCGGGAGATCCTGGCGGAATACGAAGTCTCGCCGTACTACCCCAGCGCAATCCACTTCGAGAGCGAGATTGAGCACCCCATTGAAAAGCACCTTTACGATCCGCTGCGGCAATGGATTATGGCCGTTGCCAACCGCATGAAGGGCATTCAGGCGGGCAGCATCAACCTCTATCTTGCTTACATCTTCCTCACCTTGATCCTGCTCTTGTTGTTCGGAGTACGCCAATGATAGAGCGGCTGATCGAGAACGCGGCGCAACTCTTCCTGCTGCTGGCGCTGGCGCCGCTGGTGACCGGCGTGATTCGCACACTGAAGGCGCGGCTGCAAACGCGGCGCGGCCCGGGCATCCTGCAGCCGTACAGGGACCTCGGCAAACTCTTTCGTAAAGGCATGGTGATTCCCGAGACCGCATCCTGGATCTTCTCGGCAACGCCCTGGGTCGTCTTCTTCAGCACGGTTCTGGCGGGCCTGATGATTCCCATGGTTGCCGCCGACGCGCCACTCGGTTTGTTTGGCGGCGTGCTGGCCGTGATCTACCTGCTGGGGCTGGGCCGCTTCTTCCTGGCACTGAGCGGCATGGATGCCGGCAGTTCGTTCGGCGGTCTGGGCAGCAGCCGGGAGATGACCATCTCCGCGCTGGCCGAACCAGCCATGATGTTGGCCATCTTTACTGTTGCCATCGGCGCGGGATCCACCGGCCTGACCGAGATTGCAGGGGCCGCCATTGGACAACACTGGCGTTTTCTTGCCCCCGCGCAGATGTTCGCGTTCGCCGCGCTCGCGTTGGTGTTGATTGCGGAGACGGGCCGGATCCCGGTGGACAACCCAGCCACTCACCTGGAACTCACCATGATCCACGAAGCCATGATCCTGGAGTATTCCGGCCCTTACCTGGCCCTGCTTGAATGGGCAGCCTCCATCAAGCAGCTCGTTCTGATGACGCTGTTGATCAACTGTTTCTGGCCGTTTGGCCTGCAGCCCACCTGGTTCGGCTTCGGCGCGCTGGAGGGAATCGGCTGGCTGTTGGCGAAACTGCTCTTGCTAAGTTGCGCGATTGTTTTGCTGGAGACCGTGAACGCCAAGATGCGGCTCTTCCGTGTACCCGAACTGCTGGCGGTGGCCTTTACCCTGGGGTCGCTCGCATTGGTTTCCACGTTCCTCTTCTGAGGCTTATGACACACGTACTTGATTTGCAATTCGGCGACCGCATCGTCACTCTGATGGCGGCGCTGGTGTTGGTGCTGCAGATTGCGATGGTGACCCAGCGCTGGATCGTCATCCACATCCGCATCTTCGCGGCCCAATCGTTCTTCCTCGCCATGATTGCCGCCACCATCGCCTGGTTCAACCACGCGCCGCATCTCTACGTCGCCGCCGGACTCACCCTGGTGGTCAAGGTGGTTTTGGTGCCCATCCTCTTCGAGCGCCTGGTGAAGCGCATGGAGATCCATGAAGAGATCGAGCCGATTGTGAACGGCCCGCTCTCCGTGGTGATTGCGGGCGGGCTCACGTTGGTGGGCTATGTGGTTGCGGAGTCGTTTTACAAGCCGGACGAGCCCGGTCTGGGCCATAACGCCCTTGCCGTAGCCATCTCTCTCTTTTTGATTGGCTTTTTTACCATGATCAACCGCCGCAAGGCGCTGACCCAAGTGCTGGCGCTGCTGTCGCTGGAAAACGGGCTGTTTCTCGCGGCCATTTCGCTCACCTATGGCATGCCGCTGATCGTGGAACTGGGAATCTTCTTCGATGTGCTGGTGGCCGCAATGGTGCTGGGCATTCTGGTCTACCGCATCCGCGAGACGTTCGAGTCGGTGGATGTGAGCCGGCTGCGGAGGCTGCGAGGATAAATGCTGCTAGTCGCTCTATTGCTGGTCCCCGTTGCCACCGCCGTCGCGTCGTTCTTCGCGCGACGCCGAGCGGCCATGGAATCGGTAAACCTGGTTGGGTTCGGCGCAGTTTTTCTGATCGCCGTCGCACTGGCCGCGCGTGTGCTGGCTGCGGGAACGGCCTCGCTTGCAAACGGATTCTTTTACGCCGACGCACTCAGCGCGCTGGTGGTTCTTCTCACCGCGTCGGTGGCGCTGGTCTGTTCCACCTATTCCATCGGATACCTGCGCGACGACCAGCAGAGCGGTGAGCTGGGCGACGATGCAAGCGGGGAGCAGATCGCGCAGCTTCGCATGTACTACTCGTTGACGCCGCTCTTCGTCTTCTCCATGCTCTTCATGGCCGTGGCCAACAATCTGGGAGTGATGTGGGCGGCGATGGAGATCACCACGCTGGTTTCGGTCTTCCTAGTCACCTTCTATGGCAAGGTCACCTCGCTGGAGGCTGCCTGGAAGTACGCCATCATCGGCGGCGTGGGCCTATCGATGGCGCTGTTCGGCACGCTAGTGACCTACTATGCTGGGCGCGGCCTGACCGGTTCCCAGGCGCTGAGCGGGTTGAACTGGTCGGTGCTGGCGCAGCACGCCGCGCAACTGGACAAGATGTCGATGCGGCTGGCCTTCGTGCTGGTTCTGATGGGCTATGGAACCAAGGCGGGCCTGGCGCCGATGCACACCTGGAAGCCCGACGCCTATAGCGAGGCACCGGTGCCCTCCGCCGCGATCCTTTCTTCGGCGCTGCTGAACTGCGCGCTCTACTGCCTCATCCGCTTCTACATTCTGACCAGCCGATGCCTTGGCGCACAGTATCCTGGACGACTGCTGCTTCTCTTTGGCCTGCTCTCCATGGGCGTCTCCGTGCCTTTCATACTGGTACAGAAAAACTATCGCCGTCTGCTGGCCTATCACACCATCGACCATGCCGGAATTATGGTCACGGCACTGGGACTCGGGGGCGCGCTGGGCAGCCTGGGCCTCATGCTGCATATGGTCTTTCACACCATCGCGAAGTCGCTGCTGTTCCTGTGCGCGGGCAACGTGTCCCAGCACTTCCGCACAGACCTGTTCTCCAAAATCAAAGGCGGAGTGATGCGGGCCATGCCACTGACCGGCGTGGTGTTTCTCATGGCCATGCTGGCGATCGTTGGCATGCCGCCGTTCAGCCTGTTTCAGAGCGAGTTCCTGATTGTGCGCGCGGCCATCGTTGGCGGACACGTTCTTACCGGCATCCTCTTCGTCTTGTTCGGAACGGGAGTATTTGCGGGTGCGATCCTGCATGTTGGTGGCATGATCCTGGGCCCGCGCGGCGATGCGCCAGTAGTGGTGCGCCGTCCCTGGCGCGATGGCTCACTGCTCGCTCTAGCCTCGGCGCTGGTCGTCATTGCATTCTGGGTGCCCGCTCCCTTGCTTGAACTGGTGCGCCAGGCAGCGCGTGTGGTGAGCGGACAATGACCACATTCCTGAACAATCTTCGTGAGCGATTCCTGGAGCAAGTCCGCTCCGTGGAAGAGCAGGCCACTGACCAATTCACAGTCCTGTTGAACGGTCCCGACGCCACCGAAATTGCCCGGCACCTGCTGACTGCGCACCAGGCGAGACTTGTGACCGTCTTCGCTGAGGACCGGGTGCATCCGGAAGGAGTCTTCTACCTCTACTACGTCTTCGATCGGCCGGGCGACCCATGCTGGGTGATTCTGAAGGCCCCGGTTTCAGCAGAGAATCCCTCATTCCCCTCGCTGGCCGCTGAGTATCCTGCCGTCAACTGGCAGGAGCGCGAGATTCAGGACTGGTTTGGCCTGGAAGCCGCCGGACACCCCAATCCGCGTCGCGTGGCGCTGCACGATAACTGGCCAGACGTGCATCCGCTGCGCAAGGACTTTCCGCTCGACACCGTGCTGCCACCGTTTGAAGGAGAACGGCACGTCTATCGGCCCGCCCATGGAGAGGGTGTCTTCCACATCCCGGTCGGCCCGGTGCATGCCGGCATCATCGAGCCCGGCCATTTCAACTTCACCGTCGCCGGCGAGCCCATCCTGTATCTGCAACTCCGCATGTTCTACACCCACAAGGCGACGGAAAAGCTCTTCGAGAATCTTCCCATCCATCACGCAGTGTTTCTGGCAGAAAGCATCTCGGGCGATTCGGCGTTCTCTCACGGCACTGCATTCTGCCAGGCGATTGAGTGCGCAGCCGGAATTGAAGTCCCGGCACGGGCACAGTTCCAGCGCACCATTCTGCTCGAGATGGAACGAATTGCGAATCATATCTCCGATGCCGGGGCCATCGCCAACGACGTGGGATTCGTAATTGCCAACGCCCATGCTGGCCGCGTGCGCGAGATTCTGCTGGGCCTGTGCGAAACCCTCACCGGAAGCCGCTTGTTGCGCGGAATGGTCGCCATCGGCGGTGTGCGCAGGGACTGGCAGCCGGGCCAGGTCGAAGCCATCCTGAGCACACTCGAAGTTGTCGAGCGCGAGTTCCGCAATCTGGTGGCGATCCTGCAATCGTCCAACTCCACCCGCGAGCGTCTCCAGCGCACCGGAATCCTGCGCCCGGAGAAGGCCTCCATGCTGGGAGTCGTCGGTGTGGCAGGGCGCGCCTCCGGCGTCGATCTCGATATCCGTCGTGACCACCCGTACGAGGCCTATCGTCACCTCCCGTTCCGCGTGCCGGTCTACCTGGAAGGAGATGTCTGCCACCGCCTGCTGGTTCGCATCGATGAAGTCAGCGAGTCGATGCAACTCATCCGTGCCGCTGCGGCCCAACTGCCAAACGGTCCGCATCGCGCGTCCGCTCAGCCCATTCCTCCGGGCCGCTGCGCCATGAGCGCAGTGGAAGGCTGGCGCGGCGAAATCGTTCACTGGATACGCACCGGAGAAGGCAATCGCCTGGAACGCTGCAAGGTGAAAGACCCATCCCTCAACAACTGGCCGGCCATCGTGGAAGCGGTGGAAGGCAATATCGTTGCAGATTTCCCAGTCATCAACAAGAGTTTCAACTTGTCTTATTCGGGGACGGACCGCTAACGCCATGTTCAAGATCCTGCAAAAATCGATAAGCGTTGGCACGGCGACGGCCGATTATCCGCGCATCTCTCCCCGCCTGGCCGAGCGGTTTCGCGGATGCCCACAATTCGACTTCGCCGCCTGGAGTGACGCGCGTCCCGCCAATGACGCGTGCCCCACCGGGGCCATCGCCGTCAGCGACCGCGACGGTCTGCGTCAGGTCACCGTGGACTACGGCCGCTGCATCTTCTGCGGCGAATG
Source organism: uncultured Acidobacteriaceae bacterium (assembly GCA_963799175.1). Taxonomy (GTDB): domain Bacteria; phylum Acidobacteriota; class Terriglobia; order Terriglobales; family Acidobacteriaceae; genus Edaphobacter. Next base: position 281,804 of record CAWCWC010000020.1, on the reverse strand, counting down.
TGAGCAGGCCTCCGCCGATGGGGCCGTGCGCATGACCCGGCACTTCGAGCTTGCGGCCACCGATCGAAGAGATCTGGTGCTCACCGCCGAATACACGCTCTATCCCGATGGCAGCCACGCCGCGCTGCGGTCGGCCACCGGCGGCCCCGGCGACGAGGAGCCCGGCAAGCGGATCGCCGCGGCCATCCAGAATCTGCTCGGACACTCGCTGGCGATTCGTCAGGTGGATGCAGGCTCATGCAACGGCTGCGAGCAGGAGATCGTTGCGTTGAACAACCCCGTCCACGACATCGAACGCTTCGGCATACATTTCGTGGCATCGCCGCGTCACGCCGACATGTTGCTGGTAACCGGTCCGGTGACGCGCAACATGGAACTGGCATTGCGCAAGACCTTGGCCGCGACGCCAGCCCCGAAAGTTGTCGTCGCCGTGGGTGCCTGCGGCATCAGTGGAGGCATCTTCGGAACAAACTACGCCTCGCTTGGAGGAGTGGATGCAGTCATCCCTGTCGACGTCTACATTCCAGGCTGTCCGCCTCGCCCCGAAGCACTGCTCCACGGCATCCTGTTGGCATTGAGCCAAGTGCGCAACGCATGGACGTCCATCCGCGCGGATAAGGCCTGAGTAAACCTGCCGGAGAGGACCTTAGGGCAGTTTCTCGATCTGTTGCTGCACATGGCTGCGGAATTCGAGCGGATGGGCGATCTGGTCGAAGGGCTTGGGAGTCCCGGCCGTGCCGATCGCCACAATCGTTCCATACCCCAACACCCTGCCGGGAGCCGTCTCGCTCACTTCGATGCTCTCCACCTTGTTTAGCAGCATTTCGATCGTCTTACAATCGACCAGGTCCGTTTTGATCGCGACGCGGCGGTTCGTCGGCGGCATTTACGTCGCATTCCGACGCACCATGCCCGTGAGGATCGCCAAGGCGCAGCATGGCTAAATTCGGCTATGCACGATTCTTCATGGTCTTCCCCGTGGTTCCAGTTCAAGTAGACCCTACGACGATAGTCACGGTCGGCCTGATTGAGTAGCTCGCGGCCGTGTATGTCGAGGAGGTTGTGGAGGTTATTTAGGTTTTCTCAGTCGAGATATTTAGAGCATTTTAGCAATTGCTATAGTCCAAAAATGAATTGTCATTCTGAGCGCAGCGAACGGGGCCCCCGGCCTGCTTGCTGGCTGGGGCAGGAAGAATCCCCGCATTTTGCTCGCTGCGCGACGGTCTACACTTTTAGCAAAAATGCTTTAGAGTCTCAGGATATGCGTCAATTCCTGGTGACAGTTTAATGTTATGGGTGTACGCAGTTTCACGTTATGCAGTCGGCATCTGCACAAGTTGTTGATAGAGTTAGAGGCGGGGTTTCACCTTAGCGTACACCCACATTGGATGTGGCGGGACTTTAGTCCCACCGCAAGAACGCCATTGAGACTCGGGCTTTTGCCCTGAGGAACTCTCGAACAACCTTTCAAACTCTTCCTCAGACTACCGGCCTTCGGGAGTAAAATTAACAGCATCGTAACCTAAGAGCCGGGTGTCCTATACATGCCGCCTCATCGCATGAGCGGGTAGACCCATCGATTCGCTGAAAGGATCAGGATGAACGAAGTATTGGAAGCGCCCGAACAGAGGGCACGCGCCCGCTCGGAAGAGCCGGAGATCTACCAGTCAGGTGATTGTTGGCGCTTTCGCTGGGCGGGCGAAGACCATGGTTCCTTTGACTCCGAACAGGGTGCAATGTCAGCCGCCCGCCGCTTCAAGAAGCACGCCACCCTGCAACGCGCCGCCGCCTCCCTCAACCGCCACTAAATCCTTCTCAGACGGTAAATCGCGTTTCGCGTAAAACGAAGAGGCCCGGCAGCCCGCCGGGCCTCTTTCGCTTACTCTGAATCTGTCTCCTGATTGATACCTCTGCTTACCTCTTGCCGCCCTTGCTGTCGGTTCGGTTGCCGCGCCCATCGCGCTCTTCGTTGCCCTTGAAGGCGGGTGCTTTGGCCCGCGGATCGGCTTTATCGCCAGCCTTCGGCATGGAGCCCTTGTATCCGTGCTGCGGATCGTAACGGTTGTTCACGGTGCCATGGAACTCGTTTGCGCCATGGAACCACGGCCCCACTCCGATGAAGGCCCCGCCGTTGAAGTACGTCGGTCCGTAGTAGCCGTTGGGGCTACAGCGGTAGGGCGCGTAGTCGTAGTAGCCATAGGGACACGATGGCTCGACGCCAATGCTGACGCTGATCTGTGCCTTGGCCATGGGAGCTGCCGCCAAAGCGACTCCCGCAACGGCAGCCAACGCAAACGATGTGATTGAACGCATGAAATTAATACCTCTACCGGGTTTGATTCGGTCGAGGGAATTTGCGTTGTACACAAGATCGCTTTCGCAGAGCAGCTCCATGCAGAACGACTTAGAGCATGTTCGCAATTGCTATAGACCCAAAAATGGATTGTCATTCTGAGCGCAGCGAAGAATCCCCGCATTTTGCTCGCTACACGATGGTCTACACCTTTAGCGAAAATGCTCTAGCATTCCTTCACACTGCAACCGTAAACGTGTCCTCGCTGCGCGTCACTGCGCGGTACAGCGTATCGCGCTCGAACGGAACGCGCCCGGCCTCGGTAATCAGCCGCACTAAATCCGCACGCCGCATCCCCTGCGGAGTCGTCGCGCCCGCGTCGTGGTAGATCTTCTCCTCGATCACCGTGCCATCGATGTCGTCCGCCCCGAAGCGCAGCGAGATCTGCGCCATCTGCGGCGACACCATCTGCCAGTAGCTCTTCACATGCGCGAAGTTGTCCAGCAGCAGGCGGCCGATGGCAATTTGTTTCAGGTCCATCATCCCCGTGGTCTTCGGGATGTGCGCCAGTGCGGTGTTGTCGGGATGGAAGGCCAGCGGGATGAAGGTCTGGAAGCCGCCCGTCTCGTCCTGCAACTCGCGCAGGCGCAGCATGTGGTCCACGCGGTCCTCATCGTTCTCCACATGGCCGTACAGCATCGTCGCGTTGGACCGCAGCCCGATGCGGTGCGCCGTGCGCGCCGTCTCCAGCCACTCCGATCCGTCGATCTTGTGGTCGCAGATGATATGCCGCACGCGGTCCGCAAATATCTCGGCCCCGCCGCCGGGCAGCGAGTCCACCCCCGCAGCCTTCAACCGCAGCAGCGTCTCCTCGATCGTCATCTTGCACAGCTTGGCGAAGAACGCTACCTCCACCATGGTGAACGCCTTGATATGCACCTTGGGGAAGCGCTGCTTGAGCCCGCGGATCAGGTCCTCAAAATATTCAAACGGCAGGTCGGGATGCAGTCCGCCGACGATGTGGAACTCTGTAACCGCCTCGCTCAGCCCGGAGCCCGCCGTCGCCCACGCCTCCTCCAGCGCCATGGTGTACGTCCCGGCCGAGCCCTTCTTCCGCCCGAAGGCGCACAGCCGGCAACTTGCCACGCACACGTTGGTGGGGTTGATATGACGGTTCACATTGAAGTAGGCAATGTCGCCATGCATCCGCTCGCGCACTGCGTTGGCCATCCAGCCGACGGCCAGGATGTCGCCCGTGCGATAGAGCGCAACGCCGTCGTCGAAGCTGAGCCGTTCGCCAGCCTCCACCTTGGCCGCGATCGCGCGCAGCCGCGGATCATCCGTCTCGAAGCCGTGCCGCGATTCCGTGTTGTTAGTGAGAACACTCATCCTCACCCTATTCTAATCGGTCGCAGGCCGGTGCCGGGGGATGCGTCTCTCCATCGGTGGTGCTGAGGCATGAACGGCGCACCCTCACTTCTTTGTAAGCTCGTCCGAATCGACCATGCGCGGCTGCACCACGATGCCGTCGAACAACGTCGCCGCCACCAGATGATCGCCCACCGGACGCATGAAGCGCAGGTTCCAACCCGTGTCCCACCATCGGATCTTCATGGAGGGAAGGGACACCTCGAAGGCCATCGTCTCCGGCCCTTCCGAGGTCGCCAGGATGCGGTTGGCCGCCTCATCGTAGAAGAGGTTGTTGACATTGCGCACAAAGAGTCCCTTCAGGGTCTGCCAGTTGGCGCCCTGATTGGCGGAATAGTAGACCGCGTCGCGATCGGCGATCCATAGGGTCCCATCGCCGTCGATGGCCAGCGCCGAGAGCTGTCTTCCGCCGGTCGGCAGAGTCGGCGCCTGCCACGTTTTGCCGGAGTCCGCCGACAACTGCAGCGCATTCAGGCTGGCCGCCGCCACCATCGCCTTCGACGCGGCCACATAGCGCCATTCGTCCGCCGGAATCGAGGCAACGGGAGTCCACGTCAGGCCGCTGTTCACACTGCGCAGGACCACCCCGGAGGTGGCCGCAAATATCGTATCGCCGGTCACCGCAAAGCCAAACACGCTTGCGTCGAAGCTCTTGACGGCAACCGCGCCGCGTGTCGTCGCCCGTATTTGCTTCTTCGCGGTCTGCCTCTGGCGGGCCGCCTTACCCGCCGATGCAGGCTCAGGCTTGGCGTTGTTGGGTACTTCAGTCTTCGTGTCGTCCCCGGCGCGCTGCCACACCGCGCCCACCAGCCGGTATATGCCATGCTCCGTACCTGCCAGCATGGAGCCGTCCGGGGCCTGGCCAAGGCTGAACACATCATGTCCATCCAGTCCTCCGCTCATCTGCGTCCAGCTCAGCCCGTCCGTATGGCTCACAAAGACCCCGCCCGATTCCTTATCGTTCACCACGCCGGCATAGATCGTGGCCGTGCGCCGGATGTCCGCGCTATAGGCCGTAATCTGGCGCGCTGAAAACCCGCTGTTGGACGGCAGAAAGCTGCTTCCCCCATCATCGCTAACCAGGACGCCCTGGCGGTCGGTGGCCAGAAGTACATTGTGCGAGTCGGTGGGATCGACATACACGTCGTTCACAATCACGTCGGGGCCGGTCGTCTGCACCCAGTACTTGCCTGCATCGTCGGTGCGATAGAGCCCCTCCGTCGTCCCCGCATAGACTGTGTCCAGGTGACTGGGGTCCTGCATCAGCACACGCGTTCGCCGAGCCGTCGACGGTATGCCCTGCGACTTATTGATTCCAACCCCGCCCGTAAACTTCGTGCCCCCGTCCGCGCTCTTGTAGATACCCGAGCAGGCGCTCAGATACACCACGTTCGGCTGCTTGGGATCGATCAGGATGGAGAAGACGTCCGAGTCCTCAATGATCCCATCCTTGATGCTGGTCCAGGTGGCGCCGCCGTCGGTTGTCTTCCAGGGCAGATGCCAGGTCCCCGCGTAGATTATGCTGTGGTCCTTTGGGTCGATCGCAATTGACTCTACCTCGTGGATCTCTTTATTGTCCTCGCGGCTGATCCTCTGCCAGTGGGCGCCACTGTCCTGCGAGCGGAAGACGCCATCCAGCGTCCCCGCCACCATGATCTTAGGATCGGATGGCGCAATCGCCAGCGCGCGCACAGATTGTCCAAGCATGTCGCGCTGGCTGGTCCACGTCTCGCCTCCATCATGGCTGATAAAGATTCCGCCGTCGGGATGCTGCAAATCGGCCACTACCCACGCTCCCGCCACAAGATGCTTCGGGTCAGACGGGTCCACCAGGATGTGGTCCAGCACAAGGTCGTCACGCTTGCCCACCCGCGCCAGACGGGCCCACTTCCTGCCTCCGTCCTGCGATTGATAGATCCAGCCGTTCGCCGTCCCCAGATAAAGATGCTGGTGGTTGGCGGGATCGGACGCAAAGGTGCGGGCATCTCCGCCGTCCGGACCCTCCGGGAACCAGGAGATAGCGTGAATCCTGGGGCAAAACAGACCCAGAATCAGTAACATCCAATATGTGTGAACCCGGCGGCGTCTACAGTTCAACTTGTTGGTCCCATCCCATCGCTATTCTCTATAGGATACATATTCCTGGATTGAAGTTTCCTGCGCCACCCAGCACAAAGGCTGACTGGGAACCAACCCAGTCAGCCTTGTGTACTTCATTCGTTGCTTCTTTGGCTTCTTTGCTACTTCTTCTTCGCCGCCGCTTTCTTTACCGCCGTCCGAGGCACTGCCTTCACTGCGCTCTCGTCTACTGCGGTGTCGCCTGCAACGGGGTTGGATGCACCGGTTGGAATCAACGTCGTGGTCACCGTCTTACCGTCGTCGGTCCCGGTATAGAGCAGAATGCGCGAGGCATCGATGCCCTTGTCGGTCACCAGGTAGCCCTTGGTGTTGACGGCGCGTTGCGCGGCGGACGTCGGCTTCTTGTTGTGCTTCAGCTTGGCCAGCTTGGCGTCAACCTTCTGCTCCTTGGCGTCCTCATTCCCCACCAGGGCTAGCTTGGCATCGGAGGAGCGCTGCAGGGCGAGAGCTACATCGTCCAGGCAGGCCTTGGCTTCGTTGTCCACCCGCGTCGGGCGCGTCGCATCCCGCTCAAAGCTAACCGCGCACAGGCTCGAAGCCATCGGAGCCGGCGGCGGCGGCGGCGGGGGAGGAGGTGGAGGCGCAATCACGTTGACGCTGGTGGTCGCAGACACGCGGTGCCCCTTGTCGTCTGCCACGCCGCAGGTCACTGTAATCCTGCCCGGCGCAGCACCCGCAGTGGAAAGCGTAGCCGTCGGCGTGGTGCCGCTGATGGAGCCTGCGGTCGCGTTGTAGCTGTAGGTCAGTGGACGGTTCTGCGGGCTCATCGCGCTGGCCGTAATCGTCGAGCTGGCACCCGGATTGACCGACGAAGGACTCGCCGAGCAACTGATGGTCGGCGGATCGAACGCCCGCACCGTGAAGCTCGCCGAGCAGTCGGCCATCTGGCCCGGCTTCACGCCCTGCGACACATGGCCCTTCACTGTGTAAGTCCCCGGCGCCGCGGTCGCGGTGTTCACGGTCGCCGTGCTGGTTGTGCCGGAGATCGTGCCGCCATCCGTCGTCCAGGTGTAGCTGACCGTCTTCTTCGGATTCGGATTCAGGTTCATCGCCGCGCCGGTCACCGTGATCGGGTCGCCCGGAAAGACAGTCGATGGGTTGACAGAGCAGCTATAGGAGACCGGAACAGGCGGCGTGATGTGGCCAAAGTGCGTCACAATGCCAGTGCTCAGTTCGATCGCATCCAGATTGGCGTGCCCACCCAGTATCCCGCTCGTCGGGACTCCGACATACGGTCCGAAATCATTGTGGAGGTATCGGTAATCGACCTCGAAGACACGAAAGCTGAAACGGTTGTTCCAGTACGGAATATCGTAGTCCGCGCCGCCGCCGGCCGTAAGAGCAACACCCCATTTGTAGGGTTCGTGCTCGACCGTGGCTGCATTGCAGCCGGACGCGCTGGTAAAACTGTCACAATTCGGGCCGCCCAGCCGAGCAGTGCCCACCAACCCATGTGCGAACAGTGTGAAGTTCTCCATGGGATAGCGGACGATCGGGCCCAGCGAAATCCCCGACACGCCATCGTTCGCGCCATCTGGATGGTTGGTATAGATGGCCTCTCCGCCAAAGTACCGATTGTGGTAGTAAGCGCCGCTGGCGATGACCCCTTCGTTGACGGCGGAGTACGGGATCCCCGCGGGTTGAAGCCGTCCATGTGCTCCAAAGTACGAGTAGCCCAGGAAGATATCCACACGAGACGGGTTTGTCTCCGAGGTAGAGGCGGGTGCGGCGGGTGTCTGCGCACCCAGACTTACTGCGCTAAGGCTGACGGCGCATGCTGCCAGCATCAGCCGGCCAAGAGTACGAAACGGATGATCGATCATTCGACTTCCTCCACTGAAATTGCTTGTTGTAGAGCCATCTGAGATTCTTCGCTTTGATACTGCTGTTATCAGGATAACTTGATGCTGCTGTAATCAGGTCAACCAAAGTTTACCGCAGTTGCCAGCCGGATTAATAGAATAATTGTCTTGAACCTTCGATTGGAATGGGTTACCGCAAGAGCCTATCCCTCTCGCGAGTACTACGGACCCTGCATCCAGCCAGTAACCGATCCATCCGGCCATCAAACCCGGTCCTTCCTTGAGAAACTTCATCCTTCCAGATTCAACACCTTGCGTACAGATCCCCGCTCTGCCTGGATCTTCTCCTGCAGCAGCGTAATGGCATAGAGCAGTTGCTCCGGACGCGGCGGGCAACCAGGAACATAGATGTCTACCGGAACAATCTGATTAACGCCCTGCACCACCGCATAATTGTTGAAGACACCGCCCGAGGTGGCGCAGGCGCCCATCGAGATCACCCACTTTGGCTCCGGCATCTGCTCGTACAGCCGGCGGACAACTGGGGCCATCTTCTGCGAGACCCTGCCGGCCACGATCATCAGGTCGCTCTGCCGCGGCGACGGGCGGAAGACCTCCGCGCCAAAGCGCGCAATATCGTAGCGAGACCCGCCCATCGACATCATCTCGATGGCGCAGCAAGCCAGGCCAAACGTCATCGGCCAAATCGAGCTCTTGCGCACCCAGTTGATCGCGGCATCCAGCGACGCCAGGACAATACCCTCGGTTTGGTCGTACCCCCAGTTCACCTCGCGCAACTTCTCCCGGTTGCTTGCGGAGCTATCGAGCGAACCGAAAAAATACCGGTCATTCGCTTGAGGCCCCGTAGCCGGGCGGCCAGTGCTGAGGTCATGGTCTGAGTTCGATCGCATCGTCTTTTCAATTACCAATATAAACCGATTGCCGTGATTGTTTCGGGAACGCCAAAGAACCCATTGACATAATTCTTATCAAGATTCTTATCAAGGAAAAACTCAAGCTTACATTCTGCGATGCGCCGGCAGATCGCAAGGTTGGCTGCACGATCGATTTTATTGCTCCCCGTCCCTTGCGCCAGAGAGATGCCGGCCCGGCAAGCAGACCGCTCCGATAGCCATACCTATGCCGCGTTGGCCTTCATTGCCGCCAACAAGGCCAACTTCAGTTCCTTCTGCTCGGTCGTGTCCAGCTTCGCGCCATCGCGCGTGATGTAGAAGACGTCGATGGCCGTCTCTCCCTCGGTGTCCACCAGCGCCACTTCGATATTGCAGCCGCGCTCCGCCAGCGCCAGGCTGATGGCGCGCAGCAGCCCGGGAATATCCTGCGCCACCACCTGTAGCAGGGTGCTGTGCGACGACACCTCGTCGTCGAAGTCCACCCGCGCCTCCACCACCACCTTGGGCGTCTTTCTGCGACCGCGCCGCCGCCCGCTGAGCAGCTTCTCTACCGCCAGCTTGCCTGCCATCACGTCGTGAACGCTGGCCACAAATGTGGCGTGTTCCGACACATTCATCTCCAGCGTGCGAAAGGTGTCGGTGAAGCGGAAGTTGTCCACCACAATCCCCCGCAGATTGCTGAAAGCGTCCGCCGTAACGATGTTCATCCCCCATGCAGCCAGCGCTCCCGCCATATCGGCAAACAGCAGCGGGCGATCGCGCGCCAGCAGGGTTATCTCGCTGCTCCCCAGCGCGTGACGGAACTCGATCTGCACCGGGTCCTCGGCAAAGCGTGCCGCCATGTCGAAGTGCATGCGCACCTGCTCCGGCGTGCGTGTGCGCAGATAGCGCTCCGGAAAGCCCTCCAGAAACTTCTCCACTTCGGCGCGCCTGCCCGGCAGCAGCGCCGCCACACGGTTCACCAGTTCCTTGCCGATGCGCGCCCCAACTCGCTCGTCGTCCACGCTGCGGTCCAGATAGCTGGCCGTGGCAAGATACAGCCGCCACAGGTTCTCCGCCTTCCACGGCGTCAGCGCATCGGGATGCACCGCCTGGATGTCGGCATAGGTAAACAACGTCAACATGCGCAGCGCCTCCGGCGTCTGCACCTTGCCCGCAAACGCCCGCACCGTATCCAGATCGAAGATGTCCCGCCGCAGCGCGGCCGACATCTCCAGATGGTTGCGGATGAGCCCCAGCATCAGCTCGCTCTCGTAGACATCCAGCACCAGCCGCCCGGCCACGCTCTCCGCCATCCGCGCGCTCTCCAGCGCGTGATCGCCGGAGCTTCGTCCCTTGCCTGTGTCGTGCAGCAGGGCCGCCAGGAACAGCAGCGCGGGGTGCTGCACATCGCGCAGTATCCCGCCGAAGCGCTCCGCCCACACGCTCATCTGCCCGGTCTGCGGCTGCTCCAGCCCGTGCAGCGTGTCGATCGCCACCATGGTGTGCTCATCCACCGTGTAGCGGTGGTAGGCATCGCGGATCACCAGCGCGTCGATGCCGTGGAACTCCGGGATCAGCAGCTCCAGAATCCCCAGCGCATGCATTGCGCGCAGTGTCTTGCCGGCATAAAACCCCAGCAGGATCTCCTGCACATGGCGCCACAGGGACGGCCCCTCCTCCAGATGTGCAGACAGCAGCGGCAATCCCTGCGAGATGCGCTCCTCGCTGCCGCGCTCCAGAGAGCATCCGCTGCGCGCCATGGCCACAAACAGTTGCAGCACCACGTCTGGGTCCTGCGCGGGGTCGCCCGCCGCCGGGGTCGCGCCATCCAGCACCAGTCGCCCATTCACTACCCGGAAGCCCACCGGATCGGGGTCTGTGCTGCGACGGCTCCTGGCGAACGCCGCCTTGGCGGAGGCAGTCCAGCGGACCTTGCGCGGCTTGCCCGTGACTCCGTCCAGCATCTGGGTCAAACAGCGCTCCACGCTGCGCGCGTGACGGAAGTAGAGCCGCATCCAATAAGCCGCCTGCACCCCCTCCGCAGCCGGGTCCGCCAACTGCTCCAGCCGCCGCGCGCCCATTCCGATCCCCATCGCCGCAGCCGCGTCCTGAGCGTGCCAGTCCAGCGTATTGTCGTCCCGCTCATGCCGGTAGTGCAAAAAACAGCGCACCGTGAAAAGAAAATTCACCGCCTCGCGAAACTCCTCGCGGTCGCCGGCCGCCAACCCGCCGCGCGCCCCTTCCGCATCCGCCTTTGCCTCACGCCCCGCATCGGCCAGCCGCTGCAACCATGCGCACACATGCACATCGCGCAGTCCGCCGGGGCAGTCCTTGATGCTCGGCTCCAGATGGAAGGGCGTATCCCCATACTTGGCGTGCCGCTCGTCGGTCAGTTTCACCAGACCCGATGCCAGCGCCTTGTTCTCCCGCTCCAGCATCTTGGGAAAACCCACCTCCACCAGCCTCTGATAGACCGCGGCGTCTCCTCCCAGCAGCCTGTGGTCCAACAGGGCCACGGTGAACTCCGCATTCTCCTCATCGAAGCGCTCCGCCTCGCTGCGCTTCCTGGACGTAGGCGAGAGCCGTATTCCACAGTCCCAAAGTTGCTGGCTGATGCGCCGGATCGGTTGCTTGATCTCCGCCTCCGAGACCTTCCCATCCAGCAGATACAACAGGTCCACGTCGGAGTAGGGAAACAGCTCGCGTCGCCCATAGCCTCCCACCGCCAGCAAGGCAATTCCGTGACCCAGAAGCGGCGTCTCGGCCACCGCCAGCGTCCATAGCCCCAGGATCAACTCATCCACCGCAGCCGCGCGCGCGGCCACCGTCTCCGCGCCGCTCGCCCCGGTGGCAAACGCTCCGCGAATCTCCAGCAGCCGTCGCTGGTACTGGCCGCACAACCCCTCGCCTGTGGTCTCGTCGTGGTTCATCGCTGTATGGATAGGTAGAACCTATAGCATACAGCCGGGTGCCCCATCCATGCGCGTTCGTTGCGCATGGGTGGGTTTACGGGTGCCCCATTCATGCGCGTTTGTTGCGCATGAGTGGGATTCACAACCACGGAAACACTTGTTTTGCTTAATGGCACGGGTTCACCCGTGCCGTAAGGACCGCACTTGATAAACGGCTTTAGCCGCTGAGGTCAGTTTGTATGACACAACGACTGTACCTCAGCCTTTCTGGCCATCGATCCGACCACCCCTACAGCGCGATCTCGCCCCGCTCGTCGTTGCGGATGCGGATCGCTTCGTCCACCTTCGACACAAAGATCTTGCCGTCGCCGATCGTTCCCGTACGCGCCGCCGTCAGGATCGTCTGGATCGTCTTCTCCACCATCTCATCGGCCACCACCATCTCCAGCTTCACCTTGGGAAGCAGGTCGACCGAGTACTCGCGTCCGCGATAGAACTCCGTGTGCCCCTTCTGCCGCCCATGTCCGCGGGCCTCCAGAATCGTCATTCCCTGCACGCCAATCTCGACTAGCGCATCCTTGACTGCATCCAGCTTGGATGGCTGGATCACTGCTTCAATCTTCTGCATTTAATTCATCCTCTCACTTGCTTGCATTCAGGCAAGCTCTAGCATAGTACGCCTCTCTCGGTTACGACTGCCACCCCCCGAAGGAAAAGAAGTGCAGCCCCGACCCAGGATGGGCACCCCTCGAAATAAACTGCGTCCGTGGGCCACTTAGCGGAACCGTTACAGCCCGATCAATGCGCCCATTCGTAGCCTTCCTCGCCGTGTTGCGAGAGATCCAGGCCTTCCGCCTCCTGCTCCGCGCTCACTCGTAGTCCGATCGTCTTGTCCACCAGGACCAGGATGAGTAGCGTGCCCACAATCGCCAAGCCCCAGGCAATCGCCACGCCCATGGCCTGGTTCAGGATCTGGTGGGTATTGCCCTCCAGCACGCCGGTCGCCTTGCCCGCGCCGAAGACTGGGTTGATCGCACTGCGCGCAAACAGTCCAGTCAACAGAGCGCCAATCGTTCCCCCCGCCCCATGCACACCGAACGCATCCAGCGAATCGTCATACCCGAACCACGACTTCACCTTCACCACCATGAAGAAGCATCCCGCACCGGCGATCAGCCCAATCGCAATCGATGCCATGGGCGATACGAAACCAGACGCCGGAGTAATCGCCACCAACCCGGCCACGCATCCCGAGATCGCGCCCAGGGCGGATGGCTTGCCGTTACGGATCCACTCTGCCGCGCTCCATCCGATCGCCGCCGCCGCCGCGCCGAAGTGGGTCGCCACAAACGCTGAAGTGGCCAGAGTTCCCGCCGCCAGAGCCGATCCCGAGTTGAACCCGAACCACCCCACCCACAACAGGCACGCCCCAATAAAGCTCAGCACCACAGAGTGCGGCTGCATCGCCTCTTTCGGATACCCAATTCGTTTTCCCAGATAAAGCGCCGTCACCAGCGCCGAAACTCCCGAGGTGATATGCACCACCGTTCCGCCGGCGAAGTCCATGCACGGAAAGCGCCCGCTGCCCGAGTTCAGCAGCCCGCCCACGCCCCACACCATGTGCGCCATCGGGCTGTACACCACAATCGCCCATAGCACCATGAACACCAGCATCGCCGAGAACTTCATCCGCTCGGCAAACGCTCCCGTAATCAGCGCCGGCGTAATGATGGCGAACATCAACTGAAAGACCATGAAGGTCTGCAGCGGTATGGTCGGCGCGTACGGGCTCGGGTCCAGACCGACCCCGTGCAGGAACATATTGTGCAGCCCGCCGATAAACGCGTTCCCGCTGCCGAAGGCCAGCGAGTAGGTCACGGTCGCCCACAGCAGCGTGATCACCGCCATCATGGCGAAACTTTGCATCATGGTGCCCAGCACGTTCTTCTTGCGCACTAGTCCGCCGTAAAAGAGCGCAAGGCCGGGGCCGGTCATCAGCAGCACCAACGCCGACGAGGTCAGCATCCATGCATTGTCGCCCGAGGTCTGCGCGCTCGCGATGGCCGCCGTCTGCGCCGCCACCTGTTTCTCCAGCGCCGCAATGCGTGCCGCCTCCGCGCTAGCCGGCGAACTCCCCACATCGGGAGCCACCAGCAGTATCGCCGGCAGCGGCATCTGCGCCTGCGCCTTCATTCCGACCATCGGCGGACAACCCGCCACCACCCCAATCAAAAACGCCAGAAACACCTTCCGCATCGAAGAACGCATCTGTCTATCACCTGTGATTAAGCTCGGCCCACACACATACGGTCGCCTCCTGCTTCCGCAAAGAGACCTTGCACTCCGTGCATTCCGCGACGCAATCTGTGCGATTTTGCTGCCTTGTGTACTCTACACAATCACCGCATAAGCAAACCATTAAATCTCGCAGAGTTGTGTTCGCCGTCACATGCCCGCTGCAACTCACCCCTGCCCGTAGGTCGCTCCAGACCCGTGCTTGCGGAAATAGTGCCGGTCCAACAGCGCCTGGCTCACCCCATCCGCGTCCGGCTTGAGCGTCAGCGTCCGGTAGGCCAAGCGCGCTACCGCCTCCAGGATCACCGCGTTGTGCGCCGCCTGGTGCGCGTCCCTGCCCCACGCAAACGGCCCATGCCCAGCCACCAGGCAGGCAGGCACGGCCAGAGGATCGATCGCCGCGCGCTCGTCAGTCGCCGCAAAGTGCCGCACAATCGCCAGCCCCGTCTCATGCACATACCGCCCGCCGATGGCCTCATCGTTGAGCGGCTCGGTACACGGCACAGGGCCATAAAAGTAATCCGCGTGGGTCGTTCCCAGCGCGGGAATCGCCATCCCAGCCTGGGCAAAGCTGGTGGCAAACTCGGAGTGGGTATGCACCACCGCGCCAATCGCCGGAAACTCGCGATAAAGCAGCGTATGCGTCTCCAGGTCCGACGACGGCTTCAGCGTCCCCTCGACCACCTTGCCGTATAGATCGGTCACTACCATCATTTCCGGCCGCAGGTCGTCGTACTCCACGCCCGACGGCTTGATTACTACCAGTCCCTCGGCGCGGTCGATCCCGCTGGCGTTGCCAAAGGTGTATAGAACAAGCCCCCGCTTCACCAGCTCCAGGTTGGCCTCGTAGACAGCCGTGCGCAGTTCCTTAAGCAGCATAACCTCCAGAATAGTACGTTCTGTGCCAGTTGACTTAATCGGAAGGGCACGGCTTCAGAGCCCGCCCTGAACGTAGTCGAATGGGTGCCGTAAAAGACCTCTGAGTAACCGGGCTTCAGCCCCTGAGGTCAGCTTTTCACTCAGCCACGGCTCTTCCCACTGCGCCCTACCGCAACTGGTTCTCTTCGCTGGAACTCAGCCGCAGCACCCGGTCCACGGCATAGGGAGCGCGGTGGCTTGGGTTGTGAAAGTGGCGCACCTGCAGTTCGCCCAGCAGTCCAATGCCAAGCATCTGGATTCCCGCCAGAATCAGTACACCCGCGATGACGAAGATTGGCCCATGGGCCACGATCAGGCTCTCTCCTGTGATCAGCTTGAGGGTCAGCAGCCATGCTGCCAGCCCGCCGCCGCCGATCATGGCCAGTGCTCCAATCGATCCGAAAAAATGCAGTGGGCGCGTCATATACCGCAGTAGAAAGCGGATGGTCAGCAGGTCGAAGCATACGCGCACTGTGCGCGTCAGGTTGTAGTGGCTCTGCCCATGCTGCCGCCGCGGATTACTGATGGGGACCTCGCAGATGCTGGCCCCGTACCAACTGGCCAGCGCCGGGATAAACCGGTGCATCTCGCCGTACAGCGGAATGTTCTCGATCACTTCGCGCCGGTAGGCCTTAAAGGTGGTGCCGAAGTCGTGGATTCCCACGCCGGAGATGCGCGCCACGATCCAGTTGGCGCAGCGCGAAGGGATCCTGCGCAGGAACAAGTTGTCGGCGCGGTGCGTGCGCCATCCGCTGACTACGTCGTAGCCCTCTTCCAGGCGCCCCAGGAACTCGGGAATCTCCTCCGGCGCGTGCTGCAGGTCGCCGTCCATGGAGATCAGCATCTCGCCCTGCGCGTGGTCGAAGCCTGCTGCCAGGGCCGAGGTCTGGCCGAAGTTGCGACGCAGTTTCACCACCAGCACCCGGCTGTCAACGGCCGCAATCTCCTCCAGCAGCCGGTAGGTCCGGTCGCACGAGCCGTCGTCCACAAACACCATCTCGAAGGACTCCCCCACCTGCTCCATCACCAGCTTCACCCGGTCGTAGAACGTGGTCACGTTCTCCTCTTCGTTGTGGAACGGAACGACGATGGAGTATTTCGTCACGTATTAATGATACGCCCACCGGGTGCCCCATTCATCGCGGTTTTATCGCGATGGGTGGGTTTACGGGTGCCCCATTCATGCGCGTTATCCGCATGGGCGGGATGGACCGCCTCTGAACCGGTGCCCCGCGCCGTCAACAGCGCGTCTACCGGCTGTGGCGCTAGAGCATTTTCACTATTGCTATAGAGGAATAAGGATTGTCATTCTGAGCGATGCGAAGAATCCCCGCATTTTGCTCGCAGGGCGACACTCTATACCATTGGTGAAAATGCGCTAGCGTACGATAGCAGTACACTTACGAGTGCAGAGTTTCTTCGGGGGTCAGATGAACCGAATCCCAGCATTCGCGCTTCTCGCAATCCTCAGCACGATTCCTCTCTCCGGCCAGACTAGCCAGTCCGATTCGCAGACTTTGCAACAAATACTGGTCGAGATTCGAGGTATGCACAACGATGTCCGTCTCAGCCAAACCACACAGATTCTGCTGACCGAGTATCAGGTGCAGCAGTCCGCCGTCACTCGCGCAACGCAGCACCGCGACGATCTTCGCACAAGGCTTACCCAGCTACAGGCCAACCAGAAGAACTGGGATGCCATGATCGCTCAAAACGAAGAAAAAGCAGACAATACAATGGACCCCGCGCAGAAGAAGCAACTAACCGACGCGTCAAGTAACCTCAAATCCACGCTGGTATCGCTGAAGAAGCAGGAACAGGACACCTCCAACGACCTGCTGGACGCCGAGAACGCGCTGACAAAGGAGCAGAACACACTGAACAGCATCCAGGTTCGGCTCGACGAGATCGTCAAACAGCTCCAGCCCGCAAGCGGCCGCTGAATTCTCCTGCCCATCGCTACAGCCCCTGCCGAAACACAAAACTCTCCCGCCGCCCTCACTGCGTCCAAATAGACTCTCCCACCGTCAATACGGTATCGTTGGTACCGTCGCGCGCCACTGCGCCAGAACTCCTCTGTCATCTCAGACGCAAAAGGAAACTCCTCCAAATGACCTCGAAAAAAGTAACCCGTCGCGAATTTGTCAGCGCCTCCAGTTTTCTTGCTCTGGGACTTCCGGTCGTGCTGGGCCGCTCCTATCCCATGCTTGCCGCGCCCACGGCGGCGCCGTCCGCAACTTACGTCCCACCCAAGTCTCCGCGCGCCACGCTGAACTTCAACCTCAACTGGAAGTTCATTCGCCAGGATGTCCCCGGCGCCGAGGCCCCAACCTTCGACGACGCCAAGTGGGACTCCGTCGCCACGCCGCACAGCTATAACGATGTCGATAGCTTCCGCAAGCTCATCTCCCACGGCGGCGGCGATACCGGCACCTACAAGGGACTCGCCTGGTATCGCAAGCACTTCAAGCTGCCCGCCCAGTTGGCCGGCAACCGCGTCTTCCTCGAGTTCGAAGGCATGCGCCAGGCGGGCGACATCTACCTCAACGGCAAGGATGTGGGTCTCTACGAGAACGGCGTCACCGCCTACGGCATCGACATCACAGACGCGTTGCTTCCCAACGGCCAGGAGAACGTGCTCGCCGTCAAGGTGAACAACTCCGGCGGTTACCGTGAGCGCGCCTTCTGCATGGCCAATCCCAAGAACGCCGACGGCACCCCCTGCGTCGGTCAGGGCTACGAGTGGAACGCCAACGACTTCAATCCCGAATCACGGCGGCATCAATCGTCACGTATGGCTGCATGTCACCGGCAAGATCTATCAGACCCTGCCGCTCTACTACGGTCTGGAGAGCCAGGGCGTCTACATCCACGCTGCCAACTTCAACATCGCCGGCAAGACAGCGGATGTCACCGTCGATGCCGAGGTGCATAACACGTCGGGCGACCGCGCATCGGTCAGCCTCTCGGTGGCCGTCGTCGACAGCAATGGCCACGTCAGCGCCCAGTTCACCGGCAAGCCCATGGATGTAGCAGACGGTGCCAAGAGCATCGTCTCCGCCTCCGGTGCCTTGAAGCAGGCGCGCTTCTGGAGCCCCGAAGATCCCGCGATCTACGATGTCTATTCCATCCTCAAGATGGGCGGCAAGGTAGTCGATGTCAATCGCATCGAGACCGGCTTCCGCAAGACGGAGTTCAAGGGAGGCGTAGGCACCGGCGGCGTCTTCATCAACGACAAGTTTGTCTACCTCAAGGGCTTCGCAGAGCGCTCCGCGGACGAGTGGGCGGGCGTTGGCGCAGGCTATCCCGACTGGATGCACGAGTACACCGCCAGAATGGTCCGCGAGTGTCACGGCAACTACATGCGCTGGATGCACATCTCGCCGCAGAAGGTCGATGCGGACTCTTTCACCCGCTTCGGCATCATCCAGATATGCCCCGCCGGAGACAAGGAACGCCTGGTTACCGGCCGCCAGTGGGACCAGCGCGCCGAGGTGATGCGCGACTCCATCATCTACTTCCGCAACAACCCCGGAATCGTATTCTGGGAGGCCGGCAACACCATCGTCACGCCCGACGAGATGAAGCAGATGGTGGACCTGCGCAAGCAGTGGGACCCCCACGGCGGACGCCTCATGGGTTACCGCGACAATGACGATGTGCCATCCAACCAGGCGCTGACGCCGATCTCCGAGTACTACGGCATCATGATCGGCCAGGACACTGGGACCGACCGGATCACGCAGCCGGGCCAGATGTTTCGCGGATTCACCTTGGATCGCCGCGACCGCGCGCCCCTCATCGAGACCGAGGACTACCGCGAGGAAGGTTCGCGCCGCATGTGGGACGCCTTCTCGCCGCCCTTCTACAAAGCCAAGAAGGGCGAGAACGATACCTGGAAGCGCGATGGCTATCTGTATAACTCCGAGGACTTCGCGCTGGACGGTGTCAAACGCTATTGGATGTACTGGAGCAACCGCATCTCCAACACCGACCCGGCCCACTCCCGTTGGTCCGCCTATTGCTCCATCTACTTCACCGACGAGGACGCCGACGGACGCCAGGACTCCACCGAAGTCTGCCGCGTCAGCGGCAAGGTGGACGCCATGCGCCTGCCCAAGGAGATGTACTTCGCCTACCGCGTCATCCAGAACCCGCAACCCGACCTGCACATCCTGGGCCACTGGACCTATCCCGCCACCCAGCCCGACGGCACCAAGACCTCCAAGACCGTCTACGTCATCTCCAACACCAAGTCGGTCGAGTTGTTCCTCAACGGCAAGTCGCTCGGGGTCAACTCCAAACCCGACAACGGCTGGGTCTTTGCCTTCCCCGCGGTCGATTTCGTCCCCGGCACGCTCAAGGCCGTCGGTAAGAACGACGACAAGATCGCCGCCCAGCAGATATTGACCACGGCAGGCCCGGCAGCGGCCATCAAGATGACCACGATCATGGGACCGAAAGGTCTACAGGCCGACGGCCAGGACATCGCCCTGATCGACTTCGAAGTGGTCGACGCCAAGGGCGTGCGTTGCCCCACAGACTACGCCAAGGTCGACTTCACCTGCACCGGCCCCGCCGTCTGGCGCGGCGGCTACAACAGCGGAATCCTCAACTCAACCAACAATCTCTACCTGAATACCGAGTGCGGCCTCAACCGCGTCGCGGTGCGCTCCGCCCTGATTCGCACCACCGATCCGGCGCCCGCGCCCATCGTCGTCACTGCCTCGCGCGATGGCCTCAAGCCGGCCACCGTACGGATCGTTCCCGTTCGCGTAGCCGAGAGCAACGGCATCGCCAACTACATGCCGCAGCACCTGCCGGTCACAAAAGTATAACTACAATCCGGGAAGCAGTTCATCCACCGGCCCAGGCCCACCAGCCTGGGCCGATTTCACAAACATCGTCATTCTGGCTTGAGCGAAGTCGAAGGCCAGAATCTCCGTCGTTCGTCGTTGCTTGCCCTTGCCGTTGCCTGTTCTCGCCCGTCATTCTGGCGTAGCCAGAATCCCCGCATTTGTCTTGCGCGTGCTCGCTTCTATGCGGAATGCGTGCGTAGCAGCCTCCGCCCCACGCTCACCTCTGGAGGTCAGACTCCGCCGGAGTAATTTTCTTCGTCACCTGTTGCGGCGTCGGCAACTGCGTGCTGTCCCATCCTCCGCCCAGCGCCTCGATCAGTTGCACCGACGCGGTCATCGCCTGGGTGTGCAGCGTCGCCAGTGTCTGCCGGTCTGCCAGCAGGCCGTTCTGCGCCGTCACCACATCGATGTAGGGATCGACTCCCGTCTCGTAACGCGCCGTCTCCAGATCGACCACCTGCTGCGCCGAGCTCAACGCCTGCTCCTGCTGCTGGATCTGCTGTGAAAGGATGCGTACCGCGGCCAGCGCGTCCTCCACCTGCTGGAACGCGCTCAACACGGTCTGCCGGTAGCTATCGACATCGCCATTGTAGATCGCCGCGTACTGCATCGCCGTGGCGCGTTGCAGGCCGCCCTGGTACAGCACCTCTGAGAATCCAGCGCCCACCGACCAGAACCTGCTTGGCCAGTCGAAGAGGTGCTGCAAGGTCGAGCTTTCCAGACCTGCCTGCGCGCTCAGCGTCAGCGCCGGGAAGAAGGCCGTATAGGCCACCCCAATGGCCGCATTGGCCGAAGCCATCACCCGCTCTGACGCGGCGATATCCGGCCTGCGCTCCAGCAACTGCGAGGGCACGCCGATTGGAATCGGCGGCGGAGTCGAGCTCAGCGCCCTCACCGGCAGGGAGAACGACGAGGGGTCGACGCCCGTCAGTACCGCGATGGCGTGCTCGTACTGCGCGCGCGCCACGCCCAGGTTGGTCAGGGCCGACTGCGCGTTCTGCAAGGTGTTCTCCGCCTCTACTACCGAGATCTGGGTCCCCACCCCGGTCTCATACTGCGAGCGGACCAGGTCCAACGACTTTTGATCGTCCGCCACCGTCTGCCGGTAGACCGCGATCAATGCGTCCTGTCCGCGAATCTCGAAGAAATATTCCGCCAGGCTGGCCTGTTCGCTCAGTCTCTCGTTCTCCAGGTCTGCCGCGCTCACCTGCGCGTTGTACTGTGCCTCGCTGATCTGGCCGTGAATCCTGCCCCACAGGTCGGGCTCCCACGAGGCGTTGAACGGTAGCGTGGTCAGGTTGCTCTGCGCCTTCGGGCCGCTCGACCCGCCGGAGTTCACCGAGGCCTGCGATCGCGAGAACGAGGGCCCGAACGTCACCGTCGGAAACAGTTGGGAGCGCACCTCAGCCACGATCGCGCGCGCCTGCATGAAGTTCTCGAAGTACACCTTGATCGTCTGGTTGTCGATGTTCAGCTTGTCTTCCAGGGCATTCAGCTCCCCGTCGTTGTAGATCTCCCACCATTTGCCGTGCAGCATCGCGTCCTGCGGCTGCGCCACCTTCCAGTCGCCCGCTGCGGCGTCGGGCGCGGGAGCTTCCTTGTAGGCGGCTGGCGGAGCCTGCGCCATCGCGGGAGGCCTCTGGTACTTTGGGCCCATATGGCAGCCGCTCATCGGAAGGGCTGCCAGTGCAAGGGCCATTGCTGCGGATTGAAGGCTACTTCTCATATTTTTACTTCCGTGTGAGTCGAGTTTAATCCGAAGTCGCCCCAATCGGGCCTCCCACGGAATCGAAGTTCTTATGCCGCCGCGCTACCCACAGCCGGATTCGGTCGAAGGTGAGGTAGACCACGGGTGTGGTGTATAGAGTAAGCATCTGGCTCACCACAAGGCCGCCCACAATGGTAATTCCCAGGGGCCTGCGCAGTTCACTGCCGGTTCCCGTCCCGAAGGCCAGCGGAAGCGCGCCGAACAGCGCCGCCATGGTGGTCATCATGATCGGCCGGAAGCGCAGCAGGCAAGCCTCGAAGATCGCCTCCTCCGAATTCATGCCCCGGTCGCGTTCCGCCTGCAGCGCGAAGTCGATCATCATGATTGCGTTCTTCTTCACAATCCCGATCAGCAGTATGATGCCGATGATGGAGATGACGTTCAGGTCCTGGTGGAAGATCATCAACGCCAGCATGGCGCCGGCGCTGGCCGAGGGCAGGGTGGAGATGATGGTCAGCGGGTGTACCAGGCTCTCGTACAGAATCCCCAGAACGATGTAGACACTCAGCAGGGCCGTCACGATCAGCATGGGCTCGCTGCCCAGCGACTGTTGATACGCCTGCACCGTCCCCGCGAAGAAGCAGCGCACCGTCGGGGGAACGCCCAGATCCTGCTGCATCCGGTCGATGGCCAGGGTTGCGTCGCTCAACGAGAGTCCCGGCGCCAGATTGAAAGACACCGTCACCGAGGGAAACAGGCCGGTGTGACTCAGCGACAGAGGGGTCGTATTTGCCTGTGCCTTGGCCACGCTGAGCAGAGGAGTGTTCCCTCCCACCGTCGAGTTCCTGGCCGACGGATGCAGGTACACGGTCTTCAGGCCATCGGGGGTCGCCCAGTACTGGGGTGCAACTTCCAGCACAACGTAGTACTGGTTCAATTGGGTATAGATCAGCGATACCTGGGACTGGCCGAACTCCGAATAGAGCGCCGAGTCCAGGGAGCTCACACTCTGCCCAAGCCTCGCCGCCGTCACCCGGTCGTAGGTCAAGTGCTGGTCCAGCCCGCCGTTCTGCTGGTCGCTGCTTACGTCCTGAAAGCCCGGCAACCGTGTGATCGCGGCCAGCAGCTTCGGCCCCCACACCTGTAGGTCGCTCACGTCGTCCGACTGGATGGTGAACTGGTACATCGCGTTGGCGCCGCGTCCTCCGACACGGATGTCCTGCGCGGCCTGTAGAAACGTGGACGCCCCGGTGATCCGGTTCAGCTGCGGGCGCAGCCGGTTGATCACTCCGGCGGCGTTGGTATCTCTCTTCTCCACCGGCTTCAGCACCACATTGACCATTCCCGTGTTGGTGGCCCCGCCTCCCACGAACCCGATGACGTTCTGCACCGCCTTATCTCTGTTGATCACACCCTCAATCTGCTGTAGGGCCACGTTCATTGCCGGAAACGATGAGTCCTGGGGGCCGCGTATGTTGCCTTGCAATGCGCCGGTGTCCTGCTGTGGGAAGAACCCCTTGGGTATCTTGATCGCGATGACCACGTTGAGAGCGATGATCAGCACCAGCGTCGTCAGCACCAGCCCCGGGTTCTGCAGCATCCAGCGCAGACTCTTCCGGTAGATGCCCAGGCCCCATCGAAAGACCCCCTCCGACGCCCGCGACATGCGGCCCTGCTTCACATCCTTCTGGTTCTTCAGCAGATGGGCGCACATCATGGGCGTGGTGGTGAGGGAAAGCACCATCGATACCACGATGGCGGTGCATAGCGTCACCGCGAATTCGCGGAACAGCCGGCCCACGATTCCCCCCATCAACAGCAGTGGAATGAAGACCGCGATCAGCGACATGCTGATCGTCATCACGGTAAAGCCAATCTCCTTCGAGCCGCGCAACGTCGCGGCAAACGGCTCCATCCCGCCTTCAATGTGGCGGGTGATGTTCTCCATCACCACAATCGCGTCGTCCACCACAAAGCCTGTGGAGATGGTCAGCGCCATCAGCGACAGGTTGTCCAGGCTGAAGCCGCACAGGTACATCACCGCAAAGGTGCCGATCAGCGAGGTGGGAACGGCAACCGCCGGTATCAGCACCGCGCGCGGACTGTGCAAAAAGACGAATACCACCAGGATGACCAGCGTGATCGAGATCAACAGTGTGCGTTCCACGTTAAAGACCGACGCCTTGATCGTGGTAGTGCGGTCCATCACTACGGTAGCGTTGATGCCCTTGGGGATCGCCGCCACCAGCGAGGGCAACTGCGCGTAGATGCGGGTGACGGTGTCGATGATGTTCGCGTTGGGCTGGCGGCTGATGGTCAGCACCACTGCTCGCTTGCCATTCAGGTAGCCGCCCGCGCGCAGGTTCTGCACCGAGTCGACCACGTCGGCCACATCCGACAGGCGCACCGCCGCGCCGTTGTGGTAGCCCACGATCAGCGGCTTGTAGTCGTCGGCATGGGAGATCTGGCCGTTCATCACAATGTCCGCGCTAACATCGCCGTTGCCGATCTGGCCTCGGGCTAGGTTGGAGTTCTGCAGCCGCAGCATGGACTGTAGGCTTGCCATGGTCAGTCCGTAGCTGGCCAGTTTGGTGGGGTTCACCTCCACCCGCACCGACGGCAGCGCCCCTCCCCCGGCGCCCACCTGTCCCACCCCCTGTATCTGCGACAGCTTCTGCTCCATCACGGTGGAGGCTACGTCATACAGCTTGTCCGGCCCATAGACGTCGGAGGTGAGCCCGATAATCATGATCGGAGCGTCCGCCGGGTTCACCTTGCGATACGTCGGGTTGCCCGGAAGATTGGCCGGAAGATACGTCCGCGCCGCGTTGATCCCCGCCTGCACATCGCGCGCCGCTCCGTCGATGTTGCGGCTCAGGTCGAACTGGATCACGATTCCGGTCGAGCCCAGTCCGCTCGACGAGGTCATCTCGGTGACTCCCGCGATGTGCCCGAACTGCCGCTCCAGCGGCGTCGCCACCGAAGACGCCATGATCTCCGCGCTGGCACCGGGTAGCCCCGCGTTGACGAAAATGGTGGGAAAATCCACCTGGGGAAGAGGAGAGACTGGTAGCACCTTGAATGCGATTGCGCCCGCGATCGCCACAGCCACCGTAAGCAGCGTCGTCGCTACTGGACGATGGACGAACGGCGCGGAGATATTCACATCGCCTCCACGGAATCCGAGTAGCTGCTCCCTGTTTCCTGTTCCCCGCTCCCGCCTCGCTTGCGCGAGAACCGCTGCCCTAGCTTGTCGAAGAAGATGTAGATCACCGGTGTGGTATAGAGCGTCAGCACCTGGCTCACCAGCAGTCCACCCACCATGGTGATGCCCAGCGGCCGGCGCAGCTCCGATCCCATGCCTGTGCCGAATGCCAGGGGGATGCCGGCCAGAAGCGCGGCCATCGTCGTCATCATGATCGGACGGAAGCGCAGCAGGCATGCCTCATAGATCGCGTCGGTACAGTTCTTCCCGTGCTTCCGTTCCAGTTCCAGCGCAAAGTCCACCATCATGATGCCGTTCTTCTCCACAATCCCGATCAGCAGCACCAGCCCGATGATCGCCACCACGCTCAGGTCCTGCTTGAAGATATTCAACGCCAGGAACGCACCCATGCCCGCCGAGAACAGGGTCGAAAGGATCGTGATCGGGTGGATGAAGCTCTCATACAGCACCCCCAGAACGATGTAGACCGTCACCATCGCGGCTAGGATCAGGAGCGGCTCGTTGGACAGGGAATTGCGAAACGACGCAGCCGTGCCTTGAAAGTCCGCTTGCAGACTGGCCGGCATCTTCATGCTCTTCTGCAGCCCGTCGATCGAACTGATGGCGCTGCCCAGCGATGAGTGCGGGGCCAGGTTGAAGCTGACCGTAATCGAGGGAAACTGCCCCTGGTGCGTGATCGAGAGCGGCTCGGTCGTGGTCTCGAAGTGGGAGAACGCACTCAGAGGAATAGCACGGCTGGGTACCGAGCTTGTGATGCCGGCCGAGTTGGCGCCCGCCGCCGGCGTCGTCCCCGACGTAAGCACGCTGGCCGGTGGCGTAAGCAAGCCCGCCGAAGGCGTGAACAGGGTCGTCGCCGTCAGTGCATTCGACCCCGCCGAGGTCGATCCGCTGCCCGAGGAGCTGGACGCCCCCGCCCCCGTTGTACCCGCCGCCGCGTTGGCCTGGATGTAAATGTGGTCCAGCATCTGAGGTTCCAGCTGGAACTGCGGCTGCGCCTCCATAATCACGTGATACTGGTTCAGTTGCGTGTACATCGTGTTGATCTGGCGCTGGCCAAACGCGTCGTACAACGTATTGTCGATCGTGGTGGGCGCAATCCCAAGCCGCGAAGCCGTCACCCGGTCGATCGCCAGCGACACCGCCAGCCCGCCCATCTGCTGGTCCGTGGCCACATCTTCCAGCCCAGGTATGTTCTTCAGCTTATCCACAAAGAGATTGGTCCACAGGTTCAGCTCGTTCTGGTCGGGGTCTTCCAGGGTGTACTGATACTGGGTCCGGCTGACGCGGTCATCCACCGTGATGTTCTGCACCGGCTGCATGTAGAGCTGGATCCCCTGCACATTGTCGATCTGCGGCTCCAGCCTGCGGATCACGTCGGCTGCGCTCAGGTCGCGCTGGTCAAGCGGCTTCAGGTTGATCGACATCCGCCCGCTGTTGGTCGTCGTGTTCGTCCCGTCCGCGCCGATGAACGACGACAGGCTCTCCACCGCCGGGTCGGCCAGGATCGCCTTTGCCAGTTCCTGCTGCTTTTCCGCCATGGCCTTGGAGCCGATCGTCTGCGACGCCTGCGAGATGCCCTGGATCACTCCCGTGTCCTGCACCGGGAAGAACCCCTTGGGGATGATGATGTACAGGAACACCGTCAGCAGAAGCGTGCCCACCGCCACAAACATGGTCGCCGTCTGGTAGCGCAGTACAAACTTCAGTGTCCTTCCATAGAACGCGATCATGGAGTCGAAGGCGCGTTCCGAGGCCTTGTAGAAACGCCCTTGCTGTGCCGCCGCGTTGTGCTTCAGGATGCGCGACGCCATCATCGGAGTAAGCGTCAGCGAGACCACCGCCGAGATGATGATGGTGACCGCCAGCGTCACCGCGAACTCACGGAACAGACGGCCCACCACGTCTCCCATGAACAGCAGCGGGATCAGCACCGCGATCAGCGACACCGTCAGCGACATGATGGTGAAGCCAATCTGTTCGGCGCCCTTCAGCGCCGCCTGCATCGGTGGGTCGCCCGCCTCAAGGTAACGCGATATGTTCTCTAGCATCACGATCGCGTCGTCCACCACGAACCCCGTCGAGATGGTCAGCGCCATCAACGAAAGGTTGTCCAGGCTGTAACCCAGCAGGTACATCGCTCCGAAGGTGCCCACCAGAGACAGCGGCACGGCCACGCTTGGAATGATGGTGGCATACAGGTTGCGCAGGAACAGAAAGATCACCATCACCACCAACCCGACCGTCAGCAGCAGTTCGAACTCAACATCGTTGACCGATGCCTGGATCGCGGTGGTCAGGTCGGTAAGCATCGTCACCTGTATGCCCTTGGGCAGGTTCCCTTCCAGTTGCGGCAACAGCCGCTTGATGCTCTTCACCACCGTGATGGTGTTGCCCCCGGGCTGCCGCCGCACATTCAGGATGATTGCCGGGGTCTGGTTCATCCACGCCGCCTGGGTGCGGTTCTCCACTCCATCCACGATGTTGGCAACGTCGGTCAGCATCACCGGCGCTCCATCGCGATAGGCCACCACCACCTGGCGGTAGTCCTTGCTGGTAACCAGCTG
This sequence comes from uncultured Acidobacteriaceae bacterium, assembly GCA_963799175.1. GTDB lineage: Bacteria > Acidobacteriota > Terriglobia > Terriglobales > Acidobacteriaceae > Edaphobacter. The sequence goes on along the minus strand of CAWCWC010000020.1, from coordinate 254,764 downwards.
GTCGTTGGAATCGATCTGGTAGTCCTGGTGCGGCCCGTCGAAGTTCCCCTTGGCCGCGTTCACGCTGGAGTTGCTCACCGCCGAGCGCAGGTTCTCCATGTCGATGCCGTAAGACTCAAGCTGTGCCGGATTCACCTGGATGCGCACCGCCGGTTTCTGTCCGCCGCTGATGCTCACCAACCCAACCCCGCTCAGTTGCGATATCTTGGGCGCCAGCCGCGTGTCCACCAGGTCCTCCACCTGGGACAGGGGAATCGAGTCCGACGTGATCGCCAGCGTCATCACCGGAGCGTCTGCCGGGTTGGTCTTGCTGTAGATCGGCGGCGACGGCAGGTTCGCCGGCAGAAAGCTCTGCGCCGCATTGATCGCCGACTGCACCTCCTCCTCCGCGATATCGATGCTCAGGCTCAGGTTGAACTGCAGCACAAGCACTGAATTTCCCGCCGAACTGGTCGACGTCATCTGGCTCAGTCCTTGCAACTGGCCGCACTGACGCTCCAGCGGAGCCGTCACCGTCGTCGCCATCACATCCGGGCTGGCCCCTGGGTAAAACGTCACGATCTGGATCGTCGGGTAATCCACCTCGGGCAGCGCCGAGACTGGCAGTTGGGTATAAGCTACGATGCCCACCAGCATGATCGCCGCCATCAGCAAGGACGTCGCAACCGGACGGAGAATGAAGGGACGCGACGGACTCAAGGGGCGCTGCTCCCACTGGTGTTGGCCTGGATCGGTCGGTTGGAGATGGAGGTCGGTGTGTTGTCCTGTAGTTTGTCGAAGCTGCTGGTTGCCAATACATCGCCCGGCTGTATGCCCTGCACCTGGGCCGTCTGCGCATTGGTCACGCCCACCGTAATCGGTGTCAGGTGGGCCTTGTTGTCCGCAATCACATACACAAACGCCGCTTGCAGGTTGTGTTGCACCGCCGCCGTCGGAATCAGCGTCACTCCCTGTAGGGTCTTCACCAGCAGCTGGGTGTTCACAAACTGGTTGGGAAATAAGGACGAGTCCGTGTTGGCGAACTGTGCCCGTCCCTTCACCGTTCCCGTCGTCGTGTCGATCTGGTTGTCCAGCGTCAACAGCGTCCCCTTGGCAAGCTGCTTCTGATCTTTGTCAAACGCATCCACCTCCAGCTTCGCCCCCGTGCGCAGTTGCGACTGGATCGGCCCTAGCTTGCCTTCCTCAACCGTGAACACCACGGTGATCGGCTGGATCTGCGTAATCACCACCAGCGGCGTCGTCCCGTTGGCCTGCACCACGTTGCCTGGGTCCACCAGCCGCAACCCCACTCGTCCAGTGATCGGCGCAACAATGTGACAGTATTGCACTTGGATCTGGTCGTACTGCACGGTTCCCTGGTCGTTATGTACCGTCCCCTGCACCTGCGCAACCAGCTTCTCCTGGTCGTCCAGAGTCTGCTTGGGAATCGCATTGCGCGCCCACGCAGCCTTGTACCGGTCCAGGTCCATCTGAGCCTGCGCCAGAATCCCCTGGTCCCGCTCCAGAATCCCCTCCGCCTCTTGCAGTGTCGCCGCGTATGGCCGCGCATCGATCTCGATCAGAGGGTCGCCCTTCTTCACCAGCTGGCCCTCCGTGTAGCGCACCTCGGTCACAATCCCGTTCACCTGGCTCGTGATTGAGGAGGTATACACAGGTGTGACCGTTCCAATCCCATCCACATAGACGCCGATGTTCCCCTTCTGCGCCGTCACCGTGGTGACCGGGACCACCCCGCCCGCGGCCCCGCGCCGCCCGCCCCCGCCCCCCCCCTCGTTCTGCGAAACCTGGTGGGACCGCAGAACAATAAAAAATCCTGCCGCAAAGATAAGCAGCAGGAGAATCCATACCATCGTGCGTAGACCTTTTTGCTTCGGCTTCTCTGCGTCCGTCGTCGTGGAAGGTTGTGGATCGAGGCCTAGATTCGAGGGCTGATTTGGATCAGGTTGCAATTGATTCTCCAGACCAAGCACACAGGGCACACACTACCCCCGGAACTTGTAACGCTCTAAAGATTGACGTGTGAAGCCTGCAATTTGTTGCCCTGTCTTACGCCAACTCGAAACCGATTATCCGCTGCTATCGATTGTATCGCAGTGCGGGTGCCCCATTCATGCGCGTTCGTTGCGCATCGGGGTCCCCGCCAGCTTCGCTGGTGGAGTGGATGGGTGGGTCCCTCTGTCAAAATTATCCGGTTGTCTTTTTGGTGGAGCTGAGCGGGATCGAACCGCTGACCTCCTCGTTGCGAACGAGGCGCTCTCCCAGCTGAGCTACAGCCCCCACCGGACGGGCGCAACGCTAGCCGATGCAATCCACATGAAGGAATTTCTTGAAGCTCCCTGCAAGGGACCGCCGGACCGTGAGCCGCGCCGTCGATTCAACTTTACAAGTGTATCAGCCCCCCGCCCCCTCCACCACCCCATCGCCTTCGCTGATAGCTGGATGGCTGATAGCTTACAGCTCAGGAATCATGCCTTTCGTTTTTGCCTTGCCGTTGGCCTTCCGGCTTCAAAGGAACACACCAACACTGGTTTTGATCTAGCCCTACCAATCTCACTCCCGCGTCACCGCCCGCGACACATCCGCCCATCTCGCCTGCAACGCCTCGCCGAACTGCCCCCACGGATTCTCGCCCGGCTCCACCATCGGCAGCACCAGGGTCACCTTGGTGCCGCGCCCCGGTCGGCTTACCACCTCCACCTCGGCCGCGTTGCCGTACATCACCCCCATGCGCTCGCGCACGTTGCGCATGCCAATCCCCCCACCGCCGCTGCCCGCGCCAACCTGCCCCAATGCGTATGTCCCGCCTTCTCGCTCCACATCCATGCCGATCCCGTCGTCCTCCACCTCGATCAGCAGCCGCCCATCGCTCAGCATCCGGCTCCTCAAGGTCACCGTCCCGCCGCCGATGCGCGGCTCCAACCCATGCTTGATCGAGTTTTCGATCAACGGCTGCAGCAACATGCTGGGCACCATCACAGCCAGCGTCTCGTCGGCGATCTCCTTCACCACACGCAGCTTCTCCCCGAAGCGCACCACCTCAATGTCCAGATAGTCGTCGGTAAACGCCAGCTCCTCGCTGAAAGGCACAAACGCCTCGCGGTCCTTCAACAGATTGCGCAGAATGTTGGCCAGCTTCACGATCATCTCGCGCGCCAACTCCGGCTTCGAACGCACCAGCGACGTAATCGAGTTCAGCGTGTTGAACAGAAAATGCGGATTGATCTGTCGCTGTAGCGCGTCCAGCCGCGCCTCCATCAGCAAGCGGCTCTGCTCCTCCAGCTTGCGTTCGATGCGGATGGCGTTCCAAATCTTCAGCGGAATCCCCACCACCACCGGAGCGCACGCGCAGATCGCCAGTTCCACCCACCAGTTCGGCGAGTGCAGTTCAAAGTACCGCGTGGGATACCTGCGCCCCACCATGCTGGTGGCAAATTGCATCGTCGTAATCAGCACCAGCAGCATGATCTGCCGGTCGAACTGCGGCTTCCGCAGGTTGCGCGTCACCCAGCGATACAGGCTCAGGTCGATCATCGGCGAAAACGACCACACCTCTTCACGCTCGATGAACCGCCCAAACACACCCGCAATCCCCGCCACAACCAGGTTCACCGGCAGCGCCCAGTATTCCCCGTGCAACACTGCCGGAAGCGCCAACGCCGCCCCGCCCAGCATCGCCGCACCCGGCCCCAGCAGCAGCCCCAACAGGATCGTCGCTTCATACGACAGGTCCGCAGCCAGAAAGTTCGGCACCCGCACCCGCACCCAAACCCCCAGCGTCAGCGGGATCGTGATCATCGCAACCAGGGCCAGCGTCTGGCGCAAGTTCCGCCGCGGCAGCAGCAGCAGGTTCTTGAATGTGTTAGATCGCGCCAGCGCGCTCGATACCGCCGCCGCCACACCCAGTTCCACCAGCAGCGTGATCAGGATCAGGCTGTCCTTCACCTGTGCCGCGCCCGCGTGCGTCATTCCTTGCCCCATATCCCTTACTCTACATCCACACCTCGCTCCTCGAACCTCGCTCCTCGAACTTCAAACCGTATAATCGAACCATGCCCTTTGAATCCGTTCGCAAGCTCGCCGATGCCGATTTCCCCACCCGTTGGGGACACTTCCGCATCCTCGGCTTCGAGGGCGTCGTAGCCAATCCCGAGCCCTGCGACGACCGGATTCCCGTCCCCGCCCGCCGCGTGGAGACGGCCATCGCCCTGGTGCTGGGCGACATCGGTACGCCTGGGCCGCCCATCGTCCGCATCCACTCCCAGTGCCTCACCGGAGACGTCTTCCACTCCCTGCGCTGCGACTGCCGGCTGCAACTCGAACTCGCCCTGGCCACCATCGCCGACGCGGGCCGAGGCATCCTCCTCTACGAAAATCAGGAGGGCCGCGGCATCGGACTCATGGCCAAGCTCCAGGCCTACGAGCTGCAGGACCAGGGACTGGACACCATCGAGGCCAACCTCGAGCTCGGCTTCAAGGCCGACTGCCGCCAATACGAACTGCCCGCCGCCATCCTCCGGCTGCTCGGCGTCCCCTCCGTCCGCCTCATCACCAACAACCCGGAGAAGGTTGCCGCCCTCGAGGCCGCTGGCATTCAGGTCGCCGAGCGCATCTCCGCCGAGGTCCCCGCCGAACCCGCCTCCGCCCGCTACCTGCAAACCAAACAGGAAAAAATGGGCCACCTCGTCAGCTAGTTGCTCTTGCTTCTGAGATAGGTCCGGGCTTTAGCCCGGACAATAAATCCGGCAAATAAGGGGCTTTAGCCCCCGGGATGGTTCAGCTCTAGCTCTTGCGCTCCCGCCACAGCCTATACACCCCCCACGCCGCCGCCGAGCTGCCGTCCACAATCGTCCCGTCCACCAGCATCGCCTCAAACTCCGCCACGCTGACCCGATGCACCACCAGGTCGCTCTCTTCGGCGTCCAGCTCGCGCTCACCCTGGGCAAGCCCTTCAGCCAGGTAGATGTACTGCTTCTGGTTCAGCACGCCGTAGCCTATATGCAACGTTGTCAGCAGCGTCATCTTCTCCGCCCTCAGGCCGGTCTCTTCGCGCAGCTCGCCGCGCGCCATCTCCTCCGGCACGGCATCGGCCTGCTCCCAGCCGCCCTGCGGAAACTCCACGAATCGCCCGCCCACCGTGTAGCGGAACTGCTCGACAAGATAGAGAAAATCACCCTCCGCCGTCGTCTCCAGCGGAATAATCAGGCACGCCGGGTCCTTATCCACCACGCCGTAGATTCCGCGCTCACCGTTGGCGCGCTCGATCACGTCCTCTCGCACACGCGTCCACTGGTTGCGGTAGACCTCGCGGCTGCTGATCGTCTTGATCTCTGGCATCGCGACACCTCCGTTGATAGTGCCCACTCATCGCGACGAAAAAGCCTCCTTGCCGGAGGCTCGTTCGCAACGCGGATAAATTCTTGTTCGGCGCTTACTTCACGTACATCAGGATGATGAGGAAGGTATACAGCGCCAGCGACTCAATCAGGGCCAGCCCAAGGATGAGGAACAGGAAGATTGCCGGTCGTGCTCCTGGGTTGCGCGCCACCGCCTCAGCGGAGCTGGCAGCCACTCTGCCCTGTCCGATTCCGCACAGGCCGGAGGCGATCCCCATGCCAATTCCCGCAGCCAGCGGCGCATAGGGGTTTTGTATCGTGCCGCCCTGGGCGAAGGCAGGTGTGGCCAGCAGCATCGCGGCCAGCGTCATAAAGATATATTGCAAGGTTCGCATCGTGTTTTCACTCCATTCTCCCAAAGTACGCCGCCAGTGGGTGGTTGACGCTCACCGTGCTGGCACCCTCACGCTGAACGGCGTTCCTGCGCACCGCGAAGCGGGAGAGAGACTCCGCGGAGAAACTTGGCCCTGCATCCTCCGGAGTTCAGCCCGGCGCAGCGCGAAAACCTAATGCTCTTCGGACACGGCAAGCGAGATATAGCTCATCGCCAGGACCATGAATAGAAATGCCTGCAACACGGAGACAAACACGTGCAGTCCCAGGAAGACCACCGGCACCAACACTGGGATCAGAGAGAAGAAGGCCAGCGTCACCATGTCGCCGGCAAACATATTGGCGTACAGACGGACGGTGAGCGAGAGCAGGCGCGCCAGATGGGAGACGATCTCGATCAGCAGCATCAGCGGGCTGAGGACCCACAACGGCCCAAGAAACTGCTTGACATATCTCCATCCGTTCTTGCGGATTCCCTGGTAATGGTAGTACGCAAAGGTCAGCATCGCGCAGCCAAAGGGGACTACAACGTCCGCCGTCGGAGACTTCAGTCCCGGAACCAGCCCCAGTAGGTTGCAGAACAGGATGTACATGCCCAGCACCGTCAGATAGCTGAGAAACCGCTCGTATCCATGTCCGATGATCGCTTCGCTCTGCTCCGTCACAAACTCGTTGGTCATCTCCGCGAAGTGCTGCACCGTGGAGGGCCGCTCCACCTGCAGCGTCAGGCGGACCGCCAGAAAATACAGCAGCAGGCCGAAGAAGACGATCAGCTCCATGGCAAAGGTGTCCGTGATCGGCGCGGCGGGATTGGCCGGCTGCACATGCATGGCCCGCAGAAGAGCGTCCACGGGCCCGGCAAAGGTGGCATTCAGAAGTCGCGTGAGTAGTAGCTGTGTCGGCATAAATGTCTTGCGTCGCGAAGCGGCTAGACAGTCCAGTTCCTGAGCAGCCGCAGACTTACCATCAGAAGCGCGGCCACTGCAAGCGCTAGACCGGCGATAAGGGCGTAGACCGATCCGTGCAGAAACTTAAGGCTAACATAAAGCAGTGCCAGGGCGAACCCCAGCCGCAGAACAAACCCGATCAGCACCGGGGCAAGCGGGCGAACGGGTGCGGGCGTTGCGCCGCCTGCGTCCATCCGCGCCATCATTGCGGTCATCAGGCGCAGCCACTCGAACAGCCCGGAGCCGGAGATCGCAGCGCCCACCGCAAACAGCGCCGCGCTCGGCCATCCCATCTTCCACCACAGCAGTGGGACCCCCACAGCGACCGCAATCGCAATCAGACGCAGCGCATTGCCAATGCTGCGCTTGAAGTCCTCGTCGCTGTAGGTGTCCAAGCTCATCACTGGTTGTTCTTCATACTGCGCATGGCAATCTTGACGATCTGTAGAAATCCTCCGGCTGCTCCCGCCACGGTGCCGGCAATCGCGATCCAACTGGTATGGAAGTACCCGTCCAGCAGCCCGCCAAGCGCCCAGCCCACGAAGCATCCGATGGGAATCGCCAGCGCAAGCTGCACCATCTGCTCCGCCTTCACATAATCCCTCAGACCGCGGTACTTCGTGGGCGGAATGTTGGATTCATCGGCCATCGCCTCTCCATTACACCACTTCCAGGGCATTCCCCGCTCGACAGCTATACTGGATCGGCAAGCTCATTCGGTTTTCGTTAAGGGCACGGCTTCAGAGCCTGTCCTGAGCGAAGTCGAATGGATGCCGAATTTCTCGTACGGTATTCGGAAGGGCACGGCTTCAGCCGTGCCGATAAGCGTCGCAAATGAAATCGGGCTTTAGCCCCTGAGGTCACCGTATTTGTATGTCAGGAGCGTCCGTGTACGAATCGCAATTCGAGGAAGACCTATACAACCTGCGGCGCGAGAAGCTCAGCCAGATCGCTGCGCTCGGTCAGGCGACCTATCCCAACAGCTACGCCGTCGACAGCCCCGGGATGCGCCGAGACCGACGGGCCACTCATTCCTTTCCTAAAGAATGCCTACGACTCGCCAGCCGCACCCGCTTCTGGCGAGCAGCTTGAAGCCAATCGCATCGAAGTCTCCATTGCCGGGCGCATCATGGCCATCCGCGTCCAGGGCAAGGCCGGCTTCGCCCAGTTGCAGCAGGCAGGCCAGCGCATGCAGCTCTACGTCCGCAAGGACGATGTCGGCGAGGACGGCTTCGCGCTGTACAAGCTGCTCGACCTGGGCGACCACATCGGAGCGCGCGGATTCCTCTTCCGCACTCGCACCGGCGAGCTGACGGTCCACGTTACCGAACTCACCTTCCTCGCCAAGGCCATGCTCGCCCTGCCGGACAAATTCCACGGCCTGGAAGACACCGAACTGCGCTATCGCCAGCGCTATGTCGATCTCTTCGTCAATCCCGACGTGCGCGAAGTCTTCGTCAAGCGGGCCGCCGTGCTGCGCGCCATGCGCAAGTTCTTCGACGCGCGCGGCTACCTCGAAGTCGAGACGCCGATGATGCATACCATCGCCGGCGGCGCAGCGGCCAAGCCCTTCAAGACCCACCACAACGCGCTCGATCTCGACCTCTCGCTGCGCATCGCGCCGGAGCTTTATCTCAAGCGCCTGGTCGTCGGCGGAATCGACCGCGTCTACGAGATCAACCGCAACTTCCGCAACGAAGGCATCAGCACCCAGCACAACCCCGAGTTCACCATGCTGGAGTTCTACCAGGCCTACAGCAACTATCACGACCTGATGGAGCTGACGCAGGAACTTGTAACCTTTGTCGCTAAGAAGTGAATGGAACGACGATCACCACCTTCAACGGCGTAGAGATCGACCTCAGCAAATGGCGCAGGCTAGTATGATCGAGGCAATTCAGTGAGTATTGGCCCGAGGAGTTTGGAAGCTCTGCCAAGCGGGCGGATCATTCTCCACAATGGAGCAATTTCGCGCTGTCTTGTTAGAAGCTGCAATAACTTATGCACTTCGCCAAATCGCGCTGCTTGGTTGGTTGGACGCTTTCGCTTTCTCAGTGGTCAGACGACTCTGCGACAACAGACCTCTCAAACTATAGCGATCCAGCGAATTGCACCTTAACCTCGCAATGGGTCTGATCACTACGCTAACGACTTGGCCGAAGCCGCAGATACAGGTAAGGCAATCGCAACCCTGTTCGAGCTCGTTGGAGAAAATCCGTTAAACCTCATCTCATCCAGCCCACCATCATCTACGACTTTCCGCTTGCTGTTTCCCCTCTTTCCAAGATCAAGCCCGACGAGCCGGAGTGGGTCGAGCGCTTCGAGTTCTACATTGGCGGCTTCGAGATCGGCAACGCCTTCAGCGAGCTGAACGATGCGGACGACCAGCGGCGGCGCTTCGAGGCCCAGATCGAAGATCGCAAACGCGGCGATGAAGAGGCCATGGCCGAGGTCGACGAGGACTACGTCCGCGCGCTGGGCTACGGCCTTCCGCCCACCGCCGGCGAGGGCATCGGCATCGACCGGCTCACCATGGTTCTCACCGGCTGCAAATCCATCCGCGACGTCATCCTCTTCCCCCTCCTCCGCCCCCAGACCGCCAAACCCGGCCCCTCGGAATAACTTCCGCCACTCCGCGTTCATATCGCTGAAGAGGTTGCTGAAAATTCCGTCTTGTTAAGGGCACGGGTTTACCCGTGCCGCAAATATGCCGCAAAATCAATCGCGGCTTCAGCCGCTGAGGTCATCGTCTGCTTAGCCGCAAAAAGCCCCACCCACCGCATACCGCGATGAATGGGGCTTACTGCTTGCTCATTGCTGGATCGGGACATTCTCACTATTACCGAATAAATTACAGAATTGTCATTCTGAGCGTAGCGAAGAATCCCCGCATTTTCATCTTGGCGCAACCCTCTAAATCACGAGATGTATCGCGCTCTGTCTACTGGAAGTTCAGCGACTCGATTCCCAGAAACTCCGCGCCCTCGCCCAACTCTTCTTCGATGCGCAGCAGTTGGTTGTACTTGCAGATGCGGTCTGTGCGGCTGGCCGATCCAGTCTTGATCTGCCCCGCGCCGGTGGCCACGGCAAAGTCCGCGATGAAGCTGTCTTCCGTCTCCCCGCTGCGATGACTAATCACGCTGGTATAGCCGTAACGGCGGCCCAGCTCGATGGCGTCGATCGTCTCGGTGACGGTGCCGATCTGGTTCAGCTTGATCAGGATCGAGTTGGCGGTCTTTGCCTCAATGCCCTGCTGCAGGCGCTCGGTGTTGGTGACAAACAGGTCGTCGCCGACGAGTTGGATGTGGCCCAGGCGATCGGTCAGCAGCTTCCAGCCCTCCCAGTCGTCCTCCGCCAGGCCGTCTTCCAGCGAGACGATGGGATACTGCTTCACCCATCCCTCGTAGAAGTCGACCATCTGCTCGGCGGTCTTCTCGCTCTTGTCAGACTTCTTGAAGACGTAGAGCTTCTTCTCGGCATCGTAGAACTCGCTGGATGCGGGGTCGAGCGCGATGGCAACCTGCTCGCCCGGTGTGTAGCCGGCCTTGGTAATGGCCTCCAGAATCAGCTCCACGGCCTCTTCATTCGATTTCAGGCTCGGCGCGAATCCGCCCTCGTCGCCCACCGCCGTGTTGTATCCCTTCTTCTTCAGCACGCCCTTCAGCGTATGGAAGACCTCGACGCCCCAGCGCAGCGCATCGGCGAAGCTCTCCGCGCCCACCGGCATCACCATAAATTCCTGGAAGTCCACGTTGGAATCGGCATGGCTGCCGCCGTTCAGGATGTTCATCATCGGCGTGGGCAGAAGACATGCGTTCACTCCGCCCAGATAGCGGTACAGCGGCAGCTTCAGCGCGTTGGCGCTGGCCCGCGCGGCGGCCATGGAGACGGCCAGAATCGCATTCGCGCCCAGCTTGGACTTGTTCTCTGTGCCGTCGATGGCGATCATCGTCTGGTCCAGCAGGCGCTGGTTGCTTGCGTCCAGGCCGGTCAGTTCGGGGGCCAGGATGGACTCCACATTCTCCACGGCCTTCAGCACGCCCTTGCCCATGTAATGTTCCTTGTCGCCGTCGCGCAGCTCAACAGCCTCATGCTCGCCGGTGCTTGCTCCGGAGGGGACAGCGGCGCGGCCCTTGGCCCCGCCAGAAAGGGTAACGTCGGCTTCGACGGTGGGATTTCCGCGGGAATCCAGAATTTCGCGTGCGCTGATGGATACGATCTCAGTCATGTTGCTCCTATGGGTAAATGGCCTATTTGATAATGCACTGGTAGAGCTTTGCGGTGCGGCATTCACACCGCCCTGTTGCGCGACGACCCGATGCTGCAGGCGGTCGTTGAGTTTGGCGCGGCGGTCTACGGCAACGCCCGTTCCGCCGGAGGATTGGATGGTGGTGATCAGTTCCACAGCGTTCTGCTTCACTCTCTCGATTCTAGCAAAGCGATGTTTGCGCCGGATGAATGAAACGGATTCGCCAGGGATTGTCCCTTTGCCTGCGCGCTTGTTAGCAGTCTCGATTCCCTGCCTGCGATTTTGCCGCAAACCGGTGTCGCGAGCCTCTAACCTGAGCAGGTAGAGGCGCGCGTGCGATGCGCTTCTGCGCGTCCGGACAGGATCGCGCGGCCATGCCGTGCAACGGTTCGGCTGAGGGGGAGATGCAATGAGAATCGTGGGTCAAATGAAGAGTGATAAGCCCGCCGTATCCATCCAGGCTGCGGGGTTCGTCTGCATGGCGGCAGCCTGCCTGCTTGCCGTGACACCAGCGCTTGCCCAGAACGCAGCGGGCATGGCGCAGAACGGTGCACAAACCGCCAGCGCGGCACAGCAGGAGCGCACAGGCATCTCGCATCCCGACCCGGCAGTGATTGCGGTGACGCCGTACAGCGACGACACGGATAGCGCAGTTGCGCTCCCGCCGGCGAAGCCCTCGGCGGCAACACCCCCGCCGGCGACTGCCGCGATTCCAACTCCGGCATACCACGCTGCCGGCACATCCCAGAGTAAAGTCGCATCGGCCTTCAATCCCGACGCCAACATTGTGACCGAGGAAACGGCGGGACGCGCCGACCGGCTTCTGCTCAGCGGAGCGGGAGATGCGGCAGCGAAGCATGATCAGGATGCAGGCATCGTCACCCGTGTGCCGTCGCGGCCGGGTGAGGTGCCCGATGGCACTCTGGTGAAGGCCAAGCTGATGCAGGAACTCTCCACACTGACCGCCGTTCCTGGTTCCAACTTCAGCGCCGAGTTGACTGAGCCGGTCATGCGCGATGGCCAGGTAGTGGTTCCGGCGGGCTCGCTTCTACAGGGCCACATAACTCTTGTGCGCGAAGGCAGTCGCATAGGCCCGGCAGCGGCCATCCACCTTGTGCCGGAGACCGTCACCCTGCCCGACGGATCGCAGTATGCGCTGGAGGCGCGCGTCATCGACACCGATAGCTGGGACGATACCCGCGTCGACCACGAGGGGACCATCCTGCGTAAGGACCACGGCAAAGCCACCGCGGCCACCGCCTCACTCTCGGCGGGCGCGGGTATGACCGCCGGAGCCATCGTAGGTGGAGTGCCCGGAGCGCTCATCGGCGCGGGCGTGGGCGCGGGCGTCAGCGCCGTGGTCTGGATGAGGCAGGACCGCCAGGCCGATCTCCCCGAGGGCCTTGGCGTCGTCTTCTGCCTCACCGAACCCATGCGCACCACCCCATTGAGCGCGCACCTCACCAGCGCAGGCGGCGCCGGCGCAGAATAATTTGTGTCCTGAGTTATTAGGGAAGCTCTGAATAAGTCCCGGTTTTGAAAGGGCGGGACTTCAGTCCCGCCGTAAGTACAACAATTGCAACGCGGCTTTAGCCGCCGAGGGAATGTCAAACACTTGTGCAGACCTTCCTTAGAGCATTTTCGCAATTGCTATAGACCAAAAATGAATTGTCATTCTGAGCGCAGCGAACGGGGCCCCCGGCCAGCTTGCTGGCTGGGGCAGGAAGAATCCCCGCATTTTGCTCGCTGTGCGACGGTCTACACCTTTAGCAAAAATGCAATAATTCGCCGCACAAACCCAAAGGCCAAAGGCCCGTCCTATACCAGCCTGGGCCGCAGGCCCAGGCAATGTTCTGTCAAAAATACAAGGGCTTTAGCCCCGGGCCTTGCTTAAAGGCACGGCTTCACAGCCTGCGGGAAACTCCCGTTTTCGTTAAGGGCGCGGCTTCAGCCGTGCCGTAAACTGCTTCATTTACTATCCGGCTTCAGCCACTGAGGTCAATTTGACCTCGGGCACCCGACGTTTCTACAAGTCAAGTTCGAGGTTGGTTGCTGCGGCGGGCCTGGAGCGAGGGGCCTTCTTGAAAGTCACGTCGCGGTCGTGGAGGCGTGGGCGCTGGACGGACTTGGTGCCATCGAGGAGTTCTTTGATCGTGAGGAGCTGGATGCGGGGGAACTTGCCGCCCTCCGCGCCGGATGAGCCGGGCGAGGTGTAGAAGCCGGCTTCGGCGGCCTCGCGGAGCATGGGTTTAGTCGGTTCCTCAAAGGAGATGTAGACGCCGATCTCGGCGCGCTCGCGCTGGAGGACGCCGATGAGGTCGCGGACCTCGGAGACGCCGATGTTGTGGCCGCCCTTGACGGAGAAGATGATCTGCTTGGAGTCGCCGGTAGCGTCGTCGTGGAAGTAGAGGCGGCCGTCGATGCCGCGGTCGGCGCCCTTTTTGTGCCCTCGGCGGGGCGCGCGCCGCAGAGGCCGAGCGCCCAGTACTGGAACTGATACTTGTTCTCTTCGGCCAGCTGGGCGGCTCCGGCTAGTCGGTGGGCTCGCCGATGACCTCGTAGGTCTTGCGGATTTCGGGGCCGAAGGCGTCGTCGAGGCGGTTCTTGATGAGGCCGATGGCGAGGTGGGTGATGTCGATGCCGATCCAGCGGCGGTTGAGTCGCTGCGCGACCTGGACGGTGGTGCCGCAGCCGCAGAAGGGGTCGAGGACCATGTCGCCTTCGTTGGAACAGGCTCGGAGGATGCGTTCGAGGAGGGCTTCGGGTTTTTGAGTGGGGTAGCCGAGGCGTTCCTGGGCTTGGGAATTGATCGGCGGGATATCGTGTAATAACGTCCTGGATTGGCTGCCTTCACTTCAGAAATCGTTTGAATCGTGGAAAATCCTTGTTTGGACTTTGGCCAGTGAATGAAACCGTTTTCGTCCAGCAAGTCTAGTTTTTCCAGTGTGGTCATTTCGGCCGCTCGATCAGGTCCGACGAGGTTCTCGATGGTTTTCTTATTGACCTTCCAATGCGAACTCTTCGCCGTAACGTCAAAGCCGCGCCAGGCCGATCCCGAATTCCACCGCGGACGCCTGGGGCGGTGAGATTGTCATCGGCCCAGGGCCGTTCAGAAGCGTCACGACTCTTGTAGCGGGCGGAATATTCTTCTGAGTGCTCCAGTAACACTTCGTTCCAGGTCCAAGTTCGCGTTCTTCGTGAAAGAAGAAGATTGTGTCGTGGATGTCACCCCATCGCTTCCCGGCGGTGTGCGAGCTTGTTCTCTTCCAGATGATTTCGTTCTTGAAGAACTGCGGCCCGAAAACCGCGTCCATCAGTATCTTGAGGTAGTGGCTGGCGGTGGGGTCGCAGTGGAGGTAGATGGAGCCGGTGTCTTTGAGGACGCGGCGGAGTTCGACGAGGCGCGGGGCCATCATGGCGAGGTAGGCCATCATGTCGGAGCCGCCGAGGAAGGTGCGGAAGGCGCGCATGGCGTCGGCGACGCGGCCGCCGGCTTCGACGACCTGCTCGTAGGCGAGCGCGGCGTCGTCGTTCCACTCCCAGGTGTCCTTCGAAGGCGGTGATCTGGGAGGCGGAGCGGGCGCCGTCTTTCTCGGCGAAGAGGACGTTGTAGTCCTGGCGGGAGTTGAAGGGCGGGTCGAGGTAGATGAGATCGACCGACTCGTCCTTGATGTGGTCGCGGAGGACGGCGAGGTTGTCGCCGTAGTAGAGCTGGTTGAGCGCGGGATTCTGCTGCGGGGCCATTGGGGATCAGCGTAGCACGGAGCGCGGCGCGACGGGAGTTTCTAGAGCATTTTCGGAATGCTATAGACCAAAAATGAATTGTCATTCTGAGCGCAGCGAACGGGGCCCCCGGCCAGCTTGCTGGCTGGGGCAGGAAGAATCCCCGCATTTCGCTCGCTCCACGACGGACTACACCATTACCGAAAATGCTCTACTCTTGCGTTACCCACACATTAGTCGTCTACGCCTCCACCGCCGTCTGCCCCATCGTCTTCTTCCGCAGTATCGCCGCCGAGACCAGCGTAATCAAAAGCCCCACCGGCAGCGGCTCCACAAACGTCATCGCCGAATTGAACAGCACATGGTTATACATCTCCGTGTAGTGTTTCAGACCCTGTATCTGCGCCTGCACGGCCGCCGCGCTGGCTCCCGCAGCCTGCATCTTCGCCACCTCATACGCGGAGTACTTGTCCATAAAGTCCGGCATGAACTTGAAGTAAAGCACCTCCCACGTCGCCACATAAAAAACGCACGTGATCAGCATGATGCATACGCCGACACCGACACCCTTGGCAAAAGTTATGTGCCCATCGCCCTCGTTGTCGCGATAGGAGCGGATGCCGAAGAAGACTAGCAGGAACGCCAGCACCATCGTCGTGTAGCCGACATAAGCGCCCCGGTCGAAACCGATCCGGTCCGCAAACGGAATCGTCGCCGCCATCAATACGGCAATCAGAACGCCGGAGATCAGCCCATAAGTCAGTACTGTCTTTTTCATCGTAGTCTCCTGAAAATCAATTTGCCTGCGCAGCCAACATACCCCGCCCGACGGGCCCTATGTCGTCATCCTTTCGCATGATTTTGCCCGTGCAAGCCAAAAATCAATCCTTCGGATGACCCTTTACGGCAGCAGACCGAACTCCTTGCCCAGTTGCACTGCCTGCGTCCGCCGCCTGGCCCCCAGTTTGTCGAAGGCGCGGCTGCAATGGGTCTTTACCGTGTTCTCGCTCACATACAGCTTGCCGGCAATCTCGCGGTTGCTCATGCCCTGGGCCACCAGCGCCAGTATCTCCATCTCGCGACGCGTAATGCCCAGGTCGTCGCGCTTCTTCTCATCCGCCACAAAAGGCTCGCTGGCCGGGACATGGATCTCCTTCACCACCACTTTGTGCCGCGCTCCCGTCAACCGCAAGCCCAGCCAAATACCCAGCCCTGCGAAGATGACGGCAACCAAGCCGCCGTATATCTCCAGCGAATGCTCGATCACCAGAAACTGGTACTCCGACCACTTCAACAGGGTGATCAGCACTCCGCCCAGTATCCCGCAGATGAGTATGGTGCGCGTCATAATCTCTCGTGATATGGACCTTCAGGCCGCCGGGAGCCCGCCCGTGGTGCTGTCGATCCTATTACTCTAGAAGAAGATGCGCGTATCGACCAGATCGATTCAGCCTACTCGTGCAACTGCGCCAGCAGGCTCTTCCAATTGCTCCGGTTGCGCCGGAAGGATTTCTTCAGGTCTTCCAGGATGCGCTCGAAGTCGGTGTGGCCGCTCAGCTTGCGCCACGCCGGGTTCTTGCTGAACCACGGATAGTTCTCGTTGCCCAGGTAGATGGCGCGGCGCAGCCAGTGCAGCGCCTCCGACTCGTCGCCGTCGACCGCGAAGTAAGTGGCCAGGCGGTAGGCCATCTCGCCGTCGGCCTCGGCGGCTGCAAGCGTCTCTTCCAGGATGAAGCTGGCCGCCTGCGTGCGGTCGCCCAGCAGCGACATAGCACAGCGCAATAGTGGGGAAGACGATGCGCAGGCTGCTCTCGTCGGCGATCACCTGTTCCAGCGTCTGCACCGCGCGCTGCAGATCGCCCATTCGCATCTGTTGGTAGCCCCGCGAGATGCGCAGCAGCGGCTGGCGCGGCTCCAGGGTTAGCCCCTTCTCGATCTCCTCGCCCGCCAGCTCAAGCTGGTTTTGATATTGATACACTCGCGCGCGGTGGTTGTAGAGGATCGCCGCGTTGGACGGGTTGAGGCGCAGCGAGGTGTTGAACTGCTCCAGCGCCTCCTCGTACATGCCGTCGATGCGCAGTGTCTGCCCGGCTACCAGGTGTACGTTCCAGTCGTTGGCGGCGGTCTGTAGCAGGTGCTCGATGCCGTGCCGGGCCGACTCCTTCTCGCCGCGCGACAGAAGCATGTAGACGCGGTACAGGTTGGCCTCCACCGATCCGGGATCGAGCTTCAGGGCACGGTCGAAGGCGCGGCGCGCCTCGATCAGATTCATCTGTCCGCCCAGGCCGTGGCGCGTGTATTGCAGATGGGTGATACCCAGCCCGGACCATGCGGGCGCGTACTCCTCATCCTGGCGGACCACGCCTTCAAACATCTCGCGGGCGCGGTTCAGGTCGTCCAACGAGCCGGTGCGCGACATAAAGGACGACAGCACGGCGCGCGCCTGTAGATACTCCTCCGAGAGGTCCTGCGACAGCGACGGCGAGCTGTCGCGCGCGGCGTCCGAAGCGGCCGGCTTTTCCAGATCGCCGAAGCCCTGCAGGGTGGAGAAGACCTCGTTGCATATCTCGGTCTGCACGCTGATCAGGTCGAAGGAGGCGACGTTGATGGAGCCTCCGGCGCGTACCGACTGCGTCGGAATATCCAGCAGTTGCCAGTTCAGGTCGAAGCCCTTGTCGGAGCGCAGGAAGTTGCCCGCCAGCACGAATCGCACCAGCAGCTTTTTGCCGATGGCCAGCGGATCGAGCTGCTGCGCGGGAATGGCCATCAGCGAGCTGGAGGGACGCACCACCAGCGAGGTCATGCGCGCCAACCGCGCGGCAATGGCGTCGGCCAGCGCGTAGCCGTATAGCGGCGCGGGGACTGTCTCCTGCGCCACCGCCAGCGAGTTGCCGAAGTTGACCGTGCCGAAGTTCACAAAGGGAAGCACCACAATGGAGTTCTGCTTGGCCGTGGCCCCGGCGCCCGACTCGCGAAATCGTTCGGCCAGCATGGAGAGGATGCCGGTTGTGCGCTTCTCCTCCTCGGGAGTTTCCAGTTCCAGCAGGCCTTGCGCGGGCAGTTGCGAGATGGTGTCGCCCGGCATGCCCACCGAGTCGAGCTGCAGCGCCTTCATCACCGTGCGCAGCGCCTCGCGAACATCGGCGGCGGATGCAAAGCGCGCCGAGGGCTGCTTCTCCAGGCAGCGCAGCACCAGCGACTCCAGCTCAATCGGAAGATCGGGGACCGCCTCGCGCAGGCTGGGCGGATCGGAGAACTGGGTGGCGCGGATGGTCTGGAACTCCGGCGCCTCCGCGCGATGGAAGGGATGCCGCCCGCTCACCAGTTCATACAGGATCAGGCCGAGCGCGAAGACGTCCGACTGCACGCTGCTGCGCCCCGTGACAAACTGCTCCGGGGCCATGTATGCGATGGTGCCTCCGCGCGCGGTGTAGGTCGCCCCTGATCAACGGCGGATTGCGCAAACCCGAGCTGGTGGGATCGAAGTCTGCTTCGTCCGGGTTCAGCCGGCGGGCCAGGCCGAAGTCCAGTATCTTGATCAACCCGCCGTCGGTCAGCATGACGTTGGCGGGTTTGAGGTCGCGATGGAAGATGCCCAGATGGTGCGCGGCAGAGAGGCCGTCCGCGATCTGGATTCCCGCCGAGAGCACAAGCTGCAGGCTGGCCGGTCCCTCCGCAATCACCTTGTCCAGCGACTTGCCGGGGATGTACTGCATCACGATGTAGGCCTCGTCTTCGCCGCCGCTCTCCGAAGGGGCCTCGCCTACGTCGTAGATGGCCGCGACGTTGGGGTGGTCGATGGCCGAGGCCAGCCGCGCCTCGCGCAACTGCGTCGTCCGCACCTGCTCCAGCGACAACGCCCCGCGCTTCAGCAGCTTGATCACAACGGGCCGCTGCAGCAGCGTGTCGGTGGCCAGGTAGACGACGCCCGACCCGCCCGCGCCGATCTTCCGCTGAATCTCGTAGTGCCCGATTGTGCGGCGCTTCATGCTTCGATTATCGCAAGGTTGTATGAATGCGCGCTGCGCACTGGGCGATGTTCGCACGTTTGTGCGGAATATGATGGTGCCATGCACACGGAGTACCGGCTGGGCGACATTCTGGCCAACGCCATCACCCATGGCGTGGGAGCGGCCTTCGCTCTGGCCGGGACGGTGGTGCTGATCGTGCGGGCGTCGCATGGGAGCGCGTGGCTGATTGTGAGTTGCAGTATTTATGCCGCGACGCTGGTGATGGTCTATGTATGCTCCACGCTCTATCACTCGCTGGTGCGCACCCGCGCGCGCCACGTCTTCCATGTGCTGGACCACTCGGCCATCTACCTGCTGATCGCCGGTACCTATACGCCGTTCATGCTGGTGTCCATGCGCAGCCGGCTGGGTTGGACGCTGCTGGGCGTGGTGTGGACGCTGGCGGTGGCCGGTGTGGTCTTCAAGAGCCTCGCCCTCGGCAAGTTTCCCGCCGCGTCAGCCACGGTGTACATCCTGATGGGCTGGTGCATCGTCTTTGGCATAAGGCCGCTGCTGGCCGCCATTACCTGGCCCGGAATGATCTGGCTGATTGCGGGTGGCCTGGCGTATACCCTGGGCATCGTCTTCTTCGCCAACGACCGCCTGCGCTACTTTCACGCGCTATGGCATCTGTTTGTGCTGGCCGGCAGCGTCACCCACTACTTCGCGATTCTGTTTTACGTTGTCCCGCCGCGGCGGTGAGTGCTGACGCAAATCATGACTTCATCTCTTGTTTGTCTTTTGATTGCAGCGGCAGAATACGGAGGCGTGTTCGCTTGGAATCGATCGTTAGTAATGCGCCTTGCTCCAGCTCCAAAACCATCTGACGAATTGCATTGACAACCAAAAAACCGATGGATTCTGTTCTGACATCCTGCGACCGCACCTGAACGACACTGGGCTTCTCACCATGTGTAACAGCGAGAATTGAACCTAAGTCGAGGTCATGCGTAAGCACAACATAATCATGCCCGCGAGCATAGGCCATAATTTCGGAGTCCGGCGTGTTGACTGCGCCGATAGTGAACCAATGCACACCCTCAAATCCTGCCTCCGTCAAGAAGTCAACCCAGCGAGGTGACAGGTTCATATCGAGGAGGAGCTTCATGCGGAAGCCAGCGTGACCTCACGCTCTTCAGAGCGCCAAGCGGCGTAGCGGATCGCCTGCAGGATGTCTTCGCGCTCAAGGTAGGGGTAGTCGGCAAGGACCTGATCGATGCTTTGCCCGGAGCCAAGCTGGCCGACGATCATGCCCACGGTCACGCGCATTCGGCGGATGCAGGGTTTGCCGCCCATAATACCGGGGTCCTGGGTAATGCGATCTAGAGGTTCCATGGTTGCCTCCTGCGCAGATAATACGCCTAGGATAATGCCTTCGCCGCGTTAGTGCCCTGGCCTGGCAGCATCCACGGGGGCAGCGGGCGCGTCCGTCGCCTTTTTGCGCTTGCCGAAGAAGAACAGGATCGCCCCGCAGGCGAACATGATGCCGCCCCAGACCAGATTGATGTCCATGCCCAGCGACTTCTGGTACAGCGCGGCGTCGCCCTGCGTAAACAATCCGAAGACGCCCATGATGCCGCCAATCAGCAGAAAGACCAGGCCGAGTGGAATGCGAATGTCGAGACCCATATTGACTCCAGTGGATAGTTGGTAGTGGTGAGTGGGTAGTAGTTAGTAGCTGGCTGATCTCAACTACTCACTATCAACTATCCACTACCCACTGTTTCAAGCAAAGATAATATTCAGCACCACCGCCATGGCCAGCACGGCAAGCGCCCATACGGTCGGCCTCATGTACCACGCCTTATCGGCTTCCACCGGCTTGGGCGTAAGCGAGTACACCAGGCCCGCAAGCTCAGGCTCAGGACGCGGGGCAGACATGCGCGATACCACAATCGTAACCACCAGGTTGATGCTGAAGGCGAAGATTGCGGTCCAGAAGTTCTGCGCCATGTCGCTGGGATAGCGGTGCAGCACGGTGATCCATCCGCCGTGGATGCCCGCCGCATCGCCCAGCGGCAGGGTCAGGCCGTGGTGGACCAGCGCGCCCAGTGTACCCGCCACCAACCCGGTGAAGGCCCCGTGGCCGGTTGTCCGCTTGGAGAACATGCCCAGCAGGAACGTGGCAAACAGCGGCGCATTCACCAGCGCGAACACCAGTTGCAGCGCGTCCATGATGTTGTTGAAGCTGGTGACGGCGTAGGCCGCGCCAATCGACAGCACAATCCCCCCGATGGTCGCCATTCGACCCATCCAGAGGTAATGCGCGTCGCTTGCATTCTTGTTGATGTACGCCTGATAGATGTCGTACGTCCATACCGTGTTGAACGCGGTCACATTGCCTGCCATGCCGGACATGAAGCTGGCCAGCAGCGCTGTCAGGCCCAGTCCCAGCACTCCGGTGGGGAAGAACGTCAGCAGCATCACGGGGATGGTCTTGTTGTAGTCGTACACCAGCACGCCGTTGGAGTCGACCACGTCCTTGCCTGTGATGGGGTCGGTCTTTACCGGGATAATGCCATGGGGATGCGCCTCATCCATCGGCAGCGGCTTGCCCTGCGCGTCCACGTAAGCGTGGTTGGCTGCCGGAGTTGCAATACCTGCGACATGCGATGTGACGGAGACCGCGATCAGCCCCGGCAGAATCACCAGGAATGGCAGAAACATCTTGGGCACGGCGGCAATCAGCGGCACCTTGCGCGCGGAGTCCTCCGAGTCGGCGGCCATCGCCCGCTGGATCACCAGGAAGTTGGTACACCAGTAGCCAAAGCTGGACACAAATCCCAGCCCCATCACCAGGCCGAACCACTCCACCCCCAGCGCGTTGGTGTTGGCGTGCGCCATGCCCTGCCAGCTGTGGGTCATGTTGGCAGGCAGGGTGTGCTTGATGCCCTGCCATCCGCCCACGTTGCGCAGCCCGATCCACACCAGCGGAAGCAGTCCGGCAACGATCAGGAAGAATTGCAGCACCTCGTTGTATATCGCGCTGGTCAGTCCGCCCAGCAGGATGTATCCCAGCACAATCAGCGCCGACAGAATGATGGAGACGTGGAAGATGTAGGCGTCGGGCAGGATGTTGTGGAACAGCCCCAGCTCCTGGATCAGCAGCGCCATCGCATACATCGAGATGCCCGAAGAAAAAATCGTCATGAACGCGAACGAGAAGGCGTTCACCGCGCGCGTCTTCTCGTCGAAGCGCATGCGCAGGAACTCCGGCACGACTGCGCGCCTTCGACCCGTAGTAGAAGGGCATCATGAAGATGCCCACAAAGCACATCGCCGGGATCGCGCCAATCCAGTAGAAATGGCTGGTCAGGATGCCGTACTTGGCGCCCGACGCGCCCATCCCGATCACCTCCTGCGCTCCCAGGTTGGTGGAGATGAAGGCCAGTCCGCAGACCCATGCGGGGATGGCGCGCCCCGCCAGAAAGAAGTCGTTGGAGGTGCGCATGTAGCGCTTCAGGGCGAATCCGATGCCCAGCACAAAGGTGAAGTAGACCAGCATAATCAGCCAGTCGATGTAGGTGAGGTTCACAGTGGCCTGTCCTTGAACGGCGAGTTCGTGGTGCGTGCTTGTGGGGGTTAATGGTGCGAGGAAACTCTAAATGTTTGGCCGGTAGTCAGTCCAGCGCAGAATCGGGCTGCTTGGCCAGCGAACAGCGCCTGCCGCCGGCAAAAATTTGCCACCATAGGCAAACGCTGACCGCGATCGCCGCATCCTAACATTGGTACGCGGAGCCAGAGTGCGGGCGGGGGGCGAGCCGACGGCTCACACGGCACTCCCGTCAGACGGGCCAGGGGGTATGGATGTGATGGAGCGTGAACCGCAGTTCCCCCCTGAAACCATTCACCAGGTGAAGACCCCGGTCATCCTTCTGATCGACGACAACGCCATCCAGGCCACCACCCGCCAGGCCATCCTGCGTCGGGCAGGATACTTCGTCATCGCGGCGCTCGATCCTGCACGCGCTCTCGAGCAGTTCCTGAACGACAAGTTCCCCGCTGTCATCGACGCCGTCATCACTGACCACGTAATGCCCGGCATGAATGGTTCGGAGTTCGTGCGCGAACTGCGTAAGACCCATCCCGATCTGCCCGTCATGGTGATCAGCGGCCTGGAGGAGGCCGAGTGCGAGTACGCCGGCCTGCACGTGCGCTTCCTGCTGAAGCCGCTGATGCCCGACCTGCTGCTCGCCAACCTGCGCCATCTGCTCCAGCAGGTAGCCAGCAGATCGTCAGCCTAACGCGATGCCGTCTTCAGCGCGCATTCCCACAAAGCTAACAGCCTGTGACATACGTCACACCCTGCATGACTTTCGGCCCTGTTATCTGCGACAATGGGATTGAGATGCAGCCTTCACCCCATGCCGGAGTTCGGAAGCTTCTGTCTGCTGCTCGCGCTCAGGCTTACTGCCTTTAACTTCCTCGTCGGATCGCTTGCACTTTGGCCCGCTGGAATGCGTTGGCTCGGTCGCGTCGCTCGGCATCCCCGAGGCCAACTCGAGTCGCCTTGGCGAGACCGCCCGCCGCGCCGGCATCGCCAGCTTCGTCGTCCTCTGTTGCGCTGCGTTTGCCCTGGTCTGGGCCGCCTTCACCAACGACTTCTCCGTCGAGTACATCCGCGCGCACAGCAACATCGCGCTGAATCCCGCCTACAAGTTTGCCGCGCTGTGGAGCGGTCAGGAAGGCTCGCTCCTGCTGTGGGCCTTTCTGCTCAGCGCCTACGGCTTCGTCCTGCGGGTACGCCACCGTGTCGACGTCCGCCTCACCGCCTTCGCCTCCGTGATTCTGGCTGCCATCCAGGTCTTCTTTCTTCTGCTGTTGACTATTGCCGCAACTCCGTTCTCCATCGCGCCGGGGCCGGTCGCGTCCGACGGCGCGGGCCTCAACCCGCTGCTGCAGTATCCCGAGATGGTGATCCATCCGCCGATGCTCTACCTCGGCTATGTCGGCTTCGCCGTCCCCTTCGCCTTTGCCCTGGGCGCGCTGATGATGCGCTATCCCGGCGAGAAGTGGATCCACATCACCCGCCGCTGGACCATGGTCACCTGGCTCTTTCTCACCTGCGGCATCTTCATGGGCGCGCACTGGGCCTACTCTGTCCTCGGCTGGGGCGGCTACTGGGGCTGGGACCCGGTGGAGAACGCCATCCCTCATGCCCTGGCTCACCGGCACCGCCTTTCTCCACTCCGTCATGATGCAGGAAAAGCGCGGCATGATGAAGAACTGGAACGTCTGGCTCATCTTCTCCACCTTCATGCTCACCATCCTGGGCACGCTGCTCACCCGCTCCGGCATCGTCAGCTCGGTGCACGCCTTCGCCCAGTCGCCCATCGGCGCGTGGTTCTACACCTTCATCATCATCGTCTTCGCCGGTCTGCCTCTTCACCTTCTTCATGCAGCGCGACCACCTCAAGTCGGAGAACAAACTGGAGTCGCTGGTCAGCCGCGAGTCCAGCTTCCTGTTCAACAACATGATCCTGCTCGCCGCCTGCTTCACCGTACTCTGGGGCACGCTCTTTCCTCGTGCTCACCGAGTACGTCACACGGCTCCAAGGTCACCGTGGGCGCGCCCTTCTATAACCGCGTCAACATCCCCATCGGCCTGTTCCTGCTTTTCCTCACCGGCATCGGCCCGCTGCTGGCGTGGCGCTCCACTACGCTGCGTTCCATCCGCCGCAACTTCGTTCTGCCCGCGATCGCCATGGCTGCCACCGCCATCGTTCTCATGATCGCCGGCGTCCGTCCCTGGAACGATGGCGACGACATGGCAGTCCACCTTCTTCTCGCTCATCGCCTTCACCCTGGCCGCGGGCGTCATTACCGCCATCGTCGAGGAGTTCCTGCGCGGCGCCATCGGTGGTCCGCACCCAGACCGGCAAGAATCTGCTCGTCCTCGATGCTGCTCCTCACCCGCCGCAACACCCGGCGCTACGGCGGATACATCATCCACTTCGGCATTGTGGTCATGTTCATCGGCATCGCCGGAGGAGCGTTCAACCACGCCGCCGAGATGGAGATGAGCTACGGCGACACCCTTGCCATCGGCCCCTATCGCCTGGTCTGCCAGAGCATCACCCAGGACTCCAAGCCGGAGTACGACACCGACTACGCCCTGCTGGATGTCTATCGCGGCGGCAAGTATGTAACCCAGCTTGCGCCGGAGAAGCGCACCTACTTCGCCGGCACGGACCACCAGCAGGCCTCCACCATCGTGGCCCTCCACTCGCGCGCCGATGCCGACCTCTACAGCGTCTTCGAGGGCCGTAATCCGGACAGCGGCCGCCCCATCATCAAGGTCTTCCTCAATCCCCTGATCGCCTGGATCTGGATTGGCGTGGCGATTGTGGTGGCAGGGACCTTCATCGCCCTGGTCCCCAATCTCGTCCGCACGCCCGTACGCCAGCGCCTGGGAGATTCGCTCGCCCTTCCGCCCGCCGCGCCTCTGGGCGCAACCCACGTAGTTGCCAGGGTGCCCCATGCGTAAGAACCCGCATAACATCGGCGTTTCGTTAAGGGCATGGCTTCATCCCATGCTTGATAACCTACATGGCGGCGGTTCGTTAAGGGCACGGCTTCAGCCCATGCTTGATAACCTACATGGCGGCGGCTCGTTAAGGGCACGGCTTCAGCCGTGCCGTAAAGGGTTTAATTCCAATCCGGCTTTAGCCGCTGAGGTCAGCTTCGAATCGCGGCGTTGGACGCAAAACCCAATCTTCTGGGCGCGCACCCTCCAGCTCGCCCTGCTCTGCGTGGTCACCCTCGTCATGCTGGGCGCGGGCAGGTCGCGCTTCGACCGCCTCGGCCACGAGCTCATGTGCAGTTGCGGATGCGAGCAAATCCTGCTCGAATGCAACCACGTTGGCTGTGTCGATTCGGCGCGCATGATTCCCGAACTGCACGCACAGATCGACAGTGGCAAGTCCGACACCCAGGTGTTGCAGTGGTTCGAGGCGAAGTATGGCGCGACGATTCTTGCCGCGCCCATCCGCGGCGGCTTCGACAACGCGGCATGGATCGTTCCCGCCGTAATCTTTATCCTCGCCACGCTGGGCACCTTCGGCATCGTCTGGCTCTGGAAGCGTCGCTCGCTCGCCCTGGCCGGTACGGCCGGATTAGGCCCAGACCTCGCCTCTCCCGGCGAACTCAATCCTCAGGACGCGGCCCTACGCGATCGCATCCGCCGCGAGACGGAGTACTGAATGACCCTCATCGCCGCTATCTTCGCCCTCATCCTCGGCAGCTTCGCCTACATCTTCTGGCCGGAGCGCAATCCCTTCGTGCAGGCCGACAAGACCCGCGTCGACTACCTCAGCGAGCGCAAGGAGGCCATCTACGAGAACCTGCGCGACCTCAACTTCGAGTTCCAGGCAGGCAAGTATCCCCAGGCCGACTACAACGAGCAGCGCAAGGCCCTGGAAGACGAGGCCGCCCAGGTCATCGCCGAGATGGAAGCCCTCATCGCGCGCGGCATCAAGAGCACCCGCGCCAGGGCGTAGGTTGAAATGTATGCACGTTGCGTATATACTTTTATCTAAATGGTTCGAGTGAGGAACCGGAAAATGCCGATAGCCAAAGTCTTCAAATCGGGAAACAGTCAGGCCATCCGCCTCCCCAAGGAGTTCCGCCTGAAAGTCACGCAGGTTGAACTGATCCGGCAAGGGGAGGACATTATCATTCGTCAGCCCAAAGAAGTGTCCCTGATGGATGCCTACGATGCATTCGCCGGGATAGCAGACGATTTTTTCAAAGATGGCAGAAATGATCCGCCGCCTGAGCCGGTCAAGGGCTGGTGAATATGCTTTACATGCTCGACACCGATACCTGTGCTTTCATCGCGAGGCAGAAATACCCAAAAGTAACCAGCCGGTTTCGCAGCCATCGCGCAGGCGATCTTGCCATGTCTGTTGTCACGTATGGGGAGCTTCGCATGGGGGCCGAAAAGAGCGACCGGTATCCCGCATCTCTGAGGGCGCTCGAGATATTCATTCAAGCGGTGCCCGTACTTTCTATGGATCTGGAAGTTGCGAAGTTCTACTCCAAGATCCGTCTCGACCTCCAGCAGCGTGGCCAGATCATCGGTGCCAACGACCTCTGGATCGCCTCCCACTGCCTTCAACTCGGCCTTACCCTTGTCACCAACAATGAACGCGAATTCAGCCGCATCCCCAATCTGACGATTGAGAACTGGACCCACTAGCCCGTGCCTATCCTGACCCGAACCGCCCGCATCCTCCTCCCTGCCCTTTCCGCGGCACTTCTCACCGCGTCTGCCTTCGCCGCGCACCATCACCGGCACGGTCACCGACCGCACCACAGGCAAGCCCTCGCCGGGCGACACCATCGCCGTCATCAACACCGCGCAGAGCATGGACGAGCTCACCAAGGTCACCACCGACGCGCAGGGCCGCTTCCAGGCCACCGCGCCCGACGGCGGCCAGATTCTGCTCCACGTCACCCATCATGGCGCGGAGTACTTCAAGAGCGTTCCGCCCGGCACCAGCAGCGTCGAGATCGATGTCTACGACTCCGCCGCCAAGATCGACGGCATCACCGGCGAGGCCCTGGTCCTGCGCGCGGAGACCGACACCGGCGGCAAGCTCCTTAACATTGCCGAGAACTTCTTTGTCCAGAACGCATCCACGCCGCCGCGCACCGAGTACGGCGGAAACACCTTCGACTTCTACCTGCCCAAGGGCGCGGCCATTGTGCAGACGCTGGCCAGCTCGCCCGGCGGCCTGCCCACCAACACCGAGGTCAAGACCCTGGACGCGGCCGGCGGACACTATGCCTTCACCTTTCCCGTGCGCCCCGGCGAGACCCGCTTTCAGGTGGTCTACACCCTGCCCTACAACGGCAAACAGGCGTTTTCGCTCAAGCTTACAGTTCCCACCGGCGATGTCGCGGTGATGCTGCCCAAGACCATGCAGTTCCAGGGTTTGTCGCAGTTCCAGCCGATCGACCAGGACCCCAATGCGCAGAGCTACGACGACCATGATCCGCTCCCTGCGCAGCCGGTGCAGTTCTCCATTGCGGGCACCGGTCAGTTGCCGCAGGAGCAGCAGGACGCGCAGGGTGCATCGCAAGCTGGTGGCCAGCAGCAAGCATCTAACGGCACGCGGCCCGGAGGCGGGCTGGGCGCGCCGGACGACCCCAATGGCGCCAACGATCCCTGGGCGAAGTACAAGTGGCTGATCCTGGCCACGCTGGGTCTGGCCCTGGTAGTGGGTGCGGCAGTGATGCTCAAGGCCGGTCAGCCCGCTCCTGCCGGTGCGTTTGCCGGCGGGGTCCCCTCCGCGGAAGCCTCGTCGCTGGCCGCCGCCCAAAGCGCAGTCTATCCTGCCGCCGCGCCCGCCACTGGGCCGGGCGTGCTGCTGCACGCGCTCAAGGATGAGCTCTTTGTGCTGGAAACGGACCGCCTTGCCGGCCGCTTGAGCGAGGCCGAGTACGCCGCGCACAAGACGGCCTTCGACATCGTTCTGCGCCGCGCGATGACCCGCAGCCAAGCACCGCCTGACGCGTCTAATCAGTAACAGGGCAGGCACGGCTGCATCAGGCAGCCCGCGCGGCCAGAGGACCCCATGAATACCTTTAAATCGACATTGATGCTGGTTGGACTGATGCTGCTTCTGGTCTTCATCGGAGAGCGCATCGGCGGCCAGAACGGAATGATCGTCGCCTTCGCCATCTCGGTTGCGATGAACTTTACCGCGTATTTCTTCTCCGACAAGATCGCGTTGAAGATGTACCGCGCGCAGCCGGTCACTCGCGAGCAGATGCCGCGCGCCTACGAGGTCGTCGAGCGCCTGGCCGCGAAGGATGGCATCCCCATGCCGAAGATCTACATGATTCCCACCGAATCGCCCAACGCGTTTGCCACCGGCAGGAATCCGCAGCACGCGTCGGTCGCCGTCACCCACGGAATCCTCGGCCTGCTGACGGACGAGGAGCTGGAGGGAGTGCTGGCGCACGAACTGGGCCACGTCAAGAACCGCGACATCCTCACCAGTTCGATTGCCGCGACCCTGGCCGGCGCCATCACCATGATTGCTCGGATGGGCTACTGGGCATCGCTCTTCGGCTACGGCGGGGGCGGCGGACGCCGCGACCGCGGCGGCGGGATTAGTGCGCTATTGATGCTCATCGTGGCGCCCATTGCGGCCACCCTCATCCAGCTTGCCATCTCGCGCTCGCGCGAGTACGAGGCCGACGCCACCGGCGCGCATACCACCGGCAACCCCTACGCGCTGGCCAGCGCGCTACAGAAGCTGGAGGACTACTCCAGGCGCGTGCCGCTACAGGCGACAGCCTCCACCGCGCACCTGTTCATCATCGCGCCGCTGATCGGCGGCGGCGTGGGCAGCCTCTTCTCCACCCATCCGCCGACCAAGGAACGCATCCGCCGCCTCATCGGTCGCGACCTGGTCTAGTCGTATCGTTGTTTGTCATTCCGCAGCGCACTTTCAGATCGTCATTCTGGCCTGAGCATCGTCGAAGGCCAGAATCTCTGTCGCTCCCTTCGCTCTTGCCGGGTGCCCCATTCATTCCGCGTTCTTTGCGGAATGGGTGGGATGCCGTTGTCATTGACTATTTGTTTGTCATTCCGCAGCGTAGCGAAGGAATCTGCTTCTGCCTTTGCACCCCAGAACGCCGGTTCGGCTACTATCGACACATGAACGCCCTTCTGCGCGCGCTGCGTCTGTTTGCGATCGTCGTCTGGGTCGGCGGGCTCATCTTCTTCGCCTTCGTGGAAGCGCCCACAGCATTCAAAGTGATGGGTGCCAACCGGCAGTTCGCCGTGCTCATCGACGGCAGCATCACCTCGCTCAATCGCCTCGGTCACGCCGCGGGCCTCCTCTTCATCATTGCCACGTTTCTGCTCTGGCTCCGCTCCTCGGCACGCGCACGCAGGATTCTCCTCGCGCAGATCGTGCTCGTTGTGCTCATGATCGGCGCAACACTATACGTCCAGGCCGGCATCATTCCCGCCATGGAGCGCGATCGCGCCGCCGCCGGTGGCGACATCGCCTCCGTCCCCACCAGCAACCCCGTACGCATCGACTTCGACCGCCTGCACGCCCTCTCTGAGAAGTTCGAAGGCTCGGCACTCTTCCTCGGACTTGGCGTCATCCTGCTCATGGCCGCAGAGCCGTCAGGCGAGCGCCCTCCCAGCAGTTAGAATCATAGATACATGAAAACTGGAATCATCGGTCTGCCGCAGGTGGGCAAGACCTCGCTCTTCAAAATCCTCACCAAGGCCAAGACGGAGAGCTTCGGCCACTCACGCGAGGCGCACATCGGCATCGCCAAGGTCCCCGACCATCGCCTGGACAAGCTCGCCGCTCTCGCAGGCACCCGCAAAACCGTCTACGCCACGGTGGAGTACGCCGACCTCGCCGCCATCGGCGAAGAGGCGCTGAAGGAAACCTCCTTCCTCACCAGCCTGCGCAACGTCGATGCCATCATCCACGTCCTGCGCGCCTTCGACGACGACACCATCCCCCACGTCGGCCCCATCGATCCGCTGCGCGACCTCGGCAATGTTGAGATCGACCTCATCGTCAGCGACCTCGGCCAGATCGATAAGCGCCTGGAGCGCGTCGCCAAGGACATGAAGAAGCAGAAGACCGCCGAGCTGGAGCGCGAGCACGCCCTGCTTCTGCGTTGCAAGGCGCAGACCGAGGCCGAGAAGCCGCTGCGCGAGATGGAGCTTACCCCCGACGAGAAGAAGCTCGTCCGCGGATTCATGTTCCTCTCGCAGAAGCCCATCCTCTACGTCCTCAACATCTCCGAAAGCACCACGCTGGGCGCGGACGTGGAAGCCGCGGTCGCGAAGTACGGCCTTGCCGAAGCGGCCGCGCGCCCCAACTCCGGCGCAACCGCCATCTGCGGCAAGGTGGAGGCCGAGCTGGCCGAGATGGAAGACGACGAAGCGGCCGAGTTCCTCGAAGGCTATGGCCTCACCGAGAGCGGCCTGGTCCGCCTCATCCGCAAGAGCTACGAATTGCTAGGCCTCGCCAGCTTCTTCACCATCGGCGAGCCGGAGACACGCGCCTGGACCATCCCCCTCAACTGCCGCGCGCAGGAGGCCGCCGGGGCCATCCACTCCGACCTGGAGAAGCACTTCATCCGCGCCGAAACCATCCACTGGGACACATTGCTCGCCGCAGGCTCCGAGGCCGCCGCGCGCGCCGCCGGTACCCTACGCCTGGAGGGCAAGGACTATCCCGTCAAAGATGGCGATGTGCTCAACATTCGCCATAGCGGATAGATCACGATGCACCTCACAACCATCTCCGCGTCGCGCTTCTGGATGGCCCTTGCGCTCGGCCTCTTCGCCGGGCTGGCCGACTACCTCGGCGGATTCCTCCTCGTCCTGCGTTCGCCCTCCGCCCGCGCGCTGCGTTACTTCGTCGCCCTCGGCGCCGGCTTCATGCTCTCCGCCGCGCTGCTGGAGATGCTGCCCGAGGCCTTCAAGTTGAACGCCGGCGCTGGCCGCACGGCGGCCGCTCATCCTCATCGGCTACTGCGTGGTCCATCTGCTGGAGCACACCCTCGTCCCCCACTTCCACTTCGGCGAAGAGACCCACGCGCACGAATTCCTCTCCAAGCAAGCAGCAGCTACTCCGTCCTGCTCGGCCTGGCCACCCACACCTTCTTCGACGGCGTCGCCATCGGCTCCGGCTTTGTCATCTCCGCATGGCTGGGCTGGGTGCTCTTCATCGCCATCTTCCTGCACAAGATTCCCGAAGGCTTCACCGTCGCCTCCGTCATGCTCGCCGGCGGACAGGGCCGCCGCGCCGCGCTCAACTCCGCGCTCTTCCTCGGCGCCACCACCGTGCTCGGAGTTCTCGCCATCAACCTCGAGCCGGGATGGGTCAAGGCCGGCCTGCCGCTCTCCGCCGGCGTCACCATCTACGTCGCCGCCACCGACCTCGTCCCCGAGGTCAACCGCGAGCCCGGCGTCCGCATGGCCCTCGTCTTCTTCGCCGGCGTCGCCCTCTTCTTCCTGCTCCGCCTCCTCGGGCCGGGATAGAACATGCAAGCAATTGCAACTAGTCGCAATTATTATCAGTCTTGACAGTTTTAGACGTCGGGCAAAAGCATTGGGGGACAGTAGTATTGGAATGTGTTTAGTCATAGAGTTACGGACAAATCTGACGCAATCGCCATAGAGGGCTTCTAAAGATGCGAAAGACTTTGCTTATCACCCCCGCGCTAGTATTCTTCGCCGCCATAGTCGCGCCAACCGTTTTTGAGGGCCAGGACATTAACTACACAGTTAATCAGACGGTCGGCATTGGCAGCATGACCGGTACCATAACGACGAACGGAACGATCGGGACTCTAACTACCGCTGACACTGTAAGTTGGAACATTACAATCACTGACGGCACAACCACGCTTCTCCTTACGCCATCCGATTCCTCTGTTTTTGACTCAGGTTCGGCGCTGTCGGCAACGGCCACGGCTCTCATCTGGAATTACAGCATCGGGCCGGGGTCGATAGAATTTTACGGATTCTATCCCAACGGTGGTGGTGTGGGAGACTGGGTCAGTTTCCCAAACCCCTCGGATACAGGGGTCTTCCAGATTTACAACCTTGACCGTGATGCAGTGGCCTTGCAAAGCGGCCAAATGTCGGGAAGCCAGGTCATCGCCAGAGCACCGGCAGTTCCTGAGGGCGGCGCAGCCTTGATTTACCTGCTGCTGGCCGGAGGCTCCTGTTTGGGAGCCATATTCTTCAGCTCTCGAAACAGATCCAGGAAATACTATTCCCTGATGGCCGGCTTTTAGGTGACGCTGAAGGGCCGCGTCATTGCAACACCTGCAGCGTCACAACTGTGGAATGCACTAGCGCGTTGCCCGTTGGCCCAGTCGCCGTTCCCGTCACAGTCAGCGTATACGTCGTCGATTGAACCGACGCATTGTCCACATTAATCCGATTGCCGCAGCCAATCGCCAGCATTGCTAGCAGAATGCAGCATAGGACGCACATGAATCACAACAATCTTTTTGCGCCGTCGCACAAACGCAATCATCGGCAGCAGCAAAATCGCCCAGGCCGCTTGTGTTCCGATAACTCCCAACTCTCCCGGCCGCGTCTTCCTCTCCAATGCGCCGAGTGGCAGCGGTGTCTGAATCGTCAGCGTAAAGTTCGTCACCGCGCCTCCGGGCGGAATATACGACGGGTTGATCGACGAGGTTGCCCCCGTCGGCACTCCCTGCACCGCCAGCGTGATTGGACTCGCCATCGCCGCGCCCAGCATTGCGACCGAGAAGCTGTACGTCGCCGCGCTGCCCGCCGGAATGCTCTGCGAGGTCGCGCCCGTCGCCGTCATCGCGAAATCCGACGCCGCGCCAACCGCCAGCTCCGCCGTCGCCGAGTTGCTTGGCAGGAAGTTCGTATCGCCGCCATACGTCGCGCTCAAACTATGCCCACCCTGCGCCAGCCCGCTGGTGGTAAACGTCGCCCCGCCCCCGGCCAGTGGCACCACTGCGAGGGATGTCGCCCCATCCATCAGCGTCACCTTGCCCGTCGGCACGCCGCTGGTCGTGCTCGTCGCCTGCACCGTCAGCGTAACCGGAAGCCCCAACCCTGGCGCGCTGCTCGAAGCCGTCAGCCCCGTCAGCGACGGCGCCTGCGCAATGCTGAGGTTGGCCGCCGGTGTCACACTCACCGAATAGTTCCCAGCAGCACTTCCCGTCAGCGTCGCTGCAATGGGATAAACGCCCACCGGCGACAGGCTCGCCGCACTCGTACTGTAGCTCGCTGCAACCTTCCCCGCGTCCCGCGCCAGCACTCCGTTGAGTGTGCCGCTCAACGCAGGAATGCTCTGCCCATAAAACACCGACGCGGGATTCACCGCAGCCGTAATACCCAGCGGCGACACCGTCATCGCCAATACCGCAGACTGCGCAGCAGCGTGGCTCGCATCCCCCGCATACGTCGCGCTCAGGTTGTACGCCGCAGCCGCCAGCGCGGACGTGTTGAAGCTCGCCGTGTCTGCATTCAGCCCCGCCGCGCCCAGCGCAACCTGCGTTCCGCCGCTGCTCTCCAAAAATGTAACGCTGCCGGTTGCATTCGTCGATGTGACCAGTGTTGCAGTCACCGTGCCGCTGCCATAGGCAGTCACAGTCGGCCCGCTCAACGTCAGCGCACCCGGCGTCGTGGTTCCTAGTCCCGCAATGGTATGGATCGCTGGCGTGGTCTGCGCATCGAGCTGGCGCACCCGCTGGTTGCCCGTATCGACGAGCGTAAGCTGTCCGGCGGGCGACACCGCGACCGACTGCGGCGAGTCCAGGCTGGCCGCAAACGCCGCTGCATTGTCTCCCGCGAACGCCTCGGTACCCTGCCCCGCAACCGTCGTAATCGTTCCCGTGGGCGAGATGCGCCGGATGCGATGGTTCGCGCTGTCCGCAAAATATAGATTGCCCGCCCCATCCATCGTCAACCCGCGCGGCAGTGCCAAGCCTAGCCGCCGTCGCCGCGCCATTGTCGCCGCCAAAGACCTGCACGTTGCCGCCCACCGCCCCCGTACCCGCAATAGTCGATATGACACCCGTCGTCGAATTCACCCCACGCACTCGCCCATTCTGCGTGTCCGCGATGTACAGGTTTCCCGCCGCATCCAGCACCAGTCCATTGGGCGAATCGAGATTCGCCGCCGTCGCAGCGCCTCCATCTCCCGCGTAACCCTCCACGCCGTTTCCCGCAACCGTCGTAATCCAGCCCGTCCCGGCCGCAATCCGCCGCACGCGGTGGTTCCCGGTATCCGCCACGTATAAATTTCCCGCCGCATCCAGCGCCAGCGCGGTAGGCAGATCAAGCCTCGCCGCCGTCGCCGCGCCGCCGTCGCCACTGTAGCCCGCAACGCCAGTCCCGGCAATCGTCGTAATGGTTCCCGTCGCCGCCGCAACCTCGCGCACACGCTGGTTGTGGCTGTCCGCAATGTAGAGGTCGCCCGCAGCGTCCAGCGCAACTCCAGCGGGCGAATCCAGCTCCGCCGCCGTTGCCGGGCCGTTATCGCCGGCAAAGCCCTGCGCCCCGTTGCCCGCAACCGTGGTAATCACCCCACCGGCCGTCACCTTACGAACGACGTGATTGCCTGTCTCCGCAAAGTAGAGATTGCCCTGCGCGTCGAACGCGGCAGCCGAGGGAATTATCAGCGGAAGCGTTGTAGCCTGCGTCTGCGCGCGCGCTGAAGTTGTTAATCCCCCACAAATCCCAATCGCCGACCCAGGCCGCCAGGCCCAGCCACGCGCACAGGCGCGCAAGTTTGCCGCAACTATCGGCAAAGGGACGTGCTGCTACGCGCTCTGGGTTGGTACTGCTCGGCTTCCCCATTCGCATCGCCCGGGATTTGTTCCCATGCTCGCGCTGGCTGCATACGCCAATCGCGCAATTCCGCTGCGCTCTGAGGGTAGCACGCCAATCATTCCACGCACAGCCTCTGTGTGCGGCCTTTGCGCCCACACTTTCCTCAATGATAGGCTGCTCAGGGAACAGCGGCGAGCTTGCCGGGCAACTCGAATCCGTCAGACCGCCGCCACAACACAACCGAAATCCACGGAGGAACAATGCCAAGGTACTGTCTTACGTTCGACCTGCAGGACGACCCCAAGAAGATCGCCGAGTACAAGCGCCGCCACGAGAAGATATGGCCGGAGGTCCGCGACAGTCTCTTCGATGCCGGCATCCTGGCCATGGAGATCTACCTCTCCGGTACGCGGCTGTTCATGATCATGGACGTCAACGACAGCTTCTCCCTGGATAAGAAGGCGGAGATGGACCGCGCCAATCCCAAGGTGCAGGAGTGGGAGGCATCGATGGCGGAGTTCCAGGACGTGCCGGAGGGCGCGGACCCCGTCCGCCGATGGACGCTCATGGACAAGGTCTTCGACCTCTCCAAGCAGTAAGCGGCTGACCGGCTCCCCATAGAGAGGCACGATGATCCTGACCCCGCTCGACTGGCTGGTGATCGCCGCTTACTTCGCGGTCAACCTCGCCATCGGCTTCTTCTACATGAAGCGCGCCTCGGGCAACATCGGCGAGTTCTTCCTCTCCGGGCGCAACGTCTCCTGGTGGCTGGCCGGCACGTCCATGGTGGCCACCACCTTTGCCGCGGACACCCCGCTGGTCGTCACCGGCCTCATCTACGCCCAGGGCATCGCCGGCAACTGGCTCTGGTGGTCGTTCCTGCTCAGCGGAATGCTCACCGTCTTCTTCTTCGCCCCACTCTGGCGGCGCGCCCGCGTCCTCACAGACATGGAGTTCGCCGAGCTGCGCTACTCCGGCCCGCCCGCCACCTTCCTGCGCGGATTCCGCGCCATCTACCTCGCCTTCCCCGTCAACACCATCATCCTGGGATGGGTCAACCTCGCCATGGCCAAGATCCTCGCCCTCACCCTCGGCCTCACCACCACCCGCCAGCAGCTCACCGGGGTCTTCTGCTGCCTCGCGCTCACCCTTGCCTACAACGCCGTCTCCGGTCTCTGGGCCGTCCTTTGGACCGACCTCGTCCAGTTCGTCCTCAAGATGTCCATGGTCATCCTGCTGGCGTACTTCGCCGTCCATGCCGTCGGCGGAATGGGCCCGTTGGCCGCCCACGTCCGCGCCTTCGACGCCGCGCACTCCACCGCCGTCCGCGCCCGCGCGACACCCTCGCCTTCATCCCATCCTCCGCGTCGCCCTTCTTCCTCAGCTTCCTTGTCCTGCTCTCGCTCAACTGGTGGGCAAGCTGGTATCCGGGGGCCGAGCCGGGCGGCGGCGGCTACATCGCGCAGCGCATCTTCTCCGCGAAGAATGAAAAGCACTCCCTCGGCGCAACCCTCTGGTTCAACATCGCCCACTACGCCCTCCGCCCCTGGCCGTGGATTCTCACCGCTCTCGTCGCGCTCGTCCTTCTGCCCAACCCCACCGCCGCGCAGGGAGGCATGGAGGGGGCCTACGTCTGGGTCATGGTCCACTATCTGCCGCCCAGCCTGCGCGGGCTGATGCTCGCCGGATTCGCCGCCGCCTACATGTCCACCGTCGGCACCCACCTCAACCTCGGCGCGTCCTACATGGTCAACGACCTCTACAAGCGCTTCCTCGCGCCCGATAGATCCGAACACCACTACGTCGCCGCCACCCGCATCGCCACCATACTCGTCGCCGTCATGTCCGCCGCCGCCACCGGCTACATGCTCACCCACGGCGCCTCCATCGCCACGGCGTGGAAGTTCCTGCTTTCGCTGGGCGCGGGTGCGGGACTGGTCTTCATCCTGCGCTGGTACTGGTGGCGCATCAACGCCTGGAGCGAGATCGCCGCAATGACCGCCGCAGCCACCATCTCCCTCACCCTGGAGAGCGGCTGGGGAATGCCCATCGTCCGCGCCCTGCATCGCCTCGACCCCGCGCTCGCCCTCGCGCCCCTCAATCAGGACGACCCGCACGCCTTCGCCTGGCTCATGCTGACGACGACCCTGTTGACCACCGCCATCTGGCTCGCCGTCACCCTCGCCACCCAGCCCGAGACGGATCCCACCCTACAGGCCTTCTACGACCGAGTCCGCCCCGCCGCCCTCGGCTGGCGCTCCTTCGCCCAATCTTCTGGGTGCCCCATTCATCGCGCCGTTGTTTTACGCGATGGGTGGGAATCCTCGCCGCCAACCCGTGAAAGTCAACCCAAAATTGGCGCTTGTCATTCTGACCCTGAACGAAGTGAAGGGGAAGAATCCCCGCATTTAGCTCGCGCCGTCACAAATCCCTCCGGCGAACAAGACAGTCGTCATTCTGTGCGAAGCACAGAATCTCCGTCGTTAGCGCCAACGGCGCGTCCTATACCAGCCCAGGGCGAAACCGAAGAATCCCCGCATTTAGCGCCAACGGCGCGTCCTATACCAGCCCAGGGCGTAGCCCTGGGTACAGACGGAATGAATGACCGAGGGCTGAAGGCCCGGCCTATATCCCCCGACCCCGTCGATAATTGCGCCCCCGCCTCCGACCCCCAGCACGACCCGGGGTTCCCGGCGAGCTTGCTCGCTGGGGTGGACAACCCCACTCTCCGTTACAACTTCTTCCACTGGATACTCGGCTTCACCCTGGTCTACGCCATGCTCTTCGGCGTCGGCGACCTGCTCTTCGCACGCATCGCTCCCGGCTGCGCCCTGCTCACCCTCAGCGCCGCCTGCCTCGCCATCCTCTTCTTCAGCCTCAACCGCCGCGGCTGGTCCGTCTGGCGATAGAGGGTTCGTAATTTACGCCGTCATTCTGAACCTTCGGTTCAGAATCTCTGTCGTTGTCTCTCTTCTTCTGTCATTCCGTAATACCGGGTGCCCCATCCATGCGCGTTTTGGCGCATGTATGGGCCAGCCGCCCCTACGCGCAGCGCAGCATCTCCGGCAGTGCGTGGAACCCTCTGCGGAACTGCTCCGGCTCGTAGTGGCCGGGGAATACGACGTGGTCGCCGTGGTAGAGCCGTTCCACGATCTCTTCCGCCAAGCGCGGCGTGGTAATCGCTTCAAACGCGCTATCCAACTGCCCGCAGTTGATGGTGAACCAGCTCTGGGTGTCGGTCGCGGACGTCGCTACAAAGGTGACTCCGCGCAGTTCGCCGCGATACTTGCCTTCAAGAATCAGAGTGGGTATTGCCAGTAGTTTGTACATCGCGGCCATGATTGTTGCTCCGGTGGGTATCAGGCGTACGTTGTGGTTGCCTCGTGTCCAATCTTGAGGGAGTGTTTAGCTTATCGGTTGTGGAAAACCCGCTCCGTGATGCATGTCACACATCTTCTATCGGCATCCCCGCTCCTATATTTCAGCCCTAAAATCGTACTGCCATTCCATCCTCAATCCTTGACACCGCCGGTATAATTGACAAAGGGCGCAAGCAGCACTCAGCAGCCTGCCCTGAGTTTGTCGAATAGGTCGTGCCGGAGAGGGGTCTCCAGCCGGACCTGGTAGGTGGCAATAATGCAGATTTCGGGGCAAAATCTATTTTTTTAATCTAGATTATCCGGCACTAAGTTCAGACCAAGTCCGGACCTGGTACAGACCTAGTCCAGACCTAACTGTTTTAGAAGGGAGACTTTAGGACTTTTCAGGGGGGTACACCCCCCCCACGCAAAATAAGGCCGCTCTACAGATAGATCGGCTCCAGCTTCTTCACCACATACGTGCCGCAACGCACGTAATCGGCCATCGGCCCGAGCCGCGCGATATCCAGATCGACGCAGATCCATCCCTTGTACTTCATCCCCTTCAGGATGCGGTGGCACCCAGGGAAATCCACCTCGCCGTCGCCCAGGTCGTAGATGTTCTGGATGAATCCGCCTCCGCCCGCCGGCCTCGCAGCCGCCTCCCACCGGCTGGCGTCGTGCCCGGCGCACCCGCCGCCGGAGCCGCAGCCGGTGCAGCAGCAGGCAGCTTGGCGTCTTTGTAATCGAGGAACTTGATGCGGCTCTTGTACTTGTCGATCGTCCCAACCACGTCGCATCCCGCCAGTTGCAGGTGCGCTGTGTCCGGCGAAAAGCCGAAGAGCTTCGGGTCGACCGCCGCCATAAACCGGTCGATCTCCTCTCGCGTCTGCACCATCTGTCCCATATGGTTGTGCAGTCCGGCGGTAAAGCCCATCGTTCCGGCCAGCTCGCCAATCTCGTTGCAGCGCTTGCACATCTCCTCGAACGCTCCCGGCGCGGCCGTCCCTCCCCGGTTCAGTCCCGGCGAGAATACCACCAGATGGTTCGCTCCGAAGTCGGCCAGGAACTTCATTGCCTCGCGCGCGCTGTCCAGCGTCTGCTGGCGCATCGCCGGGTCCACCGACAGGCTGTTCCACGAGATGGTCACCGCGTTCAGATTCCGCTTCGACAGCTCCGTGTGCAGTTGCGCCTGCGTGATCCCATACTTGTTCAGAAATCCCGGAAACCCGGTCAGACGGATCCCAGGGAACCCCGTCTCCTGCATCACATCCAGAATGTCCGTGAACTTCGTCCCCGGAAAGTACCCCCACAGGTTCAAGGACACGGCCCACTTGACGTTCTTGTTGGCGGGCACTTGGCTTTGCGCGCGCGCCAGCGCGGCGGGCAGAAGAGAGAGCGATGCGAGGAAGCTGCGGCGGCTGATATTCATAGTTGTGATGGTGGTTACAATTTCCCTCCCGATACACATATCACACTCCGCGCAGCTCTGGCAGAGCGCCGCGCAAGTGTCCTGGCGATAGGGGCTTAGGAGCCGGCCAGGTGGCCGATACCGATGCCGATGATGTACGTGACGGCACCTTCCAGCGCTCCAACCGCTGTCATCTCCAGGCCGCTGGACCACCAGGAGCGAATGGTAATCAGCGACTTGGCCGCGCCCACCGCGAAGTGCGCGATCAGCGAGATGACGGCAGCGACGACAATAGCCGGAATCCCCGACATGAAGAAGAACGGAAGCACCGGAATGAAGGCGCCGATGGCGGTGGAGAGCGCCCCGGAGACGGCCGAGACCCAGGGTTTGCTCAGGCCCTCCTCCGTGGTATGCAGGCGCTCGCGCGCGAGGGCCTCCACCAGTTGGCCCTTCTTCTGGGCGATGTGTCCGACGAAGTGGTCGGCGTCCTCGGCGGTGAGGCCGCGCATCTGGTAGATCAGGGAGAGCAGCTCGCGCGCCTCCGACTCGTTGTACTCCACGGCCTCGCGCTCGCGCTCGTACTCGGCCTCGTAGATCTCGCGTTCGCTCTTGGCGGCAAGGTACGCTCCGGAGCCCATGGAGAGCGCGGAGGCGATCATGCCGGCCAGGCCCGCGATCAGGACGTAGTGCGCGCCGCTGGGGCTCTTCTCCGTCGCTCCGGCAACTCCGGAGACGATGCCGAAGATGGCGCCCAGTCCGTCGTTGACGCCGTAGATGGCGTCGCCAATCCAGCTTGCGGCCTGCGGCTGGCCCTTGCTGCGCGCGGCCACCAGCTGTTCGAATGCCTGCTTGGCCTGCTGCGGGTCCAGTTGCGACTGTGGCAGGTGGTGGCGGATCAGGTTGCCCAGTGTGATGTAGTGGTCGCGCTCGTCCTCGATCACTTCCTTCAGGATTGCCATGGTCGGCTCATCGCCCAGGTTCTCGATCTGATGGCCGTAGCGCGCAATGTCGCGGCTCTCGTCCAGTTCCAGGCGGCGCAGCGCTAGGTCGAGACCGCCGATGCGGTTGGCCAGCGAGTCGGCTTCGCCGGCCTCGGAGCCGTTGTACTCCGGCACGGGCGAGCCCAGGGCAGTGAGGCGGCTGGCCCACAGATCGGCATGGTGCTGCTCGGCCAGGGCCAGCGAGTGCAGCGAACGGCACTGCTGCGGGTCGGTAGCGCGCTTGGAGAGCGCATTGTAGGTGTGATAGCCGCGCATCTCCACCTGCCAGTTGTTGGTCAGCGCCTCAATCAGGTGTTCCGTGTCCCGGGTGTCCATGGACTACCAGTGTGCCACGCATTGGGCACGCGCGTCGTGTGGAGATTTTTCAATGGAGCAGCCAGAGGCTGAGGCGAAAGGTGATCCAGGCCATACTGTAGGCAATCACGCTCATGTAGGCGAACTGGAACAGCGGCCATCGCCAACTGTTGGTCTCGCGCTTGACGGTGGCCAGCGTGGAGGTGCACTGCATGGCCAGGGCAAAGAAGACCAGCAGTGAGAGCGCTCCCGCCAGGCCGATGGCGTGGCGCAGAGCGAGACCGACCTGCGGCGTCTGGTACAACGTGCCCAGCGTGCTCACTACCGTCTCGCGCGCCACGAAGGCGGTCAGCAGGGCCACGCCCACGTTGCGGTCCAGGCCAAGCGGGCGCAGCGCAGGCTCCATCGCGTTGCCAATGGAACCGAGGTAGCTCTGCCCAATGGGACTGAGCTCGCCGTGATGCACGGGGAAGTTGGCCAGCACCCAGACGGCAAGGCTGGTGGCAAGAATGATGGTGCCCACCTGTTTGACAAAGATACGCGCGCGGTCCAGCAGGTTGATGCCCAGCGAACGCCACAGGGGGAGGCGAAACTCCGGCAGTTCGATGGCGAAGGCCGCGTCGTCCTTGCGCAGCAGCGAGAGATGCAACAGGCGCGATGTGATCAGCGCGGCAACCATCCCGATGGCGTAGAGGCCCATCATGGCGCAGGCGCGCAGGCCCAGGAACTGGCCAACCACGGGCCGGTCCGGGATGAAGGCGGCGATGATCATGGTGTACAGCGGCAGCCGCGCGGAGCAGGTCATAAACGGCGCGACCAGGATGGTGGTCAGCCGGTCGCGGCGCGAGGAGATGGTGCGCGTGGCCATGATGGCGGGCACGGCGCAGGCGTAAGCCGAAAGCAGCGGCAGGAAGGACCGTCCGCTGAGGCCGAAGCGGTACATCGAGCGGTCGGCGATGACTGCGGCGCGCGCCATGTAGCCCGAGTCTTCAAGCAACGCGATCACCAGGAAAAGAAGCAGGATCAGCGGCAGGTAGGTGAGCACCGAGACGACGCCTGTCCACAGGCCGTCGATCACCAGCGAATGCACGAATCCGGCGGGAAGGAACGCGCCGAACCAGGCGCCAAACGCGGTCAACAGCTTCTGGAAGAGAGCGCTGGCCGGAGCGGCAACACGGAAGATGGTCTGGAAAACACCCAGGGTAATGATGAAGAACAGGGCCGGGCCAAAGACAGGATGCAAGGCGATGTGGTCGATGCGGCGCGACCACTCGGAGGGCAGAGGGCGGCGGTAGAGACCCTCGTTTTCAATCTCCGACATACTGCGCGGGCAGCCGATCTGGCGCGGTTCAACGTGAGGCTGCATCACGGGCAGCAAC
The DNA here is from genome assembly GCA_963799175.1 of uncultured Acidobacteriaceae bacterium. Taxonomy (GTDB): domain Bacteria; phylum Acidobacteriota; class Terriglobia; order Terriglobales; family Acidobacteriaceae; genus Edaphobacter. Next base: position 212,344 of record CAWCWC010000020.1, on the reverse strand, counting down.
GGGGCCTTGGCCGCGGAGTTCTTCACCCCCACAAATCGCTGGATGGCATCCATGCCGCCGCCCGTTCCGGCGCTCACCATGGCAACCGGCGAGTTCAGGGTCTGCGCCAGCGAAAGGGGGTCGAGATAGCCCTCGCGCGCGGCCAGCACGTCCATCATGTTGACCACCACCAGCGTGGGCAGATGGTGCGCGATCACCTGGCGGGCGAGCGTCATCTGGCGATGGAGTTGTGTGGCATCCAGTACCAGCAGCACAGCCTCGGGACGTGGCTGGCCCTCAATCTCGCCGCGCAACGCGCGTACCGCGATGCACTGGTCCTCCGAGGTCAAGTCGGACTCGTCGCCTTCCAGGCTCCAGACGCCGGGCAGGTCCAGCAGCCGGGTGCGTGTCCCCTTGATCTGGCCCTCGTGCTGTTCCACGGTCACGCCGGAGTAGTTGCCCACCTTCTGGCGCAGGCCGGTAAGCCGGTTGAACACCGTCGATTTGCCTACATTGGGGGGCCCAATAATCGCAACTGTTCGGAATCCTGGCAATCAGCCTTCCATCCTGACGGAGATCTGGGCCGCCGTCGCCTGGCGCAGCGCGACATCGGCGTCGTCCACGCGGTACACCGAGAGCGCGCCGCCGGAGACGCGCCGGATCAACTCCACATGCGCGCCGGGACAGAATCCCATGCATCGCAGATAACAAAGATGCGGATCGTCCCCCATTTTTGAGATCAGGGCGTGGGTGCCAACGGCGAGATCGGAGAGCGGAATTGTCTGTGGGTTCATGAGTCTAAACCAGTCCAGCACATAGAAAATGCTGAACGAATGTCTCTATCCATTGTATATAGGACTAATCCAGTCGTCAATCGGAGCGGGCTGAATTGAGCGCGGAAAACCAGTATCTAGCTCACTAACAAGCACGGTTGCATCGCGGGATTTGCACGGGGATTCGTGCGGTTTGACATGCTAAGGTGAAGGTGCGGTGCCCAGTTTATTCAGTGACGAGCAGGAGTTCCAGGAGCCGGAGAAGCGGGGGTGGTGGCGCAGGATGCGTGGGCCCCATCTGCTGCATGGTCCGCGGCATATAGCGGCAAGGGCGACATTTCTGGTGCTGCTGGGGCTGTCTTCGCTGTTTGGGGTGATGTGCGGGCTGATGCTGGTGTACTCCATCGACCTGCCGCAGATCGCTGAGTTGCAACGTTATCGCCCGGATACGACCACCGAGCTGCTGGACATTCATGGACGGGAGATCGGCTCCTTCGCGCTGGAGCGGAGGGTGGTGCTGCCCTACACGGACTTCCCCCCGGTGCTGCGCCAAGCCCTGCTGTCGATCGAGGACAAGACATTTGAGAGGAACTGGGGAGTGAACCTGGTGCGCGCGGTGGGCGCGGCCTGGCGTGACATCCACTCGCGCAGCAGGGCGCAGGGCTCGTCGACACTGACCATGCAACTGGCGCGAAACCTGTTCTTGTCCAATGAAAAGACCTACGGTCGGAAGCTGCAGGAGATTCTGCTTTCCATGCAGATCGAACGCGTCTTCACCAAGGACCAGATCTTCCAGATGTATGCCAACCAGATCTATCTGGGTCATGGGACGTATGGCTTCGAGGCCGCGTCGCAGTTCTACTTCAGCAAGCATGTGGGCGATCTGACACTGCCGGAGGCGGCGCTGCTGGCGGCGCTGCCCAAGGGTGCGGAGTACTACTCGCCCATCAACCACCCGGAGCGTGCGTTGCGGCGGCGCAACCTGGTGCTGAGCGAGATGCTTGCCGACAAAAAAATTGCGCGCGAGCAGGAGGAGGAGGCCGCGGCGACGCCGCTGGGCCTCAAGATCGAACCGCCGCCCAACTCGGTTGCGCCCTACTTTGTGGAGGAGGTGCGTCAGCAATTGGAGAAGGAGTATGGCGCCGACCAGGTGCAGGGCGCTGGGCTCAAGGTGTATACCACGCTCGACCTGGACCTGCAACTGGTGGCCAACAAGGCTGTGCTGGACGGGACAGCGGCGTATGAGCGGCGCCATGGATGGAAGGGCCATCTGCTGAATGTAGCGGCGGCGGGGACGGACCTGGAGGCGTACAGGCATCCCGACTGGGAGGCTTCGATCGTGCGAGGCGGGTACTATCACGCGCTGGTGACGGAGGTCGAGCCGGAGCGGGTGATGGTGAGGATCGGGCCCCTGCGCGCGGTGATGACTCCGGCGGATTGGGCCTGGACCCAGAAGACGAATGTAGACAGCTTCCTTACGGTGGGCGACGTGGTGTATGTGCGGCTGAGCGAGAGTTCGGCGGACGGGGTGCAGCACGCCCAACTGGAGCAGGACACCGGCGTGCAGGCATCGCATGATGGCGGTCGATAACTCCAACGGCGAGGTGCTGGCCATGGTAGGCGGGCGCGACTTCGCGCTCTCCCAGTTCAACCGCGCAACCCAGTCGGAGCGCGAGGTGGGTTCGTCGTTCAAGCCGTATGTCTATACCACGGCGGTGGAGGCGGGGGCCAAGCCAACTGACCTCATCGTGGATGGCCCGGTGAGCTTCTCCACGCCCAACGGGCCGTACACGCCGCACAACTACGAGGGCGACTACAAGGGCACGATGACCCTGCTCAATGCCTTCGCCGAGTCGCGCAATATCCCCGCGTTGAAGCTGGCGGATAAGGTGGGGATTCGCTCGGTGATCGAAACAGCGCATCGCTTTGGCGTCACCAGCAACATTCCGGAGTTTCTGCCCGTGGCAATCGGCGCGGCGGACATCTCGCTGGTGGAGCAGGTGGGGTCCTATAGCGTCTTTCCCAACGACGGCATCCGCATCGAGCCGCACACCATTCGCAAGGTGATGCGGCGCGGATGGGCTGCCCATGGACGAGCCGCCGCCGCAGGTCACCGAGGTGATCTCGGTGGAGACGGCGCGCACCATGATGCAGTTCCTGCAGGCTGTGACGCAGCATGGAACCGGCGCGCAGGCGGCCACGCTGAAGCACCCTCTGGGCGGCAAAACCGGAACAACCAACGACTATACCGATGCATGGTTCATCGGCTTCTCTCCTTCCGTCACCTGCGGAACATGGATTGGCTTCGACGACCGGCAGACCCTGGGCGAAAAGGAGACCGGCGCCAAGGCGGCGCTGCCCATGTGGATGGACTTCATGAGGGCGGCGATTGCCGGCAAACCGAATGAGGCGTTCCCGCAGGGTAATGAACCCAAGAAGGAGCTGGAGCTGCCGCTGACACCACCCAACTCACCCGTGGTGAAGCAGCTTCCCAAGGCTCCGATCGAAACCGACCCCGACGCCATCGAACCGGACGACAATGCTCCGGCCGCCCCTCTGGGTATTCCTGCGGGGGACGCACCGACAGGGCCAGCGCCTCAGTAGGATCAGGCGGGGTAATGGCACAGCTCAAAGTACCGCCGTGCGCGTGCAACGTCTCGTGCAATTTGCTCGCGCAGGGCCTCCGGGCTGGCGAAGCGTTCTTCGCCGCGCAGGCGACGCATAAAGGTGAGCCGCAGCGCAGTCTTCTCCGTTAGCTCAATCGGATGGAAGTCCAGCAGGTGGGACTCCACTGCAAACGACGCTTCCCCGAAGGTGGGGCGAACGCCGAGGTTGGTGACAGCCTGAAAGCTCTCCGCGTCGTTGCCGGAGCCGACAGTAAGAGTGGTGATGTACACGCCATTGGCGGGGAGCAACTCGCAGTAGGGCGCGAGGTTGATGGTGGGGACGGCGTAGCGTGCGCCGAATCCACGGCCTGAGGCGGGCGTGCTGTCCACCGAGAAGGGGCCCCCAAGCAGCGTGCGGGCGTGGCTCACGTCTCCCTCGGCAATCAGCGCGCGGATGCGGCTGGAGGAGACCGGTGCCCCGCGCACGCTGCGGGGCGCATAGACGGTCACGGAGAAGCCGAGTTCGCGGCCCAGAGACTGTAGTCCGCTTGGTCCAGATACGCCTGCCTCGGCGTGGTGGCCGAAGCGGAAGTTCGCTCCCTCATGCACCTCGGTGACTTGAATGGCGCGCACCAGGACCCGCGTCGCAAAGTCGCGGGCCGAGCTGCGTCCCAGCTCTTCCGTGAACGGTAGAACCAGGGTGGCGTCGATGCCCGTCTCCGCCAGCAATTCCAGTTTGCGCGGTAGCGGCGTGATCAGCGGCTGCGGATGTTCGGGGCGAAGCACGCGCGCGGGGTGAGGATCGAAGGTAATGGCCAGGGATTGGCCGCCCAGAAACCGCGCGCGCGCGATCACCTCAGCAATCACAGCCTGATGGCCCAGATGCACGCCGTCGAAGTTGCCGATGGTGGCGACAACCGGAGCATTCGCGGCAGACAGTTCGTCGAGTTGGCGGTAGATGCGCATGAGTGGGTAAAGAGTCAGAGCCGAGTTGCCTCCGGGCCGATCTCGAAGGTAAGTTGCAGGCCGTCGTGTGCCAGGCGGATGTGCGGCGGCAGCGTGGCATTGGTGGCGTCATGGTCGAGGCCATGGGAGATGTGGGTGAAGAAGGCGCGGCGAGGGGCAAGCTGCTCCACCAACTCGATGGAATGGTCTAGATGGGAGTGTGTGGGATGGGGCTCGCGGCGCAGCGCGTCGAGGATTAGAAGATCCAGCCCGGTTAGCAGCGGAAGGCTCTCCGGGTCGAGGTCGCTCAGGTCGGTCAGATAGGCGGCAGAGCCGAACCGGAAGCCTGTGATCGTCTGTCGCCCGTGGCGGACCGGGACGCGCAGAAATTTCACTCCAAATAGCTCGACCACCGCGCCAGGCGTGGTGGGGATGCGGTGCAGGGCGACCCGAGCCCGGGTGGGGTACTGGTGATCGGAGCTGAAGGTGTAGTTGAAGATGCGCTCGATGGTGAGCGCGGTCTCGTCGTCGGCGTAGAGAGGCAGATTGGGCGAGTTGTGAAAGCTCAAGGGACGCAGGTCGTCCATGCCGAGCACATGGTCGGCGTGGCCATGGGTGTACAAGACAGCGTCGAGGCGGTGGATTCCAGCGGCAATGGCCTGGGCGTGGAAGTCCGGGCCGGTATCGATGACCACGTTGTGACCATCCCATCGGATGAGCACAGAAGGACGCGTGCGACGGTTGCGCGGAGAGGGCGCGGGCTCACCGGGGCCAGGCGCGACTGCGGAGACACACACCGCGCAATCGCAGCCAAGCGTGGGCACGCCCATCGAGGTGCCCGTTCCGAGAAAGGTGAGAGTGGCTTGCATGGTTGGCTAGCGGACAATGGTGGGTCGACCGGGGCCGGGTGCTCCCGGTGCGCCGGGTGGCGGCGGAGGTTGGCGGTTGGCGGCGGATCGGGCAAGGGCCTGCGTCACCTCCAGAAATCCCATGCGAATCTCGAACAGCGCATTGTCCATCAGTTGGGACTCGGCGGAGGTCAGGTTGCCCTTGGTCTTTTCGCCCAGGACGGCAAGCATGTCGATGCTCTGGCGCGCGCCGAGGATATCGATCCTGGGCTGCTCGCCCGGCTTGGTGGAACCGCCGAGTTGCAGAATGGCGGTCATGTAGATGGAGTGGACGATCTGCTCGAAACTCATCGCGGGAGGACGCTCCATGCCTGGGTTGGCGGCCCGCACGGCGGTGTCCAGGTGGTCGGCAGTCTGTTGATAGGCGGTGTTGGCCTGTTCCATCTCGCTGGCGGTGGGCAGAGGCGGCAGCGGAACGTCCCCGGAGGATTCGGCGGTGGCCGGCGCGGAAGGCTCCGCTGCGGTGGAGTGGGGCGACTTGAACTCGATCGGTGGAGCGGGAGTGGCCGGCGCAACGGAGGCGGCAGGCGGAACTTCGCGTACCTCCGCCTCGGGCGATGGATCGGCGTCGGGGCGTGGAGTTCCGTCCAGCGTGAACTTGCGGCGGTCGGTGACCACGAAGGGCTTGTTTGCTTCGGACATGATATGCACTCTTTCCGTTGGTTCGTGTTCTGCGGTCTGGCTACTTGAGATGCTGAGACTCTGGCCCTGACTTCCCCCGAACCGGAAGTCTTTGACTAGGGAATCTCGTAGGGTAAGGCGATGGGTGTAGCAGCGCCATCAGGATAGGTCAGGATGAGCTTGCGATCCAGCGCCTCGCGGCGAATGACGCCGAGCGCAAGCTGCACCGGCGTCGCGCGGTCCGTAAGTGTAACAGATGTGGCGCTGGTCAGCTCCGCCACAGGCTTGCCTTCCGCCTCAAGAAAAGTGCCGGGCGCGGGAAGCGGGCCAGTCAGGAGGAAGCCGGAGAACGTGCGATGGACGGCTCCGCGCGAGTGGATGCGCTCCACAATCTCCTGGCCCAGATAGCATCCCTTGGTAAAGTGCAGGGCGCGGGTTTGGCCGGTCTCCTGCGGCAGGTCGTGGGCTGTTTCCGTGTTGCGAATGTCGATCCCGTAGCGGGGTGTTCCCTCCAGAATGCGCAACTGTTCCAGCGCTTCGTACGATACGGAGATTGCTCCGGCGGCGGCTGAGCTCCGCAGTGAGCGCGGCGATGGTTGTCGAATCTGCCCAGAGCTCAAAACGTGCAACCAGGGGGCTATGGGCGTGGAGAATGACCGCAGGCGATCCGCGCCAGGGCGTGGTCTGCAGCTGCATGGGGTCGAGCGAAGCAGCGGGCAGGCCCATCTGGTCGAGTAGGGCCGCAGCCTTGTGGCCCCGCAAGGCTGATCCCGCGCGCTGCTCGCTGATATCGGCAAGCTCCACATCGTCCATGATGATGAAATGGTTGAGGTGGGCTAGCAGCTTCTCCATCTGATCGCGGCTGGTCTCCAGAAGGATGGAGTCTTCCTGCATCCAGGCAGTTAAGTCGCCCTGGATGCGGCCCTGCGCGTTGAGTACGAAGTTGTAGCATCCCTCCCCGGGTTGCAGCGTCTGGATGGTGTTGGTGACCATGCCGTTCAGCCAGCGCAGGCGGTCCTCGCCAGTGACCCGAATCCAACCGGTGTCGTCGAGAGGCGTGGTCCCGGCGGCGCGAAGTAGAGCAGCTATCTGCGCTTCGCCGGCTAGGGGCAAAGGCTGCGGGTCGGCGGTTTGCAGGTCTGTGGTCATTTCAGTGGTCGCGCAAATCTGCGTACACTGTTGATTATAGCGACCGCATTGACAGGTTGCGCGGAGGTCGGATGGTGGGTGTGCGGTGCTGTCGGGCTGGGTTTATGCAATGGGTCGGACGGAGGACCGCACATGGTCTGCTGACGCTGGCCGTGGTTTTGCTTTGCTTCACCGGCCGGGCACGCGCAGAGGTCGCCGCGTCCGGACTCGACAGCGGGAGCAAGCGCCGCGACCGCACAAAACGCGCCGCCGGCTGCGCAGAGCGAGGCGACCCATCCTCCCTTGACCAAGGACCAGGCAAAGGACCTGTTTAGCCGAGTCGACAAGATTCTCTCCTTCGTAAGCACGGACACGGGACTGCCGATCGTGCATAGCGTGAAACGGAAGCTGATTACGCGCGAAGAGGTCAACAAATACCTGAACCGGAAGTTCGAGGAGGATGCGGGAGCAAAGCGGCTGGCGCGAGAGGAGATCGTTCTGAAGAAGTTCGGGCTGCTGGACCGCGACTTCCACCTGCGGCCGTTCATGATTTCGTTGCTGACCGAGCAGGTGGCGGGTTTTTACGACGACAAGACCAAGACCGTGAACCTGTTGGACTGGATCGAGCCGGACGAGCAGGAGCCGGTGCTGGCGCACGAGCTGACCCATGCGCTGCAGGACCAGGCGGTCGGTCTGACAAAGTGGTCGGATGTAGGTTCGGACGCGATTGCCGGGAACGCGCAGGAAGACACCCAGCACATCCAGACCGACGAGGCAGACGATGCTCGCGACGCTGTGACCGAGGGACAGGCGATGCTGGTCTATTGCGACTACTCGCTGCGTTCCACCGGCAAAACGCTGCAGAACTCGCCGGAGATGATGGACAAACTGAAGGACACTCTGTCGGACACCAGCGGATCGCCGGTCCTGGCGCGCGCGCCGCTGCTGCTGCAGAAGTCGTTGATGTTTCCCTACAACCAGGGGCTGGCCTTCGAGGACGCCATCCTGGTGAAGGGCGGGAAAGTTGCTGCGTTCGGGGCGGTGCTGGCAAACCCTCCCGGCTCAACCTTCGAGATCCTGCATCCCGCCGCGTATATGGCCCATGTGCCGGTCCCTATGCTGCGGCTTCCCGACATTCATCCGCTGCTCGACGCTCAGTACACGCCGTACGATGTAGGCGTGATGGGCGAGTTCGACGTGCAGATCCTGACCGAGCTGTTTGGCGGAGATGCGGCCGCCGCGGCGCTGACACCGGAGTGGAAGGGCGGCATCTACTATGCGTCGCAGAAGCGGTCGGCGGTGACGGAGGCGGAGAAAGAGTCGACCGCGTCGATTGCGCTGTTGTATGAGTCGAAGTGGAGGGACCAGGACGCGGCGCGGGCGTTCCTGCAAGTGTATGCGGGCGAGTTGCCGCGCAAGTACTCGGGGTTGGTGCGGCGCACCGGGGATGAGGCGGACCGGAGCGAGCAGGTCTACACCACCAACGAGGGCGATGTGCTGCTGTCGATCGACGGCACGGGAGTCTTCATCAGCGAAGGGTTTCCCCTGGAGCTTGCACGCAAGCTGCGCGACAGCATTGCAAGCGTGCAGTCGGATGGACCGCTGGAGTTGGCAGGAAAAGAGTTCAACTCCAGTGCTTTCGATCCTGGAGTGTCTCTGGTTCGGACGTTCTCTTCGGCGGGGGTGATGAAGGCGGCGATGGGCTCGGAGGGCTCCGCCGTGGGACGATATACTTTACTTCAGCGATAAGAATGTTGCAGAACTGACCGGCAACCATGATTCTGGGATTTGGCGCGCCGCGGCGCAGCCGGATGAGGAGTGACGACTTGCAGACCGCAGAGATCGGCATCATCGGAGGCAGCGGACTGTACGCCATGCCTGGACTTACGGGAGTGCGCGAACAGGTGATGGATACGCCCTTCGGCGATCCCTCGGACACATTCATCCTGGGCGAGCTGGAGGGGCGCAGGGTGGCGTTTCTTGCGCGCCATGGGCGAGGGCACAGGATTCTGCCCAGCGAATTGAACTTTCGCGCCAATATCTATGCCATGAAGATGCTGGGCGTGGAGAGGATTCTCTCGGTATCGGCCGTGGGATCGCTGAAGGAAGAGCACAAGCCGACTGACTTTGTGGTTCCCGACCAGTTCATCGACCGTACGTTTGCGCGGACAGGAACTTTCTTCGGCGAGGGCGTGGTAGCCCACGTCGGGTTTGGCGATCCGGTATGTGCGACGGTGTGTTCGGCGATTGAGCAGGCATGTGCGGAGGTTGGCGTGGTGGGCAAGCGCGGCGGGACGTATGTGTGCATGGAGGGCCCGCAGTTCTCCACCCGCGCCGAATCGAACCTGTACCGCAGCTGGGGCGCGGACGTGATCGGGATGACCAACCTGCAGGAGGCAAAACTCGCGCGCGAGGCGGAGATCTGCTACGCGACCGTGGCGATGGTGACGGACTACGACTGCTGGCGCGTGGGGCACGACGATGTGACGGTCGAGCAGGTGGTCGCGGTGATGCACCAGAACTCGGAGAATGCCGCGAAGGTGGTGAGGGCGGCGGTGGCACGGATGCCGAAGGACCGCGGCTGTGCATGCGCCAGCGCGCTGAAGTATGCGGTGATGACTGACCGGAAGGCGATTCCGCAGGCGGCGCAGGAGCGGCTTGGATTGCTACTGGAGAAATACTTGTAACTTTTTTTGTTCCATTAAGGCTACTTGTCGTATCAATAAGTTCTTTATGAGTTACATATCTAAGCAATCCTGTTGAAATTAGTTGCATATTCGATTTGGAAAGCGGGAGCATGGCAATTCTGGTAGTTGGATCGGTGGCGTTCGACAGCATTGAGACGCCGCTTGGCAAGGTGGATCATTGTCTGGGCGGCGCGGCGACGCACTTTTCACTTGCCGCGAGTTACTTCACCCAGGTGCGCGTGATTGCGGTGGTTGGCGAGGATTTTCTGCCCAGCCATGAGGCTGTATTTAAGGCGCGCGGCATCGATATACAAGGCATCGAGCGCGCGCCTGGGTTGAGCTTTCACTGGACCGGCGCCTACGCGGGGACGATGAACGAGGCGCGGACGCTGGGCACGGACCTGAATGTTTTTGAGAAATTCGAGCCGAAGATTCCCCAAGCGTACACCGATAGCGAGTACCTGTTTCTGGCCAACATCGACCCGCTGTTGCAGGCGCGCGTGCGCAGCCACATGCCGAAGGTCCGCATGGTGTGCGGCGACACCATGAACTACTGGATCTCCGCCCATGCCGAGAACCTCGCAAAAGTGCTGCGTGATCTGGACGTGCTGCTGATCAACGACGGCGAGGCGCGGATGCTCTCCGGCGAGCACAATGCGGTGCGCGCGGCGGAGAAAGTGTTGGCGATGGGTCCGAAGTCGCTGGTGATGAAGCATGGGGAGTACGGAGCGACGGGGTTCTTCGGGGCGCGTTCGTTTGCGGGTGGTGCGGTGCCGAGACCGTTCCGCGCGCCGGCGCTGCCGCTGGCGGAAGTCGTCGATCCGACCGGCGCGGGCGATTCGTTCGCAGGTGGATTCTACGGTTACATCGCCTCGCAGCCGGAATTGACGCCGGCGGTCTTTCGCCGGGCGATGTTCTATGGCGGCGTCATGGGGTCGTTTGCCTGCGAACGCTTTGGCACAGAGCGCTTGCAGGCGTGTAACCCGCGAAGAGATTGACGCGCGCTTCGAACTCTTCCGGGAGATCTCGCATCTTGACTCCGCGGCGATCTAAATCGGAACGCACCATGACGGCTCCGCGCGGCGCTCACTCTCCCTGCGCCCGGACGACCCGGCGCAGCTATTGCTCCTCCCGTCTTCGCTCCCGACAGTGCGTCCGGCAGCGCGCGAAGAGATCTACCAGGTCGTGATGGGCGCAGTGTTGTTGGCATTCATGGCGCTGATCTTTTGCTTCTCATCGCGGTTACCTGTCTGTTGTATGGCGACGCTGTGGCCCACCTTGGCATCGCGCGGCGGATCTTTGACTCGCGCAATCCAGGGCTGGTGCAGTTCGGCAGCGTGTGGCTGCCCCTGCCGCACCTTCTGATGCTGCCGTTTGTGCAAAAGATGGAGTGGTGGCAGAGCGGGCTGGCCGGCGCGTGGCCGGCGCTGGCATGTTACGTGCTTAGCGTGGCGGGGTTCTTTCGCCTGTGCCGGCGGATGCTGGTGCCGCGCTGGGCGTTGCTGGCAACCGCGTTTTACGCGCTCAATCCCAACCTGCTGTATCTTTCCACCACCGCGATGACGGAGCCGCTGTTTCTTGCCCTGATGATTTGGATCGCGCTCATAACGGTGCGGTGCGTCGACGCGATTCAGGCGGATCAACCTGCGCCAGCGTCCCGGCGGATGGTCCTGCTCGGGCTGCTGATCTTTGCCGCGGTGTTCACCCGTTACGACGGATGGGTACTGGGTGCGGCGGTGTGGTGCGTGGTGGCTTGGCAACTGGGCCGCGCGAAAGGACTGGGTCGTAGCGTGGCCCCGGCATTCGCGACCTTCACCCTGCTTGCGATCGCGGGGCCGGTGCTGTGGTTGTGGTACAACCGGCACTTCAGTCACGATCCGCTGGACTTCATGCGCGGGCCCTACTCGGCGCCGGCCATCGAGAAGAGGACCTCGCCGCCGGGGTCCAAACACTATCGCGGATGGCACAATCCAGGGTGGGCTCTGCTGTTCTACACACGCACGGCGCAAGTGGTGGCGGCTGCGTGGGAGACCGGCTTTGCCGTAATGGCGGCCGCGTTGGCCGGACTGTGGGTTGTGCTGCGGCGACGGATCGCGCGCGCTTCGCTGCTGCTGTGGGTCCCGTTGGCTTTTTATGTTTATTCGGTTGCGTACGGTTCGGTGCCGATCTTTATACCGCAGCTTTATCCGCACTCGTACTATAACGCACGCTATGGCATGGAGTTATTGCCTGCGCTGGCGCTGTTTGCGTCGATGGCGGCGGCCGCAATGGAGCGGCAGATTGCAAAGGCGCGCCCTGTTTCTCAAGGTCTTGCATCGCCCAATGCCGGCGCGGGGACTTTCCTGCGCCCACTGTATCTGACCGCGCTCGCGCTTGTGCTGGTGAACCCGCTGGCGATGGTCTTCGGGACAGCGTTGGTGCAGCAGTGCGCGAAATTGATCGAGCGCCACCCAAGCAATTTGCTGGCGAATTACGCGCCTCCGCTGGTGCTGAAGGAGGCGCTGGTGAACTCGACCACGCGCGTGCCGTTTGAGCGGAACCTGGCGCTGGTGCTGGAGGACCTTCCACCCGGCGCGACGATCCTGATGCAGGAGTCGGACCACATCGGGGCCTTGCAGGACGCGGGCATCCCGCTGCGCCAGACCATCAACGAAAGCGATTACGACAGTTGGCACGCGGCCCTGCAGGCCCCGGCGGAACATGCTGCGTTCGTCGTAGCGCTGGCTGGGGACGCGGTGTCGAAGGCGGTGGAGGAGCATCCCGAAGGATTGCAGGAGTTGACGATTTTGTGCAGCACGGGCCAGCCATGCGCGCGGATCTACCAGTCCGAGCGCGATGGGGCGACGGGAGCGACGACTGGGAGGTAATATCCTTCGCGGCTGGGGTGCTACCATCGCAGCGAAGAGAAAATGCCGATGATTGCGACCTTACCGATTAGCTTCAGCGGACTTGAACAGATGGCGTTCTCTCAGGGCACCACATTGCGCCTGCTGTTGGCGTGCGCGATGGGCGGCATCGTGGGAATGGAACGCGAGCGGCGGCACAAAGCTTCGGGCCTGCGCACCAACATGCTGATCTGCATGGGGGCGGCGCTGTTCACGATGCTTTCCATGGTGCTGGCTGGTGAAAACAGCCCGAACAAAGGGCAAGTGGCGTCGAACATTGTGCAGGGCATCGGGTTCCTGGGCGCGGGATTGATCCTGCATACGCGGAACCGGGTGCTGGGACTCACCAGCGCGGCCACCGTGTGGGTGGTGGCGGCCATCGGTATGGCCTGCGGCGCGGGGCTGTATTTGGGGGCAGCCGTTTCCACCGCGATTGTCTTCGTCGCGCTGCGCTTCATTGGGCTGCTGGAGACGCGGTCGGGATGGAAACGCTACCCCATGCTGTACGAGGTGCGCGGCAGCGACCAGAAGACGATGTTCGCAGCAATTCTGTCGGTGCTGGACCGCGAACATCTGCGGCTGAATATCGTGGAGCGGGACAAGCTGGGCGAACAGGAACGGGTGACGTTTACTCTCTCCGCGAGCAGCGCACGGCATAAGCAGTTGCTGACCGAGCTGGTGGCGAGCGATGCCACGGACAACGTGGTTGCATTTGACGATGATGAGGAGGACTGAGATCAAGGCGACAGAGCAGACGACAATCCCGTTTGTGAAGGCGCATGCCTGCGGCAACGACTTCCTGATTCTGGAGGAGGCCATCGCGGGCGGCGCTCATGCAGCGCTGGCGCGTAGGCTGTGCGCGCGCAACACCGGCATTGGCGCGGATGGCATCGAGTTTCTCGATCGCAGAGCTAACGGGAAATTATTTCTTCGGCTCTTCAATGCCGATGGCAGCGAAGCGGAGCTCTCCGGCAATGGCACGCGTTGCGTGGCGGCGTGGCTCGCACACAGCGAGGGCTTGCGCGAGGTTGCCCTAGGCACGCAGGGAGGCGTGCGACGCTGCCGCGTGGTGGAGGCGAATGGACCCTTGTACCTGATCGAGAGCGAGATGGGCGTGCCTCGCGTTGAGGCGCGTACGATTGAGTTGCCTGGGGTGGGCGCGGTGGCGGGGGCGATGGTGAACGTGGGGAATCCGCACTTTGTGGTTTTTGTGGAGTATGAGGATTTCAGTTCGCATGGAATGACCTGGCAGGAGCTGGGCGCGAAGATCAGCGCCAATCCGCTGTTTCCGCAGAGTACGAATGTGGAGTTTGTACAGTTGCGCTCAGCGGATGAGATTGCGTTTCGCATCTACGAGCGCGGATGCGGGCCGACGATGTCTTCCGGCACGGGAACGTGCGCGGCATCGGCCGCGGCGATGGCGTTGCGCGGGACAGCATCGCGAGTTGACCGTGATCGCGGAGGGCGGATCACAGAGGACGGTTTGGCCCACGAACGACGCGGTAATGCGCCTGACCGGGCCGGCAGAGATTGTCTGCCAGGGCGAGGTCTTTCTGGAGAATGCGGCGGTGGCCAATTGAGCGCGGCGCCTGTCCCTGTCAAGCCTGCCGCACTGCTGCCCGGCGCGACCTTGGCTGTGCTCTCACCCGCAAGCACGCCCAAGCCGGAGCTGGTGCATGCGGGGATGGATTGCCTGCACGGACTTGGGTACAAGACCGTACTAATGCCGCACGCGCTGGATTGCGGTCCGCTCTACTACGCAGGGACGGTGGAGCACCGGCTGGCGGACCTTCACGCAGCGTTCGCGGATAAGGCAATCGATGGGATTGTGTGTACGCGCGGTGGATGGGGCTCGGCGGAGCTGCTGCCCCACCTGGATGCGGAGTTGGTCAGCGCCAACCCGAAGGTCTTTGTGGGATACAGCGATCACACCGCGCTGCACACCTGGCTGGCGCGCGAGGCGGGACTGGTGACGCTCTACGGTCCAATGGTGGCGGCGGACTTCGCTCGCGCCGACGGCTTCGACCCCGCGAGTTGGAGCCATGCCCTCGGCGGCGATGTGGGCTGGTCGTTAAGGGATACGGACGGTCTGCGCGTACTGCGCCCCGGAGTTGCCGAGGGCACATTGGCTGGTGGTTGTCTATCCATCCTCGCCGAGTCGCTGGGTACGCCGTACGCGATGCAGCCGGCGAGTGCGCAGGAGCCGAGGATATTGTTCTTGGAAGACATTGGCGCCAAGCCGTATCAGTGGGACAGGATGCTGCTGCACCTGCGCTACGCAGGGCTTCTGCAGCATGTCAGTGGGATCGTCTTCGGCGATATGCGGCAGTGCGTCGCGACGGAGGAAAATGCGCTGCTGGAACAAGCCCTCCTTCATGCGCTCGCGGATTTCGACGGGCCCATCGCAATAGGTCTGCGGTCTGGCCATGGTGATACGCCCAACATTACGCTGCCGCTTGGCGTGCGCGTGCGGCTGGAACTGAATGCGGAAAATCCGCGGATCGAGTTTCTGGAAGCGGCGGTTGCAGTCTAGTGGCAGTGGTTAATGGGTCGTAGGGAGCAGGGTTTGGCAAAACACATCCATCTGATTGGAATCTGCGGGACGGCGATGGCGTCGCTTGCGGGGATGCTGCAGGCGCGCGGGCACAGGATCACGGGCTCGGACGCGGCGGCGTATCCGCCCATGAGCGACCTGCTGGCTGGGCTGGGTATTCCGCTGATGCAGCCGTATTCCGAGGCAAATCTGACGCCAAGGCCGGACCTGGTGATCGTCGGCAACGCAATCTCGCGCGGCAACGTCGAACTGGAGCTGGTGCTGGACACGCGCATTCCGTTTACCTCGATGGCCGCGGTGCTGCACGACGAGTTTCTGCCGGGGCGCGAATCGCTGGTAGTGGCCGGCACGCATGGCAAGACGACCACCACCAGCATGTTGGCATGGATTTATGAAACAGCTTCGCTGACACGGCCGGAGTTCGCGCCATCGTTCCTCATCGGCGGCGTAGCAGAGAACTTTGCTACCAGCTTCATGGTGCGCCCTCTCGTGGATGGAATCCGCCAGCCCTTCATCCTCGAGGGCGATGAGTACGACACGGCGTTCTTCGACAAGGGGCCGAAGTTTCTTCACTACTTTCCCGACGCGGCCATCCTGACCCACGTGGAGTTCGACCACGCGGACATCTACGCGGACCTTGCGGCGGTGAAAACGGCCTTCAAGCGGCTGGTGAACCTGGTTCCGCGGCGTGGGCGGCTGGTGGCGTTCGATGGCAGCGAGAACGTCAGCGAGTGCGTGTCGCGGGCATTCTGCGCGGTAGAGCGATATGGATTTCGCGCTGAGTCGCACTGGCGGCTGATCGATTTTCGTCAGCAGGGGGCGGAGTCGTGGTGGACGCTGCTGCGCGCGGACGAAAGGTTTGCCGAGCTGCGCTTGCCGATGGCGGGCGAGCACAATGCGCTGAATGCGACGGCGGCGGCGGCCCTGGCTGCGGGACAGGGTGTTCCGTCGGCTGCGATTGTGCAGGCGCTGGCAATCTTCCGCTCGGTGAAGCGGCGGCTGGAGGTACGCGCCGAACTTCATGGCGTCACCATCATCGACGACTTCGCGCACCATCCAACGGCAATCCGCGAGACGTTGCGCGCGCTGCGCACGGCATATCCCGGACGACGTCTTTGGGCAATCCTGGAGCCGAGGTCGAATACCCTGCGGCGCAACGTCTTCGAGGCCGATCTGGTGGAGAGCCTCGCGCTGGCCGATCGCAGCGTTCTGGCTTCGGTCTTCAAATCGGAGGCGATCCCCTCCGGCGAACGGCTACATCCCGAGAATGTGGTTGCAGCGTTGCGCGCGCGCGGGCTTCAGTCGGCGGTCTATGCGGACGCGGACGCGATCGTTGCGGCCATTGCGCCGCAGTTGTGCGCGGGCGATGTGGTGGCAATCCTCTCCAACGGCGGCTTTGGCGGTATCTATACCAAGTTGCCGCAGGCGCTCTGCCCGAGCGAGCGAACGATTAACCAACGGAGATCGCAGAGGCTGGATTCGATAGCATCCGCCACGCCATCCTCCCGGTTGGATCGCGCGATGCACCAGCCTTTGCTTCGCGCGATAGTTTTCAACTCATCCGGGGCATTCTCCATCACCACCGCTCGGCCTGCTGCCTCCAGCATGGAGACGTCGTTCCAGTTATCGCCGATGGCCAGCATCTCTGCCGCATCAATCCCGCGAGCTTGCGCCAGGGTCAGCACCGCCACCCCCTTCGAGCATCCCGCCGGAAGGATGTCCAGAATACTGAGGTCGCGCGCGGGATACTCCGTGCGATGCAGCGTGAGTTGGTGCGACCCTGACTCGGATTCGTGGCCTGAGATAGTGACTCCGGGATGCTCCAGCAGTCGCGCCTCGGCCCGCGCCATGCGCTCCAGGGTGCCGCAGAGCATGGCCTGGATGGGCGGGTCCGTGGGGTCGGCCAGGGCGCGCTCTATCGGAGTGACTTGGCTGAGGTAGGGTTCGTTGGCGGCCATCCATCGGCTGATGCTGGCCGTGAGATGGTCAAGGTGCTCCACCACCAGGGCGCCGCGCGAGTCTTCCCCGTCGGGTTGGGTGCGGTCGAAGGTGAGGACGAAGGCGTTGCGGAAGTTCTGGTCTCCTTCGCCGCAGATGGCTTCGCACAGCCACAGGGCCGTGGCGTGGGGAAGGTGGGTGCGCGCCAGCAGCCGCGAGGGGATGGGCGCAGCGGATGGTCCCTCCTTCGGTGCCGAGGCCCCCATGGTGCGGGTCACCGTGCCGTTCGAGCTGATGAGGATCGAGTTGTGGTGCAGGCAGAGCGGGCGCAGAACGCGCATGGCGAAGCTGTGGCGGCGTCCGGTGGCAATGACGAGTTGTACGCCGCGGGAGTGGGCGGCGTGGAGGGAGGCCAGGTTGCGTGCGCTGACCCGTCCATCGTCGCCCAGCAAGGTGCCGTCGAGGTCGATTGCGATCAGGCGGATCGCGCTGTTGCGTGCTGCTGCCGTCAAGTTGCCCCCAGGTCTCAGTATACTGGGTGACCGGATTGTCGTTGTGACGTATGGCACACACCGCGTAGGGTTAAGTTGCTATTCTGGTTGGACGCGATGGAACTGAGAGAAAAACTCGAAGAGCTGCGCATGGCGCTGGGCAAGCTGGGCTCGCTGATGGTGGCGTACTCCGGCGGCACGGACTCGGCGTATCTGGCGTATGAGGCTCATGAGATGCTGGGCGAGCGGATGCTGGCGGTGATCGCCGACTCGCCCTCGCTGCCGCGTAGCGAGCTGTCTGCGGCGCTCGAATTCGCGGCGCAGCACGGTATTCCGGTGCATATCCTACAGACGCGTGAGTTGGACGACCCGAACTACGCGCGCAACGATGGCAACCGCTGCTTCCACTGCAAGGACGAGCTGTTCTCCCAAATGGAGGCGGCGAGGGTGGAACTTGGCTTCGCCCATATCGCTTATGGCAGGAACCTGGACGACGACGGCGATCTGCGCCCCGGGCAGAGGGCCGCCGCCATGCACCAGGCGCTGGCGCCGCTGGCCGCAGCCAAGTTGACCAAGCTGGAGATCCGCACTCTGGCCCACGGGGCGGGGCTGAGAGTGGCCGACAAGCCAGCCAGCGCATGTCTTTCATCGCGCATCGAGTACGGCCGAACAGTAACAGCGGAGAACCTGGGCCAGGTGGAACGCGCCGAAGAGGCAATGCATGCGCTGGGCTTCCTGCATGTGCGGGTGCGCCACCACGGAGAACTGGCGCGGGTGGAGATTGCCCGCGAGGACCTTCCCCACGCACTCAGCATGTCGATGCTCGACCGCATTACGGATGCGTTGCGACCGCTGGGCTTCGTCTACATTACCCTGGACACCCAGGGATACCGGCCGGGATCCATGAACGACGTGCTGCCGGTCTCGGCGATTACATCCGCTCATTGAGCCACCCGTTACAAACCGCCGGAACAGGATAGAGTTCCAGGAGAGAGATTTTCATGCGCGTTGCATATCTTGACTGTTTTGCCGGGATCGCGGGCGACATGTTCCTGGGCGCCCTCATCGATGCCGGGGTTCCCGCGCAGGTGCTGGTGGACTCCGTCGCCGCGCTGGGGCTGGGTGCAAGCCTGCGCATCGAACGGGTAGACCGCAGCGGAATCGCAAGCACCAAGGTCAGCGTCTACGAGGGCGACCATCTGGCGGATGCTCCCGCAGAGCCGGCGCAGCCCGCCGAACAGCAGCCCCTGAAGGCCACCGCCCACACACATCAGCCCAAAACGCAGCACCTGCACAAGACCGGGCATCCGCACAGCCACGATCACCAACATACTCACGCGGAAGACGAGCCGCCCACGCATTCGCACGACGATCATTCACACGCACACGAAGACCATTCGCATAGTCATGCGCATGGGCGCTCCCTCAGCGCCATCCGCACGCTGATTCACGACACTGCGCTTCCCGACCCAGTCAAGAAGACTGCAATCCGCGCCTTCGAGCTGCTGGGCCACTCCGAGGCCAAGATCCACAACGTCCCGCTGGAGGAGATCCACTTCCACGAAGTAGGCGCGGTGGACGCAATCGTGGACATTGTGGCGGCCAGCGCCGGAATTCACCACCTCAACGTAGGCGCATGGCACTGCTCGCCCATCAACGTGGGCGGCGGAACGGTGGTCTGTGCGCATGGCACCTTCCCGGTGCCCGCCCCGGCCACCGCCGACCTGCTGCGCGGGCTGCCCACTTACTCGGCGCATGTGCAACAGGAGCTGGTGACGCCGACGGGGGCAGCTCTCCTGCGTGCCATCGGTCCCGTCTTCGGCCCGCAGCCGGCCATGCGAGTGGAGCGGATCGGCTATGGCGCAGGCACGCGCAACTCCAAGGACTTCCCCAACGTCTTGCGCCTCAGCGTCGGCGACAGCAGCGATACCGCGCCCTTTCACGCCGCCCACAGCGATACCGTCACCGTAATGGAAACTGCGCTGGACGACCTTTCGCCGCAGGTGCTGGCCTATGTCGCCGAGACCGCGCTGGCGCGTGGCGCGCTGGACGTGATGCTGACCCAGGTCATCATGAAGAAGGGACGACCGGGCACGGTGCTCACCGTGCTCTGCAATCCAGCCGACAGCGCAGCGCTGGAACGGCTCATCCTGACCGAGACCAGTACCCTGGGGGTGCGCATCCGGCAGGAACGGCGGTCGTGCCTGGAGCGAAGGCATATTCCTGTGGCGACGGAGTACGGGGAGATTCGCATCAAGATTGGCTCGCTGGACGGCGTGACCATGAACGCCGCGCCCGAGTATGAGGACTGCCGCGCAGCCGCCGCTAAACATCGCGTCGCCATCAAGCAGGTGCAACAGACCGCCATCGCCGCATACCTGCGGCCCGGGTCCGAGAAGGAAGGCGGAGCAGCATGACCTCCTCCGATCTACTCAAACTGCTGGGCGAAGTGGAACGCGGCGCGCTGACGCCGGAGGTTGCTGCCGAGCGCCTTGCCACCCTTCCCTTCGAGGACCTGGGGCATGCCCGTGTGGACCATCACCGCAGCCTTCGCACCGGTCTGCCAGAGGTGGTCTTCGCTGCGGGCAAGACGGCGGAGCAGACGGTCGCGATCTTCACCAGCCTGGCCGGCGACGGTGTCGATGTGCTGGCCACGCGCTGTACTCCAGCCACAGCGCAGGCCATTCTGGCGCGCCATCCGGCGGCAATACATAACGAAGTGGCGCGCACCGTCGCGCTGCGCCAGTCGCCCATCGCGCCCGCGGGCCAGGGGCACGTCGCGGTCATCTGCGCGGGCACCAGCGACCTTCCCATCGCGGAGGAGGCGGCCGTGACCGCCGAGACCTTCGGGGCGCGCGTCACCCGCCTCTACGACGTTGGCGTTGCCGGTCTGCACCGTTTGTTGGCCGTGCGCGACGATCTCAAATCGGCCCACGCCATCATCGTCTGCGCGGGCATGGAGGGCGCGCTGCCCTCGGTGGTGGGTGGCCTTGTTGCCGTGCCCGTCATCGCAGTACCCACCTCGGTGGGCTACGGCGCATCCTTCGGCGGGGCGACAGCGCTGCTCGGAATGCTGAACTCCTGTAGCCCCAACGTTACCGTCGTCAACATCGATAATGGATTCGGCGCAGCCTACACCGCCGTCCTCATCGCCCGCGCATCGGCCCAGGCACATCCAGGCTAATCTGGCTGCTCAACAAATCAGTTTTGCTTAAGGGCACGGCTTCAGCCGTGCCGTACGATGCTTTTTTACAATCCGGCTTTAGCCGCTGAGGGTACGTCTAAAATCGACATCTCGACTTTTTCAGCACCCTCTTTAGCCCCGGGCCTTCTGCCATGAATGGCAATCAAGCTATTCTCATCACTCTTTGAGGCCTATTCCCTAGACAGACTAGTGCGATTACTTCAGCATCTTGCCGAACTCCTCGGCAAAGACGGTATGGCGCTTGTCGAAGCGGCCGCCGTCGAACTTGTCCGGCCCCTTCAGATGCCCGATGGCCAGCAGCGCAACCACCCAGTAGCTCAGTGGCAGGCGCAGCACCTCATGCACCTTCTCCTGCTCGAAGCCCTCCATTGGCGCGGTATCGTAACCCATCACCTCGGCCATCAGCATCATGTGCGTGAACGCGATCATCACCATCTTGTTCAGCCATCCGTGCATCTCGTCGGTGGAGAAGTGCGAAAGGTAGTTGGGAACGCTGTTGCGCGCCTGCGCGGCATAGCCCTCCGGCATTCCGCCTTCGCGCCCCTGGTAGAGCATCATGTCGAGGTCCTTGCGCCAGCCATCCGCATCGCCGCAAGCCACAATGACGGCCGAAGCCTCCTCCACCTTGCCCTGATTGTAGGACGCGGCGCGCAGGCGCTTCTTCTGCTCCTCCGTCTGTACCACGATGAAGCGCCAGGGCTGCATGTTGTATCCGCTGGGTGCGCTGAGCCCGGCCTCCAGGATGCGGTGCAGGTCCTCGGCTGGAATGGGCGTGCCGTCGAAGCTGGGCGTTGCGCGCCGTTCGCGGATCGCCTGGCTCAATGTCTTCTCGTGCTTCACAGTCTTTGCCGTCATCGCTCTATCTCGTCCCGATCGCTTATTCGATCCAGCCCTGGCCAATAGCTCAAACACAACAGCAAACGACTCTCAAGATACCACTCCTCCCCCTCTCCCTGCATAAAGAACAACATTGGGTAGCAGGATGAACCGTGGTCAGACTGGGTACCAGGGAGTTTCAAAACCGGAATCGGCGGCGCCGCCCTAGCCCAAACAAAACCTTCGCGCACGGCCTGCGTCCTATACTGTAGGGAACAAGTGAACCTCACCCACACTATGCGTCGTACCGCCCTCTCCCTCTTTGTAGGATGCAGCATCTTGCTTGGCGGCCACCCGGCGATGGCCCAATCGCCTGCCCTGCCCGCAACGCCGCCCACCGCCGCACAGCAGCCTGTGGCACAGCAGCCCGCAGCCGCGCCCGCTCCCGCGCCGCCCGTTATACATCGCGCGCAGATTGTCTACGCGCAGGGCCAGCTTCAGGTCGTCGCCGATAACTCCAGCCTGAACCAGATTCTGCGCGACATTGCCCAGCAGACCGGAATGAAGATCACCGGCGGAGTGGTCGATCAGCGCGTCTTCGGCAAGTACGGCCCCGGCGCGCCCGCAGGCATTCTGGCCACCTTGCTGAACGGCACAGGCTGCAACATGCTGCTGCGCGAGGGCCCAACCCACACGCCCGTGGAGCTGATTCTGACACCGCGCAATGGTGGCCCCACGCCGCCCAGCCCTAGCGCTTCCGCTTTTGACGATCAGGCCCCATCCATCAACCAAGTGTCCGCCGGGCAGCCTGCTCCACCCAACCAGCCCGTGCAGGCAGCACAGCAGCCGGCAGCCCAGCAGACGCCGGTTGATCCGCCCGGCTTGATCCGCCAGCCCGGCATCGTTCCGATCTATGGTTCGGGAGCGGCTGCTGCCGTCGCCGCTCCGCCATCTACCAATAGCAATCCACAGTCGCCCAACGGCGTCTTGACGCCGCAGCAGATATACCAGCAGTTGCAGCAGTTGCAATCGCAACTACCTCCGAATTAAACGGAATAGCACGTTGGTCGATCATGGTAGCGTCTTGCTTTGAGCAAGATGTGGGGAGCTACCCCTTCAACCAGGCTCACAGTCAGAAAGACCTCTCTTGTTACGCTGCCGAACACTTGCCCGTATGCAATGGTAAATTTTTCCAGCCGCTCCTGAAACCGCCGCGCTGGACAAAATATGCATCCAACAGGACAGTAGGTCTGCGGGCAAGGGAACGCGGCATATCAGAGTCGTTTTCCACGGGGAAGAACGCAACCCAATACCTGCCGCTCGGGTCAAGAATTAGAACAGGCCACGCTGCTTTCAGGCGACAGAATTATTGAGGTGTATATGGACCGGAAGCATCGGAGCAGACGGGCAGGATCCATTCTGTATCATCGGGTGTGCCGCGCGGCGGCCGTACTGCTGGCTCTGTTGCTGGCCCATACCGGGTTTGCCCATGCATCCGTGGCGCTGCTGATGGAAGAGCCATACGGCAAATTTGGGGCCATGAATCCGACCGGCCACTCGGCGATCTATCTGAACCACATCTGCGCCGCATCGCCGACCGAGCTCCGCCCATGCCAGCCGGGAGAGTCTGGTGTGGTGATCAGCCGTTACCACAAGGTCGCTGGACTGGACTGGGTTGCCATTCCCCTCATTCCCTATCTATACGCAGTCGAGGACGTGAGTCAGGTACAGCAATCGGTTGACCAGGCCCAGGTGGATTTGCTGCGCGATGCCTATCGCAGGAAGTATCTGCTGGATCTGGCGCCGAATGGCAGCCACGGAAAGGCCCCCAAGGGGGAGTGGATACAGTTAGTGGGAGAGTCCTACAACCGCACCATCCATGGCTTTGAGGTGGACAGCACCGCCGAAGAAGACGAGCGCTTCATCGCCATCTTCAACGACCGGAAAAACACCGGACACTTCAACATTCTCGTCCATAACTGTGCGGATTTTTCCCGCGCTGTGCTCAACATTTACCTCCCCAACGTGATCCATCGCAGTGTTGTGGCAGACTTGGGAATTACCACGCCAAAACAGGTGGCACGTTCGCTGGTGCAGTATGGCACGAAGCATCCGGAGCTGGAGATGTCCGCGTTCGTCATTCCCCAGGTGCCCGGGACAATCAATCGCAGCAAGCCGGTCAAGGGGGTGGCGGAGTCGCTGATAAAGAGCAAGAAATACATGCTGCCGCTGGCAATTCTGACCCCGGAGTTGACCGGCAGCGCTGTGGTGGCTTATCTCGCCAAGGGTAGGATGGAGCTGCCAAAAAACGCCTTGGTCTTCAATGTGAACGATAACGAGATGGAGCCGGGAACGCCCGGGCCGGTTCAGACGGCAAACACCGGCCCGGACAGAACACCTCTCACTTCGTCCGCGCCTGCATCTGCGCCGATACCCGCGCCCGTGCCTGATGCAGCAACCGGCACTACCCCGGCGGCCCTGGCCTCTTCTCTACCTGCGGCGCCTGTCGACAATTCTGCTGCGCCGGCGGCCTTGGCCACCGCTGCGCCTGAGCCATCTTCTGCGCTTCCCTAATTCATCGAGACAGCCCTACCGCCTCTGGCTGCGCGCAATCGCTGCCTTCGCCTCGTTGTCGGCCTCGCGCTTACGCTCTGTGGCGCGCTTGTCCCACTCCTGCTTGCCCTTGGCCAGGGCCAGCTCGCACTTCACCCGCCCGCGGCGGAAGTAGAGCCGCGTGGGGATCAGGGTGAAGCCCTTCTGGCGCGTGGCCGTCTCCAGCTTGCGTACTTCGTTTTTATGCAGCAGCAGTTTGCGTGTGCGCAGCGACTCGTGGTTCATGGCGTTGCCATGGGAGAAGGGGCCGATGTGCGCGTTCAGCAGGAAGCATTCTCCGTCCTTCAGCAGGCCGTAGGCGTCCTTCAGGTTGGCCTTGCCCTCCCGGATGGATTTGACTTCGGTGCCGCGCAGGGCGACGCCGGCCTCGAAGCGGTCGAACAGCGCGTAGTGGAAGCTGGCCGAGCGGTTGAAGGCCGCGTCGCGCAGGCCGGAGGCCACTGGGTCGCGCTCCTTCGCCTTGGCCGTGGGCTTGGGCTGCGCGGCAACCGTCGGATTGGAGAGCGATCGGGGCATGGGGTCAGTAGTAGGAACGGCGGCTATAGCGCAGGCTTCAGCGCTGGCAAGGACGTATTAGGACAGGTCTAATAATTCGATTCAACCGGCATACTCTCACTTGTTTTGCTTAAGGGCACGGCTTTAGATCCTGAGCGAAGTCGAATGGATACCGCTAATGCTGAATTTTGAACTGCGGCTTTAGCCGCTGAGGTCAGAGATCGATCTTCTAACATGTTCTCATGTTTAACATGCACCCTAACCCGTCTCACCTGTCGGCAGTCGCAACGTCTAACCTACACCCGGTAGTCGCAACTTAGTTTTTTTATGCGGGGACAGAGGTTTGAAGACAGGTAAAATGGCGCATAAGTTCAAGAGGCCGAACGCATTCCGAATGCTATACTCGCCAGAGTCCCAGGAGTGCGCCTGTCCGGCAACCGTAACGGCCATGGACGGCACAAACCGGCCCGCTTCCCGGCCTGGTTCACTCGACGCAATGCAGATACTCGACACCCATCGGAACATCGGAGCAAAGGAAGCGCACAGCATCGGCATGACACGCAGGCACCCAACCTTGTTCATCGGATTCTCTCACTGCAACCCTCGCCGATGCGCCGCTGTGCTTCTGGCCGTGCTGTTGGCCTTCCTATGCAACCTCTCCGCGCACGCCCAGACCGCGGGCGGATGGGAGAAGCGTGGACAGACCGCCGAACTGAAGCAAGACTACGACGCGGCCTACGAGGACTACCTGAAGGCCCACCAGAAGAACCCCGGCGACTTGCGCTACCAGGAGCGGCTGGATCGCATGCGCTTTCAGGCCGCCGCCGTGCATGTGGACCGTGGCCGGGTACTGCGCCAGAGTGGAGACATTGCCGGGGCGCTGAACCAGTTCACCCGCGCCTTGCAGATCGATCCCGGCAACGAGGCCGCTGCCCAGGAGATCCAGATCACCCGCAGCCTGGACCAGACTCCCGGCGCTTCCAACGCGCCTGCTGGATTCAGCGATACAGGCTCCGAGCTGCGCGATATCGCAGGCATCTCCGCGCCGCTGGTACTAAAACCCATGTCCGACGACCCCATCACCTTTCACGCGGTGGAGGACAGCAAGAACATCTACCAGGCGATCGCCAAGTTGGCCGGACTCAATGTCCTCTTCGATCCCGACTACGTCTCTAAGCGCATCCCGGTCGACCTCACCAACGTAAGTCTCAGCGACGCGCTGCGCATAGTGGGCGACATTGCCGGTACATTCTACAAACCGGTCACATCCGACACCATCTTCGTCGCCCAGAACAATTCCACCAAGCACCGTGACCTGGACGATATGGCGGTGCAGACCTTCTACCTCAGCAACGCCAGCCAGCAGTCCGACGCCAACGAGATTGTCACCGCGCTGCGCAACGTGCTCGGCACAGACGATAAGGTGTTCCCCATACTCTCGCAGAACGCCATCGTCATGCGCGCTCCGCCGGACCATCTTGTGCTGGCCGAGAAGCTGATTAACGACCTGGACCGCACCAAGGCGGAAGTGGTGGTCGATGTGGCCATCCTGGAGGTGAACCGCGACAAGGTCCGCAACCTCGGCATCACCTTGCCCCAGTCTTTCGGCATCACTCCGCAGGCCAGCAACAGCGCCCCAACCACGTCCTCGACCACCGGTACCACCGGTACCACCGGCACCACCAGCAACGCGGCCTTCACCCTCAACACCCTGGCCAACATGAACGCCACCAACTTCGCGATCACCATTGGCGGAGGAACGCTGAACGCGCTGCTCAGCGACACCGACACCAAGGTGCTGCAGAACCCCAGCATCCGCGCCTCCGACGGCCAGACAGCCACCATGAAGATCGGCTCCAGGATCCCCATCGCCACCGGTTCCTACTCGGCGGGTACGGCCGTCGGCGGTGGCCTCGGAGGCCTCGGCACGCAGACCAATTTCACCTACATCGACATCGGGGTCAACATCGAAATGACCCCGACCATCCATCTGGACCGCGAGGTCTCGCTCAAACTCAGCGTGGAAGTCTCTACGGAAGCGGGCTCGGTCTCCATCTCCGGCATCACCGAGCCCATCATCGGGCAGCGATCCGACAAGACGGTCATCCAGCTCAAGGACGGAGAGCCATGCCTGCTGGCCGGCATCCTCACCAAGACGGACAACTACAGCAACAGCGGCACGCCCGGCCTCTCCGACATTCCCCTCATCAAGTACCTCTTCGGCACCGTCAACAAGGAGACCACGGATGACGAGGTCGTCTTCATTCTGATCCCCCACATCGTGCGCGAATCCGTGCTCACGCAACTGAACACGCGCGCCATCGACACCGGCACAAATGCCTCCATTGAACTGCGCAAAGCGCCGGTCAGTGAATTGACCCCGGTCAGCGTAAACCAGGCCAACCCCGCGCCGGCCTCCAACACCACCGCCGCCAACGCAGCCGCCGCCATGGTGCAGCAGATGAAGCAGCAGGCCATGCCGCCCACTGCCGCTGTGAACCCGCCGGCCAAGCCGGCCCCCAGCGCCACTGTCACCGGCCCGCCGGTCACCCTGATGATGCTTCCCATCAACACCACGCAGACCGTGGGCAGCACCTTCCAGGCCTCGGTCTATCTGATGAACGCGCACGATGTCTTCACCGTGCCGGTCGAGATCCAGTTCGATCCTAAGATTCTGCAACTGGTGAACGTGGACACGGGAGGACTGTTGGGCGGCGACGGCCAGCCGGTAGCGCTGGTGCACCGTGACGAGGGCAACGGCATGGTCACCATCTCCGCCTCTCGCCCGCCCGGCGTCAGTGGGGTCAATGGTGAGGGCCAGGTCTGCATCCTGACCTTCAAAACCCTCGCTGCCGGCGACTCCAGTATCGCGCTGGTCAAGGTGGCGGCCAGGAACAGCGTGCAGGCCAACCTGCCCGCGGTCGGCTCGCAGCAAACCGTCGTCCACGTGAAGTAGGGTTCAAGGTGCAGGGTGCCAAGTATGAGGAACTGGGTTCATAGGTTGCTGAAAAAACCGTTTTGCTTAAGGGCACGGGTTTACCCGTGCCGTAAACTGCTTTACTTGCAGGGCGGCTTTAGCCGCTGAGGGCAGGTTTTAGGTGGCACATCGACTTTTTCAGCACCGTCTTCAAGTTTCAACAAGATGCTTGCGAGGCCCCTGCCTCCGACCTCGGACCTCGGACCTTGGACCTGACGCCGGCCTTACCCTGGTCGAACTCATCATCTGTGTCGCCATCGTTGCCATTCTGGCCACCGCCGCGCTGCCGGTGGCGCGCTTCCAGGTCAAGCGCCAAAAGGAGCGCGAGCTGCGTCGCGACCTGTGGGAGATGCGTGACGCCATCGATAAGTACAAGGACGCCGCCGACCGTGGAGGCATCCAGCTCAAGGTCGACAGCGTGGGCTATCCGCCCGACCTGCAGACCCTGGTGGAAGGCGTCGAAGTCAAGGAGAAGAAGGTCCGCTTCCTGCGCGCTATCCCGGTGGACCCCATGACCAAAAGCGACGATTGGGGTGTCCGCTCCAACCAGGACGACGCCGACGCCGACTCCTGGGGCGGCCAGAACGTCTTCGACGTTTACACTAAGAGCGAAGACACCGCGCTGGACGGCTCAAAGTACAATACATGGTAAACATTCGCAATATTCGGGTGCCCCATCCATCGCAGTTTTATCGCGATGGGTGGGATGCCTCTACGCCATCCACGGACTTTGTACCCCGCGCCGCGGATTCCGGCTTCACCCTGCTGGAGCTGATGGTCGTCATGGCCATCATCGCCACCCTGGCAGCCATGGCCATCCCCGCCTTCACCCGCAATGTGGTCGCCGCCAAGGAGGCCGTGCTGCGCGAAGACCTGCAGGTCATGCGCACAGCCATCGGCTCCTACACCGTCGACAAGCAGAAGGCGCCGCAATCCATACAGGACCTGGTCGACGGCGGCTATCTCAAGACCATCCCAAAAGACCCCATTACCGGACGCACCGACACCTGGATCACCAGCCAGTCCGACACACTCAGCAGCATCGACCAGACCGACTCCGGCGGCATCGACGACGTACACTCCGGCGCACAGTTGAATGCAACCGACGGCTCCTCCTACAGCACCTGGTAGCAGAACCGCGTTCAGCCCCTTCTACCCACCCACCACTCGCGCAGCACAACAAATTGGCGCATACTACGTCTAATAGTATGCGGAGCCGCGTCCGTTAGCAGACACGTGTCCCAACGGAGAAAATCTATGCGTCCTGCAACTCACTTCGGTCTCGCCGCACTGCTGGCCGCTGGTCTGCTTGCCGCCGCCGGCGCGCAGCAACCTTCGACTTCCTCCACCGCCACCCCGGCGGCCCCCACCACGACGCAGCCGGCGGCCTCCGCTCCGGCCGCCTCGCAGCCCGCCGACTCCACTCAGCCAGCCGCACCCGCATCCTCTACCGGCGACCAGTCTTCGCCCGCGGCCAATAGCTCCGACCATCCAAAATTCGGCGTCCCCAACGACACTTCCGCCCAAACAGACAGCAAGACCGACGCCGACACCGCTAACAAACCGCCGCCCGCCAAGACCTCCGACACCGCTAAGACCGACGTTCTTCCCTCGCCCGGCGAGGCGCTCGACCCGCACATCAAGAAGGGCAGCGAGGACGATGTGGACGCCGTCGGCACGCGCAACATCGGCGGCCGCGGCCTGGGCAACTGGTACTCCATCAACGGTGAGATCGGCATGGGCAAGCAGTACTCCGTGGAGATCGAAAAGTCCGCCCACATGGTCACCGATCCGGTCGTGGTGGAGTACGTCAACCGCATCGGACAAAATATCGTCAAGAACTCCGACTGCAAGGTCCCCTTCACCATCAAGGTCATCGACTCCGACGAGATCAACGCCATGGCGCTGCCCGGCGGCTTCTTCTACGTCAACTCCGGCCTCATCATGGCCGCCGACGAGGAGGCCGAACTGGCCGGCGTCATGGCCCACGAGACGGCCCACGTCTGCGCCCACCACGCAGCACGCGAGATGACCCGCATGAACTACGCGCAGATCGGGTCGATCCCGCTCATTATCTTCACCCAGGGGAGTTGGACTGGGCTTGGCATCTACGAGGCCGCGCAACTCGCCGTGCCCATCAGCTTCCTTGAGTTCGACCGCCAGTTCGAGGCGGAGGCCGACTGGCTCGGCCTGCAGTACATGTACAAGGCGGGATACGATCCCCAGGCCTTCATCCAGTTCTTCGAAAAGATCGACGCCCTGGAGAAGCACAAGCCGGGCACACTGGCCAAGGTATTCGCCAACCACCCCCAGACCCCCGACCGCATCGCCCACTCCGAGGATGAGATCGCCACCATCATGCCCGCGCGGCCGGACTACGTCGTCACCACCAGCGAGTTCGACGACGTCAAGGCCCGCCTCGCGCGCATTGAGAACAAGCGCAAGCTCAACGACAAGGGCAACGGCAACACCCCCACCCTGCGCCGTGTCGGTGGCACCAACAACGACCCCAACTCCACCAACGGCTCCTCCACCACCGACGGCAGCGACACCCCCACCCTCGGCCGCAGGAACTAAACCGTTCTTACTTTCCTACAGATTTCGGGTGCCCCAACCTTTCGTGCCGTTGTCGTATACGAAAGGGTGGGAGACCACAAAACTCCGCCCACCCGCTTCCTGCCCAAAGAATCACTACAATAACCTCATGAAGACGCAGAAGACGGGCTACACCGACACGCACGCCGCCGCGGGGCTCGACGCCAAGTTCCCCTCCATCGACACCTGGGCCAACCAGTTTCGCGGCTACGAGATCCTGGTCGACGACCCGGAGTTCACCTCCGTATGTCCCAAGACCGGCCTGCCCGACTTCGGCCATCTTACCATCCGCTACATGCCGCGCAAGCTCTGCCTGGAGCTCAAGAGCCTGAAGGAGTATCTCTTCACCTACCGCAACCTGGGCATCTTCCAGGAGAACGTCGTCAACCAGGTGCTCGACGATGTGGTCAAGGCCTGCAACCCAGTCTGGGCCGTAGTCACCGGCGACTTCCGCCCGCGCGGCGGCATCTCGACGATCATCGAAGCCAGCTATCCCAGGCCGAAGGGGAAGTAGCTTGGCGATTGCAGCAGATCGAATTGCCGCCTGCTATCCTCGCCACAGATGCCTGCGCCGCCCAATCTGACGCACCCGAATATGCGCACGCCGCGCCGCCTGCCCTCGATCGCCGGTGCTGCGACCGCGCTGACGTTGTTGACCGCGCTGAACTTCGTCAACTACATCGACCGCTACATCCTGCCCGGAGTGCAGGAGCAGGTCAAGCACGAGTTCCATGTCTCGGACGCGGCACTGGGCTCGCTCACCTTGTGGTTCTTCGTCACCTACATGTGCGCCGCGCCGCTCACCGGATGGTTGGGCGACCGGCTGCCACGCAAGCCGCTGATCGTGATCTGCGCGCTGATGATCTCAGCCGTCAACGTGCTGACCGGAACAGTCCATGCGTTCGACTCGCTGCTGCTGCGCCACGCCATCTTGGGCATCGGCGAAGCCAGTCTGGGCATCTACGCGCCTGCGCTGCTGGCCGACTTCTACCCGGAAGACGACCGCAATCGCATCCTCACCATCTTCTACACCGCGATTCCGGTGGGCGCGGCGCTGGGCTATCTCATCGCCGAGGTCGTCGGCGCGCGATTCGGATGGAGAATGCCGTTCTATGTCTCCGCCGTTCCGGGCCTGCTGATCGCAGTGCTGATTTGGATATTCCTGCGCGAACCAGCGCGCGGCGCGTCGGATGGGACAACAAAGAATCGGGTGCCCCATTCATCGCGGTTTCATCGCGATGGGTGGGATTCTACCGCCCACGCAATCTCGCTGGCGAGCAATGCACCGTACCTGTACGCCACGCTTGGCATGGCTATGACCACGTTCTCCATGGGCGGAATCTCGGCCTGGATGCCAAGCTTTTTGCAGCGCGCGGGCTTCTCGCCCAACACGGTTGGCCTCACATTGGGCGGTATCACAGCCGGCGCTGGCCTCGGCGGCACTGCTATCGGCGGATGGATCGCGCAACGCTGGCTGCGCACCAACCATCGCGCGCTGTACCTCGTCTCTGCGTGGTCCGCGCTGATTACGGTGCCCTTTGGTGTGGTCTGCTTCTTCGGCCCGCGCGCAACCATGCTGCCCGCGCTGGCGCTGGCCATGTTCTCCATCTTCCTGGGGACGGGCCCGCTGAACGCGGCGATTGTAAACGCCGTACCGGCCACCGTCCGCGCTACGGCCATCGCCGTGGAGCTGTTCCTCATCCACGCTCTGGGCGACACGCCCTCGCCGCGCCTCATCGGCATGGTAAGCGACCACTCGACGCTGAGCACCGGACTCGGCCTGACGCTGGTGTCGATGCTGATTGCGACGGCGCTGCTGTTTCTGGGCGCGCGCACCGTGCCGCGCCATGCGCTTACGTCGAATAGTCGGCGTTGATATGCACGTACTCCGCGGTCAGGTCGCAGGTCAGGAACAGGCACTCGCCCTTGCCCTCGCCCAGGTCGATCGCGATGGTGTACTCGGGCTGCGACATCGCCTGGTGCGCGGCAGACTCGCTGAAGCCGGTCGCGCGCGCGCCGTATTCAAAGACAAGCTGGTCGCCAATCCATATGCGAACGCGCTCGGGATCGAAGGTAGCTCCGCTGTATCCGGTTGCGGCCAGCAGACGGCCCCAGTTGGGGTCTGCGCTGGACCATGCCGTCTTGCACAGCGGACTGTGCGCGATGGCCCCGGCAACCAGGCGCGCTTCGGCAGGGGTCGCCGCGCCGCGCACATCGAGGGTGACCACATGCCCCACCCCCTCGCCGTCGGCGACGATCTGCCTCGCCAGCGAGCGGCATACCTCGCCCAGGGCCGCATCAAAGGCGGGAGCAAGTTCGCGGATAAGGCGCACTCCACTAGCGCCGCTGGCCAGCAGCAGCACCGTGTCGTTGGTCGAGGTGTCGCCGTCGATGGAGATCGAGTTGAAGCTGGGTTCGACCGCCGCGGCCAGCGCCGAGTTCAACTCCGCCGTCTCCGCAGCAACATCGGTGAACAGATAGACCAGCATCGTGGCATGCGGTGGCCCTACAGGAGCACCCAGCCGCGGATGGATCATTCCAGCGCCTTTGGCCGCGCCCCAGATCCGCACCTCGGAGGGGTTGCCTGTGTCCTGCGCCGGATCGACCGATGTAACTGGGACAACCGCATGGGCCGTCTTCACCCGCGTGTCGGTGGTCATCATGGCGCGCACAAAGGCCTCCGCGTGCCGCTCCGTGCTGCCCACCGACGCCTTCAACTCGGGCATTGCGGCAATCACTTTCTCGGCGGGAAAAGGAACGCCGATGATTCCAGTGGAAGACGGAAATATCTCGTCGAAGATGCAGCCGAAGCTCTCTGCCGCGGCCACGCACGTTGCCACGCAGCCCTCGATGCCCGGCGCACCGGTGGCGCAGTTGGCGTTGCCGGAGTTGACCAGCACCGCCGCAACGCGTCCTCCGGTGGCCGCCAGATGCCGCCGGCCAACCGTCACGGGGGCCGCAACCACGCGGTTGGTGGTAAACATGGCCGCGCCAACTGCCGCGCCTGCGCCATGCGCAACTGCAATGGCAAGGTCCAGATTGCCGCTGCTCTTGATTCCTGCGCGCACTGCTCCCCACTGGAACCCAGCCGGCAGCACCGGCGTCGTCAACTCCGCATTGTCGTTCATTTCTTTACTCTACCAAGCCGGGACAAGACGCTCATAGATAAGGAGGATGTGACATTGCGCACAGCCTCGTGGCGCAGCATACAGTCCGGGCTACCGCAGCGCAACCAAATGGCGTATCTTGGGTCTAATTCAGCAGGAGTTCACAGGGGCCACTCCGAACAGGTTGACGGAGCCGGACCGGATCTCCGGGCAACTGCAGTCCGCGCAACCCGCCGTTTGAAAGCTGCATCGGGCAAGCGAAGGACCGGCAGAACGAGGAAATTACCATGAAGATCACGCGAGTTCTGATGAACGCAATACTGGCGGTGGCGATCGCCGCAGCGTTACTTTTCACACCGTCCGCGGCCAACGCACGGGTGTTCGTTTCGGTCGGCTTCGCACCTCCGCTGATTCCGGTCTACGCACAGCCCATCGCGCCCGGCTACGGATACATCTGGACGCCCGGCTACTGGGCCTACGGCGACGACGGCTACTACTGGGTGGACGGTGCCTGGGTCTACCCGCCCTATGAGGGCGCGCTGTGGACCCCCGGCTACTGGGGCTGGGGCGGCGGAGTCTACTTCTGGAACGCCGGCTACTGGGGCCGCCGGGTGGGCTACTACGGCGGCATCAACTATGGCTTTGGCTACTTCGGCACAGGATTCTGGGGCGGCTACTGGCATGGCGGACGCTTCTTCTATAACGGCGCGTACAACCACCTGGGCTTCCACGACGGCACGGTCTATAACCACCCCGTCTCCGGATTCGACGGCAGGCCCGGAGGCGCGGCGTTCGCGCGGAGCAACGTTGCAGGTTTGAATCGCGGCGCAATCGCGGAGAACCGTGGAGCAGGCATTAACGGCAAGAGCATCGTCAACCGCAGTGCCTCGGCTGAACCTCGCACAACCTATAACAGCGGCGCGCGCGGCTACTCCAGCGCACCAACCGCTCGCAGCTACTCCAGCACACCAACCGCACGCAGTTTCTCCGGCGGCGGTAGCGCACGCAGCTTCTCCAGCGGCGGTGGAGCACGCTCCAGTGGCGGTGGCGGACACGGTGGCGGACGCCGCTAAGCAACAGAACCGATCCATCTGAATCAACGAAGGGCTGAGGCAAAAAATCCTCGGCCCTTCGATTTTTTTGATGAAGTGCGAAGGCACATAGCAGCAGCCGGCAACTGGCGATTCAACACGTACGCGCGAGATCGGCGACCATCGATGCGATCTCGTACGCTGCATCGGGCCGAGACAGCGTGCGTGCGCGCTCGCCCATTGCGCACAGCTCCGCAGGGTCTGCAAGCAGCCCCGCAAGCTCATTCAGCAGGCGATCGGGATCGGCCAACTCCGCCTCGGTCAACATCTGTGCCGCGCCGGCGTTGCGGAAGACCTCAGCGTTGCGGCGTTGGTGGTCGTCTGCGGCCAGTGCGAAGGGCACCAGAAGCGATGCTCTGCCGGCCGCGCCAAGCTCCGCCATGGTGCTGGCGCCGCTGCGACAGAGGAGCAGGTCTGCGGCAGCAAACTCGCGCGGCATCTGGTCCAGATAAGGTTGCACGCGGACTCGCGGCCGACCAGCCAGACCTACGCGAGCATAGGCCTCGGTCGTCGATTCTGCATGGCGCGCGCCCGCCTGATGCACAATCTCAAGATCAGCAAATTGTTTGAACAGACGCTGCGCAATCTTCGGCATTGCCTGGTTCAAGACGCGCGCGCCTTGGCTGCCGCCGAAGACCAGAAGCCGCAGCGGCGCGTCCGTTGACTTCGGCTGGATGGCGAAGAACTCCGCACGCACAGGAATCCCAGTCACTCGCGCATTGCGAAAGTACTTGGCCGTCTGCGTGAAGTTTACCGCGGCCGCGCCGACCCATCGCCCAACCAGCCGGTTGGCCAGGCCGGGAACGGCGTTGGGCTCAAATGCCAGCGTGGGCACACGTAAGAGAATCGCCGCCAGCATTGCTGGCCCGCTCGCATATCCACCCACGCCAACCACGGCCTGCGGGCGAAACTCACGCAGCAGGCGTACGCACTCCATCACACCGAGCGGAAGATCGATCGCAGTGCGCAGGCGCGTGGCCAGGCTGACATTCTTCAACTGGCCCGAGCGCACCAGATCGAGAGGAAAGCCCGCTTCCGGCACCAGGCGTGTCTCCAGTCCACGCGCCGTGCCCACGAAGCGCACTTCGGCGTTGTGCGCGTCGCGCAGCTCTCGCGCAATGGCCAGCGCGGGGACCACATGGCCGCCGGTTCCGCCGCCTGCGATCAGAACACGAAGTGAGTTCGCTGTTCCCTGTTCTCTGTTCCCTGTCTCCTGCATCAGTCGATCTCACGCGTAATGTTCAACAGCACACCCATTCCGGCCAGGGTAAAGAAGAGCGATGTGCCGCCGAAGGAGATGAACGGCAGCGTAATCCCTTTGGTGGGCACCAGGGCAATGGCGACGCTGATGTTGAAGAAGGCCTGGATCAGTATTGCGCTGGTGAGTCCAAAGGCCAGAAAACGGGCGAAGGGATCGGTGGACAGAAACGCGGCCCGCAGGCCACGATAGCCGAGAACGCAGAAAAGCGCCAACAGCGCCAGCGCGCCCAGCAGACCCAGCTCCTCGGAGATGTTGGCGAAGATGAAGTCGGTCCAGGCCTCAGGCAGGAAGTAGAGCTTCTGCCGTCCTTCCATCAGTCCCAGACCGCTCAGACCGCCGGTGCCTACCGCGATCAGCGACTGGGTGATGTGGAAGCCCTTGCCTAGCGGGTCCAACTCGGGATGAAAGAATATCTCCATGCGCGCGCGGCGGAAGGGGACCATCCAGAGCATATAGTAGAGCACCGGCGAAGAGGCCAGCAGACCGGCGCCAATCCACTTCACCTGCATTCCCGCGAGATAGAGCATGGCCATGGTGACCGCGGCGCAGACCAGAGCGGTGCCCAGGTCCGGCTCCTTCAGGATCAGGCCGATGAAGACCACGGGAGGCAGGGCCGCCCGCAGGATGGTTCCCTTCCAGTCGTCCATGGTGTGGATGCGCGTCTGCAGGAAGTACGCGAGAAATAGCACCAGCACGGGCTTTGCCAGCTCCGAGGGCTGAAAAGTGAAGAAACTGCCAAGCCTGAACCAGCGGTGGGTATGGTTCAGTGCAGGCATCACTAAGACGCCCACCAGAAGCATGGTGGTAAGCGCGACGGCGGAGCCGACAAATGGATAGCTGTTATAGCGCCGGTAGTCCACGCGCATCAGCGCAAAGAGCGCAACCATCCCGAAGAGTGCATACATTCCCTGCTTGGCAACGTACTTGTACGGCGAGCCCGATTCCGCCTGCGACATTACGGCTGAGGCGGAGAAGACCATCACCAGCCCGAAGAGCACCAGCAGCAGCACGGTGCCGAACAGCCATTTATCGACCCCTACGCGCTTTGCCATTCCGCCCGCTTCCCTGCTTATACTGGTCCGCTCGCTAGGCCCTTGACCAGTTCCTTGAAGACGCGGCCGCGATGCTCGTAACTGGTGAACTGGTCGAAGCTAGAGCAGGCCGGCGCGAGCAACACGATATCGCCGGCAACCGCAAGCTGCGCTGCCTGGCGCAACGCAGCATCCAGTGTGCCCGCTGAGACTATCTTGACGACTCCCGCCAGATGGCGCTCGATCTTCTCCGCCGCCGAACCAATTGTGTAAACAGTTTTGACGCGTGCCCGGATCAGGTCGGACAGCTCTGTGTAGTCGGAGTTCTTGTCCTTGCCGCCCAGAATCAGGTGAACGCCGCCGGCGAAGGCCTCCAGGGCTTTCTTGGTCGCGTCCACGTTGGTCGCCTTGGAGTCGTTGAAGAACGCGACGCCGCGCAGGTTGGTCACAAACTCCAGGCGATGCTCGACGGCCTTGAAGCCGGCGACCGAGGCGCGAATCGATTCAGCAGATACTCCGCCCAGCCGCGCCGCGCATATCGCCGCCAGGACGTTCTCCACGTTGTGCGCGCCCTTGAGCGGAACATCCGCTAACGCCATCACCGGCTCCGGCTTCGCGCCCGCGCGCGGGAGGAAGACGATGCTCTCGCCATGCGCGAAGGCGCCCTGTTTGATTGCGCGCCGTCCGCTGAACCAGAAGACCTGCGCCTTGCTCTGCGCGGCAAGCATCTGGGTTGGCTTGTCCTCGGCGTTGAGCACGAAGAAGTCCTCCGGCGTCTGTTGCGCCGTGATCCGCGCCTTCATGGCGGCGTAGTTCTCGAAGGTGCCATGGCGGTCCAGGTGGTCGGGCGTAATGTTCAACACCACGGCAATATGCGGTCTGAACTCCACCACCGTCTCCAACTGGAAACTGGAAACCTCGAGCACGCTCCACAATTGTTTGTCATTCTGAGCGGAGCGAGGAATCCCCGCATTTTGTTTTTCCTCGTCCCGTCGACTGAGCTCAATACTGCGTCCCACCAGGTCGATGACGGGCGTGCCGATGTTGCCGCCGACCAGGGTCGGACCGCCGGCATTGGCAAAGATCTTGCCCAGCAGGGAGGTTGTGGTCGTCTTGCCATTGGAGCCGGTGATGGCAACGATCTGGCCTTGCAGGAAGCGGCTGGCCAGCTCCAGCTCGCCGATAATCAGAGGCCCGGCAGACCCGAAGGCGCGTGCCTGCACGAGCTCCGGCGTGTCGAAGGGGACGCCGGGCGAGACCACGATAAGGTCCTGGCGGCGGAAGGTGAGCAGGCCGTGGCCGCCCGTCTCCACCATGATGCCGGCGTCCAGCAGAGCGGGAATCTCCCCAGCCAGCGCCTCCGCGCTGCGCACATCCGAGACGGTAACCTTGGCACCGTGGTCGCGCAGAAACAGCGCCGCCGACTTCCCTGACTTGCCCAGGCCAACCACCAGCACGCGCTTATTCTGCAGTTCCATCCGTGATCCTATCCGATACCCTGGTTATCCCGATTTTTATTACAGAACCAAGCCAAAGCCGTAATCGTTGAGAATTGCACTCAGGAGGCCCTTGTTTTGAACCGACATCAAGGTTCCTCTCGATATGATCAGAAATATTTTGGCCGGACAATCGAAGATCACACATGCGTTTCTCGCCGGGTCATGCCTCGCAGGATAAAGTATTCCATGGGGATGAACGGGATGGCTGTGCAGTGCCGCCGACCAGCGTTGTGCAATCGAATGAGACCCGCTCAGCAGGCGAGAGTCCGCACCGAGACGAGCAAGCCCGCCGCTGCTGGATAAATCGATCAGTCTTATTGGTTGCAAGATCGTGATCTCAGCAAGATGACGTTCCTCCAACATCGCTCCCGAAACCGCTGCAATCCCAGTCGGGCTTCCGAAGGTTTCAATGAACGCGCAATGCTCATCCATCCCTAAATAAAGTGCGCCAAAACTAGCGTTTGGAGAATCGAAGCGATTGTTGCCTGTCTTACCAAAGAATACGGGATCTCGATGACGATGATGCAGTCGAAACAATGTTGCGCCAACATTCAGTTCATAGATCAACGGACTGCGTTGGGCAAGATTTGCAGGCGGCTCTGGATGTTCGCCGGGATGGTCCGTCATGCTGCACCTTGTTCTCCATAGCAACTTGCAGCACGCAACACACCTTCCAGATTTCCCTTATGCAACTCTCTTGACGGCGTGTTTCCGTTTAAACGATCATTCGGATTTACAAAAAAAATGAGCTGCATCCACGGGTCTCCCGCGCCGAATACCTTGAGCACTTGTTCAAGCCCCCGTAGCGTTGAATTCTCCACAAACTGAAACAGCGGATAAGCATAGCCGCGCCTTCCCTGCGTCAGTCCAATCAACCGGTTCTGCGTCCGGCGCCGATCAACCCCTTGGCGCGTAATTCCAAGCAGCCGTGCCGCCTCAGCCGAGTTGACAACCCCGCCGCCTTCTCTTATCAGCTGCTTCTTTTGTTCCGATCCACGCAGCCTCGCTGCGGCCAGGGAGTCCGACGCCGCCAGCTCGATGGCCACCGGAGCAGCGCTCAAGGCGTTCACCAGCACCATGTAATCCGTGGATGCGGTTGCAGCCTCGTCCATGCTCTGTTTCGACAGGCTCTCCTCAAGACTCAAAACTGCATTCCAGGCACGCGACCGAAAAACAGACTTTCCCGTACCCCTCTCCACCGGCACCGCTTCAAGAGGGAGAGAACGCTTGCTGTTATGGGGTGTCGGCGTTATGTATGACATAGCTACCGAAGTACGTGGCATTATGAACCTCCAGTTGACAAAGTTATCCTATACCAATAGATGCAACTTGGTCAACTATACGAACCGTGCCATTGTACCTCACCTCAACTTAAGCGTAGTCAAAGCAAACAGCGCGAACACCAGCGCCATGATCCAGAAGCGCACGATAACCTTGGACTCGCTCCAGCCGAGCAGCTCGAAGTGGTGGTGCAGTGGTGCCATCTTGAAGATGCGCTTGCCGTTGCGCAGCTTGTAGCTGCCCACCTGTAGGATGACGCTAGCGGCTTCCAGGATGAAGACGCCGCCGATGAAGGGCAGCAGCAGCTCCTGCTTAATGATGACCGCAACAGTCCCAATCGCCCCGCCCAGGGCGAGCGAGCCAACGTCACCCATGAAGATCTCCGCGGGGTGGGCGTTGTACCAGAGGAAGCCGATGCTGGCGCCGACCATGGCGCCGCAGAAGACGGTGAGTTCGCTGACCAGGGGCATGCGCTGCAGCTCGAGGTAGTCCGCGAAGACAACGTGACCGGAGACGTAGGTGAGCACGGCCAGCGCGCCGGCGGCGATGATGGTGCATCCGATGGCCAGGCCGTCGAGGCCGTCCGTTAGATTCACCGCGTTGCTGGTGAGGGTGATGACCAGCATCACGAAGATGACAAACGGGAGATACGCCAGCCAGTGCGCATGCGGGATGTGACCCATCCACTGCCAGACCAGGTCTGGGCGGAAGTTCTTGGCGAAGGGAACCATCAGCTTGGTGGAGTAGCTGCCGCGCACGTCCAGGCGAACCAGGGTGGCGGCCACTGCGGCGCTGGCCGCGAACTGTAGGCCGATCTTCTGCCAGACGGTGAGCCCCTTGCTCTGTTTGCGCACGACCTTGATGTAGTCGTCGGCAAATCCGATGCAGCCGAAGGCCAGCGTCGAGAGCATCACCACCCAAACGTAAGGGTTGGAGAGATCGGCCCAGAGCAGCGTGGGAACGAGGATGGAGATGCAGATAAGCACGCCGCCCATGGTGGGCGTGCCACCCTTCTTGAGATGGGTCTGCGGGCCGTCGTCGCGTACGAACTGGCCGATCTGGAACTCGCGCAATCGGTCGATGACGTAGGGCCCGATCAACATGCCGATCAGCAGTGCTGTCAGGCTGGCAAAGACCGTGCGAAAGGTCAGATACCGGAATATCCGGAAGACCCTGAAGTATGGAAACAGCTTCTGATAGAGCAGCCAATAGAGCAATCCGCGTCCGCCTTTAGAACACAGGCCATCGCAGCCTGCGCTCTGCACACATGGCTATGTTAACAGGCCAAGCGGAGAACCCGCGGTTTTTACGGCGTGGTGGAATCCGGCGCGGCACGGCTCATCAGGATGCGCACGTCGGTGGACTTGTTGATGGAGAAGGCGGCCGGCGAACTGGGCGCGGTGATGGCGAAGAAGTCCGCGCGATGCACGTCGTCCAGATAAATGGCGGGGCGTGGGTCGGGCGCTACGGGCGCGATCTCGACGTGGCTCATCTCCAGCCGGTTTAAATGGCGGAAGTAGAAGCCATAGGTGGGAAGGGTGCCCAGCATTCCCGGCTCGGGGTATCTGTCGATGTTCTCGGGAACATCGATCTTGACCTGATCGGGTGTGCCTCCGCCGGCGCACTGAATGTAGACATCGGATATCTTGAGGTCTTCGACGGGATAGCCTGGGATGCCGGTGATGTTGGAGCCGTACCTGGACACGGTGTTGAAGCAGTTGATGTTGTTGATCAGCACCCGCTTCAGCGAGCCCACAACTGTGTTCGGACCGCCCGGCGCCGTGGCCTTCGGCCCGCGCAGGCGAGCGCCCAGACGCAGGTAGATAGGGCAACTGATGATGTCGCGCATGGTGATGTTGCTGACCGTGATGTCCTGCAGCAGCGCGCCATCCACGGTCTCCATCGCCAGTCCCTGGCAGCCTTCGAAGACGCAGTTGGAGATGGCGATATTGATGAAGCCGCCGTTCGACTCGGTGCCGAACTTAATACGTCCGGTGCCGCCACCGCCGGTCCTCCGCTTCCATGTGCCGTCCAGCACGCTGCCCAGCTCCCAGCAGCCGGCTACATAGCAGTTGGTGATATTGATGTTGTTGCACGCACGGGCGTAGCCGAGCGCGTAGCTCGACTTGGGCACAATGGCATCGTCCCACGGCGAGTTGACGGTGCAGTTGGAGACACGCACGTTCTTGCAGCAGTCGATGTCCATGCCGTCGCGATCGGTGTCGATCTTGAGGTTGTCGATGGTGAGGTTGTCGACGCCGGTCACCAGGATTGCAAAGTGTCCGCCCTTGAGGATGGAGAAGTCGCGCAGGACCACGTTGCGGCAGTTCTTCAGGCCGAAGGTCTTATTGGCAACACCGGCCTGCTCGGCACGGAAACTGAGGTAGTTGCCGCGTGCTCCGCGCGGAGGTAGGGTCGCTTCTGCCGCCGCCGGCGTGGCGGGTGAGGTGGGTGCCGGAGGTGCGGCAACTGGTGCGGTGCTGGCCGTCCCAGTGCCGGCGGCAGCCGCAGCTGCTGGAGGCCGCCCACCGCCGACCCCGGCGCTCAGCCCACGGCCCCAGATCAGGCCGGGACCTGTGACGGAGAAGTC
Organism: uncultured Acidobacteriaceae bacterium; assembly: GCA_963799175.1. Taxonomy (GTDB): domain Bacteria; phylum Acidobacteriota; class Terriglobia; order Terriglobales; family Acidobacteriaceae; genus Edaphobacter. The sequence continues at coordinate 170,268 of CAWCWC010000020.1, read as the reverse complement.
GCTGATACCGTCGCCCCACAGCAGCGAGTTGTGCCAGTGGTTGTGGCCGTAATCCTGGAAGGGTTCGATGGCGGGGTTCTGCGGCTCGGCGGCGTCGTAGGTGCCTCCCATGTAGCCGGTGGTCTGGCCGGAAAGCGGCGAATCCGCAGCGATGATCGTGCAGCCCTGCGTCAGATAGAGATCGACGTGGCTCTTCAGGCGGATCGAGAAGCTAAGGTAGTTGCCCGCGGGAAAGATGACGGTGCCTCCACCGGCTGCAGCAGCGGCTTCAATGGCCTTGTTGATGGCGGGTGAATCGACTGTCTTGCCATCGCCGGTTGCGCCGAATGTACGCACATCGAAGAGCATGGGGGAGAGCGGCGGCGCGGCAGCTTTCTTGGCTGCACCCAGCGCGGGGATGGCGGAGACGGCTGAGGCGGCAAGACCCATGCTGCTGAGTCTCAAAAGATCGCGGCGGGCGGAATCGAAGGTTCTCATAGTGCCCGCCATGCTAGCAGAGCCGATGCGATGGTTGGAAATAATCCTGCGAAACGGCCTTTCAGCAGGGATGAGTTGGTAGTCCGTCGCCGTTGAATGACTTCCAAAGTTCCAGGTACGCTACAAGTCGCGCAACATGGAAGAAATCCGATGCCACCAGATAGAGAACGGTGACCCCGGCATACCACCACGCCATGAACTGCGGCGTGGCCACGCTCTCGAAGGGAAGCGGAGAGGCAGAGAACACCATTGCCAGTACGATCAGCGCGATCTTGACAATGCCCATCACTAGGTTGATCTCGATCAGCTTGGAGCGGAGCTGCCCAACGCGAAACGCAGCGGCCAGGCTGGCAGCCGCGCCGAGGTTGTCGCGCATAGCAAGCAGCGGAGCGACCGAGAACACCCAACTGACGACTGCCCACAGGGTAAACATTCCCAGCGTAGCAACGATGACCATTGCGCAGTAGAGCACCAGGTTCGGCTCGTGGTCTGCCGCGATGGGCAACTTCACCGCAACCTCCGTGGCCGCCCGCATGGACGCGAACCACAGCGCAAAGCTGACCATCAACGCAGCCATGCGCGCCGCCTGTAGCAGCATCAGCGTACCCGGACGCGCATGGAGTCGCGCATCGAAGCGGCGCAGCACAAGGACGCGGCCAAACGAGGAGACGACGATCCACACAACCAGAAGCAGCGGTGCTAACCACTCTGCAACACGCAGCGCGGGCGGCATCAACTGTGTGCCTACCTGCGCTAGCGTCGCGGCAGCGCTCATCGGATCTAGCAGCGACATCTGCCTAAGCGCCGTTGTTCGACCTGCGCCTCGCGCCAGACGCCGAGCGCCTGGTAAGACAGCAACATTAACGCAGGGATGCCGAACGACCAGCGCCACAGCACCTCCAGCGCAGTCAGCGAGGGGCGCTTCCAGCAGGCCCCGAGCGTATGCACAAACGACTGCGTCCCACGAACCGGCGCGGCGCGGTCGGCTGCCATCTACCTCACCACGATGTTGACGAGCTTGCCCGGCACCACAATCACCTTGACCACGGTCTTGCCTGCGATTCGCGCTGCAACCTTGGCGTCGGCCTGCGCCGCAGCCTGGATCGTCGCCTCATCGCTTCCCGCGGGCACGGTCACGACAATAACCAGCTTGCCGTTGACCTGAACGGGGATTTCGATCTCGGCCTCGCGTGCAAGCTCCGTATCGGCCACGGGCCACGCAATCGCGGAAGACCGCGCCCTGGCCGCCGAGCTGCTCCCACAGTTCCGCCGCGAGGAACGGCGCGAAGGGCGCAAGCAGCAGCGTGAGTGTGCGGAACACCTCGGTAATGACCGCGCCGGAGATCTTGCCTTCATCCATCAACGACTCTGCCGCTGCAATTTCATTGACCAAAATCATGATGGCGGCGATGCAAGTGTTGAAGTGCCATCGCCCGCTGAAATCATCGGTGATCTTGGCGATGGTCTGATGCAACGTGCGCAGCAGCTTCGCCTCAGCCGCGGGGGCAGAGCCAGTTCCAACCTTCGCAGTCTCGGCAAACTTCACCGTCATGCGATGTACCCTGGCCAGGAAGCGGCTGATGCCGGCGACGCCGTCCTCCTGCCAGTCGAGGTCGCGGTCGGGCGGCGCGGCAAAGAGCGCGTACATCCTCGTCGCGTCCGCGCCGTAGCGCTCGATCATCAGGTCGGGAGAGACGACGTTGCCCTTCGACTTCGACATCTTGGCGCCGTCCTTGATCACCATACCCTGGGTAAACAGGCGCGCCGCGGGCTCGTCGTTATGGATCATGCCGAGATCGCGCATCACTCGCGTCCAAAAGCGCGAGTAGATCAGATGAAGGATGGCGTGCTCCACGCCGCCGATGTACTGGTCGATGGGGAACCAGTAGTTGGCCTTGGCCGAATCGAAGGGCGCGGTGGAGTTCTTCGCGTCGGTGTAGCGATAGAAGTACCAGCTCGAATCGACGAAGGTATCCATCGTGTCCGTCTCGCGGCGCGCCGGGCCGCCGCAAACAGGACATGTGGTATTGACAAATTCCGCGACCCGACCCAGCGGCGAGCCTCCCTGCTGGGTAATCTCCACCTGCGCGGGCAGCAGCACTGGCAGCGCGCTCTCGGGCAGCGGGACCACGCCGCCAGGTTCAATCCCAGCGTGACCGTTGGTGCAGTACACCATCGGGATCGGCGTGCCCCAGTACCGTTGCCGGCTGACGCCCCAGTCCTTCAAGCGATAGGTAACTGTCCCGTGCCAAATCCATTGACTTTGGCGAATGCGGCCATCTTTCGCTGCGCGTCAGCGCAGGATTCATCCCGTCCACTGTCCGGATTCGACCAGCGCGGCATCGTCTTCGACGATGAAGGGAAGCGGCCTGCGGCTCTTTTGTAACAATAGTAGGCACAATGACGCGTCGCACAGGAAGGCCGTATTTATCGGCGAACTCGAAATCCCGCTCGTCGTGGGCCGGCACGCTCATGATGGCGCCGGTGCCGTAATCCGCAAGAATATAATTTGCAACCCATATAGGCACAAGTTCTCCGTTGAAGGGGTTGATGGCGAATTTGCCGGTGTCCACGCCATGTTTCTCGATCGCGCCCAGGTCGCCCGCCTCGCGCGCTGCCTTCTGCTGCGCCAGCATCTCGTCGATCTGCGCTGACAGCACTGGATTGCCGGCGGCAAAGCTCTTCGCGACGGGATGCTCCGGCGCAAGCTGCACGCTGGTCGCCCCGAAGATGGTGTCCACGCGCGTGGTAAAACCGTGATTTCTCCCGTCACGCCAAAATTTCATCCTGAGCGGCGAAGTCAATGAGCGTCCCCTTCGCTCCGCTCCGATCCAGTTCCGTCTGCATGGTGCCGGACCTTCTCCGGCCAACCCTCCATCGGTCCAGGCCGTTCAGCAACTCGTCCGCATACTTCGTGATCCGCAGGAACCACTGGGTCAGGTCGCGCTGCTCGACGAGCGTGTCCTCGTGACGCCAGCAGCGGCCATCGACCACCTGCTCGTTGGCCAGCACCGTCTGGCACTCCGGACACCAATTGACCTTGCTCTTCTTGCGGTACGCCAGCCCCCGCGTACATCTTCAGGAAGAACCACTGGTTCCAGCGGTAGTACTCCGGCAGGCACGTGGTAACCTCGGTGGCCCAGTCGTAGCTCAGCCCCATGCGCCGCATCTGCCGCCGCATCGCAGCGATGTTCGCCAGCGTCCACTCCGCCGGCGGCGTGTTGTTCTTCAGCGCAGCGTTCTCCGCCGGAAGACCGAACGCGTCCCATCCCATCGGGTGCAGTACGTTGTAGCCGCGCATCCACATGAATCGCGCCAGCGCATCGCCAATCGCGTAGTTGCGCACATGGCCCATGTGCAATTGCCCGCTGGGATACGGCAGCATCTCCAGGCAATAGAACTTCGGCTTGGCCCCCGTTCCCGTCTCCGCTGTGGCCTTCGGCGGCATACAGCGCTGGATCCGCGTCCCACCGCGCCTGCCATTTGGGTTCAATCTCTGCTGGGTTGTAGCGCTGCTGCTCGCTTGTGCTCTGTGCCGACTCTGCCATATCCATGATTGTAAAGAAGTCGGCAATGCGCGGTGATTCGGAGGCTATTCATGGTGCTCACTCTGCCGGCTTCGCGCCAATCCGCGTGTTCCTCACAAACTCATCGATGTTTCCGGAACCGCGCGCCAGTCTACATTTTTGTATCGATTCAGGGGGTACCCCCGCCCACCGGCTCCCTCCGGAAAACAAGAGCAACAGCAGGGACAAAGACCGCGGGTCTCAGAATCGAGAACTAGGGCACCCGGCATTGGTTGGGGTTCTGCTTGGTTTGCGTGGCATTATCCTGGCATTCTTTAAGTCGAAGGGCGTTGAGCGCGTCGGCGATCGGTGTGCGGTAAGTGAGGGCAACGCAGTCGCGTATCCAATATCCATAATTAGGGCTAGACGTGAGCGGAAGCTTGTCGATGAGCTGGATGTCACTGGCTTCGAGAGCGTCGCGTGTGACCACGAAATTTAGACCGGAGTAGGTTTCACTGGGGCCCATAGGATGGTCCGGAATATGGACATGATCGACGGATACCCAGAGGACGGCCCCGAGTTCTGGCACCCGATCGATTTCCAGGATAGTAAGAGTTGAACCCACATCCTGAAGGCGGGTTTTATAGCTCCAGTGTTGGCCGGGAGCGAAGCGAGGGTCCTGGACATGCCGGGTCACATCGCTACAAGGATACGAACCTGTAGGTGAAGGAGTCGAGGCGCGTGTGGGTGAAGGAGTCGAGGCGCGTGTGGTGCTCTGATCTTTGACTGTATAGCCCGCGGGAACCTGAAACAGGGACGGGTCCGGCTCTCCCAGGGTGAAGTTCTCCAGTTCCATCTCTGTATGTCCCCGCTCCGGGTCGTCGGTCAGACCCGCCATCTCAATCCCAAGCGTGGTTGAGATCCACATATCGTGAACAACGACGATCGGCTGCGTATTGCCCTGCTCGCCGGGCGGAGTCGTGATTGTGATTCGCCTCCCCTTCACCTCGATGCCATGGATCACCTTGCTTCCAATCGATTCCCCTTGAAAGTTCCTGGTCGGCTGTCCTGGAGCCGTTTGTACATAATCGTAGTCCCATCCTTGCAGTAGTAACTGCGGATCGGGAAACGCCTCGGGCTGATGGCTCGGTTGAATCGCCTTCTGTGCATTGGGTCCTAGGCCCCAATTGAGAAAAGTGCGTGCCACCGGGTCGCCAATTGTAACGAATACATCGTCAAACGTCCGGCCATCCTTGTCGCGCCAACATCCGTGTGATTCCTCGTACCGCGTCTTGCCCTTGGAGTCGCGCGCGATAAGCAACCGCGAGACATTGCGTGCCATTGTGCCGTCATCCTGTTTCTTTTCGAGAGTCACTCTCGCTGTTGCGGTATACGGGACTCCCGGCATGTAGATCATCGCAAAGCTGATATAGCTTCTCAGCCCCGTAGTGCACTCCGAGTAGCGATCGGATGTACTGGGAGTCGCGCTCTGCGCCGCGGCGTGCGACAGCAGCGATAGCAGAGAAACAACTGCCAGAAGCAGCTCTCCGCGCATGCAGACATGGGAACTGTTCCGCAGCGACATAGTTCACTCCTCAAACTGCCAGCCCTTCGGCGCGCTGATTGTCGGGCCGCAAGCCAGCGCAATCCAGGTCCGCGCGGCAGCCTAAAACGACGACATAATCGTGGTCTCGAATGGCGCCGGCTGTCCATTCTCGCGCCACGGCGCGAACACCGTCTTCTGGGCGGACTCCAGGGCAGCCGCCGCTAGCTGCGCGTCGTCGGCATCCTCCACCTCGGCGCGAGTCACCAAGCCGTGCATATCCACCCACACGCGCACCTGCGCGTAGCCGCTGAGCCCGCGGCTGTTTACCGAAGTTCCTCGCGCCAGGATCTTATGCTGCGCAACCGAGCGCACTGCGATGTAGTCTCCCGAACGGCTCATTGGTGCCACTTCACGCAGCCCGTCGAGCTGCCTGAACACATCGTCGGGGAACTCCATCGAGGCCACAACCAGCTTCGCCTCCACCAGTAGGCTGGTGTCGTGCAGGATACGCAGCGTACTCGCTCGGTATTTCCAGGTGTCCACCTTCTTCCATCCCTGGTATTCCACGGATTGCGCGTTGAGCCTGCCCGACACGATAAATCCCGTGTTCTGCTCAAAGCACATCTGCGCCGTCCCAGCAATCTCCGAACAGGTCAGCTTCCCCTCCGCCGCGGGCTCCGGCTTCAGCCTGGGAATCGTGCCGCCGCCATGCAACATGCGTTGATTCACATTGGTCGGCAGAATCTTGTCCCAACTGAACTCGAGCAACCGCAGCGGCTCGGTCCCTTGGTACGCCTCCCAGCGCCGCCCGCTGGCAAAATCCGTTACATGCACCTCGCTGTAGGTGTCTGTGTGTTTCTCCATGCGGTAGCCGGTCGCGCCGAGCCAATACTCCATCGACCCGGTGTGTTTCTGCCCTTTGTAGTCGAACGTCGTCAGCTCGTACCGCTCGTGATACGGCGCTTTGAGATTCTCATTGTGCGCTGTCTCCGAGGCGATCATCCGGTCGGCTGCATCCGCCAGATTGTCGTCGATGATCGGGTGTGGCAGGGGCGATGCTTTGGGCAACACAACGCTAAAGTGGTTTTCAGTCTCCCAGTTGTCCTTGGTATACCCATTGGGCGGATGGAAGAGCGCCGCATCGGGCTCTGTGCGCGCCAGTTCTGTTACCTGGGCCTCGCTCTGTCCCGTCCTCGGGTCATCGTGGATATGCAACAGCTGCATACGCCACAGCGGCGACTCCCACACCTCGTCGCTCACTGTCACCGCCGGGCTTCCATCTTTTCCCGCTGGGATGGTGGTTATGGTTCGGACTCCCTCTGCATGTAGGCCCGCGATCTCACGCGGCGGCAGCGGCTCTCGGGTCACGCCTTCGCCGGGCTGACTCCTGGATTGCGGCAGGTCTGTCTGCCCGTTCGCGGACCGAGTCTTATCTCCCGAAGCCGGAACCGCAAGCGGGGCCGCTGAGGTCGCTCCCATGGTGGAGATCTTCGCTAAACCGGTTGCCGAGTCCAGACTGGCGAACAGGTGCGTTGTCGGATCGTAGAGCCGCACGACCGCAGCCTGAGCGGCCTGCGGACTTGCCTCATCCTGGCCGTCTTCAAAGCGCTGGCGTCCCGCGGAGTCGCGCATGATCCGGCTTACCCGCCGGTGGTACACCTTGGTTCCGTCGTCCTTGGTCTCCGTGCTGGTCCACTCCACCGTTGCCGTGAACGGCGCGCCCACCACCGAATACAACGCGGGCGGAATCAGCATGTCGCTGGGGGCACTCTGCCCCATCGCCGGCCCCACCATCAGCCCAAGACCCATCCCTGCCAGAACCAGATTACGCAGCATCGTCTTCGTGCTCCATAACGTTGCCTGCAAGCATACACCCGAACCGCTAAGCACAGGGAAACAAGTTTCTTTTGCGGTTATCGCGCAGTTAGATGCCTCAATCAGCCGCGAGGGCCAGCTACAGGCCCTCCGAACCCGGCAACTCCGAGTTCCGCATCCGCCTCGGCGCGACCGCGACTAGTTTTGAGGGTGCCCCGATAGGATGACCGGATATAGCGGCTTCCCCTGCGCTTCCTTCACGGTGTATCCGGCCGGAACCTGAAACAGGCTCGCATCCGGCTCTGTCCGCTCCAGATGCGTCACTTCGCCCGTTTGTTTACCTGAGCGTGGGTCGTCCATCGAACTGGCCAGCAGAATCTTCAGGTCCTCCGCCACCCAGCTCTCACTCACACTCACGATCGTCTGGTCGTTCCCAACTGTGCCTGGTGGCCTCGTACGGATCACCCGCCTGCCCAGCGTAAAAACCCCATCGATGTTCTTTCCGGGCAGGTGTTCCACCTTTACGTCTACGCCCGGCATAGCCAGTAACGGCTTTGCGTCCCGATCGGCCCGGGCATGCAACTGCCCCGGTTGAAGTGCCACGATGCTAGCCGTCTTCTGCCCGAGGTTCAGGGTTGTGATGGTGTTCTTTACCGGATCGAGGATCGTCGCAACCTGAAAGACCGGGTCCTGGCCCTGCGCAACTCTCCCTGTTTCCATACGGAACCGCCCCCGCGAGTCACGCCACTTGCGTTCCACCTTAACCGTGGTTGTCCTGGCTCCGTTCCCAGCCGGCGGCACATCAGTAATCCTGAAGATAGCGAAACAAGGTTGGCCAAGCACGATCCCAGCATCATCGCTATTTAGCATCGCCACCGCCGCGCCGCCGTACTGTGCAACCGCAGTCGGTATTGCCAGAAGCGCCATCGCACCAATCGTCAGTACTCTGCCTTGTAATGACATGCATCTCTCCTTGGGATTAGCCATGCGGGAGACCTTGCCCGTCACACACCGGCACTTGTCCGATTATCGTTCTATGCCCGTATTCTCCCATCCCGTTGGCATCGAAGGCAAATCAAATTCGCTACCACACCGACAAATTCATCAGCCCTCAACTTCAAACTTACTCAGCCGCGAGGGCCTTGAGGGTGGCGACGTTGCGGGCCTCGTCTCCCGGCTGGTCAACCGGGGTTTCGGCGATGAAGGCGCAGTGGGCGAAGCGTGGGTCGTGCAGCAGGCGACGGAAGGGCGCAGAGCCGATGGTTCCCTGGCCAATGTGCTGATGGCGGTCCAGCTTGGAACCGAAGGCAGCCTTGGCGTCGTTGCAATGCCAGACCTTCACCGTGTCCAAGCCGAGGGTCGATCCCACCTGCTCCATAGTGTCGGCATAGCCCGCCTCGGTGACGATGTCGTAGCCGGCGACGTGCAGATGGCATGTGTCCAGACAGACGGCGACGGGCGCGTGAGAATGCAGGCGCTCCACCAGCTCGGCGACCTGCTCCAGCTTGCCGCCGAGAGAGAACTCTGCGCCGGCGGTGTTTTCGATCAGGATGCGGAAGTTGGAGCCCGTGAAGTCGATTCCGGCAACCGCGCGCTCGATGGACTCAGCCGCCAGACGCAGGCCCTCCTCACGGGTCAGCCCCTTCCAGCTTCCGGGATGGAGAACGAGGAACTCCGCATGAAGGGCCAGCGCGCGCTCCACCTCGCCGCGAAAGGCCGCGACTGAATTGGTGCGCACCGTCTCGGTCTGGCTGCACACGTTGATGAGATAGCTGGCGTGGATGGCCACGGGGCCAACGTCGTGCTCGGCGCGCAGCTCGCTCATCTTCTTGGCGTCTGCGGGCTTGACTGACGAGGCGCGCCACATGCGTGGGCTGGAGGAGAATATCTGGAAGGTATTGGCGCCGATCTCCACCGCGCGATCGACCGCCGTCCAACTTCCGCCGGTGGTGCTCAGATGCACCCCGATCCGCCGCGATTTGCCGTTTTTCGTCATGCTTTGAGGCTACCTTATAAGAAATTTCAGCGCACTATCAACTGCATGTGTATCATCGTCTTGTCCGTAGCCTAATGCCATTCGCCATCCGGCTAATGTACCGCGATTGTGCGAATTCTGGAAGACAGAAAGGACCTGCCCGATGTCCGCTGCACAAAATTTCAAGAACCACGTACGCTGGGACCCCACGTGGCATTTTTTCGTGATGCCGATCCTGTTGCTCAACATCGTCTTTGCCGTCTTCAAACTGGTCCATGACTGGAACACGCCGACCAACCATCACATCGTATATGGCTGGTGGGTGGTGATGTCGATTGTGCTCTTTATTTTCTCGGCGAAGATCCGGTTGTACCCGTTGAAGGCGCAGGACCGCATCATTCGCCTGGAAGAGCGGCTACGGCTTGCGGCGCTGCTGTCGGCGGACGATCTGGCGCGTAGCCATGCGCTGACGGAAGACCAACTGATCGGCCTGCGCTTCGCCTCCGATGGCGAACTGCCGGGCCTGGTGGCCCGGTCCCTTAAAGAGAACCTCACCCGGGACCAGATTAAGCAAGCCATCGTCAACTGGCGGCCGGACAATTTCCGCGTCTAACGGTGTATGTAGATAAGGGTTAGTAGATGTCGCGCTGATAGCGCTTCTGCTGCTTCATAGCGGCAAGATACTCGACCGCTCGTTCGGAGTTGCACTTCGCTCCCAGAGCAATCGCATTGAGCAACTCCAGTTCCACGGCCTTCGCCATATTGACTGCATCGCCGCAGACATAGAAGTAGGCGCCTCTCTCCAGCCAGTCATAAAGCTCAGCCGCGTTCTCCCGGATGCGGTCCTGCACGTATATCTTATGGGCTTGGTCGCGTGAGAACGCGGTATCCAGGCGGGTGAGCGTGCCTTCCGCCAGCATCTGGCTCCACTGCTCATGGTACAGAAAGTCCGTCGCGCAGTGCTGGTCGCCGAAGAAGAGCCAGTTCTTGCCGCGCTCTCCCTTGGCCTGCCGCTCCTCCAGGAAGGCGCGAAAGGGTGCGACGCCCGTTCCCGGTCCAACCATAATCACCGGGGCCGAGCCGTCCTGGGGCAGGCGAAAGTTCTGGTTGGAATGGAGAAAGATCGGCAGAATCGCGCCCACATCCGAGCGTTCGCCCAACTGCCCGCTGGCCACTCCCTGCCGGTTTCGGCCATGTGTGTTGTAGCGCACAACGCGCACCGTCGTCTCCGCGGTATCGGGATGCACAAGCTGGCTGGACGCAATGGAATACAGCCGCGCTGCCAGCCGGGGCAGCACGTTGAACAGCTCCTGCGGGGCCGTCACCGCGCCGGGAAAGTCCGTGATCAGGTCGATGAACTCGCGGCCCCAGCAGTACTCCTCGGCACGCGCCTTGTTCTCCGGCCCGCACAACTGCTTGAGTGCCTCGTATCCGAGCCTGCCCACGTTCGCCGCGCCGGCCAGCTTGGCATACTGGCCAATCGTTCCGCGCGTCAGTTTGCCGATGGTGAGCCAACCGCGCAACGCCTGCTCGAAGCTGATCTCCTCCTTATAATGGTTCAGCACTCGCTCTTTGCCCGTGAACCCGAGCGCCGCGAGCACTTCTGCCACAGCCTCCGTCCGGTAACCCGGAAGCACACCGACCGAGTCGCCCGGCGTATAGGTCATGCCTGCTTCCAGCGACATCGCAATGTGCCGCGTCTCTTTATCGCAGCTCGCGCCGTTCAGAACGCGGTTGATCGCAACGGTGGAATTGTAGGGATTGTTGCGTGTGAACCTGGTAGGCACAGTCGCATCCGCGGGGGCCCGATCGGTTGCAGAACTCGTCTCTTGAACATTATTCATGCTTCCATTGTAACCAAACGCGCAGCGGCCTTTGCCGCGTGGATTCTCAAGAAAAGCTGCCCTGCAGAATCACTGTGACATTCCAAGAGCTGTGAAGATGCTCTAGAATCGACGTATGACACAGCTCGATGTTCTCTACCGCTACGGCTCGGCTCCAAGCGAGCAGGCCCTGCTCGCGCTTTCCAAGGTCAGGGACGTCTATGGCGTGCGCCGGGTGGAAGTGCGCGAATCCGACAAGACCGTGCGCGTGGAGTACGACGCCAGCCGGCTGAACGGCGCCCTCATCCATCAACTGCTGTGCCGCGCCGGACTGGACATCGTCGAGACGGCTACCCTGATTCCCGATTTGGAAGATATGGCTTCGCCAGCCCCGGTTAAGGCATCTGTGGCGTAGGAGAACAAGACTGTAAGATTGATTCGTGGATGATGCATTCCACAGTGTGCGCCCGTAGCTCAGCTGGATAGAGCATTTGGCTTCGAACCAAAGGGTCGGGAGTTCGAATCTCTCCGGGCGCACCACGCTTCGCTTCTGGTGCGAGACTCCGCCACTGACCGTCTGGGTCCAGTTGACCTGCCGCTCTCCAGTCGCCGATGTCTAACGCCCCAATCAGGCGGTCTATGCGCGACGATGGGCTTGTGATGAACATCACTGAATGGCGCGGCTTACAAGCGAAAAATCAAGTTGGGTCAATGCGTGGCCCTGTCGCCGCTGATGCGGCTGGCGAAAATGCTGCCATCGTTGCATACCGCTGAGCGGCTGGGAACGGATGCGTTCGCGCGGAGAGGGGCTGTTGAGCCGAGCTATGTTGGCCAGATTCCGGTTGGATCGATGGTTCGCGGGAGTACGGAGCGCATGGCTTCGGCCTGTCGTGCTGCGGCGCGCATCGCAGGTCTTCTTCCTGTTGTTATTTCTGTTCCTGCTGCTGCGCACGGAGTTTCGCGGGACGGTGGGCGCAGGCGGCGATGTGCGTCTGCACTGGCCGGTGCGCCTGTTCTTCGAGCTTGATCCGCTGGCGGCTCTGGCGAATGCGCTGGCGACCCATGCGCTCTATCGCGGCCTGCTATGGAGTCTGCTGGTCCTGCTGCCGGTGATGTTTCTGGGGCGGTTCTTCTGCGGATGGGTCTGCCCGATGGGGACGCTGCACCACTTCTTCGGCAATCTGAGGTCCGAGAGCAAGCGCGGCAAGCAGGGGATTGAGGCGAACCGTTACAAACCCTGGCACCGGACCAAGTACGTGGTCCTGATTGCGGTGCTGGCGGCGGCGGTGTGCGGCACGGGGCTGGTGGGGTGGTTCGACCCGTTCAGCCTGCTGGTGCGGTCGATGGGGCTGTCGATCCTGCCCGGCGCAAACTATGCGGCGAATGCGGCGTTGAACGCGCTGGGACACAGTGGAGTCGGGCCTGTGCAGGCGGCGGGAATTGGACTGCATGAGGCGCTGGCGGCGACTATCTTGAACTTCAAGCAGCCGCACTTTCGCCAGGGAATCTTTCTAGGACTGATCTTTTTTGTACTGCTGGCGGCCAACCTGCGGGTGACGCGCTTCTGGTGTCGCGCGATTTGCCCGCTGGGTGCGCTGCTGGGTGCGGCGTCGCAGTGGTCGATCTTCGGGCTGCACAAGGACCCGGCGAGTTGCGACAAGTGCAACCGCTGCCTGCTGCACTGCCAGGGCGGCGACGATCCGGTGGGCGCGGTGCCGTGGCACAAGGCCGAGTGCCTGATGTGCATGAACTGCCTGGACGCCTGTCCGCACCAGAGCCTGGAGTTCCGCTTCTTCCGCAAGGAACCGGAGGTGGCCGGGCCGAACCTGCCGCGGCGCAAGGTGCTGACCGGGCTGGTGACGGGAATTGCCGCGGTGCCCCTGCTGCGTGCCAATACGGCGCTGGGAAAGAGTCGCAATGAGCGGTTGATCCGTCCGCCGGGAGCGCTGGATGAGACGGACTTCCTGGCGCACTGCATTCGCTGTGGCGAGTGCATGAAGGTGTGCCCCAACAACTCGCTGCAACCGGCGCTGACCGAGGGAGGGCTGGAGGGCCTGTGGACGCCGGTGCTGACGCCGCGCATTGGATACTGCGAGCCGAGCTGCGTACTCTGCTCGGAGGTGTGCCCGACGGGAGCGATCTGGAAGCTGACGCCGCAGGAGAAGGGCTGGGTGGTGGGCGTGGGCCAGGGCAATACGCCATCGGTGCGGCTGGGGACGGCGTTTTACGATCGCGGACGATGCCTTCCCTGGGCCATGGCGACCGATTGCATCGTCTGTCAGGAGTGGTGCCCGGTGTCGCCCAAGGCCATTTATCTGCAGGAGGTCGAGGTCATCGACGCGGACGGCAACAAGAAGCTGCTGAAGCAGCCACACGTCGATCCCAGCCGCTGCGTGGGCTGCGGAGCGTGCGAGTACGCCTGTCCGCTGCAGGAGCATCCGGCGGTGTATGTGACCAGCATCGGTGAGAGCCGGTCGCCGGACAGCCAGATTCTATTGACCAGGAAAAAGGGAAAGGCGCAATCGTGATGAGGGAAATTATGAGATCCAAAGGAGTTGCAATCGTCGCATTGCTCACGCTGATTGTAGTGGCAGGCGTGGGATGCAAGAAGAAGCTCGCCGATCCCTTCCCTGCCTCGGGGGCGGTCGCGGGATGGGACAAGGGAGAGAAGACGCAGAGCTACGATGCGGCGAATCTGTACGAGTACATCGACGGTGGCGCGGAGCAGTACATCAGCGCCGGCGTGGTCGGCGTCTCGACCTCGGACTATAAGTTCCAGGGCAGCCTGGAGGCCACCGTCGATGTCTACACCATGAAGTCGGCGGATGGCGCGAAGACGATCTTCGACGCCGACCCTCCGACCTCCGACAGCAAGAGCGTACCGTTGGGCGATGCGGCGCGGCTGTACGGGCAGAGCGTGGTCTTCCGCAAAGGGCGCGCCCTGGTGCGGATCACGGCCTTCGAGGCAGCGCCCGGTGAGGGTGACGCTTTGCTGGCTCTCGCACATGGAATCGAGGGCAAGCTGTAAGGCAGATTGCAGAGAAAAAGTTGACGGTCGAAGGGCCAGAAGCACGGAGGAGCAGGATGCAAAACCGGCGAGAGTTTGTGAAGGAGATGGTGGCGGGGGCCGCTGTTGTGGGAGCGGGGACGAAGTTCGCATGGGGCCAGGGGAGAGCGGCGGAGAAGTCGAAGGTGGCGATTGTGCGCGACGCCAAGCTGCGCACGCCGGGCCCCGCGCCCGACGAGAAGCGTGTGGCGGCCATGCTGGACCACGCGATGCAGACCTACTTCAGCGCGCAGAATCCTGTCCAGCCGTGGAAGCAGGTGGTGCGCCCGGGCCAGGTGGTTGGCCTGAAGTTGAACTCGCTCGGGCGCATGTTGTCGCCCAGCGTGGCGCTGGTGGCGGCAATCTGCGAGCGCCTGCAGCAGGCCGGCATCAAGGCAGGCGACATTATTGTATGGGACCGCGGCAGCCGCGAGTTGGAGTCGGCTGGGTTCAAGCTCGCGAACGCGCCCGGCGCGGTGCGCTACCTCGGCTCGGACACAGAGGGATATGAGCAGACGGCGGTGAGCTACGGGTCGGTGACGACGCGGCTGGCCAAGATCCTCACCCGGTGCGATGTGGTGATCAATATGCCGGTGCTGAAGAACCACAATATTATCGGCGTCACCATGGCGATGAAGAATATGTACGGCGTCATCGACAATCCCAGCACCATGCACGGCTCAGCGTGCAATCCCTATATCGCCGACCTCAACATGATTCCTCAGGTCCGCCAGAGGGTGCGCTTTGTGGTGGGCGACATGATGACTGCGGTGTACGAGGGCGGTCCGAGCTACAAGCCGGAGTATGCGTGGAACGAGGACGGCCTGATCGTGGGCGAGGACCAGGTGGCGATCGACACCGTCAGCGCGGGGATCGTCGAGCGCAAGCGCGCCGAGAAGGGCCTGCAGACGCTACAGCAGAAGGGCACGCCGCTCACCTACCTGGCGACAGCGGCGGATGCCCAGCACAGGCTGGGAACCAACGATCCGGCGCGGATTGCACTGATCGAGCAACGGATTGCATAAGGAGTCGAGGATGGCTTCCGAGAACCCGGCTGCCGGCAATTCGCCCTCCGAGAGTTCGGCCTCCGGCAATTCAACCGCGAAGGACCGGATGACCCGCCGCGAAGCGATGCTGCAGTTGCTGCGCCTGACCACTGCGGGCGCGGGCACGGCGGCGGCGGCGCTCTGGCTGTCGAAGCACAGCGCGCTACCCGTCTCGACCGCGGCGGCGAACGCGCGGCGCGATCACACTGTGGAGTCCAATGCCGCGCTGCCGGAGGTGGTTGTGGTGCAGGGCGACGATCCGCGCGCGCTGGTGCGGCGGGCTTTCGACGATTTGGGAGGAGTCAGCCGGTTCATCGCACGCAACGATGTGGTGGTGCTGAAGCCGAACATCGCGTGGGACCGCACGCCGGAGCAGGCGGCGAACACCAATCCCGATCTGGTGGCGGAGGTGGTCAAGCTGTGCGTGCAGGCCGGAGCGAAACGGGTGATTGTGACCGACGTAAGCTGCAACGACGCCGAGCGCTGCTTCCACCGCTCGGGCATTGCGGCCTCGGCGCGCGGCCAGGGCGCGGAGGTGGTTCTGCCCGATCCCTCACGCTTTCGCGAAGTGAACCTGGGCGGAGAGATCCTGCAGAGCTGGCAGGTCTTCGGGCCGTTCCTGGAGGCCGACAAGGTCATCAATCTGCCGATCGCCAAACAGCACGACCTTACTGGGGCAACCCTGGGATTCAAGAACTGGTATGGAATTCTTGGCGGCGAACGCAACCGGCTGCATCAACAAATTCATCAGAGCCTGGTGGACCTGGCGGCGTTCATGCTGCCCACGCTGACCCTGCTCGACTGCTACCGCGTGCTGTTGCGGAATGGGCCCACAGGCGGCAATCTGGAGGACGTTGCCCTGCACAAGACGCTGGTTGCCGGCACCGACCCGGTAGCGATAGATGCCTATGTCGCCAAGACCTACTGGAACCTTGACCCGGACGCGCTGCCGTATCTGCATCTGGCGGAGAGGCGCGGACTGGGACGGTCGGATTTTGCCCAGGTACGCAGCAAGTTCAGCCAACTCACATGAACGAGAGGCAATTACCCATGCGCAGGACGAACGCCGGAGCAGGATGAAGGGCGGGACAGATGGAATTCAGCAGTCGCGTACACTCAACGCAGCGCAACACTGGAAGTTCACAGGGCCCCGATTTGAATTCTCTTCTACAACAAAATGATTTGTCTCTGCTAAGCGGCGACGAGGCGGTTGCCATGGCCGCCATCGACTGCGGGGTGACACTCGGTACGGGATACCCCGGCACTCCCTCGACGGAGATATTGGAAACCTTTGCGGAGCTGGGTGGACGGGCTCAATGGTCGCCCAACGAGAAGGTGGCTCTGGAGGTTGCCATTGGCGTCGCCTTTGCCGGCGGGCGCGCCCTGGTGACCATGAAGCACGTCGGGCTGAATGTGGCGGCGGACCCTTTGTTCACGGTGGCGACAACCCGCCTTGACGGGGCGCTGGTGGTAGTATCTGCCGACGATCCTGGAATGGCCTCCAGCCAGAACGAGCAGGACAACCGGCGTTATGCGCCGGCTGCCGGCGTACCCATGCTGGAGCCTTCGGACTCGCAGGAGGCGTATGAGTTCATGGTGCTCGCCGTTGAGATCTCCGAGCGCTGGCAGGTGCCGGTTCTGTTGCGTATGACCACGCGCGTCTGTCATTCCAAGACGGTTGTGCAGCGCGGCACGGTTACGGTCCCACCACCGCGCGCAGCGCACTTTGAACACGACCTTCCCTCCCGCGTGATGATTCCGGCCTACGCCCGCCCAGCGCATCCGCGGCTGCGCAAGAAGATGGCTGAGATGGCCGCGTGGAACGAAGACTCGGGCCCGAACCAACTCATCCCCGGCTCAACCAAGCTGGGAATTATAACCTCGGGCGTCAGCTTCCATCATGTGCGCGAAGTTGCGCCCGAGGCCAGCGTGCTGAAGCTGGGGATGACCTATCCGCTGCCGGCTGAACTTATGCGTTCGTTTGCCGAAAGCGTGGAGCGTTGCATCGTTATCGAAGAGGGCGATCCCTACCTGGTGGAGGGCGCGCGCGCCGCCTGCATCGCGGTGGAGGACAAGCCGGAGAGCTTCCGCTTCGGCGAACTGAACAGCGTCCGCGTGCGCCGCATTCTGGACGGCGATAGCACGCCGGAGCCGAAGCGCGTTCCCGGCAAGACGCCTGCCTTCTGCCCCGGCTGTCCGCATCGCAGCGTCTACACGGCGCTGAAGAACCTGGAGTGCATCGTTCCCGGCGACATCGGCTGCTACTCGCTTGGCGCCCTGCCGCCCTTCGAAACCATGGACACGATGATCTGCATGGGCGCGTCCATCGGCGTGGGCCTGGGGTTGCGTTACACGCTGCCGCCCGAAGCAGGCGAAGCGAGTGGTGAGCGTGATCGGCGACAGCACCTTTGTGCATAGCGGAATCACCGGCCTGATCGAGATGCTCTACAACCCGCCGGAAAGCGGCCATGTGGTGGTGATCCTGGACAACGGGACCACGGCCATGACGGGCTTGCAGGAGCACCCAGGGACCGGGCGCACGCTGGCCCACGCGAAGACGGGCAAGGTGGTCTTCGAGGAGCTTGCGCGAACCCTGGGCATACAAAATGTGTTTGTGATCGATCCCATAGCGGAGCCTGAGAAGTTTCAGAAGACGATTCAAAACTGTCTGGACCAACCGGAGCTCTCCGTGGTGATCTCCCGCCACAACTGTCTTCTGGCAAACCGCTCCATCCGCGAGTACGAGAGGAACAATGATCAGCCAACCGACTAATGGTGCGAACGAAAAACCGACAAATGTGGTAATCGCGGGACTGGGCGGACAGGGTGTATTGAAAGCTTCCGACATTCTGGCCGACGTTGCCTTCAATGCCGGTCTGGACGTGAAGAAGAGCGAGTTGCATGGGATGAGCCAGCGCGGCGGCTCGGTCTCCAGCGATGTGCGGTTTGGCGAGCGCGTCTTCAGCCCCATGGTGCCGGAGGGAGAGGCGGATTACCTGCTGGTGATTGCCGCGGACCAGGTTCCGGTGAATGAATGGGCGCTGGCCCACGGCGGCGTGCTCATAGAGCCTTCGCAGATCGACGAGTCCAGCCTGCCCAACAAGAGGAGCATCAACGTGGCGTTGCTGGGTGTGTTGAGCTGCCACTTGCAGTTTGCCGTCGAGGCTTGGACCGCGGCCCTGCGGAACAACCTGCCGGAGAAGCAGCATGAGGCGAATCTTCTGGCGTTTTCCATGGGGCGGGCGATCGGGCAGAAATGATGAATTCAGTTCTGGAGTCGAGTATTGCCGGCTGCAATTCCGTGAGCGCGCCGGATTACATCCCGGTTGCAGCGATGCGCGATCTCCAGTTGCAACGCTTGCAGGCGGTGGTTACGCGGGCCTGGCAGCAGGTCGAGCTCTTCCGCTCGCGCATGCAGGAGCGCGGCCTTGCGCCGCAGCTGATTCGCTCGCTGGAAGACATCCGTAAGCTGCCGTTCACGGTGAAGAGCGATCTGCGCGACACCTACCCGTTCGGACTTTTTGCCAGCCCCATGAAGGACGTTGTCCGCCTGCACGTCTCCAGCGGGACCACGGGAAAGCCCATCGTCGTCGCCTACACCAAACAGGATGTGGACGTGTGGACCTCAGTGATGGTCCGCTGCCTTGCCGGCTGCGGATTGCATCATGGAGACATCGTGCAGGTCGCCTATGGCTATGGCCTCTTCACCGGCGGGTTGGGCGCGCACTATGGCGCCGAAGCGCTGGGCGCGACGGTGGTGCCAACCTCCGGCGGCAACGCCGACCGGCAGATCATGCTGATGAAAGACTTCGGCGTCACCGCCATCTGCTGCACTCCCACTTATTTTCTGCATCTGATCGACCGCGCCGCCGAGCTTGGAGTGAAGATGAAGGAGCTGCCGCTGCGTGCAGGGGTCTTCGGTGCCGAGCCATGGACGGACTCCATGCGCAGGCACATTGAATCCATGAGCCGGATCGAGGCGTTCGACATCTACGGCCTCTCGGAGATAATCGGGCCGGGCGTGGGCTGCGAGTGCCGCCATCACCAGGGGCTGCACATCTTCGAAGACCACTTCTATCCCGAGATCGTCGATCCCGCCACGGGCGAACCGCTGGCGGACGGCAGCGAGGGAGAGCTGGTGCTCACCACCCTGAGCAAGCAGGCGATGCCCATGGTCCGCTACCGCACGCGCGACATTACCAGGATTCTGCCGGGCCAGTGCGAGTGCGGGCGCTCCCTGCGGCGGATCGACCGCATCGGACGGCGCAGCGACGACATGCTGATTATTCGCGGCGTCAATGTGTTTCCGTCGCAGGTGGAGGCCGCGCTGCTGCAGATCGAGGGCGCCTTGCCGCACTACCAGATCGTGTTGACCCGCGAGCATGGACTGGATGAGATGGAGGTGCAGGTCGAGGTGACGCAGCAGATGTTCACCGACAAGATCGGGGCATTGCAGGGACTGCACGACAGGCTGCAGGGCGCGCTCGATCATGTGCTTGGAATCCGGGTGCGGGTGGCTCTGGTGGAGGCCTATACCATCGAGCGAAGCGAGGGCAAGGCAAAACGCGTGATCGACAGGAGGACATCGTGAAGATCCATCAGATCTCGTTGTTCGTCGAAAACAAGCCGGGACACATCGTCGCCCCGGCCCGCCTGCTGGCGAAGGAAGGCATCGATATCCGGGCCCTTTACCTGGCGGACACCCAGCAGTACGGCATTCTGCGCATGATCGTCTCCGACTGGGAGACGGCCGCAAAGACTCTGGAAGCCAATGGGTTTGTCGTGAAGGTGACGGACGTTCTGGCCGTCTTCGTACCCGACCGTCCGGGAGGCCTGGCCGATGTGCTGGATGCGCTGGACGGGAGCGGAATCAATATCGAGTATATGTACGCCTTTTCCGATGTTCGCGGCGACGAGGCGATCCTGATCTTTCGCTTCGCAGATACGGACGCGGCGATTGCGCGCTTGCAGACTGCGGGCATCAACCTGATGGCGAGCGAAGAACTCCTGAAGAAATAGCAGGCCCACGATTATGCCGGTTGCAAAGACCATCGCCACGCAACTCGAGAACGCCTCCTGGATTCGGCGCATGTTCGAGGAAGGCATACGGCTGAAGCGCGAACGCGGGGCCGACGCGGTCTTCGATTTTTCGCTGGGCAACCCCGATCTGGAACCGCCGCCCGCCGTGTTGGATGCGCTGCGTCGGGTGGTGGCTGGTAACCGTCCCGGTACGCATGGCTATATGCCGAATCCGGGCTACCCCGAGGTTCGAGAGGCTGTCGCCGGCAAGCTGCAGCGCGAGACCGCACTGGACTTTACCGCCGAAGACATCTTCATGACGGTCGGCTCCGCGGGCGCTTGCAACGTGGTCCTGAAGTCGATTCTCGACCCCGGCGACGAGGTCATCGTCCTGGTTCCCTACTTTGCCGAGTACCAGTTCTATATCGCCAACCACGGCGGCCGCATGGTCCCTGTGGAGACCGGCGATTCGTTTCTTCCCGACGCGGAACGGATCGCGCAGGCAATTACTCCACGAACGCGCGCGCTGATTCTCAACACGCCCAATAACCCAACCGGACGGGTTTACCCGCAGGATGTGCTGCGCGATCTACAGGCGGTGCTGGAGCGCGCTGGCCAGCCCATCACCGTCCTCAGCGACGAGCCGTACAAGTCCTTCGTCTACGACGGCCGGCGGCAGCCGGAGGTAGCGTCCAGCATCGCCAATACGGCAATCTGCAACTCCTGGTCGAAGTCGCTGGGGCTGGCGGGTGAGCGCATCGGCTATCTGGCGCTCTCTCCGCAACTGGGGGACGCCGCCGATCTGCGTCGCGCCTGCGCCTTCAGCAATCGCATTCTGGGATTCATCAACGCGCCCGCAATCTGGCAGAGGGTGATGTTGGAGTCGATGGACGAGATGATCGACCCGGCGCACTACGAGCACAGGCGGAACGTTCTGTGCGATGCTCTGGAGGCGATCGGATATGAAGTGAGGCGGCCCGAGGGCGCGTTCTTCGTCTTCCTCAAAACTCCCATCGCGGATGATATTGCGTTTACCAAGCTGCTCGCGGCAGAAGGTGTGCTTGCCGTCCCAGGCACCGGATTTGGACGCTCCGGGTACATTCGCCTGTCGCTGACGATTCCTCTGGAGAAGATTGTGGGATCGATCGGCGGTTTCCAGCGGGCCTTTCTCTCATCGTCCCGCGCAGTTGATGGTTAAGTCCCCGCTCTGAAAGGAGTTGGGCGGCGAACCGAGTTCATCAACCCAATATAAATTTAATAATCCTTCCAAAATTCGCCGTTTATTCGCTACAATCGGCGCATGGCTATTACACGGCGGCAAAAAGAAGTCATCGACTTCCTCACCAACTTCACGCAGAAGAACGGCTACTCGCCCTCGTACGAGGAGATCGCGCATGGACTGGGCCTGACCTCGCTGGCAACCGTGCATAAACACGTCACCAACCTGCAGAACAAGGGTCTGCTGCAGCGCGCGCATAACCGCAGCCGGTCGATCGACGTGCTGCCTCCGCGCTCCAGCAAGAAGGGCTTCGACCGCCTGCCGCTGCTGGGGCGGATCGCGGCGGGCAAGCCGATCGAGGCCATCGAGATGGCGGAGAGCATCTCGCTGGGCGACATCATCGGCAACCGCGAGGTCTTCGCGCTGGAGGTGCGCGGCGATTCGATGCGCGACGAGCACATCGTCAGCGGCGACTACGTATTGGTGGAGCGCACCGCAACCGCGCGAGAGGGTGAGATCATCGTGGCCCTGGTGGATGGCTACGACGCGACGCTGAAGCGCTTCTACCGCGAGGGAGGGATGGTCCGCCTGCAGCCCTCCAACAAGGAAATGGCGCCGATCTTCGCGCCCGCCGCCAACGTCGCCATCCAGGGCAAAGTGCTGGGAATCCTGCGCAAATACGCATGAACATTTTTCCATGGAACCACTGCAGCTCCTTCTGCGTAATGCTCGACATACAGGCGCAACCCGCCTGAGAGGAGTCGCTATGAATCGCGTTGCCACCCTGATTGCCGCCCTTACCCTGACTGCAACCTGCGCATACGCCGCAGAAGGCACCTTCGAGAAGACGCTGGCGGTCGGCAGCGCGCCGAACGTCTCGGTTGCAACCGGCTCCGGCTATGTGCATGTCTACTCCGGCTCCGGCAGCCAGTTTCACGTCATCGGCCGCGTCCACGTCCGGCCCGGTCTGTTTGGAATGCTGGGCGGCGATGCGGACTCCAGGCTCAGGAAGATATTGGCCGATCCGCCCATCAAGCAGTTCGGCAATACCATCGCCATCGGGGCCGACCGCAGCGATTCCTCCTTCTTCAACAACGTCTCCATCGACTACGAGATCACCACGCCGAGTGGCACAACTTTGAAGGCCTCGACTGGAAGCGGCGACCTGGAGATCGGAGGCATTGAAGGCGCGGTGACTGCTGAAACGGGATCTGGCGAGATGAAGGTCGAAAATATCGGCGCGAATGCGCGGCTGGAAACCGGCTCCGGATCCATCCATGCCATCAACGTGCATGGCGCCGCGACGCTTCAGACGGGCTCGGGCAACCTCGACCTCGATCTCAGCGGGGCAGGCGACGTGAAGGCGCAGACCGGCAGCGGCTCCATCCGCATCCACGGGGTCAGCGGCGGACTCCATGCCGAGGCCGGTTCCGGCAACATCGATGTCGCAGGCAGCCCAACCGATGAGTGGCGCCTGGAGAGCGGCTCCGGCAGCGTTTCCGCCCATGTAGGAAGCGCAGCTAAATTTACCTTGAACGCCGAGACCGGCAGCGGTTCCGTCCACGTCGAACAGCCGTTACTGTCCCAAGGAACACTCGACCGGCAGCACGTCGTCGGGACGGTGAACGGCGGCGGGCCCACCATCCGCGTCACTACCGGCTCCGGCAACATCGAAGTCCGTTGAGGTCGCCCAGCGCGCGCTGCTATGCCTTTGCCCCCGCCGGTTTAGAATGGACTTTGGCCCACATGCGCCCGCGCCACGCTCGTCGAGCAGGCCGCGGGAGCAAGTGCCCATAGGCGATCCACGCCGGAAAGCGTTCTCCCACACCCCATGCATCGCTGGTCGCAACTCTTCATCCCCACTCTGCGCGAGGCGCCCGCCGACGCCGAGGTCGCAAGCCACAAACTGCTGCTGCGCGCGGGCTACATCCGCCAGCTCGGCGCGGGCATCTACAGCTACCTCTTCCTGGGCAACCGCGCGATCAACAAGATTGTGGCCATCGTGCGCGAGGAGATGGACACCATCGGCCAGGAGTTCCTTCTCCCGGCCCTGAATCCGATGGAAGTATGGGCCGAGAGCGGTCGCTGGGCCGGCATGGGCGACAACCATGTTCCGCCTGAAGGACCGCAAGGGAGCGGAGCTGTGCCTGGCCATGACGCATGAAGAGGTGATGACCTCAATTGCGCGCAGTGAGCTGCGCAGCTACAAGCAGCTTCCGCAGATCTGGTACCAGATCCAGACCAAGTTCCGCGACGAGCCGAGACCGAAGTCCGGGCTGCTGCGGGTGCGGCAGTTCCTGATGAAGGACGCCTACTCGTTCGACATCGACGAGGCAGGGCTTGACGCCAGCTACGCCAAGCATGAGGCCGTCTACCGCCGCATCTTCACGCGCTGCGGGCTGGAGTTTCTGGTGGTGGAGGCCGACTCCGGCGCTATGGGCGGAACCGGCTCGCAGGAGTTCATGGTCTCGACCGAGGCGGGCGAGGATTTGATTGCGAGCTCGTCGTCCGGCTACGCGGCGAACGTGGAGAAGGCAACCTCGCGATTGGAGGCGGTTGAGGATTTGGCGGCAACGGGCGATGGATTGCCGGAGCTAGTGCATACGCCGGGGCAGAAGACGATTGATGAGGTCGGCACAATTCCTAGTTGTAAAGCCTGAGCAAATGCTGAAGACATTGTTTTTCGTGACTACGCCGGGCACAGCCGAACCTAAACAAGGAAGGGCTGGAGCTATACGAAATGTCGCGGTATTGCTTCGGGGGCGATCACACTGTCAATGAGACAAAATTGCTCGCTGTGCTAAACGAACAGGGTGTTCGGTTAGCTTCTGACGTGGTCGAAGAACACTTTGGCTGTGTAGCAGGCTACATCGGACCGGTAAAGCCACAAGGCCTCTCATCAGAACCTGCAAAGTCTCTCAGTGACAGTGGTACGGTTTTCATTCTCGACGCGGCGCTGGAGGGGCGGACGAATCTAATCGCCGGAGCAAACAAGGAGGAGTACCACCTGCGCAACGTGACGCCAATGCGCGATTTCAAACCGACACTGATCGCCGATGTGCGCAGCGTCAACGAAGGCGAACTGGACCCTGATCAGAGGCCAGCCCCTGCACATCGCCAAGGCGGTCGAGATCGGCCACATCTTCAAGCTGGGCTACAAGTACTCGAAGTCGATGGGCGCGACCGTGCTGAACCGCGACGGCAAGGAGACGACGCCGATCATGGGCAGCTACGGCATCGGCATCGAGCGCATCCTCACCGCCGCAATCGAGCAGTCGGCAGCGAAGTTTGCCGCGCAAATCGCTGGCGATCCAAAGGCAACCGAGGCCTACGCGCTGCCGCCGTCCATTGCGCCGTTCCAGGTTGTCGTCACCATCACCAATGTGCGCGAGGCCGAGCTGCTGGCCGCCGGCGAAACGATTGCCGCCGACCTGAGCGCCGCGGGAATCGACGTTCTGCTGGACGACCGCGACGAGCGCGCGGGAGTGAAGTTCAAGGACGCCGAGCTGATCGGGGTGCCCTTCCGCATCGCCGTGGGTAAGAAGCTGGCCGAGGGCAAGGTGGAGCTGCTCAACCGCCTCAGCAACCGGACCGACGACATACCCATCGCCGAATCCGTCCAACACCTGAGGGCCGCACTGGCACAGGCTACCAACTAACCACTACTCACTATCCACTGTCCTCTATGGCCATCAAACTCAAACTCGGCAATAAGGGCAACACACACGGGCCCCACCCAGGCCCCAGGCATCGCGTTCTGCGCGGGCTGCTGATTGGCGGCCTAGCCTGCCTGTTGCTGGGCACATGCGTGCTTGGAGTCTTCTACTTCAAGTACCAGTCCATCGTGGACGAGCGGCTGGCCTCGGGGCCGATCTTTGCCAACGTGGCGCAGATCTACGCCGCGCCGCGCGAGGTGCGCGTGGGCCAGCGGCTCACCGTTTCGTTTATCGCTCAGGAACTGCGCCGCGCAGGCTACAACGGCAATCCGCAACTGGGGACCTACACGCTCAGCGGCAACAGCATCCAGATCAAGCCGGGTCCGCAGAGCTACCACTCCACCGACGGGGCCACCATTACCACTGGGTCGAGCTACGATATAGGCACCAACACCAGCTCCGGCCCAGTCGTACTGTCGATCGCGGCGGAGAACGGCGCGCCGCTGGCTGCCTACCAGTTGGAACCGCAGCTCGATCACGGCGCTCTCCGGGGAGAACCGCAGCAAGCGGCGGCTGGTGAAGTACAACGAGATTCCTCCCAACATGGTGCAGGCGGTGCTGGCCATCGAGGACCGCCGCTTCTTCGAGCACGGCGGCATCAACTACGGCCGCACCATCGAATGCGTCGTGCATGATGTCATGGTCGGGCGCAAGGACTGCGGCGGCTCCACGCTGACCCAGCAACTGGCCAAGAACTTCTTCCTGACGCCGGACAAGACCATCTCGCGCAAGGTCGCCGAGTTGATGATCACGCTGCAACTGGAAGCCCGCTTCAACAAGCAGCAGATCTTCGAGATGTACGCCAACCAGGTGAACATCGGGCGGCGCGGGTCGTTCGAGATCAACGGCTTCGGCGAAGCCGCTGAGTCGTTCTTCGGCAAGGACATGCGGCAGCTCGATCTGGCCGAGTGCGCTCTGCTGGCCGGACTGATTCAGAACCCCAGTTGGCGCAATCCCTACCGCCATCCCGACCGCGCCATGGAGCGGCGCAACCTGGTGCTGGACTCCATGGTGGAGACGGGGGCCATCACCCAGTCGGAGGCCGACCGCGCCAAGGCCGAGCCGCTGCGGCTTGCGACGCCCAACATTGACGCCGCTGAAGCACCTTACTTCGTCGACCTGGTGCATGACCAGCTCTCCCAGCGCGTCGGCGACCAGGAGCTGGGCCACGACGCGCTGCGCATCTACACCTCGCTGGACCCCGAACTGCAGCGCGCCGCCTCCGAGGCCGTGGATGCGGGAATGAAGAACGTCGACGACCTGGTACGCAAGCTGCACAAGAAGAACGCCGCCAACATTCTGTATCCGCAGGTAGCGCTGGTAGCGCTCAACCCGCACACCGGGCAGATCCTTGCGCTCATCGGAGGGCGCAACTACGGCGTCTCGCAGCTGAACCACGCCACCGCCGAGCGGCCCACCGGCTCCATTTTCAAACCCTTTGTCTACGCCACGGCCTACAACACCAGCCTCAACGGGATGGACCTGGGAGGCAACGGCATCTTTACCGCGCTGACCAAGCTAAACGACGATCCGCATACGTTCATGTTCGATGGCAAGCCGTATGATCCCGGCAACTTTGAAAAAGGCGAATATCCGGGCATGGTCACGGCTGCCCAGGCGCTCGCCCACTCGCTGAACATTGCCACCATCGACCTGGCCGAGCAGGTCGGCTACGAGAATGTGGCGGCGCTGGCGCGAACGGCAGGCATCGTCAATGCCAGAGGCACGCCCTCGGTCGCAATCGGCACCTACAACGCGACCCCCATCGACATGGCGGGAGCGTATACCGTCTTCGCCAACAACGGCGTCCACCTGAAACCGTGGATGCTGGCCAGCGTGCGCAACGCCAATGGCGACATCGTGGCCGACTTCGCCCCCGAGGCCCACCAGGTGCTGGACCCGCGCGCCGCCTTCCTGACCCAGGGCCTGCTTCAGTTCACCATGAGCTACGGAACAGCCTCCGCGGTGCGCGGCCACGGATTCTCCGCTCCCGGCGCAGGCAAGACCGGGACCAGCCACGATGCATGGTTCGCCGGCTACACCTCCAACCTGCTGTGCATCATATGGGTGGGTAACGACGACTATACCGATATCTCCACTGGACTGACCCATTCCCTGCAAGGCGCGGACACTGCTGCGCCGATCTGGGCGGAGTTGATGAACCGCGCCATCAAGCTGCCGCAGTACTCCGACATGAAGCCCTTCAGCGGGCCCGACGGAGTCGAGCAGGTGCGCATAGACAAGAACACCTGGTTGCCCGCGGACGACAGTTGCCCCGATGACTACAGCCTCGCCTTCCTGGACGGCACCGTTCCCGCCAACACATGCAGCCACATGAGCGAGACCCCGCAGAACGTCATCCAGGGGCTCTTCCCCAACGGCGCACCCAACTCAAACGCCGCTGCAACGCCGCAAACTACCTCCACCCCCGAACCCGCTGAACCAAAAAAGAAAAACATCCTGGAGAAGATCTTTGGCGGCGGCGGCGACAACAAACAAACTCAACCCGCCCCACCTCAACCCACCCCACCTTCGCAGTAGAGCTTACCGTTCTTGTGAAACTGCCCTACATGTAATCCACGCCGTACTTCACTGGGATCTGGGTGAAGGAGATGCGGGTTGGCGCGGACTCCTTGGCAGGCAGCATTCCGGCAAAGTGCAGGGTTGTGTTGCCGTACTTCATATTGAGCTTGTCCATGGCCGCGGCCAGGTCCGCGCGGTGATCTGGATCGGCAAAGAGCGAGGCCTGCAGATCGCTCTCCGCGATGAGGTTGTGCATGGTGACGCCGACGAAGAATGGCCGGGCAAACTCGGCGCCCTCGGGCCGCATCTGCCACATGCCGCGCAATGCCTGAAGCAGGGTGAGTGTGTCCTGGCAGGGCGGGAAGCGTGCCTCCATCCCCCAGCCGGAGTGGCGCAGGCCGCTGAAGTGCCGCTTCGCGCGCTTGCCTGCATTCTCCTTCTGCGCAACCTGTTCGCGCGTCAGCGCGTAGCGAATGGCCACAGACATCGAGCTGGCGGTCAAGTGCTCCATGCGCAGGCGCATCGCGGCTTTGTGCAGCAGCTTATGGGCCACTGCCCAGGCGCCCTCGGGCGTGCGGTAGCGCGGGGCCATCACGTGCGAATGCCCAAGCGACTTCTGCACACCGGAGTCAACCGGCGCTCCCTCGTCGCCGGTCTCTGCGCCGCGCAGCCAATGGTAGAGGCGGTCGCCCCACACCGAGTTCCACAGCGCATGCATCGACTTGCGGTCGAGCGCCAGAAGTTGCTGCATGGTTTGGATTCCCTTGGCGTTCAGGCGCGCCTCGGTGCGCGCGCCGACCCCGGGAAGATCGCGCAGTTCCAGGTGCGCAATGGCGCGGGGAAGCTGCGAGGGAAGCAGGCCGATCAGCCCGTCGGGTTTCTGCATGTCGCTGGCGATCTTGGCCAGATAGCGGTTGGGGGCCATGCCGATGGAGCAGCGCAGCGATTCACCGACGTCGTCGCGGATGGCCTGCTTGATGGCGAGGGCGATCTGGCGGGCGCGCGGAGGCTCCTGCTCGCGGCCCATCAGCTCGCAGACCATCTCATCGATGGACGGCGTGTGGCAGACGGGACAGCAACGTTCCACCGCCTGCGCGATGCGGCGCGAATAGTCCGCATAGACTCCGTGTTCGCCCATGACGAGAATGATCTGGGGACAGATACGCTTGGCCTCGCCGACCTGGGTCCCAGTCTTGATGCCCAGCGCCTTGGCCTCGTAGCTGGCCGCGATGCAGCAGGTAGTGTCGGCCTGGGTGGGGACGACGGCCAGCGGGCGGCCGCGATACTCCGGATGTAATTGCTGCTCCACCGACGCGAAGAAGCTGTTGAGGTCAACGTGGAGGAAGGCGAAGCGGTCACCACCCCAGCCAGCAAGCTGGCCGGGGACCCCGGAGCGGTCGGGTTGGGGAGCATCGGCCATGCGGCCTCCGTCGCCCACCATTATATTCGCTTTTTATTTGCTAACTGGAACTTTGTACCGGAGAGCTAGGAGGCAGACCGCTTGCTCTTCGTTAAGGGCACGGCTTCAGAGCCTGTCCTGAGCGAAGTCGAAGGATGCCGTAAGATGCGTAATTTACAATGCGGCTTTAGCCGCTGAGGTCAGATTTTTGATGACTTATCGACTTTAGAGGGAGGACGTAATGGAGCGACGAGAGTTTGTCAGGGCAGCGATGGCTGCGGGGGTAGGCGCGGGTGCGCTTGGCGCTGAGGGGAAGGCGATGGCTCAGACTTCGGCGAAGACGGGTCAGGAGCTTTATCAGTTGCGGAAGTATGCACTGCGCAATGGGCCGCAGACTGCGCTGACCCAGGGATACCTGGAGCGTGCGCTGATTCCGGCCCTGGGGCGGCTGGGGATGGGCCCGGTGGGTGCGTTCAAGCTGGACATTGGGCCGGAGACGCCGACGTACTACGTCCTGATTCCGGCGACGGATGCGGCTGCGCTGGTGGAGTTGGATGCGCGGCTGGGGGCAGATGTGGAGTATGTGAAGGCCGCTGCAGGGTTTCGCGATGCTCCAGCGACGGCCCCGGCGTTTGAGCGGTCGGAGCGATCGCTATTGGGTGCGTTTACGGGGTGGCCGAAGCTGGTCGCGCCGAAGATGGTGGATGGCAAGCTGCCGAAACGGATCTTTCAGCTAAGAACGTATGAGAGCCCGAGCCAGGCGGCGCACGCGCGCAAGGTGGCGATGTTCAACGAGACGGAGATTGGGATCTTTGTGCGGACAGGGCTGACGCCCGGTGTTTTTCGGAGACACTTTGATTGGGACACGGATGCCCAGCCTGACCTACATGCTGACCTTTGCCGACACAGCCGAGCTGACGGCGAAGTGGGCGGCCTTCGGAGCCGATGCGGCGTGGAAGGAGCTGTCGCGCAAGCCGGGCAATACGGACGCGGAGATTGTAAGCAACATCGGCAATCTGTATCTGAGTCCGCTGGCGTGCTCGCAGATTTAGTAGCAGCTTGTTGGTTGCTTAAAGTAAAGCCGGGAGTCTGTGGTTGGCAGGCTCCCGGCTTTTGTTTGTGGTGTCGTCACAGACCTGGGAGGTTTGCGCGCCACACATAAACAACCTTAGATCCCCGGCGGTCCGTCGGGCGAGCACCCGGCGACCATGGCGAAGCTGCCGGAGCCGAGGTTGAAGATGAGGCCGTTGAAGCGGACTGTGCTTCCGACGCCGATGGACGGGGGTGCGGAGGCTCCCGACGCGGTAGCTCCCGGCGGGGGCGCTGTTGCCGCACCGGTGTAAACGGTGATGGTGGTGGCTCCGCTGAGCGAACTGAAGGCCGAGCCGCTGGCCAGGGAGAAGGTGTAGGCGGTGTAGGCGCCGCTGGTCGCGATTGCGGTCACTGTTCCGTTCACTGTCTGGGGGGCCAGGTAGACGGTGGATGCCGTTGCCGTTCCCGAGGATGCGGAAAAGGCCGAGGTGACAACGCCGACGGTCTGGCCGGCGACGAGGTTGGACGAAGTGAACGACGGCGTAAACGGCAGGCCGGTAAGGGTGACGAACTGCGGCGCGATGGCGAAGGTGGTGGAGCCGGTGGTGGTGACGGTGACGACCGAGACGGCGGAGGCGGCGACGGGGCTGACCGCCGGGCCAAGGCCCTGCATCAGTGCCATCTTGAAGCTGCCGGAGCTGACTGAGGTAACCGGACCGCTGATCATGTTGGGCTGCTGGCCGTTGGGTGGCGGCGGCGGGATCTGGATGCGGGTGGCCAGGTAGGTTCCGCCGGACTGGACGATGAAGTCGACCTGGACGATCTCGCCCGCAGTCAGTGCGGAGAGCGAGGTAAAGTTCGGGCCCTGGAGGATGGTGGCGCTGTTGGTGGTGACGGTGAAGTTGGGGCCGGAGCCTGGTTGCAGCGTCACGCTGGTGCCGCTGACCGAAACGACAGTGGCCATCTGCTGCATTCCTGTGCCGTTCTGGCTGGGAGGTGGCGCGGCAGCGGCGGGCGGCACAGGCTTGATGCTGAAGACCGGCGTGACCGTCACCGTGGTGCCGGAGATGGCGACAGACTTCCCGGCCAGCAGATCGACCAGAAGCGAGGTGGAACTGTTGTTGACGGTGAACGGCGTGGGGAAGGTAAAGGTGAAGGAGGTAGTGGCCAGAGTGGGAGTTACCGACACCGGCTGACCCGAGCTGTTGATATAGGTGATCTGCGGGTTGGAGAAGGTGATGACGGCCGAGGTGTAGGTGTCCTGCGGAATGCTGGCTGTGACCAGCGGCGCCTGGATGCCGTTCAGATGGCAGATCTCAATAGTGGTGGCAGTGGGGAGGATGCTGGCCGTCTGGCCGGCTGAGTCGGTCAAGGTGATGCTGTTCAGGGTCAGGGTGAAGGCAACGAGCTGGTCGCTGGGGGCGTCTGTGATCAGCACAGGTACAGTGGCCGCGGGCGAGTTGATGTTACTGCCGGTGCCCGGCAATACTGAACTGGAACATCCCAACACCAGAGCGGCTAGCAGCCCAAAGCTGCCGGCAACGCCAAGAATACGTGTCGTTTTTGTCGTGTGAATAATGCTGCGAATATTCATGGGACTCTCCCTGGAGGGTCTGCTGACGCCAACCCGTTCAGCAGCCATAGACGGGATACGAACGGCATGGATTACAAGGCTTGAAAAAAACCTTGCAGTATTTCAGCAAGTATGCGATAACTACGTTATGCGTAGTACGCGAAACGTAGTAGAGAGTGACGACGGCCCAGGATTGGGGCACTACTCCGACCCTCCGATGCTTGTGCTCGCTAGCCTTGCCAACGGGCCAAAGCACGGACACGCCATGATCGACGACATTGTGCGCCTATGTGGGACACGCTTGGGGCCGGGGACGCTGTACGGGGCGATCGCGCGGCTGGAACATCAGGGCTGGATCGCGCCTCTGCCACCGGAGGAGCGGCGCCGGCCGTATCGCATCACCGCGGAGGGCCTGCGCGTTCTGCGAGCAAAACTGACGACCATGAATCATTTTGCGAAAGCGGGACTGGGCAGGCTGGAGCCCTTATGACGCCGAGGCTCGCCCGTTTGCTTACACGCCTGTATCCACCCGCCTGGCGAGATCGCTATGGCGAGGAGTTCGAAGCAATGCTTGAGATGGGCCCCGGCGACCTGGGCACGGTGGCCGACAGCATGTGGTCGGCGCTGCGTGAGCACATTATTCCGACTCGAGGAGGCAAGATGGAACAGGACACGAATTCTTTTGGCGCAATGATGAGGCGGCCGAGCGCATATCTTCCGGTGGCGATGTCGCTGGCGGCGTTGGCGACGGTGCTTGGCACGATTGCTGTGAACATTGGCCACCTCGGCTACGACGGCCGCGGCCCCGACGAAGGAGCAGAGGCCCACCTCTTCCAGTTGCTGATGACCCTGCAGTGGCCGATTACGCTGTTCTTCGTTGTGAAGTGGCTGCGGCATGCCCCACGACCGGCGCTGGGTGTGCTGGGGGTGCAGGCTGCGGCGTGGCTGGCGGGGTGCGCGCCGGTATATTTTCTGCATCTGTGACAAAGGGTAACGCGGAGCAATCGCCCGCTCCTACCAAACCTCAACAGAAAGAGTAGAGCAGCTCGACCCGTGGCTGCATGACTACAACTTCCACCGCCCACATGCTAGCCTCAACCTCAATACCCCAGTCAGCCGTTCCGGCCTGAACAGGAACAACCTCATGAGCCTCCACACCTAGACCTTCAAGGTTCGCGCGGCCTGCCATGCCTTGGCGTACTTCCAGCTGGTGTAGGCGGCCTGGTAAAGGTGCAGCAGCAGGCCCTCGCGGCCGTCCAGAAATCCCAGGCGGAAGACGTAGTTCCACAGAAAAGTCAGCTTCGGAACCAGCACAACATTGCAGACAAACGCGGGCCACGAGTGGCTGGTTCTACCCGCGCCCACCAGCAGTCCACTGCCCAGCGTGCTGTAGCGGTCCATGTGCTCGAGGTAGTTCTCCAACGTTGGGTAGGCGTGGTGGATGAGGTCATGGTCCAGCGTGGCTGTCTTGCCGTCGAAGGAGATGGTCTCGTGGACAGGGCGCTCCTCAAACTGCAGTGTCGTCGCGAATCTGGCCGTGGCGCGGCGGAAGAGACGCAGCTTCGGGTCCGGGTAGAATCCGCCGTGCCTGATCCAGCGGCCCAGGAAGAGATTGCGGCGGCGGATGAAGTACGCGTCCACGGGAGGGTCCGAGCGCAGCAGCACGCGAATCTCCGTTTGCAGCTCCGGGGTCAGCTCCTCGTCGGCGTCGAGCGAGAGCACCCACGCACCGGTACACTTGGCGATGGCGGAGTTCTTGGCCGCGGCAAATCCCTTCCACGGCTCCTCGTAGACGGTTGCGTTGGCGGCTCGGGCAATCTCGACCGTGCGGTCGGTCGAGCCGGAGTCGAGCACTACGATCTGGCCGGCAAACTGTACGCTGGCCAAGGTGCGCGGCAGGTTTGACTCCTCGTTCTTGGCGATGATGGCGACGGAGAGCGTCTGCTGCATGGTTGTTATGGTACCTCTTGCTCGCCCAGGGCGATGTACTTCAAGATGAGACGATTGACAGCTGTCAATTACTCTAAGCCCAGGGTGATCGAGGGGTCGCAGAGATGCTCGCGCAGCAGCCGCTGGATGAGCCGCATCAGCGCCTCGCCCGTCTTGGGAAGCACGAACCCGCCCGCTGCTTCATCCCAGTCCAGCTTGAAGCTGGTGGTCTGCGCGGAGATCCAGATCTGGCGGACGGGTGTGTTGGGCGTGACCACGAACTTGCTCGACCCGTCCTCGAACAGGATATTCATCACGCCGTTGTTGTCTTCGAACTCGAAGCCGGAGCTTGCGTCCTCGGCGGCGATCAGCGCCTGCTTCAGCGACTCGAGCGCGCGGTCGCATTCACTGCGGAAGGTGGTTTCATCCAGCATGGAGATAGTGTAGCGGGTTGTACCCACTCATCGCGAGAAGGCCGCGATGAAGGGGACACCTGTACCGTTCTGCTACAACGAGGCTAGAACGGGATGTCGTCGTCGGTGATGCCCTGGTCGGCGTAGTCGGGTGCGGCTGCGGGCGCGGTGGCCGTGTAGGGAGCGGTGTTGGACTTGGCGTAGCTGCCGCCGCCCTCGCCGCCGCCGGGCTTGCCCAGCAGGGTCAGTTCGCTGACCAGAATTTCGGTGCGGTACTTCTTCGCGCCGGTCTCCTTGTCGTCCCAGGAGCGGTTGGAGATGCGGCCCTCGATAAAGAGCTGCGTGCCCTTTTTGACGTAGTCGCGGACGATCTCCGCGGTGCGCTGGAAACAGACCAGGTTGTGCCATTCCGTCTTGTCGGTCCAGTTGCCATCCTGGCCCTTGGTGCGTTCCGCAGTGGCCAGGCCAAAGGTGGCGATCTGCATCCCGCCCTGCGTGACTTTAAATTCCGGGTCTTTGCCTACATTGCCGAGGAGAAATACTTTGTTGACGCCTTTTGCCATTTGTCTACGCTCCAGAGGTTCTCTGCCTGCGAAGGATGAGAATAGCAGATGAGGGTTTGTGGAGAGTGGGTTGGTTTCCATGAGCGATGAACAGGGTCGCCTAACCCTCCTTCGCCTCTGCTACGATTATGCTCCATGAATCCGAGCCAAGCAGAGTTGGTTGCGCATTACGCAAAGTTACATGAGCCTGAGCTGATGGAGATCGCGCGCAACTATGACACGCTGACCGACACGGCACAGGCGGCGCTGCGGGAAGAATTTGCGCGGCGGGGACTCGATCCGCCAGTGGTCGAAGAAAAAGAACCCAAAGTACCTCCTTCCCAACGCAACCTCGTCACGGTCAGCCGCTACCGTGATCTCTCCGAGGCGATCGTCGCGCGATCCATGCTGGAATCCGCCGGGATTGCGGTTTACCTCCGCGATGAAAACCTCGTGCGTCTCGATTGGCAAGTATCAAATTTTATTGGGGGCATCCGGCTACAGGTGGAGGCGGAAGATGAACAGAACGCCCTGGAGTTGTTGAGGCAGCCAGTGCAGGAGTCGATCTCGTACAGCGAGGGCGACAAATTTACCCAGCCTCACTGTCCATCCTGTGGTTCCACCGACATTACATTTGAAGGGGCATCTCGCGCAGCCGCGCTTGTGTCGCTCTACGCCTTATCGTTGCCGCTGCCATTTGGCCGCGAGACCTGGTGCTGCAACGCATGCGAGGCGCGGTGGCAGGAAACAGACAGCTAGCGTTTGTGTCTACCTGCAAGCTTGGCCAGGGCGAGCAGCAGGGTCAGCGTGCCCAGGGGCAGACAGCCCATGGCAATCATCAGGGCCAGCCAGCCGGAGTTCGTATGTGGGCCCTGGCGACTGATGCCGCCGCCGACGGTGAGCGCAAACACCGCCGCCGCCACTCCCGTTAGGAAGATTGCCAGGCCGGTGCGGAGGAGTTGGCGGGTGTCTCGGTGCATAAAGACAGGTTCGAGGTACGAGGTTCAAGGTTCAAGAGGGAAAAAAGCAGATTCCTACGCTGCGCTACGGAATGACAAATAAACACCGAATGACAAAAATCACGGATAGCAAAAGGCAACTCGTCAGCGGCAGGCGGCCTGCATCAGGTACACCACCACTCCCGTCACCGAGACGTAGAGCCAGATCGGAAAGGTCCAGCGTGCCAGCCGTTTGTGTGCGTGAAAGCGGCCAGTGAGTGAGAGGAAGAACGTGATCAGGATCATCGGCAACGCGATGGTGGAGAGCACAATATGCGAAACCAGCAGGTCGCGGTAGAACGGCCACCAGGGGTTGAGCCGGTTGAAGTGCGTCTCGCCGTGCAGCGTGAAGTTGACGATGTACGAGACCAGGAAGATCGACGAGAAGATAAAGGCGAAGGACATGGAGGCGCGGTGTTGCAGGACGCGCCGCTTGCGGATCTCCTCGAAGCCTGTGAGTAGTGCGATGGTGGCCAACGCGTTTAGCACGGCGTTGACCAGAGGCAGCGAACGCAGATGCGTTCCCGTGACGTCGGTGGGGGCATGGAAGTAGACCAGCCAGCAGATGAGCGCGCTGGCCGCGGCCGAGACGCCGATGATCCCCAGGATGACGCCAGGGGGCGTGTGCAGGTGGTGAGCAGGTTTGAGTGGGACTGGCATGGGTTTGTTCTCAGTGCTGAGTTTAGAACAATAGCCGTCCTCGGGCGTCCAGCATCATGGCGGCCAGCAGCAATGGCAGGTAAATAATGGATGCATGGAGCAGGTCGCGTGCTGGTTGGCGGTGCGACGGCGCCTCCGCGTTGTGCAGGTCCGGGCTGCGCCCCGCCTCGCCGAAGCCGATCCGCGCAAAGCGAATGGTACACCACAGGTAGCCCAGCGACAGAACGGCTGCGGCCACCGCGTAGGCGACCCCGGTAGTGCCCTGCACAAAGGGCCACAGGCTCACCGGAACCATCAGTGCGGCGTAAAAGAGCGCCTGCACCACGGTAGAGCGGATTGCGTAGCGCGTGTTCTTGAGGGTGGGCGTGATGCGGATTCCGGCGCGCGCGTAGTCCTCGCGGTACATCCACCCGATGGCCATGAAATGGGGGAACTGCCAGAGGAAGAGGATGGCGAACAGCGCGACGCCGGGCCACTCGATGAGGCCGCGCACGGCGGTCCAGCCGATCAGCGGGGGCATCGCTCCGGGAAAGGCGCCAATAAAGGTGTTGATGGTGCTTACCTGCTTCAGCGGTGTGTAGATGGCCACGTAGCCGACCGCGGTCAGCAGGGTCAGCGTGCCGGTGAGCAGGTTGGTGGTGCGAGCCAGGTAGAGCGAGCCAAGGAAGACTGCCAGGAATCCCACGATAAGTCCGTGCGCGAGGCCGATGCGACCGGTCGCCATCGGGCGGTCCGACGTGCGGTGCTGTAGCCGGTCCGTTCTGCGTTCCATGGCCTGGTTCAGTGCGCTTGCTCCGCAGGTGACCACCGCGATGCCGGCCAGCGCCTTGACCATTCCCATGTTGATGGGGCTGATGCCGGAGCGCAGGCTGCCAAGATAGAAGCCGGCCGCCGAGGTAATGAGGACCATGGTGGTGACGCGCACCTTGAACAGCGTCGCGTAGTCGGTCAGCAGTCCCGGCGGCTGCGTCGCGGCGGCAGTGACTGCTGTCGCTGGAACCGGCAGCGGTTCAGTTCGGCCTTCCGAGGTTGCGATCACGCCCACAGCTTCCAGAATAGCGCGTTTGGATTGCATGGGATTGCGATTAATAGGATGCGGAGGGCAACCAAGGAGGCACGGCTGCGGATGATATGGTGCATCAGCTCCGCCAAAGGATTTGCGTCGATTCCAGCGGCAGCAATCCTGGCGGACGGCGCGGCAGAGCGCGAGGTGTGTAGTCGCTGGCGGGACGGGTCGCGGCCACCTCGGCCGTATACTGCAGCACACCCGCGATTCCCTCAGCCTTCTCCGCGGTCATCGCTTCGACAACCGGCCCGTCTCCCGAAGCTCCCTCCGCGAAAAGCTCTACTCGCAGATTGTCTGGAGCCACATCGCCGGGAAGGACCTCCACCTGGAAGCGGGAACGGCCAACCTGCGACTCAACCTTCAGCGCGCCAAAGCTCACCGAACTCCAATGCCGATCCATCTCCTGCTTCCACTGAACCAGTTCAGCGCCCAGCTTGCCGTTCTCTTCCGCCCGCTTCTTATATCCAGCAGCAGCAGGCAGATAATGGTTCTCCGCGTACTCGCGGATCGCCCGGCTGGCGGAAAACTGCTGGGTCAGTCGTGCCATGCTCTCGCGCACGCGATGCAGCCACTTCACGGGCAGGCCGTCCGCGCTCCGTTCATAGAACTCCGGAACCACCTCATTCTCCAGCAGCGTGTACATCGCTTCGGCCTCTGCTGCGTCCCATGCCGGGTCGTCTCCATGCTCCTTGCCGTCGCCGATGGCCCAGCCAACCTCCGGCGAGTAGGCCTCTGCCCACCAGCCGTCCAGCTCCGAAAGGTTTAGCCCGCCGTTGGCCACCACCTTCATCCCGCTGGTGCCACAGGCCTCCCACGGACGGCGCGGCGTATTGATCCACAGGTCCATCCCCTGCACCAGTTCCTGCGCCATCTGCATGTCGTAATCGCTGAGGAAGACCACGTGCGCGCGCACCTCGGGCCGATTGATAAAGTCGTTCCATTTCTTGATCAACTCCTGCCCCGGCATGTCCTGGGGATGCGCCTTGCCGGCAAGCACCAACTGCACGGGACGGCGGGGATCCGTGAGCAGGCGAATCAGCCGCTCCGCATCGTGCAGCAAAAAATCCGGCCGCTTATAGGTCGCAAAACGCCGTGCAAAGCCAATCGTCAGCGTCTCCGGCCTGAAGACCTCAGTGGCATCCACTTGGGGATCGCCCTCGGCGGAGAGCTGCCGCGCATGACGCCGATGCACGCGCTCGATCATCGTCTTGCGCGCTTCGCAGCGCATCTGCCACAGCTCCGCGTCGGTCAGTTGGCGCACGTCGTCCTGTCTGGGATGATCGCCGCGCCATCGGTCCGGGCCGCAGACTTTGGTCCACAACGCGTCGGCTGCCGCGGAGTCCCAGGTGGGCACATGAATGCCGTTGGTGACCGAGCCGATGGGCACCTCCGCACTGGGCCAACGCGGAAACAGCGGCCCGAAGATCTGCCGGCTCACCTCGCCGTGCAGCTTGCTGACGCCGTTCACCTGCCCGCTGCCGCGCAGGGCAAGATACGCCATGTTGAACGGCTCCGACGCATCGCCCGCATTCGCCCTCCCCAGGGCAAGCAGGCTCTCGACCGAAATGCTCAGTTCCTCCTTCGCGTATCGCCCCAGATACTTGCGCACCAGTTCCGGGTCGAAGCGGTCGAAACCCGCAGGCACTGCCGTGTGGGTGGTAAACAGGTTTCCCGCGCGGGTGACGGCGAGCGCAACCTCGAACGAGACTTGATGTTCCTCCATATAGCAGCGCGCCCGCTCCAGCACGGCAAAGGCCGCATGACCTTCATTCAGATGGCAGACCTCGGGGTCGAGCCCCAGCGCGCGCAGCAGACGCCAGCCGCCGATGCCCAGCACGATCTCCTGCTTCAGGCGCATCTCCGCGTCGCCGCCAT
Source organism: uncultured Acidobacteriaceae bacterium (assembly GCA_963799175.1). Lineage (GTDB taxonomy): Bacteria > Acidobacteriota > Terriglobia > Terriglobales > Acidobacteriaceae > Edaphobacter. The sequence continues at coordinate 131,070 of CAWCWC010000020.1, read as the reverse complement.
ACAGTTCGCTGGTGATGCCGCGGTATGCAGCGGTGTTGGCGAAGTCATTGGCGTCCAGGAGATAAATCTTTCTTCGTCCCACAAATACCTGCCAGCAACGCAGCCATATCTTGCCACTGGGAAGTCGAAGTTGCAGCCTCAACCACTCTCCATCGGCGCGGCGCAGAGGTTGGATCGGCAACTGGCCGGGATCGTTCACCGGATACAGTGCCCGTTGCACCCCATCCGCGTCGAAGTCCTGGCGAAAGTACCCTTGCCCCCACAGCAGGCCGACTCCCACCACTGGAACGCCCAGGTCGCTGGCCGCCTTCATCTGGTCGCCCGCTACATTCCCCAGTCCGCCGGAGTAGATGGGCAACGCCTCGGTCAGCATGAACTCCATGCTGAAGTAGGCCGCCGTAGTCAGACGCGGCGCCCGCGTGTTTCTTCTGGAACCACGCATCCGAAGCGTGTGCCTGGTGCTTGTGGCGCAACATTTCGGAGACGCGTTGTTGAAACTTCGGTGTCGCCAGCAGGGCGTCGATCTTGTCCTGTGAGACCGTCTGCAGGATGACCCATGGGTTCTGCGTGGTCTGCCAGAGATAGCTGTCCAGGGTCTCCCATAGTTCGTCCGCGCGATGGCTCCACGACCAATGCAAATTGAGCGCCAGCTCAGTGAGCGCCTCCATCCCCGAAGCCGGATGAGTGCCAACCTCAGGATTTGTCCCACTGGTCTGGCCGGTCTTGCCCGGCGTACTAGTCTTAATGGCTTGTCCCGGCTTTGGATCGGTCACGGCGTCTCCTGAACTATCGAGGGGTCAGTTTGTCTTCCCGCAACTGGATTTCTCTGGAGCAAACTTACAGACGCAGCTACATTGCGTTCAATGGCATGCGTCCCTATCGATTCTTATCAGATGCTCGTTACACAGGATGCTGTTGGCTTGGACTGTGACTAAGGCCCAGGCCCCAAATGGACCCGCAGCAATCTAGCGCTCCGGCGATGGCCCAGCCAGACAGGGCGCTGAATGTTGTTCGCAGCCAGCTAGTTTACCGCTGTTTCCGCGGGAATTGAATCTTGGCTTTCCCCATCCCAGGGAGGCAGCAGCTTCACCAGGCCCCATAGAATCGCCAGGGGAAGAATGGTCAACAGGATCGCCATCAGCAATCCCTCCTTGGTGACCAGGCTCACCTTGTAGGTGGTGTAGCCGAGGAAGCTCTTGGAGAAGAGCTGGCCGCCGATCACCACGTTCCAGCGCATGGCAAATACGCCCAACTGGACCAGGCAGCCAGACACAATGTAGATACGCTTGCGCACAATCTCGGGCAGCTTTTTCACCTGAGTGATTGCCAGAAGGAAGATGGGGACCAGTGTTCCCAGGCATATCTGGAGAACGATCTGAGAGAAGTAGAGCCTGGTGTGGACCATGAAGTTGAGGGTGCGGAAGCTCTCGTCCGCCTCGTACACACGATGCACCAGGTCCAGCATCTCCAGGCTGAAGTCGAGGATGAATATGTAGAAGAGGTACATGGCGATGGTGTCCACGCAGGGCATGTCGATGGGCATTTTGCGCAGCTTGGCGGTCAGCATGTACAGCAGAAGAACGGCGGCAATGCCGGAGACCATGGCGGAGAAGAGGAAGACCACGGGCATCAACGGCGAGTCCCACCAGGGATTGGCTTTGAGCGAGCCGAAGATGAATCCGACGTATCCATGCAGGATGAAGGCGGAAGGGATGCCGACTAGGGTGACGATCCAACCCACCTTGCGGTCGATGGCCAGCGATCGCGGGCTCAGGTTGTCGGATCCCAGCGTCATGGCGCGGTACAGTTGGCGTTTCCAGCCGGTGGCGGTCTGCGACAGATGAACGATGTCGCTGCGGTAATCCAGCCATATCTCGAAGACCAGAACAGCCATCAGGTACCACAGATAGACGAAGCCGAACATCGCCATGGCGGAGGTAGCGTGGGGAGTGAAGTACATCTCCGGCGAGCGCAGGGGATGGCCGAGGTGCAACTGCAGCGGCAGCGGCGCCACCAGCAGGAAGCTGAGCGCGGTCAGCAGCGCCAGCCGGTAGGTGGGCTTCACCGCCTCGACGTTGAAGATGCGCTCCAGCGACGCCAGAATGAACGCGCCCGCCACCAACCCCGTGATGTAGGGGTACAGAACAATGAGCACGCTCCAATAGAGAGTGATCTCGTTTGGATACATATAGCCTTCAACACCGCTCATAGCGCTCACCGTCTCCTCATCTCGCCAAATCGTCTAAAACACCAACGTACAACCAGTCGCCGGGAATGCTTATCGCACCGAACCGTCCAGTTCGTTGTAGAAGACCTTGGCACCAGTCGCCATCTGCGGCTTCAGGACCTGCACGGAATGGGTCTTCAAGAATGCATGGATGGGGTCGTTCGGATCTTTCAGGTCGACCAGTTGTCGCGTGCCGGTAGGGCATGCTTCGCAACACGCCGTGGTCAGGCCCTTGGTGATCCGGTGATAGCACAGCGTGCATTTGTCCGCGACTTTCTTTTCGGGATGGATGTAGCGGCAGCCGTAGGGGCAGGCCTGCACGCAATAGGCGCAACCCAGGCAGTAGGTCTGGTCCACCAGGACCACGCCATCCGGCGCGATGAAGGTGGCGCCAACCGGACAGACCTGGGTGCAGGGCGAATCCTCGCAGTGGTTGCACAGCTTGGGGACGAAGAAGTACTTGCCGGTGTTCTCGGGCGCGGCGGAAAATCCCTCGTCGCCGCCCGCGCTCTTGGGGACCGCGGGGAACCCTTCCTTGCCGCCATCGGGCGAGATGACCTCGGGATTGGCCATATGCCAGTCGGTGACATGGTAGCGTTCCACCCAGGTGCGGAAGTGTCCGTCCGGCACATCGTTCTCCGCCGCGCAGGCGCGAACGCAGTTGCCGCATCCGATGCACTTGGGGATATCGATCAGCATGCTCCACCAGTGATCGGTCTTGGTGTAGTTGGGCGATTCTTCGGGTGTCCCCGCCAGCACATACTTCCATGCGATCGCCGCCGCGGGCAGCATCACGAGAAAATGGCGTCGGTCGATGTTCACTTGTGTCCTCCTGCCTGGATCACAGGCCGTTATGCGGCTGATGGCAGGTCTCGCACGGCACCCCGCCGGAGTGTTGCACCGGGTCTATTTGTGGGAATACGCCAGGTTTCGCCGCGCTGTCCGCATGGCAGCGGATGCACAGCACGGTAGTGTTGATCTTGTCCGGCTGAACTGAAGGGTCGTCCGCGTGCTGTGCCAGCGGGCCATGGCATGCCTCGCAGGTCACGTTCTCATGTTTGCCGGCCTTCTTCGCCTCTGCGATGTCGCTGTGACATATCTCGCATTTCTGGTGGCCGGCGAAATGCATCGGGCGGGCGGCAATCTCCGCAATCGCGGCGCCGCGGTAATGCCCATACTCTCCAAATGTCTTGGGCACAACAAAGTGGCGGACCACAAGAAAGACCGCGAAGGCGATGACGAACAGATAGACAAAACGGAAGAGATGTCCTGCATCCTTGGAGAGACTCATCGAGATTTCAACTTCCTTCCAATAGTTGGCTTGTCAGGGTGGAACGAGCCGGGATGGAAGAGCACCGGTCCGCACTGGCTGCTCCTCTCCACATCGCCATTCCATTCATACGGGGTGGGCGAAGGAAATGTATGTGAGCTGTGTCACACCGTCATCCGCATGGATGGGCGAGGCATTCCTTGGAGAGAGACAACAAATGTGTGCAAAAGGGATCAACTCATGGGAGAGAGCGTGCGTACAATCACCAAAACGTATTACTCCCGGATAAATCGCGGAGCAAAACTCTTTTCACGTGTGATAAAGGTCACAGCCAATGCACTTATTCACGAGGCTATACTCTGTTTGTCTGTGACAGGTATCACATCAATTTCTTTGTCCGGCAAGATAGGTTTACATCAGTTCAACAAAAATCTTGACGAACAAGGTGCAGTTGTTGGACAACCGAAACGAAGTTGCTGTTGTTTGGATAACCGGAAGGAAGCAGATGTCATCGGGCAACAAGAACCGAGGTCCGGTTATTGGACGACCAGTCTGTGCGGATGTTCTCCGCGGAGGGGCTGAATGAAACGGTTTTATCTGTATTTCGCATTGATCGCGTTGCTGCCGGGGCTTTCCACCAGAGCCGGTTATCTGTATGCTGCGGGTGCCAAGCAGCAGACGGCTGTGGCGCAGAAGGCGGCCGCTCCCAATCCTGCCGATTTTATCGGTTCGGATGTGTGCGCAACCTGCCACGCCGATCTTGTCAAGAAGTTCAGCGACAACCCGCACCAGCGGCTTGCCCTGAGGGACCATGGCACAGGCGCAACCTGCGAGAGCTGTCACGGGCCGGGCAAGGCCCACGTCGAGGGCGGCGGCGACGTCACCAAGATCAAGCAGCTGGCCAAGCTGTCGACGAAGGAGGTGGATGCCACCTGCTTGGGTTGCCACGCCGGGACCCATCCCAACTTCGAACGTTCCCCCCATGCCAAGGCGGGCGTCGGATGCACCAGCTGCCACAGCGTTCATGCCGGGAGCACCGAGGACAAGCTGCTCAAGGCCGACCAACCGAAGCTTTGCTATCAGTGCCACACCGACGTGAAGCCGGCGTTCGACATGCCCTTCCATCACAAGGTGAACGAAGGCCTGTTGAAGTGCAGCGACTGCCACGACGTCCACGGCACTTTCGGCAACAACAACATCCGGTCCACCGCCGATCTGAACGCGGTCTGCACCAAGTGCCACATGGAGAACCGCGGGCCCTTCGTGTTTGAGCATCCCGCGGTCAAGGCGGAAGGATGCCTGTCGTGCCACACGCCGCATGGTTCGCAGAACGCTCGCTTGCTCAATGTGCCCAACATCAACCAGCTGTGCAACCAGTGCCATAGTCCGGTTGCCGCCAGTACCGTACACAGCATGAACGCAGGATCGGCAGACCGTCCTCCCTGCATCACCTGCCACACGATGATTCATGGGTCCAACATCAATCCGGCATTCATACGGTAATAAGGTCCGCCGCGCCGTCCGGCAGGATTCGGACGGCTCGGATCAGAGAGTGCATTAACAGATTCAAGGTTTCGATGCTAGCAATGTTCTTCCAAGTGAGGCTCAGATGATGAAGATCGGCTGGTTTTCTCGGCTGCCCAAGGAACTCCCCACTGGTACCGCAACCCATCGGCTTGCCGGTGGAATTGGGCTCGCCACGCTGCTGCTGATGACCGGAGTCGCGGTTGCCCAGGAGGCGCCGGCTCCAGCGCCTGAGGTCCAGAACGGGTTTGAGATCCACAACACGGTGGACCTCGGCGGCCACATGGTCGGCCTGGTTGGCAGCGGACGGATGTACGACACGCTGGTGAACATCCAGTCCGGGCCACGCGTCCTCGGCCAGACGTTTACCATGCATGCGCTTCCGGGCACAAAGCATTCCCTTCTCGATTCCCTCACCGCCTTCAGCAGCGGCTTCGGCGGCGACCCGAACAACTTCGCCAAGATGGACTTCTCCAAGGGCAAGCTGTACGAGTTCTCGGGCGTGTTCCGCCGCGACCGCCAGTACGCGGACTACGACCTGCTCGGCGATCCCGACAACGCTGGGCAGACGATCCCCTACGGAGCGGTCGGTGGCGTTCTCAGCACCACGACCTTTCCCTGGCCCGCGAATAACGACTCGCCGGTGATGTTCAACACCGTGCGCCGGATGACGGACACCAACCTCACCATCCTGCCGTTGTCCAAGGTGACCTTCCACGCCGGCTACTCGCAGAACATCTTCCAGGGCCCGACACTCAGTCCCGCAAGGTCGGTCGGCAAGTATGATTCCCTAGCCATGGAGTACCAGCGCAACAGCACCGACGACTTTACCGGCGCGATGGACTGGAAGCCCCTGGCGCAGACCAAGATCACCTTTGAGGAGCAGATCACTCACTTCAAGACTGGCTCCTACTTCACCCTGAATCCGAACGGCTTCCTGGCGCAGGAGGCGGATGGCACTCCCGTCTCGCTTGGCGACTGGGACAATCTGACCGGCCCCTACACCATCTCCGCCTGCAATGCGACGGGGACGGGGGCCAGCATGGGCACTGCGTACTCCGGTTCGGGCAGTACTGCTACCTACACCATCTTCACGGCACCGCAGACCCCCGGCGGCCTACCGATCGTCAATCCGGCCTGCGATGTCATCACCAGCTACCTGCGCTCGCAGCCGACACGCACGATCACTCCTACCGAGATGCTCCGCTTCCAGAGCTCAAGCATTCGCAACGTCGCAATGAACGGCGACATCCGCTTCACCATGGCACGTACCTCACTCCCCAACTACTATGAGAAATGGACGGGTCTGGATGGGGTGATCCGCTCCTCGACGCTTACCGGCTACGCGGACGCACACCGGGCTGTTTTGTCCATCGACTATGGCATGACCTGGCAGGCCACGAAGAAGATCGCCCTCGCCGACCAGGTTGACTTCTCCAGTGTCCACCAGCCTGGCTACACCACTCTCGCAGGTTCTACTTTGAACACGCCCGCGACCGCAGGCAACGAGACCATCAACTACTCGGGTGCTCTGACCACGGGAGCGGCTTTCGGTGTTACCGGAAATACGATCGGCACTTCGCCCGCCTACTTCGGCCAGTCGTCCATGAGCAACAGCGTAACCGGAACCTGGGACGCCACGCCTCGCGCAACGTTCGCTCTCACCTATCGCTACCGCACGCATGTCATCGCACTGGGTTTCCCGCATAACGTTCCCTCGACCGGGATCGCAGACACCAGTTCTGCATCGCCGGCAGGTGGTACTGTCACCGTCAACGAAAACGCCGGAATCTTCAATGCAGCGTTGCGTCCCACCAACCACTGGGAGATCAATGGCACGGCTGAGATATCGTACGACGACAACGCGTTCACCCCGATGGGCGCACGCCAGACGAAGCATTACCGGGTGCATACGACCTATCGGGCAAAGCCCTGGGCAACCTTCTCCGGCGCCTTCAACGACCTGGAACGGCATAACAACACCAACAACGTCGTCGCTCCCACCATCGACGGCCCGCTGCAGCACGTCGATTACAGCCGCAGTGCGAGCCTGGGCGCCGTGCTCGCGCCCAACGATCGCGTCGGCTTCGACTTCAACTATGCCTACACCGATGTATATATCTCCACCAACGCCTGCTATGCGAGCGCCGCCAGCGTGCTCTTTCCAGGCGCGGCCGAGACCAACAGCGCAGGCACGGGTCCCAACCTGTGCCCCAGCCTGCTGACGTCGTGGGGACCGGTCAAGGACTTCGCGGATGCTCCTACCCAGTACGCATCCTTCGGTCTTACCTACGCCCCGAACAAGACGATCCACTCCGGCCTGGGATATCACATCAGCGCGGTCAGCGGAAACCAGTTCTTCAGCGATGCGCAACAGGTCAACGGCTCCCTACAGTCCGCCTATCAGTCGCCTTATGTGAATCTTGCATGGACGCTCCATCCGGGACTGATTTGGAGGTTCGACTATAACTTCTATGGCTACGGCGAAGGCGGTGTTTCCGGCGCGCCGTTCTGCAGCACTTCATCGACTGCGACATCAACCGTCGTTCCTTGCAACTCGTCCACTCTGACCGGCCCAACCGGCCTCACCGAGTCTCCCGCCGGTATGAGCGCGCCACGCAACTTCCACGCCAACAATGTGACCTTGTCCATGCACTACGAATTTTGACCGCGGGCCACTTGTAACACCAATGAGATAAAATCCCCCGAGAAGTAATCAGGAGAGTATCAATGAAGATTCGTACCGGACTTACCCTTGTCGCCATCCTGGCGGCGTCCACTGCCGCCACCGCCTTTGCCCAGGGATCGGGAGCTGACACTTTCAAGGCTAATTGCGCGATGTGCCACGGCGCGGACGGCCTGGCCAGCGGCCCGGCGGGCAAGGCAATGAAGGTTCCGCCATTCAACTCGCCGGAAGCGATCAAGGCGTCCGATGCCGATCTCACCGCGGTGACCAAGAATGGCAAGGGAACGATGAAGGGTTACGCAGGCAAGCTGACCGATGCGCAGATCAAGGACGTCGTCGCCTACATCCGCACCTTGCAGAAGAAGTAGTCGCACCCGATGTACCTTCCGGCGTGAGGCAAGCAGCCTCACTTCGCAAGGGGCGGGGCTGTCTTCAGCGCGCACCGGTGTCTGCGGCAGAGTTTTTTTGTGAGGATGGGTCATGACTGGGCCGAGATTTGCGCTGCTTGAAGGTGTCGCGCTATGAGTGCGGTTCTGCCCGAATCCAAGGCGCAAAGAACCGGCCCCGGTCGCAGAGCCCTGGCTGCGGTGCTAGGCCTGTTCCTGCTGCTTAGCCTCTCCTCTACGCTGCGCGCGCAGACCGACTGTCTCTCCTGCCATGCGGACAAGGCCATGCAGGACGCAGCGGGACACAGCGTCGGCGTGGATGCGGACACCTTCCACGCCAGCATTCACGGCAGCCTCAGTTGCACCGATTGCCATACTTCGATCAAGCAGTATCCCCACCCCGACAAGTTAACCCCGGTCAAGTGCGTCACCTGTCATGCCGACCAAGCAACGGGAATCGCCGGCAGCGTACATGCCTCCGCCAGTGCGCATCCCTGCACCAGTTGCCATGGCGACGCCCACGCCATCTTCCCCAAGACCGATGCGCGCTCCGCGGTCTATCCCCTGAACATCCCACGCACCTGCGGCAACTGTCACTCCGACCCCGCGCTGGCAAAGAAGTACGGCCTGCAGAATGTCTTTTCGGTGTACATGGACTCCATCCATGGCTATGCGGTCAGCAAAGAGGGGTTGCTGGTGGCCGCAAACTGCATGAGCTGCCATGGATCGCACCACATCCTGAGCCACAAAGATCCACAGAGCCCCACTTACAAGACAAACATTCCCAACCACCTGCGGAACATGTCACGGCGGTGTGATGGCGGAGTACACCTCCGGAGTGCATGGCAAGGCCGTCGCAGGCGGCAACCTGGCTGCTCCGGTATGCTCAGACTGCCACACCGCGCATGCCATCCTGCAGCCGACGCTGGCGGATTTCCGTATGCAGTCCACGCCCATCTGCGGCTCGTGCCATAAGGGCCGGTTCGCCACCTACCAGGACACCTTCCACTCGCAACTGGGGCTGCTGGGCGGCTATGTGGAGACGGCGCGTTGCTGGGACTGCCATGGAGCGCACAACATCCTGCCCGAATCCGACCCCAACTCCCCGGTCAATCCCGCCAACCTGATCAAGACCTGCGGACGCTGCCATGCGGACGCCAACGCCAGTTTTGTGAAGTATCAGCCGCATGCCAATCCGCGCAATCGCAAGCTGAACCCGCCCCTGTACTTCACGCGGTTCTTCATGAACCTGTTGCTATGGAGCGTGCTTGGGTTCTTCTCGCTGCATACCCTGCTGTGGTTTATTCGCGCCAAGCGGGAACAGGGCAAGGCCGGGCCTGCAGAGGAGGAGAAACATGACTGACGAGACAGCAACCGTGCCCGCCGGGCAACCGGAAGGCCAGCCGCAAGCCAGTAGTCAGCCGCAAGCCAGTGGCAAAGAGAAGTACTATGTGCGCTTCACCCTGGCCCAGCGATACCTCCATGTGGTGTTGTTCACCTCGTTTCTCGGGTTGGCGGCTACCGGCCTGCCCATGCGCTTCAGCGACAACGTCTCAGCGCGTTTCTTCGCCCGCGTTGTAGGCGGTTTCGGCGCCATCCTCTTCTTTCATAAATTGTGCGCCGTGGTGCTTACCCTTGCGTTCCTCTATCACCTGAAAGACATCTTCACCCGCGCCCTGGTGCATCGCGAGAAGGGGATCTTCTGGGGTCCGACCTCGATGGTGCCCAACTGGAAGGACGTGCAGGACGTGGTCGGCCACCTGCGCTGGTTCGTGGGCCTGGGCCCTAAGCCGCAGTTCGAGCGATACGCCTACTGGGAGAAGTTCGATTACTGGGCGGTTTTCTGGGGCATGATCGTCATTGGCTTTTCAGGATACGCGATGTGGTTCGCGCCATTTTTCGCGCGCTTCCTTCCCGGCTGGGCGTTGAATGCAGTTCTGGTGATCCATGGCGAGGAAGCCCTGCTGGCCATCCTGTTCATCTTCTCCATTCACTTCGTCAATACCCATCTGCGCCCCGACAGTTTCCCCATGGACATGGTGATCTTCACCGGCAAGGAGACGGACGAGGAGTTCCGCAAGAAGCGCACTCTGGAGTACGAGCGCCTGGCCGCCCAGGGAAAGCTGGAGGCAAGGGTTAGGAGACAAGCCGGTATATTGGTGGGAGAACTTCGCAAGGGTGGTTGGGTTCACCGCCATTCTGATTGGGCTTGTTCTGCTTGTTTTGACGTTGATCGGGTACTTCGGCACCGCATAAATATCTTCAGGGGACTGCATGGTCGATTTCGATAAGCTGAGGAAGAGCCTTCGGCTCGTCCTCTTCTATGGCAACAACTGGACCAGCCTGATTGGCGGTGCAATCACCAGCGCGTCGGCCGTAGTGCTGGTCGGCTTCTGGGTCATCGAAATCTTCGGTCACGGCGGATCGCGCAACCCATACCTGGGCATTATCTTCGACCTGTTTCTGCCCGGGCTGTTCGTCCTTGGTCTGCTTCTTATTCCGGTCGGCATCGGTCTGCGGCGAAGGCAACTCAAGGCGCTCGGTCAAATTCCTTCCGTCTACCCGCGGATCGAACTGCGCGACCCGGTCTTCCGGCGCGGCATCGAGATCGTCCTGGTGGCCACATTTATCAACTTTGTCATTGTGGGCACGGCCAGTTATCGCGGCGTCTCCTACATGGATTCCCCCAATTTTTGCGGCCAGAGCTGCCATGTCATGGCCCCGCAATGGGCTGCCTACCAGGTCTCGCCGCACTCCCATGTGGCCTGCGCGGAGTGCCACATCGGCTCTGGACTCTCGGCGGCCGTCCAGGCCAAGATCAACGGAACCAAGCAACTGACCGAAGTGACGTTCCATACCTTTCCCCGACCCATCCTGGCCCCGCTCTCCGTGCTGCGTCCGGCGCGCGCCACCTGCGAGGAGTGCCACTCGCCCACCCGCTTTGTCGGCGAGAAGTTGCTGGTCGAGACCATGTATGGCGACGACGAGAAGAACTCCGTGACCCACAACGTGCTGGTGCTGCACCTCGGCGGAGAGGACTCGCTCTCCCACCGCAGCGGCATCCACGGCCACCACCTGGACGACTACCAGTATGTGGCCACCGACACTACCTACCAGACCATCATCGCCGTCAGCAAGCGCAATCCCGACGGTTCCACCACCCAGTTTGTCAGCTCCGACTGGAAGGGGCCGATCCAGGGCGTTACCCGCCAGATGGACTGCATGGACTGCCATAACCAGGCCACCCACACCTTCCAGACGCCCGAGGACGCCATCGACAAGGCCATGGTGGACGGCAGCCCCAGCGCCAGTCTTCCCTTCGTCCACAAAGAGGGGCTGCAACTAATGCAAACCGAGTACACATCGCAGGCGGAGGCTGCTTCGAAGATCACCTCCGGGCTGGAGGAGTTCTACCGCACGCAGTATCCCGCCGTGTGGAGCAGCCAGCGCGCCCAGGTGGACGCTGCCGCCGGGACCCTGGTCACCATCTATGAGCGCAACGTCTTCCCCGAGATGAAGGTCACCTGGGGCACCTATCCCAACGGCATGGGACATAGTGTACCGGGGCACAATCCTTCGCCGGGATGCTTCCGCTGCCACGACGGCAACCACACCTCCAAGGAAGGCAAGACCATCACCAACGACTGCTCGGTCTGCCACAACCTGCTGGCCAGCGACGAGGTCAATCCCAAGCAATTGTCCGTTCTCGGCCTGCAGTAGCCGCGGGCCGCTCGCCACAATCTCTACACATATTCTCGGAAACCTCAGAAGAATTTCTCGTTTTGATAGGGCGGGACTTTAGTCCCGCCGCAAGCGTCGAGTAAGTAAGGGGGCTTTAGCCCCTGAGCGGATGCTGGATTTGTGCCGACCTTCCCTAGCGGCTGGCGAGTTCGTCCCGCAGGGCGGTCATCTCGGCCAGAGCATGCTGATTGCTGGTGCGTTGGGCGGCGGTGATGCCTTCGTCCAGCCGAACCAGCGCATCCTCGTCACGTCCCAGCGAGTGCAGCGTCTGGGCACTCATCTGATAGGCGGGAACGTAGTCCGGCGAGTGGACGATCAGCGCGTCGAACTCCCTCAACGCGGTCTCCGGGTTGCCCAGCGCGATGTGTTCCATGGCCAGGCCATAACGGGCAAAGGCGTTGCCCGGGTCCATCGAAAGTATCTCCTGCAGCGCGGCAAGTTTATCCATCCCATCATTCTAGTGGCTGCTTCGCGGGGATTTAGAATAGAAGGATGAGTGACGCGAAGGTCGTATCACGGACGGTGGCGGAGTCGCAGGCCGAGCGAAGCGAGATCATCTTTCCCGCGGACACCAACGCCATTGGCAACCTCTTTGGCGGACGCCTGATGCAGTGGATCGACCTGGTGGGTGCGGTGGCTGCGGTGCGCCACTCGCGGGCCATCGTAGTGACGGCAAGCATCGACCACTCCGACTTCGTGGCCCCGGCGCACGTCGGCGACCTGCTGATCCTGAAGGCCAGCGTCAACCGCGCCTTCCGCACCAGCATGGAGGTCGGCGTTCGCGCCATGGTGGAGGACGCGCTGGGCCAGACCCTGCGCCACGTCTCCACGGCCTACGTCACCTATGTTGCGGTGGACCGCGAGGGCCATCCCATCCCCGTGCCATGCGTCGTCGCCGAGACCGAGCACCAGAAACGCCGCTTCGCAGATGCAGGCCGCCGCCGTGAAGGGCGCGCCGAAGAGACACAGCGGGCCAGGGAGATTCGCGCCGCGCTGGGGGCCGGCTGGCATGTGTAATACGGGTAGTCTGGTTTCATACTCCGGTTTTTGATAGGGCGTGGCTTTAGCCACGCCATGTTTGAGGCCTATAAATACTGGGGCTTTAGCCCCCGAGGGAAGTTCCTCGCTGAGTAAATGGATGCAACCGTTCTGGTTGCAGGTAACAACAAGCGCTACGACGCGCAAGGGAGATTGTCATGGGACATACAGCAGCAGGAGTGCCGCAAGGGCCGCAGCCATTGCCGGGCGTGGCGTACGTAGTGGCCGTGGGCAGCGGCAAGGGTGGCGTCGGCAAGACGACCGTCGCGGTGAATCTGGCGGTCGCGCTGGGCAAGCTCGGCTACAAGGTGGGACTGCTGGACGCCGACATCTACGGCCCCAACGTCCCCACCATGATGGGCATGACGCGCCAGCCAAGCATGGTGGCCGACGACCGCATCGGTCCGCTGCTGGCCCATGGCGTCAAGTTCATCTCCATCGGACTGCTCGCCCCCGGCGACAAGCCCATGGTGATGCGCGGGCCCATGCTGCACCAGATCATCCGCCAGTTCCTACAGCAGGTCGAGTGGGGCGAGTTGGACTTCCTCATCGTCGATCTGCCGCCAGGCACGGGCGACGTGGTCATCTCGCTGGTGCAGACCGTTCCGCTCACCGGCGCGGTGGTCGTCTCCACGCCCAGCGACGTCAGCCTGCAGGACGCGCGCAAGGCCATCGAGATGTTTGCCCAGGTCAAGGTCGAAGTCATCGGCCTGGTCGAGAACATGGGCCACTTCACCTGCCCGCACTGCCAGCAGGTCATCGACATCTTTTCCTCCGGCGGCACGGAGCGCACGGCCGGGCAGTTTGGCCTGGAGTTCCTCGGCTCACTCGACCTCGATCCCGCCATCCGCGAGGGTGGTGATCGCGGGCTGCCTGTCACGCTGGCCGGGCCGGAGAGCGCGGCAGCAAAGGAGTTCTTCGACGTGGCCCGCCAGGTCGCCGCGCGCGCCAAAGAAATTGCCGCCTCCGGCGAGCAGATCCTCGAAATCAGCTAGTGTCCCGAGTCATTGATTTGCTGCACCGACCAAGGGCCAAAGGCCCGTGCTATACCAGCCTGGGGCGCAGCCCCAGGACCACATTTCGCCACAAAGTAGAGGGCTGAAAGCCCGCCCTATAGCCATAATCGGAGTGCCATGAATATGCACACCCGCCCAATCACGCCCGCACATGGATGGCGAAGTACGGCTGGTTGCTTAGCGTCGGGTTGAACGCCGGATGCAACGTCGCTGCCGTTGCGGTGTGCAGCTCGAAGTAGTACTGCAGCGGGTAAGGCGAGTCGGTGTAGGTCGCGGGGATTGCGGCGGTGTGGGTTGCAGCGGTCTGCTGCATCGGGGTCGAGAGCCAACGCTCGCCATGGTTGACGTGGCGATACCAGAGGACTGCCTCGGTGACGCTGGGTGGCGTGGCGATGGCGAGAATCAACTCGCCGCCGGGGTGGAAGGATTCGGGAGCGTCATGTTTGGTGTCCAGCCTTGGGCGCGGAGTGGGGTTGAGGGCGCGTTGAATAACAGCGTTGGCGGGGGATTCGCGTGGGGATCTCTCGGTGAAGTTCTTGACGATATATGCTTCGAGTGTGGCCATATCCGCATCGATTGCGGGCAGCCGGTCGGCCCAGTGCCCGCGTCGCATCGGCGACAAGCCGTAGCTTATGTCGCTGGCGTAGACGGTCTTGGCGCGCGTGCCCATCGTGGCCCAGGCATCGCGTGCCTTGCGATAAGCAGTGAGAGATTGGAATGACGCCTCGGGATGGTGCGTCAATTCGAGGATGCTGTAGAAAAGTGCTACGCGGAGCAGATTCGCGTAGTACGTGCCCAGGCCGTTGAGGATGAGGATGTCTTCTTCGGCTCGGCGGAACTCGGGGGTGCGGGATTTGTTACTGGCGGCGGTACGGGCCGCAGTCAGTCCCTTGGTTGAAGTGCTCACCATCGCATCCAGCCATGCAATCACTTCGCTGGTGTTGTAGCGCGCATTCTTAGTGCCGGCAACCAGGTCTTTGGCGTGCTGGTCGATGGTGGTGAACAGTTGCGGATCGAGCGGGCTGATGGCGCTGACGTTGTGCGGCGCGGGCGAATCGCTGTAGGGCGCTCTGCCGGTGTAGGGGAGGATCGACACCGGTGTCAGCATCTCCGGCCAGTACTCATGGTTCGAGGCCGACGGACACCAAGCCGTCGTCACCAGTGGGAGGATGCGGCTTGACGCGGCGAGGGCGGTTTCCAGCGCAGGGCCGGCGGGGCCATACGCCTGCCGGTAAGCGCGATGTGCCACCTCGGGCGCGGTGTCGGGGTTATAAAGATAGCGGCCCCACAGCTTATACGTCAGCGCAAACTTGGCTGTGTCGAGGCTGGCCGGTGCGAGCGACGAATCGGCGTAGGCATTGCGTCCGCCGGGATGGCCCGACCCTTCGCGGCCCTTGAAGGTCAGCGGCTCACACAGCTCCATGCCGGCTGCCCCGCAAAAGTTGGCGGCGCGTCCGTATCCCGAGGCCAGCGATGGATCGCCCCACAGCAGATGGCGCTGCGTTCCTGGCCACACACGGTACAGCAACTCCAGCCCAATACCCTGCTGATAAAAGTCACCATAGCCGTAGCGGGTAAAGTTGCGCGCGCCGCTGGATATGGCCATGGCTCCGGTGACGCCCGCGCGCGGATACTCATTGGCTCGTATATCGGCCTGCTGGTAGCCCAAGCCGAGGTGCTCGGCCCAGTACTTGGCCCCGGCCTTCACCGGCATGCCAGTGGCGCGGGCAATCTCGATCATCCTCTGGTCCAGGCCTTTGGCGTGCATGTCGATCTCGATGACTCGCGGCTTGCCATCGGGCGTACGTGCCGCTGGAATCGCCTCAAACAGCGTCTGCCAGAAGGGGTAGCTGCCCTCCGGAATGCCGCTCTCGCCGTGGATGCGCAGGGTGAGCCCGGTGATCTGCGGGCAGGCTTTCAGGATCGCAGCCAGCGCATCGCGGCAGTACGCGGCGTGGATCTCCGGCGTCAGGCCAACGATGTGGTGGTCGGAGTTGGGGCTGTCCGTCCACTGATAGGCGTGCGTCCAGATGCCAAGCTGGAAGTCCATGCCACGCCGCGCCGTCTCGGCCGCGATAAACTGCAACGTCTCCAGGTTGCGCTGGCGTTCTCCGGGTTGCAGCGCCGGTTCCACATGCACCTGCTCGTAGCCGGGGACCTCGACCAGGTAGGGGTAAGGGAAGTGAAGATAGTCACCCGTTACGCCGCGCGGAAAGTCCCAGCCCATGCCGAGCGAGAAGTTGAAGCGGTTGAAGCGCGCGGCGGCAAGAGTGTCCAGGTAGTTGGTCCAGAATGCGCGGTCATAAAACCACGGCTTGTCATCGACCTCGGAGACGAACGCGCGCAACACGCTGCGCACCTTGTTGGGCGTGGTCTCGATGATGGGTGTGCGCAGTTGCTGTTGCAGCGCGGCGAGGGGATCGTCAGCGTCGCGGATGCGTTCGGCGAGTTCGAGCAGGCCGTAGACCAGGCCCCGGGCATCGATTCCGGCGACAGAGATGACAGGCGTACTCGAAAGCAGACCGGGGATGAGAGCCACTGTTTCGGGCTGCGTGGTAGGACGGGGAAAAGAAGTCCCTTCGCCAATGGTCTCCGGTGGCGTTGACCGATATAATGGGGGAGCACGAAGTCCGTTTGCTACGGCATCAGTTGCAGCGATGATGCCCTTGCTTCTAAGGCGTCTTGCAGTTTGCCGATCGCCCATTGGACAGGCTCAGCTGACGGGTATGCCCGGCCTATGTGATGATCGAGACCTGCAGCGTGAGGCGGAAGCCGCGTGGGCAAGCTCCGCCGCAGCAACCGATGCGGCAGCCGCGCTTAGCTTGAGAAACGTCCGGCGACTCGGTCTCTGCGCATTTGCAACTCCAAGCGCAACCGTACAAATTATGCGAAGCGCAGGCTCACGCTGCCGGCGTGGCTGAAGGTGGCTACGGCAGTCGATCCCGCCGGTGCGGGCGTGTTGCCGGTCCAGCTTCCGGTGGTGATCCACTGCCCGGCCTTCAGTCCTCCGGTGCGCACGGCGCCCTCGTTGGCCAGGTAGGGAAGCAGCCGCATCAGGTCGCCCGAAGTGTTGGAGCCGGTGCGTTCCACCTCGACGTTTCCGTTAACGGTGAGCGTGACGGTCTCGGTCTTGAAGTCGATGCTCTTCCAGTCAGTACAGGCGGGGCCTTGGATAAAGCCTCCATGCATCTGTAGGTCGGCCAACGCTGAGAAGTGGTTGCCGGTCGCCTTGGGGTCGATCAGGCCCGACTCCAGCTCTTCGATGATGGGATGGCAACTGGCGATGGCGTCCACCACCTCGTCGCGGGTGTAGGGTGTGGCGCGCGGTGGAAGGTCTTTGCCCAACTTGAACGCGATCTCCGCCTCCAGAACGCGAAAACGGAAGCGCGGGCCCTCCAGCAGCGTGCCGCTGGGCACCATCCAGATCACCGGCATGGGTGCGAAGAAGGGGGTAGCATCGGGCGAGCCCGCACCGATCTTCCATCCGCCGATAGGGCCGAAGGCCGCAATAATAATGCCGTGGACGTAGGCAGCCTCCTCCAGCGACTGTGGCTGTAGTTCAGTCGGCAGTTCGGCGATGGGGCTGTGGTTGCGGCGGGCGTCGATCAGCAGATTGGCGGTTTCGTGGAGTTGTTGCATGCGGTCGTTGGTCATGGTGGTAACAGTGTCGCTCAAAGGAGCGTGCTGTGTCATGTGTGCAATCCAGAGGGCGGCAGGCCCCGCTCTAGCGCCGCCGTTCCCGCCGCCGCGCCATGCACAAAGTTGCTCACACAGAAGTAGCCGAAGAACGCCAGCATGGCCACCGCAACCTCCAGTTGACGATGTCCCGCCGCGCTGGGACGCCACTCCCCGCGCAGATGCACCACAGCCACCAGCGCGAACACCATGAACAGCCCGAAGAAGACTCCAGAGACCTCCAGCCAAAGCACGCCGCCCAGGCGCGTGAATGTCTTCCATGCGGTCCCGCCAAAGCGCCGGCTGCCGCGCCGCAGCCCCTGCTTGGCTCCGCGCGCCCGGATGACGGTCTGGGCTGCTTGATGGGCCGCCTTGCTGGCCGTTGTCTGGGGTGCCGTCTGGGGTGGGTTGGCCGCGGGGCGCTCCTGTGGCCTGGGCGCCGCCGGGCCGGCACTCGGCCCAGCTGACCGCGCTTTGGGCAGAGGGACTCTCCGCCGTGGCCGCCTCCACCGCAGCTGTCACCGTCTTTACCGCCTGCCGCGTCCCGAAGCCAAGCGCACGTCCAAAGCGAACCGCATCCATTCTCGAAGTGTAGCCTTTCGACCTCGCTGCGTGAAAGTCAAGGTTGCCGATTGCCGGTTGCGGAGCTAGCTTCAGAATTCCCAGGAGTCAAATCCTTTTTCCGCCGCATCCAATGCATCCGAAGGCATCGTGCTCGAAGTACCCAAAGCAGGGGGAACGGATCGATGGTAAAAAACTTCTTCTGGAATGTATGTTGGTTTTGCGCCTCGGCGGCAGGACTCCTGGTCTGGACGCCCAGGAACTCTCCGGCCGCCCATCACCTTGCCCATACGCTCGAAGACGCATGGACAATCCAGCGCACCAACGTCTAATACAGTTACACCGTACTGGCCGCACGCCGGAAGCTGAGGAAAACCGGGCCGCGAAGGTCGTTGCGGCAGATTCAGGCCCAGCGTATTCTAGACCTCAGAGTTAGGGAGAACGATCCGCAGTGCCGTTCCTGCCGCTTGGCGTATTCACAGGGCAGGGAATACACGATGCGGCCGGGTCGCAGGCAGGAGTTCAATCCCAGGGCAACTCGGAGGCGGCATTGAATCAAAAAGTGAAGAACCTGATCCAGAAGCTGGGAGAGGCAATCCACGAATCGGTCTCCGAGTCGGAAAACATCGCGGGCGTGGTGCGCAACATCCGCGACCAGGGTTTCGACGTTCTGCTCATGCTGGAGGCCACCATCGGCCTCAACGAGGTGGAACCAGTCAGTGTAGCAGGGGAAGCCGCGGACCCCGCGGCAGAGACTGGTTCCGGCCACTTTACACGCAACGACCTGACCTTCCTCAAATCCCTGCGCATTACCCTTCCCGATTCCGATTCGGAAGCCCTTTCCAACGGCCTCAACGTCGGTTCCTCCGCGGCGCCGGCCGAGGACCCATCCGGCGACCTATAACTGGAAACCGTCTTTGCCCGTGGCCGGGGCGAACCACCCGCTCCGTCTCTTGCCCCTCAGGGGGGCCTCTTTTGACATCGATGCACTGGACCCTTGCACGGGGGAAACCAGCGCATGTTAGACTCTCGGTTCGCTCCCGATTCACGGGGGGGCGATGCTATGCCCGCTCTGATATTGTCGTAGACAAGGATGCATTTCGCTTTTGAGGTATGGGCTTATGAGAGACACACTCGGTGTGCTGCTGGCGGGTGGCGCAGGCGAACGACTCTTCCCCCTTACGCGAGACCGCGCCAAGCCCGCGGTGCCCTTTGCCGGTCAGTACCGCATCATCGACATCACTCTATCCAACTGCATCAACTCCGATCTGCGGCATGTCTACATCCTCACCCAGTACAAGGCGCTCTCCCTCAACCGGCACATCCGCGAGGGTTGGGGCACGGTGGTGGCCAGCGAACTGGGTGAGTTCATCGAGATCCTTCCCCCCATGCAGCGCGTCTCCAAGTCCTGGTACCAGGGCACCGCCGATGCCGTCTACCAGAACATCTACTCCATCGGCGCCGAGGAGCCGCGCCACGTCCTCATCCTCTCCGGCGACCACATCTACAAGATGAACTACGGCCTGATGCTGAAGCAGCACAGGGACTCGGGCGCCGACGTCACCATCGCCACCCTGCCCATCGCGCCCGACGAGGTCTCCCGCTTCGGGATCGTGGAGGTGGCGCGCTCCGGCGAGGTCACCGGCTTCGTGGAGAAGCCCAAATCCACCGATATCCGCTCCCCCTGGACCCCAATGTGGTTGACGCCTCCATGGGCATCTACCTCTTCAACACAGACATCCTGCTGCCGGAACTCATCCAGGACGCCGAAGACCCCGATTCCCTCCACGACTTCGGCCACGACATTCTGCCCAAGTTGCTGGGCCGGGTCAAAATGCACGCCTTCAACTTTGTCGACGAGAACAAGCAGCGTGCCCTCTACTGGCGCGACGTGGGGACCCTGGAGGCCTACTACGAAGCCAATATGGATGTCGCCGGCATCACCCCCATCTTCAACCTCTACGACAAGAGCTGGCCCATGCGCACCCGCCCCTACCAGTACCCTCCCGCCAAGTTCGTCTTCGGCGAGCCGGGACGCACCGGCATGGCCATCAACTCCATCGTCTGCTCCGGCTCCATCGTCTCCGGCGCGGTCATCCGCAACTCTGTCGTCTCCCAGGACGTGCGCGTCAACTCGTACGCCGATGTGGACTCCTCGATCATCTTCTCCCACGTCAACGTGGGCCGCCACTGCCGTATCCGCCACGCCATCATCGACCGCGACGTGCATATTCCCGATGGCACGGTTATCGGTTACGACCCCAACGACGACAAGAAGAACTACTTCGTCTCCGAGAGCGGCCTCACCATCGTCACCCGCGACTACTCCGTCTACGAGAACCCCGTCAGCCCGGAGTTCCTCCAGCCCGGCAACTGGTAGGCATACTCAGAGGAGAAGCAATGCCAGTCGCCACGCTCACCAGCACGGAACTCCACCGAAGCTTATTCAACAGCCTGTCTATGGCCGTGCAGCAAGGTCCCGTAAACATCACGACCCATGGCCGTACCACTCACGTCCTTGTTAGCTTCGAAGAGTATTGCCGCCTGACTGGCCGCGACCCTGAAGCGCTTGCTTCTGAGATAGGCCAGGGCTTCAGCCCTGGCATTCAAGCGCCAAAGAAGAAAGGGCTTTAGCCCCTGGGACTAGCTCCTGTGGCGACTGCGTGCCCTCAATATCCCTTCGTGTGTAGCCAGAACACCGCAGCGCTCGCCACCAGGCAATAGATCCCGAACCACGACCAGCGCCCGTTCTCCAGCCAGGTGCTCAGCCATTTCAACGCAACTAGCCCGGCGAGGAACGCAAACACCGCGCCCAGCAGGCTCATCGCCAACGTCCCATGCAGGCCGATCGGCGTTCCTGCCGCTGCGGCGTCCTTCGTCGCATGCAGCAGACGTAGAGCTTCTCGGCCAATTGCGGCCGGAGTAATCACCACCGCCAGAGCGAAGCTAAACCGCTCCGCCCGCTCCTTGGTTGCGCCTGTCAGCATGCCCGTGGAAATGGTGGCGCCCGAGCGCGAGAAGCCGCGAAACGGCAGGCACAGCCCCTGTACGAAGCCCATCCATCCCGCCTGCCGCATGGTAACGCCTCCGCTTGGCAGACGCGTAATGCTGGCCACATTCGCCGCCTCGGCCTCTTCCTTCTTCTCGCGCAGCCCGGCGATCAGGATCAGAATCCCCGCGCAGGCCAGCGCCGGAGCCACCAGGTCCAGCCGCCCGAACAGGTCTTCAATCTCCGCCTTGGGCGCGCCCTTGAACATGGTGTGTTCGACCAGCTTGATCAGCGCCTCGCCGACGATCCCGGTCAGGGCCGTTGCATAGATCAGGCGCAGCGCAAAACGCTTGAATGCGTCCGCTGTGGCAAAGTAGCTCTGCCTCCACTGCTTCCAGAAGTACGCGATCACCGCGAACATCGTGCCTGTGTGCAGCATCACCAGCAGCAGCGTCATCTGCGGCGTCGATGGGTCGATCCCCATCAGCTTCTCGGCGACAACAACGTGGGCGGAGCTGGAAACCGGCAGCAACTCTGCGAGTCCCTGCACAATGGCCAGAACAATCACTTGGTAGATTGGCATTCCGCCATTCTAAAGGTTAGCCGTGAACATTTGAAAACCGGGGGTCGGAAATCAGTCTGCATCACTTACTAACAATCTCTGCCTCATGCTCCACGGGAAAGTTCACCGACCGCGCGATGAAGCACCTCTCGTGCGCCTCGTGATGCAACGCGAGTGCCTTCGCCGCATCCGAGCCTGCCGCAATTGTGACCTTGGGGCGCAACAGGACGCGCGTGAACTGGGCCGCGCCATCCGGCGTCTCCGCCATCACGCCCTCGGCGTGGTCGAAGTAGTCCACCACCACTATGCCGGCAACTGCGCATAGATGCAGATACGCAAGCTGATGGCAGGACGATAAAGCGGCCAGCAGCAGCTCTTCCGGGTTCCAGCGTGCCGGATCACCGCGAAAGGCAGGATCGGACGAGGCCGCAATCGCAGGCTTCCCTGCCGACGAAATCTCATGCGCCCGTTCGTAGCTGCGATACCCGGACGTCCCCGTGCCGGTATTCCCAGTCCACCGCACCGTCACCGCATAGTGATGTTCTCGCACCACGATTTCCCTCGAACCTACTCCCGGTCGTTCCCGTAGACCGGAATCTGCTGCTGCACACGATAGGCAATGCTGGCCGCGCGCGCTGCGTAGTCGGACTGCGGATACTTCTGCTTCAGCTCCGCGGCCAGCCCCACCGCATTCGCCGCGGCTTGCTGCGAGTGCTTCTTATCGTCCTGCACCAGATACATCTCCACCAGCACGCCCTCGCGGTAGGTCGCGTTATAGAGCGCCTCGGCGGCCTTGGGACTGTCGGGATAGCGGTCGGCGTACTTCTGGTAGAGCCCAGCCTCCATCTCCGGACACTTGGGCAGCCCCTGCCAGTCGCCGCACAGCTTGTTGTCTATCAGGTCGTAGGCGGCAAGCGCGGCGAACTTCGAGTTCGGATACAGCTTCATCACCCGCTGCATATCGCCCTCGTAGAGCTGCGGACGCAGGAACGCCTCCTGCTCGTGGGCCGAGGGGAGGGTACTTATGTCGGCCTTATCGAGCTGCCAGCGCACGTCCGCCGAGCGGAACATCGCCTCCGCCGCCAGAGGCGAGTTGGGGAAGTAGTCGGCCACGCGCCGGTAGAGCAGGTGCGCCTCCTGGGCGGCGTCCTTGGGTGCGTGCGGCTGCTCCGCCTGCTCCTCGAAGCTCGCCGCCGAGCCGTACAGGATGGCATCGCCGTTGGCCGTCGCCGGCGTCACGATGCCCTTATCGTGGATCCATCCCGAGGCCGGCGTCACCGTATCGTCCGTGCTGAACTCCGGCTTCTGGTCGTCGGCCTGCTCGTCCGGCGCATCGGTGTTGGCGAAGACGCGCACCCACGCGCCGCTGCGCTCGATCACCACTACCTCGTGCCCCGGCAGCACCTCGGCGATGTGCTGTGCGTCGTCGTCGGGTGAGACATACACAATCGCCGGATGCACCAGGGCTGCGCGCGCGGCCCGGTCATAGCCGGGGAGCGTGTCCTTCGGCTTCTTCTGTGCATTCGCCGCCGCGCTGTGCGCGGCAAGGGCAATCAGGAGCAACCCAGGCAGCAGAGCGGCATCCGGACGTCGCATCCGCATCGGACTCAAGGAGGCAGGTCTCATGGATGTATTAGACTCCCCCTCGCCCTCCCACGGAAGCCTCCGCCGCGCACGACACTGGGGGCATTATTTACCAGTGACAACGGATGCCGTCGTCGAGTAATGTTACGGCTCAATGAATCTGGCAGGGAATGGAGCGGCCCAAGCCGCAACGCTCGATCTGTGTCAGCTTTTCAGGAGGGCCATAACTTGAAGATCGCAACCCATTGTCTGCTTGCAGGCACCGCTCTGGCAGTTCTCCTCGCATTCACCGGGACTTCGGTGCATGCGCAACAGTCCTATGTGAGCCGCTACGACGTCTACACGGGGTTCGCCGACATCGACAGCCCCATGCTTGGCCTCAACGAGCAAGGCTTCCACGCTCAGGCGGGGATGAACATGCGACGCTGGCTCTCGGTGGGCGCGGACTATAGCGAGGGAACGGGCTCGCAGATCCTCACCACCAACCTCCTGCCCGCGGCACTACAGGCCCAGGTGAACGGAGCGCAGGCACAATACATTGCAGCGCATCTGCTGCCCGCGAACTACTTCCTCGCCGTGCCCACCGACGCGGCCACCCAGACCTTCGCCTTCGGGCCTCAGTTGGTCAACCGTCACTACGCGAAGTTCACCCTCTTCGTGCGTCCGTCGCTGGGTGCGCTGCGCGAGCGCGCGGTGCCCCATGCGCAGGACGCATTCCAGACCGTCATCGTAGGCCAGCTTGCGCCCGCCGGGTTCAAGCTCGACTGGACCGGCTTCTATGGCGTCGGGGGCGGTGCCGAGGTCGCCGTCAGCAAGCACATCGGCATTCGCGGGCAGATGGACCTGGTATACAACCATCCCTTCAACGACATCCTGGCCGATGGCCGATGGACCTATCGCTTCTCGGTTGGCCCCAGCTTCCACTTTGGCCGGAACGTGGCCGCGGGCGGCAAGAAGGGCCACTAGCCGTAGACCTGGCATCAATTTTGCACATCGCAAGTCGATAGAATCTCGGTAGATGAATCCGGAAGGCCGTTGATGGAAGAAATGATCGATCTCGATGACGATTTGCTTGCAGAAGCTCAGGAATACAGCGGCCTGACCGATATAACGGCGTTAATCCATGAGGCATTGAGCGCGCTGATCCAGCGGGAGGAGAGGCGGAGGCTCGCTATTAGCGATCGGTAGAACTCTCCGCGGCGTGGATCATCAGCGCGAAGAAGTGAATGAGCCGACCCTGGTCCATCGCCCCTGGCTGCGGCCCGTTCAGGTCCAAGTGCGAGAGCACGGGGCTGACCAGCATTGCCTTCAGGTCGTCCGGCTGTAGCTCGCTGGCCAGCCACAGCGTCTCGGCCGAGGGAATGATGTTGTCCCCCTCGCCATGCAGCAGGTAGACCGGCGTGTGAAGCGTGTGCAGCCGTCCCTGTGGCGAGAGCCCCGCCGAATCGCCCGCGTGCCGCGCAATCGACGCCGCAATCAGTGCGCGCGTGGCGGGCAGGGTGGTGCCCATCAGATCGTGCGCCTCGCGCCGTTGCGCATCATTCAGCAGCCGCGTCGCCGCAGCCTCACCTGGCCTGTCCTCGTAGAGATGCGCCCGCAGCACAGCGCGCACCGGCCCGAGGTCCGCCGCCGGCACAAACTCCTCGACGTGCTCATACTCCAGCACCAGCGGCCCATACTCGTGCGGTGGCAGCACCTCGGTCGAGCCATCGGGACGCGCGTCGCGGCCGCTCATGTAGTACTGCGCCACGCGCAGCATGGAGTCCTGCGACCCCACCGCGACGACGAACCGGAACGCCGCATGATACTGCGGATCGCTGGCCGCAACCAGCGCCAGCCCGCCGGCGAAGCTCAGCCCCATCACGCCCACCGGCCCGCCTGTCTGCGCAGCGAACCACGTCACCGACTCGCCGATCGCCTCCACCGAGTCCTGGCTGACGTGGTAGTCCTTGATGCCGGGCAGCTCCGGTGTCAGCACGCGGATGCCGCAGCCCGCCATCGCCGAGGCAAATCCCATCAGGCGCGGCTCGTCGATGCCCAGGTGATGCACGCCGTGGAAGATCACCATCGCGGGCGTGTGCGAGTTGCTCTGCGCAGTCCAGGCTTTGGGAGTGTACAGCCGCGCGCGCAGTTGCCGGGGGCCGCTTGCCGTCTGGATGGGAAGGTTGAAGTCCTGGGTCGCAACCGGGACAGTCAGGTCGCGCGCGATCCAAGGCGCAGGCTGTCCGGCAACCTCGCGCAACACTGCGACCGCCAGCAGATGCGTTCTGGCAAACGGCCAGGCCGCAAGGCCGAGCAGCACAAACGCCAGCGCGAGAATGGCAAAAAAACTCTTGCGTCCCACCTAGGCTTGCGGCCCTAGCGCCTGGTCCTTGGCATCGCCCAGTGTCACTTTGAAGTCCATCTTCTTGCGTGCGCGAAAGACGGTGACAGTGACCGTGTCGCCGGCATGCCGCGCATTCATCGCGGCCGAGAGGTCCTCCGGGCTGGCGATCTCCTGCCCGTCGAAGGCCACGATCAGGTCGCCGCCCAGCATAATCTGCATGTTGCCCTCGTAGGCGCGCTCGCTCCCGCCGTGCAGGCCGGCCTTCTCTGCCGCGCCGCCGGGCAGCACGCGCTCGATCAGCACGCCGTAGTCCTCAGGCAGTCCGATCTGCTCCGCGATGTCGGGAACAATGCGCAGGCTCACGATATCCAGGGTAGGCCGCCGAATGCGCCCGTACTTGGCATAGTCGTCGAGCACCGCCTTGGCCGTATCGATGGGAATAGCGAAGCCGATGCCGGCCGACTGCTCGGCGCCGTTCGACGCAATCATGGTCGTGATGCCAATGACTTCGCCGCGTGAGTTCAGCAGCGGCCCGCCGGAGTTGCCCGGGTTGACCGATGCGTCGGTCTGGATTGCTCCCTCGATGGGATTGTTCTCCGGGCCGCGCACGGAGCGGATCGCCGAGATGATGCCCCGCGTCATGGTACCCTCCAGCCCGAACGGGTTGCCGATGGCATAGACGCGCTGCCCCACCATCAGCCCTGTACTCGAATCGGCCAGGGTTGCCGGAACAAGGTTGGGAGCGGCGATCTTCAGCAGCGCCAGGTCGTGGCCCTTGTCCACGGTCACCACAGTGGCTTTGTAATGGTGCTTATCTGCGAGCACAACCTCAATATTGCCCGGCTGCGCGTTGCCGATCACATGATTATTGGTCAGGATCAGACCATCCTTGTTGAGTATGAAGCCCGACCCCTGTCCCGATAGCGGCACCGGCCCGTAGAAGAAGTCGAAGCGCACCTCGGTCGCGGTGATGTTGACCACGCTGGGCAGCGCCTTCTTGTAGACCGCGATGTTCTGCTGCTCCTCGGCATCGAAGGCCGGCGCGGCGGAGGCCACATTCAGGTCGAAGGCCCCATCCGAGCCGCGCAGCGCTGCGACGTTGGCCGCGGAGCTGGCCGGGTGCAGCTCGGACAACAAGGGGCCCAGTGCGCCAGTCGACGCCAGGTGCGTCGTTGCATAATAAAACCCGGCAAGCAGTAAAACCACAAGCAGAACAGGACGTAATTTCATGGCTAAAACACCTAAAAATGATAATCGGCGGAGGCTTCACCGCACAGTGTAATTGTAGTCATTCCATGCCACCGGGGCTTACGAATGAGATGCGAAATCATCCTGGACGCTGCATCGCCTCGCTCTTCAGTACCGGCCATAGCGCGTTCACCTGCGCCTGCAACTGCTCGATCGACCCATCGTTGGTCAGTACGTAATCGCAGTGTACGGCGTTCCGGTCTGTTTCAGTCTGCCGCGCGATCCGCCGCCGGGCCTCCGCCGCCAGCGCGCGCCGCACCTCCTCGCTCAGCGTCTGCCCACCGGCCGCTCGCGCGACAAAGCGCGCAATCTTCAACTGCTCCGAGGCCTTCACAAAGATCAGCCGGTCGAAGCGCTTATGCCATCCGCCTCCAAACCTGGTCTCAAAGATCAACGCGGACTCGACAATCGCCACGGCATTCGCATCGCGCGCGGCAACCTCATCCATCAGCGCCGCCTGCCGCGCAATCACCGCCGGATGCACGATGGCGTTGAGTTCCTCCAGCCGCCCGGCGTCTGTATCTCTTCCGCTGAATGCAATGCGCGCCAGTGCGGAACGGTCGAGGGTCCCGTCGGGTGAGACCACCTCCGCGCCGAAGCGCGCCACAATCGCCGCGTACACCGGCTCACCCGGTTGCATCATGTCTCGCCCAATCTCGTCGGCGGAGAAGACCACCGCGCCCAGCTCTGCGAACCGCCGTGCCGCAGTCGATTTGCCGCTGCCCAGTCCGCCGGTGAGGCCCACGCGCAGCATCGCGCTACGCCTTCGCCGCCGCAAGTCTGCTGTGCCGCGTCCCGCCGCGCCTCGCCTTCGCCGCGGCAACCGTGTTCTTCATCAGCATCGCAATCGTCAGCGCTCCCACTCCACCCGGTACCGGCGTATACGCTCCGGCCAGATTAAACGCCGATGGATGAATGTCCCCCACCAGGGTCGAGCCACGCTGCTCAAACTGCGCCGCGCGCGCTACATCACCGGGGAAGAATCGCGCCACCTCCGATGCATCGGTTATGCGGTTAATCCCCACATCGATCAGCGTCGCTCCCGGCTTCACCATCTCCGGGGTCACAAACCCCGGCCTGCCGATGGCCGCCACCAGAATGTCGGCGTCGCGCGTGTAGCGGCCAATATCCTGCGTCTTGCTATGGCACACCGTCACCGTCGCTGAGGCGTTCAGCAGCATCATCGCCGCGGGCTTTCCTACAATCTCCGACCGCCCCAGAACCACCGCGTGCTGCCCCGCCATCGGCACACCGCTGCGCTTCAGAATCTCCATGATCCCCGCCGGAGTGCAGGGCGCCAGCGCCGTCCCGGCTTGTACCCCATGGGACGCGGAACTCTGCAATCGTCCCACGTTGATGGGATGGAACCCGTCCACATCTTTCTCCGGCGACACCGCCTCCAGCAGCCGTCGCGTATCCACATGCGCGGGCAGCGGAAGTTGGATCAGAATCCCATCCACCTCATCGCGTGCATTCAGCCCGGCGATCAGCTCCAGCAGTTCATCCGTAGTGACGCTTTCGGGTGGCGTCAGCATCTCGCTCCACAGTCCCAGCTCTGCGCAGGTCTTCACCTTGCTGCGCACGTAGATCTCCGACGCGGCGAGGTGCCCCACCAGTATCACCGCCAGCCCCGGCGCAATGCCGCATGCTGCCAGGGCACTCGCCTCCTCGGCGACCTCCGCCTTAATCTGGGCGGCTATCTCGACCCCATTCAATATTCTTGCTGTGTGATTCATCTTAAGCACCATGGTACCGCGCGGCTGGCCGGACGTGCGTTCTGAATCGGGGCGCCCCGGCGCAAGCGGCTGCTTCATCCAGCGCCGGAGTTCACCTCCGCACAGCTTCTGCCGATAACCCGAGTAGGAAGGATGGCCATGGCAGACAGTTCACTCGCAAGCAGTGCAATAGAAACATTCACCCCGGCCGACCTCTACTCCCTGCGTCAGGAGTTGACCCAGTCCGGTCTCGATTCGCGGCAGGCAGCGCAACTGATTGGCGCGTTTCTCAGTGTACGCGGCTATGGAGTCTCGAGCCACGCGGTGTGCGGTGCGACCATGCGTATCGAATCGGTTGGCTGTTCGCTGAAGTCGATGCAGGAAGAGCTGGAAAAAGTCGCCCTCGTCATGTAACTCGACGGTCGGACTTATGGCGCCGCATCCACCTCGGTAACGCGCAGGTGTTCGCCGGGCGCCAGGTAGCTTTTACGCCGGAACCAGTCCTCCATTGCGATGACAAGGCGGTCGAGAGGCACGCGCAGTCCTGCTTCCAGCAGACCATCGGCAATGGGCAGCGTGTCGTCGAAGACCGCGTCGTTGGTAAAGTTGCGCATGGCGAAGTTGTCGATCTGCGCGATAGGACAGCGGTGCGCCGCGCCTGCGGCGTCGATGCGTTCGATGGTGAGTTTGCGCGAGAACATAAAGAGAGTGGGTAGTGAGTAGTGAGCCGTTGATGAATCTAGCGGATCGCGGCCATTGCCGCACGGAAGAGCACTTCAAAGTCCTGGGCCGCATCGGGCTGTTTGGCGATGGCGGACTCAATTGCCCGCTGCGCCACGGGCCGGGCATAGCCCAGGTTCAGCAGCGCGGAGAGTGCGTCGTCGCCCGCGGGACCCATGGAAGAAACGGCAGTCGACGGCGCCACAGCCATGTCGTCCAGCTTGTCTTTAAGTTCCAGCACCACGCGCTCGGCGGTCTTTTTCCCGATGCCGGGAATCCTGGTCAGCGTAGCGTGGTCGCTGGCGCGGATGGCCGTCACCAGCCGAGCGGCATCGATCCCGCTGAGCACCGTAATCGCCAGCTTTGGCCCGATGCCGGTGATGGTCAGCAGCTTCTCAAACAGCCGCTTCTCCGCGGGCTCCGCGAAGCCGAATAGGGCAATCTGGTCCTCGCGCACGTGGGTGTAGATGTGCAGCCGCGCCTCGGCCCCCTCCGGCGGCAGGGTGGTAAACGTCGCCACACTGATCGTGGCGTCGTAGCCAACCCCGCCGCACTCGACGATGGCCCGGTTCGGCGACTTGGAGAGCAGACGTCCACGCAGGAAAGCGATCATTCGCCGATTGTACTCGGGCCTGCGCCACGCAAGATATGGCCCCCGATCCAACAATGTTATCCACGCGGCCCGCAATTTGTAACCGTGATGAAACGTATTGTTAATTTTCCTTTTACATCTACTGCTCACACTCACAACAGGCCATCATCCCCACAATCGAATACGCCTCACCACGAAGGGAATCCTCACCTATGAATTCACCTCTCCGCAGTTTTGTACGTATCGCCGTCTGCGCTGTGCTGCTTCTGCCTGTTGTCGCAAGCGTAGTTCCAGCACATCTTTACGCCCAGTCCAGCTCGTCCCTGACGGGCACGGTCCTCGATCCGAATGGCATACCGCTGCCGGGCGCAGCCGTGGCGGTACGGAACGAAGGCACAGGCGCGGTGCAGAAGATG
Organism: uncultured Acidobacteriaceae bacterium; assembly: GCA_963799175.1. Classification (GTDB taxonomy): domain Bacteria; phylum Acidobacteriota; class Terriglobia; order Terriglobales; family Acidobacteriaceae; genus Edaphobacter. Next base: position 100,794 of record CAWCWC010000020.1, on the reverse strand, counting down.
ACCTCCGATGGCCAGGGCAAGTATTCGTTCGCCAGCCTGCCCACGGGCAGCTATACCATCCAGGTGGATGCCTCCGGCTTCAATAGCAGCAAGCGCAACGGCGTACAGCTCGCCTCCGGCCAGCCAACCGACGTTCCCATTACGCTCGAGTTGGGCAATGCATCCGAGGAGATCACGGTGGAAGCCAGCGAAGCCAACTCCGTGGCCGCCGCCATGGCGCCGATGGACGCGTTGCTGGAGGAGCACTCCGCGCGCACCGAGATCACACAGGCCTTCATCAACAACTACACCTCGCCTCTGGCCGACTACGGCGAAGCGGTTGAGATGGCCCCCGGCACATACACCACCAACGGCAACGGCCCCGGCCTCGGCCAGTCCAAGACCTACTTCCGCGGATTCCCCGACGGCGACTACGACATCGACTTCGACGGCATCCCCTTCTACGACACCAACACCCCGACCCACCACTCCTGGGCATTCTTTCCGACCCAGTGGATCGGCGGCATCGACTTCGACCGCTCACCCGGAACTGCATCCACCATCGGACCCACCCCCTTCGGCGGCTCCATCCACATGCTCTCGCGCGACATCTCGCCGGTGCAAAACATTCGCGGCGGCATCTCCTACGGCTCGTGGGGAACCCTGCTCGCCGACGCCCAGCTCGATTCCGGCAACCTCTTCCATAGCAATAAGGCCAGCTTCGAGCTCGACATCCAGCACATGCAATCAAAAGGCTATCAGTCCAACAACTTTCAGAACCGCAACGCCGGCTCCATCAAGGCACAGTACAAGTTCTCTGACGATACCGTCCTGAGCGGCTTCTCCGGCGTGGTCTATCTGCACGCCAACACGCCAAACTTCAACGCCACACGCTGCCAGATGTACGGCGTCTCGGCCACCAACGCGTACACCTGCACCGCCTCCTCCAGCGACCCAACCCTTCTGCCCTACACCGGCGCGGGCATCCGATTCTACCTGGCCGACAACACCGATCCGCTCGACTATCTGGACTACCAGTACAACCGCTACCAAATCCCCACCGACTTCGAGTATGTCGACTTCAAGACCGTGCTCCCGTACAAAATCAGCGTGGATTTCAAGCCCTATACCTATAACTACGACAACTCCGAATACTACGCCAACGCCACGCCCCTCACCGAATCGACCACCGTTCTCTACAACGGCAACTCTGCCTCCAAGACCTGGTATGGCATCACGGTCGCGCCCTGCAACGTTGCAGTCACCAAGAAGGGCATCACCGCCATCCCCTGCGGCGTGGACAAGTACAACAGCTATCGCAAGTACGGCGAGACCTTCAACCTCAGCCAGGTGTCGAAGTTCGGCACTCTGCGTGCCGGCATGTGGTATGAGTGGGCCGACACCAACCGCCACCAGTACCCGTCCGACCCGCTCAACAACTGGGCCGACCAGCCACTACCCAACTTCGCCGAGATGTTCTGGACCAACTCCTACCAGCCCTTCGTCGAGTATGAGTTCCATCCAACTAAAAAGCTGGAGATCACCCCCGGCGTCAAGTTCGCCTACTACACCATCAACACCAAGCAGTTCGCCGACGACGGCAAGACCATCGGGTGCCTCTGCGCTGCGGGCACAACCGGCAACCCCGCCAGCTTCATCACCAACAACGGCAGCTACTTCTCCACCCTGCCCTCCATCGATGCCAACTACCGCATCCAGCCTAACTGGTCTGCTTACGTCCAGGTCTCCACCGGCAGCATTGTGCCGCCCAGCAGCACCTTCGACTTCAACCAGGGAACCACCGGCAATGTCGTCCCGGTCGAGACCCTGCCCAAGCAGCAGCACAACACCACCTACCAGGCCGGAACAGTCTTCAAGCTGAAGAACGTCACGCTCGATCTGGACGCCTTCCACATCCGCTTCCAGAGCGGCTACTCCTCGCAGACCGATGCCACCACCGGCGAGCCGGTCTTCTATGCGCAGCCCAGCTCCATCAGCAAGGGCTTCGAAGGCCAGACCAACCTCTACCTGGGCTATGGCCTCAGCGCCTACCTGAACGCCACCTGGGAGACAGCGCAGTACACTGGCTTCTCGCAGATCTACCCCACCAATGCTGCCAGCAGCACGTTCAACCCTGAGGCCAACCCATACTATATCGCCACCCCCTCCGGTCTCTGGGTCCAGCAGACGCCATCCGACACCTATGCGGAAGGCGTCACCTACCTCCACGGCGGGTGGGATGCCGGCATATTCGATAAGCACGTCGGCCAGTTCTATCAGGACGTCAGCGGCTACCACAACGAAGTGGTCGTCAACCCGTTCGACATCACCAACACCTACCTCAACTACACCATCCGCAGCGGATCGCGCTTCGACCAGACCAAGATCCGGCTGAGTGTCAACAACCTCTTCAACCTGCACGACGCTACCGGCATCACCTCGGCCGGCTCGGTCGCGGGGACCACGTTCACAGCCACCTCTGCCACCGGCACTCCAAACCTCACCTATACCAACCCATACGTTGCCAACGTCGCTCAGGCGCCGCTCAGCGGGGCGGACAACATCAGCATCTTCGCCGGCCGCAGCATCGTCCTTTCGGTCACATTTGGCCTATCGCCAAGGCGGTAGAGCGGAGTTAGTAAAGCGGTCCACGCAACCAATAATCCGTGCCGGATGGAGGGGCAGTCCGTCTGCCCCTCTGTCCTTATCGGATGCCCAGGTATTTGTGCGTCTGCAGGCTCAAGCGCCATGCAGGATGGTCAAGGCAGTAGCGGAGCGCCTGCTCTGTGTTGGTCTGCCGCAGTGGGCCATCCATCGGCTGCAGAAAGAAGTGCCGGAACACCAGCCCAGCATAGCTCTCCGGAGGCGCACCGGCCTGCGGAAAGACCAGCTTGAGTTCATCGCCGGTGGTCTGGATGAGTACCGCAGCGGCTTTAGGACTGACGCAAAGCCAGTCGATCCCATCGGGTGCCGCGATAGTCCCATTGGTCTCAACGGCTATTTCAAACCCACGTGCGTGCAGCGCATCGATCATTGGCCGGTCCAACTGCAACAGCGGTTCTCCCCCGGTGCAGACCACAAATTTCTTTCCCGCTGAAGGACCAGCCTGCCATGTCTCATCGATCCGCGCCGCCAACTCTTCCGCGGAATCGAATCTTCCACCATCGGGACCTTCCACTCCAACAAACTCTGTATCGCAGAATTTGCACACTGCTCCGGCCCGGTCCTGTTCGTGTCCCGACCACAGATTGCATCCCGCGAACCGGCAGAAGACAGCCGCACGGCCCGTCTGCGCTCCCTCGCCTTGCAATGTGTAGAAGATCTCTTTGACGGCGTAGCTCATGGCTGCCCGTCCGCAACCTGCAAAGGATCGGCCAGCCCGTTCTCTCGAAATCCCTTCTGCCGAAGCACACAGGAGTCGCAGCTTCCGCATGGCGTACCGGTTGGCGATGGGTCGTAACAACTGCTGGTCAACCCGAAATCCACCCCAAGCTCCAGCCCCATGCGTATGATCTCTGCTTTCGTCAGCGAGATCAGCGGCGTATGAATCCTCAGCGATTGCCGGCCTTCCACCCCCGCCTTGGTCGCCAGGTTTGCCAGCCGCTCAAAGGCCGCGATGAACTCAGGACGGCAGTCGGGGTATCCGCTATAGTCCAGCGCGTTCACGCCGATGAAAATATCGCTGCATCCGAGGACCTCTGCCCAGGCCAGTGCGAACGACAGAAAAATAGTATTGCGCGCAGGCACATAGGTGATGGGAATCTCGCCACTCATCTGCTCGGGAGCGCGTCCCTTGGGCACGTCGATCTCCGCGGTGAGCGCAGAGCCTCCAAAGGCGCGCAGATCGATGGTTGCCGTTCGGTGCTCCTTCGCACCCATCGACGACGCAACCAAGCGGGCACACTCCAACTCCCAGGAGTGGCGCTGTCCATAAGCAAACGAGAGCGCGTAGACGTCATACCCCTCGGCCTTGGCAATCGCGAGCACGGTCGCGGAATCCAGCCCGCCGCTCAGCAACACAACTGCTTTGGACCTCTGATTGGACATGGCCGGTTCTCCCGATGGCCCCTCGTTCAAGGGTACAACGGTTAGCCGTAATCCATCCATTCTCATGTGATCGTGAGACGCCCCGTCCCTACTTGGCTGCCGCTGGCGCCATCTTGTCCAGGTCCATATTCAGTTCAAGAACATTCACCCGCGGCTCGCCTAGCAGCCCAAACTGGCGCGGAGTAACGTGGGCCGCAACCAGGCCCCTCACCGCTATCCTCACCGGTGTGCCGCTCGCTCGCCACGCGCGCCACCTGATAGTACGCCGCGGCGGGTGAGATGTCCGGGTCCAACCCGGAGGCCGACGCCGTCGCCAGGTCGATGGGAACCGGCCCATTGGTCCCCTTGGGGTTCAGCGTCTGCACGGTCGATGCCACGCGCGTCACAAGCGCGCTGTTGGTGGGCGCATAGTTCGAGCCACCCGAGTTCCCCGCATCGTAGCCATTTCCCGCAGCCGACGGACGCGACCAGAAGTAGCCTGGCCCGCTGAACGACTGCCCGATCAGATGCGACCCCACCAGTACGCCGTTGCGCTCGATCAACGATCCCTCGGCCTGTTTGGGGAAGAACACATGAGCCAGTCCCGTGACCGCCAGCGGATAGACAACGCCCAGCAGCACAGCCGTCACCACCGTATACAGAACCGCCGTAACAATATGCTTCTTCATCTCGTATCCCTCGAACCTAGACCAGATGGACCGACGCAATAAGCATGTCGATCAGCTTGATGCCAACGAACGGGGCGACAATACCGCCCATTCCATAGACCCACAAGTTGCGCCTGAGCAGTGCTGCCGCCGACATCGGCCTGTACTGCACGCCGCGCAGCGCCAGCGGAATCAGCGCAACAATAATCAGCGCATTGAAGATCACCGCCGACAGGATCGCCGACTGCGGCGATTGCAGATGCATCACGTTGATCACTGCCAGTTGCGGAAACACCACCATAAACATCGCCGGAATGATGGCGAAGTACTTGGCCACGTCGTTGGCGATGGAGAAGGTGGTGAGTGCGCCGCGCGTCATCAGCAACTGCTTGCCGATGCCCACGATCTCGATCAGTTTGGTCGGGTTGGAGTCGAGATCGACCATGTTTCCCGCCTCCTTCGCCGCCTGCGTGCCGGAGTTCATGGCAACGCCCACGTCGGCCTGGGCCAGCGCCGGCGCATCGTTCGTCCCATCGCCGGTCATCGCCACCAGCTTGCCCTGCCCCTGTTCGCGGCGGATCAGGTCCATCTTGTCCTTGGGCTTGGCCTCGGCCAGAAAGTCGTCCACGCCGGCCTCGCGCGCAATCGCCGCGGCGGTCAATGGATTGTCGCCGGTAATCATGATGGTCTTGATGCCCATGGCGCGCAGTTGCTCGAAGCGCTCCTTCATGCCGCCCTTCACGATGTCCTTGAGATGAATGACGCCCAGTGCGCGGCCATTCTCCGTCACCACCAGCGGTGTGCCTCCCTGGCGCGCCACTTTGTCCACGGTCGCTCGCACCTCATCGGGCAGCCCCCTGCCCGACCCATCCCCGTTCTGCTTCATGTAATTGTCGATCGCTTCCGCCGCGCCCTTGCGAATGCTGCGCCCTTCCATGTCGATGCCGCTCATCCGCGTCAGCGCGCTGAAGGGAATGTACTCCACATTGAGGTTAGCCAGCTCGCGTCCGCGCAGGCCGTACTGCTCCTTGGCCAGCACCACGATGGAGCGGCCCTCCGGGGTCTCGTCGGGCAGCGACGAGAGCTGCGCCGCGTTCGCCAGCTCCTCCGCCGTTACACCTGCCGCGGTCAGGAACTCCGATGCCTGCCTGTTGCCCAGTGTGATGGTCCCGGTCTTGTCCAGAAGCAGCGTATTCACGTCACCGGCGGCCTCCACCGCGCGGCCGGAGACGGCCAGTACGTTGTGCTGCACCAGACGGTCCATCCCGGCAATGCCGATCGCGGAGAGCAACCCCCCGATGGTGGTGGGAATCAGGCACACCAGCAGCGAGATCAGCACGAACGCAGTCTGCGGCGCGCCCGAGTATACCGCGAACGGCTCCAGCGTGACGACCGCCAAAAGGAAGATGATGGTGAGCCCGGCCAGCAGAATATTCAGCGCGATCTCGTTGGGCGTCTTCTGCCGCTCCGCGCCTTCCACCAGCGCGATCATGCGGTCCAGGAACGTCTCTCCGGGGTTCGCCGTGATCTTCACCACAATCCTGTCGCTCAGCACGCGCGTGCCGCCGGTCACCGCCGACCGGTCGCCGCCGGCCTCGCGAATCACTGGCGCCGACTCGCCGGTGATGGCCGACTCGTCCACCGAAGCGACGCCCTCGATCACCTCGCCGTCGCCGGGAATCATCTGCCCGGCCACCACCTGTACCTTGTCGTTCACGCGCAGATGCGAGCTTGCAACCTGTTCCACCTCGCCATTCGGCTTCAGCTTGTACGCGGTCGTCTCACTCTTCGCCTTGCGTAGGGCGTCCGCCTGCGCCTTGCCGCGGCCCTCCGCCATCGCCTCGGCGAAGTTCGCAAACAGCACAGTGAACCACAGCCACAGCGTGATCTGTAGGTTGAAGCCGAACTGGTGCGCTCCATGCGGCAGCAGAAGCAGCACCGTGGTGACGACGCTGCCTACCTCCACCACAAACATCACCGGGTTCTTCGCCATCAGCACCGGATTTAGCTTCCTCAGCGAATCCACCACCGCGCGGCGAACTATGGACGATTCAAACAGCGCCCGCTTCTTCGACGTCCCTGTGTGTGTAGCACTCATCTCATATCCTCTTCCAATTCGTCAACTCGTTAACTGAAACTGATTCCTGAGCGCAACAACAAGTGTTCGAGGACCGGCCCCAGACTCAGCGCCGGAAAGAACGTCAGCGCCCCGACGATTAAAATCACGCCGACCAGAAGCACCGTAAACAGCGTGCCGTCCACAGGGAAGGTGCCCAACGACGGCGGCGCGATCTTCTTGGTCGCAAGATTGCCAGCCACCGCCAGCATCGGCACGATCATCAGGAAGCGCCCGCCCAGCATGGATATTCCTTGCGTCACCAAATACCAGTGTGTGTCCGCATTCAGCCCCGCGAAGGCCGACCCGTTATTCCCCACCGCCGACGTATACGCATATAAAATTTGTGAGAGCCCATGCGGCCCCTTGTTCGATATGCTGGACAATCCTGCCGGCAGCAGGGCCGACACCGCTGCGAATCCCAGGATGATCAGGGGAAAGATCAGCAAGTAGAGCATCGACAGTTGCACGTCGTACGCCTCTATCTTCTTGCCCAGGTACTCGGGAGTGCGGCCCACCATCAACCCCGCGATGAACACGGTCACCACAACGAAGACGAGCATTCCGTACATGCCCGCGCCCACGCCGCCGAAGATGATCTCGCCCGCCATGATGTTGGCCAGCGGCACCATGCCGCCTAGCGGCATGAAGGAATCGTGCATGGAGTTGACCGCGCCGCAGCTAGCGTCCGTCGTCACCGTGGCAAACAGAGCGGAGTTGGCAAGGCCGAAGCGCACCTCCTTGCCCTCCATGTTGCCGCCGGAGGATTGCGCCGCGCCCATTTGCACCGTGCTCTGGTCCACGCCGTGCAGCAGCGGGTTGGGCTGCGACTCCGCCCAGTAACAGGTCGCCACGCCGGCGAACCACAGAATCGACATCGCTGCAAAGACCGCCCATCCGTGCTTCTCCGATCCGGTCATCTTGCCCAGTGTCAGGCACAGGCCGCCGCCGATGGTAAAGATTGAAACCATCTCGAGCAGATTGCTGAGCGGGGTCGGATTTTCGAACGGATGGGAGCTGTTGGCATTCATAAACCCGCCACCGTTGGTGCCAAGCATCTTGATAGCTTCCTGCGACGCCAGCGGTCCCTGTGCGATGGTCTGCGTCGTCACCGTGGTCGTCACAGGCTTTCCGTCTGTTCCCGTTGTAGTTACAGATTGGGGCTCCAGCAGCACTGCCGTGTCGTACGGCTTGAAGTTCTGGATCGCCCCCTGCGACACCAGAGCCAGCGCATACACCACACAGATGGGCAGCAGCACCCACAGCGTTCCGCGCGTCAGGTCTACCCAGAAGTTGCCCAGCGTCTTCGACTCGTGACGCGAGACGCCCCGGATGAACGCGATGGCCAGCGCCATGCCCACAGCCGCCGACCAGAAGTTGTGCGTCGCGAGGCCGACCGCCTGGCTCAGGTAGCTCATCGTGGTCTCGGGCACATACGCCTGCCAGTTGGTATTGGTGGTAAACGAGCCTGCGGTGCTCCATGCCAGATAGGGCTCCACCGCTGCAAGATGCTGCGGGTTCCACAGCGGAATCGCATGCTGCAGCCTCTCCACCGCGTAGGTCAGCAGCATCGTCGCGAGCGAGAAGATCAGCATCGCGATGCCGTACTGCGTCCAGCGCATCTCCTCGTCAGGATTCACTGCGGTCAGGCGATAGAGCAGCCGCTCCACCGGGACGAGCACCGGATCCAGCCAGGTCTTCTTGCGTTCGTACACACGGGCCATGTACAGGCCCATCGGCTTCGCCAACAACAGGACAAGGACAAAGAACACACCAATCTGCAACCATCCATTGGGGGTCATCTTAGAATTTCTCCGGACGTAGAAGCGCAAAGACCAGGTACACCAGCAAGCCGGCGGTCAGCAGGAGTAGAAGGATGTTTTCAAGCATCTTCGCGCCTGCCTTTCAGCGACTGGCAGCCGTAGACATACAGCACGGAGACGAAGAAAAATGCTAACGAAGCGGCTAAGAAGGCGATATCGCTCATGACTCAACTCCTGCGTCATACCGCGCCGATTGCTTCCAGGGCGGCAGAATCACAGAGTTGAGTCTCGCAGCGGTCCGCATAGGAATGCTGTAGAAATACCGTTAAGATTTTGTAAAGATCGCGCTGTCCGGTTCGGCATCGGTCTGGCGGGCCTCATCCGGGCCGGCGGGACGAGGGCTCAGTCGATAGCCGACCCATGGTTCGCTGAGAATATATTGCGGCTCGCCGCCCGGCTCGATCTTCTTGCGCAGTTGCGCCACCAGCACGCGCAGGTACTCCGGCTGATCGGCCCCCGCCGCGCCCCACACCGCGCGCAGCAGCGTTTTGTGGGTCAGCACTCGGTCCGCATTGCGCACAAAGTACAGCATCAGGTCGAACTCCTTCGGCGTCAGGTGTACCTCCGTGTCGCGCACCATTACCTGGCGCCGCTCCACATCGATGCGGAAATCTCCCAGCTCGATCGAGCTCGCCTGCACCTCGTTCGCAACCATGCGCCGCGACTGCACGCGTACCCGCGCCAGCAACTCCTGAATGCTGAACGGCTTGGTGATGTAGTCGTCCGCGCCCTCATCCAGCGCCGCCACCTTGGACTCATCCTGGTTGCGCACGGAGAGCACGATGATGGGCACCTGCGAGCGGGCGCGAATCTCCCGCGTCAGCGCGATGCCATCCATCCCCGGCATGGCCAGGTCCGTAATCACCAGCTCGGGCTGCGCCTTCATGAACCGCGCCAGCGCGTCCATGCCGTCCTGCGCAACCGTCACCTCATGCCCGTTGCTCTGTAGCGAAGCCCGTAGAACACGCGTAATCTGCGGCTCATCGTCGACAATCAGTATTCGCATGGCCCCAACCCTTCAGCCCACTGTTCGTACCTTATACCTCGGACCTACTTCGTCTGTTGGGTCACAAGGTGTACATCCACGTGCGGAGCTTCGTTCATGAACTGCTGCAGCGCGAGATAGTAGGCATACTTCTTCCATCCCTTTACCGCCGACCGCCCGAAGATGACCTGCGTAATCCTGTTTCTGGAGATATACTCCCCTGTTACCGCGGGGACGCTGCTGCCCTTCAGCCGGACCACCCTCGCCCCCACGTTCTCGGCAAACTGGATATTGGCCTCCAGCGAACGCCGCAGGTTTTCCGGGACCTCCTGCTCGTTCTCCACATGCAGCACGAAGAACTCGCCATTCATCGCCTCCGCCATGCGCGCCCCGCGCGCGATCAGGTCGCGCGACTCCGGATTGGAGCTAATGCAGACGGCCACCCGCTCCGCGATCTGCCAGTGTCCGCTCAACTGCTTGCGCGTCACATAGTCGTCCAGCGTGCGGTCTACCGCGCGTGTCACCCGTTGCAGCGCCATCTCGCGCAGCGCAATCAGGTTGCCGCGCCGGAAGAAGTTCTGCAGCGCCCGCTCCACCCGCTCCTGGGGATAGATGTCGCCGCGGCTCATGCGGTGTACCAGCGCCTCGGGTGTCAGGTCGCTCATGACGATCTCGTCGGCCCGGTCCAGCACCCAGTCGGGCACCGTCTCGCGCACGGTAACGCCGGTCAGGCTCTGCACTCGCGGCGTAATGCTCTCCACATGCTGGATGTTGAGCGTCGACAGCACATCGATCTCCGCCTCCAGAATCTGCAACACGTCCTGGAAGCGTTTGGGGTGCGCGCAGCCTTCCACGTTGGTGTGCGCCAGCTCGTCGATCAGCACTACCTGCGGCCGCCTCGCCAGCACAGCGTCCACGTCCATCTCTTCGAAGATGGCGCCTTTGTACTCCATCTGCCTGCGCGGCACCTGCTCCAGTTGCGCCGCCAGCTCGGCCGTGCGAGACCTGCCATGCGTCTCCACGATGCCGATCACAACGTCTTCGCCGCGGCTCTTGCGGCGGATCGCCTCGCTCAACATGCTGAAGGTCTTGCCCACCCCCGGCGCGTACCCCAGGAACACCTTGAACCGTCCGCGTTTCTGGCCCTCCGCCGCGGCAAGCCATTCTTCCGGGGTCTTAATATGCGGTTGTTCTGGATTCATTTGGCTTATCTTTCTATACAATTCTCAGTGTGTCTATCAAACGCATCGTCGAAGCGGCACGCTGGATACTCATTGCGAGCGGGCTTGCCGGTATTGTAGCTCTCTATCATTTTTTCAATAAGGCAAACAATACCACCGTATCACTTAGTCTACTTCTGTTTGTGCTCATGTTTGCCGGAAGCTGGGGCCTGCGCTACGCCATCGGAGCTTCGATTGCCGCGGCCCTCATCTTCGACTACTACTTCATCCCGCCCATTGGCACCTTTACCATCGGCGACACCCAGAACTGGGTCGCGCTGTTCGCCTTCCTCGGCACTGCGCTCTATGCCAGCCACCTGGCCTCCAGGATTCGCGAGGAGTCGCACGAGGCCGACACCCGCCGCCTCGAATCGGAGATGCTCTACCGCCTCGGACGTCAGTTGCTACAGCCGGAGAACGTCGCCCAACTGCTCAACTTCATCCCTTCCAGTGTGGCCAACGCCTTCAACAGCCCGGCCGTTACGCTCTATCTTTGCGATGGCGACCGCATCTATCTCTCTGATCCGAAAAGGATTTCCAGCCCGCAGGTAGCCTGGCGTCCTGACGACGCACCTGGCAGTGCTGAGGGTGCCGAACGCTCCCGAGCGGACATAGTTCGCGATCTCCGCGAAGCCATGCTGCATCCCGTCACCACCTCCACCGCCGACGGCTTTCCTGCCGTCATTCCACTGCGCGTCGGCGTGCGTCCCAGCGGGGCCGTGCTGCTGGAAGCCGTTTCGCTCTCCCGCGAGACCATGGAAGGCCTCAGCGGGCTGGTCTCCATGTCGATTGAGCGCGCCGAGGCGCTGGAAGACAGCGCCCGCTCCAAGGCAGCCAAGGAGACCGAGCGCCTGCGCACCGCCCTGCTCGACTCCGTCACGCACGAACTGCGCACTCCGCTCACTTCCATCAAGGTGTCCGTCAGCGCGCTGCTCTCGCAGCAGGCCCTCGATGGCCCGGCGCAGAAGGAGTTGCTTACCGTCATCGACGAGGAGTCCGACCGCCTCAACCGCCTCATCGAACAGGCGGTCGAGATGTCGCAACTCGACGCCAACAAGGTCCAACTGGAGTTGAAACCGCAGTCCATCGCGGGTTTAATCTATGTCGCGGTCGAGCAATGCCGTACCGACCACCCCACCCGCGATTTTCGCGTCTCGCTCTCCAGCTTCCTGCCCAATGTACTCGTCGACAAGTCGTGGATCGAAAAGGTGCTGGCCAACCTGCTGGGAAACGCAGCCAAATACTCCCCGCCGGACCAACCCATCTTCGTCGCCGCCGACCCCCAGAAGAATATGCTGGCCATCAGCGTTGCAGACCGCGGGGCCGGCATCGACCCCATGGAGCAGGGCTTGATCTTCGACAAGTTCTATCGTGGCCAGGGACAACGCAGCCGGGTCAGCGGCACAGGAATGGGCCTCGCCATCTGCCGCGCGATCATCGCCGCGCACGGCGGCACCATCGGCGTCACCAGCCAGATCGGCCACGGCTCCGTCTTCACCTTCACCCTGCCCATCGCCGCCCCCGAACCAGTCCGTTCCTGAGCCTAGAGCATATTCGCAATTGCTATAGACCCCTATTATTTGTCATTCCGTAGCGAAGCGGAGGAATCTGCTTTTGCTCGCTGCGCGACGGTCTACACCTTTAACAAAAATGCATTAGTTCCGGCTACTCTCTTCCCCACGCTTCCATCTCAATCAGTGCGCACCATCTGCTCGGGTCCGTGGGAAGAAAATTCGTCAGGCGCAGCCAGGCAGTCTTTCGAGGTGGGAAAGTAAACTCTTGAAACTCGGACGTCGGCTGAAGCTGGATCGTCACATGGCTTCCATCGGAGAACTCCACATCGGCGCTCTTCCAGGTGCCGTCGTGGGGAAAGTCCGCGCGAAGCATCACGCGAACCTTGTCCAACGTAACGGGCCGGCCAAAGTCCACCTTCCACCATGGATCAACTGTTAATTCTGGCCCCCAGGACTGGTATGGCCACGCGCCGTGATGGCCATTCTTGGTCACCCCGTCGATCGCATTTCTCGCCGCAAAGTCGAACAGGTTCCTTGCAACGCTGTTGGAAGTTGCGTGCGGGAAGATCGCGAGATCGGCCCGTGGTTGATCGCAGGGATTCAGCGCGAGATTGCGATAGCCGTGCCGCTCCTGCTCGCTCAGGCCGCGCAGGGTCACTCGATGCGAGTCGCCGGAGAAACTCTCCGGCGCGTAGGCGCTCCCTGTCTCCTGCTCCGCGCGTCCGTAGGGAATCTCATAGATTAGAGCCGGGAGATTTGGCGTGTAGACCAGGCATTCGGGCATCGTTTGGTCCATGCGCACAGCCATCTCCTGTGGTCCCGAGAAGAGAATGCGGTCGCCCGGTTGATAGACGCGATGAAAGTCGAGCGTGGCTGAATCTGTCTGCGAAGGCCCCATGGCTGTAGCTGAATCGATGATTCGCGTGCCGTTTTTTTCCTGCACTTCGAGGTGAAGCGCGGCGTTTGCAGGCTGCTGTGCGGGTAGGACTCCGCTGGCCAGAAGCATTGGGACGATCGTCTGCAAATGCCATCTCGATCTCATCGGCTGCCGGCGGCCTCCATCATGATGCAGAAGGCCTGGGCCTCGGTAGAGGGGCCGGGACGGTCGAAGCTGGGTGCGCCGCATGCGCCCTGAACATAGCCGTCGGCGTCCAGCTTCAGCCGTGCGGCCACGCGCATGGCGTCGGCATGAGCGCGATAGCTGGCGGGAAGCCAGCCCGCCGCAACTCCTTCGTAGATCGCGAAGGCCAGCATCTGAGCAAGATTCGTCTCCACGAAGGTCGCCGGCTGGTCGACCACGTTGTGAAATAGGCCGTCGGGACGCTGATACGCGAGGCAGCCATCGACTAACCCGCGTGCAAAGTCGGCCACACGCTGCCTGTCGACGCGGCGCTCTTTCGGCAGGCTGCGCCAGACGCGGGCCAGCCCCGCCGCGGCCCATCCGTTACCGCCGCCCCAGAAATTGCCATCCCTGAGCTGCTTCTTCTGGTCGTCCCAGATGTGAGCGAGGAGCTTCTTGTCGGAATTCCAGAGCCGCTGGCGATAGCCCTCGATTTGGGCCAGCGCCTCGTCGTGGAAGCCCATCGCTGCCAGGAAGGGCGGCGCGCAATTCAAGCCGTCGGACCACATCTCCGCACCGCGGGAGACGTGATAAAGGATGCCGTCGGAGTTGCGCGGAGCGCCTTTGCGAATCCAGTTGAGCAGCCCGTCAACAGCCTGATGCATCTGCGCATCGCCGGTCCACTCGGCCGCCCGCGCGTAGGCAGCGCCGCCCATCGCAGGGTCGGTGGGACTGCCGGAGACGACCACCCCCAGCCGCCCATCCGGCGTCTTCTGCACCATCGCCGCCTTGGTTAGCAGAATCACCCGCTGCCGGTCGCCCGCCTCGACCATCGCCTGCGCAAGGATGCCCTGCTCCCAGTCGCGGCGCTGCATCGCCATGGCCGCTGCGGTCGCCAGTTCAATCCTGCGCTTGCTCTCAGATTGCAGGCTATTTTTTGCCGCTGCGCGCGCCGAGCTGCCGGCTGCCTGCGCACCCGCTTCGAGAAAGATTGCCAGAGGAGCAGTGAGCGTTGCGGCTGTTTGCAAAAACGTTCGTCGGTTCATGGATAGGCCCCGCCATGAAATATCAAGCACAACAAGTCTCGACGATGACACCTGCGATGTCCATAGGCGGGAGCAGGAAAGACCTACCAGGGCAGCGTGTCGCCCATATGGAAGTAGCCTCCGGTTGGGCCATCGTCAGGCAGCGTTGCCAAACGCACCGAAGTCTTTGCCCCCTCTACCAGCCCAAGCGGCGCCCGCGGGCCTCCCATGTCCGTCCTCACCCATCCAGGATGAATCGAGTTCACCTTGATGTGGGTCCCCTGCAGCTCATGCGCCAGGTGGAGGGTAAACGAGTTCAACGCCGATTTGGACGCGTCATACGAAAACGTCTTGGTGGCATAGATCGGCGAACCCTTGGGCGCAAGTAGTGTCAGCGAACCCTGCCCGCTCGACACGTTCACAATTCTTCCCGCCTTGCTCTTTCGAATCAATGGCAGCAGCATCTGTGTCAACTCCACCACAGCGAAGAAATTTGTATCGAAGGTATCGCGTAGCGTCTTTGTCGGGGTTGTACTCGTCTCCAGCGAGGCCCCCTGGTCCAGATTCACGGCCGCGTTGTTAACTAAAATATCCAGCCTGCCGAAGTCTCGTTCGATCGCTTCTACAGCGGCCTTTCTGTCGCCCATCCTCCATCACGTCCAGCTTTATCGCGTGTGCGTCGATTCCTTCCCTCTTCAACTCCGCTGCGGCTGCTTCACCTTTCTTCGGGTCGCGCGAGCCCACCAGCACGGTGATGCCAAGCGCGCCCAACTGCCGCGCCGTCTCCAGTCCGATCCCCTTGTTCGCGCCGGTAATCAGCGCAACCTTCGCCGTCTTTGTTGCAGCCGCATCGCTCATCGAATCTCATCTCCTTGAAAAATTTCATGCCTGGGCATGAGATGCTACAGCGCCGCATGGGATGCCGCCGCGCTCAGCAGCGCCGCATACTTCCGGGGCATGGGGCAGCGCTTCATGTCGCGGCCAACCACCACATGCACGGTCTCGCCCTCGCACAGCAGCGTCCTATCGTCTGCGCGCAGGACCTGGTAACTGAAGCGCACCACCGGCCCGCGCACACCGGTCACCGTGGTCTCGACAATCAACTCCTCGTCGTATCGCGCCGGGGCCTTGTAGCGAGCGGTGGCCTCCACCACCGCCATCAGGCATCCCTCTTCGATCTCCATCTGCCGGTAGTCCAGGCCGCGTTCGCGCATCAACTCCGCCCGGCCCACCTCGAACCACACCAGGTAGTTGGCGTAGTAGACCACGCCCATCTGGTCGGTCTCCGCATAGCGCACGCGCACCCGCGTCTCGCCCACAACCTTGTGCATTGCACCGTCTTTGCTCATGCCTCCAGTCTACCGAAACCTCGCCGCGCGACTGCGGGCGAATGCTGGAGATTGCAATCGGAACCGGGCTTCAACGCATCAGACGCCTGCGCCGCCGCATCTCCGACTGGTCGCGCACATCCGCCATTGCATTCGTGACAAAGACGAGGAACACCACTACGTCCAACAGACACAGCACCTGTATTCGCAGCGGTTGCCGCATAGTCCAATCATTGCAGGAGACTTCAATGGTGCGAGTACCTGTGACCACCCACTCCGACCTGGGCGCGGTCTTGTCCCCCGCCAAGTAGCGCGAGCAGTCATCCTTCTGCGTGTCGGACCATAACCGGATCCCCGTGGCCAGCATCAGTCCCAGCAGCAGTGAGAACAATGTCACGCGCGAGATCACGTCTGCAACCTCCGGATCGAACTTACCCCAGCTTATTAGACGGCGAATCCGAGTCGCAATCTAGTAGCATTGAATCAGCATGGTCACACTCCAACCCACGGACGCACTGCTGGCCGTCGACCTGCAGAACGACTTCTGCCCTGGCGGTGCGCTGGGAATCGCGGGCGGCGACGAGATCGTCCCCCTCGTCAACCAGTTGGCGTGCGTCTTCCCCCACGTTCTGCTGACCCAGGACTGGCACCCTCCCAAGCACATCTCATTTGCCAGCGCGCACCCCGGAGCCAAGCCGTACCAGACCTTCGCCGCCCCCTACGGCCCGCAGACCCTCTGGCCCGACCATTGCATCCAGAACTCCCATGGTGCGAAGTTCCATCCTGGGCTCGATATTCCGCACGCTGAGCTGGTGCTGCGCAAGGGATTTCACCGCAACATCGACACCTACTCCGCGTTTCTGGAGAACGACCACTTCACGCCCACCGGCCTGGCCGGCTACCTGCGCGAACGTGGCCTGACCAGGCTGTTTCTGTGCGGGCTGGCCTACGACTTCTGCGTGCGCTTCTCCGCCATCGACGGCACTGCGCTGGACTTCGAGTGCCTGGTCGTCGAAGACGCCACCCGCCCGGTCAAGCTGCCCGGCAGCATCGAATCCACCCATCAGGCCTTTGCCGAAGCGGGCATCCAGCGCATCCAGTCCGAAGAGGTCCTCGGCGGCTAGTTACCCTGCCTGCCGTTAACTCGCGTGGTTCCACTTCGGCTTTCTTCCGGTTTTCTTCGGGAATCTTCGGCAATACCCCTTGACTACGGCGATACCCGGTGTCACTCTAGGTGCATCGCAAACCTCCGTTATCGGACGTGAGCGCCGCGGTCCTTGCTCTGGGTCCGCCCGCAACTACAACTGATGGCAACCATGATGGCGTCCGTCGAACAACGGGAGGTAATCCGTTGCGACTACTGTAGTCTGGTGCAATTCCGCACAGCCAACTCGCTCTGCCGGCGCTGCCACAAGTGCCTCGAAGTGGAGCCTCCGGTCGCAGTCCTGGCTCCGCTCGCGCTCGTCCCCCCTTTGCCGGAGAAAGAAAGCGGCCTGCAGGTTGCCACTGCGGTGCGCGATCTTCGCCATGTGCGCAACCTCTCACAGCGCCAGCTTGCCGCCAGGATGGGAGTGCCCCGCACCTACATCTCCAAGATCGAGAACGGCAAGGCGATGCCGACGCTGGGCTCGCTGGACCGTCTGGCGCGCGCGCTCAAGGTGGACATCGGTGCCCTGCTGCGCGACGCCAACATGCGCCACTCCGACGAGACCGCCGTGCTTACCGCCGACCCCTTCCTGGCCGAGATCGCCGCCTACACCTCGCAGCTCACCGAGTTGCAACGCGCCATCTTCCTCAACCACGTCCGCGAACTGGCCGCCGGGAGACGCCGCACTGCCTGAGGGATGCATTGCAATGCCTGTCATTGCAGAGGTCATCCCCTCCCGGGTGGTGGGTGAGTTTGCACGCGCAGCGGCGTCATTCTGACTCGCAGGGTCAGAATCTCTGTCGTTGTCTTTACCAGGTTGGCCCGCTTCCCCTCCCCGGCAATTCATTGCATGGGCTGAAAGGGGTATGCTAGTTTCATACCCTGCGAGGTCGCCTCCGCTTGAGCGCATCCCCATCCAGGCCGGTCTTCCAACCCTGCTCCCGCCTCCACGAGCTCTCGGCGGAGGAGGATGCGGTCTACCGCCAGCTAGACCCCGCCAAGATTCCCCAGCACGTCGCCATCATCATGGACGGCAACGGCCGCTGGGCGGGCAAGCGCGCTTTGAAGCGCTTCCTGGGCCACCAGCAGGGCGCGGAGAGCGTGCAGTTTGTCGTCGAAACGGCCTCGCGCATCAACCTTCCCTTCATCACGCTCTACGCCTTCTCGCTGGAGAACAACCTGCGCCGGCCCAAGTCCGAGGTCAACTTCCTGATGAAGCTCCTCCGCAGCTACCTGGTGGGCAACGTCCAGCGCATGAACGACAACAACGTGCGCATGACCTACATCGGGCGCATCCACGAGCTGCCCTCGGAAGTCCAGGAGACGATGCAGTGGGCCACCGAGGCCACCGCAAAGAACACCGGCACCACGCTGACCCTGGCGCTGAACTATGGTTCGCGCTCAGAGATTGTGGATGCGGCGCGCTCGGTCGTCGCCGGCCTCATTGCCGAAGCACATACGCGCGGCTGCTCGCTGGAAGACCTGCTGCAGGTGGACGGCATCGAGTCGCGCCTCGACGAGCACCACATTACCGGTGCGCTCTACACCGCCCACATGCCCGACCCCGACCTGGTCATCCGCACCTCCGGCGAGCAGCGCATCTCCAACTTCCTGCTGTGGCAGATCGCCTACTCGGAGATATTCATCACTGGCCGTCTATGGCCCGACTTCCGCGGCATCCACCTGCTGGAGGCCATCCTGGACTACCAGCATCGCGAGCGCCGCTTCGGGGGTCTGGGCGAGAGCTTCACCGACGAGGACCTGGACACGCTTGCAGCCCGCCACCGAGGTCGCCGAAGAGATCGTCACCAAGCTGACCCCCAAGCAGCTCGCCCCGCGTTGAGGCTGGTCGGCCATTGCGGGTCGTGCGCAACTTATATCGGCGTTCACACGTTTACAAGCATCAGGAAGGTTCGTATGCTCGCTGCTTCGCGTAGGTGTCTCAGCCTTGCACTTGCCTTGATTCTCGCCTTCACGCCGTTTCTCCGGGCCCAACAGAGCAGTCCCGCCGCACCCGTCCCACCCCAGATCGCCGCCGCGCACAAAGTATTCGTTTCGAATGGTGGTGGCTCCAATTACTTCAACACTTTCACCGGAGGCCCCGACCGCGCCTACAATTCGCTCTACGCCGAGCTGAAGCAGTCTAGCCGGTACCAGTTCGTTGATGCTCCCGCTGACGCTGACCTTATCTTCGAGGTCCGTTCTATCGCACCGGCAGTGGACGCCTCAACCCCCGATAGCCCCGGTGGAATTGCCTACAATCCGCAACTCATCCTCAGCATTCAGGACCCAGCAACCCACGCTGTCCTCTGGACCACCAGCGCAAACGTCCGTGCAATCGGCACGCAGAGCAGGCGTGACCGCGAGTTCGACCAGTCGCTTGAGGTCGCGGTCGACAAACTCCGTCAGGTCACCGGCGAGCAACTCACCCCGGCGCAGATCAAAGCCATCCAGTCCAACTCACGCATGCCCACCGCAGCCAAGGTCTTCATCGCGGTCGGCATTGCCACGTTCGTCGCCCTCACTACTTATGGCATCTACCGCGTCACCCACCCACCCACTCTTCCGCCTCTGACTCAACCAGTACTCCCCTGATCGATGTACAAGGCGAGATCGGCTACAGAGGGCGATGAAAATCTCTGGTTTTGTTAAGGGCACGGCTTCAGCCGTGCCGTAAGTAATGCAAAATCAATCGGGCTTTAGAGCATTTTCGGAATTGCTGTAGACCAAAAATGAATTGTCATTCTGAGCGAAGCGAAGAATCCCCGCATTTTTCTCGTGGTGCCACGGCCTACACCATTAACTAAAATGCTTTAGCCCCTGAGGGCAGCTTTTCAGCCCAAACAAGCCCTTTTCAGCACCCTCTACAACCGCCCTTCGCGCCGCGCTGCATCGTAAAGTGACAGCCCGATAAGCGTCTTGCCGTCGTGGATCTTTCCCTCAGCGATCATCTTCATCGCCTGCGACAACGGTATGCGCAGCACCTCGATCTGCTCGTCCAGCTCGGGCCGCGCCATGCCCTCGCGGATGTCACGGGCAAGGTAGATCTGCATCCACTCGCCCAGGAATCCTGGGCTGGCGAAGTAGCGGATTAGCATCGTCCAGCGCCGCGCCCGGTAGCCGGTCTCTTCGATCAGCTCGCGTTTGGCCGCGGCCAGCGGGGCCTCGCCTGAATTCCGGCTACCCGCCGGCAACTCCAGCAGAAACTGGCCGGCGGCGTGGCGATACTGCCGCTCCAGAATCACGTCGGGGTCGGCGGGGTTCTTCCGCTCATCCACCGCCAGCATCACCACCGAGCCGTTGTGCCGGATCACGTCCTTCGTGTGCCGGTGTCCACCCGGCTCTATGAGAATGTCGGTGAAGACATTGAAGACCCTGCCCTGGAACGACAGCTTCGACGAGAGAAGCTTCGCCTTGCCAACGCGCTTCGTCTTCGCATCGCGTTTCTTCGCGGCAGGCTTCTTCACGGCGGACTTGGCGATCGAGGCGGATGCGGACTTCGGTTTGCTTGAGATGGCGGCCATGGGTCTACGGTATCATCCAGCATCTTCCTCCAGCATCGAGTCCACGTATACAGCATCCAATCGGATGGCATATCTCGCACCATGCAACAGCCGTGCCCCGCCCCGATTGCAGTCAAGCTAACATGGAAGTGGCCCAGCAACATGTCCCCCGGTCTGAGGAATGGATGAGCACCGAACGTATCCCCATCGCAAATCTGCCGCATACGACTA
This sequence comes from uncultured Acidobacteriaceae bacterium, assembly GCA_963799175.1. GTDB lineage: Bacteria > Acidobacteriota > Terriglobia > Terriglobales > Acidobacteriaceae > Edaphobacter. The sequence goes on along the minus strand of CAWCWC010000020.1, from coordinate 80,169 downwards.
AGCTCTTCCGCGACTTCCTCGCTATGGGTGACGGCGATGCACGCTCTTCCTTGCGCCAGTGGTATGGCGCGGGGCCGCTTGGCAGCGCCTGGATGCATCCACCGCAACCGGCTGCCACCAGTACAAATGCCGCAGCCCTCGCCGATGCGCTCGAATCGCAGAGTCGGGCCTTTGGCGCCGGACCGGCCACACTGGCCAACATCGCGAAGCTTCGCGCCGGGGCACGCGCTGTCGTCACCGGCCAGCAGGTTGTGCTGCTTGGCGGGCCGCTACTGACCCTGTTGAAAGCTTCCACCGCTGTTGCACGCGCTAAACAGGCAACCGCGGAGACCGGCGTAGAGCATGTGCCCATCTTCTGGCTGGCCACGGAAGACCACGACCTCGAAGAGGTGGATCAGGTCTCGCTGCTGAGCAAGAATGCGGTCGAAACGCTACGGATGGGAGATATGCAGTTCCCCGGAATTGCGATACCCGCCGGTGACGTGATTCTCCAAGGCCACATTGACGGCCTGCTGGATCGGGCCAGCGAACTGCTGCACCACGCGTCCATCTGCGACCTGCTGCGCGAGTGCTACGCCTTCCAGCCCGCAAACAATTCTGGCCCGACCTTCACGGCCTCCATTGCACGTCTGATGACGCGCCTCTTCGCCGAGTTCGGCCTCATCGTGATGGACGCCGCGGGCCGCGTCTTCCACACGCTGGGCGCGTCCACCCTGCGCTTCGCCATCGAACACGCGGAGGAGCTAGAGGCGGCGCTGCTTGCGCGATCGGCAGAGCTCGAGGCCGCGGGCTACCACGCACAGGTGCTGGTCAAGCCGGGCGCTTCTCTTCTGTTTCTGATCGGCGAGATCGATGGCTCGCAGAACCGCCAGGCACTGCACCGCCTTCCCGACGGTAGTTGGCAGGCAGGAGCAGGCAACTCCGCGACCTCCTACTCCACCGCCGAGCTGCTGGCGATTCTCGACTCCGCACCCGAGCGGTTCAGCCCCAATGTCCTTCTCCGCGCCGTCTTTCAGGACACCATCCTGCCCACGGCGGCTTACATCGGCGGGCCGGCCGAGGTCGCGTACTTCGCGCAGAGCGCCGTGATCTACCAACGCATTCTTGGCCGCATTACGCCGATTCTGCCACGCCTTTCGGCCACGCTGATCGAGCCGGCCATCGCCGCGGTGATGGCGCAGCACGAGGTCGGCCTGACTGACGCGATGCGCTCCACCGAGGATCTGGTCCAGCGGCTTGCAGCGCGTGCTCTGCCCATCGAGGCCAAGCGCCGCCTGGCCGACGTGGGCAACGCGCTGGATACGGCCCTCGCCGCCGCGCAGGAGTATCTGGGCGGATTGGATGCCGGTCTGGGCCGTGCAGCCGAGGTTTCAGCCTCCAAGATGCGCTACCAGATGGACCGCCTGCGCCGCCTGGCTGCCACCACCGAGATGCAACGCGAGGCCAGCCTGCGCAAACACGCCGACGCCATCTCGCTGCACCTCTTCCCCAAGGGCCAGTTGCAGGAGCGCGTGCTGGCCGGGGTATGGTTCCTGGCCGCGTGGGAGTCCACGCACGGCAACGCGCCGGACTCCGCGTTGGGAGCTGGCCTGCTCGCGCGCCTGGTGGAGGAAGCCTCCCACCAATCCGCGGACCACCTCATCATTCGGCTCTAGAGCATTTTCGGAATGCTATAGACCCATTTTGTTTGTCATTCCGCAGCGAAGCGGAGGAATCTGCTTTCGCTCGCTCCACGACGGACTACACCATTGCCGAAAACGCTCTAGTTGTTCCGTCCTTACAACTCCAACGTATAACTTATAACTTACAACTGTCTTACAATGGGTTCCCGACGAGGTGAATCGGCCATGGGCATGAGCGACGAAGCGTTTGAGGTGACTTGTCCGGAGTGCGGAGCGATGCTGAAGGTCGATCCAGTGACACGCGCCATCATCAGCCATACGCCCGCTCCGCGCAAGCGCATGTTCGAGGACTTCAGCGATGCCGCCCGCGCCGCGCGCGAAGCCGATGCCCGCCGCGACTCTATCTTCGCCCAGTCCGTCGACGCGCAGAAGAACAAGGACGACCTGATGGCCAAGAAGTTCGCCGAGGCCGTCAAGAAGGCCAAGGAGAAGCCGATGACAGACCGTCCCTTGCGCGACTTCGACCTCGACTAGATGCCGTTGCAGTTCGACCGCCTGTAGTGGGGGTTGATATAGTATTCATGCACCAAGGACTACCAAGGTGTTGAATGCGTCTCGCACGACTGGGCCTCTCTATAGTTTTGCTGTTCATCCCGCTCGCGGCCCTCTCGCAAGAGGCGTCAGATGCGCTGTACAGCCGCCTCAACACCTTCAGCAGCTTCGTCGAGTACTCCAACGACTCCAGCCGGATTCTCCTCGGAGAAGCGAGGAACCGGAAGATCGGAGCCATCGGCTTTCAGTATCAGCGGCGTCTGGTCAATCGGCGACTGTGGAACTTCAGCTACACCGCCGAGATGAGGCCGGGGATGCTGGAGTCTGACCCGGTCTTGACCGAGACGATAACATCGTCCCAGACATACTCCTCTACGACATCCGAAACTCAGAACGGCGCCGTGATGCGGTGCATTGCCCTTACCGTTCAATTCAGTGGTAGCACACCCGGCCCATCAGGCCCCCAGCCATACTCCGGCGAAGTGATCGACACCTGTAGCCGCCGCACCGTGACCGAGCAGGGATTCTCGCCTGCGGGCATGCGCTTTAATCTGATGCCGCGCCACCGGCTTCAACCCACTTTCAGCTCCTATGCCGGATACATGTTCTCGACTCAGGACGTCCCGGCCGAAGGCACTGGATCGTTCAACTACACCTTCGAGTTCGGAGCGGGCCTCGAATTCTTCCGTACGCACAACCGCTCGGTGCGGCTGGAGTATCAGGTGCAGCACTATTCCAACAAGAATACCGCCTACTCTAACCCCGGAGTCGACAGTGGATTCATCAAGCTGACCTACGCCTTTGGCCACTAGGCTCGCACTCTCTACCGTCCAACCGCTACGGCTTGAAGGGCTCGTCCGCCGATGGGCCGTAGACTCCCGGCACGGGAAGGTCGTTCAGCCGAAGATAGACCCCAAGCTGCGCGCGGTGATGGATCAGGTGGTTGAAGAACATGTGGCGGAAGGCCAGCGAGCGAGCGCTGTTGGAGAGGACGTGCTCGCCGTAGGAGAACTTCCACGGCGTGGCCAGGTCGGCGTCGGAGGCGGCCACCAGCGCGGCGCGCGCCTCGGCAGCCAGAGCGTCGAAATCGGCCAGCAGCTTCTCGCGCGTGGTAAAGGTCATATTGGGCCACTTTGCCGTCGTCAGGTCCATGCTGGGCGTGGTCAGAATGAATGTGCCGAACTTCGGCAGCGTGGCCACATGCATGGTCAGCTTGCCCATGGCCATGGACTTCTCGTGTGGCTTGTACTCGGGCTTGTCTTCCGGAACGCGCTCCAGCGTGCGCCGCGTCATGCCCATCTCCATGTCATAGTCTTGTAGCAAAACTTCCGCAGTCGTCATTGGGGTCTCCTTTGCACTTTAGAGCATTTTAGCAATTGCGATAGACCAACAATGAATTGTCATTCTGAGCGCAGCGAAGAATCCCCGCATTTTGCTCGCTGCGCGACGGTCTACACCTTTAGCAAAAATACTTTAGATTCTTCGAGCTATTGTTATATCCCGGTAATGTTGAATCCGCAATCGACGAACGTCACCTCGCCCGTGATGCCGCTGGCCAGCGGCGAGCAGAGGAACAGCGCGGTGTTGCCCACCTCGATCTGCTCCACGTTGCGGTGCAGCGGCGCGCGCAGTGTGACGGCGTCCAGAATCTGGTTGAAGTCGCCGATGCCCCGCGCCGCCAGCGTCCGGATGGGCCCGGCAGAGATGGCGTTGACGCGGATGTTCTTGCCGCCCAGCGAGGCCGCCAGATAGCGCACTGTGGCCTCCAGCGCGGCCTTGGCCACGCCCATCACGTTGTAGTTGGGGAAGACTTTTTCCGCGCCGTAGTAGGTCAGCGTCAGGATGGCGCCGCCGTCGGTCATCAGCGGCGCGGCGGCGCGCGACAGCGCAATCAGCGAGTAGACGCTGACATCGTGGGCGATGCGGAAGTCGTCGCGCGCAGTGAGCAGAAAATCGTTCTTCAGCGCGTCGGCCGGGGCAAACGCAACTGAGTGGATGAGGATGTCGATCCTGGGAAACGCGGCGGCAATCTGCGCGAAGACCGCGTCGATCTCCTCATCGCGCGATACATCGCAGCGGAAGGCGCGCCCCGTGCCGGTCTGGCCCAGTTCTTCCAGCAACTCTTCGGCCTCGCGCTGCAACCGGTCCGACTGATAGGAGAGCACCAGGGTCGCCCCCGCCTCGGCCAGCTTCTGCGCCACGCTGTAGGCAATACTGCGTTTATTGGCCAGGCCGAAGACGACGGCCACCTTGCCCTTCAGATCGATCATGCAACTCCTCAAAAAGTATGGCGGTTATGCCCACTCTTAGGATAGCAGTGGCAGCCCGTTCCTGCGCCCGCCTCTAGCCCAGTGTCAGCCAGTCGTACTGCTCCTGGGTCAGCGGGACCACCGAGAGCCGGAACTGGCGGAACAGCACCGACCCCTGAAAGACCTTCGCCGCGCGCATCTCATCCAGCGTCCTCTCGCGCGGCAACCGCTTCCCTGCCTGGATGCGCACGATGGGGTTGCGGGGATCGCTCGCGTCCACCGAGACCACCTTCGCCGTGCCCACCGCGGCCTTGCCCACGCCGGAGTGGTAGATCACGAGCCGGTCGCCCTTCTTCATATTGCGCAGGGTCAACAGCGCCTGATTGTTCGAGACGCCGTCCCACGCGGTCTCGCCATCGCGCAGCAGATCGTCGAAGGAGTATGTTCCGGGTTCGGTCTTCAGCAGATAAGGCATAAGTTCCTTCTATGTTCGATGTTCTAGGAAATCTCTGCACAAGTCCAAGTTTTGAAAGGGACGGGCTTCAGCCCGTCCGTAAATGCCGCTAAATGAGCAGGGCTTTAGCCCCGGAGGGAATGTTGAGGACTTGTGCAGACATTCCCTAGGTTCGTCTGGAGAGATGCAGACGATGAGAGATACGGTGCAAGATTTGAGGTTTGTATATCCGAAACTATCCACTATTCACTACCAACTGTCTTATCCGCCGAGGTCGAGCAGTTCCACATGGGGGATGGGTTCGCCAAGAAATTGGCTGCCAAGACGGGCGAATTTTTCCACTGAGTCGGTGGCATAGCACTGGAATGTGGCGGTTCCAGCGGTTGCAGGGTGCGAAAACCGAATGCTTTGCTCAATCCCCCTCGCGGTCGCTCTTGCCGAATCGATGACCTCGGCTTGCGAGCCAAGCTCTCGCAGCGTGGCCGCAATGGCCGGGGCGATAAGGGGATAATGCGTGCAACCCAGAAGCACGGCTTCCGGCGTGCAGTTCGTCAGCGCCTCGCGCAAGTAGATGCGCAAGACTTCCAGGGTGATCGGATGATCGCACCAGCCTTCTTCGACAAGCGGCACTAGCAACGGGCATGCCTTTTCACTTGCGCGCAGCCCGTGCGCGGAGCACTGAATCTGGTACGCATGGGATTGCACCGTCGCCGAGGTGGCTAGCACCAGAACGTCGCTGTGCGGATGGCGGAGCTGCGCGGCCTCAACCGCCGGATCGATCACTCCGGTCACGGGAATCGCCACCGACGCGCGAATCTCGCGCAATGCCAGCGCGGATGCCGTGTTGCATGCTATTACCAGATGCTCCGCGCCATGGGATTCCAGAAACCGCGCGCTCTCCACGGCATACCGGGCAATCGTTGTCTGCGACTTCGACCCATACGGCAGCCGCGCCGTATCGCCCAGGTAGATGTAATGCGCGCCGGCAACCAGCGGAAGCAACTCGCGCAGCACGGTCAGTCCGCCGAATCCCGAATCGAAGACGCCAATGGTTAAACCCGATGCACCCACTCGATGGGTGCGCGTCGCGCTCATCATTTTTCCTCCTGTGTGGTTGGCTGCGCATACTCACTGGTGGTGCCGGACACCGGGTAGGTGCGCAAAAGGTCGGCGTGCCCATTCAGCGTCTCGCGCGGCTGGCCGTCCACCAGGAAGCGCACCTGCTCGATCTGGGGAAAGTTTGCGCCGATGGTTGCAAGGATCGAGTCGATGGTCAGCGTCTCCGGTTCGATGCCTGAGGGATGATTGTCGGCAAAGCTGCCATGCAGGTTGATCACCGCCAGCTTGCCTCCGGAATTGCGCGGCCCGGAGTTCTGGCCGGCGTTGGAGGGAGGGCCGTCTGGAGAGCTCCACCCCGGGACCACGGTGTGGTCCTTCGGCGCTGTGGCCGGCTTCCCGTTCTCCGTGGCCTTGGGACCGGGTGCAACCGGAGGAGTCAGCGGCAGGTCGAGCAGAAACACATCGTCCACCGCCGGGCCGCTCTGCAGCGGATGGGCGGAGCCCTTGTAGGAATATTCGGCAATCAACCTCGTCAGCAAGGAGCGCGCGCGGGCCGTCGTCTCGGTGGGCAGCGCGACCTCACGCTCCACCAACGTGATGTAGCCGGTGGCGTCATTGGCCAGCGCCAGGTGGGCTGTCTCGCTGGGCGTAGCCAGGGGTGCGGCCAGAGGCGTTTCATCGCGATGCCGGGTCAGCTTTTCGCGCGTCTGTTCGCATCCGCGCAGCAGCACCAGCGCCATCGACAGAATCGCGCCGCTCAGAATCCAGAAAAGAATGCGCTGATAGCGGGGAATCATTGGGTTCCCCCTGTTTGCTCCGGGCTATCGCCTGAACCGTTGGCGGAACTCGCCGGAGCTGCTGGGGTCGCGTGTTCGCGCCACGCCTGCAACGCCGCGGTAAGTGTGGCAGCAACGCGCTGCTGGTACTCCGCATCCGTCACCGGCGTCGCGTCACTGCCTGCAACCGGCAGCGGGGCCAGCTCGATCGCAACTGCCGGGCACTCCAGGTTGTCCAATGGCCGCACCGGCTCCTGCCCGGAGACCACCGGAAGACCCGCCTTCCCCAGCGCCGCGCTCAGGTCGCCGGCCAGACGAAGGCTCTGACCGACCGAGGCGGCCTGCGCCTGCTCCCACGGGACCGGGACGAATGCAGAACGCGCGGTAAGCGGAAGTTCTGCGTTTGCATCTTCGTCCTGCGACTGTAGCGCCGAGGTATACAGATGCACGCCCGATCCGCTGGCCGTGGCATGAATCACCAGGCAGGCCGGTACATGCGCGCGGTTGGCGATCTCCGCTCGCTGGTCGTTGGTCGGCGCAGTCGAGGAATCCGTCTCCCGCGTCGAGACCACGGTAAACCCCGCAGCCGTTAGCGTCGCGCGCAGCCGCGCCGCGAATGCCAGCGTTACGTCCTTCTCCAGGATTTTGTCGCCCAGGGTAGCGCCTGCATCCTGACCGCCGTGCGCGGGGTCCAGCACCACAGCATTGCGGTTCATCTGCCATGCGTCAGAGGTCTGCGTCTGGCCCGGACCCGAGGTCTGCCCCTGCGGCTGCGCATGGACGTAAAACGCAGCAGCCGCCGCGCATGCCAATGCGGCGACCAGGACGGCGGCGAACTTGCGAGAAGGGATCAACGGATTGTCTTCCAACAAATCTTAGACCGATGGAGAGTGGACGTCTCAATCCAGCGCATAGATTGCCAGCCCACTCAACAGTTTGGGATAAAAGTCCGTCGACTTCTGCGGCATCACGTCGCCGGAGAGCGAGACCTCGCGCAACTGGTCGAGCGTGATGGGCTTGATGAGAAAGGCAACGTCAGCCTCGCCCGCCCTCACCTGCTCCACCGCCTCCGCCGCCTCGCGAATAAAGCGCACGTTGCCTAGCTGCGTGATTCTCTCCTGCGACAACCCCAGAATCCGGTCCAGCAGAAGGCTATGCAGCTGCACCACGTCGAGTTGCGCCTGGCGCGCGGGAACGCCTGCCAGCGCTGCTTTGACGGCATCCGGCCTGGCCCGCAGCAGATAATTGCCCTCGCGCGTCACCGTCAGAAACGCCGTGCCTGCTGTGCCGGCTAGCGTCTCCAGATTTGCAGACGGCAGCGAAGTCACCGTGAAAAACTCTTGCGCGCTGGCCAGAAACTCCGCTGTCTTGAACTCCTTCAGACCGAAGACCGCGCGGTGGGTGGGTAGAATCGTGATCCCCGGTGCGTCCATGTTCACGAAGGTCATCATCATTGCCGCCTCGGGAAACGGCGGCACAGGCAGGCGGCCCGGGCCCAGCTTCTCCTCCGGGTTGCGCGGCTCGCCCAGCGGCAGCCGCAACTGCGCCGACCGCTCCTTGGCATACGTCACCGAAGTCTCGTACCTGTGGTGGCCATCCGCGATGATCAGCTTCTTGTCTGCCATCGCGGTCACAATCAGATTGATCAGCGCCGGGTCGGCCAGCTTCCACACGCGATGCACCACGCCGTACTCATCGGTCACCGCCAGGTCTGCGGGCCTGGTGTCCTTGCCGTCCTTGCCTGCTCCAAAGATCAACTTCTCCGCGGTAAACGCCGGGTCTGAGTACAGCATATAAACCTGCTCGCAGTACGCCCTCGTCGCCTTGAACAGCGCCAGCCGGTCCGACTTGTGCTTGGGGAAGGTCTGCTCGTGCCGGTAGACCACCTTGTCGGCGTACTCGTACAGATGCCCCAGTGCGATAAAACCACGCCGCTCGCGCACCTCGGAGGTGTGCGGCACGGTGTAGGTCTGCGAGTAGCCATAGAGCGCGGGCTCTGCCTCCTCGGCCAGAATCCCCTCCTTGCGCCACTGGCGCAGCCACTCCGCCGCCCGCGTGTACACGTTGTGGGCCTGCTCGCCGGCGCGCAGAAAATCCTGCGCCTCGCTGTCGTCCGGCTCATGCTTGCCCAGAATCACGCGGACCAGGTTGTACGGGCTCGCCTCGTAGTAGCGCTGCTGCATCTCCGGCGTGATCTTGTCGTAGGGCTGGGTCACCACGTCCTCCATCTGGACGCGGGAGGTGTCGTAGCGAAGTGCGCGAAAGGGATAGATGCGGGCCATGCAGGGTCTCGGTGCTCCTCGGAAAGTGGTCTGTCCTCGATTGTACGGGGAGCAGGTTGCCTCCGCCGCCGTTCCTGGCTCTGCGCGACGCCGTGAGTGGCCCATCGTCCCAGCCCGGCAAACTTGCGTCTTACAAGACGAGTCGATCTGCGAGATGATAGTAGACGCGCAAGTGGGTTGAGGTGAAGGATGCGGTTTCCCTCAGGCAGCACGGGCAGAGCGGGTGGTGCGCAGCTTGTGAGCGCAGCTCTTGCCCTGGGCTTGGCTGCGTTCGCGCTGGGCCCGTCCGTCCCCTGTCGCGCCCAGGAGAACCCGCTGGACAACGTCCTGACGCCCGCGCCTCCGCCTTCGCCAAAATCTCCCGGTTCCGATTCCAATGCCGATTCCAATGCCCAGAAGCCGATCGTCGATCGCCTGGCGAGTGGAGCAGTCGAGGGCGCCCTCCACGGCGACGCCCGCATGCGTGTCGATGTCAACCTGGTCCGGGTCCCGGCCACCGTCACCGACCCGCTCAACCGGCTGGTCACAGGGCTGGAAAAAGAGAACTTCGCCCTCTCCGACAACAACATTCCCCAGACCATCCGCTACTTCTCCACCGAGGACGCGCCCATTACCATCGGCGTGGTCTTCGACCTCAGCGGCAGCATGGCGTCCAAGTTCGTTCGCGCGCGCAAGGCGCTCACCGCCTTCCTGCGCACCTCCAACCCGCAGGACGAGTTCTTCGTGGTCGGCTTCAACGACCGGCCTTCGATCATCGTGGACTACACCTCCGACCCCGACGACGTGGAGGCGCGCATGGTCATGCTGAAGCCGGAAAACCGCACCGCGCTGATCGACGCCGTCTACCTCGCCGTCGACCATCTGCGCCTCGCTAAATACGAACGCAAGTCCCTTCTCATCATCTCCGATGGCGGCGACAACCGAAGTCGCTATACCGAGAGCGAACTGGAGCGCGTGGTGCGCGAGAGCGGGGTTCAGGTCTACGCCATCGGTATCTTCGACAGCTACGCGCCCACCACGGAGGAACAGATGGGGCCGGAGCTGATGAGAGAGATCTGCGAGATGACCGGGGGCCGGCTCTTCAACGTCGGCAACGATACGGCAGGCCTGGAGGACATCGCAACCCGCATCTCCGCCGAACTGCGCAACCAGTACGTCCTCGGATACAACCCCAGCGAGATGAAGCGCGACGGGAGCTGGCGTAAACTCAAGGTTAGACTTTCGCCGCCGCCGGGCCTTCCGCTGCTGACCGTGCACTTTCGCGATGGATACTATGCGCCTGCGCAATAGAGTAATCATGCTTCCAGAGGTTTCCAAGGGATTCTTCGCCGCAGCGCTCCTCTCGCTAACCCTCAGCGCTCCCATCGCGTTCGCCCAGCAGCCCGCTCCGCACCCGCGCCGGCACAGCTCGCCTGGCGCTGCGTCCGCGCCCGTGCAATCGCCCAGCCCGCAGACAGCCAGCCGGGAACTCCTATCGGCCCCATCGATCGCAGCGCACCGGGACAGTACACCCTGCGCGCAAACGCCTACGAGGTCCGCCTCAACGTGGCCGTCCTGGACAGCTCCGGTCGCAGCGTCCAGACCCTCGACAAGGACGCCTTCCGCCTCTTCGAGGACAACGTCCCGCAGACCATCGCCAGCTTCCGCCACGAGGACCTGCCCGTCTCGCTGGGCATCCTGATCGACAGCTCCGGCTCCATGTACGACAAGCGCCCCGCTGTCGATGCGGCATCGCTCGACCTGGTCAAGCTCTCCAACCCGGAGGACGAGGCCTTCCTGGTCGACTTCTCCTACGAGGCCTTCATCGACCAGGACTTCACCAACAGCATCGACAAGCTGCAGCAGGGGCTCAGTTATATCAAATCCTCCGGCGGCACGGCCATCTACGACGCGCTGGTGGCCTCCGCCGACTACCTCTCCAAGAATGCCAAGCACCCCAAGCAGGTGCTGCTGGTCATCACCGATGGCGAAGACAATGCCTCCAGCGCCACCTTGGAGGCTGCCATCCGCCGTATCCAGGACTTCGACGGTCCGGTCGTCTACTGCATCGGCCTGCTCTTCGGCGACGACACCTCCAAGACCGAGTCGCGCCACGCCCGCCGCGTGCTGGAGACCCTCTCCGAACAGACCGGAGGCGTCGCCTACTTTCCCAAGTCCGTGAAAGACGTGGATGCCATTACCAAAGAGGTGGCCAACGACATCCGCACCCAGTACACCATCGCCTACCACTCCACCAAGCCTCCCGAACTTGGCGGCTACCGCGTAGTGCGCGTCGAGGCCAAGGACAAGAATTACGGCAAACTCAGCGTGCGCACACGCAGCGGCTACTACCCCCGCGTCGTCGACGCCGCCACCTCTGCCTCACCCGCCACGCCCACCCAATGACCCTGTCATCCTGAGCGAAGCTCCTTCCTTGAGGGCCGTCATTCTGGCCTAAACGATCCTTGAGGGCCGTCATTCTGGCCTGAGCGAAGTCCAAGGCCAGTATTTCTACAGGTGATGATCGGGCTTGCTCAGACATGGCGCATAAAGCGCTGAAAGCGCGTTCTATATTAGCCTGGGGCAGAGCCCCAGGGCAGCGTCCAAAAGAGAATCCGAGGGCTGAAGGCCCGACCTAAAGTTATCCCGAGTCAATCAGGTTCGGCGGTCGATTGGTTAAGATGCCGTAGTCCTTCTGATAATTATCTCTCGAATTTTCCCTTGCCGATCCTTGTTCTCTCGCCCGTCAAATCTTCTGGTCGATCTGCAACGACGCAATCTTGTTCGCCAAGTCGTCCTCAGCGGCCTGTAAATTGGTCTGCGCCGCGGTCTGATCCTTCTGCGCGCCCGCGATCTGGTCTTCGGTGGCATTCAGGTCATGCACAAACCGCTCGCGCGAGGCCTTGTCCGCACTGGCCAGCGCGGTCATGTTGGCCCGCTGCCGTTCCTCGTCCGAGCGAAGCGTGTTCATGTGCGCATTGGCCTTGTCCACGACCGTCTGCATGTCGGCCACATGCCGCCGCGCATCCAGGATCGGCTGTAGCGCCTGCTTGATCGCGGCATTGTCGCCCGTCTGATCGAGAATGAACGGGAGCAGGTTGTCGTTGAAGCTGGTGAGCTGGTAGGTAGGGGAGTTCTGGTGGTGCTCCCTGACGTGCAGCCGCACCGTCTCGCCCGCCGCCGCCGCCACGCGGAAGCGGTAGAGCGTCGGGGTGGTCTCATCCGGCTTTGGGTCGGAATCGAGCGTGTAGCCCTGCCGGATCGGGTGCTCGATTACCACCCCGCGCCCGTCGCTGGCCGCGTTGTGGACGACGTAGGTAATCTCCGCGGTCTGCGTCTGGTGCAGGATCAGCACACCCTTGGCCGCGGTGACTGAGGTCGTCTGCGAGTTATCGTGCTGGTCCTCGGTGCTCACGCGCACCGCCTGGTCCACCGCGTAGGAGAGCAGCCGCCGCTCGTCGGGATGGATCGGCTCCAGCAGCCCCTCCCCGCCGAAGTTCCCGTCCTCCACAATGGTGAATGAGCCGCGGTCCAGTGTCAGCTTCGATGTATTGGTGATCCACAGCGCGCGCAGCGGCATCGGGCGTTGCCGCGACCATAGCGTTACCAGTTCGGCATCGATCTTGGTCTGTAGGATCGGCACCAGCGCCGACTCGTTCTTGCGGATCGTAATCGGCTCGGTCAGGTTGTACGCAAAGTAGTCGTCGAAGGCAGCCGTCGTGGATTTGGGAGCGATGGAGTTCGCAGCGAGATCGGTGTAAAGCCGGTTCTCAATCGTCCCGCCCAGAGTGGCGTCGGTGGTATCCAGGTACGGCGGAGCATTCGTCACCGTGATGGTTTGGTTCGCACTGCCAATGTTGAGTCTCAGGTTCAACCCGGTCATCGAAGCATTGCTGACGTTGACATTCTCCTGAAGCTGCCTCTGGAATCCCTTGGCAACCACCTCGACGTTGTAGGTGCCAACCGGCAAGGTCGCAATCGAGTAGTTCCCTGAGCCATTGGTCCAGCAGCTTGTCGCGACACCCGTGTCGGTATTGGTGGCGGTGACCTGAGCATTGACTACGGCGTTGCCGCCAAAATCTCTCACAGTGCCCTGGATTCCTCCACCGCTGACCTGCCTGACGCCAGCGCCGATACCGCCGCCCGAGCCAGCGCCCATACCCATCATGCCCGCGACGCCAGCCGCTCTCGCAGGAGCTGGTGGTGGCGGCGGCGGGAGTACGATCTCGCCGCTCTCATGCGTCTGCGGCGTCAGTTGCGCCTCCTGCGGCAGCCCGATCTCAGGTCGTCGCGAGTAGTACGGCACCGAGAGCGGCTGAATAAAGCTCTGCGGCGCGCCCGCAATCAGCGAGAGCTGCACGTTGTCCCAGTCCTCGCCGGTCGTGTTGTCCACCACCGACCAGCCCTGCAGCGTCGCCGTCTGCGCGGTCGCAGCCGTCCCCGCCTTCGGCTCGGTGAACAGTATCCGGTAGGTGGACTTCCAGATCGGAACCTCGCTGAGGTAGCTGACATTCAGTTCGCGTGTGCCCGTGCCGTTGTCCTGCAATGTCAGGTGTCGCAGTCCCTGGTTGCGCGTGCTGGCCAGCAGTTGAGATAGCGCGTCACATCCTGGTGCAGGTCGGTGTCCAGCAGCGTGACCGTAGTCGCAGTGGTCAACTCCACGGTACGGACCTCGCCACCTTCGCCAACGACGGTAATGAGGCGTTTCTGCTGAACGGCTTCGCCGTCTTTCTCGGTGGTATTGATGAGTTCGATGTTCAGCAGGCGGCCTGAAATCGTGGCCGTCCCTGTCCGCACCTCCACGCGCGCGCCACGGATGGCCTCATAGAAGTCGACCGCCGTCGGATCTTCGCCCAGCGCCAGCGGCAGCGCCTTCAACTGCTGGTCCAGCGGCGTGGTGGAATTGTAGTCCGCACCCGCAATCCGCCCGCCGTTCAGGTCGATGGCCGTCAGCGACTGCAGCACATCGTTCAACTGCGCGGTGGTGAAGTCGATAGTAACGCTCTGGTCGCCGATGACCTTCCCCGCGTGCTCAAAGAATCCCACGCCGTTCTTGTACAGCGCGACCCGCGTCACCGGAAGCTCGGTCGAAGCCGCCGTCTCCGTGCGCGCCTCCGCGGGCTTCGCAGCCGCTTTGGCGACAGGCTTGGCGGCGGGCTGCTTTGCGACCGGCTGCTGCGCGGTTGCGGTAAGAGTGAATGCAAGAAGAAAGAGAGAACGGAACCCGATTGCCTTGCGCATGGTGGTCATTCCTTGTGGCCCAATGTGGTCTCACCGCGGCTGCACTGAAAGAAACCACGCAGGAATACTCCGCGCGGGCTTCCGCCTGCCATGATAGACCACGCTCAACGAAGATTGGTTCCCGATGAATAAATTAATCCGCAACATAGAAATGGCCCCACATCTCGCCGGGAGACATAGGGCCGCTCTGTTAAGATGCCGGTTCCGCCCTAGAAGCCTCGTCCGGTCGCGGAGGTTTTGGCAATGGCTGGGTCTTCCTTCTCGACCGGCGCGGCTGTCAGGGTCAGGCTCGCCGTCGGAACGCCTTCCGCGCTGGCCGTCACTTTGATCTGGCCGGTCGTGCCGGTGGCGCGCAGAATTGCAACCGCGGTGCCATCGTAGAGTTGGCGCTGGGTCCCCTGGAACGATTCGTGGTTCGCCATGTTGCCGCTGTCTACAGCGATGACCGAGCCCGGCCCGCTGGCCGCGAACTTGACCTCCGTCTTGGAGTCGGGTATCCGCGTCCCCGCCGCATCCACCAGCGTCGCGGTGACATAGCGCACGTCGTTCCAGTCTGGCGTCAACGGTCGGTCCGGGAAGTCCGCGGCAAATTCGATCCGCGCAGGCTTGCCCGCTGTCTTCAGTTCCTCGCTGGCAACCACCTTACCGCCGCTGCTTGCAACCGCCTTCAGCGTTCCCCGCTCAAATGGCACCTGGAAGGTGATGGCGCTGGCATCGGTATGCAGCTTCTGGGTGCCCAGCGACCTGCCATTCAGGAACAGCTCGACCTGTTCGGCGTTGGTGTAGACCTCGACGTTCTCGGTATGCGGGCCGAGGTTCTGCGGAGTCCAATCGGCCATCAGCGGCTCGGGGACCCGCGCGGCGGCATCGGCTGGCGCAGCACCCGCGGCTGCACCGGCTCCGCGGCCGCCACCTGCGCGACCGCCGGCTGGGCGGGGAGCTACCGGCGCGGCCGACTGGTCGATGCTGGTTGCGTTGGCATAGCCGGGATCGATGGAGGCGGGACGCTCCGCTGCGGTGCGCCGCATGATGGCAACCATGGGCGTGGTGGACCACCAGCTCTGGCGCTCCCAGGCGTCCTTATGGGGAATCCCAGCAGAGGAGATAAGGCCGGAGCCGGACCCGATCACCGGCCACGTGCGCGATTCGCCAAGATAGTCGATGCCGCTCCACAGGAACTGGCCGGAGTACTCGGGGTGGTCGCGCATCGATACCCACTCGTCGCGGTTATGTCCGTTCTCGGTGCCGATGACCGCGCGCGTTGGCTTCTGTGCGTGCGCCGCGATGATCTCCCCAGGGCGGTAGTTCTGCCCAACCACATCCAGCAGGTCCGCCAGGCCGTCCTCGTAGTCGTGGCTCACGTTAGGACGAAACAGCGCCTGGGTGACGGGACGGGTGGGATCGTTCTTGTGGAAGGTGGCGACCAGCGTCTTGAGGATGGGGATGGCGACATCCGGACGCGGTGTGTCGTGAATCTCGTTGCCCGCCGACCACAGGATGACGCTGGGATGGTTGCGGTCGCGCATCACATTGTCGGTGGTGTCGCGCACATACCAGTTCATGAAGTACAGGTGGTAGTCATACTCGTTCTTGGCCACCGTCCAGCAGTCGAACATCTCGTCCATCACCAGGAATCCCATCCGGTCGGCCAGGTCCAGGAACTCCGGCGCGGGCGGGTTGTGAGCGGTGCGGATGGCGTTCACGCCAATCTTGCGCAGCGCGATCAAACGCCGCTCCCATACCGCCAACGGCACCGCAGTGCCCATGGCCCCGCCGTCGGTGTGGATGGCAACGCCCAGCACCTTATGGTGTACCCCGTTCAGGAAGAAGCCATTGTTGGGATCGAAGTGATACTCGCGAATGCCGAAGGGAACAACCTCGTTGTCGACTGCCTTGCCGTCGCGCAGCAATGTCGCGTGGACGGTGTACATCACGCCGTGCGCGATGTCCCAACGGTCTGGGTGGGAGATGGTGGTCTCGGCGTTAAGGTCGGCAGTAGCGCCGGGAGCGATCTCAGTGGCCTCGGAGGTGATCGGCTTCATCGTCGTGATGGTCGCGCCGTTCGGCCCGGTAAGCTGTACGCGCAGCGAGAGCTTCGCCGCCGCGGTAGATTCGTTGGTCGCGGTGGCGCGGATATGAATCGTGGCCGAGTCAGCCGAGACCGAAGGTGTGGTGACGAAGGTGCCCCAGGGAATGATGTGGGTGTCGCTTGTGGTCACCAGGCGCACCTGGCGGTTGATTCCCGCTCCCGGATACCAGCGCGACGCGGGCTGCTGGGAGTTGTCCACGCGCACCGCGATCACGTTCTTGCCCGCCTGCAGATGCGGAGTCAGCTCGTACGTGAAGCTCACATAGCCGTAGGGCCTGTGGCCCAGAAGTTGCCCATTCAGATACACATCGCTATTGGCCATCACGCCGTCGAAGACGACGAAGGTGCGGCGCGCAGCGGTTGCGCTGGCATCCGCCGCTGGGACCGTGAAGGTCTTGCGATACCAGCCGATGCCGGTGGGCGCAAATGCGCCTGCGCCGCGCGAGGGAGCGTCTTCCAAGAATGGCCCGGCAATCGCCCAGTCATGCGGTAGCGTCACCGGTTTCCATGAGGTGTCATTGAAGCTGGCTTGCTCCGCATCCTTGGCGTCGGCCTGAATGAATCGCCATCCCGCGGTGAACTGCTGAATCGCGCGAGGTTGCTGTGGCGCGGCGGTGAGAGTTCGGATGGCGGTGGCGACGGCGGCGAGTCTGCGCGGCATGAAGGGCGAGCGGAAGGGCGACGAGAGCAACGAGAAGAAGAGAGTGGCGGCGCATGGTGGTCCTCATGGGTTGATGCTGGGTGTGCAGTTCGTGTCCGTGCGATTTCCCAGCCCTCAAGGTTAGAGGGCCGGGAAACCCGTATCCATACTATGCGCAGAAAGGCCACGCCGGGATCATTTTTCAGTCGTCGTCGGCGTGGGCATAATGGGGTTGAACTGGGTGGCCAGCTCCGGCGTGGAGACAGCACTGGTGAGGTCGGCGGCTTTGGCGACTTCGACCGCGAACACATAGCTGCGGCCGAACATATTGCTGGTAAAGAAGACGTACTTCTTGTCCGGAGAGAAGCGTGGGTTCGGCTCGGCGCGGTAGTTCTGGTGCGCCATGTTGACCAGGTGCTCGGAGTGGAAGACCCCCGGCTGGAAGAAGTTGGGCCCGTTGAGCGCGCCCTCGGTGCCGCCAATCATCTGCGGCCGGAACAGCTCGATCCACTCGCCGTCCGGCGCCTGCGCCACCTGCCCGGAGTCGCCGCCGTCGCCGCAGAACAGGTCGAGGTCCCTGGTCAGGTTGAAGTGGATCGACCACTCGTTGCGCTGTAGGTGATAGGCAAGGCGTTTATGCGTCTCCAGGTTGTAGCTGGCAACGAAGAAATCCTCGCCCTTGGGAAACTGCCAGTCGTACCATATGGTCTTGCCGTCCAGCCCCCAGAACTCGTGGCCGGCGATCTCCATCGCCATGGTGCGCTTGTGGATCAGCTGCTTATGGGTCCCATCCGTGTGGATCAGCCAGATGCGGTCCACCTTCTGCCACATGCCCTCGTGGCAGTACAGAATGAGGTTGGGATCGGTCGGAGAGAAGAGCATGTGGCCGATCCAGTCCGTGGAGTGAAACAGCGGATGGATCGTGCCTGCCTTCTGGCCATTCGGTCCCGGCGTCAGCCGGATGGTGAACATGACGACCGGCGTGTGCGCTGCTAGGCGCCGTTCCATCATCGCTCCCTTGTCATCCGACTGCACATTGGCGCCGCCCAGAGTTGGGTTGGCGGCGGCAGCGGCAGCTCCCGCAACGGAAGGAGACGCCGGCAATGGTTGAGCGCCCCGGCCGCCCCGGCCGCCACCGCGTCCTCCAGCCCGCGCAGCCACAAACGCATGAGGCGCATTGGGGTTGCCCCCCGGGCAGTCCGCCGCATTATAGGTCCCTACGCCCAGCGTCTCGTCTGCGTTCACGCTGGAGATGCTGACTCCCGGCGGCAGGTCGATCAGCTTGGTCACCGCGCCGCTGTTGGTGTCCGCCTTGTACACCGCATTGCCGCGCGTCACCGGGTCCATGCGGGTAAAGAAGATGCTGTCGGTCTTGTGGCCGGCCACGATGGCGCGCGCTCCGCCGCCGAAGCCGCGACCGCCTCGTCCCGCTTGCCCGCCCGCCGCGGCATCCGGGCCAACGGGAGCAGGCGCAGGCGGGTTCGCCACCAGCATCCGGGTCGTCATCGCGGCCAGATCGAGAACGCGGATTCCATCCGGCGAGTTGTACACCATCTGCTTGTCGTCTGGCGTGAAGGCGTTCACATTGAAGTAGAACGCGCCCGAGTTGGGCTCGTCGGAGACGCGCCACACGCGATGTCCTGTGTCCTTGTCGATCCAGCTCTTGGGCGGCACGGCCCCGCTCTCAGACGGCTTGTTGTCGCTTTGCGCCTGCGCGGCTAGACTCGGTGTGTGCAAAGCCAGCCAGGCCAGCAACACAAGCGCGAGCAGGGAGAAGAGGAGAGTGGGTCTGTATCGGACGATCGAACTGAATCGGTCGGCGAGTCGCAA
Source organism: uncultured Acidobacteriaceae bacterium (assembly GCA_963799175.1). Classification (GTDB taxonomy): domain Bacteria; phylum Acidobacteriota; class Terriglobia; order Terriglobales; family Acidobacteriaceae; genus Edaphobacter. Next base: position 61,396 of record CAWCWC010000020.1, on the reverse strand, counting down.
TCGGATACCGCGGCGGTAAGCCATTCGCTGCTCCTATGAGGCAAACCTCTCTGCGAGGGGAGAATGATTCACTGCGCAGATCTGCATTGGGGCAGAGCGAAGTGCCGGCCAGGTCCGTGCGCCAGAGTGATACATAGGAGACGATGCAATGGGAAAATAGTTTCGCTGTCCAATCATCGAGTAAAGCATTTCGGAATTGCTATAGACCCATTTTGTTTGTCATTCCGCAGCGAAGCGGAGGAATCTGCTTTTGCTCGCTGCGCGATGGTCTACACCTTTAGCGAAAATGCTCTAGCTTTGAGTAGGAACCCGAATTGCGGCCTGGACCCGGTTCCGGAAGATGTACGAATTGAAGACAACCCCCTCCCATTGTGCTCCCCTCGCCGATGAGAGGACTGGCGGCACAACGTCGTCCAAGGAGACCCATTCCGATGAACCGAATCATCCTTGCCGACAACCAGGCGATCTTCCGCGCAGGCGCGGCCCGCGTCCTCGCCATGGAAGACGACATGCGCATCGTGGCCCAGTGCGACGACCTCGCCCGCCTCTCCAGCGCCATCGATACCTGGCGCGGCGCCATTCTTCTCTTCTCCTCCAGCATGCAACTGGACGCCAACGCGGTGATCGCCCACGCCCGTTCGGCCGGCATCCGCACCATCTATGTCGCTGAAAACGGCTCTGAGGTCCCCCAAGAACTCGCCCGCGCTCTGGACGGCGTGCTCTATCGCAATGTCCCCGGCCCCGGCCTGCTGGAGTGCATCCGACGCGTCGCCTCCGGGAAGCACTCCTTCCAGCACTCCAACGTCACCTCCATCCTCGCCCAGGACACGGTCGGCGCGCGCGTCCGCGACCGCCTCACCCCCAAAGAGATTCAGATCGTCGCGCTCATCGTCCAGGGATGCAAGAACAAGCTCATCGCCACCCAGCTCAATACCAAGGAGCAGGTCATCAAGAACTACCTGCGCAGCATCTACGACAAGACCGGCGTCAGCGACCGCCTGGAGCTAGCCCTCTTCACCATCCACCACCGCGTGCTGGCCGAAGCCGCCGCCCACGCCGGCGACCTCCTGCAGCAGGCCAAGTCCGCCTGACCTCCGCCGCTCTTACCCCTTACTTGATGTTTGCTGTTCCCTATCCCCTGTTCTCTGTTCTTCACCCCCATCGCTCCACCGGAGTGAACTGCGCGGAACCCTCGCCGCCCAGCACCACCTTGTCGCCCACCATCAGCCAGGTGTGCGCCGTCAGTTTGTTCACGGGCGATCGCGCCACGCCGTAGACCATCGTGCTCGACACCCCGCGCCGCCGCAGCATGGTGTAGCCTGCCAGCGTCTGCGGAAAGCAGACAAAGGCAATCGGCAAGTGTCGCGCAACCGCCTCAACCGCCCAGCGCACACGGCGTGCTGTCTCTACTGTTAGTGCCTCGGCCGCATGCTGCGCATCGTCTTGCTCCGGCGCTTCGTCATCGGGGAGTTCTACCGCCGGCCCGCGTGTGATCGTGCGAATGATCCAGTACACCGGGACCACCACCAGGCAAACGCGGAAGAACACCAGCAGCGCCAGCGCCTCCGCCGCCAGCAGAATCTCCACCGGACCACGCCGGAAAAACCTGCGCCGAACGGTCCCTCCCATCTCTCCTCCGGTCAGTCATACCCTTTATACTTGAGAAGGACCCCCGGCTACGTCTGCATTCGCTCTCGCTGCCGACCTGCCCTCGCTGGGGACCAAGAGTAAGAGGAGTTCATGGCCGCACTGATCGACGCAATCGACGTCAAGCGCAAGACCCTGTTCGAGCTGGAGAACACGCCCTACGCCTGCCTGGATGCAGAGGTGAATACGCCCACCGCGCGTGGCGGCCAGACCCTGGTCCGCCTAAAGATGCGCAACCTGCTCACCGGCGCCGTCTTCGACAAGACCTTCAAGGCCGGCGACAAGTTCCGCGAGCCCGACCTTGTCCTGGTGCCGGCCACCTACCTCTACAGCGACAACGATGGCTCCTACTTCCTCGACCAGGAAACCTACGAGACCCTCACGCTGAGCGGACAGATGCTGGGCAATGCGCTGGACTACCTCACCGACGGCGTCCTGGTACAGTTGCACAAATACAACGGCAATCCCATTAGCCTGCAACTGCCCCTCCACGTCGAACTGGAAGTCGTCCATACCGAGCCCGCTGTGCGCGGAGACACATCCAGCGGCAGCGTCACCAAGTCCGCCCGGTTGCAGACCGGCCTGGAGATCCGTGTTCCCCTCTTCATCAAAGAAGGCGAAAAGGTAAAGGTCTCCACGGAGACTCGCGAATTCGCCGGCCGCGTCTGAGCGGCACCCAAACCAATCTTGTGCGCTGCCATCGTAATAACGCCGTAGACGCAGCCATCGTAATAGCGCCGTAGACGCAGCCATCGTAATAGCGCCATAGACGCTGCCATCGTAATAACGCCATAGACGCAGCCATCGTAATAGCGCCGAAGGCGCGCCCTATACCAGCCTGGGGCGAAGCCCCAGGAAGCAGGCCAGACCAGCCTCTGAGGGCTGAAAGCCCGCTCTATCGTGTTGGTAAAAAGCTCTGTCTCAGTCCGCGTTCATCCGCACTGGCCTCTTCTTCAATCCGCCGCATGAAATAGCCCACGGCAATCCCGCGCGAGATCGCCGAATCGTAGATTCCGTCCTTCAACGCCGCCTCCTGCGCCGTACGCGGCCAATCCTCCAGGACCTTGCGCATTCGCTCCAGGTCGATCAGTCGCCGCGCCCCGGGGCTCTGTTGCTCAAGCGCGAGCTCCGTCACCAGTTCGCTCCGAATCCTGCTCAGGCTCTCGTACCAGTCGGCGGCCTGCGTTCCCTTCTGCTTGCGATGCAGCGTGGCATCGGGCAGTCGTCCGCGCATCGCGCGCCGTGCCAGCGACCGTCCCTCGCCGCCCGCCACAAACTGCTCAGCAGGAATCGCCGCGCAGAACTCGAAGACCCGCTTGTCCGCTGTAGGATCGCGTGTCTCGATGCCCCAGCCCGCGCTGGTCGCGGCGTTGTAGTCGCCGTACTGGTTCTGCTGGAAGTCCGTTGCCATCAGGCGCGGCAGCGTGCTTGTGTAGGTGAAGAGATGTCGGCGGAACTGGTCGACCGTGTCAAACTCGCGCGCGCGCTCCGCTCGGATGGCGCTCCAGCCGGGATCGACGTTGCGGATCGACGGATCGATGCGCCTGCGCAACGACCAGGGAAGCATACTAAATACCGTCAGCGACGCAGCATTGCGCCCCGACGTGATTCCCATGCGGCGCAGCCGCCAAGCCTGGCCGAGCACTGCCAGCCAGCGTCCACTACGGAATGTCTGGTGCAGTACGTCCTCGCCCGCGTAGCTGAAGGCGAAGTTGCCCAGCGCTCCATTCAGCATTACCTTGGCCCCGTTGGCTGCGGCGCGGTCCAGAATCAGGTTGCCCCACACGTTGTTCAGTGCAGCGGCGTGCGGCAGGTCGAGCAGGGGAAAGATGCGCTCCAACTCACGTAGCATGTCGGAGCCGCTCGCCTCCACCAGGATGTGCCGCATGTTGGGATACAGCGCTGCCACCTCGGCGGCGTAGGGTCCTTCATTGCCGATCAGCCCAGCCGGCACAATCCCGGAAAACTCAGAGCAGGGCACCGCCGTATAGGCCGAAATCTCAGTCCCGCCTGCCCCCAGCAGCCGCGCCGCCGTGGCCGCTACCGCGCCGCTGTCCAGCCCGGCGCTCAGCTCCGTGGCAACGCCGCCGGTGGTGCGCAGACAGCAGCGTACTGCCTCGTCGAATATCTCCAGAAACGCCTCAATGTACTCCTCGTCGCGCGCGAATCGCACTGGTCGCAGCGAATCGGTTCGCCAGTATCTCCGCTGCACAGCCCCATCGCGCCCCACCACCAGGCAGTGTCCCGGCGCAATCGTCTGCACGTCGCGAAAGCGCGTCCGGGAGAACTCCGGCGGCAGGCCAATCAGGTCGCGCGCCAGTTGCCGCTCGTCCAGCTCACTCGACACTCCGGGACACGCGCGGACCGCCCGTGCCGTTGTCGCGAAGGCAAAGCTGTCCGCCGTCTTGCGATAGTAGAGCGGACGGTCGCCTGCATGGTCGCGCGCCAGGAAAAATCGCTCCGCCCGCGCATCCCACACCGCGAAGGCGAACGACCCCACCAGATGCTCGACGCACTCCTGGCCCCAGCGCTGCCACGCGCGGAGAACGAACGCCGAGTCCGCCATCTCAGCCGCCTCGCTGGCTGTGAGCGCAAGCTCCGCCGCAAGCTGCGAGCGGTTGTCGATGCGCGCGTCCGCAACCATCCAGACTGTCGCATCCTGGGTCGACTCTGTGTCTTGAGTTGGGAGAGAGTGCGCCGCCATAGGCTGCGCTTCCAGCTCATCTTCCGCTGTAATCTTCAGCAGCCGATGTCCCAGCGCAACGCCATGCAAAGCACCTGGCAAAGCGTCGCCGGCGAATAGAGATGGGCCTTCCGGCCCGTGAGCAGCCAGGGACTGCAACATCCGCGCGCACACCGACCGTGGGATCGCATCTCCGTGCAGCAGCCAGTATCCGCAGATTGCGCTCAAGCAGCACCCTGCTCAGAATATCTCGTTGTAGCGAAAATCGCTGGTTCTCCTGCACGCCCCGTCGCACTACTTAGGGCAGTGCCCCCCCCCATGCGAGAGCGATCCATACTTGTCGCACTTGTTCCCCGCCTGGGCCCCTAGCGCTGTGTGGACCGGGATTGTCTCCAGTACCGGCGTTGTCCACGGCTTCTTCTCCGCCTTACTTGAGGATGGGGTCACGCGTTCGATCGGAACTGTCATGTAACTCTCTCCATCGTCTGAGCAACCTGAGGGGGAAAAATCAATCCGGATGCAGCGCGATACTCTGTTTATATTCTCATGCTATTGAAGTCGCCAGGGCAGGTCAACGGCATCATCCATTCACGGCGCTCTCAAAATCGGTGCTAAAGTCACGCTACTTCAAACCCCTCCCAACCAAGTATGTTGTCTTGCGCCGGGTTGGCCAGCGGCCCCAGCCGCAACTTCTTTCCCAGTTCAGTTGGTATGATGCAGCCATGCTCCCGGGAGTACTGAAATATCGCCTCGGCCCATTCCTTCTGGCGTCGCAGGTTCCCCTGCCGGAGTTTGAGCCGCTGGCCGCATGACGTTTGCGCGGACGCAGCCAGCGTTGTCTCCATCCGCCTCGCCGCCGTGCCCCAGAGCATCGCCAACGTCGTGGCCAACGAGGGCCGCTGGTGGGCCTCGCGCCAGGAGTATCTGCTGCGCGTGCCCCAGGTCGCCAACTTCCTCGTTCGTAACGGTCGCGAGGTCCTGGTTCAGCCCGCCCCCGGGGCTCTCCCCGCCGACATTCGCGCCTATCTCCTCTCACCCATCTTCTCTACCCTGTGCCACCAGGCCGGAATGTACTCGCTGCACGCCAGCGCGGTGCGCGTGGACGCCGGCGTGGTGGCCTTCCTGGGAAACTCCGGCGCGGGAAAGTCTACCCTCGCCGCCGGCCTCGCGCAGCGCGGATACGCCCTGATCTGCGACGACATCTGCCTGCTCGATCCCCGCCCCAACGATCACTGTGATGTTAAGAATTGTCATTCTGAGCCGGAACGCAGTGGAGGCGAAGAATCCCCGCATTTTGTTCGAAGCCCGGCACAGCACCCCATCAGCGAAGAGGTGCTGGTCATCCCCGTCGCCCCGGCATTGAAGCTCTGGCGCAGCGCGCTCGATCACCTCGGAGCCGGCCACGAAGCTCTGCCCCGCGTCTTCAGCAGCGACGACAAGTTCCGCGTCCCTGTTCCCCAACCCTCCGGCCCCGCCCCGCGCCTTCATCTGCGCGAGGTGCTCTTCCTCGAATGGGCCGACGAAGAGAGCACGGACCGGGGGGCCTCGGAAGAGAACAGCGCGAACCAGTCCGATGCGCAGCCAATCTTTACTCCGGTCGAGGGCGTCCAGGCCGTCGCCCGCCTGATGGAGTTCACCCTCTACGACTACCTGATGAAACCCACCGGCCGCCAGTCCGGCAACTTCCTGCTCTGCGGCCAGGTCCTCTCCCAGGCCCGCGCCTTCACCCTGCGCCGTCCACGCAACTTTACTCACCTCGACCGCACCCTCGATGCCCTTGAACTCCATCTCGCCTCGATCGGGAAATAGAACGAAAGGCACAAATCTGGGTGAGGTAACCTGACCTAAATCGGTCATCTCAGCCCATTTGTGGGGTTCCAGCCAGCTTATCCACAATATGTAGAGTTTGTCTTGTTGATGCCGCCTCCATTACCCGCTAAATTGGAAGCTGTACGGCTCATCCTATCCATACTGCGCGCGGCGCGATGCTCACGGGATGCGCCGCATTCTTCCCTGGGGCGGCAGTGTTTTTGGAGGTGTGGTTTGCTCAAGTTGAAAAAGGTCCAGATGCTGGGATTCAAGTCGTTCTGCGACCGCACGGATATCCCATTTGCCGGTGACGGGATCGCCGCGGTGGTCGGCCCCAACGGATGCGGCAAATCGAACATCTCAGACGCCATCATCTGGGTGCTGGGCGAGCAGTCCGCCAAGAGCCTGCGTGGCCTCAAGATGGAGGACGTCATCTTCTCCGGCACGCGCGAGCGCAAGCCCACCGGCATGGCCGAGGTCTCGCTCACGCTGGTCGATCCCGAGGTCTATGACGAAGCAGACCTGGTAGGCGACGAGGGCAGCGACTGGTCGAGCGACGGCTCCAGCGAACGCAGTCAGGTTCAGGCCCGAGCGCTCGACCTTGCCGGCGACTGGGACGAGACACAGCTCCGCCGGCAGAAGGCCGATGAGACCGAAGAGGCGGTCCGCGAGGCGCAGCCGGGAGTGGTGATCGGCATCGACGGCTCAACCGTCGATGCAGCGGATTTGGATCGCGACCAGTCAGCCCTACAGGATGAGTCCGCGGAGGACAGCCCGGCCAGATCCGGAAAAGAGGCCGGCCCCGGCCCCGAAGCTCCCGGTGTCGTCCTCAAGATTCGCCGCCGCAGGTTTGGCCGTTCGCTGGTGCGCGCCGGAGAGATCACCATCACCCGCCGCCTCTTTCGTTCGGGCGACTCCGAGTACCTGCTCAACGGCAAGATCTGCCGCCTGCGCGACATTCAGGACATCTTCATGGGCACTGGCTTGGGCGGCGAGACCTACGCCATCATCAGTCAGGAGCGGATCGGCCAGATCCTCAGCACAAAGCCCATGGACCGCCGCGCAATTATTGAAGAGGCCGCCGGCATCACCCGCTTCAAGACCAAGAAGCGGCTGGCGGAGCTTCGCTTGGAGTCCGCCAAGGTGAATCTCTCGCGCGTCAACGACATCTTCGAGGAGGTCACGCATCAGATGAATTCGCTGAAGCGCCAAGCCTCCAAGGCGGAGCGTTACAGCCTGTTGCGCGACGATCTGCGCGCCCGGTTGCGCGTGGTACTGGCCAGCCGCATGGGCCAGCTTGACGCCGAACAATCCGCAGTCGCCGCGCAGATCGCCTTGCTCGCCGCGCAGATCGCCCAGCAGTCCGCCTCCGTGGACGCGATGGATGCCGAGCACACCGCCGGAGTTGATCGAGGCTATCAATTCGACCAACAGATTCGCGAAGCAGGCGCACGGGCAAACCACTGCGCCGTTGAGTTGGAGCGGATCACCGCCCGCATGGCCGCCAACACAGACCGTGTGGCGGAGTTGACGGCGCGCATCGGAGCCGGAGGCGAGGACCTCGATCAGGCTCGGCAGCAGCTTTGCATTCTGGCCGGCGAACTGGAGGCGCAGCGCAGCTTCCTGGAGAACGCCACGGCGGAGGCGTTCAGCTCGCGCGAGGCCGCGCAGGCCCAGCAGCAGCGCGCACAGGAGGCGGCCCGCGCGGTCGCGGCCAGCGAGCAGCAGACCGAGCAGAATCGCCGCTCCGGCTTCCAGTTGCTGGAACGAGCCAGCCAGAGCCGCAACCAGCAGGCCCAGGCGGAAGTGGCGCTCGCCGGTCTCGATCGCGAGTCCGAGCGCCTCGTCGCCGAGTCGGACGGAGCGCGCCGTGAACTCGCAGACCTGGGATTCGAGCGCGGCCAGGTGGCGATGGTCTTCGGCAATGTGACCGATCGCCTCAAGGCGCTGGAGGCGGAGATCGCCGAGCTGCAACACAAGATCGACGCGGCCCGTGTCGCTGAGTCGGCCACCAGGAAGCGCGGCGATCGGTTGCGCGGAGAACAGGCGACGCTGAACGGCCGCCGTAGTTCGCTGGTCGAGCTGATTCAGGAGCACAGCTACTCCACCGAAACGGTGAAGAACATCTTCAAGGCCAACTCCGGGGGCGTCGCTGCCAATCCTCTCTCGCCCATGGGCACGCTCGCCGACTTCCTCGAAGTCGATGGCCAGTACGAAGGCATCGTCGATGAGTTCCTGCGCGATGAACTGAACTACGTTGTGGTGAAGAGTTGGGACGCGGCAGACGCGGGCGTGCGCCTGCTCGCCTCCGATGTCGCCGGTCGCGCTACCTTCCTCGTGCATGGCGAAGAGGAAGCGACTAAGCAACTGGGACTTGCCAATACCTTGCCGGCCCCAGAGGGCGTCGTCGCGCTCAAGGACTGCATCCGCGTGCTCAACGGCTTCGGCAATTCGCTGGAATCCCTGCTGCCCAAGCTGGGTGACGGATTCATTGCGCCCGACACGGCAACCGCGCGCAGGCTGGCAGAGGAACATCCGCGAGGCTTCTTCCTCTGTCCCTCTGGCGAGGCCTTCCACAATGCCACCGTCACCGGCGGCCACGTGCGCGCACAAGGGCCGCTCGCCCTGAAGCGCGAGTTGAACGAAGTGCAGCACAAGCTCGACGTCACCGAATCGGAGTTGGCACAGGCCGAGATGGAGGCCGCAACCCTCGAACGCGAGCTGCGCGAACTCACCGCCGCAATCGACCGCAAGACCCAGCAGTGCCGCGACGCGGAGCGCGAGTCGGCAAACTCCGGCGCGGCGCTGCGCCAGATGGAGCAGGAGACGGCGCGCATCGAGCGCCGCCTACAGGAGTGGGCGCTGGCCGCCGATCGCAACCGCGAAGCCCGCGCACAGAAGCAGGAAGCCATCGCTCGCCATCAGCAGGAGGCAGCAGCATTCGAGGCCGAGCGGGCCACGCTTGAATCACAGTCGGCTGAGCTGCAACAGCAGCTCGACGGCCTGCGACAGCAGCGCGAAGCCTTGCAGCAGGCCGCGGCCGAGGCTTCCGCCGCACTCGCCGGGTTGGAGGAACGCCGCCGCAACGCCGCCGCAACCTTCGAACAGACACAGCGCATGACCGGCGCGCAGACTGCGCGCATCCATCAGATCGAGCAGCAACTCGAAGCCGCCGGCGCGGAAAAAGTCCGCCGCGAACAGGAGACTGCCGAGCTTGCCGCGCAACACGGTTCACTGGCCGAAACCCGCGCCAGCGCCGTGGCCGATGGCGCGCGCCTCACCGCCGAGGCCGCCGAACTGCGCGCCCGCATGAGCGAACTGGACGCCAAACTGCGCACCCTGCGCCACCACACCGAGGAGCTGCGCGAGCAGCGCGCCAACCTCACCGCGCGCGCGGCCAAGCTTGCCTCCGACATCGAACACATCGACGCCACCTGCCTCAACGATCTGGGAGTGGAGGCCGCCGCGCTGCGCGTCGACGACTCCATTGCGCGTATGGAGGGCGATGCCCTTGCCGCCGCCGAGGACGAAGCCCGCGCCCTGAAGCAGCGCCTGGAAGCCATGGGCCCGGTCAACATGATGGCGCTGGAGGAGTACAACGAGACCGCCGCGCGCCACACCTTCCTGGAGACCCAGCGCCGCGACCTGCTCGAATCCATCGAGAACACCCAATCCTCCATTCGCGAGATCGATCAGGTATCGCGGGTCAAGTTCGACGCCGCCTTCGAGGTCATCAACCGCAACTTCGGCGCAGCCTTCGCCAAGCTCTTCGGCGGTGGCCAAGCCTTCATGCGCCTCAACGACGAGGAAGACGCCGCCGACTCCGGCATCGACATCGTCGCATCGCCGCCGGGCAAGAAATTGCAGAACATCATGCTCCTCTCCGGCGGAGAAAAGGCCCTCACCGCGCTCAGTCTGCTGGTCGGCATCTTCCAGTTCCAGCCCGCTCCCTTCTGCGTGCTCGACGAGGTGGACGCGCCGCTGGACGAGGCCAACATCGGCCGCTTCGCCGATCTCATCACGGAGCTGGCCTCTGCCACCCAGTTCCTGGTCATGACCCACTCCAAGCGCACCATGCAGATGGCCGACGTCATCTACGGCGTCACCATGCAGGAGCCTGGCGTCTCCAAGATCGTCAGCGTCAACCTCACCCGCCGCGAAGCCGCCCGGGGAAAGCACCGCGAAGTCGCGTAGTAAATTACACAGGGTTGTATTTGGGTGCCCCATCCATGCGGTCTCATCGCATGGGTGGGAATTCGCGCCCCACGCGAACCGCCTTCCACACAAAGGACTACACTGTTCGCGGAATCGATGGGAGGGTCCCCGTGGCGCAAAAGATTGTTGCAATCGTCGGCAGCTATCGCAAGGGTGGCACCATCGACAGCGCGGTACAGGCGATTCTCTCCGCCGCGCGGGAGAAAGGCGCCGAGACGCACACCCTCTATCTCACGGACCAGCATCTGGAGTTCTGCACCAACTGCCGCCGATGCACCCAGGCCCCCGGCCTGCAACGCGGCATCTGCGTGCAGCAGGACGACCTGCAATCCATCCTGACCGAGATCGACGCGGCGGACGCCCTTATCCTCGGCGCGCCCGTCAACTACTGGAACGTCTCCGCCATCTTCCGCCGGTTCATGGAGCGGCTGTTGGGCTACTGCTACTGGCCATGGGGACAGGGCGCGCCCAGGCTGCGCTCGAAGCGCCTCGCCCGCAAGGCCGTGCTCATCAGTTCGTCTTCCATGCCCGGCTTCTGCATTCCTCTGTTCACCGGGGCCGCGCGCGCCCTGCGCGTCACCGCCAAGATGCTCGGTATCAAACCCGTCGCCAGCCTCTGGATCGGCCTGCGCGGAAAACAGCCCGATCAACCGCTCTCGCCACGCACCCTCGCCCGCGCCCGCCGCATCGGCCTCACCCTCGCATAATATTTTGTCCAGATCGTATCGACCTATAGATCGAACCTGCCGGTCCTGCCGTTGTTCCTGCCATTGTCTCTGACTTTATATAGATCGAACCTGCTGCTTCTGCAGTTGTTCCTGCCACAGTTTCTGACTGTGTCTGGCAAGGGCCAAAGGCCCGTTCTATCCCAGCCTAGGGCGCAGCCCTAGGATCGGGACCACCTTAATCCTGCGGGCTGAAGGCCCGCGCGATAGAAAGAGGAACCCGGGTGCCCCTTTTGTTTGTCATTCCGCCAGGTGCCCCATTTGTTTGTCATTCCGCAGCGCAGCGAAGGAATCTGCTTTTCGGTTGCCGTGTGCCCCATTCTCGACGCGGCGTTATCTCGGCTACCTTTAATTCTCCGAAGGCCGCACGATGTGATCGATCACAATCGTCTCCACTGGCCCTTTACCCTGCGCCAGCTTCAACCCAATCGCCTGCATGGATTGGATGATCCCAACTGTCGCGCTTGAGTCCGGATCTTCATTGCCGGTCCGGTACTCGAAGTCATACGTTCCTGCCAGCCCCGTTTGATCCAGCACTGGACGCCGTATAAAACCACTCAAGCGCGCGGCCAACTCAGGCATCGAAATATTCGTGCCGGCAACACCGCTTCCGATAACGACGGCCCCACCACCGGGTTGGCCTGCCCAATGAAACCCGTCGGGATCCTTGGGCGGTTGCAGTTTGAGCGGCTTGTCACCTCGCGACAGGATGTACACGGCGCCTTCCTTTTGCTCGCGATGAAACTTCAATTGAAATCGATCCATCAACAGCGATTGCAGCAACTGCCGTTGCTCCGCGCTGGGTGGCGTTTTGTGCGTCGGGTCGTTCAGGATCAGATGGATGGCCTGCGACGACTCCGGAGGCGTTGCCTCGATGTCGTATCGGCTGCCTCCACTAATCTCGATCCAACTTGGGCCACCCGAGACCTGCCAATACTCAACATCGAATCCCAGCATTACCAGATACTGCAATGTGCACCCGCTGCATTTGAATATGCCGCCCGAATAGGTATACGCACCATTGATCTCGTTATTATTCGGGGCCGCCGGCTTGATCGTAGCCGCATCGAACTCAGGCAGCTTGCCTGCCCCTGCCACCGGAGCAGCCACCAACTGTCCGAACGCCATCCCCGTGAATACAAACCCCACGAACAGCATTTTCGCAATCATGAGCGGAATCCTCAGCAAAATGCTACTCCTTCCGGCTACCGAGGTGCCCCATTCATCGCGTCTTATCGCGCTTAGTGCGCCACCGCCCCGGCCTTGGGTTCATACGCGCAGAATGGGTCGCTCTCCAGCGGGTCGCCGGTATAGGCGAAGGCTCGTGCGCGCGATCCGCCGCAGAGGGTGCGATACTCGCAGACGCCGCACTTGCCCTTGAAGTGGCTGGGCGTGTGCAGCTCGCGGAAGACGGGCGAGTCGCGATAGACGTCCACCATGTTGTCGCGGCGGACGTTGCCGGTGGTAAGCGGAAGGAAGCCCGCGGGGCAGAGGTCGCCGGTGTTGGAGACGAACATGATTCCATTGCCGTCGCGGATCTCGAAGCCGCGCGAGACCGGGGCCTGCGCCATCTGCGCGCCCGTCATTCCCTTCTGGCGCATGCGCTCCAGCGCGACGCGGCGATAGGAGGGGGCCTCGGTGGTGGCGACGATAAATGGCGCGACCTCGGTGAGGTCGAAGGCCCAGCGCATGATCTCTTCGCCGCGGGTGGGCGAGACGGGCTTCAACAGCTTGCCGCGGCCCACCGCAATCAGGAAGAAGAGGCTCCAGCGCATCACGTGGACCGTCTTCAGCAGCTCGTAGATGGCGGGCAGATCGTCCTCCGTCTCCTGCGCCACCAGGGTATTCACCTGGATCGGGATTCCCAGTTTCGCCGCGTTCTGCGCCGCATTGATCGTCCAGTCGAAGCAGCCTTCGACGCCGCGCACAGCCTCATGCCGTGCAGCCGTCGATCCGTCCAGGCTTAGCCCAAGGCTCTCGACCCCGTGCGCCTTCAGCTTGGCCAGCACGCCGTAGGTGAGGTCGGCCGTGGCGCTGGGCGTGACGGAGATGGTCAACCCCAGACGGTGCGCTTCGTCGATCAGTTCGTACAGGTCGGCGCGCCGCAGCGGATCGCCGCCGGTCAGCATCGAGGTGCGGCATAGGATCGCCGAAGGACGCAATCTGGCGCAGTAGGCCCATGCTCTCGATCGTGTTCAGCTCCTCGGGATGCGGCGTCGAGATCGCCTCCGCGCGGCAGTGGCGGCAGGCCAGTCCGCAGGCCTGCGTCATCTCCCAGTAGATATTCATCGGGTTCCGCGAGTAGTCGTGCGCGGCGCCATGATGTGCATGGCGTGCGCGGCATGTACGGGCGCGGTGGCATGTTGCTGCTTTGATTTTGCTGGAAGGCATTCGCTTGGTTCTCCTAAATTGGATGCAGACGGGCGACGATTCGCTTCTCGCGGCGCTCCCGGCATGGCATGCCTCGCGGCAATCGCCTGTGCTGCTTCCCTTCCGCTCTGGATGCAGTCTGGAATGCCGGGCCCATGGTAGGCAGCACCGGCCAGATGCAGACCTGGATGACGGAATAGAGACTGTTCAATCTCGGCGATCCTCTCTCCGTGCCCAATGTCGTACTGCGGATTGGCCTTGTGCCAGCGATAGGCCTTGGCCACCACCGGCGTCGCATCAATTCCCAGAATCACCTGCAACTCCTCGCGCGCCAGCTTCACCAGCGCGGCCTCATCCTGTTCGGCGAGCTCTTCTGCCAGCGCGCCGCCGATAAACACGCGCAGCAGAACGCAGTCCTCCGGCGCGCGATGCTGGAACTTCACCGACGACCACGAGCAGGCTGTAATCCTTCGCCCTTCGCTCTGCGGCACAATGAAGCCCGCACCCTGCAGCGGATGCACGACCTCGCAGCGCCGGAATCCAAGCGAGACGGTCGCGGTGGAAACATAGCGGATCGCGCGCAGCCGGTCGGCCAGCGCGGAATCAAGCTCCTGTAGCAGATCGGCCGTCACAAACGATGGCGTGGCGAAGACCACATCGTCCGCCAACAGGGACGAGCCATCGCTCAGGTCGATCCTGTAGCGGTCGGCATGGCGGCTGACGGATATTGCGCGGCTTCCCGCCTGCAGATTCGTCTCCGGCAGATTTGCAACCAGCGCGTCGGAGAGCTGCTGCAAGCCGCCGCGCAGGGACATGAACATAGGCGGACGCTTCGCCCCATGCGCCGTGTGCGACCGCTTTCTGCGCTTCATCATTCCGAGTACAAGGCTGCCGTGCTTCTTCTCCATCTCCAGAAAGATCGGGAAGGTACTCTTCAGGCTCAGCCGCTCCGGATCCGCTGCATGGATACCTCCCATCAGCGGGCCGGCAATCTTGTTCAGCAATTCGTTGCCCAGCCGTCTGCGCACGAATCCGGCCAGGCTCTCGTCCTCGTTGCCGCGCGCTCGCGGGACAAAGATCTCCATCCCCATGCGCAGCTTTCCCGTCCATGAGATCAGCGGCGTGCGCAGAAACGGAAGAATCATCGTCGGGGCCATCAACATCATTCCCTCCGGCATGGCGTGCAGCCGCCCGCCGCTCCAGATGTAGGTTGTCGCACTACTTGCCGCTGTTCGAGCCGGTCAGTTGGTCTCCCAGCCCAAGCCTCTTGCACAACTCCACCGCCGCCGACTTTGTTGTGATAAACGAATCCGGCCCGCCCTCGATGGTGAAGCCGCGCTCGCGGGCAGAGGTGATCTTTCCGCCCCAGCGGGGAGAGCACTCGATCAGCATCCAGTCCGCCAAGCCGCGCTCCCGCAGGGCGAACGCGGTCGCCAGCCCCGCGATCCCGCCGCCGAGGATGACTGTCCTCCTCATCGGGCCATCCTGAATCGAATCGACATTCCCCTCCGCACCTTCCACAACACGCTGCCAGCGTCCTCCACAGTTGTAGGGGAAGCCTTGTTCCATTATCAGGCAAATTGGAGATACTGCGCTCTGCCATGACCCACATCCCGTTGCACTTGCGGAAGTTGAAAGCTGCCTTACTGGCTTTCCCTCCATTGTGTTCCGGTAAGGCACGGCACTGAGGAGTTACAAAACTAATACGTTTGCGGGGTTCTGCCGGATGAAATACTTAAGCAGGTATGAGTGAATCGGCAACCAGCGAGCCATCGACCAGCAACCCAGTCATCATTCAGGGTGGGATGGGAGCTGGAGTTTCAAGCTGGCGGCTGGCTCAGGCCGTCTCGCGCACCGGCCAGTTGGGACTGGTCTCCGGTACGGCGCTGGACCCGATTCTGGCGCGGCGGCTACAGGATGGCGATCCTGGGGGACACATGCGTCGTGGGCTGGATGCTTTCCCTTTTCCCGCCATGGCCGAGCGCATCTGGCAGAAGTACTACATAGCCGGGGGAAAAGCCGAACGAACGCCATACCTCGCTGTTCCGCAGATGGTGAAAGACAACCCTCGCGAGTTTGATGAGCTGTGCATGGTGGCCAACTTCGTCGAGGTGCATCTGGCGCGCCAGGGACACTCGAATCCGGTGGGCATCAATTATCTGGAAAAGATTCAGATGGCACACCTGTCCTGCATCTACGGGGCGATGCTGGCCGGGGTAGAGTACGTCGTGATGGGCGCGGGAATTCCGCTGAAGATTCCCGGCGTGCTGGACAGCTACGTCAACCATCAACCCGCGGAGTACGCGATCCATATCCATGGCTCGCAGGAGGGCGACGACGTTACCATGCGCTTCGACCCGCGCGAGTACATGGAGTGCGAGCTTGGCCCGCTGACGCGCCCGAAGTTTCTGCCCATCGTCTCCTCCAACACGCTGGCCACCACCATGCTGAAGAAGGCGAATGGGCGTGTGGATGGGCTGGTGATCGAGACTCGAACTGCCGGTGGGCACAATGCTCCACCGCGCGGCAAGCCTCTGTTCTCCGAGATCGGTGAACCGGTCTATGGCGAGCGCGACACGATCGACATTGCAAAGCTGCGCGAGCTGGGTGTGCCCTTCTGGCTGGCCGGGGGCTATGGCAGCGCGGAGATGCTGCGCGAGGCCCTGGCTCAAGGCGCCGCGGGCGTGCAGGTTGGCACGGCGTTCGAGTTTGCCAACGAGAGCGGCCTGCGCCAGAGCTACAAGAGCGCATTGATGGCCAAGGCCATCGCAGGAGAGGCGCGCGTCTTCACCGACCCGCTGGCCTCGCCCACCGGATTTCCCTTCAAGGTGGCGCAGTTGGAGGGCACCTGTTCCGACGCCGGGGTGGTCGCAGAAAGACCGCGCATCTGCGACCTTGGCTTCCTGCGCGAGCCCTATCGAACAGAGGAGGGCGGCATTGGCTATCGTTGCGCCTCCGAGCCGGTAACTCTCTTCGTGGCCAAGGGAGGTAAGCTGGAAGATACCGTGGGCAGAAAGTGCATCTGCAACGGGCTGCTGGCCAACATCGGTTATCAGCAGGTGCGCAACGGCAAGCGCGAAGAGGCCGGCCTCATTACAGCAGGAGACGATCTCGTCGCCATCGCGCGCTTTCTACAGCCGGGGCGGACCGATTACAGCGCAGCGGATGTCATCTCGCAACTGCTGAGCGGATGCGACCAGCCACAGGTTCTGGAACCCTGCGACGACGTCTGTTTCGCATAGGAAAGCTCTGCATATGTTTTCGTTTTGATAGGGCGGGACTTCAGTCCCGCCGCAAGCGGCCTATTTCCAATGCGGCTTTAGAGCATTTTAGCAATTGCTATAGACCAAAAATGAATTGTCATTCTGAGCGTAGCGAAGAATCCCCGCATTTTGCTCGCTGCGCGACGGTCTACACCTTTAGTAAAAATGCTTTAGCCGCCGAGGGAATCTCCAAGACTTGTGCAAACCTCCCTAAGCAATCTCAACTCCGCCTCATGCGATAGACAAGCGTCAGCAATGTGACGGTGCCGCATGAGAGGAAGCTCGCCGCCATTCCCAGGATCAGGGAGCGGTCGTGCTGGTAGAAGCCATGCACAATTCCGATCCCCTGCAACACACTGAACCCGCCGAATGTGAGCAGAGAGACTCCCTCGCTGTTCTTCTTGCGCCACAGTGCCAGCGCCTGCGGCACAAACAGCAGAGCGTTGCACAGCAATCCCAATCCAAAGGCAACAGCGACAATCTGCTTCATTGACAAGTTCTCCCATTGGCCGGAGTGCCCACGCTTCTATCCTCTCATCCCCAGCGCGGTTGCATTTGCGCGCGCGTTCTTTGCAGTCTTCAAGCTGGCATACGGAAACAACCATCTCGCACCTGGAGTGCAAAGGATGTGAAGATTGTGGGATTGGATGGTGGACGCGGAAGGAATCGAACCTTCAACCTGTCGATTAAGAGTCGAATGCTCTGCCAGTTGAGCTACGCGTCCGCAAGGGTTGCGGCCTCTTGGGGGAGGGGCGATCGGGCTTGGACGACCTGCGGTTCAAGGTCTGTCGCGCGCAACCACCTTGATGAGAATAGCACATGTGAGAGACGGACATTTCCTCCCCGTTGCACTGGTGGAAGCAAAGCTCAGTCCACGAAATCGACTTTTGCCTTCATGGGGATGATACCCCGCTCGAAGCCCATATCCAGCAGTTTGCGGATCGCTTCGCGGCCGTCTTCGCCGTAGTTCAGGGTGCGTTCGTTCACGTACATGCCGACAAACTTATCGGCCAGCGAAGGGTCGAGGTCGCGGGCAAACTGCATGGCGTAGGAGAGCGCCTCCTCGCGGTGGTCCAGTGCGTGCTGGATGCTGTCGCGCAGCGCGCCCGTCGCGATGCGCATTGCGTCTTTCCCCAGGGACCGGCGGATTGCATTGCCTCCCAGGGGCAACGGGAGTTTGGTCTGCTCGCGCCACCAGTGGCCAAGGTCGAGCGCTTTGACCAGGCCGTTGTTGCCGTAGGTGAGTTGGCCTTCATGGATGATGAGTCCGGCATCGTACTCGCCCGCAACCACCGCGGGAATGATCTTGTCGAAGGGAAGGGTGACGGTCTCCACCTCGGGGCAGAAGAGCTTCAGCGTCAGATAAGCGGTGGTGAGAGTGCCGGGGACGGCGATGCGCGTCTTCCGGATTTCGTCGCGGGAGAGCTTGCGCGGAGCCACCACCATCGGTCCGTAGCCCTCGCCCACCGAACCGCCGCATGCCATCAGGGTGTAGGTCTCCTGCATGTAGGGATAGGCGTGGAAGCTGATGGCGGAGATGTCATAGAAGGGATCGTGGATGGCGCGCCGGTTCAGCGTCTCGATGTCGGTCAGAGTGTGGGTGAACTTGAAGCCGGGAACGCGCACCTTGTTGGTGGCGAGGCCATAGAACATGAAGGCGTCGTCGGAGTCCGGGCTGTGGGCGATCTTGATTTCCTGGATGGCTGCGCTCGCGGCTGTCATGTTGGTCGTTCCTCGGTAAGCTGGTTCAGTGGTTGGGTCGGAGACACGGGTTTGTGAGCTTGCTGCAATTGCGGGTTGGATGAGTTTGCATCTTCAGAACAGGACGGGCCCTGGGATCAGGTGCAACGCCATCGGCGAAGCATGGTGTAAGCTCCCGCGGCGGCGGAGACTTTGAGTATCTCGCCGGGCAGGAAGGGCGCTATGGCAAGCTGCCATGCGGCGCTCGGATTGAGGTGAAGCAGGTGGGCTGTCCAGCCGGCGCCCATCGCGAACAGAAGGACACTGGCGGCGGCTCCTGCCAGCAGCGCGGCGGGGAATTGTGAACGGCCGGGACGTACGGTTCGGACCAGGCTGCCTGCCGCTGCGGCTGCCAGCGGGAAACGAGAGCAGGAATCCGGCTGTGGGCCCCAGCAGTTGAACGACGCCGCCGGGGCCGTGTGGACTGAAGACGGGCAGACCCATTGCGCCCTGCGCAAGATAGAGCAGCAGGGCGGAGAAGCCAAGTGCCGGGCCGAGGGTGAGGCCCACCAGAAGTACCGCAAAAGTCTGTAGCGTGAGCGGCACGGGCGTAAAGTACAGCGGCAGCGAGACGTGCGCGCACAGCGCGACGAAAGCGGTGGCCGAGACGGCCAGGAAGATTTTGCCGGTCAGGCTGCGGCGAAGCTCCTGCAGGTCGTGCAGGCCGCCGAGTTGGAGGGGAAGTGCGGATTGCATGGGCGGTCCTTTCAGGGTCGCGCTGAAGACGATCGAAAAGGCAGAGTCATGCCACTTGAGTGGGGATGCGAGGTGACGTTCGAGATGGGTTGAGCAACGTGATTCATGGGTCAAACCATGAGCCGGAAATTTGTACGGTTAGGGGGCCCTTGTGCAACGGAGAAATCCACTAAGACAAGAATACCAAGCGGCGTGCCATTGTGCGTCGCTCGCGTGAAAGCAGTTGTGAATTCTGCGCGCGTGGTATTCGCGGCGCAACCGGTTCGCATGGATGAGACCCGCATTGCGGGACTTGTGCGAAGACGCAGCTCAGTACGATCTTGGTTCCTGAGTGCAGGAATGCGGAGTTCGGTCTTGACGCGAAGGGTTGCGGCCTCATCCACTGAAAGTATGGAAGTGAACCCGCCGCTCCCGGTGAAGCGCCGTCGTTTTGCGTCTCTGCGCGAACTCTGCGGGCGGCTCTCGGTGCAGCGGCGCAAGATTGCGACGGCGGCGGCGGCGGCGCTCGCGCTGGCTGTGGCATATCACGTCGTATTCGGCGCAAATGGGTTGACCGTATATGAGCAGAAGCGCCAGGAGACGCAACTGCTGGACCGGCAGATGCAGGACCTGCAACGTGAGAACGACCTGTTGACGGAGCATGTGGGCCGGCTGCAGAGCGATCCCAATGCCATCGAGCATCAGGCGCGCGAAGAACTGCACTACACCCGTCCCGGTGAGGTCATCTACACCCTCCCCAGCAAGTGAGCGCTCTCCGCTCTTATAAAAGTCTGTACCCTGTGACGTTTTGAAAGGGCGGGACTTCAGGGGGTGATAAAAATCTCTGGTTTTGTTAAGGGCATGGCTTCAGCCGTGCCGTAAGTAATGCAAAATCAATAGGGCTTTAGCCCCTGAGGGTAGATTTTCAGCCCAAACAGGCCTTTTTCAGCACCCTCTTCAGTCCCGCCGTATCTGCGCGCAATCGCGACACGGCTTCAGCCGCTGAGGGGAATGCCGAATACCCGTTATTTGCTTCCCTGGCTCACCGTTGCCGCGTGCTCCAGCGCAACATGGCGGTAGGTAGGCTCGAAACCCAGGCTGCGCGCTACATTCAGAATCTTGTCGAAGTTCAGGCTGATGGTTGCTCCGGCCTTCTGCGTCACCTCGTCCTCGATGGGCAGGTCGAAGTCGTCCGCTCCATACAGCAGGCCCTCCAGCGCTCGCTCGTTCTGGGTAAGCACGGAGGTGCGGATGCGGGGAATGTTGTCCAGATAAATACGGCTCAACGCCAGATGACGCAGGTACTCCGCCGGTGTGATCTCAATATTGCCGAGCTGTGCGCCCAGCGGAGTAGACCAGGGCTTGAAGTTCCAGCAGAGAAAGCTCTCCTGTCCGCCGGTCTGGTCCTGAAAGCGGCGCGTCCGGTCCAGATGCTCGATGCGTTCCTCGATCGTCTCGTCGAACCCGATCACCATAGTGGCCGTTGTCCGCAGACCTGCGGCGAGGATGGCCGTCTGCGCCTCGAAGAACTGCGCCACGGTGTACTTGAACTTGCTGTGGCGGCGGCGGAAGTCTTCGGTCAGTATCTCCGAGCCGCCTCCCGTGATCCAGCGCACCCCGGCCTGCTTCAGTCTTTGCGCGGTGGTGGCGTAGTCCAGCGAGGCGTGGTCGGCAAGGTACATGAACTCGGCGATGGTGAAGGCGTACAACTCGATGCGGTCGCCGTAGCGGGCGCGGATGGCGCGCACCAGGTCGCAGTAATAGTCCAGGGAGAGATGCGGGTTGAAGCCTCCGTTGAACCCCGCCAGTTCGCCGCCCAGCGCCAGCAACTCGTCGAGCTTGGCGAAGACCTGCTCCTTGCTGAGAACGTACCCGCCGGGCTGTCCGGGCAGTGTGTAGAAGGCGCAGTAATCGCATTGCGCGACGCATACATTCGTCGTGTTGATGATGCGCATCAGCAGGTAGGTGCATGAGTTGTGCGCGTGGAAGCGCGCGCGCGCCACGGACGCCAGCGAGCGCATCTCCTCGTCGTTGGCTTCGCGCCACAGCAGCAGGGCCTCCGCCGGCGAAATGCGTTCGCCGAGTTCAACCTTGCTGCGAATCTCCGGGACGGAGGCGGTCGTTGTGCTCACATGCCCATTCTACTTCGTCGCACGCCCGCCGGGACGGCCCGCGTGACGTAAGATACAGGAAGGGCGGCCACCCACATCCCACACAGTAGAGTGCATCGCAATCTTCATGAATAAAGGACTCGCGTACCTGTCTCTCTGTCTGCTCTGCGCGCGATGGGGCGTCTGCCAGCAGAGTTCTTCGAGCGCAGGCCCGGCCGCAGCTCCGAATCTCTCCCAACCGCAGACTCCGGTCGGCATTACCCAGAGCGTTCAGGTAACGACCACCGTGGAACCGCTGCCTCTGGCCGAGAGCAATCGCTCGGTGCTAGTGATCCAGCCGCGCGAGGCGCTGCCGGGGACCGATAGCGTGGTCGACCTGCTGCGCACCGACCCATCGCTCAACCTGCAGGCGCGCGCCGGCGAAGGCGTGCAGGCCGACCTCGCAATCCGCGGCGCCACCTTCGAGCAGTCGCTGGTTCTGGTCAACGGGCTGCGCGTGGACGACCCCGAAACCGGCCACCTGAACCTGGACATTCCCGTGCCGCTGGACGCCATCACACGCGTGGATGTACTGCATGGTTCGGGCTCCACGTTCTACGGATCGGACGCCATCGGCGGCGCGGTCAACCTGCTCACCGGCGCGCCAGCCGCGGGATTAAGCGTCGTCGCACGCTCGGGCGCGGGAAACTACGGCTCGCTGGAGGAGCATCTTCGTGCAGCCTACTCCTCTGGGCCGTTTGCCGAGCAGTTGACTGGTAGCCGCGACACCTCCGACGGCTTCATCGCCGACCGCAACTACAGCAGCAACGCGCTGGCCAGCGAGAGTTGGCTGAAGACCAAGCCGGGTACGACCGACGTTTTGCTTGCCGCCAGCGACCGGCCCTACGGCGCGAACCAGTTCTATGGCCCGTACAACTCCTGGGAGCGCACCAAGGCCTGGCTCGCCAGCATCCAGCAGCAGTTTGGCAAGCAGACCGCGGCCAGCTTCGGCTATCTCCGCCACAGCGATAGGTTCGTCCTGCTACAGGGCCTGCCCGCCATCTACGAGAACAACCACATCACCACCAGCTACGAAGGCGCGCTGCGCCGTGCCGACGAGCTGGGCCGCAACTCCACACTGGCCTATGGACTGGAGGAGTCGGGCGACAGCATCCGCAGCTTTAATTTTTCCGAAAACTCTTCCGGCGGAGAAGTGCTCAGCAACGCACTCGGCGTCCATGCGCGCAACCAGGGCGCGGGATACGCCAACCTCAGCATGAGCGCGTTGGGGCGCTTCTCGCTCTCTACTCGGCGCGCGCGAAGAGGTTCTCTCCGGCGGCACCTCGGTCTTCTCCCCCAGTGCGGCCGCAGCCTACACGCTGACCAAAACCGTGCGCCTGCGCGGCTCGGCCGGGCATGGCTTCCGCCTGCCCACCTACACCGATCTCTACTACTCCGACCCGGCCACGGTCGGCAATCCCTATCTCAAGCCGGAGTCCAGCTGGAGCTACGAGGGCGGCCTCGACTGGAAGCCCGCCAATGGCCGGCTGACGCTCACGGCGGTCGGCTTCCGCCTGCACGAGACCAACGCCATCGACTACTCAAAACAGTTGCCGCTGACCCCAGGCGAGCAGTGGAAGGCCGTCAACGTGCCCACGCTGGACATCGGCGGCGCGGAGACCAGCATGCGCGTGCGGCATCAGCGCCACCCAGCAGCTCCACCTCAGCTATACGGCCGCGCACTCCGGCAACCTGCCGCCGAACTACCTCTCGGAGTACGCCTTCAACTACGCGGCGCAGAATGCGGTCTTCGCCTGGACCGGACAGTTCAAGCAGGCTCTCCGCGCACACCCAGGTCAACGTGGTGCAGAAGACCACGCAGACGGCCTACCCGCTATGGGACGCCAGCCTCGCGCGCAACACTGGCAGCATCCGCCCTTACCTCCGCCTGCTGAACTTGAGCAACACCGGCTACACCGAGATCGTCGGCGTCCCCATGCAGGGCCGCACCATCATGGGCGGAATGGAGTGGAGCTGGCGGGGACGGTAAGTGGTTCCGTTCCAGTTGGGTTCATGCGTGCGGTTGGTCGAGATATTGCCTTGGGGTCAGGATCTTGATTCCACGGAAGGGATGAAGGATGAGCAGGTCTTGGTCCCCGGAGAGAATCAGGCTTGCGTGGCCCGCAATCGCAAGAGCGAGGAATTTGTCATCCTTTGGATCGCGGCAGGCGGTGATGGGAGCGACACTTTCGACGAAATCGGAGTTCCGTCGCAGGTAATGAAAGAAACTCATGCGCTTTTGCAGAGGCAGATAGGTATCGAACTTTGAACGCGACAGGACATCTTCCAGTTCAACGAGTGTTTCCGTGGAGACGATCATTCTTGCGTGGAGCAGGGCGTGCTCGAAGGCCAAAGCTGGAACTGAAATGCGGAAGAACAGCCGGCTGACTGTGACGCTTGTATCGGCGACGAACCGGACCGGCTCAGGCATCCTTCAGCAACTCTTCGAGCTTGGCTTCGGTCAACCCTTTTGCGGCGGCGTTGTCAGCGACAGTGTCGCAGAAGTCGAGGAACTCGCGGGCAGCTTTGCCGCTGAGTCGGTCGTACTCGCGCACCGAGAGGAGCACAGCAACCTCCTGCTGCCCACGCTCGATGAAGACCGGCTCGCCCTGAGCGGCGTCGAGCAGCGCGGCCAGCTTGGGTTCGGTATCGCCTGCGGCGGTGTATCGCATAGCATCACCTCAAATCGATTGTAGACGATGCGAGGTTTGGGCGGGAGGGCTATGCCGCGCATGATGCCCATAATGCATAATACAAAAAACGCAAGGAATAGAGCACCCGGCAGGAGTAGGATTTCTGGAGGGATTTCTCCATGATCGCGAAGATGCTGGCGGTGGGGTTGGTATCTACGGGGATGGCGATGGGGCAGTCGGTGGTTGCTCCAACAGCAACTGCACCCACTAAGGCGTGGACATTTGATGTGGTGTCGCTCAAACGGAACATGTCCGCCCCATGGAACTCAACCGCCCAGACATTTGGGCCGACGCCGGACGGGTATCGTTCATGAGGAACCTATTTATGGAGATGCCGACTGAACGCGATGTCCCGCAGATGGTGGCCGCCAGTTACCTTCCATCACGGGTGGTAGGACTTCCAGATTGGGCGATCAATGACGCCTACGACCTCGAATGCGAAGGTGGCTCGAGTGCAGACTTGGCGGATGGGCATGACCCGACAAAGCAGCCCGTGATGCTGCGGTCCATGCTACTGGCGATGTTACAGGACGGCTCAAAATGGTGGTGCATCGTGAGATGAAAGAGGCTCCGGTATATTCGTTGGTGGTGGACAAGACGGGCCAAAGTCTTTGGAGACAAACCTCAACAACCTCATCCTGGCGGATTTCCGATTCCGGAGGCGGGGTGGCCGTATCCTAAAGTTCAAAACGAAGATCATACGAATTGGTACGGGGTTTCGATGGCAACGGTGTCCCTTACAAAGGCGCAGAAGGCGGAACCCGTTCAGATTAACCAGCTACGCGGTTACGATATTCATTTGAACTCGCATACGTATTTCAGTGCTTACTACGTTGTCGACGGCATGATAGATGAACTCCGAAGCACTCCTTGTACGAAGCTTCGCAAACGACTTGATCAACGGATGCAAGACGTGGTGATCGACTAATGAGCGGCAGGCCAAGTAGAAAGCGCATTCAGGCTATCGCACTCGCCACCAGCGCCTTCGCTTCGGCTCTGTATCTGGCTCAGGTGCGCCTGGCCGTTGAAGCTCTCCGCATAAATCTTGTACACATCTTCTGTGCCCGATGGCCGCGCGGCGAACCAGCCATTCTCCGTCGTCACCTTCAGCCCGCCGATGGCCGCGTGGTTGCCGGGAGCCTCCGTCAGGATCGACGTGATCGGCTCGCCCGCCAGCGTCTTCGCGGTGACCTGCGCGGCGCATGAGTTTACCGAGCTTGGCCTTCTGCTCCGGCGTGGCCTCGGCGTCGATGCGCTGGTAGATAGGATTGCCGTACTTCGCCGTCAGCTCGTTGTAGAGCAGGCCGGGATCTTTGCCCGTCACCGCCGTCATCTCCGCGGCGAGCAGCCCCATAATCAGCCCATCCTTGTCCGTCGTCCACACGCTGCCGTCGCGGCGCAGGAAGCTGGCTCCGGCGCTCTCTTCGCCGACAAAACCCAGCGTCCCGTCGATCAGCCCGTCGACAAACCACTTGAAGCCGACCGGGACTTCCAGCATCGGCCGCCCGAGTCCCTTGGCTACGCGGTCGATGATGCGACGACGACACCAGCGTCTTGCCGATGCCGACGTGTTGTCCCCACTCCGGCCTATGCGTGAACAGGTACTGGATCGCCACCGCGAGATAGTGGTTCGGGTTCAGCAGGCCGCTGGTGCGTGTCACAATGCCGTGCCGGTCGTGGTCGGTGTCGCAGGCCCACGCCACGTCGAACTTGTCTTTATTCGCAATCATCGACGCCATCGCAAACGGGCTGGAGCAGTCCATGCGAATCTTGCCGTCCCAGTCCAGCGTCATGAAGCGAAAGGTGGGATCGACGTATGGGTTCAGTATCTGAAAGTCGAGCTTGTACTTCTCCGCGATCCGCGGCCAGTAGTAGACGCCCGCGCCGCCCAGCGGATCGACCGCCAGCTTCAGCGTGCTTCCGGCCAGCGGAGCAAAGTCGATCACGTTGCCCAGATCGTTCACATACGCCGTAATGTAGTCGTGGCGATGCGTCGTCGCCGCAGCCAGCGCGCGCGCGTAGGGGATGCGCTTCACCCCCTCCAGCTTCTTGCCAATCAGCTCATTCGCCCGGTTCTCGATCCATTTAGTTACGGTAGTATCTGCCGGTCCACCGTTAGGCGGGTTGTACTTGAATCCGCCGTCGTCGGGCGGATTATGTGAGGGCGTAATCACGATCCCATCGACCCACTGCTTCGATCCATCGCTCACCCCGCTCGCAAGCTCGGCCTGCGAAGGAGTCTTCCCGCCATTGAGCTTCGCGTTATACGTCAGGATGGCGTGGGAGAGTGTGGGAGTGGGCGTGTAGGCCAGCTGGTCGTCCACCATCACCTCGATGCCGTTGGCCGCCAGCACCTCCAATGCGGTGGTGAAGGCAGCTTCGGAGAGGGCGTGCGTGTCCTTAGCAAGAAAGATCGGGGCGTTGATGTTGTTGGCCTGGCGGTAATCGGCTCTTGCCTGGCTGATGGCGGCGATGTGGTCCTCGTTGAAGGACGCTGTAAAGGCGCTTCCGCGATGCCCCGACGTGCCGAAGGCTACTCGTTGCGCGGGAATCTCCAGGTCGGGATGCAGGGCATAGAAGTCAGTCACAAGGCGTGGAATGTTGACCAAAGTGTCGAGCGTAGGGCATGTGCCGGGCTGGTTGGGCTTTTCTGAGGGCATGTTCGTGGGGTTCTCCGCGCTATTTGAATCGGCCATTGCAGTCTAATGGGATGCGCCTGAGAAAGGAAATAGACGGCATTCGCAGGCAATCGTTGGGAATTTGCGGCGAGAAATAGCGCAGGCTTGCGACGAAATGGCTTGCTATTCGGCCTGTGGCGGCCTAAAACGGGAATACTTCTAGGTCTGTATTGCGCCACGGATTCGCACGTTCAACAACCAGATCGGTGGCAGCGTGAATCGTCGAGCAGGGATCGCTGATGTGGGTGCGAATCTCCCCGGCCGGTCTTCGGACAGGCTGGAACAGGGTTAACCCGCAACAGGAGTGCCACTGGCCAGAATGGGCGGGTGGAGTGGGCGGGTATTTGACCGGCGCCTAAGGGTAGCTCCATGGGCGAGCTTGGGGGCGTTGTTGGGTTTGTGGGCGGCCGCGCCGGTGTGGGGCGCGCAGCCGGCGCTGCTGGCCGATACTCATGTCAACAGCGCGTTGCCCACGGTCAATAGCGGGGCAATCTCCAATCTGGATGTCGGCGGAGGCTATACCACTCTGCTCCAGTTCGATCTGTCGCTGTTGCCGGCGGGAACCACCGCGGGGCAGGTATTGCGCGCTGTGCTGCGGCTCTACTGCAACCGGGTAACCACGCCGGGGCTGGTAAGCATTGCGCCCATCGACGGGGCGTGGGGCGAGTACAGCGTGACCTATGCCACCGAACCTGCGATCGGCAGTGCGTCCGGCGTTTTTTCCGTGGGCCAGGCGGGTGCGTTCGTCGCGCTCGATGTGACGGCGCTGGTGCAAGGCTGGATCGGCAATCCTGCGTCGAACAACGGAGTTGCGCTCTCCGCCGGGACCGCGATGGTGCAGTTCGACAGCAAGGAAAACGACCTAAGCTCGCACGCCGCGACGCTCGATGTGGAACTGGTGGATGCGGGGCCGGCGGGAGCTGCGGGTGCGGCGGGGCCTGCCGGTCCGCAAGGGCCACTCGGAGCATCCGGGCCGCAAGGACTGATGGGGCCGGCTGGGCCTACGGGGGCAACAGGCCTCCAAGGGCCGATTGGCGCAACCGGGCCGATTGGAGCAACCGGGCCGGCGGGCGGTGGCGCAGCATTGAATTACCAGGGAACATACGCTGCGACCACCAACTACGCGTTGGGCGCCGTGGTCGTCTTTCAGGGGTCGAGCTACCTCTCGCTGATCGCGTCGAACCATGGCAATACTCCTCCAACAAGCCCCGCGGATTGGGGATTGCTTGCTGCTGCGGGGGCGAATGGCGCGGGTGGCAGCAGCGGATCGACCGTCGTTGCGGTCTCCTACCAGGGCATCTATGTGCCGACGGCCAATTACGCGTTGAACGACATTGTGCTGTATGGGGCCTCGAGTTATATCTCGCTGATTGCGGGGAACGATGGCAACACTCCGGCGCTCAGTCCGGCGGATTGGGGGCTGCTGGCCGAGGGCGGTACGGGGATTGGGCCGGCGGGACCGGCGGGGCCGGCAGGGACTACCGGGCCGCAGGGGCCTCCGGGACTGGGCTATCAGGGTGCTTACGCATCATCGTCCAACTACGCTTTGAGCGATGTGGTGGAATATCAGGGGTCGAGCTACATCTCGCTGACCAACAGCAATGTTGGCAACACTCCGCCTCTAAGCCCATTGCAGTGGGGACTGCTAGCTTCCGCGCAGGTGGGTGCCGCCGGGCCACAGGGGCCTTCAGGATTCGTCTATCAAGGCACCTATAGCTCGGTCACAAACTATGCGCTTGGCGATGTCGTGGTGTGGCAAGGGGCGAGCTACACCTCGCTGATCGCCGGCAACCACGGCAATACGCCGAGCCTTAACCCTCAGCAGTGGGGTCTTCTGACGGCGCAGGGGCCGCAGGGGCCAACCGGCGCGGCGGGCGCAACCGGCTTGGCAGGTCCACAGGGGTCGCCGGGAAGTGTGGGCCCTCCAGGGGAGAAGGGAGATCAGGGAAACCAGGGGATTGCCGGACAGGCCGGCGCGCAGGGAATTCCAGGTACCACCGGAGCGCAGGGCTTGAGCGGGCCGATGGGGCCGCAGGGAATGGCCGGGCCGGTGGGGCTTTCCTTTCAGGGGGTCTACTCGTCCGTGGTGAACTATGCACTGACCGACGGGGTCCGTTACAACGGTGCGGACTACGTCTCGCTGCAAGCAAGCAACCATGGCAATACTCCCGGCCAGAGTCCTGCGTGGTGGGCGCTCTTCGCGCAGGATGGCGCAGTCGGCGCGACCGGGCCTGTGGGGGCGACTGGGGCCGTCGGGCCGCAGGGACCATTAGGGCCACAGGGAATTCAGGGATTCCAGGGAAACCAGGGGCCGATTGGGCCACCGGGGATGACCTACAAAGGCGCGTGGTCCAACGGCACAGGCTACGCGGCGAACGATGCGGTCAGCTACGGCGGATCGACCTATATCGCCACCCAGGGCAACTCGTCGAACCGGCCGGACAACTATCCCACGGTCTGGTCAATGATCGCGCAGGCGGGAGCGCAGGGGTTGCAGGGTGTGCCCGGCACACCGGGGACTATAGGCGCGACTGGTGCGGCGGGGCAGGCGGGATCGACGGGTGCTACCGGACCGCAGGGGCCTCCCCTCACCTTCCGGGGCGAGTGGCTGATTGGGACCTCCTACGCCGTGGGCGATGCGGTTGCCTATGCAGGCTCCAGCTACTCCTCATTACTGGCAAACGTGGGCCGCGAGCCGGATGTGAGTCCGCTGTATTGGGGAGTGCTGGCGGCGGCAGGCGCAACCGGACCGGCAGGCGCAACCGGACTACAGGGGTTGCAGGGGCCGACCGGATTTGCAGGTACGGCCGGAGCGGTCGGGCCGCAGGGGCCGACGGGACCGAGTGGGTCAGCGGGAGTGACCGGCGCGGCGGGACCGGCGGGGCCGGCCGGTGCCACGGGCGCGACCGGACCAGCGGGCGCAAACGGCGCAAACGGAATTCCCGGAACCATTGGAGCCAATGGGGCCACCGGAGCAGCCGGGGCCGTGGGAATGTCCTTTTAAGGGAGCGTGGGTCAGCGGCTATGGTTACGCGGCGAACGATGCGGTGACCTTCGGCAGCCCGGCCTCGACCTACATCGCCACGCTCAGCAACAACTCGGCGGAGCCCGATACCAACTCCGGAAATGGAGGGGCCTGGATCCTGCTAGCGGCAGCAGGCGGAGCGGGGCCGACCGGCGCACAGGGCTCGGCGGCGACTGTGACCGTCGGCACGGTGTCCACCGGCGCGGCGGGAACATCGGCCTCAGTCGCCAACGCCGGAACCAACACAGCGGCGGTCCTGAACTTTACCATTCCGCAGGGTGCGACCGGCCCGGCTGGCAGCGGTGGAGGAGGGGGTAACAGCAGCGGCATTTCGGGTGCTGCGATCTCTCATGTAGAGCCGTCGGGGGGCTCCCCAGGACTTACTCCGGAGTACTACTCGGTGAACAACTCCAACGCTGGCGCGACCGAGTCGGCGGCCGTGCTTACCTGGGTCCCGCTAGGATGTACCGTGACATCGCTGAACGTCTACTCGCAGCTTACGGCGCAGAGCACGTTGACCCTGCGAACTCTTGCCACTCCTGTGAGTACAGCGTCCACCCTGCTTACCTGCACCATGGCTGCAGGGCCTGCCAGTACTGTCTGCACTGTACCCGGTGGCACACAAGTTAGCGCAGGCGCCTTCATCGACTACAGCATTGTCAGCCAGAACGGTCCTGCGAATCCGGGCATCTGGACGGAGCTGGCGTGCAACTGATTCTCTCTGCGTCACCGGCCCTCGGCCTTGCATCGCAGGATGACTCCTTTGTCCCCACCGCGCCGCAAGCTGGGGGGCCCATTCACAGCGTAAGATTTTGCTAGATGACAACTCAACCCACCCTCGTCACCAGTCGCGCCAACGCGCGCGTCAAACAGCTTCGCGCCGCCTTCGCGGGAAACGCGCGTCTCAGCGGCGGGCTGGTCGCCCTGGAAGGCGAGACCCTGCTGCGGGAGGCGCTCGGCAGCGGTCTGCCTCTGAAGACGATCTTCCTCAGCGAACGAGTCGCGCCGCCCGCATGGCTTCCGCGCGGCGTGGAGTTGCTTCTTCTCGCGGAGGACGTCTTCAACGGCGCGGTCGATACGCAGCACCCGCAAGGCATCGCCGCATTGCTGGTGCCTCCAATCTGGAAGATGGAATCCCTATTGCCCGCGAAGTCCGCCTGCGACAAAGCTCCGCTGCTTCTGGTCGCCGCCGGTCTGCAGGACCCCGGCAACCTGGGCACGCTGGTCCGCTCCGCCGAGGCCTTCGGCGCAACGGCTGTTCTCACCACGCCCGGCACCGTCAGCGAGTGGAACCCGAAGGCCCTGCGCGCCTCCGCCGGCTCCGTCTTCCGCGTTCCCGTAGTGGAGATTGACGCCGTGCATCTCGTCGCTCTGAAGTCGCAGGGCATTCGCCTGATAGCTGCTGTCGCGCCTGATTCCGATTCTGATTCCGTATTCGACGCCGACCTCACCAAATCCTGCGCTCTGATGATCGGCAACGAAGGCGCGGGGCTCTCGCCGGAACTTCTCGCGCTGGCCGATGCGCGCATCACAATTCCCATGCCCGGCCGCGTCGAAAGCCTCAACGCCGCGGTCGCTGGTTCACTCCTCCTCTACGAAGCCTCGCGCCAACGCGGTCTTCTACCCACTACCCACTACCCACTACCCACTGCCTTATGAACCTCTTCAACCCCATCCCCGACGATATCGCCGCGCAAACCAGCCTCTCTCCGCTGGCCGATCGCATGAGACCGCGCACCCTCGACGAGTTCGTCGGGCAGGAGCATCTGCTCGGCCCCGGCAAGCCGCTGGCGCTCGCCATCGCCCACGACGACCCTACCTCGATGATCTTCTGGGGGCCGCCCGGCACCGGCAAAACCACGCTGGCCAAGATCATCGCCGCGATGACCCAATCCACCTTCATCGAGTTCTCCGCCGTCATGTCCGGCATCAAGGAGATCAAGGCCGTGATGGTGGCCGCGGAGAAAGCCGCCGGGTTCCGTTCGCGCACCATCCTCTTCATCGACGAGATCCATCGCTTCAACAAGGCGCAGCAGGACGCCTTCCTGCCCTACGTCGAACGCGGCGCGATTCGCCTCATCGGCGCCACCACCGAGAACCCGTCGTTCGAACTGAACGCCGCGCTGCTCTCGCGCTGCCGCGTCTACACCCTGCAACCCCTCACCGAGCCTCAGGTAGTCTCGCTTCTGCACCGCGCGCTTACAGACGAAACACACGGACTAGGTGCATCTGAAGTTGCAGCCGACGAAGATGCCCTCGCCACCATCGCATCCTACGCCAGCGGAGACGCGCGCAATGCGCTTAACGCGCTCGACGTTGCCGCCAGCCTCGCGGCAGAAGAACCAGCCCATCGCATCACGAAACAGATCGCCGCAGAGGCGCTGCAGCGCCGCGTTCTGCTCTACGACAAGCAGGGCGAGCAGCACTACGACATCATCTCCGCGCTGCACAAATCCGTGCGCAACTCCGACGTGGACGCCTCGCTCTACTGGCTGGCGCGCATGTTGCAGGCCGGCGAAGATCCCATGTACGTTGCCCGCCGCATTGTGCGCATGGCGGTCGAAGACGTTGGCCTGGCCGCGCCCGAGGCGCTCAATCTATGCCTCTCCGCCAAGGACGCCATGCACTTCCTGGGCCAGCCGGAAGGCGATCTCGCGCTGGCGCAGGCCATCGTCTACCTCGCGCTCGCGCCCAAGTCGAATGCCGTCTACACCGCCTACGGGGCCGTCGTCGGCGACATCGAAGCCACCGCCGCGGAGCCTGTCCCGCTGCACCTGCGCAACGCGCCTACCAAGCTGATGAAGTCGCTGGACTACGGCAAGGACTACCAGTACGCGCACAATGTCGAAGGCCGCGTGGCCGACATGGAGTGCCTGCCGCCCTCGCTCGCCGGCCGCCGTTACTACCACCCCACCCAGGAGGGCCGCGAAAAACTCCTCGCCCAGCGCATGGACGAGGTCGCCCGCATCCGTGCCGCCAAACGCCATCCCGAATAGTAGTAGCAGCGGGCATTCGCAGGGATGCCGAAACTCCGAAGCGTCATTCTGACTCGCAGAGTCAGAATCTCTGTCGTTGCCTTTCGGAGTGCATCCTCTTCAGCCCGCGATAAACCGCCGCAAAAAACAGGGCTGGGTGCCCCATCCATCGCGTCTTTGTCTCATGCGATGGGTGGGATTTCGGGTGCCCCATTCATCGCGCCTTTGTCTCATGCGATGGGTGGGAGGACTATCCAATATTCACACTGAGGCGCGCGCATTACTTCGCGTCACGCTCAATCGCCGCCAGTACCACGCCCATTTGTTTGTCATTCCCGAAGGGAATCTGCTTCTTCTTTTGTTTTGATTTACTTCGCGTCACGCTCAATCGCCGCCAGCACCACGCCCTTGCTCAGCAGCTCCGGCAGTACTTCCGGCGCGCTTCCTGCATTCGCGGGATAGATTACATAGGTTGGCACTCCGGCGCGGCCCAGCGTAGCCAGCTTCTGTGTAATCACAGGATCGCTGTTGGTCCAGTCCGCCTTCAGCAACGCAAAATTGTGCGAACGCAGTGCGGATTCCACATCCGCCGACCGCAACACAACGCGCTCGTTGAACTGGCAACTTAGACACCACGCCGCCGTAAAGTCGATGAAGACCGGATGGCCCGACACACGCGCTGCGTCAAGCGCCTGTTCGGAGTACGGCTGCCACGCCAACTCCGCGCCATTCGCCACCCACGATCCCTGTTCCCTGTTCCCTGTTCCCTGTACGGTTCCCGCCTGCGCCGCCCTCCGCGTCTGCGAGAGCGGAATGGCCACTCCCAACGCAATCAACACCAGCGCCGCGATCCGGCTTGGCCACTTCGCCGGCCATCGTCCAAGCGTCCATCCCGCAATCGCCAGCATCAGGAAGCAGGCCAGCAGCAATGCCACATGATTCACGCCATCGCCCGCCGCATACAACTGCCCATACACCCACGCCAGCCAGATTGCGGTCGCAAAAAATATCGCCGCCGTAATGTGTTTGAACACCTCCATCCACGCGCCCGGCTTCGGCAGCAAGCGCACCCACGCCGGTTGCCAGCTTAGCAGCAGATACGGAGCCGCCAGTCCCAGCGCAAGCGCGGTGAACACGGCGAAGACGGTCCCTGCGGATTGGGTCAGCGCAAAGCCAATCGCCGCGCCCATCAGCGGCGCAGTGCATGGAGTCGCCACCACCGTCGCCAGCACTCCGGTAAAGAAGCTGCCCGTGTAGCCTTGTTTTTGCCCGAGTTCTCCACCCACACTCGTTAGCGAAAGTCCAATCTCAAACTGGCCCGCCAGCGACAGCGCCAGCAGGAAGATCAACGACGCAAGCAGTGCGATAAACACCGGCGACTGCAGTTGAAAGCCCCAGCCCACGTGGCTTCCCGTGGCGCGCAGCGCCAGCAGCGCGGCCACAATCCCCCAGAACGAGAGTAGAATTCCCAGCGTGTAGATCAGTCCATGCCGACGCTGATGCGCACGGCTCTCACTCGAACTCTGCACCAGCGCAAGTCCCTTCAAAAACAGCACCGGAAAGACGCACGGCATCAGGTTCAGCAGAATACCGCCCAGAAACGCCAGCCCAATCGCGCCTATTCGCCGTCGTGCTTGTTGCCGAATCGCTGCCTCCGGGTACAACCTCGCCCTGCGCCACCGGCGCCGTCACGTCGTACGCCACCGTGTCGGAGAGCTTGATGACTCCATGCAGCGTTGCGGGCAGGGTAGCGGCATCAGGCGAGCGCTCGACCACAATCCGCACTCCATCGCGCTGCGGCTCGATCTTCTGCTCCGCCGCGTTCACAATCAGCATCGGGCGGCTGGGCCTCGTTCGCCGCCGCCTCTGCCGGCATAGGGATAGAACTCCGCATCGCTCTCGCGCTTGCCGTCGATCAGCGTCAGCGCAAACTGCTGCGCGCCTCCAGTCACAGCGAACTTCGCGCCTGCGGGCAGCGGCTTCGGGATCAGCGTCAATGCCTCGCCCAGCGCACCTGCCAGCTGCCCCGGCATCGCTCCAGGCTGTACCGTCAGATCGATTCCCATATGCGCCTTGCCGGGTATGCAGACCTGTGCGCACACCAGCCAGCTCACCTGCGCGTCCAGATGCACCGGCCCCGGCTTCAGCGTCGAAGCAGCAGCAATCGTCACCGGAAACGCAACCTTGTCCTCGTAGCCGAAGTCCATCAGCGGGCCGAGCGGCAGCCGCTTCGGTATGGGAAACTGCATCGGCCCGGCGGTAATGCCGGCCGGCAGCTTCCATGCAATCTTCGGCGGCTCGCCCGAATCGCCCGGATTGATCCAGTAGACGTGCCAGTGCGGCTCAAGCCTCAGCACCAGGCCCACCTGTTGCGTTCCGCCGGGCGCAATCGCCGGCCCCAGCGCAACCATCTCTACCGTCAGGTGCTGCGCTCTCGCCGGGCCTGGCCCTCCGTCGCCAACCGCGGCAATCTGTGCGCGCGCGTTCGCTCCGGCAATCGAGCCGAAGTTCGCCAGCAGCAGTGCGAGAATGAGCCGTCGAATCCTCACACCTTCGATTGTATTTCGTCCTGACGCTTACTGGTCCCTGTTCCCTGAACCCTACTCCCTGTTCCTCCGGTGCTCCACCATGATGCATCGGTCCATCACCACGCGGATTCCACCTTCTTCCGCGCGCTCCGCCGCCTCCGGGTTCACAATCCCCAGTTGCACCCACAGGTTCTTCAGCCCCAGCCGCAGCATCTCGTCCACGATCGCCGGAATCTGCGACGGCGCGCGAAACACATTCACCACATCCGGCTTCACTGGCAACTCCGACAGCGACCCATAGCTGCGCTCGCCGAGCACTTGTTCAATTCCCGGGTTCACCGGATAGATATTGTACCCCATCCGCTGCATGTACGCCGAAACATAGTGGCTGGGCTTCGCCGGATTGTCCGACAGCCCGACCACCGCAATCGTCCGCGCCTCCCCCTCGCCCAGCATCGTCTCGATCGCATCCGGTTCGTTCATCCCACTCTCCGTCGTTGTCAGTCAGCGAATGAAAATGCCTCAGCCCCTAAACCGCGTCGTCTTCCTCAACAGCCGCAGGAAAATTTCCCTCGCGCCTCATGCGCAGAAAGCCGCGGATGAACGGCTCCAGGTCGCCATCCAGCACGCGGTCCACGTCACCCACTTCCACGCGCGTGCGCAGGTCCTTTGCCATGCGATAAGGCTGCAGCACGTAGCTGCGAATCTGCGAGCCGAAACCGATCTCCAGCTTGGAGTCCTCGATCTTGCGCGTCGCCGCCTTCTTCTTGTCCAACTCGTACTCATACAGCTTCGACCGCATCATCTTCATCGCGCGGTCCTTGTTCTTGTGCTGCGAGCGCTCGTTCTGGCAGCCCGTCACCAGGCCCGTCGGGATGTGCGTGATGCGCACAGCGGAGTCGGTGGTATTCACATGCTGGCCGCCCTTCCCTCCTGATCGGTACGTGTCGATGCGCAGGTCCTCCGGCTTGATATCGATCACAATCGTGTCGTCGATCTCCGGGCTCACAAATACGCTGGCAAAGCTGGTATGCCTCCGCTTGGCCTGGTCGAACGGCGAGATGCGCACCAGCCGATGCACGCCAGTCTCGCCGGTCAACATGCCGTAGGCAAAGTCGCCGCTGATAGTGAAGGTGGCCGACTTGATGCCCGCCTCGTCGCCGTCCTGGATCTCGTTGATCTCGGTGCGAAAGCCCTGCCGCTCGGCCCAGCGCAGGTACATGCGCATCAGCATCTCTGCCCAATCCTGGCTCTCCGTCCCGCCCGCGCCGGGGTGCACCGTAACGATGGCGTTCAGCGCGTCGGTCTCGCCGGAGAGCATGGTCTTCGATTCCAGCCGCTCCGAGAACTCCACCAGCGCGGGGATCTCGCGTTCCAGGTCGGGCTCGGTCGCCTCGCCCTCCTTAGCCAGCTCAAAGTACGCCTCAATGTCGTCGGATCGCCGCTGCAACTCCGCGTCGTCGGCCAGCAGCGTCTCCAGCCGCTTGCGCTCGCGCATTAATGGCTGCAAGCGTGTTGCATCCGCCCACACGGTTGGATCGGCAATCTTTTCTTCAATGAGGGCTAGTTCGCGCTTCAGCCGCGCCGAGTCAAAGATACTCCCGCAGCTCGCGAACCCGCTCGCGCACCGGGGAGTATCGATATTCCAGATCGTCGATCATCCTGCTAGTTTACGGCATCCGCTCATCCACAAGAAGCAGCCGTCAACATGAACGCAGTGAAGCACCCCTGTATTTTTGCTCGTCATTCTGAGCTTCGCTCAGAATCTCCGTCGTTCGCTCTTGCCTTTGCCATTGCCTGTTCTCTTGTTTGTCATTCCGCACCCTGAGCTTGTCGAAGGGGGAGGAATCTGCTTCTGCCGTTGTCCCTGCCGTTGTCTGTTCTCTCATCGGCAACCAGCGAGATGCCTTCAAGGTGCATCGTCCGCCAGCAATATCCGAAGATCGCGCAGGTTGTGCCCCGTCGGTCCCGTAACTACCGTAGCTCCAACCCCGCTCAGCCACGTTGACGAATCGAACTCAGTCAGCGCGCGCTGTGCAGACTCGCGACGAGACTCCTCATCGATCATGTGCTCATCCACAATCGCCCCCGCCGCGTCGCTGTTGCCGTCCACACCATCCGACCCAGCCGACAGAACCGCAATCGGCCCGTCCTCAGCACGCAGTTGAATCGCCATGTAAAGCGCGAAGTGCTGGTTGCGCCCGCCCCTGGCGTTCGCGCGAGATACATTCACGCGCACCGTAACCTCGCCCGCCGAAATCAGGCAGACCCGCGAGTGTTCGCTGCGAAGCTCGCGCAGCCGGTCCAGCAGATACTCAGCAGCAGCGTC
Organism: uncultured Acidobacteriaceae bacterium; assembly: GCA_963799175.1. Lineage (GTDB taxonomy): Bacteria > Acidobacteriota > Terriglobia > Terriglobales > Acidobacteriaceae > Edaphobacter. The sequence continues at coordinate 23,891 of CAWCWC010000020.1, read as the reverse complement.
ATAACTCCAGTCATCGCAAGCGTTGTCGATGACCGCGTAAAATCCGAGCCGCTCTGCGTGTCTCTGCGCAGCCTCTGCCATCTCATCGCTGTCCACCAGCTTGCAGATGCGCGCATTCAACTCGCCTGGCTTGGGCGTCTCCTGCAGCTCCGCCAACGCAAAGAATCGCCGCACCGGCGCGGGAAATTTCTCCATCAACCCATAGCGTTCAAGTATCTCGCGGCACTCGGCAACCGTGGTCGAATCGTCCACCGTCGGCCCGGAGCCAAGTGCATCCAGATGCGCGGGTGGCACATCCGACACCAGCAGCGAGAGCGTCTGCGCCGCGCCCGCGGCCAGCGCGAGCCGCCCTCCCTTCACCGCCGAGAAGTGTTTGCGCACGCAGTTCATCTCCACAATCGACGCCCCACTGTGTACTAGCGCACGATGGAACGCCACCGTATCGTCCAGCGAGATCGCTGCGTCCAGCGGCAGCTCCATCATCGCCGAAGCCCCGCCGCTGAGCAGAAAGATGCACAGCGTATCGTCTGCGGAAGTGTTTTGCGCCGAAGCATCTCTCAACCCATGCAGCATCGCAAGCGCGGCCCTAGCTCCGGCAAACGATGCCTCATTCGGCAGCGGATGCCCTCCGCAAAAATACTGGATCGTCGCTGGCAGATTCACCGTCCGCTCCGCCGCAATCAGCACTCCTTGCAGATCGCATGTTGCCGCCAGCCGCATCCTCGCCAGCAGCGCGTTCAGCATCGCCGCCGCAGCCTTGCCCACCGATACAATACGCACGCGTCGCAACCGGTCGAGCGCAATCGCGTCGCTACCCTCCACCACCAACCGCGTACCCGCCGCACCGTCAACCACGCGCAGCTTGCGGTCGAAGGCCCGCTCAATGCTGCACTCCTCCAGCGCGTGCTCGAACAGCGCTCGAGCAATCTCCTTCAAACATGCCCTGTCCGAGCTCATTCGCCCACTTCGGCGAAGGCGTAGGGGCCTTCGGGGATGAGGGCAACGCTGGTGCCTGCGGGCAGGCCATCGAAGAACATCGCGACCGCACGATTTACATCGCCATAGCAGCGCTCGCCCAGCGCGCCAATCTCTTCCGGCATCACGCCCGGCGTATACAGGATCATCTCGTTTCTCAGCCCGGCCAGTGCGATCTTCTCCAACTGCCACTGGTCGATGACAACCGGCGCGCTCGCAATCTGGTCCAGAAACTGTTGCGGCCCCGCGTAGCTGCGCAGCATGGCGGCAAACTCCTGCGAGCCGATCCCCTCGGCGCACTCGCACAGCAGCAGTATCCTGCCGCCGGGCTTGACGATATGGTGCGCGCAGTGGAAGCCCTTCAGCGATTGGTAGAACGTTAGATCGAGCGGATGTCCGGCGGCGCTGGCAATGGCCGCATCGAAGTACTGCGGCACCAGCGTCCTTGTGGACGACCGCACAAAGTCTACTCCCGCGGCGTGGGCCTGCTCCGGCTCCCCGGCAAAAACCCCGCAGATTGCGCGCTGCTGCGTCAGCGCAACATCCAGCACAAAGTCGTGCCGCGCCATGCGCACCGCCTCCAGCAGTTCGGCGTGCAGCGGATTGCGCTCAACCGATCCCTCGTTGGCCAGCGGCTCGCGCATGAAGCGCGGCGAGTGCAGCACCTTAATCGTCTGCTGCGCGGCCAGTCCGGGTGCAATCAGCTTGCGTCCGCCGGAGAAGCCAAGCATCCAGTGCGGCTCAATGAATCCCAGCGTGATGTGCAGCTCCGCATCCAGGAATCGGCGGTCGATATACACCGGCGTTCCGCTGGCGGTCACGCCCAGCCGGCGATGCTCGTCCATCGCGCGCGCGTCGTGGTTCAGAACGCGATAGCGCGTTGCAATCTCCGCGCCGACAATCGATTCAATCTCTGCGCCTGTCGCGCATCGATGCAGCCCAGTCGCTATCAGGATCGTGATTCCATCCACGGGAATGCCCGCGGCATGCAGCCTCTCCAGCAGCGGCGGCAGCGTCTGTCTGTTCGGCGCGGGCCGCGTAATGTCGCACACAGAGATCGCCGCCGTGTGCTTGCCCGCCGCAAGCTCCACCAGTGGTTTCGATCCAATGGGATGGTCCAGCGCTGCGCCAATCGCGGCTGCTGCGTCCTCCAGCGCGCAGGCCGATCTGCCCTCGACAACCGAGTAACGCGGCCCATCGGGAAGCGAGACCGTCAGACCCGTCTTGCCAAAGGCGAACACAGCCTGCATGGGCGTCAGCTCCGCAGAGTTATTTGTCGGTCAGCGCGGCCACGCCCGGCAGGGTCTTGCCTTCCAGGAACTCCAGGCTCGCGCCGCCGCCGGTGGAGATGTGGCTGATTCTGTCTGCCACCCCGGCCTGGTGTACTGCTGCCACCGAGTCTCCGCCGCCCACGATGCTGGTTGCGTCATTGTTGGCCGCAACCAGTTCTGCAATCGCATTCGTTCCATGTGCGAACGGCGCAAGCTCGAAGACCCCCATCGGGCCGTTCCATAGGATGGTGCGCGCGTCGGCGATCTCCTTGGCAAAAAGATCGATCGTCGCGGGACCGATGTCCAGCGCCATCAATTCGTCGGGGAATGCGCCCTTGCCACTGAAGATCTGCGTCTTGGCGTTGGCGGCAAACTTGTCGGCCAGCACATGGTCGATGGGCAGCAGCAGCTTGACGCCCCGGGCCTTGGCCTTGGCCAGCGCCGCCGTGGCGACGTCGATCTTGTCCGCCTCAATCAGCGATTTGCCGGTGCTCTGGCCCAGCGCGTTGAGGAAGGTGTAGGCCATTCCGCCGCCGATCAGCAGCGTATCGGCCTTGTCCAGCAGGTTGTCGATCACATCGATCTTTCCCGAGATCTTCGATCCGCCGATGATGGCGACAAACGGCCGGTCCGGCTGGGTCAACACCTTGCCCAGGAAGTTCAGCTCCTTCTCCATCAGCAGGCCGGCGGCCGACTGCGCCACAAAGTGGGTAATGCCCTCGGTGGAGGCATGGGCGCGGTGCGCGCTGCCGAAGGCATCGTTGACATACACGTCGCAAAGCTCCGCAAGCTGCTTGGCGAAGGCCGGATCGTTGGCCTCCTCTTCTTTATGGAAGCGCAGGTTCTCCAGCAGCAGCGTCTGCCCGGACTCCAGCTCGCGCGACATCTCCTTGGCAATCTCGCCCACGCAGTCGGGCGAGAAGGCCACATTCTCCGACTCGTTGAACACCTGGTCCAGCAGTACGCGCAGCCGCGTGACAATGGGGCGCAGGCTCATCGACTCCACCGGCTTGCCCTTGGGGCGGCCCAGGTGCGAGCACAGGATGACCTTGGCCTTGTGGCGTAGCGCGTACTCCAGGGTGGGCAGCGTCTCGCGGATGCGCGTGTCGTCGGTGATCGCGCCGTCCTTCAGTGGAACGTTGAAGTCGACGCGGATGAGCACGCGCTTATTGGCAAGATCGAGATCGCGAATCGAAAGCTTTGGCATTCAAACCAGAATAAATTGTTTTGCCCTCCATGGGAACCCGCATATGCAACTGCGTGAATGACGCATTGCATGGGGTTGTAGCTTGCGCGCTTCGCCGATATCGACGGGCGGCACTCCACTATCCGCATCGCAGTCCCTGCCGTACATGGAACAGACGGCATTCCCTGGCAGCTCAAAGCCGCCTCCACGCATCCAAATGCAACAACGCCGGACCGCGAACAGGCTCGGAGTATATTTGTTTAGAATTCAGAACCAGTACGGAGGTAGACGATGCGCAAAATCATTGCAATTGCCGCCCTTATTCTTCTCTCTGCCGTTGCAGCCCACCCCCAGGCCGTTTCCATCTACGCCACTTCTTCGTCAGCCCATTTCACAAACGTGCAGACGGGTTCGGTGTTGACCGGTTCCGGCTATCAGGAGCAGTACGCCAACTTCTGGGCCTCAGGCGTCGGCGGAGGCGTTACCCTCAACTTCCTCCCTATTGGCCCGGTCAAACTTGGCTTCGATTTCCGCGGCTCCACGCGCCCCGGCACCGCGGGCGCAGATACCGCAATGGCCGGCTTCAGGGTTGCATTCAATCCGCCGCTCATTCATCTCAAACCCTACGTCCAGGCCTCTGGCGGTTATGTGGGAACCCGTACCGTCAACCTCACTCAGACCGTCGGAGGAACCTTCACCAATAAATATGCGGCATGGGAGATCCTGGGCGGTGTCGACGTTCCGATCGCCTCCATCCTGGACCTGCGCCTCATCGAACTCGGCGGCGGCACCGGTATGACCGTCGGTCTCTCATCAAGTCAGCCAAACATCTCCCTCTTCACCGTCAACACCGGCCTCGTACTTCACTTCTAAGCATTTTCGGACTTTTGCTATAAACCCATATTGTTTGTCATTCCGCCCTAGCTCGAGGCGGAGGAATCTCCTTTTTCTTGCTCCACGACGCACTACACCATTACCGAAAATTCGCCAAGGGCTCTTTCCAACTCGAATCCTCGAAGCGCTACACGTTCTCCGCCTGCGCCGTCTCCGCAGAGGACTCTTCTCCGCCGCCGCTGGTGGTCACCGGCAGCGAGCCGGGCTGGCCCTTCACCCGCACCACCGTGATCTTCTCGAAGCCTTCCTTGAACGTGGGCGGCTTCAGCCGCTCGGCCATCTTGTGCATCACCTCGTCGCTCACCTGGCGGTCGCGCTTGGCATTGCGCTCCAGGCATACGGCCAGTGGCACGTCGAAGAAGACGGCCTGCACCTCGTAGCCGAAGCTCTTCGCCATCTTGATCCACTGTTTGCGCTCGTGCGCGCTCAGGTTGGTGGCGTCCACGTAGTTCCACGGCATCTTGGCGATCAGCCGCGCCCGCAGCAGGCTGCGCAGCGTCGAGAAGACAAGTCCCTGGTAGCGCTGCTCGCTGATGTCGTCGAACAGCAGGCTGCGCAGCAGGTCGCTGGAGAGCGGTGTTACCCCGCGCCGCTTGTACCACGTCGTCTTGCCCGATCCGGGCAGCCCGATGGCCAGCACCACGTACCCGCGCGGCTCCTTCGGCGATACCGCCGTCGGCTCCTCCGGCGGCGTGGCCAGCGACTCCGGCTGCGTCTCCACCACCATCGTCTTTTCCGGTGCAGCAGGCGCACTCTTGCTGCCGGGGCGGGCGCACGGCCGACACCGGCTTCTCAGGCCGGTCTGCTGGCCCGCCGCCGCACCCTTGTCCACGACCGCTGCCGGCTCCGGCGAGGTTGCCGGCAACGGTTCAGGGTAGGTAGGCCGTAGTGGGGCCTGTTGATTCGAGGGCAGTTCCTGCCCACTCTTCCCCGTGGACTCCGATTCGTTCGGACCACGTCTGGAACGTCTTCTCATGATGTCGCGCATCCAATCGCGCACGTCGCGCATACGTCACTACTAACACGATCACAGTAGACGCGGCAAATCATCCGCATCCACCCTGACACCCCACCCCAGTCCCAGGCAACGCAGCGCCGCCCGGCGCGACTCGTCCTTCAATCTCTGAACGTCTGTTCTCTCGCATGTGATTCCCATCACACAACACGCCTGTTTGCGGGCCATTTCATTGCGCCGCCCCAACCCAGGTGCTAGCATCGAATTGACGACCAAATCACGAATTTCATCTTCAACAGGCGTTGGAGTGCTCGAATCGACTGCACGAATCGGCCCTCCAATCCTCACCGCATGACCCACAGGAGCAAGCGAACATGGCTGTAAAAGTTGGCATTAACGGCTTCGGCCGCATCGGACGCAACATCTTCCGCACCGCTATCGGCAACCCCGAGCTCGAAATCGTCGCCGTCAACGACATCACCACCCCGGCCACGCTCGCGCACCTGCTCAAGTACGACTCCATCCTGGGCAACCTCAAGAACGAGATCGCCCACGGCGCCGACTTCATCTCCGTCGACGGCAAGCAGTTCAAGGTCTTCGCCGAGCGCGATCCGGCCAAACTGGACTGGGCCTCCGTCGGCGCACAGATCGTCGTCGAATCCACCGGCCTCTTCACCGACGCCAACAAGGCCAAGGCCCACCTCGGCGCAACCGTCAAGAAAGTGATCATCTCCGCGCCCGCCTCCAACGAGGACCTCACCATCGTGCTCGGCGTCAACGACGACAAGTACGACCCCGCCAGGCACAACATCCTCTCCAACGCCAGTTGCACCACCAACTGCCTGGCGCCCGTCGTCAAGGTGCTCAACGACTCCTTCGGCATCGTCAGCGGCATCATGACCACCATCCACAGCTACACCAACGATCAGGTCGTGCTCGACGCGCCGCACAAGGACCTCCGCCGCGCCCGCGCCGCCGCTCTCTCCATGATCCCCACCAGCACCGGCGCAGCCAAGGCGCTCAAGCTGGTCATCCCCGCCATGGCCGGCAAGCTGGACGGCTTCGCCATCCGCGTCCCCACCCCCAACGTCTCGGTCGTCGATCTCACCTTCGTCGCCGAGAAGCCCATCACGATCGAATCATCAACGCCGCCGTCAAGGCTGCCGCCGCCGCGGGCCCGCTCAAGGGCATCCTCGCCTACACCGAAGAGGAGCTGGTCAGCTCCGACTTCAAGGGCGACCCCATGTCGAGCACCTTCGACTCCAAGCTTACCAAGGTCGTCGGCAACACCGGCAAGGTCATCGCCTGGTACGACAACGAGTGGGGCTACTCCTGCCGCGTCAAGGACCTCATCCTCTTCCTCGTCAAGAAGGGGCTGTAGTCCAAACGCACCTCCACATCACAACAAGCATTCGCTTCGCAAACGAAAGAGGGCATCCCGCAAAGGGTGCCCTCTTTTCTCTGCCCTCATTGTCACTTGTCATCCCTTTGTTTGTCATTCCGTAGCGCAGCGAAGGAATCTGCTTCTCCCCAGTTCCCACAAGTCAGTTATCCTTCCCACATGCCGCAGCGCGAATACATCTTCTACGTCTACATCCTGTCGGATCGGTCACGCAGACTGTATATCGGAATGACCAACGACATTGTCCTGCGTATAGCCCAGCATCGAGAACACCGCCCCGGCACCTACACAGCACGATACAAGATCGACCGCCTCGTCTACTTCGAGCGCTTTCAGTACGTCAATAACGCCATAGCCCGCGAGAAAGAACTCAAGGACTGGAATCGCGCCAGGAAGATCGCTCTCATCGAACGTGAAAACCCAACATGGGAAGACCTCTCAGAGAAGTGGCGCGATCCAGCAACCCTCCTCCAGTACCATCCAAAGTAACCCCTTTGTTTGTCATTCTGCAGCCATTTCACTTGTCATTCCGTAGCGCAGCGGAGGAATCCGCTTCTCCGTTTGTCATTCCGTAGCCATTCTTGTTTGTCATTCCGTAACCATTTTAATTTGTCATTCCGTAGCGCAGCGAAGGAATCCGCTTCTCCACCAAGCGGCGGCAATCCTCCATCTGCACTCGTCCACCCCGAAAATATACAAAGACAAAAGCAGATTCCTTCGCTGCGCTACGGAATGACAAACCAAAGAGGCATCCCGCAAAGGATGCCTTCTCTTTTTTATGACCTTTAGTAGAGGTATTATAGGAAGCAGGAAACTGGAACCCAATGGAAGAGGTGCAGGCTATGTCAACTGGAATACAAATGCCACCGGACAGTAATACCACGAATGCAATGGACGCGACCAAAGAGGTGCTGATCGTACCGGATTATTGGCGGTGTAGTTCTGGCTGCCGCTGTTTTGTTGGTTGCACTGGTCGGATACGATACGGGGTTGCAGATAATATTTCTTGCTGGTCCACTCCTGGTCGTCGCCGTTGTTGCTGTGATCGGCCGAAATGAATTTACAGCTAGGATCGATAGCTAGGGGTCTGGCTTCCAGCGGCGACTAGAGCAGGCGCGTTCCGCAACCGGAAACTTTGCACGCTGGTTCAAACGGCCTTTTTTTGGTGGGTTGAATCTCTGGTGGAAAGCTACGCAGGGAATTCCTTTCATTCATTTGCGGGCTGGCTTGAGGATCGCCGGACTGCTCTATTTTGGCGGTCTGCTGACTTACGTGCTATTCGCCGTGATCATGTTAATAATCATGGGCGTCGTTTTCTGGTTCGCGGCGTGGTGTGCTGGGTTGTGGAATCGGGGACACGAACCGTCGCTCCCTGATCGACACTACAAAGTCTTCACCAGTCAAGAGGAAAGAGCCAATAGACCCTGTTCCGCCACTACCGAACATCGGAAGGACTGTTCGACTCGAAGGCATTACGGCCCTACTGGGTGCACTACGACAAGATGGCTATAAGGTGAGCGGAAGCCGCCTGATGGAAGGAATTTCCGGGCCGTATATCGAACACCGAGATGCGCCCGGATAGATTGGCGAGACCCGGGACATTGCCGGAGTATTCTGGCCCCACGCGAAGCACACGGACGTGCATGACGCGAAAACGGCAGTGAGCTCGGGCCTATGACGGCGTTCTTCATCCCCATACCAAGACTGTGGACGAGCATGGGGAGAAGATCAGAGAGAGTCACGCAAGTGACGAATCCTCACCCCCAATCGAGCACAAAGTAGAACGCATGGGCTGACGTCCACCGCCTGACGGAGACTTCTTCCGACTTCGTGCCGCAGACCGGGTGCCCCATCCTTCACGCTTTTTGCGAAGGGTGGGATTACTGGTGCTCCATTCATCGCGCCTCTGTCTCACGCGGCAGTAGCGGCGCGGACTTCGAGCCGGGTGCCTTCGATCTTCTGCAGGTAGGCGACCATCTCGAAGAGGTTGCGCGCCTGCGGGTTTCCCTCCGCGCTCAGCATCCGCATCAGGCTCTTGGGCAACTTCGCCAGCGCGCGCCCGAGCAAATCCCGCCCGCGCCGCCCGGTATAATAGAGATAGGCGATCCCATGGACAAGACCGTTCGCAAAGTGACCGATCTCGCCGAGCAGCAGGCGGAGACCTACCGCTACTGGCGCAGCCGGCCCTCCGCCGAGCGCTTCGAGGCCACCTGGCAGTTGAGCAGAGACCTGTACCGTGAGTTCTACCGGCAGAAAGGCATCGTGTCTCATGGAGAAGGATCAGCGCGATCTCTTGCGCGAGTTCAACGCCCAGCGCGTTAGATACCTGGTCATCGGCGGTTATGCGTTCTCGCATTACACCGAGCCTCGCGCCACCAAGGACCTCGACCTCTTCATCGACGCCAGCGCGGAGAATGCAGCCCGCGTCTACGCCGCACTGGCCCACTTTGGCGCGCCGCTGGCGGGCGTGACTGCCAAGGATTTCCAGGACCCGAAGTCCATCTTTCAGGTCGGCCTCCCACCCAGCCGAATCGATATTCTTCAGGCCATCGAGGGCATCGACTTCGCCGCCGCATGGAACGCCAGCGTCAACGGAATGACCGGAGACGACATCCCTGTTCGCTACATCTCGGTCGAAGATTTGATTCGCAATAAGCTGGCGCTTGGTCGCCGCCGCGACTTGGCGGACGTCGAAGAGCTACAGAAGTCGGAGGCTGCCAACTCTAAGCCGCCGAGTCCAGACCAGTCCTGATTGGACTATTTACGATTGGGGTGGAGCTGGCCGAGTGCCCCATCCATCGCGCCTCGTTCCACCGGATTCGCCATTCCCCCACGCGGCGCGATATAGTCGTCTCGCCATGACGACTCGCATCTTCCGCACGCTTCTTCTCAGCGCTATTGCCGCGCTTGCTCTTCTCCCCAGCCTTGCCCACGCGCAGGCCGCCCCGCCGCTGGACCCCACGCGCAACTTGGTCGTTCCACCGGAATCGACCCACCAGCCGCTGCCCGAGCAGTACATCTGGACGCGCGGCGGTCCGCCCGTGGGTCAGGCCGAGGTCCAGCCGCGCTTCTTCCGCGCCGCCTTCAACCTCACCACCGTGCCGCCGGACGCGACGCTCTATCTCGCTGGCCCGCGCTCGGCCAAAATCTACCTCAACGGCAAGCTGGTCGACCAGTTCGACTCCGACCTCACCGCGCCCGGCCTGGACTTCCGCGTCTTCGCCACGCCGCTCACGGGTCTGCACGCAGCGGGTGCGCTTCGCGCAGGTCGCAACGTCATCGCGCTGGAAGTGGTCCGTGGCAAGGGTGGAAGCAAGTCCACCACCATGCCCAGCACCATCCAGATCGCCAACGGCAAGGTCATCGTCGCTAAGATTTTGCCCGCCGCGCCTTGGGTTCTCACCGATTCGCCCGCGCTTCTACTCTCCGACACCGCATGGAAGGCCACGCTCGCAGCCTCCGGAGACTGGCAGAGTCCAGCCTTCGACGACTCCGCATGGCCTGCGGTCGCCTCCCTCGGCCCCATCGAACTGGACATCAATCTGCGCCAGTGGAACACCGACGCCGGAATGTATAACTGGCCGGGCTACCAGGGTGTATCGTCTTTTCTGCGCCAGACGCCGCTGCCAGCTGTCGCCGTCACTCACGTCTTCTCCGGACGAAGCACCATCGCCAACGCGGACGTGCTCACTAAGCCTGGCTCCGCGCCGTTCACCGTCCGTCTCGCCTCGCCCATGCTGCCGCAGCAGGAAGCGCCGAGCCTTGTGCTCGACTTCGGCCGCGAAACGGTGGGACGCCTACAGATCGTCTCCACCTCTGCGCAGCCTGCCACGGTTGCCATCGAGTACGGCGAGTCGGAGAACGAGTTGCTGGACCATCCCTACCTCGGCACGGATCTGCTCACACTGCCCGCCAACGCAACAGCCTATGGGCCCAAGTCGGCCTTCCGCTACGCTCGCGTGCGCTTCCTCTCCGCGCCGGGGCCAATCCAGATCGGCTCCATCCAGCTCGACGCCATCTTCTATCCCGTCGCCTACAGCGGCGGCTTCGAGTCCTCCGATCCGCTGCTCAATAAAATCTGGGAGACCGGTGCCTACACCGCGCATCTCTGCATGCAGGACGATATCTGGGACGCGCCTAAGCGCGATCGCGGACGCTGGGCCGGCGATCTCGACGTCTCTGGCCGCGTTATCGACAACGTCTTCGCCGACCGCTTCCTCATGGAAGACACGCTGACCCGCCTGCTGGACGACCGCGCGCCCGGCCACCACGTCAACTCCATCCCCGGCTACTCCGCGCTGTGGATCTCCGCGCTCGACCAGTACTACCTGCACACCGGCTCGCTCGATTACCTAAAGAGCGTGCATCAGCGCCTGCTCGACCTGCTCGCCACCATGGACGCCGAGATGGACGCCGACCATCTCTTCGCCGACAAGTCCAAGGACTGGCCCTTCGTCGATTGGACCGCCGACCTCTCCGCCGACACCCCCGAGGCCCGCCGCGGCACCCAGTTCGAGTACATCCTCGCCTTCCGCGATGCAGCATTCCTTCTGCGTGAACTGGGCGACAACGCCGCAGCCGCCCAACGCGATCAGGCCGTCGCGCAGCTTACCGCCGCCGCCCAATCCCATCTGCTCGATGCAGCCACCGCCACCTTCGGCAGCCGCTGGCAGGTCAACAGCATGGCCATCCTCTCCGGCGCGGCCACGCCAGCCCAGGTCCCGGCCATCTGGTCCACGGTGCTCACCCACACCGCGGACGCCACCTTCCGCGAGCCGCCCATCACGCCCTTCTACAACTCCTACGTCCTCTCCGCCATGGCAGCCACAGGCCACCGCGCGGAGGCCCTCGATTGGATTCGCAAGTACTGGGGAGGCATGGTCCACGAGGGCGCAACCAGCTTCTGGGAGGCCTACGACACACACTGGCCCACTGGCAACGCGCACGTCTCGTTACAGGCCGACGGCAGCACTGGCTACTTTGTCTCGCTGGCGCACGGCTGGTCGTCCGGCCCCACCGCATGGCTCATGGAAGAGATCCTGGGCATTCATCCCACCGCCGCCGGCTTCCACACCGCAACCCTGCGTCCCGATCTGGCGGGTCTGGCCTGGGCGCGCGGCACAGAGCCCACCCCTCACGGCCCCATCGCCATCGACCTCAAGCCCACGCAGACCACCGTCACGCTTCCCGCCGGCATCGAGCTTTCTGTCCTGGTTCCCATCTCACCCGGCCACAGCACCATCCTGCTCAATGGGAAGCAAGTCGCGCCCGGCCCCCTCACAGAAGACGGTACACGCGCCACCATCCTACTCACTCAACCCGGGACCTATACCCTCGATACGCAGTAAGTACGTCTGCATGCAGACTACGACCGCGGGCATACGAACGGCCCAAATAGCGACCTCTCAACCCGGTATAATATAAGCAGGCGATCCTATGGATAAGACTGTTCGCAAATTTGCCTCCTTTGAAGAAATGAAGGAAGAGGAATATCGCTATTGGCAAAGCCTGACACCCGCCGAGCGCTTCGCGGCTGGCCATCAGATGAGCGTGGAGGGATATCGAGCCTATGGCTATTCCGCCGATGGAGCAGAACTTAAGAGAGTTGCTGCTCGCATTGAACAGGCACCACGTTAGGTATGTTGTCATCGGCGGCTACGCCGTTTTCGTCCACGCGCAACCGCGTATGACCAAAGACCTGGACGTTTTCATCGAGTCCACTCCAGAGAACGCGCTTGCAACCTACAACGCGCTTGCAGAGTTCGGCGCACCGCTTGCCGATTTCACGGTAGAAGACTTCAATACTCCCACAGTCTGCGCAAGATTCGGCAACCCGCCCTACTGTTTTGACATTCTGCAACAGATTGCCGGTGTCGATTTCGCAACTGTCTACCGGAATGGGGATGAGTTACTCATCGACGGCGATATCCCCGCGCGCTACATCTCTGCTGAAGACCTCATTACAAATAAGCTCGCTTCGGGTAGACCCCAGGATCTCGCTGATGCTGCTGCAGTGCGTCAGGCTCAAGCCGCAAAGTTGAAGCCGCGATAGCTCCCTAAGCCGGCTTGGCCTTCAGGATCTCCAGCGCTTTGGTCAACTGCTCGTCCACCTGAATGCCAGGCTTCTTGACCGTCGGTGCCGGGGCCGCTGTCTGCGGGGCCTCCTCTTGGTCCATGCTCGCACCCTCTTCCATCCCCGAGGCCACCAGCACATCCGGAGTCACTCCGTCGTCCTGCAGCATCTTGCCGGCCGGCGAACCATACTTGGCCACAGACAGGATCAGCGCAGCCCCATCCGGTAGCTCGAAGGTCTTCTGCTGCGTGCCTTCGCCGAAGCTTCTCTCGCCCACCAGCTCGGCGCGTTTGTTGTCCAGCAGTGCCGCGGCAACCAGCTCTGCTGGCCCCGCCGTCCCGCGATTGATCAGCACAACCCCGGGCGCCGTCGCCTGGATCGTCTTCGCCGGATCGGCCGCAAACACCTGTTTGGGGAACTTCTGCCCCTCCAGCGTCGCAATGGTCCCGTTCTTCAACAGGAAGTTGGCCAGCCGCACTGCCTCCGTCATGTCGCCGGCGGCAACATCGCGCAGATCCAGCAGCACCTTCTTGTTGCCTGCCTTCTGCATCCCCTTGAGTTTGGCCTCCACCTCGGACACGTGGTCGTGGTCCAGAATCTCAGGTTTCAGGTACAGGATCGAAGAGTCTTCGTACAGCGCCTCCCCCACCGGAGGAACGGCCTGCGAACTTCGCATCATGGTGATCTTGTCCGGCTCCGCGCGACTCGAACGCACCACCCCAACCGATAGCGTGCTGCCCGGAGCGCCCTCCAGCATCAGCCGGATCATGGCCAGCGAGATCTCCTGCGTGTCTTTGCCCTCGATCGCCTCCAGGATGTCGCCATCCACCAGCCCGGCCTTGTCCGCCGCGCTTCCCGGGACCACCGATACCACGGTCGCATATCCATAGCGCTTGGAGACATTGATCCCAACCTGCGCCATGCCGCCCTTGTCCGCCTTATAGGTCTTATAGTCTTGGGCCGTCAGGTAGCTGGAGTCCGCGTCCAGCGATTCCAGCAGCCCGCGCAGCGCGCCATTGGTCACCGCCGGAATATTCGGGTCCGTCACGTAATCGTCCTGGATCTTCTGCAGCACCTCGCTGTACACATCGATCTGGCGATAGGCGCCATCCTGCCCTGGCGCGGCAGCGCTCACTCCCCTGGAGTTCACCCCCAGAAATACCCCCAGCACCAGGACAACCGACACTGCGAGCAGCAGAATCTTCGAAATCTTAGGCATAAGTCGCAGCATCTCCACTGGGCCGGTCTCGTCCGCAGGCTCAGGCTCTCCCCGGCCGCCCCTCAGGATTAGACGCATCCCGACGGCATTCCGATACCCAAATCATATACCGGCCGCGTCTTCGCCGCGAATCGGACTCCTTCGAGCCACACCGTTTCTTCACGGCTTTTACGATAACCTGTCTCCATGTACACCCGTGTCGATCCAGACCATAGAGCGGTCCCCGTCCTTCTGGGAGTCGTCACCATGGCCTGCGTTGCGCTTCTGCTCGCCAGCGATCTCTTCCCGCATCTTCTTCCTGCCGGTACGCATGGCTTCGTCGAGGCAACTCCGCTTGCCCTCATCGCGCTGGTCTACCTGCTGTACCAAAGCGTGCATCGACCTCCGTTGAAGGAGTGGCTCAAGGCCATCCTGTTGGCCGCGGCTTTTCTCTTCTGGTCGGCCAACCAGTTCTGGCCAAACCCCCATCAGGCCACCGTCTTCAACGATCTCGCCATCGCTCTCTTCGTCCTCGATGTCTTCCTGGTCATCATCGGCTGGCCCGCAGCCTCGCCCGACGCGTCCTTCGCCGAAACCTACTCCAAGCCGCAGACTCCGCCAACCCATCGCGATCCGGCATAATGAATCCTTCGTTCCGCGCGTCTCCAGTCCTCGCGGCCAGATTAGATTTGGCATAAACATTCTTGGCACACTAACGCATTTTTGCAACTGCTATGGACCAAAAATGAATTGTCATTCCGCAGCCATTCTTGTTTGTGATTCCGCAGCGAAGCGGAGGAATCTGCTTTCGCTCGCTCCACGACGGTCTACACCTTTAGCAAAAAATGCACTAACGCTCAGATTGGTTAACGATACCAGCCCGGTCGATCGGCCTCGACACTGCCGCCAACGACTTCAGAGACGGATATTCGATTCCTTCCGGTCACTCTCCCGGCGTCGTCAGGCCAACGCGATCTTGAACGTGACCGCGTGGTCGGACGGTCTCTCGGCGGGCAACTGGACCTTGAAAGCCGCGGCATCCTGAGTCCAATTGAGCTTTCCCTTGTGGCCCAGCAGTTCAACATTACGGAACCTGGGCACACTGTTCGGGCCGCCCAGAGCTAGCGACGGTATCGAAGCTTCTTTGTCTGGCCAGCCCATGACGAAAGCATAGAGAGCACTGCCCTTGGTGGTGAAGCGGACATCGTCGGCCGTCATGTCCTTCCGTGTATTCTCGTTGAACCGCTGGGTGGGTACGGCCGCGATCTTTGTGGACGGGCCGTCCCCGAAGATCTTCCATGGACGGGTGCTATAAATGCCTTCGCTGTTGACCGCCATCCACTGCGTGATTTCGTCCAGAATCTTCAACTCCGCGGAATCCAACTCGCCGCTGTTGGGCAGGGGGAAGTTCAACATCAGGTTGCCGTTGTGGCTGACGATATCCACCAGCATGTCGATCACTCGCTTCGGCGACTTGTACTTGCCCTGTTCGAATATGGACTTGTCGTAGTGCCAGTTGCCGATACAGGTGTCGGTTTGCCATGGGTTGGGCCGGATCTGGTCGGCAACGCTGCGCTCCAGGTCGAGGACACAGGTGCCGGTATCGCAGTCGTTCCGTCCTTTGCTGTTATATACGGCTTCCACCTTGCCGCCATGGAGATTCGCACTCACGTTGTAGAGATGCGACACCAACTTGTAGCTGACCTCCGGGTAGATGAGGCCGCCGTCGTTATACAGCAGGTCCGGTTGGTGCTTGTCGATCAGGTCCTTGATGCGGGCAAAATAATGTTGTCTCCACGCGAGTGGGGCCTCAAGACGCCGGCCAACGGTGCCGGCCCCTTCGCTTGGCGCAGGCTGTAGGAATTCCTTCGAGTACTCGTGATACAGATCGGCATACTGCGGGTCCGCTCCATCGTAGGCGACGCCGGCCACGGGGCCGGTCTGGTCGCTGCCGTGTGAAACCGGCCACCAGAGGTAGCTGTATGCCAAGTGCTCGCTCACGGCGAACTTCAAGCCTTGCTTCCGCGCGGCCTGTTTCCAGAGACCGACGATGTCCTTTCTCGGTCCCATGGCGACAGAGTTCCACCGCGGCTGGTACTTCGACTCCCAAAGGTCGAAGTTGTCATGGTGGACGCCCATGCTCATGAAGTACTTTGCGCCCGCCTTTTTGTAGAGTCCTATCAGATGGTCGGGATCGAACTTGTCCGCCGTCCATATCTTGCAAATGTCCTTATGGCCGAACTTCGAAGGGTGGCCAAACCGCGCGACGTGGTCCTTATTCTGTTTGGAGCCCTGAATATATATGTTGCGCGCGTACCAGTCGCCATCCTCGGCGGCCGACTGCGGTCCCCAGTGCGCCCATATCCCGAATTTGGCATCGCGGAACCATTCAGGAATCTGGTACGCTTTCAGCGACTCAGCGGTCCCGTCGAAGGGACCGCGGGCGATCGGGGACACAGTAGAATCCGATGATGCAGCTTGCGCGCGGGCGTGCTGCTGCCACAGAGGCACGCTGACGCCGGCGGCGGCAGCCAGTGCGGACGTTTCAAGGAATTTGCGGCGGGTTAGTGTGCGTTTCATACTCGTTACCCTCTTGACTCCGATTGAACTGACCGCAACAAACTAACACTTTGTTGCGCAGGTTGGCTATCGGCCTCGGCTCCGGGAGTAGTAAATGGGCGATCGTCCACTGTAGGACCGCATAAGGTTCGGCTGAAGTCTGACATGGTGATTTGTCATTCCGCAGCGAAGCGGAGGAATCTGCTTTCGCTCGCTGCGCGACGGTCTACACCTTTACCGAAAATGCTCTAGTTGAGCTAGCAGTGCCTCTTCAGGCAGTTATGCATCTGCCCGAACCCACTGCGCGATTCAGCAAAACTCGCACGGCCCTAAGCCGACTGCGGCTGCCCGTTCACAATCACATTCTCGAACTTGAGATCTTTGACGCCGGTCGCCGCAAGCTTGTCCCGTTTCAACACTACGTCGAGGTCCTTGAAGAGAATGCCGCTGATCTCCGTTTGACCGGGGTTTGGTCTGATAGTGCCGAACGCCGTGTAATTGCCCTTGATGCCGATGAAGTTCACGTTTCGCACCACAGACTGCGGCGGCGCTTCGCCCTGCAGATTCACAAACTGCGACCATGGCTGCATCGCGATGATCTCGGGGGCCATGGCTTCCGACGTAATGTTGCGGAACGTGATGTCCTCGTAGTGCTGCGGCGTGTCCGGTCGCAGCTTGATGGTCGCGATCCTGACATCGCCGGTGATCCGGCAGTTCTCCACCACCACATCGCGGACGATCGTGGCCTCGCTGCCCAGCGTCAGCACGCCGCCGCCGCGCTTGTAGACGCAGTTACTGATGCGGATGTGCTCCACAGGCGGACTGTCCGTGTCCTCGTTGGCGTGGGGTCCCTTGGAGCCTTTGCAGGCGATGCAATCGTCCGTAACCGAAAAATAGCAGCCGTCGATGGTGACGTTCCGGGAACTGTCCACGTCGATTCCATCGGTGCTTGGCGCCTGTCTATAGTCGTCCGGCACCTGGAAACGCGCCTTGCTCACGCTTACTCCATCGCAGTTGTAGAGATGGAGGTTCCAGAATTGCGAATCCTTGAACGTAATGCCCTCGACCTTCACATTGCGCGAACCTTCAATCACAGCCAGACGAGCGCGCGGGACGCCGATATTGGGAAAGTTTCTGCCCTGCGGCGACGCGTTGCGCATCTTCCAGAACAACTCCCATATAGGCATGCCCGCGCCATCCAGCGTCCCTTCGCCGGTCAGTTGGAAGCCATCGCAGTTCTTCGCGTTGATCAGCGCCGGGTTGAACTTCTCCTCAAAGTGGCCTTCGATCCGGGTGCGCTGCACGGGAAAATTCGCCAGGTCTGTCGAGCACTGCAGCACCGCGCCCGCCAGCAGGTGCAGATTCACCTTCGGCTTGAAGAACAGGGCGCCGCTCACGAACGTGCCCTGCGGGACCACCACCGTTCCTCCGCGGCGCGATGCAAGATGATCGATAGCCGACTGGATGGCCTTGGTGTTTAATGTGGAACCGTCAGCCCGTGCGCCGAACTTCGTAATCACGGCTTCCTCGGAAGTCGCTGCATCGGCTATCCACGCAGACCCCAGGAAGGGAGCTGCAACAAACAACGACATAAACCGGCGGCGGGCAATCGGATGAATAGACATAAATCTCCTCGGTGCGACAGATAAAGATGCTACAGCAATGCGCTTGCCGATGCAGTCGGGCTGGCCGGTGAATTGCACCGCGTGACCGCAGGCGGGCCGCTTTCAGGAATGTAATGCACGCAAAACGGGGCAGGCTCAACCGGTCGATGCAACACCATCTCGTAGGAATGATTCTTCTAAATTTGGTGGCGGTGGACAGAATCGAACTGTCGACCTACGGGTTATGAGACGGCCAAAGCCTACTGATTCTAAACAGAATCATAGACTTAGCTCGGCAGAATCCGGCAGATTACGGAAGACTCCGCAACCCCCGCGCAACCAGAAGGTCTGAGATTCTCTACAAACTCTCGCATGCGATTTCCATCGCACTGCCGTCGTCGTTTTTCGCTGAGAGGCTACCATCGCTTTCAGTTATTTCGACTGTCCAGGGGTAAACCTCACCGCTTGATCCAGGGAGGGCGCTGGTCGAGATAATTGCGGCTGAACCGCGGGGCGTGATTGTCGAATCCATGGTCAACATAAGCCAGTGAGAAGTTTAGCGAACACACCCGATCTTGCGCCTTCTGCCACACGATCACAAACTTGTTCCCATCGCCACAATCTCGCAATGATAGGAGGTCGAGATCGCTACCGTCTAGCGCGACTGCGGCAACCCGGATGTTAGGAGAGGGCGTGCATTTGCCTGAAATATCGCCCGGCGTCCACGTACGCGCTTGGGCCACCTGTGCATCTGGAGGTTGGGGCTCTAGCGTTGCCACAGGAATCGGCAGTGATGGCGATTCACCTTTTACCCATGCGACCAACGATGACGGCGATCCCGTTACGGTAGGGCACGCATCGGAGGGTTCCATAGATGGGCCCAGGATGGCGATCGGGACGTGAGCTTCACAGAGTGATTTGACCACCCGCACGACTGCAAGGCCCGGCTGCGTTTGCACGAGATATTGCCAGCCGGCCGCAGAGAATCCGTTGTATTCTCCGCCCATTTCAATCTTCGATAGGGTGAGGTACCTGTTCGGCTGCATTGCACGCCAGACAATGTTGGTTAATGGCAGCGCTATCTTTCCCGGGCCCGGATTGAGGTACGGTGTACAAGATCATCGATCACAATTGGTATCCGACAATCTCCCAGCAGATGACCAGCGCTTGGATCGGCTCATCAGACAGGTTGTTCATCCAGAACAATGCTGCCGCGGATACGTGCAGGTCATTCACTGGTATTGGCTTCTTGGCGGCACCCTCGTACAGCGGCATCACCGATTGGACAGCTTGCCATGCAGCTGCAAGATTTGCCTTATTGTCCCTTTTCTGATCGACGTAGGAGTTGACTGCAAATATCACTCCGAATGCTACGACGACGATTACATTGGAGAACCGCGCTGGGGCATGATGTATCGCACAGCAGCGCCCATGCCCCGGAGATGAAGCCAGAACAGAAGTAGGAGCAGGCAGTCACGCCGCAGCGGGAGATCGCGCCGAAACAGGAGCAAGGAGAAGATTTTGGCTTGAGCCTTTAGTCAAGCGGTTGGGGCTTGGAATCCCTGCCTTGGCGTACGGTTTTTCCGTTTCGTGAGCTATCCCCAAGATCGAGTCAGGGTTTCCGCACAAGCACGGCAAGGGGTTCGATACAATGCCCCAAACCAGATCAATAATGCATAGTTGGAGAAAACAATCGATTCATTAAGGGTATGTCGACGTAGAGAAGCACTATCCCCACGCCCATCATGAGAACAGTCTCGGCCATGAGCAAGGGTTCACGATATAACTTTTCAGGATTCTGTACCGCGCTGTTGGGCCGAAATGCAAGATGCATATACGTTGCCAACAACAAGGCGATCAGAGGAAAATCTAAAATGAGATCCATCCGATAGCGCATGATGAATGCGCCTAAGAATAGCATGGCTGCGGATGCATAAAACACAGCAGAACTCAGCAGCGACACTTCAGAATAGTGAAGAAACGACTTTCGATATGCGCCAGCCAGCCTTATGTCGCCGATTTCACGGAATTCGCTGAAACGCTTGAGTACCATGAGATAACAGCCGATCATCCAGTAGAAAATAAGAAGCGACACTGGCGGAACCAGAACGGAAGTCACCATAAACCAGCCTAAAAGCATTCGTAGGGGATTATTGATGGCTTCGGAAAGCACATCGATGTACACCTTATCCTTGGTGCGGATGGGCGGAATATTGTAGAGGCAACCCATGATCCAGAGTGCGGCTGCGGTAAGGGCAAACAGCCGTGAGATAGTGAACGACAAAGCGATCCCCGCCAGCATCATAAGGATCCATTGCGCGTAGGCGAGCGGTACAATAACCAGCCCCTGAGCCGCTGGTCTTGATTGTTTTATGGGGTGCAGTCTGTCGAAAGGCGCATCCAGCACCTCGTTCAGCACATAGTTACTACAAGCGATCAAGGTAGTAGCCACAAAGCCAACAAGAACGTTTCTGACCAGTTCCGGGGCCAGCAATGGTGTCCGCAGAACACTTAATGGAACGATGATTCCTGGGATAACAAAAAGGTTTTTGATCGAATGATCGAGCCGCATGATCGCAAGATGCGCCTTGAGACGAACTTTGAACCGTGGATTAGTAGACAAAGCATTCTCCATCACTTTGAAAGATGTTGGTACGCCGCCGATGATGTGATTTTCCGCGCAGGGTTCGCAAATGTGTTTTTTGAGCACGCTGCTGCACCGACAATAAGAGGGATGAGCAACGGAAGCGAGTAAGCTGCATGACCGATGGCACTCATAGTGATGATATGCACGCAAATTGTTGGAACTATCAAGATAAGTAAGACAGCCACATCCCTGAGGTATCCACTAAAAGTGGCCCGTATTAGAAGCGCAAATATAGGCAAAAGATACAATAAATGGGCGCAACTCATCGCTATTCCTGGTATGCCAAACCAAAGCCAAAACATATTGATAGCATATCTTTTCGCTAGAAATGGAATGGATGAGTGATGGGTCTTCATATCCGCAACGGCTAGCTTATTCAGTTGTGCGTTATACTCATCATTAAGAGTGAAATATTGCACATCCAAATCCGCAACGCTGACACCCAGCCTGGATGCTATGCCAGAGTGATCCCATTTGGGTTGCAAGGAACCGTCGTATCCGTCTTGAGATGCAAAATAGGTAAACCCGGCTGTATCAACTGAGGCTACAAATCGTCCTGTGAGTGCATAGTTTCGAGCGAGCCATGGACTCAATACGATGAAAAATACCACGACCACAGTTGCCACCCGCAAGAAAGCTACCCGCAATGCGGCCCTCCCGCGCACTGTTAAAAAAGGCTCAGGGCAACGCCAGCAACGACGGGTAATAGCGCAGGATGGGCCAGAGCAGCAAGCGCTGCAAGCGCGCCGACAGCAGAGAATTGTGAGATAGCTATCTTATGTGAGCGGAGTCCCTTTACGTAGACAAGCACAAGAACGGACATGATGAAGGTTGAAGTAACAGGCGTCATGGGGTTTTTTGTGAACCAGATAAGCCATGGATTCACGGCAACCCATGCTGCACAGGCAAAAGCCATGGACTGAGAACGCGAAACTTCGCATACCGCAAGGAAAACAAACAAAACTGTCATCACACCAAGAAGGATCTGTAATGAGGCAGTCCATACGAACGGAATACCAAAAATAATCCCTGGAGCAAGTAGCAAGGGGTACAGGGGAGGTCGCGACAAAAGGTGATGAGGAGCAAGTGCGAATGTGGCGTCAGTGGCAATACGCGTCGCAACCTGAAGATAACCGTCGTGGCCTGTACCGCCGAATGGGTCCTTAGACACCCAAGGTGCAGCAAGGACGAGTAGCAGACGTGGTAGCGCCGCAAGCAAAGCCAATATGCTCAATAACGACCTCTGCGAAGTCGCGTTGAGGCGATCTGTCATTGTCAAAGGCCCCATGGGTAGTAACGCTCCTTTGCGAGCTATGCCACTGGCACAGCCACTCATCAATAAAGGGAATATCCCCAGGATACTATATTGACCTTGCCCGACTGTTGTCTCATAAAGGGTAAGTTTTGACCCACGACCGCCGCCCCGTGTTTTCAAGGGCTTGCATGGGTCAAATGTCAAGGCCATAATTAAACCATGAAATACGGCTATGCCCGCGTATCGACTGACGACCAGAGTACAGCCTTGCAGCTCGCGGCCTTGAAGCGGGCCGGATGCAAGACGCTTTTCAAGGACGAGGGCTTGTCAGGAGCCACGACCAAGCGCCCTGCCCTGCTCCGTTGCCTCAAGGCATTGCAGGACGGCGACACGCTCATTGTCTGGAAACTTGACCGCCTGGGCCGCAGCTTGCGCGACCTGATCGCCATGCTCGACGACCTCAAGGAGCGCGGCGTCAAATTCCGTTCCCTCACCGAGCAGATCGACACCGAGACGCCGACAGGCCGGGCCATGTGGCAGATGATCGGCGTACTGGCCGAGCTGGAGCGCAGCCTCATCAGCGAACGGACCCGCGCCGGAGTGAAGGCCGCGCAGCGCCGGGGCGTGAAATTCGGGCGCAAGCCGAAAATGACCCCGCAGCAGATCGCCCACGCCCGCAAGCTGATCAGACCAGGGCGAGGACCGGCAGAAGGTCGCCGACCTTTTCAAAGTCGGGCGGAAGACCTTATACCGGGCGCTTGCGGCGCTTTAAGCCGGTTCACTGTTCCATTGCTTCAAGCCCGCAAGTTGGGCAGATCATGCTGCCACTCCTTGTTTGCTGTCAGCAACATCATCGACAAGAATAGCCTCAACACCTTTACGCCGAATGACGTTGAGCAAACTGAGTGCAGGCCCGGTAGGCTTTCTGATACCGCGCTCCAATTGCGAGATATAGCCCACCGTGAGGTTGAGGACGCGAGCAAATGCCGCCTGACTCATATGCGCCTGCTCACGCATGATGCGGACATCTTCGCCGCTAATCGGCATGGACATACCAAGTCCGCGAACACCCATATGGCGAATGGTGATCTTTTCATGCTCTGCCTTATCGATCAGGCCGCTGCGGAGCTGGTCATCGTTCATCTCAAGAATTGCTTCCGCCACTCTATTCGTTTTCTTCGTCATGATTGATCTCCTGTAGGTTCCCCAACTCAAGTTCCTTCTGAAGTCTGGCAGCGTCGGCGACAAGCCATCTCTCTGCTTGACTCCGCAGGGTGAGCAATTCATTGTCTTCGATGTTTTCTCGTTCGTTCTTGGCAAAGCCCAAGAGGAATACCGCCCGATCCTTCACGCGGTAGCCAACGATCATGCGATACCCGCCGGATCGTCCGCGTCCTGGGCGGGCAACGCGCTGCTTAATGAGGCCCCCGCCCAGATCGGCGTCTATTAAGCCTTGTTCGGCTCGCTCGATGGCCTCACGTAAGCTCTGGTCATCTATTCCCTCGCGCCGGGCGAACCGCGCAAGCCATTTTGTCTTAAAGATTCGCATGTTCACCAACACAATTTATTATAGTGCATATCACTATAATAAATTCGAGCATTTTTCTTGCACTCTGAAGCCGTATCTGCCTATAGTCGTACAGGGCTATAGCCCTGTAGCCGTAGAGGGGGCCACCATGCACGTTTTAGCGATCATTGGGCAAAAAGGCGGGAACGGAAAGACCACAACGGCGCTAGGGATAGCCGTAGAGGCGGTTTCGGCTGGCCGCTCTGTTGCCGTGATCGACCTGGACCCGCAGACGACCGCCGCGAATTGGAGCGACCGGCGAGGCCAGGAAGCGCCCTCGGTTGTCTCCTGTCAGGTTTCCCGAT
>CAWCWC010000019.1:0-32653 GCA_963799175.1 uncultured Acidobacteriaceae bacterium | reverse complement strand
AAACGGCTCCGTGTCGTCCGGCTTGCGCACGATCTCCACCGCCATGTTCTCCGGGTCGTGGCCGATCATGGGAGGAATGTCGAGGGGGCTGGGCAGGTAGTCCACCACCGCGTCCAGCAGCGTCTGCACGCCCTTGTTCTTGAACGCCGAGCCGCACAGAACAGGAAAGATGTTCATCGCGATGGTGGCCTTGCGTATCCCGGCCTTAAGCTGCTCCTCGGTCGGCTCCTGGCCTTCCAGGAACAGGTGCAGAATCACATCGTCGGAGTCGGCAACCGCTTCGATCAGATCGTGGCGTGCCTTTTTGGAGATATCCAGCAGCTCGGCGGGAATCTCTTCCACCGAGTACTCCGCGCCCATCGTATCGTCGTGCCAGTAGATCGCCTTCATCGTGACCAGGTCGATCACGCCCTCAAACTTCGCCTCCGCGCCGATCTGAATGTTGATTGGCACCGCGCGCGCTCCCAACCGGTCGACAATGGTCGATGTCGCGTAGACTGCATCTGCGCCCGCCTTGTCCATCTTGTTGATGAAGCAGATGCGCGGGACCTTGTACTTATCAGCCTGGCGCCATACCGTCTCGGACTGCGGCTGCACGCCTGCCACCGCGTCGAAGCAGGCCACTGCTCCGTCCAGCACGCGCAAGCTGCGTTCCACCTCGGCGGTAAAGTCAACGTGGCCGGGCGTGTCGATAATGTTGATGCGATGCTCCTGCCAGGTGCAGGTCGTCGCCGCGGAGGTGATCGTGATCCCGCGCTCCTGCTCCTGCTCCATCCAGTCCATGGTGGCAGTGCCCTCATGCACCTCGCCGATACGGTGCGTAATGCCCGTATAGAACAGGATGCGCTCGGTCGTCGTCGTCTTGCCGGCGTCGATGTGAGCCATAATCCCGATGTTCCGGCAACGATTCAGAGGTACGGTGCGTGCCACGGTGTCAATCTCTCGTCTGCAAGGCTCGCCTTGCGGGTCAATCAAAATTCATCTAAACAGGCTAGCCTGCTGTTCCCTGTTCCCTGTTCCCTGTTCCCTGCCTTACCATCGGTAGTGGGCAAATGCCTTGTTGGCCTCCGCCATGCGGTGTACATCTTCCTTCTTCTTCATCGCCGCGCCGCGTCCATTGGCGGCATCCAGCAGTTCCGCGGTCAGCTTCTCCACCATGCCTTTCTCGCCGCGCGCGCGCCCATAGGTGACGATCCAGCGGATGGCCAGCGAAGTGCGCCGCTCGGGCAGAACCTCGATTGGCACCTGATAGTTCGCCCCACCCACGCGCCGGCTCTTGACTTCGAGCAGCGGCTTGCAGTTCTCAATCGCCTTCTTGAAGAGCTTCAGGGCCTCGTCGCCGCCCTTCTGCTCCAGGTTGGTCATCGCGGAGTAGAAGATGCCCTGCGCGGTCGACTTCTTGCCACCCCACATCATCGAGTTGACAAACTTCGTGACCAGGGTCGAACCATAGACCGGGTCGGGGGAAACGTCTCGCTTCGCGATATAACCTTTTCTCGGCATCTCTCTTCTCTTCTCGTCTTCCTCCAGCGCTGTGACATCTCAAGTGCTGGACTTTATGAACTTCGTCGTCATTCCGCCGTACGCCATCGTGCCATCCAGCAGCGCCGCGGCGGAATCTGCTTTTTGCCTTACTTGCCCGCTGCGGCCTTGGGACGCTTCGCCCCATACTTCGACCGGCTTTGCTTGCGGCTGGCCACTCCGACCGCATCCAGCGACCCACGAACCACGTGGTAACGGACGCCTGGCAGGTCCTTTACACGGCCGCCGCGGATCAGCACGATCGAGTGCTCCTGCAGATTGTGGCCGATCCCAGGTATGTAGGTCGTCACCTCAATCCCGTTGGTCAGTCGTACGCGCGCCACCTTGCGCAGCGCCGAGTTCGGCTTCTTTGGCGTCTGGGTATAGACGCGCGTGCAGACCCCGCGGCGCTGCGGCGAACCCTGTAGCGCGGGGCTGGCGGTCTTATATCGGGTGGGCGTGCGGCCCTGCTTGACAAGCTGATGGAATGTAGGCACTCGAACTCCTTGAACTTCGGCTCAACAACCTGCGGCCATTGGCCGCTTCTACTGCAAATCCACTCTCACTCCGAGAGCAAGCGTTCTCTTGCGCGCCCTGATTGCTGCGTACCGCATACGCAGCAAATAGTGAGGACACTGACGTGCCTCGCGCGGTGATTTTCCCTTGCGTCCCGTCTGGAACACTCAAATCAGACGAACAACAGTCGACGGTGGCCTAGCGTCCCTTGCTTCCCGCCCTCTACAAGCAGCACTTACCGGAAGATGGAGTTGACTCCGTTTCGCTGTTCCGCCCCGCATAGCCCATCCAAGGTGGAGGGTGTCGCAGGTACGATTGCGAGGATAGTGCGCCGCAGTTTACCGGTTCATGCCCGCTTCCGTGCATGGCCTCTGCGGAGGTACTGCTCATTCCAGTGTATCGCATAGGGCAGGAATTACCCTGCCACCTTCTATACACATATCCCGCCCCCGCGCACTCTGCACGGCAACGGATTCCCGATACATACGGAACCTGTTAAAGATACCAAGCACAAGACGCAGGGTCAAGTCTGGCAGACCTTCGTCTGTGCCAAACTCCAGCCAATATCCCCAGCACACCGGTTGCCGTCAGCAGGAGACTGGGTGGCTCCGGGGTGTCCTGTATGCTCAGCATCGCCAAACCGCTCTGGATCGCATAAGTATAGGTGGAGTCGATCGTAAAGTTTCCGGCAAAAGTATCCTGAGTGCCTTGACAAACATGTAGCTGCGAACAGACCAACCCGCCGGCATAGCCGATTAGATTCGTGCCTGGAAGATCCAGATAGAACACGTCGCCCATCCCATCGAAGAACTCCCCAAGGTACACTCCGCCTTCGGGACTGTATTGGCTAGTAGGCGAAGAATCGAACAAATATGCGTTCGGGCCTTCCACCGCATCGAAATCTGCCCCAGTGAATGCGCCGGTTGCCGGATTGAAGCTCACCGTTCCAGCAAACGATCCATGGTCGACAAGGGTGCCAGAGAGGTTTAGAGTATCTGCCAAGGCGTTGCTGCTAACAGCCAAAGACACGAGCAGAGGGAAGAAAGCTGCTTTCAACATCGGACACCTCGCAATAAGGACGCAATCGTATCACCCGATTTATAAGCGCTTGCAAAAAACATCATTTCTATGAAATCGTGACCGGTTGATTCGGAATATAGCGCTATTCCACCAGCATAGCCCATCCTGCGTGGAGGGGGTCGCAGGTACGATCGTGAGGATGTAGCGCCGCGGTGAACCGGTTCATGCCTGCTTCCGGTGCATGGCCCCTGCGGCGGTACTGCGCGGCCCTTGAATCACAAACAACAGGGAAAATCCCGCCACCGGCGTGACACACATTCCGCCCACGCGTACTCTGCACGGCAACGAGTTTCCGATTCGCACGGAACCAACTAAATCTACCAAGGTCATGACGCAGGGTCAAGTTCGCATGGGATAAATCCACCGCGCGGAATCACCGATTGCAATAGCGTTCGGTCGCTGCTTCATCCTGCGACCAGGTCACAGCAGGACCCCGCCTCGCCTCTTCTGATAGACTCTAATCTGTCGTAAAGTTGGTGGTTCTGGTGTCCACTTGGTTCCCCTCTAAGACCCAGGAGTGAGTCCAAATGAGCGACAAGGTAGAACACGGCGCGAGTTGCACAATCTGCAAATCCGCGCGTTCTATGTGACATTTGCTCAAGTTGTTGCAAGACAACCTGGGGACGTAGCTCAGTTGGTTAGAGCGCTGCCCTGTCACGGCAGAGGTCGCGGGTTCGAGCCCCGTCGTCCCCGCCATGAACCAATAAGTTTCAGCGGTTTATGGCACGTCCAAATTGACAGCTAAATTTCCACGGTACGCTACGGTACGCAACTTCTAAAATCGTATCTTTGCGTCCATCCCAGAATGGACGCTGCATTAGGATTGCACCGCGTATCTTGAGGGATCCAGGTTCGAAAATTGCCGCTATTCCTTCCGTGTTCGGGTATGTGCTGGTTCCATCAGTCTTCCAGCAGACCTCAGGCGGTCACGACCTAACTACCCCTAATTCTTTATCCACATCTAATGAGTGCGCGTCGTGAGGTACTGCGCCAGCAACTTCAGCGGATCGGCGGCAGCGCCGAACGGTTCTACCGCGGCGAAGGCCCCGGCGATCAGCCAGTCGGCATCGCGGCGCGATTGCTCCAGGCCATAGACGGCGGGCCAGGTAGCCTTGATGCTGGCCGCATCCTTGCCGGCGGTCTTGCCCAGCTCGGCGGAGGATTGCGTCATGTCGAGGATGTCGTCGACAATCTGGAAGGCCAGGCCCGCTTTTTCGCCAAACTCGCGGATACATGCGAGCTTGCTACTGGGCATAGCGTGCCGCGATGACCCGTAGATTGCACCGGAAACGATGCTTGTGGTAATCAGCGCTCCCGTCTTGGCGCGATGAATGGTCTCAACCAATTCCGCAGTCGGAGCCACACCTTCTGACTCGATATCCACCACCTGTCCACCAATCATTCCAGAAGCTAAGCCCGTATCAAGCTCGCCGGATCGCCCGACACCTGTACCGATCGCTGTGGCAACCTCACGCAGGATCGCGACCACAGTCTCCGCTGGCGCAGGCAGTTGGGCAATCGTCTGGAAGGCGAGCGTCTGTAGCGCGTCCCCTGCCAGGATCGCAATGGCCTCACCGAAGACGACGTGGCAGGTGGGATGGCCGCGTCTCAGGTCGTCGTTGTCCAGCGCGGGCAGGTCGTCATGAATCAGCGAATACGTATGGAGCATCTCCAACGCCGCGCCCAGCGCATCGGCTCCGTCGGGCACTTCGCCGGTCCCCGCCACCATCCGCGCAGCCTCCATGCAAAGGATGGGCCGCAGCCGCTTGCCGCCGGCAAAGACGCTGTGGCGCATGGCGCGGTGGATGGAGTGGGGCATCGTGTCGGGCGAGGGTAGCAGGCGTTCCAGTGCGGCATCGGTCAGCTTGGCGCCGGTAGAGAGCAGGGACTTAACCAGGGTTTCCATCGGCTTCGATGATAAATGACGCGCGATAAGAGAGGCTGCTCTGGGTACGGCTGCGCGCAGAAATCCGCACTTCTGAATCCAGCGGAGAGGGGACCCGCCCTCGCCCCGCCGATTCGTGCGATGCTATTGATAGGCGGTGGGCCAGCCCGTTGCGAAAGGGATGAATTTGGCGGATATTGCAGAGTTTCTGGCGGGCTTCAAACAGTTTCAAGAGCGCTACTTTGGCGGAGACGAAAGTCTCTTTGCTCGTCTTCGCCAGGGTCAGAGCCCCAAGGCGCTCGTCATCTCCTGCTGCGATTCGCGCGCCGATCCGGGAATGCTGCTGGGCGCCGGGCCGGGAGACATCTTTGTAGTGCGCAACGTGGCCAACCTCGTCCCACCCTACCGCAACGGCGCGGAGATGCCCGGCATACGCGCCGACATCGAGTTCGCGGTCAAGGGCCTCAATGTGGAGCGGATAATTATCCTTGGCCACTCGGGCTGCGGAGGCATTGCCGCGCTGATGCAGGGTGAGGGAGACAAGTTCGAGTTCATCGGCGCGTGGGTCAGCATCGCTCAGGCGGCGCGGGACCAGGTGCTGCATGACCTTGGCGGCGCACCTCCGGCCGTGCAGGCAAAGTCATGCGAGAAAGCAGCGATTGCTCTGTCGTTGCAGAACCTGATGTCGTTTCCATGGATTCGTCAGCGAGTCGATGCGGACTCGCTGACGCTGCATGGCTGGTACTTCGACATCGACGCGGGCGAGCTGCTACAGCACTCAGCAGAGACCGGAGAATTCATCGCCCTTGTGTCAAAGATGTAGCTGCCCATCAGGTATGCTCATCGCGGCGTTAGCGTCATCGTATGCGTGATGGTGGGCTGGCTGGCGGCGGGCGTGAACGGCAGCGGATAGGTAGTGCCGTGCAGCCAGCTCTGCAACTGGTCCATGTACCACGGGCTGGCAGGGTCGCCGGACTGGCCAAGCACAAGGTTCAGCGTCGTGCGGTTGGGACCGCTCAGGTCGGCGGTAAAGCGTTCGGAGGGGCCAAAGGCACGGCCAACCTGCTTCACCGTGCTGTTGTCGCCGCTCTGCGATTGCGGGCCGGTTCCGCCAGCCAGGTTGATTCCCAGCAACCGCGCAACCGGAGCGATGCGGGAGAAGATCGGGTGATCGATCTGTAGCGGGAAGACGCTTCCCTGCTGCCAGCGGCTCAGATCGTGAGGAGCGTGGGCCTGGCGCAGGCCGCGCTGCACAACCGCCGCCAGAAAGTCCTCCCATGTTGGGTAGCCTACCGGCAGCCAGCGCGCGGGAGTGTGCGTCACGAGTTCTTCTTCGACGCTGTCGCGCTCACCCCATCGGTAGAGCAGCCACAGGTTGGCATTGCGCTCGACCTCCGCGGGTAGGTTCTTCACCTTGGAGAGGTCTGCGCCTTGCACAAGCAGACCCGCTGCCTGCGGTGCGAGCTTGGGGATCAGCAGCATCGGCCAGAAGGCTGCGCGTGCGGCGTCTACGATTGCGGGCGCTGCGGCATTGGCATCCACGCTTCCGTTCCAATCGCGCAGCAGATCGGCGGCCTGGCGCATCTGTGCATCGTTCTTTATCGCACCTGTCGCGTGGTCGATGGAGTAGGCCAGGCGCTGTGCGATGATGCGGTCCAGTTCCGAAGTGACGTCGTTCTGCAACGCAAGCATGTCTTCCGGCGTGAGCTTATGGCTGGGCGCAAACATCTGGCCGGGAACGGTGGAAGATCCCCACTCGGGGCCTGGCTCCAGCGCCCGGTAGAGTCGCTCGGTGCGGTAGGGCGCCATCCAGTTCAGTGTGATGGGAAAGCGGTAGCCGTCGGGTGTGACACGCGCGTTGGCCGTAACCAGTACGCCGTCGGTCGGGTCGAAGGCTTGGGGAAGCTGGTCGAAGGGGATACTTCCTACCCACTCATGCGTCAGCGCATCGGGCGCGGCCACGTCGGTCGGAACGGGCGAAAGCGGACTGGGATTATTTACATCCCCTCGTATGGGAATGCGGCCCAGCGCGTGGTACCCGATGTGTCCCTGATCGTCGGCGTAGATCAGGTTTTGCGCGGGACCGCCCCAATCGGCGAAGGCAGCCAGCATACTGCTCCAGTCGCTGGCTGAGTCAACCGCGAAGAACGGTGCGCTGACGTTGGCAGGGTCATAGATGGTCCAGCGCAAGCTTAGGCTGCGACGTTCCGTGGGAAAGATGTTGCTGACGATGGGGATGTCCGTGTCGCCGTGGCGAGTGAGAGGGACATCCAGAGTCACGTTGGCGCCACCGCGTACCTGGATGACTTCGGTCTGGTAGCGGACAGGACTCCATCTCCCGCTGGGGGTCTGGTACTCGGCCCCATGCAGGGTGCCGCGGGTGTGCTCAACGTATAGGTCCTGCACGTCGGCGCCAAGGTTGGTAAAACCCCAGGCAACGTGGTCGTTATGCCCCGCGATAATGAACGGCGTGCCGGGCAGGGTGACTCCGGCAGTGTGGAAATCGGCCTGGGGAGCGGGCTTTGCGGCCTCCAGGTCAGCCTCGTACCACAGCTCGGGAACGCTCAACGAGAGGTGCATATCGTTGGAGAGCAGCGGCTTTCCTGAAGCAGTACGAGTGCCGGAGACGGCCCATGCATTCGATCCGGCAACGCATCCGTCGCAGGGAGCGTGCAACAAGGCGAGCGTCTGTCGAAGTGCCAGCAGATCGCTTGCGGAGGGGGTGTCGCGCGCCGGTAGGTGGAGTCTCGATTGCGACTCGTCCAGCGGAATGTCGTTGAACTCTGGCTGGGGTGCGCTCACATCGGGAGCCGGCTGGCCTGGGTAGTGGTCGCGCCAGGAGCCTTCTGGATAAAGATCGGCCATCAAGTCGGCAGAGAGATGCGCGGCCAGCGCCTCGCGTCCCAGCTTCTCCGGAAAGCCCGTGGTGAGGTCCTGAAACATGGCCAACTCGACCAGAATCGAGTCCCGCGGGGTCCAGAAGGCTGGCTGATAGCCGAGCAGGCGGAACTCCACGGGCAAGTGGGCGCGCTGGGCCGTGATCGATGCGTTCACTCCGCGCGCATACACCTCCATCCAGTGCCTCTGATCGGCGGGCAGTGCGGCTATGGCACGGTCCGCCGAGGCGCGTATCTGCAGCATTCGTTGCAGCCGGTCGTGTTCCAGCATGGATCGGCCGAGGACCGCCGCAAGCTCACCTGCGGCGTGGCGGCGAAGCAGGTCCATCTGCCACAATCGGTCCTGCGCCGTCACAAAACCCTGTGCAAACACCAGGTCGTCCATCGAACTGGCTCGGATATGAGGCACGCCGTGGGCATCGCGTTCCACCGTCACCGGCGCGGCAAGTCCGTACACCGTGAGTGTCCCGTCCAGCTGCGGCAGGTTCTCTCGCATCGCGGTGCGCACACCGTGACGCCCTGCGAAGATCGCCGCTGCGGCCAGCGTTGCGAGTAGAGCGAGAAACAGACCGAAGATATGCAGCCTTCGTCCCGCGCCGCGGCCAGTGGGCTCATCTCTGCCGGCTTTGAACGTGTCTTCCTCTTGGTTGTCCGGTACCAACAGTTCTTCCCGATCGGTATCGGCTCCGTCCCCGTCTTCCATCGGCCGTGGATGGCCCTCGATGCGCGGCTCGTCATTACTCGGATCGGCCGAGGCGTTGCTGTCACTGGAGTTCGGGTCGTCGCGGCTCATGTCTTACGGAAAGTCTAATGCAGTATTGGATTGCTCGGACTAGCTGCCAGGTTGCGCCGCGCGTCCGGCAGCGTAAGCAGAATCACTGCGGCGGTCAATGCGAGGATGGGCAAGACCAGGAGACTGCCCTCCGGCCCGGTGAGACCGCCGGAGTAAATCGGACGGCCCAGGGGATGCGTATTCAGGAGATGGTTCTGGATCACCGTACCGCTGTCCGACACTCCGTAGAGAAACGATTCTGCCCAGTCCCACGCCGCATGGAAGCCGATGGCCCACCACAGCGATCCGGTGCGCCACAGGCTGAGGCAAAAAACCATACTGACCAGACTTGCGGAGAGCAGACCGATGGACGACTCGCCAGCGTTCGTTCGATGGATGAAGCCAAACCCGAAGGAGACCAGCAGGGCCGCAATCCAGAAGCCTAGCGCTTTCTGGTCGTTTGAGCGCTGGCCTGGGCCGTTTGTGCCGAACGAACCCAGCCAGTCGGAGATGCCGTTGATACCGCGCGCTAGCGTGAATTGCAGGTAACCCCGGAAGCCGTATTCCTCAAAGAGGCCAACCAGCATAAACCCTGTGAACCAGACCAGTCCGTAGCGAAATGCACTGCCCCCGAAGAGCAGGCGCACATCGAAGACCAGCAGCCCACAGGCGCGCAAGCTGAAGACCAAAACCGAGAGCATCGCAACGCCCCAGATAAGTCCGCTCAAAAAGTTACGCGTGCGACGTCTTCCGCCCAGTCCATAGGTCGAATTTGGCCGGCCTTCGATCTTTCCCATCAGCCACGTTGCAACTACCACCGCAAACAACGATATCCCCTCTGCGATTGAGACTGTGCTGATAGGCATCGGCTCGGAGGGCACAGGCGCGTTGGAATTGGAAGCTTGTGCGGCTGCGTTTGGCTTTGAGGATATTGCATGGTGGCGTATCACACGAACCAGATTTCCGGCGCCAATCAGCAGCGCAGCAAGCAATGCGATGTAGAGCAACAGGCTCCAGCCGGCACGCAGTCCGTCGCGCCCAAGGAAAACCTCGCGAATGGTAAAGCCCGGCGTCTGTAGGACGAGCGGTGCGCTCTCCACGTTGGACGCGTCCAGGCGATCGAGCGGCTCGGGCGTCATAGGCTCGTGGATTGCTGGCTGTTCCGCATCCGGCATGGGGTTCTCCTCGGTTGACTGCAAGTCCATACGGAACGATCGGGTCCTTCGTTCCGCCCAGGTTGCAATCGGCAGCTTGACACAGGCGCGCGCTGCGTCAATCCTTATAGCTTCGCACAGATGCGGCCTTCCGTTGCGTAACAGCATAGCCTGGCTGCAAGTTCGAACTTCCGGTTTGGGGGTCTGCCGCTTGAACTGCCGTGTCTTCTATCACGATCACTGCTTCGATGGCGCGTGCTCGGCGTCGCTGTTTACGCGCTTTCATCGCGAGCGCATCGGGACCGTGCAGCAGTTCTCCTACTACGGGCTCATGCACCGTGCGGCCGGCTCACTCTTCGACGAATCTGCTTTTATCGACGGCGAGAATGCAATCGTTGACTTCAAGTACTCCGCCTCGCCCAGGGTGACGTGGTGGTTCGACCATCACCAGAGTGCGTTTCTCACCGCGCAAGACCGGCACGATTTCCTGGCATGGCAGGCGCAGGCGAACTCACCAAGGGTGCTGGCGTTGCGCAAGCCTGCCGACGGCGGAAAATTTTTCGATCCCGCATATATCTCCTGTACCAGTCTGATCGCCGATGTAGCGCGGGACCGCTTCGGCTTCAATACCGGGCCGCTGACGGAGCTGATCCACTGGGCGAACATCGTGGACGGAGCGAAGTACGAGAGCGCCCAGGCCGCGGTCGAGATGGCCGCGCCCGCCATGAAACTGACCATGGCCATCGAGAGTTCCGGTGAAGGTTTTGTGCCGCGCGTCATTCCCTTGCTTACCGAGATGGGCCTGCAGCAGGTACTCGACCAGCCCTTTATCCAGGCGGAACTTGGGCCTCTAATGCAGCGCCACCTTGCCGGCATCGAGTTGCTGCGCCGGCGAACGGTGCTCGCGCGCGGTGTCGTCACCTTCGACATCACCGACCAGCTCACCGAGGGCTACAACAAGTTCATCCCCTACTACCTGCATCCGTCGGCTACCTACAACGTGGGACTGAGCCGGTCCAGCTTCCGAGCCAAGGTCGCGGTGGGGACCAATCCATGGACCCCGCTGCCGGTCTCCGAGTTGGCCAACCTGGCCGAGATATGCGAGCGCTACGGCGGCGGCGGGCATGCGCGCGTGGGAGCGGTCAGCTATCCGCCGGATAAGATCGACGACGCCCGCAAGGCCGCGAACGAGATCGCCACCCTGCTCCGCGCTCGAAGTTAGCAATCCCCGGTTCGCCCACAGCAACATAATAGACCCACACGGTTTAGCGCGCCGCCAGTGCGCTGGTACACGCAGTGGTCATCCATCCATAGTCGATGCCGAAGCCCTCGCCGGCCAGCTCGCGGTCCACGTAACTGCGCTCCATCTCGTTCACCCCGAACTGCGCGCCGGCCACCGAGTTGGTATGGATCTGCGTGTATCCGCCGGGCTGCACCTCGCCGCAGGAGTAGGTAAAGACGTCGCCGTCCAGCAGGTTGCGCAGGTTCATCTCGAAGGTCTCTCGGGTCTGTAGCCAGCGGCCGATGTGTGGCGCCGCAATCTTGTAGACCATCAGTGCGGTCTCGTGCGCGCGGTCGCTGACCGAGGTCGCCAGGTGCAGTTCCCTTCCCGCAATCGGCTTCAGTCGTGCGGTTCCCATCACGAACGGAGCTCGTCCGTATGCCTCGGCGAAGTAGCGCACTCGCGACACCTGCATCAGAACGTCGTAGCGGAAATCTGCCAATCCGAAGAGCGCTCCCGAGGCCACTTCCAGTCCCGCATTCAGCGCGCGGTCGTGGTTGTCCATGCGTGTACGAAAGTCTGCCTTGCGCGGACTGGCCGAGTGCCATCGCGCATACGCGTGCTCGTCCAGCGTCTCGTCCCACTGCACAATGCCGCGCAGCCCCGCATCGGCCAGCGCCTCATAAGCCTGGCTGGACAAGTACTCGGTGCATAGCAGAACGCCGCCGCCATCCAGATCGCGCACGGCCTCCACGACGCAACTGACGTCGCGCACCAGCAGCCGAGTGTCATACTCCGGGTCCGTGGCGTACACCAGCTCCACCACCCGCGCATCGCGTGTCAGCACCGACTGAATCTCCCGCTCCAGCTCGCCCTGGCTCAGGCGATAGCGCACCGTGTCCTTGCGCAGGGCAGAGAAGTTACAGTAGGGGCAGGCGTCCACGCAGTAGCTGGAGACGTAAATCGGGGCCACGTAGCGCACGCGGTTCCCCTCGGTGGCGCGCCATCGCCTGCGTGTGTGCGCGCGCAGCATCTCGAACTGCTCGTCCGCGTCCTTCGTCGCTCCCACCTCGATCAGCTCTGCTAGTTCAGGCAGACGTAGCTCGCCAGACTCGCTCTGCGCCAGAATCTCCTCGACGCGCCTTGGCGTAGGGCAGCCAATGCCATTCAGTGCCGCACGCACCTCGACGTTCTTCTCTGCGTAGACCGAACTGAACAAACTCATGCTCCTATTCTTTCACGGTTGGGAGAGTTCTTTCGCGGTTGAATCGCTGTGTATGCCATGCACGATTCATATCGACTGCGATCCATCCTTCATCTGCACCAGCAACATGCGCAGCGCGGTCCTGGCGGCGATTCCGTGGGGAAGCATCGGCGGCATATATACGAAGGAGCCGGGCTGGACCTCTACCTTGTCATCTCCCAACTGGACCTCCGCTTTTCCCTCCAGAAAATACAGGACGGCAGGCGTCGGCGCGCAGTGCGCTGAGAGTTCCTCTCCCGCCGCGAAGCCGAACAAGGTGACGTTCGCGTGCTCGTCCTTGTGCAGAACACGGCTCAGGATGCCTTTTTCCGGCAACACGAACTCCTGTTGCAGATTGGCAAGAAATGTATAGTCCACGGAGTCCTCTTTCTCATTTCGCAAAGATCGACCGTGTCTGGCCCGCCGGCTCGAGTTTGGCGCCTCAATCATGGGACGCCGGGCATTTACAGCCTGAGCCTGGCGAGGATGGGCAGATGCAGCTTGACGATGTCGTTGCAGATGATGAACGCGGCGAAGAGGACGATGCAGACAAACGCAACCTGGTAGATGCGTTCTTTGACCTCCATGGGAAGGTCGCGGCGGAAGATACCCTCCACCAGCAGCAGAAAGATCATCCCGCCATCGAGAATGGGAAACGGCAGCAGGTTGACCACGCCCAGGTTGATGGAGATCATCGCCACGGCGCCGATCAGCGGCGTCCACCCCGGCGCCTGCGCGGCCTCATGCACCGCTTGCCCGATGCCGATCGGTCCCGAAAGGCTGCGCACAGAGACATGGCCCTCGAACATCCCCTTCACCACGTCTTTGATCAGCATCGAGTTCTGCACACTGAAATCCCACGACTTGCCCAGAGACTTGGCAAACGAGAGCTTCTCCACCTTCACGGGAGGAGGCACCGGGTGGAAGCCAAGCAGGTATACCTTGGTGCCGCCCTCGTCCGTCAACTCCGGAGTGATGTTCAGAAGCATGGTCTGGCCCTGGCGCAGCACCTCGATTGCAGCGGGCGCTCCCTTGCGGTCTTGCATATAGGCAAGCAGCGTATAGACGGAATGCAGGCCAACTGCGTCAATGCTCACGATCTGGTCACCCGGCTGTAGACCCGCATGTGCCGCTGGACTGTCCGGCATTAGCGACGACACTTTCACCGGCGTGGGCTGTTCCTTTGGCAAGAAGCCGAGGGCAATAAGGGATTCGGGAGTGAAATCCTCGGGGGTGGCCTCGTTGGAATCAACGAAGAACGTGGTGTTGATGCGTCGGCCATCATGCACATATGAGAAAGGTACAGTCTGGTGGAGATTCGAGCATGCAATGGTTGAGTACGTCAGACCATGTGGGTTCGTCGATGTTGTCAAAGCGGACGATGGTGTCCCCCGATTGAATACCGGTCGTGGCCGCGGGGGTTCCCTGAGAGATGTAGTCAGTTGTAGCGAGACTGGAGAGATACTCACCAACCTCGTTGTGCACCATATAAACGGCGGCCATCAGCACAAACGCCAGCACAAAGTTGGAGAGCGGACCGGCCAGTGCGATCAGCATGCGCTGCCAGCGTGGATGGTTGTTCAGCTCACCGGGGTCGTTCGACACCTCTTCGCCGGGAATCTCGCCCGCCATTTTCACGTATCCGCCCAGTGGCAGCGCATTGATCTGGTAGTCGGTGCCGCCGCGCTTGAAGCCAACCACCCGCTTGCCGAAGCCGATGGCGAAGGTCTCCACCCGCACGCCGCACCACTTGGCCACCGCGAAATGGCCAAATTCATGCACCAGCACCATGAAGCCGAGCACCAGAAGAAGTTCAAGAACTGTGGACATAAGATACGAAATTTCCCTTTTCAGTGTCTTGCGATCAAGTTACGGCGGGTCAGGCGCGGAGGTTGAGTGCGGCGTGCTGCGCGATCACGCTGCGAGCACACGCTCGGGCTGCCTCGTCCGCTGCCAGCACGTCCTGGATAGACGCAGGTGCGTGGGATGGGGTAGCGTTCAGCACCTTCTCGATTGTACTCGGGATTCCCAGGAAGGGGATGGCCCCCTGAAGGAATGCAGCCACTGCAACCTCGTCGGCTGCGTTCAGCGCGATACAGGCTGCTGGGCCGGATTCTGCCGCCTCATAGGCCAGGCGCAGGCACGGGAAACGGGCAAGGTCTGGCGGCGCGAAGTCCAATTGACTCAGCGTAGTTAGATCGAATATTAAAGCTGAAGCCGCAATATGTGCGTCCACCCGCTCCGGGTAGGCCAGCGCGTACAGAATCGGCAGCCGCATGTCGGTCACAGAAATCTGCGCCAGGATCGAACCATCGATAAACTCCACCAGAGAATGCACGGTGGACTGCGGATGGATCGTCACCCGAATCCTGCCCGGTGGCAGGTTGAACAGCCGGCAGGCCTCAATGATCTCGAAACCCTTGTTCATCATCGTCGCCGAGTCGATTGTGATGCGCCGTCCCATCACCCACGTCGGGTGCTTCAGCGCCTGCGCAGGTGTAATGTGCTCGAACTCCTCGGCGGGAGTGTTGCGGAACGGCCCGCCCGATGCCGTCAGCCAGATTTGTTTGACCTCCGCGGCCCGCCCGCCGCGCAGGCACTGATGTACCGCATTGTGTTCGGAGTCGATGGGCAGCAGCGCAACATTGTGTTTGCGCGCAGCGGCCAGAATCAGTTCGCCCGCGGCAACCAGGCACTCCTTATTCGCCAAGCCTACAGTCTTTCCCGCACAGACCGCCGCGTAGGTCGCCTCCAGTCCAGCGACCCCCACAATCGCCGAAACCACAAAGTCAACCTCCGGCAGCGTGGCCACCGTGACCGTCCCGGCCGTGCCGTAGAGCACCTCGATATCTCGGGTTCCAGCCTCGCGCAGGCGCCTGGCTAGCTCATCGGCCAGTTCTTCCGTCGCCAGCGAGACCACGCGCGGCTTCCAGCGATGGCACTGCGCGAAGGCCACATCGAGGTTGCGCCCGGCGGCCAGCGACACCACCTCATAACGCTCGGGAAACGATTCGCAGATGGAGAGGGTGCTCTGGCCGATCGATCCGGTCGAGCCCAGGATGGCAATCTTCTTCACTTCCCTATTTTCGCAGATACACGCAGATTACAGTGGTCGGTTCTTTAGGGCACGCAAACACCGAGCTAGAACCTTCCCAGGCTGAACGCGTCCTTCAGCAGCAGCACCCACCACAGCGCGGGCGCCGCCACCAGCAGCGCGTCGATGCGGTCCAGGATGCCGCCGTGGCCCGGCAGCATCGTTCCAGAGTCCTTCACCCCCACGCCGCGCTTGATCGCCGACTCCAGCAGATCGCCCAGTTGCGCGGCCACGTTGATAATCGCCGCCAGCACAACCGACTGCCACACCGGCTCCAGTATATGAAGCTCGGTGTTGCCGTAGTACGTCGAGAGCAGCTCGCCCGCGAATACCACCCCCAGGCCTGCGACAACGCTGCCTGCCACAGAGGCGATCGATCCCTCCCAGCTCTTGTTGGGGCTCAGCCGTGAGAGCTTGTGCCGGCCATAGCGGCGGCCAACGTAGTACGCTGCAATGTCTCCCGCCCACACACACACCATCAGGAACAGAAGCAGCGGCTTACCGTCGTCGCGCTTCCAGATCATCGGGATCAGGGTCAGCGGATACGCCACATAGACCAACCCGAAGAGGCCACGTGCCGCGTCCGGCAGTATCCGGTCCAGAGGCGCGCGGAAGCCTGTCCAGGCCAGCAAGATGATTGCCAGTGCGCTCAAAGCAGGCAACTCCGCTTCGTTGGGGAAGTTGGGCAGTGTGAACAGAAAGACCACCGCGGTGCCGCACAGCATCCACCAGGTGGGGATGCTTGCAACCCCCGCGTTGGCCAGTTGCAGGTACTCGTACGCCGCCAGTTCGGCGACTAGGGCGGCCGCCAGAGTCAGCATCCACGGCTGCCCGCGGAAGATGAGCGCGACAACCACGAGGATCAGAAGAGATGCGGTCAGAATTCGTTTCATGCGCGAAGAACAGGGCCTCCAGCAGGATACATGCAGAGACGGAAGAAAATCCCCCGCTTTCCGTTGCCGTGGTTCCAGGGGGGCTGTCCGCTCCGATAAGGATTCCGTAAAATCGCCCCTCGCGAGGCGCCGTACTCAAATCTCCGAGTCTTCGAGGGCCCCTGAAACGTCTCATTCTGTACGCACGTTATAAGCAACGGGCCGGCAACCCCAAGATAGCCTTGGGTCTCAGTCCTTAATACAAATTGGATATCCGTGGGGCTTTGGCGCCTAAGGGAATCCGGAGCATGGCAGATGCTTTTTATTCGGCCCTTCCCTAAGTCTTTTGTCCTATGAATTGTTTCGTTCAGCCACCGGAAGTTTGTTACTGTATCTCAATGCACGCGATGCTGCGACATCACTGGAAAACCATTCTGCCAGAGTTCAGCGTCGTACAGCGCAGGCGCGGCTCAGTCGGCCAGCCAACCAACTTAGGGCCACCGTAAGGAGCGTACAAATTGGCACAATATAAAGGTACGGTGAAGTGGTTCAACAACGCGAAAGGCTTCGGCTTTCTTGGGCGCGACGGCGGGGCAGACGTCTTCGTGCATTACAGCTCCATCCAGAGCGACGGCTACAAGAGCCTCAAGGAAGGCGATGAGGTCGAGTTTGACATCATCGAGGGCAGCAAGGGCCCGCAGGCAGACCATGTC
The DNA here is from genome assembly GCA_963799175.1 of uncultured Acidobacteriaceae bacterium. GTDB lineage: Bacteria > Acidobacteriota > Terriglobia > Terriglobales > Acidobacteriaceae > Edaphobacter. The sequence goes on along the minus strand of CAWCWC010000019.1, from coordinate 15,684 downwards.
GTCCGCATCAACGACATCGTTCAGTCTTCCGCGACGCCTTCTTCCACAACGCAACCTGCTGCCGCGCCGTCCGTCGTCGAGCCGCCATCCGAGGATCCATCCTAGCCCGATCAGCCTCGCCCTTGTGCGGAGTGCCGCGCAACGTCCTCCCGTTAGAGCGGAACCAGAGTAGGTATATCCGGGGCGAGCGAGTTTAGCGCGGTTTTCTCTCAACCGGGGTTCCCGCGACAGGTCCTCGTCGCTGGGGTGGAAGGAATACCGCCTCGCATACTCTTCGCTAGGTCTCGGGAACTTTGGTTCGGCTCTCGTCGAGGCGAAGTGTAGCTTGCTGCTCTGAAACCATACGCGCGCGCAGCAGCAACCACAGCAGCAGCAGAGCGCCGAAGTACATATAGCTTTGCAGCAGGTTCGCCACCGGAATCGCCGCCAGCAAATTGAGCGGCGACAGGAAGTCCGCGATCAGCACCCACGCCAGAGCCAGCGGCCACACGCTGCCTGCTCCCCGCCGGTACAGTCCGAACCACAGCCATACGAAGATGGGAAGCATCACGCCGTAGTGGTGCTCCCATGCCATCGGCGTCGCAATCACCGAGACCACTGCGATTGCGGACAAGTCGGCCATGCCGCCCGCCCGCTCACGCCATGGGTATGCCAATGCCAGCAGCACCAGCACCGCGGTTGTCGCCAGCGTGACGCCGAATATCCACGGCACAAACGGCGGATAGTTATACGGGTGATAGGGCAGGTTTTCGCCGTTGAAGATGGCGCGGTTCAGCAGCCCGAAGATCGACTGGTTGGCGTAGTGCGATTGTGCCTTGCGGCTTAGGCCGGCCATCACTCGCACATAGTCCAGGTTGTTGCGCACGCCGAACACCGCCAGCGAGACCGCGCCTCCCACCCCTAGCGCCGCCATGCCGGAGGCCAGCGCGCTCCACCGCCGGCGCAGCGCCGCCCACAGCAGCAGCAGGCCGAACTGCGGTTTCACCATCGCCAGCAGTGCCATCATCACGCCTGCCGGACCCTCGCTGCCATCAATCCAGAACAGCACCAGCAGCGTGAAGAAGAGATCGAGAAAAATCTGTGCCTGGCCCAGCGAATATGCAAGCGTGATGGGCATGAAGAAGAATGCGCCAAACAGAATCGCCACCACGGCCCGCCAACTCAACTTGTCGCGTCCTGTCAATATAACCGCAATCCGCGCCTGTAGAGCCACCACAACAACCACCGCGATCCACGATGCAATCATCAGCGCGCGCAGCACCCCAGCATCGCTCATCCCAGCCTGCTTCATCCACAGCAGCGGCAGGATCGATGTCAGCGGATAGATCAGCGTGTCGTACAGTTTTGCCTGGTAGATCGCCAGTCCGGGATGCGCCAGGAAGTAGTTCACTGAGCCTAGCATCGGAGTCCATGAATCGCTCCATTGCTGGAAGTGGAAGAAGTACCAGTAGCGTATCCGCATCTCCTCCACAGCGGTATGAAACACAAAGTGCGCGATCAGCCTGAATCCGGCATTCGCCGCCAGGATGTTGAGCAGCACAAACAGCAGCAGCCTGCGATCGCTCCTGCCCGGCACAGCCGCGTTCCTGCTCGCCGCCGCATCAACCGCCGTCGTGGTCACCCTCTTCTCCCCCTGCATCCTAATTATGCAATCGTCCGCTGTCGAATCGGAGTTGCCAATCTGATCGTCACCCCTCAACACTACGCTCACCTCCTTACTCCCTTGATTCAGCGCCGTTTGCCCATTGCCATGATGCGCCGCTCCGGATGCTGCCATATCAGGAATTGGCGAAGGACTATGTGCGCGAGGATTTTGTGCAACTTCATGTCTAAGATGGAGTCTTAACCCAGTGAAGGGCTGTAGAGTCCGTACGGCAGGAGTGGAGCGATGGCCAGCAGAGGATGGGGTTCGGCGGAGCAAGACGACTGGGGTTGCGATCTCTGCGGCCGCGATGCACTCAAGCGCGGACTGTTCGGGAGCGCAGTCACCCGTCGCGGGTTCATGAAAAATGGAGCTCTGGCGTTGATCGGCACTTCGGCGATTCCGTCGTTCCTGACCCGCAGCGTGCTCGCCGAAGCAACCACGGCCGCAGCCAGCAACAAAAAGCTGGTGGTGATATTTCAGCGCGGCGCGGTAGACGGGCTCAACGTTGTGGTGCCCTATCGCGAGAAGAACTACTACGCTATGCGCCCCTCCATCGCGGTCCAGCCGGGTGAGGCGATCGATCTGGATGGCTTCTTCGCGTTGCATCCGCAGATGGCCGCCTTCAAACCGCTCTACGATGCCGGTCACCTGGCGATCGTTCACGCCGCCGGATCGCCCGACCCCTCTCGCTCTCACTTCGACGCGCAGGATTACATGGAGAGCGGAACGCCTGGAGTCAAGGCGACCCAGGACGGCTGGCTGAATCGCGCCCTCCTGGCAGAGCCGTTGGATGCAACACATTCGGCGTTTCGTGCGGTAGCTCTGGGCACGCAAGTCCCCCTCACACTAGCTGGTCGTGTGCCGGCGATTGCTCTCAACAATCTGGCGAACTTCTCCGTGGCAGGCCGTGGGCCGCAGCCCTCGCCCATTGCCAACACCTTTCAGGCCATGTACGACGCCAGCTCGGACGCCATGCTGCATGGCACCGCGCAGGAGACCTTCGATGCAGTCAAGATGTTGCGCTCGGCCGATCCGGCGCGTTATCGGCCAGCCGCTGGCGTGGTCTATCCAACCACTCCTTTTGCCAACAGTTTGCGCCAGATCGCGCAATTGCTAAAGGCGGACCTTGGTGTCGAAGCCGCATTCACCGACATCGGCGGTTGGGACACCCACCAGAACCAGGGCGCGGCCACAGGGCAGTTGGCCAATCGTCTGAAGGATTTCTCCGACTCGATTGCAGCCTTCTGGCTCGACATGGGCAACGGCGCGGAGAACGTCACCCTGGTGACCATGTCGGAGTTTGGCCGCACTGTTCGCCAGAATGGCACTGAAGGCACTGACCACGGACACGCCAACGTGATGTTCCTGCTGGGAGGCCAGATCAAAGGCGGAAAGGTCTACGGACGATGGCCGGGGCTTGCCAACGAGCAGTTGAACGATGGGCGTGACCTTTCTGTGACGACAGACTTTCGCAATGTGCTGGGCGAAGTGGCTTCCAAGACTCTGGGATCGCGCAATCTTGAGGCAGTCTTCCCTGGCGCACAACTACAACGGGAGTCGTTCCTGAACTTCATCTGAGACATTGGTTTAAGAGAAATCTCAATAACCTCAATATAATCAATAACTAACCCCCATATTGAGGTCTGGGACAGGTTTGAGTAATTCTGTTTTTGGAATATCCACAGATTTTAATATCCATTTTGAAGAATATTAGGCAACTTTTTCTCAATACCCGCGTCTCATGGAATGTACCAAGTAATTTGTCGGGCCAGCACTTCCCACGGTTCCGGCTTCCCCTATCCGCACTATCATTCCCTACCTATACGTAAGACCCCCAGACCACCGGGGGTCTTCACTCCTTAATGACTCGGTCACGTACTGGTTTCTTTGCGTCTGCGTGCTGAATTGCGTGGAAAACCGGGCGCAACCAGCAAGCGTCCTCTGCGGATGCTGATAGAATCGATTGAATCCACTCCTATGGGGATTCCGCAGGAGAGGCAATGCAGGCAATTCAGGCGATGTTGGCCCTCGAAGACGGGCGCATCTTTCGTGGTCGAGGCTTTGGCGCGTTGGTCGAGGCATCGGGCGAGGTCGTCTTCAATACCTCGCTGACCGGCTACCAGGAGATCTTTACCGATCCCTCGTATGCGGGGCAGATTGTGGTGCTGACCAATCCGCACATCGGAAACTATGGAACGACGCCCAGCGATGCGGAGTCCGCGCGGCCTTATATCGAGGCCCTGGTAACGCGCGAGTTCTCCCAGATTAGCTCCAACTGGCGCGCCACCGAGGTGGCCGACGACTATCTTGAACGCAGCGGCGTTCCTGTGCTGGCCGAGGTGGACACGCGCGCCGTGGTGCGTCATCTGCGCACCCATGGCGTTATGCGCGGCGTCATCGCGTCAGGCGCGTCGCTCGATGCTGACGCACTGGTAGCCAAGGCGCGGGCTATCCGCAAGATGGAAGGCACCGACCTTGCCAGTATCGTCACCACCAAGTCCATCTATCAGTGGGACGAGAGCGAGCCGCGCAATCAGACTGGCGAAGCGCTGCTGCCGCTGTCCGATGGCGCCACCAACGGCGAACCGCTGCATGTCGTCGCCTACGACTTCGGCATCAAGCAGAACATCCTTCGCATGTTGACCCGCGAGGGTTGCCGCGTCACCGTCGTCCCGGCCACCACCACCGCCGAGGAGACGCTCGCCCTCAACCCCGACGGTGTCTTCTTCTCCAACGGCCCCGGCGACCCCGAACCGCTGGGCTACGCCATCGAGACGGTGCGCAAGCTGAAGGGCAGGAAGCCGATCTTTGGCATCTGCCTCGGCCACCAGATCTTCGGCCTGGCGCTTGGCGGCAAGACCTACAAACTGAAGTTTGGCCACCACGGCGGAAACCACCCCATCCTGAACCATCGCACCGGCAAGGTGGAGATCACCGCGCAGAACCACAACTTCAACGTCGATCCCCAGAGTCTACCCTCCGATGTGGAGCAGACGCACACGAATTTGAACGACCAGACGCTGGCCGGCCTGCGCCACAGGACGGACCCCATGTTCAGCGTGCAGTACCACCCGGAGGCCAGCCCCGGCCCGCACGATTCGCACTATCTGTTCCGCGATTTCCGCAAGATGATGGAGGAGTGGAAGAAGTGAGGCCGTTTTGAAAGGGCGCGGCTTTAGCCGCGCCGTAACGGACTAGAACAGATTGGGCTTTAGCCCCCGAGGGAATGTCGTGAGGCCAAATCGAGCGGTTTCGACGAAGAACGGACAGACCTACTTCGTTACCTCTAATACTGCTGGACGTAAGCCGTTCTTCAGGCATGACCGTTGGGCGCAGTTATTCCTTCAAGTACTCCTTGGATACAGGCCTGAGCGATTTTTGCTGCATGGTTTTGTCGTAATGCCGGACCATTTTCATGCATTGATTACGCCGCAAGAGAGCCTTGAAAAAGCCGTGCAGTGCATCAAGGGCGGATTCTCATTTCGCGCGAAGAAGGAACTGAGTTGGACAGGAGAAATATGGATTGCAGGGTTTTCAGACCACCGCATTCGCGACGACGAGGATTTTGAAGTGCATCGGCGATACATCGCAAACAACCCGGTTGAAGCGGGATTGGCGAAACGGGCAGAAGAGTATGCGTATTGCTCGGCCAATGGGCGTTTCGAGTTGGACGCATTCCCTCGGGGGCTAAAGCCCGGTTCCGTGGGGGTCGCGAGCGGCGGGGCTGAAGCCCCGCCCTTTCAAAGCAAGAGTAACGGTGAACCGAATCAAGCGATGGAGTGCGTGAAGTGAAGAGCCTAGTGCCAATCGCGTGGTTGGTGCTATTGGCGGCATCGTCGACGGTGCTTGCCAAGGACCCCACTCCCAAGGTGGTGTTTTGCTTGCAGGAAGCCAACGGAGCGTGGAGCCTGCTTCAGTTCAGGCCGCTGATCGAGGTGCTGGGAGGCACGGTTTTTACCGAGATGACGTTCAAGGGAAGTGTGTTGCAAGAGGTTAAGTTGCGCAGGTTCTTTGCAGACTCGGAGCTGGCGTTTGATTACACCTTCGATACTTCGGGCCGCTTGACCGGTCTTCACGGCACCGTCACCGTGAAGTCTGTTCCGCCTCCGGGTGCGATCGTTCCACCGGGCTTTGAACTAGCCGATTGGCTGGGGGATGCGGACCTGATGCCGGGAAGCGATGGCAAGATTCCAGCGCATCGTGTGTTGTACAGCCGCGAGAAGGACCGTATCGACAAGCCATACGATGCGGAGAAATATGTGGCGCGATTCAATGATGCGCCCGTCTATTTGACGATACAGAGTGTGCCCTGTGCGGCCATATTGAAGCAAGCGGAGAAGATGAATGCCACGCAGGAATGACATTGCGAAGATTCTGGTGATCGGCTCGGGAGATTGTGTTTTACTGTTGCCGCAGAAAACGATGTAGTGTTAGCATTGTTTAACGCTGTTAAACACGGAGGCGGCAATGCTCGGAGTGAGATTGGAGAAGAAGTTGGAAGATCGGCTGGAGTCCTTGGCGCAGCAGACAGGGCGCTCCAAGAGCTACCACGCAAGACAGGCGATTCAGAAGTATGTGGAAGACCGTGAAGACTATCTCATCGCGGTGGCTGCACTGGAGAGAGTGGAGACAGGGAAGGAACGACTGGTTCCGCTGGAAAAACTTGTGAGGAAGTATGCCCTGGAAGATCGTGCTCACGGAAACCGCAGAAAAGCAGATGTACGCGCTGGATCCCGTCGTGCGACGCCGGGTGCTCTCGTTTCTACAGGAAAGGCTCGAAAAGCTGCCTGATCCTCGTCTCATCGGTGAACCCTTGACCGGGCCGCGCAAAGGTCACTGGCGCTACCGGGTTGGCAACTACCGCTTGATCTGCAAGATCATTCACGGAGAACTCATCGTCCTGGTACTTGAGATTGGCCACAGACGGGAAGTGTACAAGTAAATGCCACGCAGGAATGACATTGCGAAGATTCTGGTGATCGGCTCCGGGCCGATTGTGATTGGCCAGTCGGCCGAGTTCGACTACTCCGGCACGCAGGCCTGCAAGGCGCTCAAGGCCGAGGGCTACGAGGTTGTGTTGGTCAACTCCAACCCAGCCTCCATCATGACCGATCCGGAGTTTGCCGACCGCACATACATCGAGCCTCTCACCGCCACCTACCTCGAAGAGATCATCCGCGTCGAGTCGGAGAGGATGGCCAGCAACAACACCGCCGCTGCGGGAATATTTGCCGTACTGCCGACCGTGGGCGGGCAAACCGCGCTGAACCTCGCCGTCGAATTGGCCGACTCCGGTGTACTCGAAAAATACGGAGTTGAGTTGATCGGCGCCAAGCTGCCCGCCATCAAGAAGGCCGAGGACCGGCTGCTCTTCAAGGACGCGATGAACCGCATCGGCCTTGAGATGCCGAAGTCGCAGTTGGTGGGCAACGTGAGCGACGGACTGGCATTCGCCACTAAGATCGGCTTTCCGGTAGTCATCCGCCCCAGCTTTACCCTGGGCGGGTCGGGTGGCGGAATCGCATACAACCGCGAGGAGATCACCGACATCCTGGCGCGCGGCCTGGACCTCTCGCCGGTGCATGAGTGCCTTATCGAGGAGAGCGTGCTGGGCTGGAAGGAGTACGAGCTGGAGGTCATCCGCGACCTCAAGGACAACGTCATCATCATCTGCTCCATCGAGAACTTCGACCCCATGGGCGTGCATACCGGCGACTCCATCACCGTTGCCCCGGCGCAGACGCTCACTGACCGCGAGTATCAGCGAATGCGCGACGCGGCCATCGCCATGCATCCGCGAGATCGGCGTCGAGACCGGCGGAAGCAATGTGCAGTTTGCGGTCAATCCGCACGACGGCCGCATGACCATCATCGAGATGAACCCGCGCGTCTCGCGCTCCTCCGCGCTGGCCAGTAAAGCCACTGGATTCCCCATCGCCAAGATCGCGGCGCGCCTGGCCGTGGGCTATACGCTAGACGAAATTCAGAACGACATCACCAAGGCCACGCCCGCCTGCTTCGAGCCAACCATCGACTATGTTGTCGTCAAGATTCCCAAGTGGCAGTTCGAGAAGTTTCCCGGCGCCGACGAGGGCCTCGGCCCGCAGATGAAGTCGGTGGGCGAGGTCATGGCCATCGGACGCACCTTCAAGGAAGCGCTGATGAAGGCAGTGCGCTCGTTGGAGACAGGCAAGAAGGCTACTGCGGCGGACATCGAGCCGCGGCGGCTGACGCAGCGCCTGGTCACGCCGCACCCGGAGCGTCTGGCATACATCCGCTACGCATTCGAGAAGGGTATGACGGTGCGCGAAATCGCGCGCATGACCTCGATGGATCCGTGGTTCCTGAACCAGATGAAGCAGATCACAGACGAGATCAAGTCAGTCGTTGCTGTCGGCTACGACGCCGTAACCGCCGACAATCTGCACGCCGCCAAGCGTATGGGCGTCTCCGACGAGCGGCTCGCCTCCGAGTGGAAGCTGGACAGCACAGACCAGGTGCGCGAGCTGCGCGCAAAGCTAGGCGTTAAGCCGGTCTTCAAGCTGGTGGACACCTGCGCCGCGGAGTTCGAGAGCTACACGCCATACCTCTACAGTTGCTACGACGAGGAGGACGAGGCCGCGCCCACCTCGCGTCGCAAGATCATTATCCTGGGCAGCGGGCCCAACCGTATCGGCCAGGGGATCGAGTTCGACTACTGCTGCTGCCACGCGGCCTTCGCGCTGCACCAGGATGGCTACGAGACCATCATGGTCAATTGCAATCCCGAGACCGTCTCCACCGACTACGACACCAGCGACCGTCTCTACTTCGAGCCGCTCACGCTGGAAGACGTGCTTGCGGTCTACCAGCACGAGGCCTCCAGTGGCGCGGAGATCGGCATGATCGTGCAGTTCGGCGGGCAGACTCCGCTCAACCTCTCCCTCCCCCTCAAGCGCGCGGGAGTGCCCATCATCGGCACTTCGCCGGAGTCCATCGATCTGGCCGAAGACCGTAAACGATTCGGCAAACTGATTACGGAACTTGGCATTCCCCAGCCCGAGGGCGCCATGGTGACCTCCGTCGACGAGGCGCTGGAGGGAGCTAACCGCGTTGGCTATCCCGTGCTGCTGCGACCCAGCTATGTGCTGGGCGGACGGGCCATGGTCATTGCCTACGATGACGATGCGGTGCTGCGCTACATGAGCACGGCCATTGAATACTCGCAGGAGCGGCCGGTACTGATCGACCACTTCCTGGAGGACGCCGTCGAGTGCGATGTGGACGCGCTCTGCGACGGCACCGACATCGTCATCGCGGGCATCATGCAGCACATCGAGGAGGCTGGCATCCACTCCGGCGACTCGTCCTGCGTACTGCCGGCGGTGGACCTCAGCGACGACGTGCTGCGCACTATCCGCGAGCACACGCGCAAGCTGGCCATGGCGCTGAATGTGATCGGACTGGTGAATATTCAGTTCGCCATCCAGCGCGGCAAGGTCTTCGTCATCGAGGTGAATCCCCGCGCCTCGCGCACGGTTCCCTATGTCTCCAAGGCCACCGGCGTGCCCCTGGCCAAGATCGCATCGCGTCTCATGGTGGGCCGCACGCTGAAGGAATTGCTGCCGGAGGATGTGGCGCGCGCCCAGGACCTCGATACCGGCGCGCACTTTTATGTCAAGTCGCCGGTCTTTCCCTGGGGTAAGTTTCCCGGCGTAGACACCGTCCTGGGGCCGGAGATGAAGTCCACCGGAGAGGTGATGGGAGTGGCCGACAACTTCGGCGAGGCCTTTGCCAAGGCGCAGATCGCCGCCGGCCAGATGCTGCCCGTCAAGGGAACCATCTTCCTCAGCGTGAACGACCGCGACAAGGAGGGCGTCGTCGAGCTGGCGCGCACCTTCGTCGAGATGGGCTTCCATCTGGTTGCCACCCATGGCACCGCCGAGGTCCTAGAGAGTGCGGGCCTACAGCCGGAACGCGTCTACAAGGTCAAGGAGGGGCGGCCCAACGTAGTCGACCTCATCAAGGGCGACCGCATCCAGTTGATCGTCAACACTCCGCGCGGGCAGGAGACCTTCTTCGACGAGAAGGCGATCCGGCGGGCAGCGGTGCTGGCGAGGGTCCCAACCATCACGACGCTGGCTGCGGCGCGCGCGGCGGCCGAGGGAATTGCCGCGCTACAGGAAGGGACGCTCAGTGTCTTCGCGCTGCAGGAGCTGCATGCCGCGCACTTGTCTGCGCTGGCATGAGCCTGGAAACGCCCGTTCCTGAACAACTGGGGGCCGTGGATGAGTTACGTTCGCTTGATAATAAACGCAGTCTTGTCGTCGATCTCGTCGCTATGGCCCTCCTGCCGCAGCAGACCGTCTCGCTTCACCGCGTAATCCAGAATTGCGTTGCAGATCTCCTTGGCAGTCTCATGTTCGTGCTCTTGGATAATTGTCTCGATCCTGCGTCTTTCCGGCTCGTCGCTGCCATCGTAGACACCGTCCGTATACAGAAAAAGAATGTCTCCCCTGCCCATCAGCGTGATCACCGCGATATCGGACGCGTCCATCCGTCTCTCCCTCACTTTGACGGAGATATATCGGTTCCGGTCGGGATGGTCTTGGGGAATCTCCAGCCCCAGCGCCAGGAACTGCGCCATGCTGTCCCTGTCAACCGCCATGAACCGCTTGTACTTTGCCGAGAACACCAACGGCGGCGGATGACCGAAATTGACAAAGCGAAATTCCCCCGTCGAACGGATCTCGCCATACAGCATCGTGGCAATCTCGCGCGAGCTTGCATCCATGTTGCGGCCCAGGGCGTTGCGCGCGGTTGCCGACTGCGCAAGTCGCAGGTTGAGCTGCTCAAACAGCCGCGGTGTGATGGTCCCGCTGCGGTCCAGCTCCGACAGCATGAACGCCTGCAAAGTGTCGTGTATGGTGGACGCGATCTTCGCCGCGATAATGCCGTGGCCCTGCGCATCGACAATCAGCACCCCGGCGGACAAGTAAAGGTCCCGCAGGTTCTCCACAATCCTCAACTGCTCTGAACTCTTTGCCTTCCTGAACTGGACTCCGTCGGCATCCGTGTAGCCGGGCTGCGTCGACATCCACTGGACGTGCTCATCGGTGGAATTGCGCGCCTTGGCCCCCGGGGCAAGCGGTTCCAGGACCTCATTCGCCAGCCATTCGGCCTGGGCAATGCGCGCATCGATGTTGTAGCGCTGTTGAAAATTGATGTATTCAAATACGTCGCCGCCCACAATCTCGTCCGGAATCGTGTTTCCATACATGTCGATGCCCGGCAGATGAGGGATTACGCCCTCCACCGGCAGCAGCTTCTTGCGCAGATACTCATCAATGCTCAGGGGATGGTAGGCGTGGGCAGCTTCGCTGGTTGGCACAGGTTCTAGATCTCCGGTTGGCTCTTCTGCTGTCTTTCTACCAGCTTATCAGCGCAGGGTGGGCTTCACCATCCGGCCCGCTCTCGGCCACCTGCACGGGCCATGGCTGCCGTTGCGTTGGCTGTTCGCTCATTCTCACCAGGAAAATTTCCACAGACACAGCTTATCATATTCGCTTATTATTCGCTTATGTCTGTGAAGACCCGCGCTAACCAATTGACAGATATGGCTCCTGAGGCAGGGCTAGAATCTTCTAATCAACGTAGGTTCAACAACATGCAGGTCTGCGGATGACACCGGGAGTCTTTCTCGAATTGGAGTAGAGTGAAGTCACCGCAGCGGAGTGGCTTTTTCCTCAATCGGGGTTCCCCGCGACAGGTCCTGGTCGCTGGAGTGAAAGTAAAAGCCACCTCGCACACTTTTTCCTAATCCACGTAAATTCGAGAGATGCTCTCAGACCATAGAACGCAGTCTTAGAGCATCTTAGCAATTGATATAGACCAAAAATGAATTGTCATTCTGAGCGCAGCGAAGAATCCCCGCATTTTGCTCGCTGTGCGACGGTCTACACCTTTAGTAAAAATGCTATAGATATGGCGGGCCGGGCACTCATGGGTGTACGCTTGCCTACACTGGCAAAACCAAACAACTTAAACCAAGGAGATTGAGATGGAAAAACAACTCTTCACAGTCGGTTATTGGCTAGGCTTGATCTGTACTGTCCTCGCGGTGATCTTTCGCTTACTCTGGGCTTTTAATTTCAATACTGTCCACCTCGGAGCTTCTGCTGGCAGCGCCGTTTCCTACGTGGTTTTCCTTCACGGCGCCGAGTTGTTTTTCTTGCTGGCGATTGCGAGTTGGTGCCGGACTGCAAAATCCTAACTTAAGACCCATGCACACTCTGGCCCAAATCAGAGTAACGGAGCGCAAGCAGAGCGCAGCGTGAGCCAAGTTATTGAGGATTGGCTCCTGAGGTAGGACTCGAACCTACAACCCTTCGGTTAACAGCCGAATGCTCTGCCATTGAGCTACTCAGGAACAGTGTGTGCCGCGTCCTGCTGCTTCGCCGCACAACTCCATAGTTATAACAAACCAGCCTGCCAGGGTCAAAGATTCAGATCGGGTCTACACTCACGAGCCGCAGGCTAACGTGAGGATGCGCGCGCGCACCACTCTATTCACCACGCTCACCTTGGCCAGGGTCGCTGGCAGGTCGAACCTCCTAGGCCCCGCGCTCCCTGGATTCAGATAGAGCACGCCGCCTCTTACATGCTTCTCCGCGCGGTGCGTGTGGCCGCTCACCACTACTGCAATCCCGGCGGCCACCGGGTCCAGGTCGAGGTCGTCAACCGAATGCACCAGGTAGAAGTACCGCCCGCCCAACTCAACTACATAACTGGCAGGCAGTTGCCGGCATACGCCAGTAACGTCCACATTGCCGCGTATCGCCGTCAGCGGAGCGATCCAGCGCAGCTTGTCCAGGATCAGCGGGTCGCCCACGTCGCCTGCGTGCAGGATGTGGTCCACTCCCATCAGCGCCTGGATCGCCTCCGGCCGCAGCAGTCCATGGGTGTCGGAGATCACCCCGATGGTCATTGCCTTCTTCGCGGTCATGGCCTTCTTAGCACTGCCCATCACAGCCCAGTCGTCAGCCGCGTTCGCGGGTCCAGAAAGTCGCCCAGCGCGTCGCCGATAAAGTTGAACGACAGTACCGCCAGCATCACCGCAATCGCCGGAAAGACGACCAGGTGCGGCGAATCGAACAGGTGCGAGCGAGCATCGTTCAGCATCACTCCCCAGCTGGCGGTCGGCTGCGGCACACCCAGCCCCAGGAAACTTAGCGTGGCCTCGGCCAGCACCGCGCCCGCCATTCCGATGGATGCCTGCACAATCAGCGGCTGCACGATGTTGGGCAGGATGTGGCGGGCGAGTACGCGCAGATCGGAGGCGCCCAGTGCCCGCGCCGCCTCCACAAACTCCCGCTCCTTCACCGCCATCACCTGCGCCCGCACCAGCCGCGCATAGCCCACCCAGCCGGAGATCGACAGGGCCAGTATCAGGTTGAACAAGCCCGGGCCGAGGAACGCCACAAACGCAATCGCAAGCAGAATCCCCGGCAGTGCCATAAACGCATTGGTCACATACACGCTGATCACGGTATCGGCCCATCCCCCATAGAACCCCGCAAGCGAACCTGCAATCAGCCCGATGCCAAGCGACAGCGTCACCACCGAGACCGCAACCTCCATCGAGATCCGCGCTCCATACAGCGTTCGCGATAGGATGTCGCGTCCCAGCTCATCGGTCCCGAACCAGTGCCCGTGCCCCGGTGCCAGCAACCGCCCGCCCAGATCGAGTTGCGCCGGGTCCTGTGGCGCCAGCCAAGGTGCCAGCGCCGCGCACAGCGCAAAGCTCGCCAACAGCAGTATGCCCACCATCGCCAGTGGTTGTTCCCGCATGGCCCGCCTCAGGCGCGATCGTTGCCGAATTGACGGTGCGCTGGTCATCATGCCTTACAATCATTTCACAAAGTCTTGCACACCGATGGTGGGGTTCGCTGCCTAGAGGCCAGCCGCTGCGCCTGGGGCGAGAGCGAGTTGCTCGCCGGCGGCGCAAGACAGCCTGCACTCCGCAGAACCGAGGCGCCTGTTGCGCATGGGGAACTCCCAACCAGCCATCGACCGCACCCATCGAACGATCCTCGGCATCCCCTTCTTCGCAGGACAGGCCTCTGAGGCCATTGCGACCATTCGCGGCGGAGGACTGCTGGTCTCGCCGGCCGCCCCCGCGCTCAAGAACATGGACCGCGATGAGGGCTATCGCAATGCGCTGCTTGGCGCGGATCTCGTAATCGCAGACAGCGCACTGATGGTGATGGTCTGGAACTTCCTCCAGCGTGACTCGATCAAGCGGCTCTCCGGTCTGGTATACCTGCGCGAGCTGCTGTTGCAGCCCGATGTGCGCCAGTCCGGCAACACGCTCTGGATCATGGCCAGCCCCAATAGCGCGTCAACCAACCTCAGATGGCTTGCGGAAAACGGGATCGCAGTCGGTCCCGAGTACGTTTACATCGCCCCCATCTACGCAGCGCGGATTGCCGACCATGACGTGCTCGCGCTGCTCGACCGCTTGCGCCCGCATCATGTCATTCTTACCATCGGAGGCGGCACGCAGGAACGTCTCGGCCTCTATCTCAAGCAGAATCTCGCGTACCTGCCCGCCATCCATTGCATCGGCGCCGCCATTGCATTCCTCAGTGGCGACCAGGCAGATATTCCGGTATGGGGAGACAAATTCTACCTCGGTTGGCTCTTCCGCTGCCTCTCCAACCCAAAGCGCTTTATCCCCCGCTACTGGGGCGCCCGCAAGCTGGTCGCGCTTCTCGTGCGCTATCGCGACCGCCTGCCCGCCCTGCGTAACACATGACAAGCCTGCCCTCGCCGCATCGTTTTGCCCAACTTCGGGTTGCATCTAAGTGTGAGGGTTCTTTCCTGCATGAAGCCGCTACCCGCATCGACGCTTCGTAAGCTGACGCTGGCAGTCGTTCTGCTCCTCCTGCCATGCGCCCTTGCGCAGCAGCCCGTCAACTCCGCGGACACTCCCACCGTCGCCGAGCAGTATCTGCTCGCCGCTGCCAACCAGGAGCGCGCCGCGCGCGGTCTGCCTTTGCTGCACCGTGACCCTCAACTCGCTCGGGCCGCCGCCCAGCACGCCCAGGCGATGGCCGCGCACGCATCCATCTCCCACCAGTTTCCCGGCGAACCAGGCCTCAGCAGTCGCGGCGCAGCCATGGGTGTGGCCTTCAGCCTCATCAGCGAGAACGTCGCCGAAGCCCCCGGCGCAGTCCAGATCCACGACATGTGGATGCACTCGCCCGAGCACCGTGCCAACCTGCTCGACCCCCAGGTGGACGTCGTGGGCATCCGTGTCATCGCACGTCAGGGCGAACTCTACGCCGTCGAGGACTTCGCCAAACTCGTGCCCTCCAACAGCCTCCAGCAGCAGGAGTCCGCCATCGGTGCCCTCATTGCGCAGCCGGGTCGCATCACGCTCGACAGCGATGCCGGCGACCTCTCCGCCGCCCGCCAATCCTGCGCCATGGCCTCGGGATACGCCGGTACTCGCAAGCCCATGGTTCACCATGCGCTTCACCACCCGATAACCTCACTCAACTGCCCGACGAGCTCAAAACCCAACTCGCCTCGGGACGCTACCATCAGGCCGCCGTCGGTGCCTGCGCCGTCAACTCCACTGGCCCCTTCACCGGCTACAACATCGCCGTCCTGCTCTATCCATGAATTTTCACCGGTACCCTTAGCGGCGAAACCGGAACCACGCCCGCCTCGGCCAACTCCTCCGCCGTCGCCGGTTGGGTCGGCTCCATCTGCAGCAGGTCGTTGAAACGGTTGAAGTAGTTGAACAGCCCGATGGCCGCCATCAACTCCACCACCTCGCCCTCCGATAGAAGCTGCGCAGCCGCGCAAACTCCGCATCGCTGTAGTTGTGCGGGTCGCGCGTCATCGCCTCCGCCAGGTGGATCGCTACCCGCTCGCGTTCGTCGAACTCGTCGCTCTCGTCCGCGTCATACAGCGCCTGCAAATGCGCGTCGCTCCATCCCAGCCGCTTGCAGATCGCCGTATGCGAGGCCATGCAGTACGGCGTCCGGTTC
>CAWCWC010000018.1:0-69248 GCA_963799175.1 uncultured Acidobacteriaceae bacterium | reverse complement strand
CGCAGGACCGCGCCGGTGCCTTTATAGAACCACTCCGGCGCAATGCCAATCTCGCCCGGCGCGGGACGCCCACCCTCGACGCCCCATTGAAACATCTTCATGCTGTCGGTCACGGTCTGGGCCGGTTTCGCGGCTTCACTTTTGGTAGCCGCGGCTTCGTGCATGGCATTGCGCTCCCTGGCGCTGCCCAGATGGGTGAGCCCAGTCCCCGAAACCACGACCCGCGAACGGATCGCCCGGCACGTCTATCGGCGGCAGCAGACTGCCACTCGGACTTGCCCGAATAAATCGCGTCGTAGTCAAGCGCCTCGCCCTTGGCAAGGGTTTGCGCGCGTGCGGCTAGCCCACAACCATGGTGCAGACATCCCTTGGCCAACTCATAGACGCTCTGCACCTCGGTGAGGCAGCGCAGATGCGGCTCTTCCACCAGCGCGACCCGCCGCTCCTTGCCATTGCCGATCTGTACCAGATGAATCATGGATTCCCTTCCTCTATTCGATAATCCTGAAGCGTTTCAACGACTCTTCGTTGACGGTGAGGCCGAGGCCGGGAATGTTCTCGTCGAGGTCGATGTAGCCGTCGATCGGCTCCGGCTCACCGTCGAAGATGTACCAGAAGAGCTCGTTGCCCACCTCGACATCGACCTTGGGAAAGAACTCCGCGATGGGCGAGTTCAGGCTGGCCATCACGACGTGGTAGTTGTGCATCTGCCCGGCGTGGGGAACGACCGGGACCTGGAAGGCCTCGGCCATGGCGGTAGATCTTGCGCGCCTGGCTGATGCCGCCGACGCGGTTGGTGTCGAACTGGATGTAGTCGAGCGCATTGGCCTCCAGCAGTTCGCGGAAGCCGAAGACGGTGAACTCATGTTCTCCGCCGGCGATCGGCACGCGACCGTAGGCCTTCAGCTCCGTGTAGCCGCGGGTATCGTCGGGAATCACAGGCTCTTCCAGCCAGCGCAGGTTGAACGGCTCCAGCAGCGGCAACATGCGCTTGGCGTAGTCCAGAGTCCAGCCCATGTAGGCGTCGGCCATCACGTCCACGCCGTCGCCGACCACTTCGCGCACGGTGCGCACCAGCTCGATGTTGCGCTGCATTCCCTCCGCGCCGTCGATTGGCCCCCAGCCAAAGCGCAGTTTCATCGCCTTGTAGCCTTCGTCCTTGTACTTCTGCGCCTCCACGCGCAGCTCGTCCAGCGGCATGGAGTAGAGACGGCTGGCATAGACCGGGATGCGCTCTTTGGTGCGCCCGCCCAGCAGGCGGTAGACAGGCTGTTTGGCGGACTTGCCCAGCAGGTCCC
Source organism: uncultured Acidobacteriaceae bacterium (assembly GCA_963799175.1). Taxonomy (GTDB): domain Bacteria; phylum Acidobacteriota; class Terriglobia; order Terriglobales; family Acidobacteriaceae; genus Edaphobacter. The sequence continues at coordinate 67,950 of CAWCWC010000018.1, read as the reverse complement.
ACAGGGCGATATCGACCGCGCTGATGGCCGTCATGGCGACACCCTTGCGGCCGAAGGCCATGGTCCGGCGATACATCTGCTGCCACAGGAACTCTGTGTCCCACGGATCGGCGCCGATCAGAAGCGGCTTCAGGTAGGTATCGATGCAGGCCTTGGTGACCAGCGGGCGACAGCGCCGCATTGCCCAGGCCCACCAGGCCCGCGTCGGTGAATATCTCCACCAGCAGCCAGCCGTGGAAGGCAAAGTTGCCCATGGAGGCCTGCGGAAGCGTGACCAGGTCCATGGGGTTGGTGCAGAAATGGGGAGGCAGCGGCGTGGTCTCGCCCTCCCACTGAACAACGCGCGTACGCACTTCGGTAATCTTCATACTCTGCTCTCTATCTCCCTCAGGTCATCCGCGCGAAGCGGTTGGATTTTCCCGGCAAATAAAAGAATAGCCGTATAGCCGATCAGATGGAACGTCCCAACCAGCACGAACAGCGTCCCATAACCGAATCCATGGTCCAGCAGCCGTCCGGCTACAAGGCCGAAGATGACCCCGCCAATCGCACCGCCGAAGCCTACCAGACCCGACACCGTCCCCACCGCCGACAGCGGAAAAATGTCCGCCGGCAGCGTCATAATCAAGCCCGACCACGATTGCTGACAGAAGAACGCGATGCTGAACAGAACGATAGCGGCCTGCACCGGCACCAGCGGCACCAGCATCACCACCGGCATAAACGCCGCACTCAGTCCCAGCGCAATCTTCCTCGCCGCGTCCAGCGAACGCCCACTGCGCAGCAGCCGGCTGGAGTACCACCCGCCCACAAAACTCCCCACGCCGGACGCCGCATAGGGAATCCACGCATAGGTGCCCACATGCTTCACATCGAAACCGCGCACGTCGTACAGGTACTTCGGCAGCCAGAGCAACAGAAAGTACCAAGCTGAATCGCTCATGAACTTCGCGAATACCACCGCCCTCACGCTGTTTATGCCGATCAGCTCAGCAAATGTAAGCTGCTCGCCCAGCGCCCGCGCATCCAGCATATTCGACGACACCGTTACCCTGCTTCGATACGAAGCAGCCCACCACAGCACCCAAACCATCCCAACCCCGCCCGCAACAAAGAACACCCACCGCCAGCCTAGCGTCAGCACAATCCGCGTCACCACCGGCGCTGCCAGCACACTCCCCACCGCCGTCCCGGCATTGATGATCCCCATAGCGGTCGACCGTTCCTCTGGCTCGATCCACTCTGCCACCACACGCACGGCTGCCGGAAACGCACCGCCCTCGCCCATTCCTAAGCAGCAGCAGCGCGACCAGCAGCATCGTGAACCCCGTCGCGAACCCTTGCAGCGCGCACGCCACTGACCACCACAGCATAATCAGCGTGAAGCCAAGCCGCGTCCCCAGCCGGTCCAGAAGTCGTCCGCCGCCGATATACATCACCGCATACGCCAGCAGAAACGCCGACGTCAGATACGAAAACTGCTGGTTCGAGATGGGGATGGTGCGCTGGATCGCCTTGATCGCCACAGGCAGGGTCTGCCGGTCGAAGTAGCTGATGGCAATGGCTGCCGTCACCAGAGCGACAAAATACCACTGGGTGTTGTTCGCGCCAGAACGCAGAGTTGGCTCGGCTCGACTCAACAGGGTCGCCGCCTAGCTGCGCAGGGGAGTGTCAGACAGAAGACATCTAGCTGCTTCGTAGAGTCGGGCAGAATGCAATCGGAGGCCATCGGGACAATACTATTCACTCTGCACGGGATTCTCCAATTAAGGATGTCTGTAAGTGTGATTCGTATCGCGAAGAACCAGCCATACCCAGCACTTGACGCGTGCTGCGGTGAATGATCGACTGATTCAGCAACATGACTGAGTGAGCCGATGCAAGTGCCACAATTTACCCTCGACAATTACGAACGAACATTTGCCGACCGCCATCTGCTGCATGGCGTGGTGGCGAAGTGGGCGAAGGCGAGGCCGCAGGTTCCGGCCATAGTAGCTGCTGAGAGTAACCGCATCGTGCCATGGAGCGAGTTTGACCGCACTACCACGGCGCTGGCGAGGGAGTTGTTACGGCTGGGATTTGCCAAGGGCGATTTCCTGGTCACTATGCTGCCGATGTCGGTGGACCACGTTTTGCTGGAGTATAGCTGCTTCAAGATTGGCGTGATTGTGGCGCCGCTAGACCTGCGGTTGTCCGCCGCCGAGGTGATTCGGGCGCTGGAGATCCTTCGTCCGCGCGGATTTGTTGGCCTGGGAGTGAGAGCGCCGTTCGACTTTCGCGAGCTGTGGCGCGCCGTGCAGACGCAATGTCCCTGGCTCCAGCAGCGCTTTGCGGTTGACTCGGAGGAAGCGATTGCAGCCACACATTCCTATGAGTCGATTGCCGAGGCAGCGATGCTTGCCGTGACGGATGCAAGCCCTGCTTCCCTACCGGAGATACTCTGCGATGTTGCGGAAGACGATGGCGCGCTGGTGATATTTACCACTGGGTCGACAGGTTCGCCCAAGCCGGCGTTGCTATCGCATCGCAACATCACGGTGCAGAACATGTGTATGTGCGGTAGCTTCTTTGGGGGCGACAGCGGCACCCGTACCCTGGTCAATCTGCCTGCTTCGCATGTCGGCGGGCAGACGGAGACGTTGATGAGCACCTTCTTCGGGGGAGGCACGGCTGTGCTGCTGGAGGTATTCGACGCAGGCCGCTCGTTGCGCGCCATTACCCAACATCGTGTGGAGTTGCTGGGGCAGATCCCTGCCATGTTCAACTTGGAGTGGATGTTGAAGGACTATGATCGCCACGATATGAGCAGCCTGCGATTTGCCGCTTATGGCGGACATTCGGTGTCGCGCCCGTTTGTAGACCGGCTGGCGACTATGGCGCCGGTGATCGGCAGCGGGCTGGGGCTCACCGAAGCCGCTGGATTCTGCACCTACGTTCAGACAGACGCAGCAGGCAGGGAGGCTATCCTCACCGGACTCGGCCAGGACATGCCCATCTATCCCTGTACGATTCGTCAGCCTATGCGCGCCGATGGCAACGCAGGCGAGGAACTGCCCCCGGGCGAGATTGGGAACATGTGCTTTCGCGGGCCGCAGACCTTTCTTGGTTATGTCAACGATCCCACGGCCACGGCACAGGCGATCTCGCACGACGGCTATCTCTATACAGGCGACCTTGGATACAAAGACGCAGCGGGCCTGCACATGACCGGACGGGAGAAGTGGGTGATCAAATCGTTTGGCTACCAGATCTTCCCCGGCGATGTGGAACGGCATATCTGCGGCCTGGCGGAGAAGGTGGCCAACTGCGTGGTGGTAGGCGTGGCCCACGCCGTAGTATCCGAGGCGGTAGTGGCCGTGGTGGAGAAGAGGCCCGGAGTTGAACTGGACACAGCAGGAACTGAGCAGGCACGCGCGTTCCCTGCCATCGTATATGCGGCCGCGCCACTGGATCATTCTTGAACCCGGCCAACTGCCGCTGAACCGGTTGGCGAAGCCGGACTACGCGCGCGCCCAGGAGATGGCCCGCCAGGAGATTGCGCAGATGCAGGATCGCGGCGAATGGGACAAAGGTTACGAGTAAACTTGGGCAATTGTGTCTTTCATAAACCCATAGGTTATAAAAAATGTCTGTTTCGTCTGCCGCACTTTCCTTCGCCAACGTGTCTAACAGTAGAGAAGCAGATACGGAGGGGTATCAAATGACAGTCGATGAACAGGAAAGACACTGCGTCAGGGTTAGAAAAGAACTCAGGGCATACAAGCAAGAACTGACGGTAGTGATGTCAGACCTCAAAGCCATTGGCGAGGCGCTGTTAGTGGAGGGTAAAAAACTGGTTTACACGCTCGATTCATCCAATTTGGATGCCGATTTGTTGTGTACGGAAGCTCGTACAGCCGTCCTACAAATCGCGCGATACAAAGATTTATCGGCTAAGATAGCGGATAAGCAAGCCGAATCGGACAAATTCGGCGATTTAGTTCCCTAACATTTTGGCAAACTCATCTTATCCCGTCTCATTCCATCAGTCCACTTTGGAACGAGCCATTGCTGGGTTGCTCAAAGTGAAGCCGTTGGCACGGGCGAAGCCGAAGGCTAAGAAAGCTATCAAGAAAACCAAGTAATAGTCTCTCAGTTGCACAGTCTTACAACGCAGGTGTCCGGCGACGTGCTTCCTGCTGGTCGCTTCTGTTCGCAGCTTTCATACTCCTGTTGAGCCTGTGTACGGCACTTTTGGATTCGGTCGCGCTCCTCCTGCTGGCGTTTCTGTTCCTCCTGCTGGCGCTGTTGCACCTGCTGCTCGTACTGTTGTGGGTTTGGGGCTGAAGTGGAAGGAGTCGCTGGCGGGAGGGGAGGAAGAGGGGAAGTTGAATTATTGGTCGGAAAGCACGGCATCGGTTGTCCGCTTTCCGGATGCGGTAGACTATCGCATTTCTGCTGTGTTTGGGCTACGCCAGTCCCAGGCGAAAGCAGTACAGCGATCAAGAGGGTAACAAATATGGATTTCATGGTTGGTTAGCCTTGTATAAATGGATTCCTGCGCCCTTGGCATAAACCGAGAGCGCAGGGTTTTATCGATGTTTGGTTTTGATTTGCTGCGCCGTTCCGATGATCTGTAGGACGAGCAAAACAACTCCCAACGCCGTCGTAAGTGAAGGCATTGTTTCTACCTCTGACTGAATTTGAACGTTCGTTGATCCAGCGGACTCCCTTACGCGGAGTCCCGCCGATGACTTTACTAAAGAACAATCTCTTTGTATAGCAATCGTTTACCGCAGCTGCCTGTCTATTAAATCGGCGTGACCGATACGCTTGCCCGATGAGTCCACAAAATATACAGACTGGACCGTCTGGCCAGCATTGCTTTTCAAAGAACTCCCGCGCTGGAAAACTCGTTTGCGATATATGCGAGGTTCATACTGTTTTGTTCTTTCGTGTGGTGGCTGATGGGATGGAAACGTACAGAATCAATGCGTGACTGCACACTCAGAAGGTTTGCTTTAGAGCAGCAAGCAGCTCTTGATTTGCTTCACACAGACATGCCTCAATCGTTTGCGTCGGCTTCTGAATTTGGATCACGTGGGCCAGAATTACTCTCGCACTAGAGCGTATTAGGTTGTTCAAAACAATCACATCGACACCGTCGGCTGGCGGAATACCTTTGTTCATTTTCTCCCCCTAAACAACTGACAACACTATGCCTCCATCCGTTGGGTTTGTCGACGATATAAATATCAAAATTTCATACTACTTCCAGCGGCTGGCTGCCTTTATCCCTCAATCTCCACATGCTTGGCGGCCAACTGCGCGCGGAGCACCAACTCGGCGGCCAGCAGGCATTGGGTCTGGTCCTGCGCGGTGTGGGTGCGATGGACGACGTCGGAGATCAACTGCGGCCCGAAGGGCAGGGTGAGGTTGTTGCAGTCGATGTAGCGGGCCTCGTTCTGGTCCACGATAAAGAGGTGGTTGCCGCCCTTGCGTCCGGCGATGTCGACATACTTGCGCAGTTCGATGTAGCCATCGGTGCCCAGGATGAAGAGCCGCCCGTCGCCCCAGGTGCCCAGACCCTTGGGCGTGAACCAGTCCAGCCGCACATAGCCGAAACCGGCGTTGCCGCGCAGAAGCATGTCGCCGAAGTCCTGGAATTTGGGGTGGTCGGTGTGGCGGACGTTGGCCACCTGCGACGCAACCACCTCGGCGTGGGTGGAGCCGGTGTAGAAGAGGAACTGATCGACCTGGTGCGAGCCGATGTCGGTGAGAATGCCGCCGTACTTGCTCGGGGTCCCAGAACCAGTCGGGCCGGGGCGATGCTCCACCAGCAGTCGCCGCCCGACTGAACGATCTGGTGGGGCGCGATATTGGTGGTCTGGATCACCTTGCCGATGGCGCCCGCCTGCACCAGTTCTCCGGCGCGCACGGCTGCCTTCACTTCCAGCCGCTCGCTGTACATGATGGCGAAGATGCGCTTGGTCTGGGCGATGGCGCTGCGCACGGCGGCCAACTGTTCCAGCGTGGTGACGCCGGGCTTATCGCTGAGATAGTCCTTGCCGTGCTGCATGACGCGGATGCCGAGCGGGGCACGTTGATTGGGGATCGCAGAGCTGAGAACAAGCTGGATCGAAGGATCGTTGAGAATCTCATCCTCCGACCTTGCCGCCTTCGCCTGGGGATAGCGCTTGAGGAATGCAACTCCGCGTTCCGGCTCCGCGGCGTAGACGCTGACCATCTCTCCTCCGCCGCGGATCATGGCGTCCACCATGCCGTAAATGTGGTCGTGGCTCATGCCCGCGACGGCGAAGCGGACGGAATTGGCAGGCAGAACGGATGCAATCTGCGCGGGCTGGGCAATCTCGTGCATCACGCTGCCGGTGAAAGAGGAAGCTGCAAACGCAGACGCTGGCAGGGCCGTGGACAGGCTTGCAGACCCCATTGTCTTTAAAAATGATCTTCGATCGACTGGTTCCAATGGCATAGACACTGCCTCCGCAAGCCATCATACGATGTTGGCGAGGCGATGCGCGCGACTCGAAGCGGGTAAGGTCCGCAACGGAGAATCAACTTGCCAGTTGGGTCTCTTCTTCGTCCTCCGGCTCTATGTCCGCAACTTCCGGGAGACGATCTTTCCTGGCTGCAAGGACGGCAAGCGGCCTTGCCGATGCGGCCATGGCCTCCGTCTCCTGGCGCCTGGTGAGTTCCACGAAGGACCATCCATAGTAACTATCGAGAAGGATGGCGCGGAACTCCTCGATCAAGGGATAGCGCGGATTTGCGCCGGTACACTGGTCGTCGAAGGCATCATGGGCCACGTTGTCCAACTGCTCCATAAACTTCTTCTCGCTGACTCCGGCTGCCTGCATGGAGGCGGGAATCTCCAGGTCCTGCTTCAGGCCCTCCACCCAGGCGATCAGGTTGGCTACCTTTTCATCTTTGGTGGCGCCGCCCAGGGCGAGGTGGTCGGCGATCTCAGCGTATCGACACTTTGCCTTGGGCCGGTCGTACTGCGAGAAGGCCGCCTGCTTGGTGGGATTGTCGTTGGCGTTGTAACGGATCACATTGCTGATGAGCAACGCGTTGGACAAGCCGTGCGGCAGATGGAAGGCCGCGCCGACCTTGTGCGCCATGGAGTGGCACGCGCCCAGGAATGCGTTGGCGAAGGCGATGCCGGCAATGGTGGCCGCATAGTGGACCTTCTCTCGCGCGTGCGGATCGCGGGAGCCGTTCTTGTAGGCGGAGGGCAGGTTCTCCTTGAGCAGCTTGAGCGCCTGTAGCGCCTGTCCGTCGGTGAACTCGTTGGCCATGATGGAGACGTAGGCCTCCAGCGCATGCACCACCGCATCGATGCCACCGAATGCGGTGAGCGGCTTGGGAAGGTTCATCACCAGGTTGGGATCGACGATGGCAAGGCCCGGCGTCAACTCGTAGTCGGCGATGGGATACTTTTTGCCGGTCGCGTCGTCTGTGACCACGGCAAAGGGAGTCACCTCCGAGCCGGTCCCGGATGTGGTGGGAATGGCAACCAGCGTAGCCTTGGCGCCGAGCTTGGGAAACTTGTAGATGCGCTTGCGAATGTCCATGAAGCGCATGGCAAGGTCCTCGAAGTCGACCTCCGGATGCTCGTACATCACCCACGCAATCTTGGCCGCGTCCATGGGAGAGCCTCCGCCAAAGGCGACGATCACATCGGGTTGAAAGCGGTTGGCCACCTCGACGCACTTGCGCACGGTGGTCAGATTGGGATCGGCCTGCACCTGGGAGAAGACATCAACCTCCATGCCCAGGCCCTTGAGCGTCGCAATCAGGTCGTCTGCCGCGCCCGTGCGGGAGAGGAAGTCGTCGGTCACAACCAGCGCTCGCTGCTTGCCGGCAATGTCCTTCAGCGCCTCTGCCATGCAGCCGCGGCGGAAGTAGACGGCGCCCGGCAGCTTGTGCCACAAGGCATTCTCCGCTCGCTTGGCCACGATCTTGGTATTCAGCAGGTGCATCGGGCCGACGTTCTCCGATACGGAGTTCCCTCCCCAGCTTCCACAACCGAGGGTGAGGCTGGGAGCGAGGCTGAAGTTGTACAGGTCGCCGATGCCGCCATGCGACGACGGCGTGTTGATCAGGATGCGCGCGGTCTTCATACGCTCGCCGAAGTACTCGATGCGCTCCTTCTGCTGGTCCTGGTTTGTGAACAGAACAGACGTATGCCCGATGCCGCCCAGGGCAACCAGTTTGGAGGCAATCTCCACCGCGTCCTTGAAGTCGTGGGCACGATAGAGGGCAAGAACGGTGCACAGCTTCTCGTGCGCAAAGGGTTCGGCAACGGTTGCGTCCGTGACCTCGCCGATGAGGACTTTGGTGGTTGCAGGCACCGTGATTCCGGCCATCTCCGCGATGCGCGGCGCGGCCTGACCGACAATCTTCCCATTTACCGCGCCGTCGACCAGAATGATGCGACGCACCGCCTCGGCCTGCTCCGTGTCGAGAATGTAGCCACCATGCCGGTTGAATCGGTCGCGCACGGAATCGTAGATGGAATCGACGGCAATGACGGCCTGCTCAGAGGCGCAGATGACACCGTTATCGAAGGTCTTCGACATCAGGATGGAGGCGATGGCGCGCGTCTGGTCGGCGGTCTCATCGATCACCACCGGCGTGTTGCCCGCGCCGACGCCGATGGCGGGCGTGCCGGAAGAGTAGGCCGCATGCACCATGCCCGGTCCGCCGGTGGCGAGAATCAGTTTGACCGCGGCATGGCGCATCAACTGATTGGAGAGCTCGACGGTCGGCTCGTCGATGCAGCCGATGATGTCCTCAGGAGCGCCCGCGGCAACTGCGGCACGCAACACTAGGCGGGCGGCAACGCAGGTAGACCGGCGCGCGCGCGGATGTGGGCTAATGATGATGCCATTGCGTGTCTTGAGGCTGATCAAGGTCTTGAAGATGGCCGTCGAGGTTGGGTTCGTCGTGGGAATAATGCCGCAGATGAGACCCACCGGTTCGGCTATGGTGATGGTGCCCGCCTCGTCGTCCTGACTGAGAATGCCGCAGGTCTTCTCGTCCTTGTACTTGTTGTAGATGTACTCGGAGGCGAAGTGGTTCTTGATCACCTTGTCTTCCACTACGCCCATCCCGGTCTCTTCCACGGCCATCTCAGCCAGCGGGATGCGGGCATTGGCGGCGGCCAGCGCGGCGCTGCGGAAGAGACGGTCCACCTGCTTCTGCGAGTATCCGGCGAACTTCAGCTGCGCGGCTTTGACGCGCGCGATCAGGGCCTCCAACTGCTCCCTGGTGGTTACCTGGTTCTCCGGCACTTGATTCTCTGCAAGAAACGTATCGAGATGGTTCATGGGACCCTCCTTCTGGTACATGTGGACTGGTTGGTCTGCATCAGCTCCTGCGGTCGTTCCAATCAATAGATATTTATATATCGATATATATATAGCTAATATAGATTTGCGCGGCTTGGGAAAGCAGTGACGGCGGTCACATCCCATGCAAGTGATGGGAACCTACGATCTGGTTGAGAGTGTTAGTTGTCGGGCAGAGGGGCCACGAGAAGTGGATTGCGGGCAGAGCAATCTACGCGGTCTGCCTGTCCAACCGCGAGGAAAGATCATTTATGACGCGGTCGAGTCCACGGGCAGCACGCAATTGCTTCCTCTTCGGCCATGAAATACAGCACAGAACTTGCAGTTCTCCAGAAGCGTACAATTCAAGCGATCGGTACCGAATAAAAGGAGATTCCAGATGAAACACGATAAAGTTTCGACGTCCCGCAGAGATTTCCTGAAGAACTCAATGCTGGGTGGAGCGGCAGCGATTGCCGCGACTCAGGTGCCGAGCGCCTCTGCACAAACTGCACTGCCCGCGCCCGCGGCAGCGCCGGCCACTCCGCGGCCTGCGGCCCCGGCAATGCCCCCCTTCAGCCCCATCGACCCTGCCAACACGCCAATGGGGACGGCGTTCGGCGTCAAGCCGGGCCGTGTTGCCTGGGCCTTCAATGCCAAAGCCACAAACTGGGATGGCGTGAACAATGCCCCGGGCTGGTGGGATGACAGCAACACTCACCCCGAGCTGGTTGCGGCGATGCTGTCGGGAAGCATCCGCTCGGTGGGCGGCGACGCCAACAACGATAAAGAAGCCTGGAACAAGATATTCATCGACTTCAACAAGCGCCATGGCAAGGGCTCGGTCGGCTACAAGAAGGGCGAGAAGATTGTCCTGAAATACAACCTGAACCAGATGCACAACAACGACGGCAAGAGCAACGATTCCTACATTGCTCCGCAGCTCTCGCAAGCCCTGCTGCGCCAGCTGGTGCAGCAGGTTGGCGTTGCACCGGCCGACATCACCGTCTATGACGCCATCCGCAATGTTCCAGCCACTATCTACGACCGTGCCACCAAGGAGTTTCCCGGCGTCCACTTTGTGGAATCGACTGGCACAGAGGGCCGCGAGAAGGCGGTGGCCGACAAGTCGAAGCCGCTGGTCTTCTCCAGTGGCAGCTTGACCTTCTATCTGCCCACCGTGGTTACCCAGGCTGATTACATGATCAACGTGGCCGGACTGAAAGGCCATACCATGGCAGGCATGACGGTGTGCGCCAAGAACCACCAGGGAACGGTGCTGAAGGAAGATAGTTCAGCCGGTGCGCGCGATGTGCATCCCACGCTTGCCGTCAAGGGCGGCGGACGCGGACCTGCCCCGCAACAGATGGGCGCCTACAACGGGCTGGTGGATATGAACGGTCATCCTGACGTGGGCGGCAAGACCATGCTGTACATCATCGACGGGCTGTATGCCACGCAACACAATGAATTCCGTTTGGCCGCGGTCTGCAAGTGGGACAGCGCGCCCTTCAACGGCAACTGGACATCCAGCGTATTTGCTTCGCAGGATGGCGTGGCCATCGACTCGGTTGCGCTGGACTTCCTGCGCAGTGAGCCGACCCTGAAGACCATCGTCACCGGCGCGGTGGACAACTACCTGCACGAGATGGCGATGGCCCACCAGGCACCCTCCAAGACGGTGTACGATCCGGCGAAGAATGGCAAGACGCTGGCCAGCATGGGCGTCCACGAGCACTGGAACAACGCCACGGACAAGAAGTACAGCCGCAACCTGGGCAAGGGCGCAGGGATCGAACTGGTCAATGTGAAGCTGGCCTAGCCGGCAACCATAGCAAGCAGCCAACACGCCGCGCAGATTCATCGTCAGCCTCGCAGGGCTTAGCGACCGATCTGCGCGGTGTTGATTTATTTACTGTGTCGGACCACGGACTGCATAGCGCCCACGGCCCGTCGCTGCGCCATGACCGACTTGCCGCGGAGTGTGGAACCGCAGGCCGGCACGAGGGCTTTTTCCGTTCTGCATCTCCGCTTCGCTTTAGTTCAGTTTGGGACGGCCAGATAATTCAACAGGGTGTCTGGCAGGACCTTTGCCGCGGCGGCCAGGGCGGCATTGTTGTCTGTCTCCGCCTGGCTCAGGTTGGTCGCGGCATTGGCCATATCGACTCCCTCGAGGGAGGTCGCCTGCGATGACAGATTCACCGTCTCCTGTTGCAGGTAGGTCTCCTGCGCATTCAACTGGCTCTCGGCATTGCCATAGATGACGCGTTGCTGGCTGACGTAGTTCAGGGCGGAGCTGACCGCATTGGTGGCATCTCCAATCGCCGTCTTGTTCCCGCTTTGCAATGCCGTGACCAGCGAACTCAGCGACCCCAGCACATCGTTGCTGGAGTTGGAGAATATCTGGCTGCCGGGCAGGTTGACCTGCACGCTTAACTTGTCGCCGATCTGGACCGAGTTCACGTCGTCGTTGCCTTTGTAGGTATAGCCCGACGGCGAGGTTGGGTCCGCGATGTAGGGCGTCGTCGTACTGGCGGTCCCGCCAAATAGATAGGCGCCCTGGTACGACGTGTTTGCCTGCGCCACCACGCTCGACAGGATTCCCTGCACCTGCGTCGCGATTGCCTGTTGGTTCGACGTCGAACTGGTCCCATTGGCGCCTTCCGTCCCCAGGGAGACGGCCTGGGTCAGAGACGTCACCACCGAACTCAAGGCGGAATCCGCCGTCTGCACCGTGGACAGTACGCTGCTGACGTTCTGCGTGTACTGGTCCACATCCGCCGTCTCGATGGTGTTTTGCACCATCTCGGCGGCCGCCGCCGGGTTGTCCGAGGGCACATTGACGCTCTTGCCCGTGGACACCTGCTGTAGCGCGGTGCTGAGAGACGACTCGCTCTGCTGGATCGCGGCGAGCATATCGGGAACCATGTTGGGATCGACGCGCATATCCGTCAGTAACCTCCGCCGGTGCCCATGTCGAGGGTCACTGTATTGAGCTGCTGGATGGTGCTGATGATCCGGGCCGCGGCCTCATAGGCGGTCTGGTAACGGATCAGATTGGTCGTCTCCTCATCCGTGCTTACCGCGGAGACCGAGCCCTGTAGGTCCGTGAGCTGCTGCAGATTGAGGCCGATGGCAGTGGACTCCGCGCTGGCGTTGGAGGCTGCGTTTCCCACCTGGTAGACCAGGCTTGCGTAAGCGCTGGCGGGAGTCTGCCCGGAAGGAAGAGCGTTGGTCAGCGCGGCCGACAGGTTGGCGACATTGCCGTTGCTGCCCGCCGATCCATCCGAACTGATTGCGATCAGCGACGGATCGGAGATGGCAACAGTGATGCCAGATGCAGCGTCCGCCGGGTTCGCCGGCACCGTGAAAAAGTCCTGGCCTGCGGTCGCAGGCTGGCTCGCGGTCCCATTGGAGGCGAAACCCAATTTCTGTGCGTTGTTGAAGGCCGTGGCAAACTGGCTGGCCAGCGTATTCAACTGGGTCAGGATGCCGGAAAGCACATGGTCGCGGACCTGGATGGCCCCGCCCAACGTCCCTCCCTGGATCGAAGCCGTGATGTTGTTGCCGCTCGAATCCAGCACCTGCTGCATTCCATCGCTGCCGGTCGTGGTCTGCAGCGCGAAGCTATGCCCGCCCATCACCAATGGCGATCCATTGGCAGTGGTGATGGTCTCTCCGTCGCTGCTCTGCGTAATCGAGATTCCCGTCAGCGCCGAGAGCTGCTGCACCAGTTCGTCCCGCTGGTCCTCAATCGTGCCGCCATTGTTGGTAGCCGTGTCGCTCTGCGAAAGCTGTGAGTTCAACTGCGCGATCTGCGCTGTCAGCGAGTTGATCTGCGCCACCGTCTGCGTCACCTGGCCATCGGCGGAGGACTGCGCTGAGGTCAATGCATCCGCGGTCGAGTTGAAAGCATTGGCAAGGTTCTGCCCCGCCGACAAAGCGCTCTGCTGCACAGCGGAGCTGGACGGGTTCGCGGAGAGTTGCGCGAGGCTGGTGGAAAATGCGGAGAGCGCGCTGGCGATGTCTGCTCCGGAAGACGTGGAGAAATTGGTCTGTATCTGCTGCAGGGCCGAAGATTGCGTGTCCACGCTGCTCTGCAGCGAGGTCTGCTGCTGGATCTGCAGGTTGAGCAGCTCGTCGCGAACACTCTGCAGTCCGTCCAGCGATACGCCGCCGCCGCTCACCTGGCCATTGGTCTCGGTCTCGTGGTTTTCGCTGAACTGCACCACTTCGCGGGTATATCCCGGAGTGTTGGCATTGGCGATGTTGTTGCTGGTGGCCTCGAGCGCACCTTGCGTCGCTTCCAGAGCCTGCATGCCCACCAAGAGCGATGTGTTCAATGCTCCCATGGCGATTACATCCGGCAAGACCAGGTCTGATGCTTCAACCTGGGGCCAGAAGCCTCCTGAAATTGACCTTGGAACGAACTGAAGAGCGATGCCATCAGTGCAACGGAACGGCTGGAATGCTTGAGCAAGGCCGCGTACCTGCGATTCAGCATCTGAAGCGCGTCGGAGGCAGAGCGGATCTGATGCCTCAGGTCCTCATCGAGGCATGCCATAGGGATCGCGGAATCGGCTTCCAGGGGAATGCACATATCATTCGCCAATTCGCCCAGCCGGGCACTCAACATCTGCTGGCTGTCGATGCTCTGCTCCAGTTCCGACAGAGCATTGTGGCCGATCGCCTGCATGGCCCGTTCCAGCTCGTGGGTCAGAGAACGCAGCGACTGGAGATACTCCACGGCCTTCATATCCCGATCTTGAACGCCAGTGGTATTCATGCTTCGCACTTTCTATGAATGTCCTTCCCCTATGGACAGGCAAGGCAGTCCTGCGGTCAGGCTTGTTCATCGACGATCGATGCTGCGATCTTTGCCGGGTCGAGCTCATACTGCCCGCTGCTGACGGATAGCCGCAGACTATCCACTTTGTCTTGCCGCACCTCGGGAGAACTGAGGGCCGTGCTGACGAGCGAACCGATCGAAACCGAATCCGACGTAAGCGTCGCCCTATCTTCCACATTCTGCTGGCCCAGCTTTGCGGCGTTCTGTGCGCTGACCTGCTGCGAGCTCTGCTCGTTTGAAATCTGACTCGCTTCCGAGTTATATAGATCGATCCTCATCCTGCCTCCTCTGTTTTAATGCCGTTCTAACTATCGGCACATAATCCTTAAAAATCCAGCGCTATTCTCCTTGTTTTCCGCTAGTTACTTCCGGTTACTTGAGTGTGAACCACATCCTCCGGAGCAGTGGTTTGCCCAGCCGCTTTATCCGCCGCCTCATGCATGGCTTTGGCAACCATCTTGCCTATCCCGATACCGCCCGAAGCGGCCAGGGAGGTTGCCAGCGTCTGCACGCCCAGGCTCATCATGGAATCGCGGCCCACATCCTGGTCCTCATCGGTGCCCGGGACGGTGGCAAACGACTGCTCTGCCTGTTGCAGCCAGCTACCCACCAGGATGGCTTCAAATTCCTGCGCGCCTTTGTCGATCTTAGCGGAATCGATAGCGGTCTTGGAGGACTTCAAGCCCTGCATCATGCGGTCTTCGCTCAATTGCAGCATGCTGGTCTGCGCGCTGAGCGGACCGAGGTCTGTGCCGGTTGCCATTACTGGACCTCCAATTCAGCCTGCATACCGCCCTCGGCCCTGATGGCCTGAAGAATAGCAACCACATCGTGGGCCGAGGTGCCGATGGCGTGAAGCCCTTTGACCAACTCGTCCACATTGGCACCCTCGTCCAGGCGCATCGACTGGGCGGCGCTGTCATTGGCGCTGAGGTTCGTTTCAGGTACGACGATCGGCTGCAGCGTGTCTAGACCCCCCTTACCCCTCGTGTCGCCGCCAGCCCCAGTCCCGGCCCCGCTAGGCTGCCCGAGTCCACCCACTGGCGTTGCCCCAACCGCAACGTAGGTGGTAACCACCTGGATGGACAGATTGCCATGGATGACGGAGACCGGCGATAGCTTGACATCGCCGCCCATCACAATCGTGCCGGTCCGTTCGTTGATGACGATCTTTGCCGGGGTATGAACATTGAGCACCAGGCCCTGCACCCGAGAGATCAACATGGTCACGGATTGCGAGGAGGCGTCGGCTACGCTGATATCGACGCGGCTGCTGTCGAGGGCAGAGGCAACCGGCTTGCTGAACTCCTTGTTCACTGCATCGGCAATCGCCACGGCGGTGCCGAAATCCGGATTGCGCAGCAGCAGCGATACCGTCTTGAACCCGCTCAGATCGACCGAGGTGTCGCGCTCCACCATGGCCCCCTGGGGAATGAGGCCGACATTGGCGGCATTCACTTCCTTCTTGTTCGCTCCCGTACCGGCGGAGTACCCGCCCAGAACAAGCGGCCCTTGCGCCTCGGCATAGACCTGTCCATCCGGACCGTACAGCGCACTCATCAACAGCACACCGCCTTCAAGACTCTGGGCATCGCCGATGGAAGATACGGTGACATCCAGTTTTGACCCCGGCCGGGAGAATGGCGGAAGCGATGCGGTAATGAATACAGCCGCTACGTTCTTCACCACTACGGTGCTGGGACTAATCAGGACGCCCATCTTCTGCATGGCATTGGCAAGCGTTTGCACGGTAAAGATGGTCTGCTGCCGGTCGCCCGTCCCGCGCAACCCCACCACCAGGCCATATCCCACCAGCATGTTCTCCCGGACTCCTTCCACGCTGGTGATGTCGCGCACCAGGACCTGACGATTATTGGACTCATCCGCGACCGCAAACGGCGGCAGCACGGACAACACAACGGCGATGGCCATGGCACAGGAGACCATGGACCGGAACCGTGCGTTCGAGTTGGTAAATTCAAGCTTCATCGCGATCAGAATCCAACGAGCCACAGCACTGCTTTCATGATTGGGTTGAGAGGACGCGTGCTGTCGGCGATGATGCCCTTGCCCTTCATCTCAATCTCGAGATTGCTCAGCGCCGCCGAAGAAACGGTATTGCTGGGTCCGATATCGTTGGGGCGCACAACCCCGCGGACCGTCACATCTTCGTGCTGATTGTTCATAAAGATATTGCGTTGCGCTTCCACAACCAGATTGCCGCTTGGCAGTACGGCAACCACCTGTCCGGTCAGGCTGGTTTGAAAGGTGGTGCTGGTGTCCGTCGCTCCGGCTCCCTTGAGCGCGGTCGAGGAGTTTGCATTGAGCAGCGGATTCAGACCGGTGGTCTTGACAGCCCCCGCCAGGCCGGTGATCGCGGAACTGGTTTGCACGGTCCGCTGATAGTTGGAATTGCCACTTTGCGCCGCGGTGGTCTGCACCGCAACCAGGATGACGATGGTGTCGTTCAGCTTGTGCGCCTTGTAGTCCGTGGAAAGGTCCCCCAACGTACTGGTCGGCGTCCACAGACTGCCCACCGTCTGCCCGGAGGCCGCATGAACATCCTGCTGTTGGAGGCGGGCAATGTAGGCCGCTCTCAACTGGTCGGATTGGCTCTTCGCCTTTTTGGCAGCCGCATGGGCAAACGGCGTCACCGCAACAGCCAGCAGAATTGCAATCATCCGATGGCGCCAACCGCCTTGTCTCATGGTCGTCATCACAGCCTTCCCCGCAGAACCGCACCGTCGCCGACCTCAGCCGTGTAGGTCTGCCGGTGGTCTGTGCTTGCAACACGAATTGTTTGGCCAATTGCACCATTCTCAAGACAAACCACAGGAAGCCGTATGTGGATGTGGTCCCCATCAAGCAGGAGGATTGCTGGCGAACCGGCCCGAACAATAAAAGAGTTGGAGTCAGGCTTAGCCAGGGAAATCGCAGTCGAGGAGTGGTCTGCGAAAACTGGGGGCACGGACTCAGCCTGACTCCAACGGACCGCGACAAAGAACGGCAAGCATTCTCCTGCCTTTACGCAGTCCAAACGAAACTTCATCTGATGATCGCCCCAACGCTCCATCGACTCGACCTTGAGTTTGGGGGCGCTGTCGGTCGCCATAACATCGGCCAGAAGCACAACCTGGTCCGCGGACACCTTCATGCCTGCGCCGTTGATTGCCGCGGCGACCTGTTCCACTGTGATGGTGTTGCGGCCAGACGCTGCCACGGCCGGCAATGCCATTGCAGCGGTGAGAAATCAGGGCCGGAATGTAGGTATATCGGGTCATTGCAGTCAACCTACTGAGCTACCTGGTTCAACCCCTGTAGCATCTCGTCCGCGGCCTTGACCACTCGCGAGTTCGACTCGTACGATCGCTGAGCCAGAATCATATTCACGAACTCGTCGACGATGTTCACATTCGCCTGCTCCAGCATTCCCTGCTGGATGGTGCCCAGGCCGTCTGCGCCTCCTGGCGTGCCTACAACGGGATCGCCCGATGCTGTAGTGGCCAAATAGATGTTGTTGCCGATGCTATTGAGGCCGCCAGGGTTGGCGAACGTGGCCAACTGAATGGTTCCCACCTGCGCGGCGTTGGTCTGCCCCGGCAGGGTTGCGCTGACTGTGCCATCGCTACCCACGGTAATGTTGGTGGCATTGGCTGGAATAGTGATCGCGGGCTGTAGCGCATCGCCGTTGGCGGTTACGAGAGCGCCCTGCGCGTTGGGCTGGAAGGACCCCGAGCGCGTGTACCCGATCTGATTGTTGGGCAGTAGGACCTGGAAGAAACCTGTGCCTTCGATGGCGAAGTCCAGCGGATTGCCCGTGCTGCTCAAATCACCCTGGGTCTGGATAATCTCGGTGTTTCCGGGCCGCGTGCCCAGTCCGACCTGTAGCCCGGCAGCAACCGTCGTCTGCTGCGTTGCCGCGGCGCCCGGCATCACTTCACTCTGATAGAGGAGATCGGAAAACTGCACACGGCGCGATTGAAAACCGGAGGTACTGGCATTGGCCAGGTTGTTCGCGATGTTGTCCAGGTTGATCTGTTGAGCGGTCATTCCGCTGGCTGCTGTGTAGAGGGCGTGAAACATTGTCGAGCTCCTTTAACTAATCTTGGGCAGGTCCTGAGTTGCGGTTTTGTCCATCTCCGAGCTGTACATCGAGAGCTCGCGCTGCATCATCTCCGCAGACCGCTGCGCGGTGATTAGCTCGACCATGCTGGTAACCGGGTTTACATTGGAGCTTTCCAGCATTCCCTGCTGCACGGTGGAATCGGTTGCGGCTATCTCGGTCTTGGGCGGCGCGGAGTAATAGGTCTCGCCGGCGCTTGTGAGCACAGTACCCGGCGTAAAACTTACCACCTTCAACTTACCTGCCACCGCTCCGTTGGAGGAGAGGGTGCCGTCCGGGCTGATGGAGACCGATCCGGGCGGCACGGAGATGATCCCCTTATCGCCCATCACAGGGTCGCCGGAGGATGTAATCAACTGTCCCTTGCCGGATACCTGAAAGCTGCCGTCGCGCGTGTACATCGGGCCGTTCGCGGTTTGCACGACAAAGAAACCCGACCCCTGGATTGCCAGATCGAGGTCGTTGCCGGTCTTTTGCAGAGCTCCCTGGCTTTCGTCCAGCGTGGTTCCGCTCAAGATCCCATAGTTGTTGATCGCCTGGTTCAGGTCGGAGTCCGGCGCGCCGCTAGCCTCCGCGAGCACAGAACTGAATACGTTATGCTGCGCCCGGTAGCCCACCGTGCTTGCATTGGCCAGGTTGTTGGCAATCGTATCCAATGCCTGTGTACGAGACACTAGAGCTGTACACGCGGCATAATATCCACTGTCCATAGACGCCTCTTGTCCTAGAACAGTGCACGGCAGATGCCATTCCAATAGGCAAAATATGACCCAAAAGAGTCAATTCGCCGCAAAATACCCCGATATTGATGAGGGATCGATGAGAACGGCCGTCCCGTTGCGCGGATGCCGCGCATCCGGGCTTCTTCTCTCATGGGAAGGCAATCCTCGTGCGTGCCATGGCGCAGCGCAGGATAGAACAATTTCACAGCACCTGTGGCGCCGGAAAATTCGCGCGATGCGGTTTTCATTCCACCCCAGCGACGAAAACCTGTCGCTGGGGACCCCGATTGAGAGAAAACCACGCAGGCTTCTTTCGCCCCACTCTACACCTACTGTGAAAATGCTCACAGGAACTATGCCGGGTCCGGTTGCCTGGTCCCATTCCAAACCAGGCGGGGACGGAGACCCTGTTCAAAGGGGCAATCGATGAACGACCTGTTGGCACGCTGATGGGCCTCTCGCACAATTCCCGACCACAGCGTTGGGTATCCGGCGAAGTGGATTTCACGGAAGAACTCCGTCACACAGGCAGGCAGCGACCATCTTGTTGCAAACCGGAGCCCAACCAGCGCAGCATCGGTCTCGCCGGATTCTCTCCATCCCAAAAGCTCCGGCAGCAAGCCGATGGTATGAAGCAGACCGGCTAAATAAGCCTCCTCTGGATTTACATTGAGCATCTGTTTTGCAATCTGCACGGAATGCTGGGCAATCTCCCTGGAATGGTCCCAGAAGTCCGCAATGGCGTGCTGACGGCCATCGTGGGCGAGGATTTGCGCCGATACTGCTTTCAGACAGGCTTCCAGGCCAAGATCCGAGATGCAATCCTCCATTCGAAGGGGGCGGTCTTCCGCGTTGCCATATTCCCACCCCGCCAGTCGCAATATCTGCAATGCGGCGCCGAGATCGGAAAGCACCAGTTGAGACATCTGGCGAAGATCGACACAGCGCTCTTGAACCATGAGTTCCAGCAAAAGCAGTGTTTTTGTCAATACCGGGATGCCGGGAAGATCCTGAACAGGCTCAACCTGCGAGGGTTGGAGTTCTATCAGCTGATTTCGTCGAGTTTGGTTCCTGGAAACGGTCCTAGTCGGCACTGTGCCACCACCTGGCACAGATATCGGCAACTGGCACCAATTGTTTTACCCGAAAGAGCGGATGTTCTCCGTCGGCATGAGGAAATTTCTCTTTCTTCCAGCTTCGGTCGCGTTCTTGACACGAAACAGCACGTCGATTTTTCGCCGTTTACCCGTAAGTCTTGTCCATGCATAGTCGCGGCAGTGCGCGAAGTTAGCTTCCCTGGCGGCAACTTCCACCGCAAAGCCGGCCACCACATTCGCCATCTCCACCGGCGAATTGGGATCTTCAAAGACCACCTCCTCGTAGTCCGGAACGGTGGTCAGGCGCCCCATTTGCTCTCGGAACTCGGTCGCGGTGATGAAGCATGGGTCTGCCCTGAAGCCCGTGATCTGTTCCAGGGAATTGAGAAGGCTGTGTTCCACGCGATAGACAAAGCCCAGGAGGAACCGCTTGGCTGCCATGGAACAGTGCAACGGCACCGCCGTGCAGTGCATGCAGCAAGGCCGGTGGGATATCTGCCTCAACCGGCTGCCCCATGCGGTCCTGTCCAAGAATCGGATAGCCCCACTGCGCGGCCCTGGCCGCAGTCAGTTGCCTCTCGCTGGCCAGTCCATGCCGGACCAGAACAGCCTCCAATTCTTCACCGTGCAATCGGCTCTCAGCCATGGCGAACCGAAGCTGATCGTCGGTCAAGTAGCCCTTCGACAGCATCACCAGACCGATGGACAGACGCGGGTGATGCGGCATTTCCAGGATGCTTGCGCCCAAAAGCATGGAGAACCGCTTTCGCGCGGCGGTGGCAAAGCAATCCACGCTGCAGTACCACTGTTGGTCCACGCGGATTCCGACGCGGCTCTGGATGCTTCGCATAAGGAGCGTGTTCCGACACGTCTGAAGAGAACATACCGAGTACATGCTCTTCCATCCACGGTCAACGCCTGGCAGAACGGATGCAAGTGACAATTTCATCGGACTTCACTCCTGTACAATCGACCACTAAATATGGGCCGCAATCGGTTGTGGGACTTCGGTGACGCGTAACCCATAGTTGCCGTCCACGATGACGGCCTCGCCACGCGCAATCACTTTTCCATCCAGGAGCAGCTCCACCGGGTCGTCCACCTGGCGGTCCAGTTCGATCACCGAACCGCTTGCCAGTTCCAGCACTTCGCGCAACGGCAACTGACGTTGGCCAAATCGAAGCGACACATTCAACTCAACATCCATCACCATCTTGAGGTTGACCGGATCGAGCGGAGGCTTTCCGTTCTCGACAGCATATTTCCTGGCCCCCTGGGATATCAGAACATCCAGAAACTTTCCGTCGAAATAGAGCAGCAAAGGCATGTCCGGCTGCTCCTCCATGGAGGCGGCCAGGGGGACAACCAGCATCCCGCCGAACGCCAGCTCCGCAATTCGTTCCACCTTGAAGGTGATCTCGCCGAACTCAGCGGAGAGAGATGCTGTGAGCCCGGCCGTCGCCGCGGAGATAACCCCTGCCAGCGCCTCGGAGTGGTCCTCGCGGAAGGCCGCCGCCGGCTGTCCCAGTATCTTCGAACCCAGTTCGGCGACTTGCGGCTGGTACAACTCGATATAGCATTCGCCGTGCAGGGCGCCGTCCGCAGTCAGCCGAAAATGGACGGGCTGCCCATGACGCGTATCAAGGTCAGGATTGTCCAGCACCTTAAGGCGAAAGGGCGTCCCCGCCGCCTGGGTCAGCGCTTCGGCTAGAGAGGAAGTAAAAGCGTCTGCAAATACCCGCGCCGTCTGTTTAGTGGTCTGATTGTCCATGATTACTAATCCTTTCCCCAACCTGTCAGTTGCACCCGGCGGCCAACCTGCGCAGCCTTCTGCGCGCCGTTCCTCACCGGATTTGCTTCAAAGATTTCTCGCCCGCCTACGGTCAGCATCCCCGGGGTGCGGACGGGCGCCCGCAGTTTCAGAACGCATCCTGGCTGTAGCCCCACCAGGTCGCGCACGGAAACCTTCATGCTGGGGAGGTCGGCAGCGACCGCCACGTCGCAATCCAGGATGCGCTCCCGAATTGTGGCGGTCGGGAAGTACTTCAATTCCCCTTTTTTCCGCGGTTGTTCGACCTTGCTCTGCTTGGTAAGAAAAGTGACAAAGGAGGTTGGGAAGATCAGTTGAAAATGCCCAGTGGTATCCACCATCTCGATCTCGAATTTCACCAGAGTGACTTTTTCATTCGGTGCGCAGAACTGATGCATGGCCGAGGAGTCGAGGCGAGGGATTGCCACCAGGGACATCTCGGGTATCTCCCATGCGTCTTCGGCTTGCCGGACAATCAGCGATGTCAGACCCTGCATGAGTTCTTCTTCAATTTCCGAGAGCTCCCGAGCTTCGTTCACCGACATGCCCGACCCTCCCAGAAGCAGCTCGATCGTCGGGAAGACGAGGTCGATGCCGCACTCCACAAGCATGGCGCCTGGTATCGTGCTGAGGTAAAAAGGCGAGACATAGCTGAATGGAGGGACGTTGGCGATGTGGTCCTTGAACGGGAGCTGATCGAGCATTAACAGCTTTATCTTGAGGTTCGTCCCCAGATAGGCTTCCAGGGAGTTGGCCAGATGCTTGGCGAATGTCTCATGGATCGCGGTCAATGCGCGCGCATTCTCATTGGACAATCGTCCAGCGGACCGGAAATTGCAGGGGTATACGGAGCGAGTCTTGTTCCCCCCATCGCGCGGCCTCTCGCTTCGCGGCTCCTGGACCGTTGACTCAACTTGTTCCCGGCTATGCGCGTCCATAGTGTCCTCCTGCTGCCATGCTTGCCGCGGACGGCCGCTCGCGAAGGTGGGCGAGCGACTCTCTCAGTTTGTTCATCGTCGCCTGACGAATCTGGGAGACCCGCGAAAGCGACATCCCCACCACTTCGGCAATCTCCTTCATGGTGAGCTCTTCGCGGTAATAGAGGGAGAGGATCAGCTGCTCCCGCTCGCTGAGCTTTGCAATGGCCTCGGCCAGGTGTGCCTTTCATCTCGCCCTGCAGGCAAAGATCGAACGGATCGGGATCGTCCAGGTTGGGCGCCGATTCGATCACATCCAGCGATTCCGAGCTGTCGTTGGAAACCGCCATCTGCTGGCCCGCCAGATGAAGCCCATCGAGCTGCTGGACGATCTTGCGCAGACGGTCGATCTCGATCTGCATCTCCTCCGCGATCTCGGTATCGACAGGATGCCGTCCCAGCCTGCCTTCGAGCTGCGAGGTCGCCTCCGCAATCTCGCGTCCCGCGTCTTGCGCAGATAGCGCGAACCCCAATCGGCATCGCGCAGGCTGTCCAGGATTGCGCCGCGAATGCGGAACTTCGCGAAGGTCTTGAACTGCGCGTTCTTGGAGCTGTCGAAGGTCCGGCTTGCCTCCAGCAGGCCGATCACGCCCGCATTCACCAGGTCCTCCAGCTCAACGTGCTGAGGAAGCCGCTCGCGAATGCGCGAGGCAATGTAGTAGACCTGCGAAAGCTCCTGCATCACAAGATCGTTGCGATCCTCCACTTCTTCCGCGCTTGTCTTGTAGGCCACTTCTGCTTGCGTCATTGCATCACCTCATCGTGCGTGTATTCTGTCGTTCCTCTTCATCCAACCGAACCCAGCGACTGCACCTGCGTCATCGGAGGAATCTCCGACGGCGAGATCACCACAATCTTGGGAATGAACGGCTCCAGCAGCCGCTTCAGATAGAACCGTCCCGGAGACGCGCACAGCAGCACGGGCGGCGCCATCGCAATCTGGTCGCCCAGCATGGCGCGCAATCCGTCCAGCACCCTGCGCGCCACCGATACCTGCATCGCCCCGCCCGCGGCCAGTTGCGGGTGTTGCGTCGAAGTGCGCGGAGCACTCCTCCTCGATCGCGCGATCCAGCGTGACCACCTTCAATTGCCCGCGATCGTTCAGCAGCGGACGGATCAACGCGCGTCCCAGCGAGTGCCTGGCGGCTTCCACCAGGTTGACCGGGTTCTTGTTGATCGCGGCCGCCTCCACCAGCGCCTCCAGAATCGTGCCGAGGTCGCGGATCGAGACCTGCTCGCGCAGCAACTGCTGCAGCACCTTCTGCACTTCTCCCAGGCTCATCAGCTTCGGCGTCAACTCCTCCACCAGCTTCGGATGCGAGTCCGAGAGCCGATCCACCAGCCGCTTGGTCTCGTGCCGCGTCAGCAGGTCATGCGCATTCTGCTTGATCAGTTCGGCGAGATGCGCTGCCAGTACCGAAGTGTGGTCTACCACGGCATAGCCGGCGGCAATGGCCTGCGCCTGCATCTCCGGCGTAATCCACTTGGCCGGCGAGTCGAAGGCCGGCTCGCGCGTCTCCTGGCCGGGAATATCTCCGGGCTTCGGATTGGAATTGACGGCAAGCAGGCGGTCGCGCCGCATCTCCCAGCGTGCAATCTCCACCCCGCGCAGGTAGATGACATACTCCCGTTCCTTGAGCGAGAGGTTGTCCGTGATGTGGATCGACGGCACCAGGAAGCCCAGTTGCTGCGCCAGGTTCTTGCGCAGCGACTTCACCCGTGCCAGCAATTGGCCGCCCTGCTTGGCGTCGACCAGCGGCACCAGGCCGACGCCCACCTCCAGCATCAGGTCGTCCAGCTTCAGTACCGCATCCATAGGATCGACCGCCGGCGCGCCCGCTTTTGCCGCGGCAGCCTTGGTTCCAGCGGTCGGCTCATCGGCGATACCGGGCTTCATCTTCCAGGCCACCAGCATGATGACTCCGCCCAGGGCGAAGAAGGCGAACTTCGGCATTCCGGGAATCAGCGCCAGAGCCAGCAACACTCCGCTCACAATCCACAGCGGACGCGAGGTCTTGAACATCTGCTTGCCGAATGTCCACGCCCAGAGACTGGTCGGAGGAAGCGCGCGTCACCACGATGCCCCCCGCCACGGATACCAGCAGCGCCGGGATAATCGCCACCAGTCCGTCGCCCACGGTCAGGATGGTATAGGTCTTCACGCGCCTGCGCAAAGGCATGCCCTGCTGGAATACTCCGATGAGCAAGCCAGCAACGATGTTGATGACCATGATGAGGATGGTGGCCAGCGAATCCCGTCTGGCTGAAGCGGGCTGCGCCGTCCATGGAGCCGCAGAACTCCGCTTCGCGCTGCCACCGCATCGCGGCGCGCGCGGGCCTGGTCGGCGGTGATGAGCCCGGTATTCAGGTCGGAGTCGATCGCCATCTGCTTGCCCGGCATGGCGTCGAGCGTGAAGCGGGCCGAGACCTCGGCGGTACGAACGGCGCCGTGGCTGACCACCAGATACTGAATCGCGATCAGCGCGATGAAATATGACAAAGCCGACTATATAGTTGCCGCCAACCACAAACTGGCCGAATGCCTCAATTACCTTTCCCGCGGCTGAGGTCCCTTCGTTCCCATGCAGCAGGATTCGCCGCGTGCTGGCCACGTCCAGCGACAGCCGCATCAGAGTCAATAAAAGGATGAGGCTGGGAAATACCGAGAACTGTACGGGACGCAGAATCTGAATCGCCGTCAGCAGCACCAGCACGGAGGCTGTAATGCTCACGGTCAGCAACAGGTCGAGGACGATGCTGGGCATGGGCACAAGCATCACAAACACCAGGGCCACCGCAGCGGTTGGAATGATCCAGTCGCCGGATGCACGGAGCGATGTCAATAGTCCAGGCTTGCTGTTCACAGGGGCCTCATCTCTCCTTGCAGGTTGGCGGAAGCTCTGCTTTGAGCGTCGCGTTGTTTCACTTCGGCCTGGGCCTTGTAAACCATGACCAGAATCTCAGCGACTGCGTGGTACAGCGCCGATGGGATCGCGTCGCCCACTTCAGCGCCTTTGTAGAGCGCCTGCGCAAGCGGCCGGTTTTCCATTACCGGAATGTCGTGGTCCCAGCGCGATCTCCTTGATCTTCTGCGCCAGCAGATTCATCCCCTTGGCAACCACAATGGGCGCAGACATGTCCATCTCATAGCGAAGGGCAACCGCATAGTGGGTCGGGTTGGTGATAACCACCGTCGCGGTCTCTGCCGCCTTGATCATCTGCCTGCGCCGCGACTGTCGCTGCAGTCTGCGGATTCTTGCCTTGTTCGCCGGATTGCCCTCCGACTGCTTCATCTCTTCGCGTGATCTCCTGGCGGCTCATCTTCAGGTCGCCCTCGCTCTTCAGCCAGAGCAGCAGATAGTCCACGCCGGCCCATGCAACCAGGACCAGCGCCGGACTTCCAGCAGACCTCCAGAAGCATGCCGCTGACCAGATGGACGAAGGAGCGCGAGTCGGAGTAGGAACTCGACAGGATCTCTCCCCAGTGGGCGCCGATGCATGCATATCCAACCCAGCAGATGGCGGAGAATGGCAGCAGCGACTTCAGCGTCGTGCTCAGCCCGGTGAGCGAGAACAACTGCTTGAGCTTTGCGGCGGGGCTGAACCGGTCGGGCTTGATGGACAACGCCTCGGGCGCAAAGACGAAGCCTCCCTGCGCGTACCCTGCCGCAAGCGAAGCCGCCAGTGCGGCGGTCAGGATGGGAACCGTCCAGCGCAGCGTCTCCACGCTGGTCCAGAAGAGAAGCGGCCCGCCCGCCTGGATCGATTCTGTGCTTGCGGAATCCAGTGCGTTGCGGAAGAAGTCCGTCCAGTGGTGGATGCCTGCTGGGCCGTGAGCGCCACGGCGCCGGCGACCGCGACCATCGACAACGCGCCGGTCAGTTCGCGCGATCGCGTGACCCTGCCCTTTTCCCGCGCCTTGAGCCGGTGTCGCGGTGTTGCCTGTTCGGTCTTGTTCGACTCAGCCATTGTGCTCTCATCGTGCCAGGTGAAGGATGCGTTCGCCGTTCGCCAGCGTGTCTAAGAACAGCCCGCGGAAAAGGTCGGGCCAGTATTTCAGTGTTGCGATCAAAATTGCGATCCCCAGAAGGCTCTTGATTGCCGGGCCCAGCAGCATCAGCGGCAATTGCGGCGATGCCTTGCCCAGCAGGCCAAGCACAATATCCGCGACCAGGGTGGCCGAGAGCACCGGCGCGGCGATCTGAACTGCCCAGGCCGAAGATCTCTCCGCCCATCTTCAGCACGGCCATGGTGAACAGGCTGCTCAGGTGGGTGGTGCCCAGCGGCATGTAGACAAAGCTGTTGCCGATCGCGCGCAGAAGCCAGTAGTGCACGTCCATGCGCAGAAACAGCAGCATCACGATGCTCTGGTAGAAGAGCGCGATCACCGTGGTATCCACCTGGGTCTGCGGATCGAGGATGTTCACCAGCGAGTAGCCCATCTGAACGCCAAGCACCTGGCCCGCCATCTGGACCGCCTCGAAGACCATGTTGGTCGCGATCCCCATGCCCACCCCGATCAGGAACTCCATGAAGATCAGCAGCGGCCATTGGGCCAGGCTGTAGGTCCCGATGTTGTGCCCCACAGTGGGGAACAGCAGCAGCGTGATCGCCAGCACCAGGATCGCCTTCACCCGCGTGCGGGATTGCGACGCTGCCGAAGAACGGCGCGAACAGCATCAGCCCGGTCAGGCGCACGCTGATGGTCAGCAGCTCCGCTGATGATCGTGAGAAGGGGTATCTGGATCATTGAAGGTACCCATGAAAATCGGAGAACATGTTCAGCGTGTACTGCACCAGATGACGCCACATCCAGGGCATCATGAGGAAGAGCGCGCCTCCCGTCGCAAGCAGGCGGGAGACCGTGGAGACCGTGGTGTCCTGCAGCGAGGTCAGCACCTGGACCACGTTCACGCCCAGGCTGACGATGATGGCGACAGCCAGGATCGGGCCGACCAGGATCATCACCTCCTGCAGCATCATTCTTCCCAGCAGCACTACCTGATCGACGTCCATAGTTTTAGTTGAAACTCCTCATTAGCGAACCGATTAGCAGGTGCCAGCCGTCCACCATCAGGAAGAGCAGCAGCTTGAGCGGGGTCGAGATGACCACCGGCGGCAACTGCAGCATGCCCACCGAAGTAGTGATCGAAGCCACCACCATGTCCACGATCAGAAACGGAAGAAACAGCACGGTGCCGATCTGAAAGCCGGCCTTCAGCTCCGACAAGAATATAAGCCGGCAGCAAGACGCGCATCGATACGTCGTTGATCGATGCCGGATGCGGCTCCTTGGCCAGGTCGACGAACAGCGCCACATCCTTCTCGCGCACATAGTGCGACATGAACTGGCGCATCGGGATCTTCCGCGCGAGTCACCGCATCCATGCGCGGTGATCTGGCCGCCTGCATCGGGACGAACGCGATCCTGATAGATCTGGTCGCCACCGGCTGCATGAGGAAGAAGGTGAGGATCAGCGAAAGCCCGATCAGCGTCTGGTTGGAAGGCGTGGTCTGAAGCCCCAGGGCCTGCCGCAGAAAGTGAAAGACGATCAGCAGCCGCGCGAACGGCGTCATGCACAGCAGGATCGAGGGAATCAGCGTCAGCGCCGTCAGCAGACAACCACCGACCATGGCACCGATCCGCCGGTGCGTCCCGGGAAACTGCAACACTCCGCCAATGTCGGCTGGCGACGATGCGGGAGGCACGGGGTTCTTCGTGATCCTCGGGGACGTGCTGGAGAGTGCGCGCTTCGGCGCAACGGTTGTGGCATTGCTGGAAAGACGAGTTTGCGCGGCCACGGGGGCCGCGATAGCAAGCAGAAGAATAAGCAGCATTGCGAGTCTTCGCGCGGGGCCGCATCGAGTCATGCCGAGTCCCCCTCGTCTCCCAATGCCGAGCGCAGTGCATTGGCGGCTCCCGGCACAGTCTTCAATTGGGTAAGCAGCGACACGCCGGACGCGCCTCCTCCTATCAGGAACTCACAGTCCTCTACACGGACGAGCGCCACAAATCGCTTCTCTCCAAGCGAGACTGTCTCGGCGACGCGCAGTCGCTTGGTCGCGCCAATCGCGTATTTCCTGTGCAGCCAGGACCAAGCCTGCTGCATCATGCCGGGAGCGGGTCGCTGCAATTGACGCGTAATCGCGCTGGACGGGAGAGTGGCCGCACTGGGCATCCCATGCACCACCCAATCCTCCGCACAGTCGGTCAGAGTCGCATGAAACGACGAGCCCGCCGGCAATGGAGTCAACGCCAACGCGGTAGGGCCCGCAGGAAAGCCCGGGAAGGAGTGACGCGGAAATCGTATCTTGACAATCATGCTTGGTCCGTAATGCGCACGGCGATTCGGTCGCCGATGACTTCAAACTCCGTCCAGCCAATCAAGAGGTGGTTGACTCGCAGCGGCACGTCGCTGGTATGGTGGCAGGCTGTCTCCACGATGGATCCCTTGGTCAACGTCAAGAGGTCGCCAATCGTAAAGCGCACGACGGGCAGCTCCAGACTGAGAGTGAACGGCAACCATGGCATGAGGTCGAGCGGATCTTGCTCCCTCGGCGCCGGGACCGTGAGGGTTGGCTGAATGGGTGTAACTTCCGGTTCCAGCTTTTGGACTGCAGCGATCATTGGACCCTCGCGCGCTCCGGGTTCCATGCATCCTGTCAAGAATTTGGCAAAACCTATGGCGCCGATCTGCCTGGATGACTATGGGTGGAGCGGTTGCACAAAAACTGAATGCAATCGTAGGGCCGGAATTCGTTGCGCCAGCGCAACGATCCGCGCGCCGTCCTGGATCAAGGCTAGATGATTGTTTCTACATGGGTTAAAGTGGAGCACGCGCAGGCCGCGCGACCCTCTCGGCTGGTGAGACAGCCATGAGAACCGGCAGCCGGCAAGTGCCTTCCCGCCAGGAGAGGGTTCACCTGGCGGGAGGCTCTAATCGTAACGCTAACAACTCCAACAGTCCTTCCGACTACGCGGTCATCATCTGGATTGTCGCCTGGGAGATCTGGTCGAGCGTCGTGAGGGCCTTCGCGTTGGCCTCATAACCCTGCTGCGCGACGATCATGTTGGCGAACTCCGTCGAGAGATCCACGTTGGACCCTTCGACCGATCCTCCTGTGATGGTTCCCTTACCGCCTGTGCCGGCCTGCCCAACCACTGCAGCTCCCGAGGCAAACGTGGCTTGGTAATCGCTCTGCCCCGACTGTGCCAATCCCTGGGCATTGGCGAAGCTTGCCACCGCCACCTGTCCGAGCGCCAGCGTCTGACTGTTGCTGAACTGCCCCTGCACGATTCCGTCAGGGAGCACGGAATAGCTGGTGAGCGTGCCAACCCCATAGCCGTTCTGGGTAGTCGTGGAGGTTGCGCTGGCCGAGTCCTGCTGCGTGATGCTCGGACTCCCCGAGGCATTGTTCAGGTTCCAGGTAAGGTCCAGATTGGCTGCGCCATCGGCCAGACCGGTGATCTTGATCCCAGTGACCGTCCCGGTGGGCGCCGTCAGATTTCCCGACGAGTTGAAGGTGAGCTTACCGGAGGCGACGGTCGTCGGACTGCCAGTACCGCCTGTGGCCGCTGCCGGAAGCGTGATGGTGTAATTCCATGCATTTGCAGCCGTGTTGGTGTACTGGACGGTCAGGGTCTGCGGCGCACCCAGCGAATCGTAGATCGTGATGGGCGTGCTGAACGTCGCGCCAACGCCGCCGCTGGAGTCGAGGTTGGTGTCCATCTGGAAGGTGCTGCTGGCCACGCCGGGTATCGTGCTTGACTGGTTGACTGAAATCGGCGCAAGCGTGTCGCTGGTGGAAACCACCCCATTGGTAGCCGAGTATCCCATCACCAGCTCCCCATTCGTCGTGGTGAGCTGTCCCGACGAATTCACCGTGAAGTCGCCGGTGCGGGTGTAGTTCGTCTGACTGCCGTTCTGAACCACGAAGAACCCGTTGCCCTGAAGCGCCATATTCGACGAAACGCCCGTCGAACTGAGACTGCCGTTGCTGAAGTTGGAGGACGTGCCGGCGGCCAGCACTCCCGACCCTGTCTGGATGGGGTCGCCGTTCCCCGAAATTCCCTGCATCTGGTTGAAGATGTCGCCGAAGCTGAGGGTTTCGTCCTTGTAGCCGTCGGTGTTGAGGTTCGCCAGGTTATTCGCAATCACATTCAGTGATTGAGAAGTGGCTTCCAAGCCTGAGAGTGGAATCGAAAAAGCTGACATTTACCTACCTCCTGTGAGTGTTGAATTTACAGTCGCTGCTGGAGTCCCAAAGCTTCCATATAGATTCATGAGCGCATTCGGGTCTGTGGTGGGGGTGTATACCGGTTGCTGTTGACTGAGCGCGGTTGCGCCCATCAAAAGCGGGCTGGCCGAGGATGCAGCCGGGGTCGTGCTTGCGGCTGCCGCCGCAACCATCGGGGCAGCAGTCGAGGCATGCGCCGTGCCCGTAGTCCCTGACGTCCCGCTGGACATGTTGTCCAACGTCTGGTTGATGGCAATGAGTTGATCCAACTGGTTCAGTGACACCATCTGACCGACCATTGCGGTGGGATCGACCGGAGAGGTTGGGTCCTGATTTTGCAGCTCTGTCACCAGCAGGTTCAGAAACGTGTCCTGGAGACTGGTAGCCGAGGTGCCTAGTGAGTTGTTGGACGTGCTGCTCGAACTACCCGTGCTGCCAGTGCCCGCTGCCCTGGGTGCGCTGGAATTCTGCGCCATCAAAGGTGCGGCCACGCTTGGTGTAAATCCTTGAATGTTCATCTGACCTTCCTTTCTTGTAGAAATGTCGTTCTATGCTCTGATGTCCAACCGACTGCCATTGCTTTGGGTTACCAGTGCTGCCGGGCTCAAAACGATGTCGGGTTCAGCCGGAACCGCAGCATTCCCAATCCGGGCAGAACGAACAAACGCGCTTTGTTCCCGTTGCTGGGAATTACCTGAATCGCCCGACGACGATGCTCCCTGGTGATTGACCTCGATCACTGTGTGCAAACCGGATTCGTTTTCCAGTTTCGTCTGCACCGAGGAGACATGGGACGCCAAGGCCTGGCTCAAGTCGCCATGTTCCAGCGATATCTGGGCCAGCATCTGCTGCTGTGAGACAGAAGTGTGGATCGAGATGTTGCCGAACTCGTTGGAACGCATGGCAACGTTCATCCCGGTCTGGCCCATCGTCTGAATGAGTTTTGCGGCATTGATACCGGAGGTTGCCGCGCCATCGCCTCTGTCCGATTCGTTGGATGTGGGGTCGCCCTGCGGCAGACCTTGGCGCGATGCATCCTCCGGTCCCCCTGCGTTGCGAAGGGCCGGGGCCGCTTGGTGGGAGACCGCATGCATCGCGAGCGTCTGTGCCTGAGACGCGCCACTGTCCGTAACCTTGGGCGCAACCGCTGCCACCTGGGAGGGGTCCGTCTGCACATGCTGAGTCGGCTGGCCGCTGTTCTGAGCCGCATGCGACGATCCATCGCTTACCGCGCTCCCTGCTTCCGCGGACTTGCTCTTTCCCGTCTCCGTCGCACCGCCGAGGCCAGGATACTTGGTGACGGCTGCGTCGTTGGTTAGCTTCGCAACTGCTTTGCCCGCCGGCTGAGTCCAATCTCCGTTGCTGGGGCGAGCGGAGGCCATCGGCAGCTCCATCGGCGCCGTAACGATCTCTGCTGCAACTGGAGCGGCGATGCTGGCTCTGGCCTGTGGCGTCCCGCTGGGAGTTGACGGCGCGGACCCAGGAAGCTCCGCGGCAACAGCTCGATCGGAGGGCGGCGCGGGATTCATCGGCTTCAGGGGTGCTGCGGCCGCTTCCGCCGGATCGGCCGCTATCCGCGAGCCGAGCACCTGTTGCGGCAGGTCATGCGCAGCGGTGGGAGCAGGAACATCCATGGCCGGCGCTGAGGTTGCAGAGAACCCATCGCTGGGACGATTGCCGTTCGTTGGCCGGATCGAGCTATTCGTGAACCAGGCAGTCGCCGGTTGATCGGTGGATGGAACAGGAGCCGTTATAAGGGCATTCGCGTCGCTTACGGCGGGACGATTGCCGTTCGTTGGCAGGATCGAGCTATCCGTGGACCAGGCAGTCGCCGGTTGATCGGTGGATGGAATGGGAGCCGTTATAAGGGCGTCAGCAACGCTAACGACGGAGGACGACTGTGCCGTCTGCTGCCGACTCACGATGCGACCCGCCGAGTCCGTGCCGGAATGCGTCTGCGAGCTGCCATTCACGGAGCCGTTCTTAGCATTTGCTTGTCTGGACAAATTCGCCGGTGCTGCCTGAATGGGGATGCCGGGCAATCCGACCGGCGCTACGGTCGCTGGGGTCGAAGAGGTCTCAGGCGCCGGGGTGGATACAATTCGTGCACCCGTCATGGTGCGCGTCGTGTACCAGGTTCTACCGTTCGGAGTCACAACGGTAGCGGAAGGTAGTGCTGCCGGTGTTTGGACGCTGGCATCGCTTACGGCGGGACGATTGCTATTCGCTTGCCCACTCAACCAATTCTTTGCCCAGGCCGTCGTCGGAACAGCTGACGGAAGAGGTGTCGTTGTGCTGGCGCCGGCATTGCTTACCTTGGGAGAATTGACGTTCGTTTGCGCGTTCGACTTAGTCGCCGCCCAGGCCGTCTGCCGATTGACGGGCGAATCAGTTGTCGTTGTGCTGGCACTGGCATTGCTTACGTTGGGAGAATTGACGTTCGTTTGCCCAATTGAATTATTCGCGGACCAAACAGTCGCAGGTTGATTGGCGGATGGAGCAGTTGTAGTTGCGCGCTCGATGGCACTGCTCACGATGGGACGACTGCCGTTCGTTTGAGCATTCGAATAATTCGCTGTCCAGGTTGTCGTCTGTTGACTGACAGGCGAATCAGTTGTCGTTGTGTTGGCGCTGGCACTGCTCACGATGGGACGACTGCCGTTCGTTTGAGCATTCGAATAATTCGCTGTCCAGGTTGTCGTCTGTTGACTGACAGGCGAATCAGTTGTCGTTGTGTTGGCGCTGGCACTGCTCACGATGGGACGACTGCCGTTCGTTTGAGCATTCGAATTATTCGCAGTCCAGGCTGCCGCCGGTTCGTTGACGGGCGAAGAGTCGTCGTTGTGTTGGCACTGGCATTGCTCACGATGGGGCGACTGCCGTTCGTTTGAGCATTCGAATTATTCGCAGACCAGGCTGCCGCCGGTACGTTGACGGGCTGAAGAGGCGTCGTTGTGTTGGCGCCGGCATTGGTCACGGCAGGCGAACTAACCTTCGTTTGCCCGCTTGAATTATTCGCGGACCAGGCCGTCGCTAGTTGATTGGCGGATGGAGCAGTTGTGGTTGCTCGCGCGCTGACACTGCCTACGATGGGATGATCGCCGTCTGTTTGCCCGCATGAATCAATCGTGGACCAGGCCGTCGCCGGTGGATTGGCGAGCTGAAGAGGCGTCGCCGTACGCACGCTGGCACTGCTTACGCTGGGAGACGGCTGCGCTGTTTCCTGCTTACTCACTATAGGACTCGCTACGCCTGCACTGGAATCAGACGCCGTGTCTTTATCCACGGAGCCGCCTTCCGCATTTGCCTTCACGGGCAAATTCGCCGTCGCTGCTCGAAAAGCGATGGTTGCTGGGCTGACGGGCAGCGGAACCGCTGAGACGGGAGAAACCGCCGTGGTGGAGGTCGATGCAGTTCGCAGATCCGTCATCGTGCCGGTCGCATTCCAATTGTTTCCCGTGGCAAGGGCAACCGCGTCAGGCGGTAGAGTTGCAGTTGGAGGAGAGCCGGCATTTCTTTCACTTGGAGGATTGACCTTAATTTGCCCGATCGACCAACCCTGTGCCCAGGCCAACTGTCGATTGGCTGGCTGAAGAGTTGCCGTTGTACTAGAGCCGGCATCGTCAACGCCGGGAGATGGCTGCGCCGCTTCCTGCACCCTTGCGTTATCACTGGTTGCGCCCGCATCGGAATCAGGTTCCGTGTCCCTCTGCATGGAGCCGCTTTCAGCACCTGCCTTCTCGGACAAACTGGCCAGCGCAGCGCGAAAGGTGATGCCTGGCTGGCCGACCGGCAGCAGCGACGCCGGGACTGCAGCAGGGGTCGTCGTCAATAAGGACACAATTCGCACACCCATCCTGTTGCACTTCGCGTGCCAGCATCCTGTCTTTGCGCAGTACACGGCAGTGGGTGGAAGCTGCTGATTTCAAATAGCTTGTGAATTGCCGGGAATGGGCCTCCGGTAACTGTACCGTTGCACCGGCAATTGTTGCCGTACTCACTGGGCAATGGTTGCCCAGTTGCTATGCCGGGACCGCTTCTGTTGTTCTGGGGAGTTGTTGCAGCAGCGTACCTGGGCCCATGTACCCAGCATGGTCTGGAGGATGCGTTTTGCGTTTCCGTTGCCAGGTGGGATGCAGGACCTGGCGAAGCGGTGTCGGCGCTCGCCCATCCTTTGGGGGACGGTTCTAGATTCGATGGCGACGGGCCATAAAGATGTCGTCCAAGGACTTCTGTTGAGTCCGTGTCTGTTCCAGCTCATACGCATTTCGCCGATCGCGCTTCATGCTGATCAGGGTCTCGTGGTTGCGATGGGCAGCCTGGTATACCTTCATTTGCTTGTCGCGCTGCTTTTCCAGCGTTTGCAGAGTTGACAACAGGACCTCGCGCCGTGCAACGGCCGCCTGCGCCTCCCATAAAAGGCCATGCAGGTAACCCGCCGGAATCGGCTGCCGCAGCGCTTCTTCCTGTGTGTCGTGGACCCTTGCAATCGCTGCGCTCAGTTCTTCTATCTGGCGCAATACGCGGGCCATCTCAAGTTGGATTCGTTGCAGTGCGCGTTCTTCGCGCTGCTCGATACTCTCCCTGACACGAAGGACCGTCGCAAGTGAAAACCGAAACGCCATGGCAGACCATCCTGTTCTAGCTTGGCAAGGCCATCAGGAGATCGACGGCCTCCGCGTATTTGCTTTGGGTATCCGGCCGCTGCTGCAGGAACGCATTGAGCGCGGGCAAATTCCTGACCGCGTTATCCAGGACGGGATCGCTGTCTTTCTGATACGCGCCGATACGGATCAGGTCCTCCGACCGGGCATATGCCGCCATCAACAGGCGCAAGGCATTCGCCTTTGCAAGATGCTGCTCCGATACCACGCTCGACATCAATCGGCTGAGACTCTCCAGAATCGAGATGGGCGGATAGTGGCTGCGCATGGCAAGATTCCTGTCCAGCACCACGTGGCCGTCCAGAAGCGAGCGGACCGTATCCACGACCGGGTCCTGCTGATCGTCTCCCTCCATCAACACGGTATAGAAGGCCGTGATGCTGCCCTGCGAGAAGTTGCCTGCTCGCTCCACAAGGCGGGCCAGCATGTTCAGGACGGAAGGCGTGTATCCTTTCGCGGTGGGCGGCTCGCCGGCCGCCAGGCCAATCTCCCGCTGCGCCATGGCGAAACGCGTCAGCGAGTCCACGATCAGCAGGACGTTCTTGCCCAGGCTGGCGAAATACTCGGCAACCGCTGTAGCCGCCAGGGCCGCGCGGATGCGCAACAGCGGCGATTGGTCTGAAGTAGAGACAATGACAACGGCGCGGCGAAGGCCTTCCTCGCCGAGAACTTCAAGAAACTCGCCGACTTCGCGTCCGCGTTCTCCCACCAGCGCCAGCACCGTCATGTCGGCGGCGGTTCCACGCGCCATCATGCCGATCAGCGTGCTCTTTCCAACGCCGCTACCGCCGAAGATGCCGACGCGCTGGCCCCTCCCGCAGGTCACAAAGGCATCGATCGCCCGGATGCCGCAGCCCAGCGGATCGCGGATAGGAACGCGCTCCAGAGGCAGCGGCGCCGAACCGTCGATGGTCACCGAGTGAGTGGCACGGTACGCCCCTTTTCCATCCAGCGCATTGCCCGTGGGATCGATGACCCGCCCCAGCAATTCGGGTCCAACCCGGACCGATGGACGCGCTCCCCAGGTCTCGATTTGATCGCCGAAACGAATCCCCTGCGGATGGTCGGCTGCCATGGACAACATGGTGGATCCGCGAAAGCCGATGATCTCGCCTGCGTAGCTGCGTCCACCGGCGCCGACGATCTCGCACGACTCCCCAACCGAACAGAACGGCCCATCCGACTCAATCAGATTGCCCACAACCTGATTGATCCGGCCCATCCAGCGCAGGGTGGAGCCGGTCTCAAGATAGTGGGTGTACGGAGTCAGCAGCGGGCGGTTCATCGATTGTCCGGCCTCAGCGCCAGCAGATCGAAGAAGCCCTGTTCGACTTCCTTCAACTGCGTGTCCAACCCGAAGTTGGCAGACCCAAGCTCCGTCTCCAGTACACAGTCATGGTCGCTCAGTTCCGCATCCTCAGTCACCTCGACGTGCGCGACACTGGGCTGCCCGGCAAAGTATTCCTTCCAGCGTTTGGAACGCCCTGGCCCCGACGCGGACAGTCACGCTCGATCCTTCGCGCATCTTCTCGATCGTCATGCGCACCAGCGCCGCCACCAGCATGGGATCGACCTGCGCCTCGCGATGCAGGATCTTGGCGGCAATCGCCAGCGCAAGCTGGACCACCTCCGCCTCCACGCGCGCAAAGTACTCGCCGCGCTGCACCTCAAAGGCAGCCAGCGCAGCGGCGATAGGCGCCCGCGCCGCCTGTAGTTTCGACTCATACTCCTGGCGCAGCCTCTGTTCCGCCTGATGTGTAGCCTCGGCCCTCTCGCGGGCGATCCTCTCCGTCATTTCGCCTTCCGCAGGGTCGATCTCCGCCCGGCGCCTGCCCCCCGCAATGTTGGCCAGGTTTCCAGGCCGGGCCTCGCTGTCGGGGACCAGGTGGCCCGCCATATCGCGGTACTCCAGGGCCGCGATCGGCAGTGAAAACACGCTTCCGCATTCCGCGCTAGAGGACATATTCGTCTTCTCCCTCAGCTTTCAGTACGAGCTTCCCTTCCGACTCGAGCTTGCGCGCGATGGCGACGATCTCCGCCTGAGCCTTGGCCACTTCCTTGCCGCGAACCGGCCCCATCATCTCGGAGTCCTCCTTCATCATTTCCACCGCGCGCGAAGACATGGTCCGATAGAATTGACTCCTCAGGTCCTCGCTCGCTCCCTTGAGTGCAATCATCAAGGTCTTCTTATCGATCGCATTCATCACTTGCGCAGCTCCTGCTCGGGGACCTCAAGGAAATCATCGAAACGGAACATGAGGTCGCGAATACTGATGGCCAGCGTCGGCTGCTCTTTCTCGATGCTCTCCAGGATCTCGCGCGCAGTCGTTGAGTCGATGCGGTTCATCATCTCGGCAGCATTCCTGGAACCGGAATCCGCGTGCTTGCTGTGATCGCCAACCGTCTTCAACCGCCGATTCAGCACCGCGGAGACCTTCGCGGCCACCTCCGGAGAATACTGGCCCAGGTTGGCCAGGCGTTTCACGCAATCGGCGCGCACGTCGGGCTCCATGCTCATCAACAGCGCGGATGCCCGCTTGGCGTCTAGGTTGCCCAAGCACCAAAGCCTTGGTCTGGGGACGTTCGCCAACCAGGAATTTGGCCAGTTGTTGCGGATCGGCCTTTTTCAACGACTTCACCTCCAGCAGACCCGGGTTATCCGTTCCCATCAGACGCTGCACCATGCTCTTGGCGCCATTCTCTCCGAACGCCTTGACCAACAGGCGAGTTGCAACATCCTGTCCTCCTACCGCGATGAAGTCCTGCGCGGACATCATCTGCTGGTATTCCTCCAGGACATCCAGGGTCACATCGAACGGAACATGGCCCAGGTTTGCCACCTCATCGGTGACCCGTTGCAGATCATGGTCGGGCAGGTTGCGCAGGATCGTGGCAGCCGGCTCGTCTCCCAGCAGCGACAGCAGAATCGCTGCCTTGCGGGCCCCGCTAAGAGAGGCATTTCCCAGTGCGCTCATGAGGGCTCCTCGCGCAACCATGCCTGCACCGCGCGCGCGGTGTTGACCGGCTTCTGTTTGATCATTTCAATGGTCTGCTCTTTCAGTTGCGTGGCCCGCTGCGTATCGCCAAGCATCTCTCCCGAACCGATGCCGAGCCGCTCCACCTTGGGTGCGCTCGCCAGGGCAGGTTGCGCATTCATCTGTACCGGGGCAAGCGCCTGCTTCTGCACCGGCCGAAGCACAAACATATAGGCAAGCAGGAAGAGCACAAGCAGCGAGAGAGGACGCAGAAGCGATGAGTAGTCCGTCACCGCTTTCTGCGTCCGTTCCATCAGATTCGGGGCCGGAAGATCGGCCGCTGTGACCGGCGTGTCGAAGGACAGATCCTGCACGCTGATCGTATCGCCGCGCTTTGCGTCGAAGCCAATCACTCCTTCGGCAAGTTGCTGGATCCTGTCCAGTTCATCCTGCGATCTCTTCTGCCTGGTGTAAGCTCACCTTGCCGCCCACCACGTTTCGCACCACCGCGTCGTCCACCACAATGGCAGCCGTTACACGTTGAATCCTGCCCGCCGGCACCACGGTATGAGTCTCTGTCTTATTCACCCCATACTGCGCGCTTTCCGACGTCGAGGTCTGTCCCGGGCTCTGAGCGGGGGAAGTCTGTCT
Source organism: uncultured Acidobacteriaceae bacterium (assembly GCA_963799175.1). Taxonomy (GTDB): domain Bacteria; phylum Acidobacteriota; class Terriglobia; order Terriglobales; family Acidobacteriaceae; genus Edaphobacter. The sequence goes on along the minus strand of CAWCWC010000018.1, from coordinate 28,512 downwards.
TGCGCCGAGTTGGCCGGCACGTTGCTGGCAATTCCCGGAACACCGCCCCCGGCGCTCGACGGTGCCCGCCCCGCACCGAGGCCGTGCGCCTGGCTCTGCGTCTTCTGTTCGCTCAACACGCGCGCTCACCGTCGGATCGTACTTCTGCTGGCTCTCGTCGGTCGAGCCCTGGTCGTAGTCGACGTTCACGCTGGCCCGGATCTTGTCCACGCCCACCACCGGCTCCAGCGTGCTAACCAGGCGCGCCGCCAGCGCCGCCTCGGTGGCCTCGCCATCGCGCCTGCCCATCGTGTCCCAGTCCCAGCGACCGGTCCGAGTCGGCATCGACAATCGACACATCCTCCGGCTTCAACTCATCCACCGCGCCCGAGACCAGCCGCGAGATCGCCAGTCACCGCATCCTTGGACAGCGCTATCGTGGCGAAGCTTCAGAATCACCGACGCCTTGGCGCCGCGCTGACTGTCGGCAAAGACAGAATCGGTCGGCATCACAAGATGCACCCGCGCGCTCTCCACATCGGCAAGCGTCTGGATGGTCCGCTCCAGCTCGCCCTCCAGTGCGCGCTGATAGGTCACCTTCTCATCGAACTCGGTCTGTCCCCAAGACATCTTGTCGAACAGCTCAAAGCCCATCCGCCCGCTGTGCGGCGCGCCCTGCGGTCGCCGTCTGCAGGCGGGCCGCATCCAGCTTGTCCGCGGGCACGCTGATCGTCTTGCCGTCGGCGCTGGCCTCGTGCGGAATGCCCTGCGCATCCAGCTGCGCGGTCAGCGTCTGCGCGTCCGCCGCCTCCAGCCCCGTATACAGCGGCTTGTAGTCGGGCGTGCCGATCAGCCGGACAAAGAGCGCAAGCAGCAACACGGTGGCGCCTGCGCCGGCCAGAAGGAATCCCTTCTGCCCCGCGTTCCGGCTCCCCCAGAACTGTTTCGCCTGCTCGGTTGCGTCGCTAAAGCCTGCCATAATTGTTCAGTCCTAGAACTGCATCTTCTCAATATCCTGGTACGCGCTCACAATCTTGTTGCGCACCTGCATCATCAGCTGGAATGAGACATCCGCCTTCTCCACCGCGATCATCACGCTGTTCACATCGCTGTTTCCGCCCTGCAGCAGGTTGCTGACTTGCGCTGCAGCATCGTCGTTCACCTGGTCCACGCTGTGAACGGCGCTCTTCAGCACATCGCCGAAGTTCAACCCCCCAGCGTCGCTGCCGGCCGCGCCTGTCGAGTGCCGATGAATTCGGTACAGTCGAATTTGGAATTCCGCCTAAACTGACGTTGCTCATCGTGTCGCTCCGGACTTACGTGGTTTTCAAAATATCGATCGATTCCTGAATCATCTGCTTGGCCGCGTTCACCGCCGACGCGTTCAGCTGATAAGCGCGCACCGACCCCATCAGGTCCACCATCTCGCTCACCGGATTGATGGCCGGATAATGCCACATATCCGCTCTTGTCCGCATCCGGATTGCCCGGCTCATAGCGCATCACCGGAGGCGTCGTGTCGTTCACCACCTGGGTCACTTGCACCGAACCCGCCGGCGGCTGGGCAAACCGCCCAACCCGGTTGAAGACGCGTGCGAAAGGGAGTACTGGCGGTCGCGTTGAAGACAACTTCCTTGCGCACGTAAGGGCCGCCGGCGTCGGTATGGGTGGTCTCCGCATTGGCCAGGTTCGCGGACGTAACTTCCGCCCGCTGCCGCTCCGCGGAGAGTGCCGACGCGCTGATGCTCAACATGTCAAAGAGACCCATGGCTAGCTCCCTTCCTTGATCGCTGTCAGCAATTTGTGAAACTCAGCCTTGATCAGCTGCACGCCCATCTGGTACTGAAGCTGGGTCTGCGAAAGCAGCAGGCTCTCGCGGTCGATGTTCACGTTGTTCCCATCCGGGCGCTCGGGCAATCCCTCCACCTCGCGCGAAGCCGGCTCCAGCATGCGCACACTGCCCTCACTCACCACCTGCTGCATCGCCGCCTGGAAGTCCAGGTCCTTGCGTGTGGTAGCCGGGTGTATCGACATTCGCCATGTTCGACACAACCATTTGCTGACGCTGATTGGTGACCTTCAGATAGCCCTGCAACTGTTGCAGCATTGGGATGTCGGCCATGTTATGCATACCTCCGTGGCGGGAGACCGTACTCCCGAATCTTGTTCCGCAGTGTCCGCAGGCTGATGCCCAGCATCTCCGCGGCATGAGTGCGGTTCCCATCCGTCAGGGCCAGTGTGTTTTCCAGATGCAGCCGCTCCACCTGGCGGATCGGCGTGCCCGCGACCGCCCCCGCGACCGGCATGGCTGCTGCACGCCGCATGAACGGGCCTGTGCAGCTTTCTGAAACTCCATCTCGAAGCAGCTCTGCGTCGAGTTCCGATGTCCCGCTCAAAGTCAGCACCCGACGCATGAAGTTGGCCAGCTCCCGCACATTTCCCGGCCACGACTGCGACTGCAGCCGATCGAGAAACTCCGGATGAAGCCGCGGCGGCTTGGTCTGCAACTGCGCCGCATACTTCCGGGCGAAGTGCTGCGCCAGGATGGGTATGTCCTCGCGCCGGTCGCGCAAAGGCGGCAGCGAAAGCGGGATCACGTTCAGCCGATAGTACAGATCGCCGCGGAACTGGCCTCGCTCCACCATCGCAGCAAGCGAAACGTTGGTGGTCGCAATCACGCGAATATCCACCTGCACCGACCGCCCTTCGCCAAGCCGCTCAAACTCGCGCTCCTGCAAGGCCCGCAGAAGTTTGGGCTGCAGGTGCAGCGGCATTTCGCCAATCTCGTCCAGCAGAATCGTGCCGCCGTCCGCCAATTCGAACTTGCCCGGCTTGGCCGCAACCGCTCCGGTAAAGGCCCCGCGCCCGTGGCCGAACAGCTCGCTTTCCAGCAGCGCCTCGGGAACGGCGGCGCAGTTCACGGCAACAAACGGCTTGCGGCAGCGGTCGCTGGAATCGTGAATGAACCGCGCCAGCAGCTCCTTGCCGGTTCCGCTCTCCGCCTCGATCAGCACATCCGCGCCGGTGCTGGCCGCGGCGCGTGCCCGTTGGATGGCACGCAGCAAGAGCGGCGAACCGCCCACGATGTCGCCGGCCGGGGCGGGCTCATCGACCGGCATCTGCCGTGCGCGATGCATCACCTGCGCCGCCGTCGCCTGCAATTGATCGAACGAGATTGGCTTGGTCAGGTAGTCCAGCGCCCCATCGCGCATCGCGCTGACTGCATCCGGCACCGAGCCGTAGGCCGTCAACAAAATTACGGCCGTCTCGGGAGACAGTTCGCGCGCCGAGCGCATCACCTCCATGCCTGTGCCATCCGGCATGCGGATATCGGTCACCACCAGGTCGAACTCCTTGCCCTCGAGGTTGCGGACCGCTTCGCGCACGCAGCTGGCCGTCTCCACCCGCCAGCCGTGGCGAAGAAAATTCGCGCGCAGCGCGGTGCGAATGCCCGGTTCGTCATCGACCACCATTACCGAAGATGCTGCTCCCTGTGTCATAAGGTTGGAAACTCCAATTGAAAAGTGCTTCCATATTTCACCCGGCTGGTAACGCGTATCTCTCCGCCGTGTTGCTTCATGAGCCGCTTGCAGACAGCCAGGCCCAGGCCCGGAGTATTCCCGTCCGCGCTGAATCCGGCCTCGAACAGGTGCTCCATAATGTGCTCCGGCATTCCGCAGCCTGTGTCCGCGATCTCTACCAGCGCGCGCATCTTCCCCGTCTTGCGATACTCCCCGGGTCGACACCGTAATCTTGCCGCCCGCCGGTGTGTGGCGAATGGCATTGCACACCAGGTTCAGGATGATCTGGCGGAGTCCGTTCTCGTTGCCCTGAATCGTCAGTGCTGTCCTCTGCTGCCAGAAACGTAAGCGACACGCCCGCCTGCTCCGCGATGGGCTGCACAAACTCCACGCCGCTTTGCATGCAAGCAGTCAGGTCCGTTGGCGCGAGTTGAGAGTTGCTTCCGCAGTGAATACTGAGTACGTTGTTGACGGTGCCCGAGAGCAGCCGAATCCCTGCGCGCAGATTGGAGACCCACTGCGCGGTCTGTTCGGGGTCCTCGGCGATCAACCCGGCAAACAATTCCATGCTGGCTAATGGGTTTCTAATCTCGTGCGCCAGGATGGTCGAAACCTCCGCCAGCGCCATCGCGCTGCGCGCGGCCTCGCGCTCCTGCTCGGCCTGCTTGCTCGCGGTGATATCGCGAAGAATCCAGATGCTTTGCAGCGCGCGCGTCTCTCACTCCCCTGGGCCTGGCTGGCGGAGCGCGCAGGTCAGCTTTCGGTTGCCGATCGCCAGCCAGCGCTTGCCCGCTGCCGATGTAATGCATAACTCATTGTCGAGGCGGTCCTCCGGCCCCGGCCATCAGAGACTCGAAGTTGACCTGGCTGATCGCAGAAAGATCGCGCAGACTCGTCGACCGGCGCGCCGCCAAGCTCCAGCAGCCTGCGGCCTTCCGGATTGATCATGACGATGGTTTCCGCGGTGTCCAGCACCAGCACGCCGCAGGGCATGGAATCGATCATCTGCTGCAGCGCCGCGCGCATGCGGTCGTTCTCCGCCAGGCTCCGGCTCAGCGCGGCATTGCGCTCCGCCAATTCCAGGCCAAGATGCGCGACCTCCTGCTGCAGATCGCGGTACGAGGCCTCCAGCAGCGACGACGCGGAGATGAACTCCGAGAAGGCGTCCGCCAGCATCCGCGGGCTGTGCAGGGCCTTCGGGGCCAACCTCGTTTATTGGAGCTACATGAGAACTGGGCAGCATCTGCCTATTGCAATTGCACGATGAGTGCCAAACTGCAACCGTATGCCCCAAAATGGGCAGGCAGACCTATAAAACGATGTGCTCGGGCTTGATCTCCCGCCCAGGCCCCACCAGGATCGTCGCCCGCTCGATCGCGTTGCGCAACTCACGAACGTTTCCCTGCCACGGATGCTGCTCCAGTACCTGCAACGCATCGCGGCTCAACGACACCCCCGGAATGTATTTGGCGGCAAACGCGACCGCCAGCTCTTCCAGGTCGCTCATACGCTCCCGCAGCGAGGCAGATGAATGGGAAACACCGCCAGCGGTAATACAGGTCCTCGCGAAACCTCTGCTCCGCGACCAGCTTCTTGAGATCGGCATTGGTGGCTGCAATCACCCGGACATCGACCTTGAGATTGTCGTTGCCCCCCAGCCGCTGCACTTCGCCCTTGCTCCAGGAACCTCAGAATCTTGCTCTGCAGCGACAAGCGGCATGTCCCCTATCTCGTCGAGAAAGAGCGTGCCTCCGTGCGCCGCATGAATGCGTCCGATGCGCGACTGCACCGCGCCGGTGAAGGACCCCTTGGTATATCCGAAGAGCTCCGCTTCAAGCAGCGTCTCGGGGATGGCGGCGCAGTTCACCACCACCAGCGGCTGCTTTCTGCGCGGGCTCAACAGATGGATCTCCTGCGCGACCAGATCTTTGCCCGTTCCGCTCTCGCCTGTAATCAGGACGGTCGTATCGCGAACCGCGACCATACGGATGGTAGCGTAGGTGCGCTGCATCGGCTCCGATTTGCCGATCATGCCGCGCATCTGGATCGCGCCTTCCGGCACGGTGCGCAGGCCCTCGCCCTCGCTCGGTGGAACTGGAAAGAGGCCGCTCCGGATGGCGTCCGCTTCGGTTGACCGCGTCCACCAGCCTGGTCGATACAGGATTCGGCGATGCGCTTCCTGCCAGCAATTGGCCGGTGTGAGAGTTCAACAACAAAACCTGGGTGTGGGGATAGCGGTCCGTCACCATGCGGTTGAACTCGCCTGGCTCAAGGTCCGGCAACATCGGATCCAGCAACAGGACTGCGTCGTCCGCCCCGTGTTGGCGGAGCAGTCCCAACGCTCCCGCGCCGCTGCCTGCCTGGATCACATTCCAGCGCGGAAGCCCCAGCTTGTCCTGCAGCTCCTGGCGAAGGCTGCTGTTTGGACTTACCACAAATACGTTGATGGGCGCTCGTTCTTCGGCGCGCTCGATCGGAACCGCGGGAATGCGCATGGCATTCATAGGATTATCCCCACCTTGAAATTAAGCACCTGCCACCTGAGCTCCCTCTTGCACAATTTCTATATTCCCGATAAGGACCGCCGCAATCGTTGAAAGGCGGTCGCGATCCAGAAGTTCTCCGATTCGTTCAAAGACCAACTTCTACAGGTCCGTGCTTCCGATCCGGTAACGGTGTAACCATACACACACCTGACAGCGATAGCTCATCACGGAACTCCATCTTGCAGAGGCAACGCCAAAGATACGCGAAATGGATCTTCGTCAAATTCATATTCCCCATGTTGGCTCCGGATATTCGCCTCAGCCAGGGCCAGACTGAGACGCTCCGAGGAGTCCGGGCGCCTGCCATGGACACGTCTGTTCTGCAGGGCCAGCTCGACAAAGCCATTCCGGGGTGTGACTAAAAACTCGACGAGGTCGCCTGGGGAAGAGACCGAAGCTGCAATCTTCAGCGCCGCGGAGAGCGCCTGCGCCGTCCTGGCTACGTCACCTTGCACAAGCGGCAGGCTGTCCGGCATAACGAGCCGGAACTCGGCGCCTGAGGCTTCCAGTACCGCCTTCCGATCCTGGACCACATCCGCAAGCACCTCCGAAAGATCGATAGGGACACAATCCGCTTCGGTCTGGCTTGCAATCACCAGGTCCTGCAGGCACTCAAACAGGCCGCATGTACGTTCCACATGCAGGGTTGAGAGTTCCACGTAGCGTCGCTGGTCAACCGCAGTGACCCCTGGCGCGGCTAAGGCTGTCACTGCGGACCGCACGATCGTGAGTGGCTGCGCCAGAGCGTGCAGCCCTTGTGACATCGATGCGCAGAGCCTGCCCAGCTCGTCGTCCTTGACGACGGTGGTGGGACATAGTTCCAGCGTTGCACTATGCATCCCGCAGCTCGTATCCGACCCCTCGTATGGTATGGGTCAACTTGGTCTCTCCTGGAAGATCGACCTTGTCGCGCACGTACTTCATATACACGTCCACGATATTGGTCGAGGGATCGAATGGGGTGTTCCAGACCTCTTCGAGCAGGGTAGCCCGCGAGATCGGGCGCCTGGGGTTCCGCATCATGAACTCAAGGATGGAAAATTCGCGCGGCGTCAGATCGATCCGCCGGCCGTTCCGCTCCACGCGGCGTTCCTCACGGTCGAGCGTCAGGTCGCCAACCTTCGAACAGTTTGGGATCATTCCCGTATTGCGCCTCAGCAGGGCATGGACCCTAGCCAGAAGCTCTTCGAAAGAAAATGGTTTGGTGAGGCAATCGTCCGCACCGCTTTGCAGGCTATTTACCTTGTCCTCGACTCGACTCCGCGCCGTCAACACCAACATGCGCAATCGCGGCTGCGCCGGCTTCACGCGCTGCAGCACGGCGATACCGTCCAGTTTTGGCAGGTTGAGATCGAGGATCAGCAGATCGTACAGCCGCTCGCCCTGTAGCGCGTGCAAGGCCGCTTCGCCATCATGGACCATGTCCACGGTGAAGTTCTTGGACTGCAGCTCGCCGGCGAGGAAGCCGGCCAGAGATTCGTCATCTTCGACGATCAAGATGCGGCGGCCAGCCAGTGAATTGAATGTCGTACAGCTCGGGCCAGTTCGCTCACGGCCCTCCCTCGGTGTGAAACTGGTGCTTCCAGCAGCATGTAAAGGCATACCGTCGTACATGAGTTAGCCCCATTCCCGCCTGACAAGCTTTCAGGACCTCAGGCCTATCGACTTAAAGATAGGCATAAATCTTTGAAAGATATGATATTTATCGTACTAAGCGAAGCCTCCCGCAGCGTATCGCGGGGTGCGTAGTCGCAGGACACCGTATCGTCTGTCGCACTACAATCTTCGACCCAAGCTAAACGAAAAATAATGTTGGACTTCTTTCCTCTATATGCCGATAGAGTCTTGAACTCTGTTCGATGTGCATCTTTGCATATAGCTTTCTTACGTGGTCGATATGCCGAAATCAATACACATTTGGTGTCATTTGGGTCCGGGTATCACGTCCAGTACTACCAACCCTCCGGAACTTTGCCGAGGAAGTGACTGATTATTACCGCCGTCCTCTCGCTACGGCTCCTGAAATTCGCAGTTTTGCCCGCGCATGAGCCGTAATAAATCTTTCTATTACAGTCGTTTACGGAATAATTCGACCCCATCTATCTGCCATTACACTCATCCCAGTAAAGAGGGATTGCGTTTCCCAGGCATTCTGTGTATACTCACGAGAACTGACGCGGAGCGACTATGCAGCGGTTCGATTATCGATCTCCAAGATATCCTGTAGATCTCCCTGTCCGGCTCACTGCCGATAATTCGACGCGCCTGGGCCGTTGCAGGGACATCAGCAGAGAGGGCATGAGGCTGGAGTTGTGTCAGCCGCTTCCGCCCGATGCCTGCGGCACGGTCTCCATGACATTTCAAGATCAAACGCTTGAGCTCAACGTTCGCGTCGCGCATGCTGGAGCCACTCAGGATGGCATGAAATTCATCTATGCATCCGAGAGTGAGCGGAGTGCGGTGGCACGTCTCGTCGCATCCCTGACAGCTCCCCGCGAACGACGCCGCCTAGCCCTTGTAGGCTAATCTTCCATCATCCTACTTCGTTTGAGTCTGCGGGCTTGAAGTCTGCGTGCTTGGACTTTGTGTGCTTGGACCCTGTGCGTTTGGGTTCAGCGCGCCCAAGCGCGTAATCGCGTCGGATGGAGCATCCAGGGCACCGCTGTTATCCAGGTATTGGACGATCAGTGAAATCCTGCGATTGGACGGGTCTTCGGGTTGCTGGGGGAGACGCAGACGCTGATCGGCAAAGCCGCGCACCTGCGACACCTGGTCATTGCGAACACCTTCGGACTGCATCAATCGCCGCGCCTCGTTGGCGCGTTCCGACGACAGGTCCCAATTGTCATACGCGCGCTTTCCTGAATACGGCTTGGAATCGGTGTGCCCTTCGATCGATATTTTGTTGGGCAGCTTTCCCAGTTCCTGCGACAGTACCTGAAGCAGATCTTTCAACGCCGGAGTCGGTTGCGGGTCGCCCAACTCGAAGAACGTGCCCTTCGCGGATTCCATCAGTTCGATGCGCAACCCTTCCTGCGTGACCGTGATTTCGATCTGGTCCTTCAGCTTGTTGTCCGGGTCGATATGGTGGATCGCCTGCAGAAGCTCCTGCTTCAGCTTCTGCATGTCTTCTTTCTTCAAAGCAACAAAGTCGCCGGCACCGTTCTTGTTGGTGCCCACCACCTTGGCCGAGCCGCGCGGGTCCTTGAAATATCCGCCCACCGCCTCCTGCACCTGCTTGCTTGCGTTCATCATCCATAGAACGATGAACAACGCCATCATGGCCGTAACGAAGTCGGCATAAGCTACCTTCCACGCGCCGCCATGATGTCCCCCATGGAGCGGCCTTTCGCTTGATGATGATGATCTCCGGTGTCTGTGCCACGATGTCAACCTCTTCCTGGGCCGGTTATGCCGCTACCGCGGCGGGCGACTCATCCTTCTGGCGGCAGCTCTTCTCCACTTCCTGGAAGCTGGGGCGGACATGCTCGGGAATCGCGCGCCGCGCCATCTCGATCGCCAGCAGCGGAGACATGCCCTTGATGAACGACAGCATGACAACCCGCAGCACGTGATAATAGGCATGCTCCTCATCGTTCAGCTTGCTAAGGTTCGCCGCCAGCGGCCCCACCATCCCGTAGCACAGCAGAATGCCCAGGAACGTACCCACCAGCGCCGACGCCACCTTGTGGCCGATCTCCTCGGGCGGGCCGCCCAGCGAGCTCATGGTGACCACCACGCCCAGCACAGCGGCCACGATTCCCAGACCGGGCAACGCATCGGCCATGGTGGTCAACGCGGATGCCGGTAGCGTTGCCCCGGCATGATGGACATCCATGTCCAGTTCCATCATCTGGTCCACGTCAAATGTGCTGGCGCCCCCCGTGATCGCCATCCGCATGGTGTCGCACACAAAGTCTCGAATGTGATGGTTCGCCATGAACGCTGGATATTTGGTGAACAACGGACTCTTCTCCGGCTCCTCGATATCGGACTCGATCCCCACCATTCCGTCTTTGCGCGCCTTGTTGAAGAGAGAGAACATCATCTTCAGCGTGTCCAGGTAGCGCTGCTTGGAGAACTTCGATCCTTTGACAATTCGGGTCAGATCGCGAGCAATCTTCTTCAACACATGCATCGGGTTTGCCGGCAAGCAGCGTGCCAATTGCCGCGCCGCCGATGATCACTAGCTCGGAAGGCTGCATCAGAACAGCCACCTGCCCTTTTTCCATCAGGAATCCGCCCAGCACCGCGCCGAAAACAACGAGAATTCCAATAATCGAAAACATGTGTCTCGTTCCCCTGATAACGCGCGCTTGGAAGGTGGATTCGACTCTGCCGGACACGTGTCACATGCCGCTAAGTGTTCGGATTGCCCGCTGTCTATCGGCAGGGCAAGGAGGAATTTCTAGTGGGGAGCAGGGGGTGCGAACGGCCTCAGCATCGGTTTTCCACAGTGCGCGCCAAGCCTTCCGGCGCCGGCGAGCTATCTGTTTTCCGCTTACTTGCCGATAGAAAGTATCCAGTTGACTGAACTTCGACTGCACGGCTGGAATCCGAGGAGGGCCAGGGCTGTCGATCACGAGGAAAGCATGATGCTGATTTTTCAGCGTCTTGGACCGGTTGACCCCACTTTCTTCTCGCGCATCGTGATTGGACTTGAGGAAGATGACTATTGATAAGAGCACGCTTGGAGGCATCGCCCTCGCTCTGACCGGCATCGTTGTCGGCTTGATGCTCGATGGAGGCAAGCTGGCGCAGGTGTTGCAGCCAACCGCGGCCTTGATCGTGATTGGCGGCACCCTGGGCGCCGTGATGGTGCAGTTCCCCTTGAAGATCGTGCTTCAGGCGCTTCTCCATCTCAAGTACGTCTTCTTCAATTCAGAGCCGGAGTCCGACTCCCTGGTACAGAACCTGTTGCGCTACGCCTACAAGGCCCGCAAGGATGGTATCCTCTCGCTCGATGCAGATTTGGCAAAGATTCACGACCCCTTCCTGAAGGAAAGTCTCATGCTGGCGATCGACGGCGTCAGTGCCATGGACTTGCGCAAGATGATGGAGCTGCAGCTCGACTATCATGGGCGAAAAAGAGGAGCGCATCCCGAAAGTCTTTGAAGCCGCCGGCGGCTTTGCACCCACCATCGGCATCATCGGCGCGATCCTGGGGCTGATCCAGGTCATGCAGCACCTGCAGGATATCAATGAGGTCGGAAAGGGCATCGCGGTTGCATTCGTCGCCACCATTTATGGCGTCGCCTCGGCAAATCTTCTCTTCCTGCCTTGGGCTGGAAAGCTGAGAATACGCCAGCGCGAGCGACAGGTCATTCAGGAAATGACCCTGGAGGCTGTCCTCTCGATCGTCGAGCAAGTGAATCCCCGCGCCCTTGAACTGCAGTTGAGGAGTTATATAGCGGTGCCCGACCGGCGTGGTCCTACTGAAAGTGGCTGCGCGATGAGACCCGTGAGACAAAGGCACTCTGAGGAACCGGCGAACCAGGACCGCTGGCTCCTCTCCTACTCCGATTTCATCACCCTGCTCTTCGCCTTTTTTGTCGTGCTGTTTGCATCCTCCTATCGGGACAAACAGACGATCAAGAAGCTCTCCCAGTCCATCCATGTCGGCTTCCAACAGATGGGCGCATTCTCCGGAGGCAGGAGCAACAGCGGGGCAGCCTATCCCAATCTGTCATCGAATCCGTCCCTGTCCGGGCCGCAGGCCCAGAACGCGGAGACTGGGAAAGACGAAGCGTTGGCCGCATCGTCTCTCGATGTGCACAGCTACGCCAGCAGCTCGAGTCTGCCATCGGCCAGGAAGCTCAGGAACCACGAGGTGGTCATGCGAGTAACCCCGGAGGGCTTCGTGGTCAGCCTGAACGAACTTGGCTTCTTCAACAGTGGACAGGCTGAGTTGCTGCCTGGCGCCGCGGGAAAAATCCAGCGGATTGCCAAGGTCCTGGCCCTGCATCAATGGCCTGGAGCTTCGCGTCGAAGGGAACTCCGACGACCAGCCGATCCATACCGCCGCAGTTCCGCTCCAACTGGGAGCTCTCGACCGCGCGCGCAATGGCTGTGATGCAGTTGCTGGTGGACGATTCCGGCTTCGACCCGAGAAAGATCTCGGTGCCGGCTATGGCCAATACCGGCCGATTGCCGACAACACAACGCCGGAAGGCCGCAGAATGAACCGCCGTGTCGACCTAGTCGTTGTATCCACGACCCCCACGCAGCCTGGCCTGCGATAGAAGCGCTTCCCCTATACGAAAACAATTGCGATAGAACGGATGACACCGCAATCGAAGCCGGACGCAAGCTATCCGCCTGGCTTAGGACGATATAAAGATGGGGGCTTTTGGGAAGGATAACTTTCCAGGCCCGCGAGCTTACATAAGTATGGATGGAAATCTGCGAGAACAACGGTCTCCCGCCTAAGTCCCTTCTACTCAGGAACTGCTTCTGCACCGGCGCCGAGTCCTTGTCATTCCAGCGCTCTTGCGTTCCATCTTATGCGCCGCGCGCCGCGGAGCATGGTTCGATGAACTGCTTTCACGCATTCCCACGCGCCCCGTTCGTTCATAGCACTTAGGTCGCAATTTTCATAACACGAAAGATCGCATGTGCGTAAGGTTTTTTTGCGACCCACTAGAATCCGCGGATCGACCCGCCGATAGATTGCCCGTAATAACAACCACCTGCTCCAAGTAGCGATTCCGGACTGCTTAGTCGGAACTAGTTCGGTGCAGGCGGAATTCGATACAAGGAGCAATAACAATGATTAGTGTCCTGAATAACGTCTCCCAGCTCGGATGCGGAAAATGCACTTTCTTCCACACAGGCATCGTTGCAGAATACCCTCACTCAGTTGTCCACCGGCTTGAAGATCAACTCCGGAGCGGACGACGCCGCGGGTCTCTCCATCGCTGCCGGTCTGGGCGCCAACATCGCTGCACTCACCCAGTCCAGCCAGAATGCATCCAACGGCGTTGGCCTGCTGCAGACCGCCGATGGCGCGCTCTCCCAGGTCACCTCCCTGCTCAACCGGCAATTACCCTCGCGACCGAAGCCTCCAACGGCCACCTCACGGCCGCGCAGACCACGGCTGCGGACACCGAGTACCAGTCGATCCTGGCCGAGATCACGCAGATCGGCTCCACCACCAACTTCAACGGCATCGGCCGTCTTCAGCGCCACTCCCGTCACCACCTTCACCAGCGACGGTACGGCCGGCGGCACCACCACGACCTCGACCACGGCTGGGCGCGCTCTCGTCCACAACCCTGGCGCTGAATGCAACCGCTCTCACCAGTACGCCAAGGCCGCCACCGCGCTGACCGCCATCACCGCCGCGATCAACACGGTCGCCGCGACGCGCGGCACCATCGGCGCATCCGTCAACCAGTTGACCGCGGATTCCAGCGTGGAAAACACCGAGGTCACCAACCTGACCAACGCGCAGAACAACGTGCAGAACGCCGACATCGGGACGACGGTGGCGAAGATGACGCAGTACAACGTCCTCGAGCAGACCGGCATGGCGGCCCTGTCTCAGTCCAACCAGGCTGCAGCAGTCAGTCTTGAAGCTACTCCAGTAAACTGGTCCTGGTTCCTCCTAGCGGTGGCGTCTTCGGACGCCACCTTTTTTTGCCCGCGTCTGAACGTCGCAGGCGAATGTGCCGATAAGGTCTTGCCGACGGAATCGATGGAACCCGGGTACGTGAGAAGAGAGCGCGCACCCAGCAAAGGAACAGACAAACGTTATGAGCTCAGTCTCCGCATTGAATTCGTTGCTGGCATCGACGTCTTCCTCATCCGGCATCGACATCAGCCAGATTCTGCAGGCAGCCGCCGGAGCATCCTCCTCCGGCATCGACGTCACCTCCGCCGTCAATGCAGCCGTCACCGCCGCGCAGGCGCCCGAGACGACCTGGCAGAACCAGGAAAGCACGCTGCAAAGCCAGACCTCCGCATTGACCCAGTTGCAGACCGACACTACCAACCTCGACAACGACATGCAGTCCCTCAACAACCTCACCGGCCCTTTATCCGCCAGGACCGTGACCTCGTCCAATTCCTCGATCGTCACCGCATCGGCAGCCTCCGGGGCCGCAATTGGCAATCATACGGTCGTGGTCGGCAGCCTGGCCGCCACCGCCTCCTGGGCATCCGGCACCGTCGCCAGCGCAACCACGCCCTTGGCCGCCGGCAGCTTCACCATCACGGACGCAGGCGGCAATACTCACCACCATCTCCACCGGCACCGGCACCAGCACCCTCACCGATGTTGCCAACACCATCAACAGTGACAACCTTGGCGTCACCGCCAACGTCATTACCGACGCGAACGGGGCCCGACTGGCCATCGTCAGCAACACCTCCGGCAGCGCGGCCAACTTCGCGGTAACCGCAGGCACAGGCGGTCTCAGCTTTAGCCGGGCGGTCGACGGCGCCAATGCCTCTGCTCACCGTCGATGGCATCACCCTCTCCAGCGCATCGAATACGGTCACGGGCGCATTGCCCGGCGTCACCCTCAATCTGCTGAACGCCAGCCCGGGGACCAATGTAAGCCTCGCCATCGCGCCTGACACCTCCCAGGCATCGACGGCCATCAACCAGTTTGTGACCGACTACAACAAAGCCATCGGAGATGTGAACGCACAATTCACTTTCAACGGGTCCAGCGAAGGGGTCCTCGCAGGCGACTCTGTTGTGCGCAGCCTACAGAGCACGCTCCAGGGCGCTTTGGACTATATGTACACTCCGTCTTCGGGCACTACCACCGTATCCAGCCTGACATCGCTGGGCATCTCGGTGAACAAAGATGGCACACTGACCGTGGACAACTCTGCGCTGAATAGCGCACTGCAGAACAACTTCAGTGACGTGCAGAGCTTCTTCCAGGGTCCCGCGTTGAATGGATTCGCCAATTCCATGGACCAGCAACTGACCAGTTTCACCAGTCCCGCGGAAGGCGCATTCACGGTGGACCTGCAAAGTATCAGCACCGAGTACTCAGGCCTACAGACCGACATCGCAATTTCCAGACCAACTACATCGTCCCTCTGAAGGCCCAGTTGAATGCCGAATACAGCCAGGCTGAGATTCTGCTGCAACAGTTGCCGACCGAGATGCAGCAGATCAATACGGAACTTGGTCTGAACAATAAATCAGGAGGCTAGGGCGGTTTCATAACAAATGCAATCGGAGCGGAAGATGCTGGGTGGTCTTCTCGCAAGGAAAGCCGCGCTGCACAGGGTCCCGCGGATCGCGGCATCCGGGAACATACTCTATCCGGAGAAAGAAATGAATCCAACAGAACTGGCATATCGGAGAACGGCAGTGGAGGGCGCCAGCGGCTTCGGCCTTTTGATCGCACTTTACGACACGCTGGTGGGCAATCTGCGGCGCGCGGCAGACGCGCAACGCAAAAACGACCTTCAGACGCGGTGCCGGGAGATCAACCACGCGTTGCTTGTGATCGGCTATCTGGAAGACTGGATCGATCGGGAAAACGGGGGGGAACTGGCGCAGAAGCTGATCGTCCTTTATGCGAACCTGAGGGTCAAATTGATCGATGCGCAAGCCCGGAACTCGGCCGAGGACGTGGAACGAGAGATGGCAGTGATCCTGGCAATTCGGGGAAACTGGCAGGACCTAGAACTGCGGGCCTCGTCGGCGCTGGTAGTCCCGCCTGAGTCTCAGGTGCCGAGCTATCCTGGCCTGGCGCTGTCGCAGGATGAGCGAAGAGTGTGCAGTTGGTCGGCGTAGATACTCTACGGTCGGCCCGACCAAGGAGTTGAACGCGCTGCCGTGTCCCTTTTACAGCGTAACCGGCAAGTGCTGCGGCATGAAAGAAGCAATGCCATCGCTCTCGGCCACGCGTGTGGGTACGATCTGTACACTTGCCGCCTTCAGGCCCTCGCGCGTAGCAGTGACGACGATTGGTTTCGGTGCCGGATCGGCGGTGCGAATCAGGGTGGAGCGCACCGCGATGCGGTTGATGCCGCACTCGGTATTCAGGTAGAGGTTGTTGGTCGAGTTGAGCTTTCCGCTGTTGTAGCCCCCGCGCCATATGCCCGGCCCGGTGCAGGTGAAGTCAACCCGCGCATCGTCGGTGGGGCAACGCTGGCCCTTGGCGTCGACCACCTCGAAGTCGATCAGCGCGATGTCCTCACCGTCGGCCTGCAGTCCCTTGGGGCCAAGGATGGGAGTTAGCTTGAGTGCAACCGGCGCGCCGGCGGTGACAATCTCCTGCTGGGCGGCGATCTTGCCTGCGTTCTTTCCGACGGCCTTGATGCTGCCTTGTGCGAATTCAATGTTGGGGAAGGCGAAGACCCATCCATTGTCGGGCTTGGAATTTACCCCGAGCGACTTGCCATTGACAAAGATCTCGACCGACTGCGTATTGGCGATGACATATACGGTCTTCACAGTCTTGGAGCCGTCGGGCTGCGTGGCGGGGTACGTCCAGTGTCCCAGGATGTGCAGGTCGGGCTGCTCGTTCTGCATGACGCGGTGGGCAAAGTAGAGTTCTTTGGGCAGGCGCATGGCGTCCACCTTGCCGCTGACGCGGCATACTTCAGTGGACTGTTGGCGACCGTCGGCGTCCTCGTCGGTGAAGTAAATGGAACAATACGCCGACCAGCGGGAGTGTTTCGGGTCGGTATTGGAGATGCGGTTGCTCCAGTACGCCCAGTACTGCTTGATGCCGTCCAGCGCGAAGTTCTCAGAACTATAGAGATAATCCGAGCGTTGCATCCAACTGTCGTTGGGGCCCTTCTTCACCTTGTAGTACGGCGGCGAGAAGTCGTCCCACATGCGGCGGGCGCCTTCCTGGCGGTAGTCTTCCGACTCAATGATCGGTGCTCGGTCCCGCCGCTCGGCAGAGTAGGCGCGGAACATATCCGAGGGTTTTGTCAGCGTTTCCACCCCCGTGTCCTGGGCCATCATCACGCCGTAGTACTCCGCGATGTTGTTGTTCGCAGCATTCATCGCATTGTCGGAGTTGCCGCGAGAGCCGATGACGCGCCCTCCGGCAGGGTCCCACTGCTTGCGCAGGTCCACCATCTGTTGCATCTGGTCCGGCTGGATCACCGTATTGCCGGCCTCCCAGAACATGATGCTGGGGTTATTGCGGAAGTAGATCATGGAAATCCGCATCACCTCGAAGCGCTGCTCCCACTGCCTTCCGTGAGAGTCGCCCTCGCTGTCGCCCGCCGGACACACTTGAATAATGCCGAAGCGAGCGAAGGTATCCGCATCCACCTTCTGTGGCGAGATGTGCATCCAGCGCATGTAGTTGCCGTGGCAGTCGCGGATCAACTTGGCAGTGTAGTCGTGCATCCAGTCGGGATAGCCCGCGCCAACGCCGGCCCATTCGTCCGCCGAGCGCTGCGAAAATCCCTTGAGATAAACGAATTTATCGTTGACGTACACTCCTCCCGTCCCCGCGCCGCCTTTGAACTCGGCCTTGCGGAATCCGGTCTCGATGCGATAGACATCCACCACCTTGTTGTCCACCTTCAGCATGGAATACACGTCGTACATAGCGGGGTCTTCGCAGCTCCAGAAGCGCGCATCCTTTAGAGTGCCGCCCGCGGACATCACGCTCTTCTCGCTGTCCACCATGTCCAGCGGGTCGCCATCGAACTGGGTGCATATGCGGCCATTGCTGTCCACGATCACCACCGACAGGCCGACCGTAGCACGCTCGCCCGACGCGTTTTGAACCTCGGCGTCGACGCTCACATCCGCCGTCTTGCCGGGGATGTCGAAGTTGTCGGCATGGACATAGACACCCTGGCTCTCCAGACCGTAGTAGAGCGGCAGGGTCTGGTGGATCTTGCCCGTGACATGCAACCACACATGGCGGTTGATGCCGCCGTGGTTGGGATTGAAATTGTTGCCGCTCCACTGATAGCTGGTTCCCACACAGGGAGTGCCATCGGCGTTCTTCGGGTTGGCGGCGCAAAAGGCGCGTTCCTTGTAGGCGGTGGTATTGTCCACTTTGACCGCGAGCACGTTCTCCTGCGGGCCGAGATGCACTGCGTCCGTGATGTCGATGCCGTAGGCGGTAATGCCGTTCTCGTACAGACCGATCTGTTTGCCGTTCAGATAAATGTCACCCGCCTGACGCATGCCTTCGAACTCCAGGAAGACGCGGTTGCCGGCAAGCGCCGCGGGCAGCTTGAAGTGCTTGCGATACCAGGCGAGTCCCTTGTAGGTGCCCATGTCGCCGCCGCCGTGGGAGATGAGCATGCGGAAGCTGTCGACATCGTTGAAACTGTGCGGCGTGGCAACCGGCGACCAGGCAGTATCGTCGAACGCAGGGGCCTCCGCGCCGGGCACATCCTGGCGGATGAACTTCCAGTCGAGGTTGAAGTTCAGCGTTGTGCGCGGCGATTTTGGCGGCACATAGGTTGCGGACGGCGCGGTCGCAGGTGCGGCAAACATGGGATAGGAGCGGCCCAAAACCACCGGAAGTCCCAGAGCAAGAAAGCTGGAGGCGCCGACAAATTCGCGGCGGGTTACTTTTTTGGTTGACACGGGATCGTACCGCCTTTCATGACTGGGATGAAATAGAAGACCTGGCGCAGGAGCGGCGCGGCAACCCCACAATAATCCATGCACGGACAGATCGTCTATTGCTCTAGGAGACGTATGGCTGGAGCAAATTGTCTCCAGCATTCGGGTGCGAACTGCGACGACGGCTGGGGAATGCTGCGCAGGCTTATCCTCTATCGAATCCCCGAGAGGCGAGCAACGCTGGTAAAGAGATGTACGCCGCATCGATACGGAATGCGGCGTACTCCATGCTCAGATTCAGGATTCCCTACACCTCTATTATTGTGGCCATAGCACTCCAGTTCGGTCTCCAATCGATGCGTGGTAGCACTCCGTTTCAGAACAGCGCTAGTACGCCACCAACTTGACCGAGCCCAGCAAGCCCGATGTTGGCGGCGCTGCCGGGGTACCACCGCGGCCTCCACCTCCCATGCCGGCAGGGGGTGCTCCCGCACCGGGGGCTCCAGCACCAGGCGCTCCGGCAGCAGCTGCCCCAGCAGCCCCTCCGCGTCCGCCCCTGCCACCACGCCCTCCACCCATGCCAGCGGCACCAGGTGCCCCTGCACCGGCAGGCAGCGTAGCAAGTGCGGGAGCAGCCGCAGCAGGTGCTGCACCAGCGGCAGGCGGCGCACCGCCAGCCCCTCCTCGACCGCCCTCCTGCAAGGCATACGCCTCGATTACCAGATTATTGGCGCCCTTCTTCAGGGCATCGGTCACATCCCAGCGATATGGCTGCCATGCTTTCGCACCCACATCTTTCCCGTTGAGAGTCACCTTTGCGCAGTCATGCACATCGGCGATCTCCAGATACACACGCTTCCCCTTGGGCGCTGCGGCGGCGGCGGTGAACTGCATGGTATAGGTCGCCGGCCCGGCAAACGCTCGCCGTACCCATGTCCTCCCACGGCTTCAGCGCCGTCGTCATCTGCTTGCCGTTCAGGTCCAGCTTCCAATCGCCGTCCAGCGCCATCAGGGTATCGCCGGATGCAAACGACGCCTCTGGTGCGGCCGCAACTCCCTTCGTCAGTGGTCCCACGACAACCACCTTCGCCTCATACGGTCCCAGCGACAGTGGAACTGTCACTGTATCGCCTGCCACCGTCGTGCCCAGCATGGGATGGATGTCGCCTGTCGCCAGGTCCCAGTCCTGCACTGTGCCGTGTCCAGCGATGGTAGCCATGCGCTTCTCCGCCTTGTCGCTCTCGTTGAAGAAGAAGTACATATCGCCATCGGTGAACTTGCGATGCGTATACGTCAGTCTCTGGAAATCGGAGTCTAGCTTCACATCCGGCTTGGGCAGGGCAGCAAGCACCGCAGGCGTAATATCGCCCGAAGACTCGATCAGCGTGGCGAAGCTTAGGTCCGGCTTCTCCTTCGCATCCATGAACGTCTTGTCCAGGATCAGGCTCGGCGTCTTGCCCACGAAGATCACCTTGCCGCCCGCTTTGACAAACTCCTGCAAACGGGCAAGTCCCGTGCGAGTGATGATCGTCATGGAGGGGAAGACGATCGCTTTATAGGTCTGGCCGCTAAGGTTGGTAAAGCCGCCGTTGGAGATCGTGGCCACCGAGCTCAGCGACTGCTCGTCGAAGTAGTCCCAGTCCACCTGATGCTCATATAACTGCCAGCCCAGCTTGGTGGTGCTCTGGTCGGCCTCCTGCGCTGCGCTGCCTCCCATCCAGATGGTGTTGCCGGGATGATACAAACCTACCTGCGCTGCCGGCCGGCCAATCGACATCAGATAGCCGCCGCGGTTGCCGTACATCGCAATCAGCTTGGCCTGCGGCTGCACCACGGGCGCAGTCGCTGCGGCTGGTGTCGTTCCAGCGACCGCAGCACCGGCGCCGCGTTGTTGCCACGGCACGCGAAGCGCCAGAGTAGTCACTCCGCGCACCAGTTGAAAGTCCATCTGGTACTTGCCGTCGATGCCCGTTCCGCCGCCCTCTTCCGCCCACACCTTCGGGTGCCCAAACAGGTGCGCATCCGAGCTGGCCAGCTTGGGGAAGTTGTTATTGGTGCTCCAGCTCCCGTCGAACCGATGTACCGCACTGGGAACCAGTTGGCTCAGGTTGTCGATGCCCGGAGTCTCCACATAGCGCTCGTCGCGGAAGAAGTCGCCTTCGCTGCGCTCCAGCGACTGCATGGTCTCTTCGTGGTTCAGGTGCACCAGGTACTCTACGTTGTGCGCCTTCGCCCAGTTGGCCTGCTCGCCAAAGAACGAGTTTTGGAAGATGCTGCTCCACACGTCGTAGTAGTCCGCCCGCGCAAGGTCAGACCCCTTGATCGGCGCGCGATCGAACCACGAAGGTAGATATGGAGCCAGGTCGTAACCCTTCTGCGCCTTGAACTCCTCCAACAGCTTCGGGGTCCAGGGAATGCCGCTGCTGTAATCAGGTTCATCGCCGAAGGTGCCCATCACAATCTTGCCAAACTGGTCGCCCACCGCGTTGTAGTACGTCTCATGTACCGTATGCAGGAATGCGTCGGTCGCTTTCGGGTCAAGGTAGTCGATGATCGAGTACGTCGCATCCTTCGCTCGCGTACCGTCTGCACGGTTGAAGTTGCGCGTCGGCGAACTCAGATACACATGCCGCAGGAATGTCACCTGCCAGGTATAGCGCGGCTCATTCGGGGTCGTGCCCTCGGCCGGCGTCAGATACTTGAGCTGCATGTCCGCCGGCACAGGAATCGGAATCACCTGCTTGATTGCTCCGGTCTGGTCCGTCTCGGTCGACCAGATCGCCAGCGTGTCCGCAGGCACCGGCATCTGAAGCGTTTGCCCGGGCGCAACATGCACCGTGATGTCCGCCGTAATGTCCTGCATCCCAAGCTGGGGATAACGCTCGCTGATATAGCCGCCGGCGAAATCCGCTCGGATAGTCGCTCTCGTCCTGGATCCACATCCTCATGTTCCGCTTCGCCAACTCGGCCACAATGTACTTCACCATGTCCATATGTCCCGGCGAAAGATACGCTGGCTCGCCGTTCGCCATATCGCGTCGACCGGGCGAATAGTTGATCATGAAGATGCCATTCGCTTCCATCGCATCCAGATCGCGAGAGATCCTCGCCCGCACTTCCGCCGGGTCATATGGAATGTTCGGCAGCCTCTCCATCGCGTTCGCCGCGTTCCAGCTCTGGAACTGCTGCATTGCCCCATACTCGCGCGGCGGAGACTTTAAGTTTGCCGCAACCTCGCTGGTCGACGGAACCGTCACCTGCTGCCACGGGCGCGGGGACTGAGCCTGAGCCTGTGCCTTCACGACTGTTGCCATGCGGGGGAGAAACAAAACTGGAAGAAGGAAGAGCGGGACGAGGATATACCTGAGGATGGCCTTCATTGCATCGACTCCAGAGTGCTGAAATTCGTTCGCAACGGAGTATACTCACCCCTCTCGGCAAGTAGCAAGCAGCCGCCTTCCGGCAAGGATGCAGCCTTCTTCCACAATTGCAGCGAAGCACCTCACACACTCCGCGCAAGCTGGTTTTGAGAATCCTCTATGACGCCGGATGCCACAAAAGGGACAGAGCTTCCCCCTCTCCCTTTGAAGGTCGTAAAACGAATGGCGATTTGTTCTGGGAATATCTGAGTTCGGCGAGTGCACCGAACCTGATCCTCCTAGTAGGCCAGCAGCTTGACTCCGCCCAGCAGGCCCGAGGTCGCAGGCGTTGGCGCACCGCGGCCTCCTCCACCGCCCATGCCGGCGGGCGGCGCTCCCGCTGCGGGCGCTCCGGGCGTAGCGGGTGCTCCCGCAGCAGCCCCTCCACGTCCTCCACGTCCGCCACCTCCACGTCCACCACGCCCTCCGCCAGCGGCAGCTGGAGCGCCAGCGGCGCCAGGCGTCGCGCCAGCTTGTGCCAGCGCCATACCGCCAGCCCCAGCAGCAGCCGGAGCAGCACCGGCGGCAGGCGGCGCGCCCGCTCCTCTCCCGCCTCCGGCGACGTTGGCATACACCTCGATCTTCAGGTCGTTGGATCCCTTAATCAGTGCGCCGGTCACATCCCAGCGGTACGGCTGGAACGACCGCGCGCCCACCTCTTTTCCGTTCAGCGTCACATGCGCATAGTCATGCACATCGGCGATCTCCAGGTACACATGCTTTCCCTTGGGCGTCGCGGTTGGGGTGAACTGCATGGTATAAGTGACCGGCCCGGCAAACGTCGTCGATCCCAGCTCCTCCCACGGCTTGATCGGCGTGGTCAACTGCTTGCCGTTCAGGTCCAGCTTCCAGTCGCCGCTCAGGTCCGCAACCGGTTCGCCGGATACGAACGACGGCTCCGCTGCGCCGGCAACAGCCTTGGCCAGCGGCCCCACCACAACCACCTTCGCCTCATACGGCCCCAGCGTGAGAGGAACTGTTACCGAATCGCCCTCGGCTTTCGCTGCCGTCATGGCATGGATCTCGCCTGTAGCCAGGTCCCAGTCCTGCGCCGTGCCGTGTCCAGCGATGGTCGCCATGCGCTTCTCCGTCGCTGTGCTCTCGTTGAAGAAGAAGTACATATCGCCATCGGTGAACTGGCGGTGGGTGTACGTCAACCTTGGGAAAGACGCGTCCAGCTTCACATCCGGCTTGGGCAGGGCAGCAAGCACCGCAGGCGTAATATCGCCCGAAGACTCGATCAGCGTGGCGAAGCTTAGGTCCGGCTTCTCCTTCGCATCCATGAACGTCTTGTCCAGGATCAGGCTCGGCGTCTTGCCCACGAAGATCACCTTCCCGCCCGCCTTGGCAAACGCCTGCAAGCGAGCAAGTCCCGTCCGCGTAATCACCGTCATCGAGGGGAAGACGATCGCCTTGTAGGTCTGGCCGCTCAGGTTGGTGAAGCCTCCGTTCGAGATCGTGGCCACCGAACTCAGCGACTGCTCGTCGAAGTAATCCCAGTCCACCTGGTGCTCAAACAACTGCCAGCCCAGCTTGGTGGTGCTGCGGTCGGCCTCCGTCGCGGCATCGCCACCAAGCCAGATGGTGTTGCCCGGATGGTACAGGGCCACCTGCGCCGCCGGTCGCCCAATCGCGATCAGATAGCCGGCGCGGTTGGCATACCAGATGGTCTGCGCAGTGTCCGGCGGGGGAGAGCTGGCCGCCTGCCCGCCAAATCCACCGGCGCGCAGCCCGTTGGCCCGGACCTGTAGCGCGTTCACGCCGCGCACCAGTTGGAAGTTCATCTGGTACTTGCCGTCGACCCCCGAACCGCCGCCCTCTTCCGCCCACACCTTCGGCTTGCCGAAGAGATGCGCCGCCGAGCTGGCCAGCTTGGGGAAGTTGTTATTGGTTCCCCATGTCGTGTCGAACCGGTGCACCGCGCTGGGAATCAACTGGCTCAGGTTATCGATGCCCGGAACCTGCACGTAGCGCTCGTCGCGGAAGTAATCGCCCTCGCTGTTCTCCAGGGAGAGCATCCCCTCTTCGTGGTTCAGATGCACCAGATACTCCACGTTGTGCGCCTTCGCCCAGTTGGCCTGCTCGCCAAAGAAGGAGTTGCGGAAGATGCCGCTCCACACATCGTAGTAGTCGGCGTGTGCCAGATTGGACTCCGGCGTCGGCTGACCGTCGAACCACGCTGGAAGATAGGGCGTCAGATCATAGCCCTTCTGCGCCTTGAATTGCTCCAGCAGCGTGGGAGTCCATGGAACCCCGGCGCTGCCCGGAATGATGGGGTTGTTGGTCGTGTTGTTCTCGCTGTAATCTGGCTCATCGCCGAAAAAGCCCAGCACGATCTTGCCGAACTGGTCGCCCACCGCGCCGTAGTAGGTCTCATGCGTGATATGCAGGAACGCGTCGGTCGCCTTGGGGTCCAGGTAGTCGATCAGCGAGTAGGTTCCATCCTTCGCCCGTCCCCCGTCCGCGCGATTGTCGTTGCGTGTCGGTGAGCTGATGTGGACGTGCCGCAGAAACCTCACCTGAGAGCTGAGCGGCACCTGGTACTTCAACTGTCCGTCCGCCGGAATCGGGATTGGGACCACTTTCTGGTCATTTTGCACCGCCCAGATCGCCAGCGTGTCCGCAGGCACCGGCATCTGAAGTAACTGCCCGGTGACCGCACGCACAGAGATGTCCGCCGTCATCACCTGCATCGTAAGTTGCGGGTAACGCTCCTGGATATAGCCGCCGGCAAACCCGCTCGGGTAGTTCGACTCGTCCTGGATCCAGAACCGCATGTTCCGCTTGGCCGCCTCCTGGACGATAAACTTCACCTCGTCCATGTGCCCCGGCGAAAGATATGGCGGTTCACCTGGAGACTTGCGTCCCGATGCAAGGTTAAAGACGAACATCCCGTTCGCCGACATCCGGTCCAGATCGGCCGTGATCCGCGGCTTGAGCGCCTCCAGATCAGGGCCGTCCCATCCGGTAAACGCAGAGATCGCACCGTACTCGTGCGGCGGCGCCTTGAAGTTCGCCGCAACCTCGCTGGTGGTCGGCACCGTCACCTGCTGCCATGGACGCGCTGCCTGCGCCTGCGCCTGTGCAACCGTTGCCAAGCGGGGGAGGAACAAAACTGGAAGGAGGAAGAGCGGGACGAGGATATACCTAAGGGCAGCCTTCATGGCGTCGACTCCGGATCGCTGAAATTCGTTCGCACCGGAGTATACTCCACCCGTATTGTCTTAGGCTGCACCAGTGCCCAGACCGTCCATTCCTCCAATCCACCCGTGCCTCCATTCGAACCTCGAAGGACCCCCATGAATCTCACAGGAAACACTATCCTAATCACTGGCGGTGGCTCCGGCATCGGCCGCGCTCTCGCCGAGCAGCTCCATCAGCGCGGCAATCAGGTCATTATTGCCGGTCGCCGGCCTACAGCCCTCGACGCTGTCGCAGCCGCCAACCCCGGCATTCATTCCATCGTCCTCGACGTCGAGGACCCCGCCGACATCCATAGTGCCGTCGCCCGGTTAACCCAGGACTTCCCCGCGCTCAACGTCCTCGTCAACAATGCGGGGATCATGCGCCGCGAGGATATCCAGAAAGCCCCCACCGACGACGCCGAGTCCATGGTCGCCACCAACCTCCTCGGCCCCATTCGCCTCACTGCCGCACTCATGCCTCATCTGCTCAAGCAGCCCTCGGCCGCCATCCTCAACGTCTCATCCGGACTCGCCTTTGTTCCCCTCGCCGCGACGCCGACCTACTGCGCAACCAAGGCGGCGATCCACTCCTACACCCAGTCACTCCGCTACCAACTCCAGGACACCGCCATCCAGGTCATCGAGATCATCCCGCCCTGGGTCGCCACCGAGCTGATGGGCGCCACTCCCAGCGACCCGCGAGCCATGCCCCTTGAAGCCTTCATCAACGAGACCATGCAACTCCTCGCCACCGGCGCAGAGGAGATCTGCGTCGAACGGGTCCTGCCGCTGCGCCGCGTCTCCGCCACAGGCAACGAAGCCGCCTTCTTCAAGACTTTCAACGACGCCATGTCCCTACGCCATTAGAGATGTACAGAAGGAAATCCAACTTCATGGCTAGCGCAAACACCGTGCTGACCGTGAGGCACCCCAGGTTGAGGTTCGCAAAGCCTCCGCTTGCGCGATTGCTTCTTATCCAGATACATCGCCGCGTCGGCTTGCTCGATCACCTGTTTTACGTTTTTTCCCGGTAGCCACTGCGCCACCCCAATCGACGCATCTATGTCGACCTTCAGGCTCTTGTCGCTGCCGGCCTGAATGGAGTAATCGCCCAGCACCCACTCGCGAATCCGGTTGATCTGCGGCGTTGCCGCGGCAAGCTCGCAGTTTAGGACCACGATAAACTCATCCCCGCCCCAGCGCGCCACCAGGTCCGTGGACCGCATACAGTTCCGCAGCTCACTGGCGAACTGTTTCAGCAGGTCGTCGCCCGCCGCATGGCCATGCTGGTCATTGATCTCCTTGAAGCCGTTCAGATCGAGTATCGACACGCAATAAGTCTGCTTCTGGGCAACGTACCATTCCATCCGGCCCTCCGCACACCTCCGGTTGGCGAGACCCGTTAGGGAGTCCTTCAACGCCAACTGCTCCACCGACTTCAACTTAACCTCGTAGTCGGAGACCTTGAACTTCAACTGAGTGATTGAATATTGACTCTCCTGCGTCATCTTATCCACGCAGTTCTTCAGTTCGCCGGCCTTCCGCACCAGGGACGACCGGACCTGCGTTAGGTCCTCCAGGTTGGCGATGGTCCGAAGATCCGAGGTCAGGTCGCTAAACTGGTTCGCGTACCGCTGGTCTCGCTCGCCTACGGACTCTGCCGTGCGGGCCATCATCATTAGAAGTTCCTTCACACCATCGGCCTTCTCCCGCAGGTAATCCTCCGTCTCCTGCGCCCACTCGCCCAATCGTTCCTCAACGCCGGACTCGACCTGCTGCACCGCCCGAGCAGCCGGTTCGTCCGGAAGCTGACCCACCAGCTTCGCCAGTTGCAGATCGAGCTCGCTGCCGGAAGCAGGGCAAGCCTGGGCCGCGCTCCTGCCAATCGCCCGCAGCACCGAGCGGTAACAATCCATCGCCACCGCCAACGGCCCGTTGGCAACCGGCTCGTCGACCAGCGGCAATCCCGTATTCGTGTCCATATATCTCTTGATGGAAATCAATGTTGTCTCCTGTGCTAATCTTTCCGTCTCTCGACCCTGAGCATGCAACTACTCGGCCGGCCCACTCGCAGTCAAAGGGTACTGTCGAGGACGGGAAAGAGGCACGAGGTAACCTGGCCTGGCCACCGCGTAATACTGTGCGCACTCTATCGGCACCCTCCCGCGAATAATCCAATTGTGCAAAATGCAGACCGCTTACCGGGAATCCGGTCCCGAATCTGGCGCCTTGCATCTACGCTGAATCTTCGCCTATGCGCTATGCATCCAATATACAGTTGGTTTCAGGCGTAGATTGGTACTGTTATGCCATTCAAGTGGGAAAAACTCACCGTCAAGTCGCAACAGGCCGTGCAGGCCGCCGCATCCCTGGCCGCTGAGAACGGCAACCCCGAAGTCCTGCCCATGCACCTGCTCGCCGCCCTGCTGGAAGACCGCGAGGGCGTCGTCCTTCCCGTGCTTGAAGGCGCGGGCGTCCGTGTGCAGCAGCTTCTTGCCGGAGCCAACGCCGCCATCGCCAAGCTGCCCAAGGTCTCCGGCGCGAACGCGCAGCCCGCCATGGCCGCGTCCCTACAGAAGATTCTCGACCGCGCCGCAAAGGAGGCCGACTCCTTTAAGGACGACTTCATCTCCACTGAGCACTTGCTGCTCGCGCTGACCGAAGCCAAAGGCGATCCAACGCGCGACGCGCTCGCCGCCATGGGCGCGACCCACGACTCCGTGTTGAAGGCTCTGTCGGCGGTGCGCGGTTCGCAGCGCGTCACCGACCAGAACCCCGAGGCCAAGTTTCAAGCCTTGGAAAAGTACGGCAAAGACCTCACCGACCTGGCGCGTAAGGGAAAGCTCGACCCCGTCATCGGTCGCGACGAGGAGATTCGCCGCGTCATCCAGGTCCTTTCGCGCCGGACTAAAAACAACCCCGTCCTCATCGGCGAACCCGGCGTCGGCAAGACTGCCATCGTCGAAGGTCTCGCCCGCCGCATCATTCAGGGCGATGTGCCCGAAATCCTCAAAGACAAGCGCGTCGTCGCCCTCGACCTCGCCAGCATGATCGCCGGGGCCAAGTATCGCGGCGAATTTGAAGACCGCCTCAAAGCTCTCCTCAAGGAGATCGAAGACTCCAACGGCGAGATCATCCTCTTCATCGACGAGCTGCACACCCTGGTCGGAGCGGGCGCGGCCGAAGGCGCCATGGACGCCAGCAACATGCTCAAGCCCGCCCTCGCTCGCGGAGGTCTGCGTTGCATCGGCGCAACCACGCTCAACGAATACCGCAAGTACATCGAGAAGGACGCCGCGCTCGAGCGCCGCTTCCAGGTCGTCTACGTTGGCGAGCCCAACG
>CAWCWC010000017.1:0-105700 GCA_963799175.1 uncultured Acidobacteriaceae bacterium | reverse complement strand
CGGCGGGCGTAAAGTAGAGAGCAGGATGCGGAAACGGACGCTCTATTCGCTGCTTCTGATGCTGGCGCTGGTCTTGGCGCTGGTTGCCGCAGTCTGCCTGCGCAAGGCAGCCCCGCCGGAGGTTGCCCGCCTTTTGCCGGAGTCCGACGCTATTGTCTACTTCAACATGCGGCCGCTGCGCGCCGTGACCCACTTCGACCGCACGCCGGTGGTGCGCAGCCCGGAGTACCGGCAGTTCATCGACGCCACCGGAATCGTTCCCGAGCGCGACTTGGACGCCGCCGCCTTCGCCCTGCACCGCATGGACAACCCCAAGGGCCCTAACGGCCCGGTCGCCTACTCGGAGGTCTTCGAGGGACGCTTCGACGGAGCGCGCCTGGCCCGCTATCTGAGCGGCATCGCCAGCTCCCAGGAGGAGTACACCGGCCACACCATCTACACCGTCCCCGTTGAAGGCCGCAGCCTGCGCATCGCGCAGCTCGGCTACGACACCATCGCCGCCTCCAATATGCCTACCACCGAGCAGATTCACGCCATGCTCGACCGCTACCGCGCGTCGGCGTCGCCTTTCTCCGGTTCGTCCTTGCTGGCGGCGCGCTACCGTGACGTACCGCTGCTCTCCAGTGCGTGGGCCATCGGCCACGTCGGCCTCCCCTTCTCCGAACGCGGACACATCGTAGTCTTCGGCCTCCAGCTTCCGCTGCCCGCAGACACCACCTTTGTCGCCAGCTTGGGCTACCGCATCGGCGCGCTGCACCTGCGCATCGAGCAGATCGCCCCAACGGAGGCCGACGCCGCCCGCTCCACCGAGGCGCTGGGCGCGCTGCTGCGCCTCTTCCAGACCATTCAGCCCAAGATCGAGGCGCAATCGGACGAGGCCGACAACCAGGCCATGCGCGAATTCACTTCCTCCATCGTGATCGAGCAGCACAAGGAGCGCGCCGTGCTCACCGCCAATGTGCCGCTGGAGTTGATGAAGAAGCTGGTAACGCCGGAGAGTGCAATCGCCCCGGACTCATCCCCCGCCCCCGCGCCCCCCGTCACTCCCACCGGAAGGTAGAGTGTCAACCTGCCTGCACGCGGTATTTGAATCAAAATTGAGCTGGCTCAAGGACCGCATCGAACCGCTGCGACGATGCATCTCAATTGTGGACGCTCTATCAAGGAGAATGCTTCCCGCATGTGCAGACTCAACCAAGCACTCAACTCCACAAGACTTTCCCTCATCGCACTTCTATCGATTACAGTTGCACCTTGTGCGACACTCCGCGCCCAAACCAGCGCCCAGCCATCCAAAACGCTGACCGGCCAGGCCGCATTCACCGACTGGAATCAGCAGCAGCCCGGCATCCGCCACAAGATCACTCTCGCCGATCTCCCCGAGCCAAAGCCAGACGAGGCAGTCAGCAATCAGCCCCACGTTGTAGCGCGCCCGGCCAATGCGTGGCCCATTGCTCCTGTTGGTTTCAAGGTCACCCTCTACGCCGGCGGAGACACCGCGCCAATGCAGCGCGCCGACAACGTCGAGCACATGACGCGCAGCGGGGGCACCTTCACCGAGCCGCGCCTCATCCGCATCGCGCCTAACGGCGACCTCTTCCTCTCCGACTCAGGCGCAGGCGAGGTGATCGTCCTGCGCGGAGTAGGCCCCGACGGCAAGGCCTCCCAGATCGCAACATTCGCCTCCGGCCTCGATCATCCCTTCGGCATCGCCTTCTATCCCGCAGACAATCCGAAGTACGTCTACGTCGCCAACACCAGCAACGTCGTCCGCTTCCCCTACCACTCCGGCGATCTCCACGCCGCCAGCCCCGCGGAAACTGTTGTCCAGCAGCTTGCCGGTTGGGCGCAACTCACCGGCGGAGGCCACTGGACCCGGGACGTTGTCTTCACCAAGGACGGCCAGCACATGCTCGTTTCCGTGGGTTCCGGTTCCAACGTGGACGACGCAGACACCCATCCCAACGAGTTCCACCGCGCCGATATCCTCGAGTACACCCCCGAGGGCAAATTCGTCGAAGTCTATGCCCACGGTCTGCGCAACTGCGTGGGGGAGGCCATCAACCCTACCACCGGCTCACTTTGGTGCTCCACCAACGAGCGCGACAACCTGGGCAACCACCTCGTGCCCGACTACGTCACCAGCGTCCCTGAGGGCGGCTTCTTCGGCTGGCCCTGGTACTACATGGGAGGCCACCGCGATCCACGTCTTCAGGACCCGTGCGCCAACGGAACCGGCCCCAACCCGCAGCTAACCGCGCCGCTGACATCGCAGCAGGCCGCGAGCTGTCAGCGCACGAACATGGCCTCCAAGGTCATCACCCCGGACGTGCTTGTCCAGCCCCACATGGCATCGCTTGAGATGGTCTTTTACCCGTTAACCCGGGCTTCGGCGAAAGAGAGCAGGGACATTTCTTCCCGAACACTTACGATGGTGATGCCTTCGCCGCCGAGCATGGAAGCTGGAACCGCGCCAACCGCGCAGGCTACGAAGTCATTCATATCCCCATGCACGATGGCCATGCCACCGGCGAGTACGACGACTTCCTCACTGGTTTTGTCACCCCCGACGGACAGGTCTGGGGCAGGCCGGTGGGTGTCGCGGTAGCCAAAGACGGTTCGCTCTTTGTCACCGACGACGGCAGCCGCTCCGTATGGCATGTGACTTATACGGGCAAATAGAGTTGGATCTGTCTCGGTTTGTGCCGCCGATTAGAGGCCGGCTGCTTCGGTGTCCAGGCCGGAGAGCGTGGCGCGCAGGTATTTGTGCGGATTGACCGGCGTATCGTGGATGCGCACCTCATAGTGCAGGTTTGCACCGGTGGTCCGTCCGCTCATGCCGACGTATCCGATCACCTGCCCGCGAACTACGGTCTGACCCTCCATCACGGCGAAGCCCGACAGGTGCGCATAGCAGGTCTCGATGTTGTTGCCGTGGTCGATCACCACCTCGCGCCCGTAGCCATTCTCCATCGCGGCTGACTTGATAGTACCGTAGGCGGCCGCCCGGATCGGTGTCCCGCGAGGGACAGAGATGTCGATGCCGGTGTGAAACTCCCCTTCGCCGTTGTGCAGGACGGGGTCTTCCCGTTGGCCAAAGCTGCTGGTGATAGGCCCAATCACAGGCCACAGCGAGGGTGCGTTGATCGAGAAATCCGAGCCGCCCATGCCGGAAAGTGAACCCATCGCCGATACTCCGTCGATGGCCTGGGTCATTGCGCCGCTCACGGCCGAATCGCGCAGGCTGTAGAAGGCGTCGAGCGACTTATAGTAGCTGTCGTCGGAGAAGCTGGAGGCTGTATCGGCGATCAGTGCGCCCTGCATAGCCGCGCTTCCTGCCGATTTGGCTGAAGGCTTCATTCGCATGTGCCCCATGGGTGCGGCCAGTTTGCTGGCGGTAAGGCCGTAGAGAGCCGAAACCTCAGACGCCAGAGAACCAAGCGACGCCGCCTGAATGTCCTTCTCATGCGCCTGCTTCTCAAGGTGTGCGTAGTCCTTCTGCAATAGGGCGTGGTCGTCGCGCAACTGGTTGAAGCGCGCCGTCTTGATCAACATGCGGGAGTACGACCCGGCCAGTCCGGCGATCGTAAAAGTCCCAATAACTGCTGCCGCTATAAACACATAGGCGTAGTGCAGCGGCACGGGGATCTTGCGCAGGCTGCCGCTCTCATCCCGGCTGACAAGAACAACGTAATGACGCTTTTTCAAACTTGAGCTTTTCAGTGTCTGACTCCGAACCATTAGGCTGAGGTTGATAGCGATGCCGTCCGAACTGCGTTCGCGCGATCCATGCGTTGAGCGCCGGCAAAGGAACTTTGCCAGTCGCCGATTCGCAATCGGCATCGGGACTTCGCCATCTTGCTCGGTCTATCCAACGATTTTAACCGTGTGGGGAAGGGAACGCAATCCATTTCAAGGCTGATACCGCCGTTAAGTTGTAAGTATTCTGCAATTGCCCCCCAATTTTTCCCCCACTTCTTCGCCTGCCGTCGACCTGATTCCGCTGCATACGCCGGGCAATCCGCTGCTGGTTTATGCTTGGCTCACGATGAAAAGACAGTTGGGGGAACTGGCGCTGATTGAACGCATCCGATCCGAATGGGCAGCAGCCGGGCGCGCTATCCACAGCCACGCCCGGATGGTCACACTCGGCATCGGCGACGATTGCGCCATCCTTCGCCCACCCAGGGGCCACGAACTCATGGTCACCACCGACTTCACCCTCGAGGGCCGCCACTTCCGCCGCGAATGGCATCCGCCGGAGTCGGTGGGCCATCGCACACTGGCGCGCGGATTGAGCGATCTTGCCGCCATGGGAGCGCGCCCGCTGGCGGCTTTCCTCTCGCTGGCACTGCCCGCCGAGATGCTCGCAGCCCGTAGCGGGCGGGTATGGGTCGAGCGCTTCTTCACCGGAATGCGCGACCTGGCGGACCGGCACGCCGTGCCGCTGGCCGGTGGCGACACCTCCCAGTCGCCCTGCGGCCTGGTGCTGGCAGACATTGTGCTCCTCGGTTCGGCGCCTGCCGGACGCGCGTTGCGCCGTAGCGGAGGACGCGCCGGAGATGCGCTCTATGTCACCGGCGAACTGGGCGGAGCAGCCGCTGAACTTGCTGCCATGCAACGGCGTGCGGAGAAGAAACATCCCACTCATCACGGTAAGGCTGCGATGAATGGGGGACCCGGCTCTGTGGGACATCCTCAGATGTTCCCTCAGCCGCGTATCGAAATAGGTCTTGCCCTGCTGCGGCGTAAGCTGGCGACGGCAGCGATCGACATCAGCGACGGCCTATCCACCGATCTCGCGCACCTCTGCCGCGAGTCGGGCATAGGCGCGGAAGTATCCGTCGACGCGCTGCCCATCCATCCGCTGGCGCGCAAGGACAACAGCGCACCCAACCGCGCACTTTCGCTCGCGCTCAACGGCGGCGAGGACTACGAGCTTCTGTTCGCAGCTCCGCCGGCCGCGAAAGTTCCGCGCACTTTGGCCGGAGTCCGCGTCACCCGTATCGGAAGCCTTGTGCGTGGCAGCAGCATCTCATTACTGGACCCAACCGGACGCCGCTTGCCGCTCCAGCCCGGCGGCTGGGAACACTTCAAGAATAACCAGTAGGATTAAGCCCAGCGCCATGCATGACTCGACCAAGATCATTCGTTCGACCCTGACGCGCGCGGTCGCGGGCGAGCCGTTGCATCCCAGCCCGGTCTTCGCCGCGCCCTTCCATACCCCCGGCGACCCCAATGCCGCGCCCTACAGCTATGCCCGTTCGCACAACCCCACCTGGACCGTGCTGGAGCGCGCCATCGGCCAGATGGAGTCCGGCGTCTTCGCTCCCGCACATGCGGACGCGGGCAAGAGCTACCGGGCGAGTGCCCTGGTCTTTGCCTCGGGAATGGCTGCCTGCGCCTCGGTCTTCGGCGCAGTGCTGCGTCCCGGCGACGTGGTCGTACTGCCCACCAATGCCTACTTTGCCGCGCGCCAGTTGATGCAGGAATACTTCGCCAAGATGGGGATCGTCATCCGTCAGGCACCGACTGCCGGAGACGCACAAGGCGAGTTGCTCGAAGGCGCGCGACTGCTCTGGATCGAGTCGCCCAGCAACCCCTTGATGGAGGTCTGCGACATTACCGCGCTCAGTGAGCGGGCGCACCGCGCGGGCGCACTGGTCGCTGTCGACAATACAACCGCAACCCCGCTCGGCCAGCGCACTCTGGCGCTTGGCGCGGACTTCGCCGTCGCCAGCGACACCAAGTCCATGACCGGCCACAGCGACATCGTCCTCGGCCACGTCGCCACCCGCGATCGCGAGCTGCTACAGAAAATCGAGGAGTGGCGCACCCTGATGGGCGGCATCCTCGGTCCCATGGAAGCATGGCTCGCGCTGCGCTCTATTGCGACCCTGCCGCTGCGCCTGGAACGAAGTTCGGCCAACGCCCTGCGCATCGCCGAGTACCTCTCCACGCGCACCGATGTCCTCCACGACGTCCTTTACACCGGTCTGCCCAGCCATCCCGGCCACGCACTCGCCACGCGTCAGATGCAGTACTTCGGCGCCATCCTCAGCTTCCATCTCGCCGACAAAGCCGCCGCCGAGACCTTCTTCGCCAACGCCAAGCTCATTACAGAATCCACCAGCTTCGGCGGCACCTGCACCTGCGCTGAGCGCCGCGGGCGCTGGGGTGGCGATGCCGTCCCCGAGGGCTTCATCCGCCTCAGCGCTGGCCTGGAAGACATCAACGACCTGCTCGAAGATATCGGTCAGGCACTCGACGCGGTGAAGTGATGGCCGGTCCGGACGACGTGTCGAGCTTTCCCCACCACTGGCGCGCGGAAGTTCTCTCCACTCCGCCGCTGATCGCTCCGGCCCGGCAGTTCACCTACCCCCGGCACGTATCCGGCGAAGAAGACGCGCTGGCCCGCGGCGCGCTTTTAGTGCAGATTCACCCAGCTGCCGGCGGATCATTTCTTGCCACCTGCGCCCTCGGCTTCACCGATCCCCAAATGCCAACCGGCATCTTTAGTTGTCCGAACCCGCACGAACTCTGCGCTGCCGCCGGCGGCTACGCCTACCTCATCGATACCGAATCGCCGGAGCGTTCTACCCACATCCCGCTCAAGCCTGTCGTCAAAGTTCTTGTACTAGTCGATCACGGCCTGCTCGTTTTCGTCGGCTTTCACAACATCGTCGCGTGGGATAGGGAAGGCCTCGCATGGCAAACCGCCCGCCTCAGTTGGGAGGGAATTCGCATCGTCGGAATCGGCGTCCGACCGGATGCGAACGGAGCTGACGCGCTGCATGGCTTCGGCTGGAACATGACGACCGACAAGGAGGTCGAGTTCACCGTCGATCTGCGCACCGGCGCACACACCGGCGGCGGATTCTGACCGTCCTTAGCCCGCAGGCCGCGCATAGAAGCTCAGTGCCGCGTCCCCCTGCTTCAGCGCGCGTGTGCGCGCCAGCTCCCCGTACTGCGCCGCAAGCTGGGCCTTGCTGCTGTGCTCCGCGACAACCAGCGCGCCCGGCGCAAGCATCCGTCCTCCCCGCGCGCTGCCCAGCAGTTGTAGCGTCTTCTCATACTCCGCCTCGGCCTCCCACGGCGGGTCGAGGTAGACAAGGTCCAGCAGCTCGCCGGTTTTCTCAGACTCAGCAACCTTCCCCAACCGTTCCAGAAGTACCCCGGTTCCGCGCTCCTCCACCGTAATACCGCGTGCGATCTGCAAGGCCTTCAGATTGGCGCGGATGGCCGTAAGCGCGGGCCCTGCCCGTTCAGCGAACCATACATGCTCCGCGCCACGGCTGATCGCCTCGATCCCCACCGCGCCGGTGCCTGCGTAGAGGTCGGCGAAGCGGCATCCTGCGACGCGCGGCGCTAGTATGTTGAACAGTGTCTCGCGCAACCGGTCGCTGGTGGGGCGCGTCCCGCTGCCGCGCGGGGCAATCATTTTGCGTGAGCGAAGAGTCCCAGCGATGACCCGCATCCGTCCATCTTATCTCCTGACTCACAGCATTGGACTTCCGCATGGCGAGCCATTAATGGTACTTTCAAACCCAGCTTTTCTGTCGTGGGACTAATCCACGCACAGGTGCCAGAACAGGGGCCATCGACACCTGGGAAGAGAAATCTGAGACAGGATTCTACGATGACAATTACCCGGCGTAATGTTCTCACTGCGTCCGCAACCCTTGCGGGTTTTGCGGCACTCAACCGGCTCGGCCTGGCGCAAATGGGCGCCACAACTGCCCCGGCGCAGCGTATCTTCCCTCCCGTTTCGCCTCCCGCTACACCGGCGGCCAAGGCGCTCTATGCAGACATTGGAGCAACTGCGTGGACCGAGTTCAACCATCGCCTGCAAACCGTGAACGACGACCTCGTCGCACAGGGGATGCGACACATCCCCGGCGTTGCTGGTACCTTCCTCACCGGCTATCCCTACAACGAGTTTTACGACTGGGACCTGTACTTCGAGAATATGTATCTCTCTTATTACGGCGTCTGGCCGCTGTGCTTCACCAATCTGAAGGAGTTTCTCAACCGCCAACAGCCCGACGGATACATTAGCCGAAGCCTGATCAAGCAACGCGACCGGCAGCACTTCAAGCCATTCCTCGCCCAGTTGGTGGTGCTTGGGGCGAAGCAGAACAACGACGATTATGAGTGGCTGCGCGGCAACTACTACGACCGGCTTACCAAATACGTCGCGAAGTGGTTCTCCTATGACTCGGACCACAATGGCCTGCCGGAGTGGAACTCGGCCGACGCGGCGGGCACCGACAACCAGTGGTCGCGCGCGGGTGCGCTCAGCTCCTTCCAGGTTGAAGGCGTCGATCTGGCCAGCTACCTGATCCGCGAACTGCGCGCCATGGCGGTGATCGCCACACATTTGGGCAACAAAGCGGACGCAGCGGCATTCAGCCAGCATGGGGACGAGGTCGTCAAGCTGATCAACTCGGTCTTCTGGGACGAGAAGCGTGGCATGTACTTCGACCGCAACGTAAAGACGGGACAGTTGGTAAATGTTCTATCGGCCACCAGCTTTACTCCGCTCTATGCCGGAGCGTCTACACCGGAACGCGCCAAACGGATGATTCACGATCATCTATTGAATACTGCTGAGTTCTGGCTCGAATACCCGGTCGCCAGCTATGCTAAAACCGAGCCCGACTACTATCAGGGCACGCACAGCGAGTGCAACTGGCGCGGGCCGACCTGGGCACCCACCAACTACATGATTTTCCAGGGGCTGCAAGCCTACGGCTATCACACCGAAGCACGCGAACTGGCTAGGCGGCTCTTCACCATGGCCGTGCTCAAGAACCCGGTGCTGCGCGAGTACTACAACGCTGAGACCGGCGACGGCCTGGGCCAGACGCGCTTCTGGGGATTCACCGCGCTCTACTACGGAATGCTGCTGGAGTCCTACGCGAACTACGATGCATCCAGCCTGGACAAGCCGCTGCGCCCGCTGATGACGCAGGAACTGGGTGTGAAGTTCCCCGAGTTGCCCAAGATGTGGCCGACTCCCTCGACCACCTAAGTAATCGATCATGGACCGAGTTCCAATGCCGCTAACACGCCGAAAGATTCTCATGACGACGGTGAAGGCTGTGGGCCTTGCTGCCGGGGAGCGTCTGGGGCTGGCGCAGTTCGTCCTGGCTCCAGAGCCGGAGCTTCCGTTTGCTCCTGTGCCACCGCCATCGACCGCGGTGGCTAAGGCGCTCTACGCCGATGTGGGTGCGGCTGCGTACACGGAGTTGGATCACAAGCTGCGCATTGTGAACGCGGACATTGTTGCCAATGGCCTACGCCACCTTCCTGGGCTCAACGACACCTTTCTGACTGGCTATCCGAAGAACGAGTTTTACGACTGGGACTTGTATTTCGAGAACCTTTATCTCTCCTACTTTGGCGTCTGGCCGCTCTGCTTCACCAATCTGAAGGAGTTCCTCAACCGCGAACAATCCGACGGATATGTGAACCGAAGTCTTATCAACCGGCGCGACCGGCAGCAGTTCAAGCCCTTCCTCGCGCAGTTGGTGGTGCTGGGCGCGAAGCAGAACCACGACGACTATGAATGGCTGCGCGGCAACTACTACGACCGGCTGGTGAAGTATGTTGCCAAGTGGTTCTCGTACGATGGCGACAAGAACGGCCTGCCAGTGTGGAACTCCGCCGACGCGGCGGGCACCGACAACCAGTGGTCGCGTGCGGGCGCGCTGAGTTCGTTCGAAATTGAAGGCGTTGACTTGGCCAGCTACTTGATCCGCGAACTGCGGGCGATGACGGTGATTGCGACGCATCTGGGTTTGAAGGCGGACGCAGTGGCGTTCGAGGCGCATGGCGACGAGGTTGCGAAGCTGATTAACGCGGTCTCTCTGGGACGAGAAGCAGGGGATGTACTTTGACCGCAATGAGAAGACCGGGCAGCGGGTGAATGTGAAGTCGGTGACCAACTTTATGCCGCTGTTTGCGGGAGCAGCGACGCCGGAGCGCGCCAAGCGGATGATTCACGAGCACCTGCTGAATCCGGATGAGTTCTGGCTGAAGTACCCTGTCGCCAGTTATGCCAAGACGGAGCCGGACTACTACCAGGGTTCCTACCACGAGTGCAACTGGCGAGGTCCGACGTGGGTCCCGACGAACTACATGATCTTTCAGGGGCTGCGGGAGTACGGCTATCACGATGAAGCGCGGGAACTGGCGCGGCGGTTGTTCCACATGGCGGTTGTCTGGAACCCTATTCTGCGCGAGTACTACAACGCGGAGAGTGGCGATGGGCTGGGCCAGACGCGCTTCTGGGGATTCACTGCGCTGTACTACGGCATGCTGCTGGAATCGTATGCGGACTACAGTGCTGCGAGTCTGGACAAGCCGCTGCGGCCACTGATCCAGCAGGAGCTGGGTGTGAAGTTTCCCGAGTTGCCCAAGATGTGGCCGACTCCTGCGACTGCCTGACTGTTCTTGCAACTACCCGTTTCACCAGCAGCCACATAGAGTTGCGGGCGGAACTTGTGTCGGGAGGTTTTGCAGTGCGATAGTAGTGTGCATTCTTGCGAGGTCAATCTGTGCTGCGGTCTACATCCATCTGTCTAATGCTCTCTCTCGCACTGGCAATCCCTGCTTCCAGCCAGGGCCCTGCCCAGACTCCTAACCAGAACCCAGTTTTGGGGCCAGCCGGTGGTCGTGGGCAGGGTCGCGGGCCTGCGACTCCTCCCCCATCCGGGGTCCCTCCCGCGGAACGCAACGCGGGTGGACGCCCGATCCATAATGAAGCGGAGCGGGCGGCGAAGTGGAAGGTGGTTGCGATGCCGTACTCGCGCACCGGCCTGACGACCGCCGAGCAGCAAATGATCGGCAAGCTGGCCGACGCCTGCCATCTGTTGGACGAGATCTACCTGCA
The DNA here is from genome assembly GCA_963799175.1 of uncultured Acidobacteriaceae bacterium. Lineage (GTDB taxonomy): Bacteria > Acidobacteriota > Terriglobia > Terriglobales > Acidobacteriaceae > Edaphobacter. The sequence goes on along the minus strand of CAWCWC010000017.1, from coordinate 94,803 downwards.
CCAGAGCGACCTCGGCGGATGGGCGATCTACCACGCAACGTCAGAACGCCGATATGTACCGCCTGTTCTCCATCAACGGCAGCCGGTGGGACCTGGCCGACCGCAACACCCCGGTCATCGGAGAAGAGCCGCTGGTGCCGGGCCATGAGCTTTATCCGTTTGGGACCACCAGCGCCGTGATTGAGAAGTACGCCGCAGCGCACCCGGAGCAGAAGGCTGCTCTCTACAATCCATGGACGGTGGTGCGCTCGGCGTCCGCTCGACCTTGCCCCCACACAGAGCCAGCCGGTAGTGAGCGTTGCCGACCATCTGTACACCTATCCCTATCACGAGGCTTATGCGGAGTGGGTGAAGCCGATGGTCGCCGATCTGCGAGCGGCGGCGAAGCTCTCGCCCGATCCGGCGTTTGCGCATTATCTGAACCTGCGGGCGGATGCCTTGCTCAGCGACGATTACTACGCCAGCGACGTTGCATGGCTGGATTTGAAGAACCCGAAGATCGATCTGATCTTTGCGCCCGTATGAGACGTATCTGGATGGCGTGCTTGGGGTGAAGACCTCGTATGGCGGGGCGATCCTGATCCGCAATGAGGCGGAGAGCCGCAAACTGGCGATGTATCAGCAGCACGAAGCTGCCATGCAGCAGGCACTGCCGGTCCCCGCGGAGGACAGGCCCTCCAAGGAGGGGCAGGCAACGCCGATGGAAGTCGTCGACGCTCCGCTGCGCGCCGGAGATCTGCACTATGGATACCAGGCGGTGGCGGACAATCTGCCCAACGATCCGCGCATCCATGCGGAGAAGGGATCGAAGAAGATATTCTTCAAGAACTTTATGGACGCGCGGGTGGAGTATGTGGTCCTGCCGGTCGCGCAAAAAATGTTGACTCCATCTCAGATTAAAGATGTGAGCGGCGAGGGCTATCTGACCGGTGTGATCCTGCACGAGATCTCCCACGGGCTGGGGCCCGCGTATGCGCATGTGGACGGCAAGCAGGTTGCCATCAACGAGGCAATTGGCCCGGCGTACAGCGGGCTGGAAGAAGCCAAGGCCGATGTTACTGGCATCTACCTTGCCAAGTGGCTGGTAGACCAGAAGCTGCTGCCGGCGAGTGAACTGAATGGCATCTACGCTTCGTATGTTGCGGGAGTGTTTCGTACGCTGCGCTTCGGCACGGCGGAGGCGCATGGCCGCGCGCAACTGATGGAGTTCAACTACCTGCTGGAACATGGCGCGCTGGCGCGAGGTGGCGACGGCAAGTACAGCATCGACTATGGGGCGATGCCTGCGGCGGCGGCTTCGCTTGCGCAGCAGCTACTCACGTTGGAGGCGAACGGCGACCGCGCCGGGGTGGAGGCCTGGTTCGCCAAGTACGATGTGATGCCCCCTGCGCTGACCCAGGCTCTCGCTTCCACTCGTGACATCCCCGTCGACATTACACCCGAATTTGAACTCGCCCACGGGGTGCGCCCATGAAAACCGTCCTCGCCAGTTTGTTCGCTGTCTCTACCGCACTGTTGGCTATCCCTGCTACAGGCCAGCAGAAGCTCACGCTGCATCACCATGATGCAGCACACCAGGTAACAGGCACGATTGTCGTGCCGGCATCGGATTTCTTCACTGATTTTCCAGAAGGCGACAGCAGCGGCGGCGGTTTCGGCCGGCGTGGGGAAGCAACCGCTTGGGAATTCAATAACAACTCGCTGACCTTGGGGGTTGCCGGGGATGTGACCGCGAAGATTCCCGTGAAGGAAGGCGGCACATACCACCTGTTTGTGCGTGGCAGTGGAACTCCAACCAGCGCTTTTCACGTGGCAATCGACGGCAAACAGGATTCCGCCGCCTTTGGCCAGGGCGCGATGCAGCTTCAGCGCGGGGGCGACTTCACGCTGAAGCCGGGGACTGTGGAGATCAAACTCACTTCGATTCAGCCTCGCCCGGTATTCAACGTGCTTGTGCTCACCAAGAATGCAAACTTTAAGGAAGACGACCTGAAGCCTTTGGAGTTGCCGGCCGAGGTGAAACTGCTGCACGAGTACACGATCGCTCCGTCTAACATCGTCAAGTTCGGGGATGTCGATGGTTCCGGCAAGTACGCGATCCTGGACATTTTGAACAACTACTCCACCATCATGTATGCCAACGATGGCCACATTCTGTGGCGATGGGACGCGCCGCCTACAACGCAGGGCGATCCGCGCGGCAATGAGGCGGCGGGAGTTCTATGGGACTTTCATCACACAGGACGCGATGAGCTGGCGCACTGGCGCGAAACCCCCGACGGGAAGGAGTGGCTGGTGCTGGCGGATGGCCGCACCGGCGACATCATCAAAAAAGTGCCATGGCCCGCTCCAGCATTGCCGCATGTGGACAACAACTACCGCATGGCCGTGGCGAAGTTTCACAAGGACTCGGACGGGCCAGACACGCTGCTGGTGTTCGTGGATACGGGCGGGTATATCTCTTTGACCGCGTACGACAAGGACCTCAACCTGCTGTGGCAGCACGCGGAGCACCGCTTGAAGGATTATTTCGGCCACTATATCTATCCCTACGACATCAACGGCGACGGCATCGATGAGGTGATGATCAGCCATCTGTGCCTGGACGCGAACGGCCATGAGATTTGGAACGACGCCAAGTACTTCGAGGACAATCACGACCACATGGACGCGATGGAGTTCTTCGACATGAACGGCGACGGCAAGCCGGAGCTTCTGGTCGGTCAGTCGGACGCTGGGACCATGGAGTACAACGCGCAGAATGGAAAGATACTCTGGCAGAACAACTCCGACCACTCGCAGCAGGTGACCGCGGGTTACATCCTGGGCGACTCCAAGACGCCTCAGGTGGTAACCAATGGCAGGACTTACACCAACGGTCTGAGCGCACAGCTTTACTGGTTCGACAATCAAGGGAGACTGCTGGAAAAGTGGCCTGCGCAACCGCTGGGCGGCAACCCCAACTTTGTGCGTGGCGACTGGTACGGCACGGGCAAGAGGACCTACTTCTGGTACCGCTTCAAGCTGGAGCCGGATGGCAACGCGACGCTGTACTTCAAGGGCGAGGCGTATCACATGTTCGACTTCGAGCACACGGGGGCCGATCAGGTGATTACGCTGGAGGGTGGCGGCGGTGGACCTGGCGGGGGTGGTACTCAAACCCTGCGGGTATATGGCTACACCGGCATTACACCCCACGCGAAGCCGTGCAACGCAGAGTGCCGCAAACTCATCGCCAACCACACCCACTACTGAGGTACTTCTCACAATGATTGGGCCGACGGCCCACGAATCGGGTGAAGCTGCCATGGATTGGAAGGCAGTTCGCCCGCTTAAATACCACGAGGCATCATGCCCAGTTCTACCCGTCTCTCCCGCCGCAGATTTCTCGCTCTGAGCGGTGCGGCTGTAGCTCAGGCTGCTGTTCCAGTATCGAAGCTCTATGCTGTTCCCGTGCCATCGACTTCGGCGCGCGCTGGAACTCAATCGCTGGCTGGGCAGTGGCGCTTTTCACTCGACCGCGCCGATGTGGGAGTGAAGGAGAGCTGGTTCTCGCGCGAGTTGCCCGAGACGGCCCGTATCTCTCTGCCCGGAATCCTCCAGACGCAGGGTTATGGCGACGACATCACCGCAGAGACGCAGTTTGTCGCAGCGCTGCCGCGCGATATGGCCTGGTACAAGCTGCCGCAGTACACTGCGTATACCAAACCCGGCCATGTTGAGGTGCCTTATCTCTCACAGCCGGTGAAACATTATCTCGGTGTCGCGTGGTACCAGCGCGAGATCGAAGTCCCAGCGGCATGGCGCGGCAAGCGCCTCAGCCTCACGCTGGAGCGCACACGCTGGCAGACCGACGTCTTCCTGGACGAGAAAGAGATTGGAAGTTGCCACTCGCTGGTTGCGCCGCACGAGTTCGACCTCGGTATTGTTGAGCCAGGCAAGCACCGGCTTTCCATCCGCATCGACAACCGCATGATTCTGATCTACCGGCCCGACGGCCACTCGGTCTCGGACGGCGAGGGTGGAACATGGAACGGCATTGTGGGCCGCATCGAGCTTGCCGCGACCAGTCCGGTATGGATCGAAGACGCGCAGGTCTTCCCCAATGTTGGCGACAAAACGGCGCATATCAAGGTGCGTATCGGCAATGCGAGCGGCAATGCTGGTTCGGGCAAGCTTACGGTTGGTACAACCACCGCACCCGTGAGCTGGGACGCAACCGGCGGCGACGCAACGATTGACGTGCAACTGCCCACGGCAACGCCCTGGTCCGAATTCACGCCCGTCTTGCAGCACCTGACGCTCATACTCACCGGCCCCGGTGCAGACGACCGCCGCAATCTCACATTTGGCTTGCGCGAGATCAGGGCCGATGGCAAACATATCCTGCTCAATGGCGAGCTTTTCAACTTCCGCACCACGCACGATGGCGGAGGCTTCCCGCTCACCGGCTACCCCGCCACGGACGTTGCAACATGGAAGCGCATCATCGGAATCTGCAAGACGTGGGGGCTGAATGGCATGCGCTTCCACTCCTGGTGCCCGCCGGAGGCTGCCTTCACTGCGGGCGACGAGCTCGGCTTCTACTTCCAGCCGGAGTGCGGCATGTGGAACTCCTTCGATCCAGACAAAAAGATGCTGGATGTATTGAACGATGAGACTGCGCGCCTGCTGAAGGCCTATGGCAACCATCCCTCTCTGGTGTTGTTGAATGCGACGAATGAGCCTGCTGGGCACTATGCGGAGCAGCTTCCCACTTGGGACAAGAAGTGGCACGATGCCGATCCGCGGCGGTTGTACTCCGACGGCACGGGCCGGTTCGCACCGCCGCCCGGGGGGCCCGGAACGCCCTATGCGGCGGACTTCCTGGTTACTCCGGGAGCGCGCGGCCCGCATGGCTGGTTCGGCGGGGACTATGAGAGCACGCTACAGACGATGTTGCGCGGGGCTGCGATCCCGTGCGTTGGGCACGAGGTTGGGCAGTGGTGTGCTTACCCGGATTTCGATGTCATCCAGAAGTTCAGCGGTCAGGCAACCACTTTCGCTGGCGTGCCAGAACCGGTGAAAGTGCCGTACATGATTCCGGGCAACTATCGAATCTGGCGCGACTCCGCGTCCGAGCACCACCTGCTGGCCAGGAACAAAGAGATCGCCCATGCTTCCGGCCGGTTCCAGGTCGCGTGCTACAAGGAGGAGATCGAAGCCAGCCTGCGCACACCGAGCTATAGCGGCTACGAGCTGTTGGACCTGCACGACTACCTTGGCCAGGGCGGCGCGCTGATGGGACTGCTCGATGCCTTCTGGGAGCCGAAGACCTATGTTGGCCCAACCGAGTTTCGCCAGTACTGCAATGCAACGGTTCCGCTGGCACGGCTCAAAGACCGTGTCTACACAACGGCAGACACACTGAAGGCCGATGTGGAAGTCGCGCACTATGGATATGCTCCGATTGCCATCGCGACCTCCCATTGGCAGATCGTAAGCGCGGCTGGGAAGATTGTCGCTAGTGGCAGTTGGCCCGCGCGCGCTGTGCCTCGAGGTAAGAACATTCCGCTTGGCACCATCTCGGCCGACCTATCGAAACTTGCTGCGCCAGCGCAATACAAGCTGGTGGTTGAGTTGCATGGTGCGACGGTGTTTCGCAACGAATGGAAGTTATGGCTCTATCCTGCGAAGGTCGATACGGTGATTCCATCGGATGTGCTGGTTGCGACCTCGTGGCCGGAGGTGGAGGCGCGGCTGGCTGCGGGCGGCAAGGTCCTCTTCCTGCCGCAGGCCGCAGACCTCGATTCCACCAATCCCAAACTCTCCACCGTGCCGATCTTCTGGAACCACCTGATGAATCCCAACGGGACGACATTCCTTGGGTTGTGGAACGATGCGAAGCACCCCGCGCTGGCGGGGTTCCCGTCGGAGGCGAACTGCGACTGGCAATGGATTGACCTGGCTGGCGATGCGCGCGCATTGAACCTGGATACGCTCCCAGTGACGCTGCAACCCATCGTCCAGCCCATCGACGACTGGAACCGCAACTGGAAGCTGGGATTGCTGTATGAATGCTTCGTAGGCGCGGGCAAGCTGATGGTGTGCAGCATCGATCTGACCGCTGCACGCAAAGGAGTTCCATCGTTACGCCGGTCAATTCTGGATTACATGGCGAGCACGGCGTTTCATCCCAAGGTTGAGATCGCGGTTGCCGATCTGCGCAAGCAGTGGGTAAGCCAGCGTCCGGGCTACGTCGATCCCGGCGCCAACCAACCGGTGCAGCCCACCTCGCCCGACCTGGTCGATCCGGGGCAGATCCGCCGCACACCCTCTTCACAGTAATTGAGGGTAAGGCTAATTTCAGAGAAATCATATAACTCCGTCCCTCCTTCGCGCAGGTTGTATCCTAAGGCCATGCCTCAGTCTGCTGTCGGTTTGCATGCAGCAACGACCGCGACCCCTGTGTTCGAGTCCTGGGGCCGGTATCCCAAGTACTGCGCGAAGATTGTTCCCCTGAGCTGGCAGAGTGATTTTCCCGGTGTGATGGCCGGGCTGCGCGGCGGCTCATTGCCGGTGGGGCTGGGTCGCAGCTACGGCGATGTATGCCTGCTAAAGGGCGGCAACCTGCTGCAGACGACTGGGATGGACCGTCTGCTCGACTTCGACCCGGAGACTGGAATCCTGACCGCGGAGGCTGGCGTGTCGCTTGCCAAGGTGCTGGATTTCGCGGTACCGCGCGGCTTTTTTCTGCCGGTGACTCCGGGGACAAAGTATGTAACGCTGGGGGGCGCAATTGCCAACGACATCCACGGCAAGAACCACGAGGCCGCGGGATCGTTCGGCAACCACGTTCCCAGCTTTGAGCTGGTGCGCTCGGACGGAAGCCGAAGGCTCTGCTCGCCGACTGAAAACTCGGACTGGTACGCGGCGACGATCGGTGGAATGGGACTGACCGGTGTCATTACCTGGGCGCAATTGCGTCTGCGGCCGATCGTCTCGCGCAAGATCGACTACGAGGGGATCCAGTTCCACGGCATCGACGAGTTCCTCGACCTGAAGCAGCGCTACCAGCATGTGGAGTACACCGTGAGCTGGGTGGATTGCGCCTCCACGGGCAGGAACTTTGCGCGGGGTATCTTCATGCTGGGCGAGCACTCCAAGATTCCCGGAGAGCTGAAGCCATCGCCGGAGCCGAAGCTGGTATTCCCCTTCGACCTGCCGGGATTTGCGCTGAACCATACCACGGTGAGTCTCTTCAACTCCGTCTTCTTCCATAAGCAGCGGAAGCCGCACGTGAAAACAGTGCAGGACTATGAGCCGTTCTTCTATCCACTGGATGCGGTGCTGCACTGGAACCGAATGTATGGCAAGCGTGGGCTGGTGCAGTTCCAGTACGCGATCCCATGGCAGCACGCGAAGGAGGGGACGATCGCCATCCTGCGCGAGATCGCCAAGTCCGGCCTGGCCAGCTTCCTGGCGGTGCTGAAGGCCTTCGGCGAGATTCCTTCGCTGGGGATGATGAGCTTTCCCCAGGCCGGCATCATGCTGGCGCTGGACTTTCCCATCAAACCCGACCTGACCTTTCCGCTGCTGCAGCGGCTGGGCGACATGACGCTGGAGTTCGGCGGAAGGCTGTATCCCGCCAAAGACGCAGCGATGACACCGGCGCAGTTCCAGGCCTTCTACCCGCAGTGGCAACGATTTATGCAATATCGCGATCCTAGGTTGAACTCCAGCTTCTGGGAGCGCGTCACGGGAGGACAATCGACCCTATGAGCACTGTTGCTACGCGACCTTTGGATGCAGCGCTTGCTGCCAGCTCCGATGCAGTGATTGCGAAGAAGATTCTGGTTCTTGGCGCGACCTCCGGCATTGCCGAGGCGACCTGCCGCATCTGGGCGGCGCAGGGCGCGCAACTGTTTCTGGTGGCGCGCGACGCGGAGAAGCTGGCTGCGGTTGCGGCGGACCTGAAGCTGCGCGGCGCGTCGTACGTGGACACGGCGGTGGCCGATCTGGACGACACGGACAAGCACGCCGAACTGCTGACGCACGCAGTGAACTCGCTGACCGGAATGGACATTGCCTATCTGGCGCACGGCATTCTGGGTGGCCAGGCGCGCGGCGAGCAGGAGTTCCAGCACGCGGCGCAGATCATTTACACCAACTTTCTGGCGCCAGTCTCGCTGCTGACGTGGCTGGCGAACTTCTGTGTGCAGCGCCATGCGGGGGTGATCGCGGTGCTGTCGTCGGTGGCGGGCGAACGCGGGCGCAAGTCGAATTACATTTATGCCTCGTCGAAGGCCGGGCTGACCGCGTTCCTGAGCGGACTGCGCAACCGCGTCGACCGCGAGGGCGTGACTGTGATTACGATCAAGCCGGGGCCGGTGAAGACGACGATGACGGCCCACATGAAGATCAGGAAGGCCGACGTACACAAGGTGGCCGCTACGATTGTGAAAGCCATCGACAAGCGCGTGGATGTGCTCTATGTGCCCGCGATCTTCCTGCCCATCATGTTTATCGTCCGCCACATTCCAGAGCGCATCTTCAAGAAGCTGGACCTGTAACCGGTGGGTGGTTTGCCGTGTGGGCAGGAGCGCGGCAGCTTCCGCGGTCCTCCGCGCCAACGCGAAACGAGCAAGGCGCATCCAACGCCATAGCACATGCGCATCTTTGGTTCGACCCGTCTATCGCTGGCCACTCTCCTGCTCGTTCTGTCAACGGTCCCGCAGCCCGCACACGCCTACTCCGTGCTCACCCACGAGCAGATCATCGACCTGACCTGGGCCGACTCCATCCGGCCACTTTTGCTTCGCCGTTACCCCAACCTCACGCCCGCACAACTTCGCGAAGCGCGGGCCTACGCCTATGGCGGATGCGTCATCCAGGACCTCGGCTACTATCCCTTCGGCAAGCCTCTTTTCTCCGATCTGCTGCACTACGTCCGCACTGGAGACTTCATCCGCGCCCTCTTCCGCGACGCCAAGAGCCCCAGACGATGTTGCCTTCGCCATTGGCGCGCTCTCGCACTACCTGGGCGACACCATCGGCCACGCCAGAGGCGATCAACCTCGCCGTCGGCACCGAGTTCCCCGCGCTGGCCGTGAAGTACGGCCCCAACGTCAACTATGCCGAGGGCCCGCACCAGCACGTCCGCGCCGAGTTCGCCTTCGACATCAACGAGATTGCCAAGCACCGCCTGGCTCCCGAGGGTTACCTGAACCACATCGGCTTCGCCATCCCCGTGCCGCTGCTGGCACGCGCATACTACGACACCTACGGACTGGACATCGCGGGCGTCCTGGGACACCATCGCCCCACGCTCCGCGGTTATCGATACTCTGTGCGCACTCTGCTGCCGCGCGTGGCCTACGCCGAGACCCTCCTCCACGGCAAACATATGCCGGCCGACACGCCCAGCCCCATGCTCGACCTGCTGAACCAGCAGATTGCGACCCTCGCCGTCCAGGACCACTGGGACAGCTACCGCGGCCATGCCGGGCTGGGAACCCACCTGCTGGCGGGCTTTATCTTCATCCTGCCCAAGGTTGGCCCACTCTCCGACTTGGCGTTGCGCGGCCCCACGTACAGAGCGAGCAGGACTATGTCAATTCGCTGGACCACACCGTCGACGCCATGCGCCAGATGCTCGCCCATGCCTTCGCCCCCACCCGGCTGGCCAACCAGGACCTCGACACCGGGGCCGCGATCCACCCCGGCACCTACCGCCTGTGCGACGAGACGTACGCCGACCTGCTGCACCAGATCGCCATCACCCCCGCCACTCCCATCCCCTTCGGCATCAAGCGCGACTTGCTGGCCTACTTCGCCGACCCGGAGAAGGTCATCTACCTGAAGCGCGAGCCGCAAAAGTTCGCCCGCATGAAGGCCGAGCTTCCCATCCTTACCACCATCTCCACCCATGCGGAGTACCCAGACACCGCCTTCCTGCCAGAGCCGGACGAAGACGCCGCCCCGAACCCTCAGCCCGGAAGTTCCACGTCGCCCAGCCCGCAGCTCGCAAGTCCTACGCCTGCCAGCGCTCAGCACGGAAGTTCCGCGCCACCCAGCATCCAGCCTGCAACTCCTACTCCACCCAGCCCTCAGCCTGCAACATCTTCGCCTGCCAACCCATAATTCTGCCCATCCTGTTCATCGTCCTCCACATTCCCGAACGAATTTTCAATAAGCTGAACCTCTAAGCGGTTGCTTCTGTGAAGAGTGAATATTCGATCAGTCGTTCCCGCGCGATTTTACAGTATTCTGTATCCTGTTCAAATCCAAGATAGCGACGGTTGCTGGCTTGTGCCGCGACCAATGTGCTTCCGCTTCCGCAGAATGGATCGACCACAAGGTGACCTTCGAGGGTTGTCAACTCTATCAGCGCCCGCATGAGTCGGACTGGTTTTTGCGTTGGGTGCAGACCTCCTTCGCCCTTATCCAGACCGCATATGATCACGTTGTTCGGATCGCGTTGATACTTCAGCAAGGCCTGCTCGTTGAACGCGCCAAGGCCATGTGCCAGTACGTTGTCTGCAATCGTTGTCCCGATAGGATAAGGCTTCACGAACCATAAGATGGGCTCAAAGGTTGGTCGCAGATTTCCAACCTTCCATCCCTCCCAACGATCTCGATTGCGCAAGTCACCACGACGCTCAAAGACCACACTCAATCGTTGGGCGCGATGAGCGGCACGCTCTCGCACCCACGCAAGCATATCTTTGTGCGTAAAACCGCAATCCTCCATGGCTGCGATACAGCGATGCGAGAGACGCCGCCCAGCAAAAACAATAGCAGAACCACCAGGTTTCAATACTCTCATCCACTCTGGCGCCCAGGTTAGACACCATTCGTAATATTGCTTAGGTATCTCCCGGTCGGCCTCCGACCACCCGTTTAGCGGCTTGCCACGCTTCTTGAAGATCGCACCAGCTTTTTCTTGTGCAGGGCTCGATCCGAGCAAGGCGGAGTTCGTGTTATCGTGCAACACATCCCAATCGTCAGCGCTAATACCATACGGAATATCGCTCAGGATTAACTGAGCGCTGGAAGATGGCATCGTGCGCATCAACGTGACTGAGTCGCCTTCGGTAACACCACTGAGCAACGGGTTCATACAACCTCCATGAGTCCGTTATCGGAGAATGCATTGACCAGTTTTTCCCGCGCATCAATTTTTCGGCTTCTCACAAGCGCCTGAATCGCTTCATCGTGACTCATCCGCAGAATTCTGCTTCGCTCTGCGGATAGGCACTCTAATGCCTCCTGCTTCGCGTCTTCTAATGCTTCAACGAACGCCAGCTTTTCTGTGTGCCATAGGGCTTTGAGCCGAACGTCGAATTCTAGAAAGGTGCTGTTGATCGCTCTCCAGTATGCACTTGCATCCTTTGAAGGGTGCAGCGTGTTGACTACCTTGAAGATCTTCTTTAAAAGACCTTTGGCATCTTCTTGGGACGCTGCTTCAGCATAGGACGTAAGTAGTGAGACATGAGAGAAAGAGAAGATACAGACATCATTCTGAATTGCTTGATGATATATTTGGCTGGACTTCGAGGGGACTTGGTACAGCGGACAGATCACCATCGCATGTTCGCGGTGATATTTCCACTTGTGCATGGATGGCACCTTGAAATCCTTTTGGTTCTTGGCGGTTCGAGTCAATCGAAATGCCTTGGCATCGGCCACAAATTCATAATCGTCCGCAAAACACTCCACGTCTGCTGCGTCTGCGCGCTCTGTCAGCACCGCAGCTCTTATTCCAATACTGACAAATGCTAGAGCAGCCAGCACGTCCGTGTACTTGGAATAGAGTTTTTCCTCGCTCGAATCGTGGGCATATGCCTCCGGTATTGCACCGCAGAGACGCAGATGATCTCTGAGGCAAGCACCACCCGCCTCCTTCAACTCTGATTCCAGTGCGCTGTAAAGACGGGTCGAATCAGCACTGAAGTCACCACTCAACATTTTGATCTTGCCGATCCAACGCTTTCGAGTTTTGATTGCCGCTTCGCTGATGATCTTGGCCATGTTATTTCTTGGTTCAGTATACGGCTGCATTTGAAGCGAATCAGGTTCTACTGCTGTTGTTGCTGTTGGGCCATTTGCTGTTGGCGGGTGGGGGGCGGGGGCAGGTCGGGGAGGGCCTGGGCGCGCTCGACGAGGATGGACCACTCCTCGGGAACGGGGAGTTCCTGATCGAGGGGCGGAGTGCCTTCGCTGGGGGTGACGCGCACGGCGACGGTAAGTTCGCTGGCGGCGTGGCCGCGGAAGATGCCGTGGGTGGGCGGGACGGCGGAGTAGTCGCGGCCGATGGCGGTGCGGATATGGCGGTCGGCGGCGATGAGGTGGTTGGTGGGATCGAATCCGACCCAGCCCAACTCGGGCAGCAGCGCCTCGACCCAGGCGTGGGTTGCCGAGGTGACCGAGCGGTCGTGGTCGCTCTGCCCGTGGAAGAGGTATCCGCTGACATAGCGGCAGGGGATGCGCAGCCTGGAGCGGACGAGCGCGATCATGATGTGGGCGAAGTCCTGGCAGACGCCGGCGTGGGTGAGCAGGGCGAGGTCGATGGGCGAATCGACCTTGGTGGACTTGGGGACGTACTCGAAGTGGTGGAACATCTGCTCGTTCAACTGATGGAGGACGGTGAGCGGGTCGTCGCGGCGGGTGACGTCGAACTCCTCGGCGAGGGATTCGAGGGAGGGTGTGGGCGCGGTGAACTCACTGGGCAGAAGCATCTCCCAGTAGTCTCCCTGCTGGACCATGCTGTCCAGCTCGCCCCAGGCATCGGGCGCGAGGGCGGTGGGGACGGGCGTGGCGGGCTGCACCTCGACCAGCGACTCGGCGACGATGACCAACTGGCCGTGCTGGCCGGGGATGTCGAAGTGGTGGACCTGGTTGGCGAGGTGGTCGCGGTAGCTGAAGACGCGGCAGCGCGGGCTGACGGAGAGATGGAAGGTGAGGCAGCGCTGGTTCTGGTCGCTGCGCGGGTGCATGCGCGTCTCCATCATGCTCTCGCTCACCGGGTTGGAGTAGAGGAACTTGGTCAGATGACGGATCGAGTAGTACATGCTCCTCCTGAGTTATGGACGATGTTATCCGGCGAGGGCGGCCTGGACGGAGTAGTCGATATAGAGGTTATAGATGGCCTCGTGGATGGCGCGGCACTCGATCTGGATACCGCGCAGGTAGGCGACGACATCGCCGGTGAGGATCTCGTCGACACTGGAGTAGCTGAGCATGGCCTGGAGGCGGCCTGAGAGACGGCGGAGGTGCTCGGCGCGGCTGCGTCCGCTCTCGCCTTCGATGGCCTCGAGGGCGTGCTGCAGGTTGTCGATGGAGAAGCGAAGGGAGTGGGGGAACTCAGCGTCGAGCAGGAGGAACTCCAGGATGCGGTCGGGCGTGAGGTCGGCGGTGTAGACCTTGCAGTAGGCCTCGAAGGCGGTGGCGGAGCGGAGCAGGCCCATCCATTCGAGGTACTCGTTGCCCTCTGGAATGCGGTCGGGCTGGCTCCAGAGGTCGGCGTGGTAGGCCTCGAGGAGGAGCGCGGTGGCGGTGGCGCGCTCGATGTAGCGGCCGACCTGGATGAAGTGCCAACCTTCGCCGTGGCTCATGGTGGAGTCGGTGACGCCCTGGAACTGGTGGACGCCTTCCATGACCTGCTGGAGGAACTCGGTGGGCTGCTCGGAGTTGGCGGGCGCGGCGATTTGCAGCTCGGGGCGTGTGACCTGGAGGTAAAGGCTGTTGATGCGGTGCCACTGCTCGGTGGATATCTGCTCGCGGACGTGGCGGGAGTTCTCGCGGGCGGCGATGACGCAGGAGAGGATGGAGGTCTTGTTGCCAGTGTCGAAGATGAGCTGCTGAGTGAGGGCGTAGGGGTCGCCGGACCAGACCGCGGATTTTGGGTTGCCAAGGGCGTGCAACATGCGCTGCCAACGGCGGTCGGCGCTGGTGGCGGATTCGTCGAGCATGAGGTTGAGGTTGACGTCGAGCAGGCGCGTGGTGTGCTCGGCGCGCTCGATGTAGCGGCTCATCCAGTAGAGGCTGTCGGCGACGCGGGATAGCATTTGGACTTCCTCCGCTGGTTATTGACTGAGGACCCAGGTATCTTTGCTGCCGCCGCCCTGGCTGGAGTTGACGACCAGGGAGCCTTGCTTGAGGGCGACGCGGGTGAGGCCGCCAGGGACGATGTTGACCTTCTCGCCGTAGAGGATGTAGGGGCGGAGATCGACGTGGCGGGGCTCGAGGACGTCGCCGATGAGGCAGGGCGCGCGGGAGAAGGAGATGGTGGGCTGGGCGATGTAGTTGCGCGGGTCTGACTGGATGCGGCGGGCGAACTCCTCGCGCTCGGCGGCGGTGGACTGCGGGCCGATCAACATGCCGTAGCCGCCGCTCTCGCCGACGGCCTTGACGACCAGCTTGTCGAGGTTCTGCAGGACGTGCTGGCGGGACTTGGGATCGGTGAGGAGGTAGGTCTTGACGTTGGGCAGGATGGGATCTTCGCCGAGGTAGTAGTGGATGATGTCGGGGACGTAGGCGTAGAGGGCCTTGTCGTCGGCGACGCCGGTGCCGAAGGCGTTGGCCAGGGTGACGTTGCCGGCGCGGTAGGCGTTGAAGAGGCCACTGACGCCGAGGATGGAGTCGGGGCGGAAGGCCATGGGGTCGATGAAGTCGTCGTCCACGCGGCGGTAGATGACATCGACGCGGCGCAGGCCGCTGGTAGTGCGCATGTAGATGACGTTGTTGTGGGTGACGAGGTCGCGGCCCTCCACCAGCTCGATGCCCATCTGGCGGGCGAGGTAGGCGTGCTCGAAGTAGGCGGAGTTGAAGACGCCGGGCGAGAGCAGGACGATGTTGGGCTCTGGCCGGCCCTCGGGGGCGAGGGAACGCAGGGTGCCCAGCAGGAGCTGAGTGTACTGCTCGATGGGGCGGACGTTGTAGCTGCGGAAGAGCTGGGGGAAGATGCGCTTCATAACGCGCCGGTTGGTGAGCATGTAACTGACGCCGGAGGGAACGCGCAGGTTGTCTTCCAGGACGACGAATTCGCCATCTGCCATGCGGATGAGGTCTGTGCCGCAGACCGCGACGTAGACGTTGCGCGGGACCTGGAGGCCGACCATCTGGCGGCGGAAGTGCTTACAGCTATATACGATTTCGCGGGGAACGACGCCATCCTTGAGGATGCGGCCCTCGTTGTAGATGTCCTTGAGGAAGAGGTTGAGTGCGGTGATGCGCTGGGTGAGGCCGCGTTCGACGGTGGCCCACTCGGAGGCGGTGACGATGCGCGGGACAGGGTCGTAGGGGAAGATGCGCTCGGTGCCCTCGTCGCGACCGTAGACGGTGAAGGTGATGCCCTGGTTGAGGAAGTTGAGGTCGGCGGCCTGCTTGCGGCGGCGCAGCTCGTCGGCGGGCAGCGAAGAGAAGTGCTCCAGCAACGGCCCGTAGTGGGGATGCAGCACGCCGGGGCCGGAGAACATCTCGTCGTAGGCGTGGTCCAGCAGATAGTTCTTCAGTGCCGCGCGCTCGAACTGTGTGGTCTGGGCTGGGAGCATGGGAACTTAGAGTATAGCGGAGAGCGGCGCGGGCACAAAGACGAGGGCGAATCAGTCAAGAGTAAAACTTTCCTCAACGCTGCGATGCGCAACGCTTGAACGCGGAGGTTTGGAGACCGGAGCCTACAGCGGGACCGTGCTATGCTGTTGGTGTAAACAAGAGTCTGAATGACGCCAAATCTCTCCAGTACTGTTTCATTGGGGCTGAGTCGATGTTGAGTCTGCCACTCCGTCGGGCATTGCTCATCAGCGTGCTTCTTGCCTGCGATACGGCTGCTCAGACGTTCAATATCCCGGGGCAGAGCGACGCTTACGGCAACATGAATCCCCTCGATGCAATGCAAATGTCGCAAATGCAGTTCAATATGTTCCTGATCAATGGCCGGGACCCCCACATTACAAATTTACAGACTCCCAGCGGTTCTGTTTCCAGGTTAGACCTGAAATCGCCCGCGAAGGCACGTCGCGAATATGAGCAGGGCTATCGGCTGCTGATGGGTACCGATCCGCAGGGTGCGGTGGGGCACTTAGCCAAATCCATCGCCATCTATCCGCAGTTTGTCGCTGCGCATAACGCGCTAGGCTCCGCCTATCTAAGCCTGGGACAGAACGAGTTGGCCCACGGCGAGTTTGCCCAAGCCGTATCGCTCGACGACCACCTGCCTAACTCATACTTGAATCTTGGGTGCGCCGAATTGGCGCTCAAGCAATATCCCGCGGCGGAAGAATCCTTGCGCAAGGCCTCCTCGATCGCTCCGCTTGACATCCAACTGCAGCTGGCGCTGGCCTACGGAGAATTTATGAACCATGATTACTCCGCTGTGCTTGCGACCGCCCGTCAAGTGCATGAGCATAAGCACGAGGGAGCTGCCGGCGTTCATTACTTTGCTGCCGGGGCGTGGGAGGCGCTAGGCAATCTGAGCGAAGCGCAACATGAGATGGAGACCTTGCTGCAGGAAGACCCAAAGTCAGCATCAGCCCCCCAGTTTCGTCAACTACTGGAACAGATCAAGGCAGAACAAGCGCTCCGGGCAGAGGCCAGGCTGAGTCAGCCTCAGAAGGTGACAGTTGCTTCCCTTGCCCCGGCAGAGCCAACACCGGAAGAAGTCGCGCGCCATGCCCAACAAATGTTGCAGGAGAAGAACGAAGAGAGGCAGATCGCCGAAGCGGAAGCGGCACCGGGCCCCACTCGCGGGGATTTCAGCACGACTGGCGCCGCCGGACCACCTGGCGCGGCCAGCTCCGACGCACGATTGGAGCAATCCGGCGCCAACGATCCTGGCGCGACTTTCCGAGTTACGGTAGACGAGGTCGCGATCATGTTCACCGCGACGGACCGCGGGAAATCCGTGACGGACCTGGCCGCCTCGGACGTCGAAATTCGCGACGACAATCAACCGCCGGGCGCCATCCTCGGATTCCGCAGCGAATCGCAACTTCCCCTGCGACTCGGTCTGGTGGTCGATACCAGCGACTCCGTCAATGACCGTTTCTCCTTTGAACAGGCGGCGGCGACTAAGTTTCTGCAAGAGGTGGTGGCGGACAAGGAGGATCTCGCCTTCGTGGTCGGCGTCAACAATTCCGTGCTTCTGGCCCAGGACTTCAGCGCAGACCGAACGCTGAGCTCTCACGCCTTGAATCAGCTCGCGCCTGGCGGAGGAACCGCTCTGTGGGACGCGGTCGACTTCGCCGCCGACAAGCTGGCCACCCATCCTGAAGTCCAACCCGTCGCCCGGATTCTGGTGGTGATCAGCGATGGCGAAGACAACTCGAGCAGCATCACTCTCAAGCAAGCCATCACGAGGGCCCAAAACGGCGAAGTCGCAGTGTACACCGTCAGCACCAGGGAGGACGGCCTATCGGAAGAGCCTAGCGCCCTGGCCGGCGATCGCGCATTGCGAACCCTCTCGGAACTCACCGGCGGCGCCGCCTTGATGCCCGGCTCCGCCCGTCGTCTCGACGCCAGCCTCGCCGATCTTCAGCAGGTCATTCGAGGACGCTATCTGGTCTCGTACAGGCCGGCTTCTTTCCAACACGACGGACGGTATCGGACCATTGACATCGAGGCTCAAAAGGACGGCCGAAAACTCAAGGTATTGGCACGCAAAGGCTACTACGCTTCCTCCGTACCAGCCGGTTCGATTGACCGATAAGGGGTGGGACGAAAAGCCGCCCCTTCCGCAAAGGGCGCGGTATGG
This sequence comes from uncultured Acidobacteriaceae bacterium, assembly GCA_963799175.1. Classification (GTDB taxonomy): domain Bacteria; phylum Acidobacteriota; class Terriglobia; order Terriglobales; family Acidobacteriaceae; genus Edaphobacter. The sequence continues at coordinate 77,072 of CAWCWC010000017.1, read as the reverse complement.
ATGGGGCACCCAAAATCCGGTGCGGGGTTGCGCTCAGAATCCCTGGTCGGGGCGGAAGGCGGTGACGCGGTCGCCGACGAAGGTGACTGCCATGGGCTTGCCGAGGTTGTCGTAGACCACCATGCGATTGCCGTAGTCCTGGCTGGTGCTTTTGGAGACCTGACCAAGGGAGAGGGAGACCTGGCGCTCGTTCATGCCCAGAACGACCTGGTGGGCATCGATGGCCTGCCAGATTTTTGCGCCCCAGTAGTTGAAGAGCTGATGGGGGTCATCGTAGAAGAAGATGTCGTCTGTCATGAAGGTGTAGTCGCCGGCCTTGCGGTAGCCGACGGGCACGGCGTAGAGCCTGGCCGGGCCGGTCGAGTTGGGCAGGGTGAAGGCGAGCAGCACCTGCCTGTCTCCTCCGGGAATGCGGAAGGTGGCGGAGGCGGGCGCGACCTGCTCGAAGGCGTCCTTGATGGCCAGAGGCACGGCACCGAGCAGTGTGCCGGCGGAGTGCGTGTAGTCCGCGTGGCGGCCTGCGCTGGTGTAGTAGTCGAGCTGTCCGCCGGCGGAGACCCAGACGGTTTTGCCAATGAGCTGCTTCTCATCGGCAAGGGAGGAGGGGCGCTGCTTCTTGAGGAAGACCAGCTCGTCGGGGTCCATCTTGACGGTTGCCTGCGGCGCCGGCCCCGCATCGTTGCGCTCGCGGTAGACGGTCGCCACGCGAACCGCCAGGGCCAACAGCAGAGCTACGGTGATGGCGATCGCCGCCTTCTTGCTAGAACTCATCCTTACTTCTCCTCAGCATTCTGAAAAGCTCAGTTGATGATACGGCACGAGTGGCGGGGATGCCGTTTATACGTGGGGTTGAAACCATACGCTAATCCGAAGAACCAAAGACCCCACCCATGTCGCAAAGAACGCGCCATGAATGGGGCACCCGGCAACACGCCAGCAATCAGTATCTCTAATCCATGGGTTCCGAGATGCTGTTTTGCAGGTTGGCCTGCATCAGCGACTCAGATGTGAGTTCATCGGTCTTGCGCAGGGCGGGGAAGAGCGCCGCAGGCCAGTCCGGTGACGATCAGCGCTCCGATGCCGCCGACGACCACGGAGGGGACGGCGCCCCACCAGGACGCGGTGACTCCACTCTCGAAGCCGCCAAACTCATTGGATGCGCCGACAAATAAGCCGTTGACGGCGCTGACTCGGCCGCGCAGCCAGTGCGGCGTGGCCAGTTGCAGAATGCTGGCACGGATGACCACGCTGACCATGTCGCTGGCACCGACGAGCACCAGGGCAAGCAGGCTGATCCACATGGTGTGGGAGAGGCCGAAGACCACCGTTGCCGTGCCGAAGATGGCAACGCAGAAGAGCATTCGCTTGCCCGCATTGCGGCGGATTGGCTTCACCATCATCCATAGCGAGACGATCATGGCGCCGAGGAAGGGCATGGCGCGCAGCAGACCGAGGACGCGCGGCCCGGCGTGCAGAATGTCAACGGCAAAGATAGGCAGTAGCGCGGTGGCTCCGCCCAAAAACACGGCAAAGAAGTCCAGCGAGATGGAGCCAAGCAGCAGCTTGGTCTGCCAGACATACTTGAGGCCGGCCAGCATGGTCTCCAGATTGAAGGCGTTCTTGACCATGCGCACCGGCCGGTACGCATCATGCCTACGAGCACGAGGAAGGCCAGCAAAGTGATCAGGGTGAAGGCGTAGACCGCGGCACCGCCGTTCCAAAGCGCCAGGAAGCCGGTGCAGGCGGAGGGCGAAGAGCAGGCCGCCCACCGCAGGCCCGGCGATGTTGGCGATCTGGAAGACGATGGACCCGAAGGTGACCGCTGTGACGAAGTGGTTGCTGGGGACCAGGCTGGGCAAGAAGGCCGCGGAGGCCGGACCGCTGAACGCGCGTCCCAGACCGACGCCGAAGAGCACGGCGAAGATGGGCCAGACGTGGCCGTTGGGATGCAGGGCAAAGCGCATGAGGGCGAGAGTGCAGAGGGCCTGGAGCGAATAGCAGGTGAGGATCACAGAGCGCCGGTCGTAGCGGTCGGCCACATGGCCGGCGGCGAGCATGAAGAAGAAAGCGGGAGCAAAGATGGTGAGCATGGTGAGGCCGAGATAGAACGGCGAATGATGAGTGATCTGGTAGACCTGCCAGGCCACCGCGATGGACTGCGCCTCCGCGCCCAGGATGACCAGCAGGCGCGCCGTCTGGTAGAGGCGGAAGTCGCGGGAGAGAAACGCGCTACCCGCGCCGATCGCTGATCCTGCTTCCGCCACTTCAGTCCGGCCTGCTGCCATATTTACCCAGGGTTTCCTATTTTAGACGGCGCAGGCAGGGGAGAAGCCGCGCGTAAACGCAAAACAAGTGCTTTGCGGCAGCTTGTCGGTGGGGGAGTGGCGTTAGCGGCCAAGGTATTGCTTGTACTGGGATTCCTCGACGCCGGTGTTGAGGGCGAGGGTGAGCTTGGCCTGGTTGAACTGGAACTCGGTGGCAATGAGGCGGCTCTGGGCTGCGGCGAGCGCGGCCTGGGCTTCGATCACAGGGAGATTGTCGTCCACGCCTGCAGCGAAGCGGTCGCGGGTGTCGGAGAGCTCCTGGGCGGCCAGATCGACGTTGCTGCGCGCGACCTTGACCAGCTCCGCGGAGGATTCGACATCCAGGCGGCTGGCGCGAATCTGTGCGTCGATGGTGACTTTGAGGGAGTCGATCTGGCGCTGCAGGGAGACCAATTGGGCGGCGGCCACCTGGCTCTCGCCCCGGAACCGGCCCTCCTCGAAGAGAGGAATCTTGAGCGTTCCCTGGGCGGTAAAGACGCCGTGGTAGCTGCCCTGGGTGACGCCGATGACGCCGTAGTCTCCATTGAAGGAGAGCGAGGGAAGGTGTTCATACTTCACCGCCTTCTGGGCGCGTTGGCTGACTTCGAGCTGCGCTTCCAGGCCGAGCAAGTCCTTGCGCCGCTGATAGGCCAGAGCGCGGGCCTGGTCGAGCGGCAACTCGGCCAGCTCGGCGTAGGGCACCGCGTCGGTGAGGGTCAGTTCCTGTTCGGCGGGCAGGCCGATAAGGCGGTTGAGCGCGATCTTGTCCTTGGCGAAGGTGTTCTGTGCGCGCAGCAGCGCCTGCTGCTGGGACTGCAGTTGGACGCGGGCGCGCAGCACATCGAGATTGGCGCCGACGCCGGCGTCATGGGCGAGCGTGGCCTGGCGCAGCACCTCCTGGCCGGTGGCGACGAGGGCCTGGGCGTTGGCGATCTGCGCCTGGTCTGCCAGCGCCGCCAGATACTGGGTGGCAACCGCATCGACCACGCCTCCGCGGACGTTGAGGCGGTTCATGGCGACGACATCGGCCGCTTTGCGGGCCGCCAAGTAGAGATAGATGTCCGGCAGGCTGAAGAGCACCTGGCGGGCGCTGAACTGCGCGCTGGTGGTATCCACCTTCACCACCTCGTGAATGGCGCCGGGCGGGAAGCCGAACGCGGCCAACGATGAGGGTTTGAAACCCAGCGCGGCCAAGTTGATTTCGAGCGCATTGGTGTATGCGGTGGCGCGCATATCGGGCAAAAGGGCAAAATACACGCCGAGAATCTGCCCGCGCACCGACTGTTCGGTCTGGGTCGCAAGCAGCACCTGCAGGTTGTGCATCAGTCCGCGGTCGATGGCGTCGTCGAGCGAGAGGGGGAGAGCGCCCGGCGTGGCCTGCTGCACGTTGTAGCGGACCCCCGAGGCTGGCAGTTGCTGAACCGCGACAGCCTGACGGGTGAGGCTGAGGATGGAGAAGGCCGGATCGGCGAGAGGACGGCCGGCCAAGGGTACCGCGGACCTGGCCGACAGCTCTGCAACCAGTGCACTGGGAGCCATGGGAAGGGAAGCATTCTGCTGGGCCGGCGCCAGCGTGCCGGACGCGGCGCAGGCCAGCGCCAGCAGAACTCCGCGCACAACACCCATGCGCCACCCCATCCGCGCTGGCCCGCCCAAAAGACTCGACTGAAAGAGATTTGCCACGTTCTCTCTCCCAGTTTAGTGCGTTTCGGCCCCCCGTGGGGGTATCAAACTCGCCTCTAGGCGACGACGAATATCAATTGTGCAGGAAAGACAGCTGTTATATGCTCACTGTGCTTGCCGGTAAATACTCAGTGTGAGGATATAACCTTGCAAATCGTTACCATCATTCCGCCTGTTCTCTACTCCGCTGTGATTGTGGTCTTCTGGATTTTCCTGATCTGGGTCTTATGGAAGATTGTGCAAGCTCTCAAGTGCACCGCGACCAGCTTGAAGAGTGCAGCGGAGAGCCTCAAAGAGATTGCGGCGAGCCTGAAGAACAAGGGCTGAAGACGAATTCTTGCGCCGCGGCGGGCCAAGAGCACTGTGAAGATCAGCGAATCTGCACCAGACCCTCATTGGCCCCCCGATTGGCACCGTGCGCGCCGCCTGGAGTCACGTGGGAGGTCTGCGGCGCACGCCAGTGGTCGATGTAGCTGACCTGGTGAACGCAACTAATGGTGCAGTTGGGCGCGCAACTCTTCTCGGCGAGGAACTCGCGACGCAGGTCTGCCTTGCCGTACTGGGCCAGCGGAATACCGGGGTACCCACGCTGCTGCGAGCAGTAGTGCACCAGCCCGAACTCACAGATATAGAGATAGCGCGCACCGGCGCGGCATCGCCAATCGTTGGGCTGGCCGTTGGCGATGGCCTCCTGAAAATGGTTGAAGCGGGAGTAATTGCGCCGCGTCAGCCGCCGCACCTTTTCCCATACCGTTCGCTCCGTCTCGCCCAGCGGCTTCAACTGCCCACTGCCATCGTGAATAATGCCGATGGTGGAAGAAAATCCCAGGGCCAGCGCCCGCTCACTCACGGTGAGCGCGTCGGCCGGATTGGCAATTCCGCCGCCGACAACGGAGTTGATATTGACGTGGAAGTCGGCGTGCTCGGCCAACATCCGCAGCTTGGCGTCGAGGACCTTCAGGCTCTTCTTGGAGACAGCGTCGGGCAGGACGTTGTCGATGGACAGCTGCATGTGGTCCAGGCCGGCGCGGTTGAGGCGGGCGATGCGGTCGGGCATCAGCAGATAGCCGTTGGTGATCATTCCGGCGATGGCGCCGGTTTGACGGATGCGCGCGATGACGCGGTCCAGCTCCGGATGCAGCAGCGGCTCGCCCCCGGAGATGGTGATGACCGAGGTGCCGAGACGGCCCAGTTCGTCGATGCGCCGCTCCATCTCCGCGATGGGCACGGGATCGGAGACGTCGTCGAACTCGTTGCAGTAGGTGCAGGAGAGGTTGCATCGGCGCATGGGGACGATGTGCGCCATGTAGGGATGGCCGGTGTCGATGAGCGCCGATGCGATCGAGCCCAACTCGCGCAGCTTGCGCGTCATCGACGTCCAACCGCGCTGTGCCGCGCTCCATCGGCGGAGAGCGGAGCTGGGTGGTTGCGAGTCTGTATTCCCTGGGTCCATTGTCGGTCGATTCAATGCAAAAACGTTAGATTCATTGAATCACACCCAGGCGGGCAGAGCGACCCGTCCATCCAGCCAGGCGGGCACACCCGAGGAGGCGCACAGCTCCTTTGCAGTTACCGGAGAGACCGCGGATGCAGTAGCATGGCAGACGAGGGCCCATAGCTCAATTGGTCAGAGCAGCGGACTCATAATCCGTTGGTTCAAGGTTCAAGTCCTTGTGGGCCCACCATAAATATTTTGTATTGTGCAACTTACAAAACAATCTATCATTTTAATCGCTTACACGCTGCTTACACACTTATAAGGCTGAATGCGTCGCGCCTAGCTGCACTCAGCGGGGGATTCTGAGCTTCTTGCCCTCAAACATGGCAATCTTCTGCACTGCCGCCGTGAGAATGGGGCACTGCCGAACGGTTAAAGACGACACACTGCTGCCGGTCCGACAGCTTGTTGCGTACAGGCGCGAGTGCAACCATGCGCCCAAGTGAACCTTCCGCTACTGCTTCCTGCACTGCTGTGTAGAAATATCGATACCCCGTTTTGGTTGCAATCGATTCCTCTGCGCGCGAACGCACACCGAAATCCGTTCGCGGGCATCGTTTTGTACGCGCTATCCGACAGCTACTGGAGGAGCTTCAATACGGACTGCTCAACCTGGTTGGATTGAGACAGTGCCGCCATACCGGTCTGCTCGAGGACGTTGTACTGCGTCATCTTCGCCACCGTCGTCCCGATGTCGGCGTTCTGCACGTTGTTCTGCGCACTGGTCAGGTTGGTGACTTCGGTGCCTTGCACGCTGGAATCCGCGGTCAACTGGTTGACGGATGCGCCGATGGTGCCTCGGGCTGCCGAGACCGTATTGATTGCGGCGGAGAGGAGGGTGAGCGTGGCGGCGGCAGCGGCTGGGGAGGTAAGGACAGATGCATTCAGCGCCAGGGTTGTGGACGAGAGCGCCCCAGTCGTGGTCGAGGTCGTGGTGGTGCCGCCGGCCGTACCGTCGCTGGTGAAGGTGGTGACGGGAGTGGCGCTGAAGACGGCCGTTCCGTTGAAGTTGGTGGTCGCGCCGATCTGCGTGATCTCAGACAGGATCGACTGGTATGCGGTGTTGGCAGCCGTGCTCTGCGAGACGGTGAGCTGTCCGTTGGAGGCTTCGGTCGCTAGGGTAATTGCCTGGTTGAGCAGGGAGGTGACCTGGGAGAGCGCGCCGTCGGCGGTCTGCAGCAGGCCGACGCTGTTGGATGCATTCTGACTGGACTGGGTGAGTGCAGCGATGTTGGCGCCCAAACCGGCAGCGATCGAAAGACCCGCCGGGTCGTCCGCTCCGGAGTTGATCTTCAACCCGGTGGACAACTGAGTGAGGGAATTCTGCAACGATGCCTGTGTGGAAGAAAGTGCATTTTCCGCATTCAGCTGGGAAACGCTATTCAGGACACTAATCATTGTTATTGCTCCTTGTATCGAATTCCGCCTGCACCGAACTAGTCCCGACCACAGCACAGTCCGGAGTTGCTACTTGGAGCAGGTGGTTGCTGCATAACACTGAGCAAGTAGCGTGCCAAACTTAAAAGGCAGATATTGCCCATTAAAGTGGCGGCAATGCAAGAAAGAACCAAATTTGATTGGAATTGAATGAGAGAATACGTCCGGTGGACTGAGTTTCTGAACATTTCGATTAGATTGCTAATGAAAAGACAATGCGTAACGTGCGAAGCGACCTTCTATGTTTGCGGACCCTCGCGATCGGCGCCAGGCGAACTGTCTGCCATGGGCGCTCCACATCGCAGTAAGAGCATAACCGGTATCCGCCAGCGCGATGCAACGGGCTACGGGCCGGCAACTTCTGAGCTGCGCAGCTTGCCGGTCGCGCTACTATGAGCCAGGGGCCCTCTGCGATGATCTCGGTGCTGATCCTTACGAAGAACGAGGAGCGCGATCTGCCCGGCGCGCTGGCCTCGGTTGCGTGGTCGGACGATGTGCATGTCTTCGACTCGTGCAGCACGGACGCGACGGTGGAGATTGCGCGCGCGGCCGGTGCGCAGGTCCATAGCCGCGCGTTCGACGACTACGCCACGCAGCGCAACGAGGCACTGAGAGTGGCGTTCAAGCATCCGTGGGTCTTTCTGCTGGACGCCGACGAGCGGCCGACGGCGGAGCTGTGCGCCGAGATGCAGCGCGTGGTGGGCGAAGCGCAAGCCAACACTGCGGGATTTCGCCTGCGGCGGCGCGACTATCTGTTCGGCAGATGGCTGAAACACGCGCAACTGACGCCGTTCTACATCCGGCTGGTGCGTCCGGAGCGGGCACGGTACACGCGCGCCATCAACGAGGTGCTGGAGGTGGACGGGACGATTGCGGAACTGGCGCATCCGCTCGACCACTATCCCGTTCTCGAAGGGGTTCGCAGTTTGGATGGAGAAGCACAACACCTACTCGACGATGGAGGCGGAGCTGATCGTTCGCCAGCAGGTGCTGCAGAATCCCAGCCTGCGGGTTGCGATTTGGGATGCAGGACTTCCACACGCGGCGGCTGCACCAGAAGGCGATCTTCTACCGGATGCCGGGAAGACCGCTGATCAAGTGGCTCTACATGATGTTTGTGCGCGGCGCGGTGCTGGATGGCGCGGCGGGCGTGACCTACGCAACGCTGCAGGCGTTCTATGAGTACATGATCGTGCTGAAGACGAAGGAGCTAAGAAGGGGCGGGGCGTAGGTTATTCCCACCCATGCGCGAAGAGACTGCGCATGAATGGGGCACCCAACGCGGCGGCAATCACCACTCTTTTGCGGCGGTGTCTGGGGTGAGCGGGGTTGCGGCGGCGGGCGCCTTCCAGCGCAGGACGGGCTTGCGCGCGGCGGCGGTCTCGTCGAGGCGGCGCAGGCGGGTGGTGTGCGGGGCGGTCTGCACAAGCTCGGGATTCTCGGCGGCCTCGCGCGCGATCTGCTTGCAGCGCGTCGATGAGCAGATCGAGCTCCTCGCGGACTCTCGCTCTCGGTTGGCTCGATCATCATGGCGCCGGGCACGATCATGGGGAAGCTGACGGTGTAGGGATGGAAGCCGTAGTCGATGAGGCGCTTGGCGATGTCGCCGGTCTTGACGCCGTTGGCGGATTGCAGGCGGTCGGAGAAGACGACCTCGTGCAGGGTGGGCGTGGTGAAGGGAAGCTCGAATGTGCCATTCGAGTTTGGCGCGGATGTAGTTGGCGTTGAGCACGGCGTCCTCGGTGGTCTGGCGCAGGCCGTCGGGGCCGTTGGCCAGGATGTAGGCGAGCGCGCGGACGAACATGCCGAAGTTGCCGTAGAAGGTGCGCACGCGGCCTACGGAGTGCGGGCGGTCGTAGTCGAGGCCAAGCGAGCCGTCGGCGCGGGTGACGAGGACGGGCGTGGGCAGGAAGGGCTCGAGAATCTTCTTGCAGGCGACGGGGCCGGAGCCGGGGCCGCCGCCGCCGTGCGGGGTGGAGAAGGTCTTGTGCAGGTTCAGGTGCATTACGTCGACGCCGAAGTCGCCGGGGCGCGTCTTGCCGACCAGCGCGTTCATGTTGGCGCCGTCCATGTAGAGCAGCGCGCCCTTGGCGTGGAGGATGTCGGCGATCTTGTGAATCTCGCTCTCGAAGACGCCGATGGTGGAGGGGTTGGTGAGCATCAGCGCGGCGGTGTCTTCGTCCACCATGCGCTCGAGCTCGGCGATGTCCACCATGCCCTGCGCGTTGGACTTGAGGTTGGCGACCTGATAGCCGCAGACCGCGGCGGTGGCGGGGTTGGTGCCGTGGGCGGAGTCGGGGATGAGGACCTTCTTGCGCGCGTTGCCCTGGCTCTCGTGGTAGGCGCGGACGAGCAGGATGCCGGTGAACTCGCCATGCGCGCCGGCGGCGGGCTGCAGCGTGATGGCGTCCATGCCGGTGATCTCGATGAGGCAGTCCTGCAGAGAGCTTCATGATGCCGAGGCAGCCCTGCGCCAGCGATTCGGGCTGGTAGGGATGGGCGTCGGCGATGCCTTCCAGGCGGGCGACGAGCCTCGTTGACGCGCGGGTTGTACTTCATGGTGCAGCTGCCCAGCGGATACATGCCGAGGTCGATGGCGTAGTTCCAGGTGGAGAGGCGGGTGAAGTGGCGGATGATCTCGATCTCGGATAGCTCGGGCATGACGCCGAGGTCGGTGCGGGCCTGGTCGCCGAGGAGGGCGGCGGCGTCGATGGCGGGGACATCGAGCTCGGCGAGGCGGTAGGCTTTCTTGCCCGGCGACGACTTCTCGAAGATGAGGCCCTCGTTCTGGTTGACGTGGGTGGTCGCCTTGCGCGGTGTGCCGATGAATTTTGTTTCGTCTGACATCAGCTAAAACTCCTGTGCGTCGGATTCGATCGCCGGTTCGGTGAGTAGCTGCCGGACTCGGGGCTGTCCACATCTTCTTCGCGCAGCGAGAGGCCGAAGACGATGCCGTTGGCGAACTCGATGGTCAGGGCGTCGTCCTCTTCCAGCGATGCGCTTTTCGACGGTCTCGCCGATCTGGGCGCAGAGGGCGTTGCGATACTCCGGCTCGCCGAAGGCCACGGAGAAATCCGTGAGCAGTGACGTAGCGGCCAGTCGTAGAGCGTGAGCAGCGGCGGCCGAAGCGGAGCTGGAGGTAGTCCTCGACAAACTCGACCGACTTCAGCTCCTCGCCCTCGATTGCGCTGATGTCCATCAGCGAGTGACCTCCACGGAAAGGTGTTCGTGCGGCGCGGAAGCCATGTCCCGGGGCTAAAGCCCGGATTCTTGCCGGCAGTGATGTCCGGGCTGAAGCCCGGACCTATCTCAGAGGCGACGCGCAGGCTGGCGGCTGCGGCGTCCATCTGCGCGCGGGTGGTCAGCTCGGTGGCGCACCAGAGGCTGGCGTTGGGGCCGAGTTCCGGATACCAGCGGGCCAGCGGCAGGCCGCCAATGATCTTGTGTTCGAGCAGCGCGGCGTTGGTCTCCTCTGCGCTGGCGGAATGTTCGACGACGAATTCGTGGAAGCGCGGCGCGCCTTCGAAGAGGAGCTTTGCGCCGCGGCGAAATGCGGGGATTCTTCCCCTTCACTCCGTTCAGCGGTCAGAATGACAAGCTGATTGTGGCGCCTCTCAGGTAGGCGGCTTTGGCGAGGTTGTGTTCGGCGAGTTCGCGCAGGCCCTGCTTGCCGTAGACGGTGAGGAAGATGGTGGCCATCATGGCGACCAGCGCCTGGTTGGTGCAGATGTTGGAGGTCGCCTTCTCGCGGCGGATGTGCTGCTCGCGGGTGGAGAGGGTGAGGACGTAGCCGCGCTTGCCGTCGGCGTCCATGGTCTCGCCGACCAGGCGGCCGGGCATCTGGCGCAGGAACTTTTCCTTGCACGCGATGACGCCGCAGTACGGCCCGCCGTAGCTCATCGCCACGCCGAAGGACTGCGCCTCCAGCGAGACGATGTCGGCCTCCGCAGGCGGGCGAACGATGCCCAGCGAGATGGCTTCGGCGATGGAGACGATGAGCAGCGCGCCTTTGGCGTGGGCGATCTCTGCGATGGCGGCCACATCCTCAATCGTCCCGAAGAAGTTCGGCGACTGGATGAGGACGCAGGCCGTCTCGGCGGTGATGGCGGCGTCGAGGGCGGCCAGATCGACGCGGCCATTGGCTGCGTAGCCGACCTCAGCTGATGGGTATCTCCTGATGCTGCGCGTAGGTGGCGAGGACCTCGCGGTACTCCGGATGCACGGTGCGGGCGACGACGGCGCGGTCGCGTCCGGTGACGCGGACGGCCATCATCATGGCCTCCGCTGCGCCGGTAGACCCGTCGTACATGCTGGCGTTGGCGATCTCCATGCCGGTCAGCTCGCAGATCATGGTCTGGAACTCGAACATGGCCTGCAGGGTGCCCTGCGAGATCTCCGGCTGGTAGGGGGTGTAGCTGGTGAGGAACTCGCCGCGCTGGACGAGCGAGTCGATGATGACGGGGCGTGTAGTGGCGATAGACGCCCGCGCCGAGGAAGCTGGCATAGCCGGTGGCGTTGTTGTCGGCGAAGGCGCGGAAGCGGTCGACGATCTCCGACTCGGAGTGCTGGCGCGGGATGGCGAGGTCGCGCTTGAGCTGGTACTCGGCGGGGATGGTGGCGAAGAGTTCGTCGATGGAAGTCGACGCCAGATTGCGGCGAGCATCTGCTCGCGGTCTGCGGGCGATTTGGGCAGATAGCGCATCAGTGCCCGGTCTCCTCGGCGACGAAGGCCTCGTACTGGGCGGCGGTGAGCAGCGCGTCGAGCTCGGCTGGGTTGGTCAGGTCGAGCTTCAACATCCAGGTGGTGTTGGCGTCGGCGTTGACCTTTTCGGGCGCGTCCTTCAGCTCCTCGTTGATCGCGGTGACGGTGCCGGAGACGGGCGAGTAGAGATCGCTGACCGCCTTGACGCTCTCCACCGAGCCGAAGATCTTGCCGGCTTCGAGCGGTGTCGCCCACCTTGGGCAGATCGACGAAGACGATGTCGCCCAGCGAGTTCTGCGCGTAGTCGGTGATGCCGACGGTGCCGGTTGCGCCATCGACCGAGATCCACTCATGTTCCTTGGTGTAGCGATAACTGACGGGGTAGGCCATGTGCGCGCCTCCATTAACTTTCGTGGTATCAGTGTATTCGTTGAGCTAGGTGGATTTCTTCGGTCGTTTGTAAAACGGCGTCGGCACTACCTTTGCCTTGACGAGCTGGCCGCGAATCTCCACGGCGACGACTTCATCGAGGCCTGCGTACTGGATCGGCACGTAAGCGAGGGCGATGTTTTTCTTGAGGAAGGGTGCGGGCGAGCCGCTGGTGATGTGCGCCGATTCGCTCACCGGCGACGGTGCAGACGGGATAGCCGTCGCGGCCGATGCCGCGCTCGATCATCTCCAGGCCGACGAGCTTGCGCTTGGGGCCGCCAGCGGATTCGATGGCGGCGAGTGCGTCGCGGCCCACGAAATCTGAACCTTTATCGAGCTTGGCGTAGCGGCCGAGGCCGGCCTCGAAGACGTTGATGGTGTCGGAGATCTCGTGGCCGTAGAGGGCCATGGCGGACTCCAGGCGGAGGGTATTGCGCGCGCCCAAGCCGCAGGGAAGGATGCCGAACTCCGCGCCGGCGTCGAGGACCTCGCCCCAGACGCGGGCGCTGGTGGGCTCGTCGGAGGGGATGTAGATCTCGAAGCCGTCCTCGCCGGTGTAGCCGGTGCGCGCGATCATCACGTTGTAGAGAGTCCGCAGACCTTGCCCCAGGTGAACCAGTAATTCTTGATGGCGGAGAGGTCGGTGTCGGTGAGCTTGGCCAGCGTGGCCTCGGCCTTGGGCCCCTGGATGGCGAGCTGGGTGTAGTAGTCGCTGTAGTCGCTGATGTGGATGCCGGGCATGGCGCCGACTTGCTTGCGCACCCAGGCGATGTCCTTCTCGCGCGTGCCCGCGTTGATGACGATCAGATAGTCGTTGTCGCTGAGTTTGTGGACCACCACATCGTCGACGAAGGTGCCGTCGGGGTAGAGCATGGCGGAGTACTGCGCCTGGCCGACGGCCAGCTTGGATGCGTCGTTCATGCAGAGGCGCTGCACGGCGGCGAGCGAGCCGGGGCCGCGAAACTGGATGTCTCCCATGTGCGAGACGTCGAAGAGGCCGACGCCGGTGCGCACGGCCATGTGCTCGGCGATGAGGCCGGAGTACTCGACCGGCATGTCCCAGCCGCCGAAGTCGACCATCTTGGCCTTGAGCGCGCGATGGGTAGCGTTGAGCGCGGTTTTGCGCAGCGGCGGAGCCGGGTCAAATGTGGTGCTCATGGCAGTCCCCCATGAGATGACTTTACACCGCGATAGCAGCGCGGCTGCGCGAGCCACGCTCTACTGCACGGGGTTGATGGTCTTGATATTGGCCAGCGGCGGCATATGGCCCAGGGCAATCCATGCTCCGATCAGACCAAAGAGCACGGAGAGAGTTGAGCCGATCATCCAGATGTTATCGCTATCCACGGTGGAGCGCGGACCGGAGGAGCTATGCCATCGGGAGGCGACTTTTAGCGCAAGAAAGCCCGCGACCAGTTGAATCCCGCTGCCTGGAAGCATGAACGCGCCGGTGTAGACGGTCCGCTCCAGGATGCCCACCATCCAACTGAGGCGGGACTTATGGTGGTCCGGGTCGGGTGGATGGTGTTTGCGGACATAGGGCCACAGGGTTTTTTCGATCAACAACCAGAGCACGATATGGCCCACTAGAATGGAAAACACAAACCCGGCAATCACTCGCAACACGTAGATTCCCTCCCGCGGTCAGTTCGAATGGATACAGAGAATGATAGCCGCCCGGAGCCGGAGAGCAAATCGGACCGAATGCGTTGCCAGTGCGTACGGAGGTTCCAGAGTCCCATAAAATATTCGCCGGGACAACGATGGATGATACATCTGAAGACAACCCAGGCAGTCATGGTTGGACGGCGTCAGCAGCACACAGCGCACAAGCGCGGGAGAAAACGATGTTTCAGTTTCCGCCTGAGTTTTATAAGGAACTGCTGCACCAGATGAGCGATGGCGTGTACTTCGTGGACAGGAACCGGAAGATCCTGTACTGGAACGAAGGCGCGACCCGGCTGACCGGCTACAAGCCCGAGGAGGTTGTCGGGAGGCATTGTCAGGACAATATCCTCTGCCACATCGACGGCACGGGGAAGAATTTATGCAATGATGGCTGTCCTCTATCGGCCTGCATGGCGGAGGGGACGGAAAACAGCGCGGACATTTTTCTGCGCCATAAGCAGGGGCGGCGGGTCCCGGTGAATGTGCGCGTACAGCCCATTCGCGACGCAAGCGGAGCGGTGGTTGGCGCGGTCGAAATCTTCAGCGACAATACAGCGCTGCATGAGGAGCGGCGCAAGGCCGATGCGATGGAGCGGCTGGCATTTCTGGATCCGGTGACGCAACTGCCCAACCGCCGGTTTCTGGAGATGTCGATACGGACAGCCATGGTGGAATACCAGACGCACGGCGACCCGTTCGGGATCCTGATCTTCGACCTGATCAAGTTCAAGTCGACCAACGACCGGTTCGGTCATGTCAGCGGCGACCGCGCCCTGCAGGAGGTGGCGAAGACCCTGACCGGGGCGCTGCGCAGCGCCGACACAGTCGGGCGGTGGGGGGGCGACGAGTTTCTTGCCATCATCCAAAACGCGACCGAAGAGCTGATGATCCATCTGGCAAAGCGGTGCGTTCTGTTGGTGGGAAACAGCTCATTTCTCAACAATGCCGGCGAACTTATGCCGCTTTCGATCTCGGTTGGCGGCGCGCTGGTGCGGCCCGGCGAAGAGGTCCCCGAGCTGATTGAACGGGCGGACGCAGGGATGTACCGGGAAAAAGGCCGGACCTGATGGGCGGAGGCCGTCCAGAAATACCAGCGCAGGCGTTCAAGGTTCTCTGGGGGGATTAAAGAGGGTGCTGAAAAGTCGATATGTCATCAAAAACCTGACCTCAGCGGCTAAAGCCGCATTGTAAATAAAGCATCTTACGGCATCCTTCGACTTCGCTCAGGACAGGCTCTGAAGCCGTGCCCTTAACAAAAACAGGTTTTTTCAGCACCCTCTAAAGCCATATTGATTTTGCATTACTTACGGCACGGCTAAAGCCGTGCCCTTAACAAAAACAGGTTTTTTCAGCACCCTCTAACGTCCCGCCCGACCGGAACACGGACGAATGCTGAGAATTCCTACGAGACCTGGGAGGGTTGCTTGGCAGCCTCGGCCTGCTTTTTGGCCTTGCGGCGGCTGAGGACGGAGCTGCGCCGGGTGCGCGCCCGCTCGCTGGCGTGGTCGATTTTCTTCCAGAAGCCGATGAAATAATCCGCCGCGGAGATGATGGAGACGATGGTCATCCAATAGATTGCCCACAAGGCGATCATATGCACGGCGATGATGAGGCCTCCGCCATTCTTTGTTGGAAACCAGATCCAGTAGTCCCAGTGGTGGGCGAGGATGGCCGATACCACCGAGACGATCTGGATGACGGTCTTCAGCTTGCCGATCTCGGAGGCATCGATGGTGAAGCCCTCCGACGCGGCGATGGAGCGCAGGCCGGAGACCAGGAACTCGCGGCCGATGACGATGACCGCGATCCAGGGAGGCACGATGCGCGGATTGTATGCCACCAGAATGATGTAGGCGGCGGTGACCATGAGCTTGTCGGCCAGCGGGTCCAGCAACATGCCGAGTGTGGTGATCTGCTTGCGGCGGCGGGCCAGGTAGCCGTCCAGGCCGTCGGTGATGGAGGCCAGGATAAAGACCCCGGAGGCGATGATCTCCTGCCGGCCGCCCAGCAGTCCATGGGCTGCGGGGTTGGCGGGGAAGGCCGGGGAGAGAATCCACATCAGCAGCGGCACGGTGGCGATGCGTGTGAGCGTGATGGAGTTGGGCAGGTTCATGGGCCTCAGGTTGCCGCACCGCTCGGTTGCTGTACGGTGGCCTGCGCAGACAGAATCCGGGCCGCGCATCCAGCAGGAGGCAGGGCACAAACCAAGCAGAAGCAGACACTAGCATTCTGCCACAGCCGGAAGGCGGATGGAGGCGGAGGTTATTTTGCCCAGTAATCACGATGTCGAGGACGGCGTGCAACAGCATTCACGGCGGGGTCGCGCGCCGCCTCCATCATGGCCATTCCGCCAACTGCAAGCCTCGTAAATGGCGGGCCGAGCGTGGTAGATTGGCAGATGTCCTTCCACGCCCTGCGCTCTCGGGCCGGTGCTTCCATGGCGTATTTCCGCATCATTTACCGGTGTTCGGCGCTTTGCCTGCTGGGCATGCTGTCCGTTGCCTGCGCCGCGCAGCAGTTCATCGGAGTGGCGGATGTGGAGCTGACCGGCGGGCAGGTAACCAGCTTCCTGACCGGGTCTTTTCAGTTCCCGACCAACGGGGTGGACATCCTGTACGTCAACGCCCCCGCGAGCACGGCGGGCGTCTCTTCCATCCTCGCGGGAGTCACGCTAAACGATGGAAGCGGTCAGTTCCAGGACCGGAAGAATATCCTCTTTACCAATGCCACAAACGCCGTCGCCGCGCTGGGCGATTTCAATGGCGACCATATTACCGACTTTGCTTTCGCAATCTCCGGAGTCGCCACAAACAACCTGTGCATCTACTACGGCACAGGCGCTGCCTACTATAGCCCGAAAAGCTCCTACGACGTAGGGTTCTCTACCAGTCTGTACCCTGTCCCTGGTGGCAAGAGCGGCTGCATAACATTCCTGCCTGTAGGAAGTCGGAAGCCGAATTTCGCCTACATTGCAGCTCTTCCGTTCACGACCAACGGTACGCCGCAACTGCTGGTGGAAGACAGCGCCAATAACGAGATGTACGTCTTCTCCAACAACGGCAATCCGGGCAATGGCACAACACTGCCCGCGGTCTCGCTCAAAGCAGCCTTCCCGTTGGTTGCGGCCGACGGGCCGGGCCCGATCTACACCGGCAGCTTCGACAAACTGACCGGCAACTTCGACAAGAATGGCAACGCCTTCTTCATTATTAACGGCCAGACCGGACACTCCGCCACGGTCTACACTGGCGACGGCACCGGCGTATTCACTGCTCATACTCCACTCACCTTCAGCAATGGCGTCTACTCCATGCTGCTGCAGGACATGGACGGCGATGGCATTCCCGACATGGTGGCAGAAGGCAGCAACGGGGCCATCGAGATATTCGAGGGAAATGGAGACGGCACCTTCCAGCCGAACAGTGAAGGCGGCACGAGTGCCATCCCCAGCGCACTCGCCGGCAACGGGGGCCAGTTGGCCGCCATCGGCAAGCTGGGCAGCGATCTGTATCAGGACATCCTGACCACCACGCCCATCGGCCTGAGCGTGCTGGTAGGTCAGGGCAACCTGAGCTATACGTTGAGGGGCATATATAACATCGGCCCGGGCCGCTCCGCCTACGCGGTGGCGTCGTTCTATACCAATCCTCCTTTCCCCGATTTTGCGGTGGATTCGCCGGATGGCGTCGCCATTGTGCAGGGGGACGCCAATGGGGACGGCGGATTCCAGACCTCCAACGCCTACTCCGCCCTGGCCCCGGCCCTGGGCGCGACGGTGGGCCAGTTCAGGAACCTGGCGAACAACCAGTACGGCTGCCTGGACGTGGCAGTGACCACCGCCTCCAGCAATGCTGTGCAGGGTCAGTTGCTGACCGGCAATGCCAGCAATGGCAGTTGCAATGGCACGTTCACCAGCCTCGTAGGAGGCACAACCAACACATCAGCCGGCCCAGTCGGCCTCCAACCCGGCCTGTGGTCGAACATCCTGTCCGGCGACTTCAACGGCGATGGAGTTCCCGATCTGGCGTACTCGCTCACCGGCTACCCCCTGCCCACGACTGGCCCCGGCCTCTACGTCCAGTACGGCAACGGCGACGGAACATTTCAGACTCCGGCGGCGGTTAATGGCAAGTCGGCTGGAAACACCTTATACGGCGAGAGCGCTGTGGGAGACTTCAACGGCGACGGCATTGCGGACATCGCGAATATCGATGCGAACTACGACGACACATTGCTGGGGCAGAAGAGCGGGGGGTTCAATGTTGGACTGTATCAATCGGCGAGCAAGACCAGCTTCAACCAGGTGGCGGCGGGCTACTTCAAGACGGGACGAACCAATCAGCAGGACCTGATCTTCCAGCAGGGGACGAGCCTTGTCCCGTACAAGAACATACTTGGACGGGACGGGGAAGAACTTCACGGCGATGACTGCGCTGACCGGGCCGAGTGGGCAGCTACGCCATCAGCGCGGTGCTGCTGACGGACTGTGACCGATCCCAACGGCGCCGGCAACGGCGACATTATCGCGCTGTATCACAACACGGCCTCCAATCCGGCGAACCCCAGCGCCAGCACGCCGAACCTGTTGTATATCTGGGTTGGCAACGGGGACGGCACATTCAGCCCACGCCGCAGCAATTATGACCCTCAGCCGCAACTTCTACCTGGCCGCCGTCATGGACATGAACGGAGACACACTGCCCGACATCGTGCTCAGCGATGGCATCCTGGTCAGCATCCTGTACAACCAGGGCGGCGGCATATTCAAGAGCGACTTCAACACCTGCTACACGGTCGGGGGAAATGATTGCGGCGAGCAGCACTTCCTGGCGGGGCAGGGAATCAACTCCCTCTCGCTACAGAATGTGCGCGGCGGCGGCAGACCCGACCTGGTGGTGGCCAATGGCGGAGCGACGATCTCGAACCCGGTTGTGCTGCTGGGCAACACGTCGCCGACTTCGCTCAGCCTCGCCACCAACCCGGTGGTGAATACCGGCGGCATCACCGTGCTGCTGAATAAGATCACATCGAAGCCGACGACGGGAACGCTTACAGCATTGCCTGAACCGAGCGCCTTCGGGGCCACGTTTGCCATTACCGCGACCCTGACCTCAAGCGCAGGCGTAACGCCCACGGGCCTGGTGGCGTTCTCGATCGATGGCACACTGCTCGGCCCGGCCGCACTCTCGGCCATTTCAAGTCCGGCCTTCAGCGCCAGCGCTAGCTACACAGTTCCGGCAGGCAATACCTATGCGGGCGGCACGCGCACGCTGACCGCGACTTATAACGGAGATGGAAGCAACTCACAACTGATTCTCAGCGGCACCCACACGATTTCGGCAGTCGCTACCACGACCGATCTCTTCCTCTGCATCGGGCCGACCGCGCCATGCCCGTCCACGGGCATCATCAATCCGCATCCGCCCTTTGAGGCCAATCTGAGCATGTACTACGGCCAGACCTGGAATGGCACTACGGATGTCAACTCCAGCGACAGCAGCGCGGTGACGGGGACCATAACCCTGAATGACCAATACACTGGCGCTGCCCCACCCCCGCCTTCCCCATTGTGTGTCCTTTCTGCGAGCCTGACAGGCTCGGCATGCCCGGTGAGTGTCGGCACCACCGTTGGGACCTCGGTAGGGACCAATGTGCTGACAGCGGTCTACTCCGGCGATTCAACCCACCAGGGTTCGACCTCGCCCACGGTCACGATTGCGGTGAGTCCGGACACGACGACGGCGACGGTCGCCGGCCCGCCCAACCCGACGCCGCAGGGCCAGCCAGTCACCCTGAGCGCGACGCTGACCGGCAACTACGCGGCACCGACAGGGCCGGTGGTGTTCACCTACGGCAGTACACTGCTATGCAGCGCGTCCCTGAGCGCCGGCAGCACTGGCAATTCCAGCATAGCCACATGCGCCACCTCGGTCCTGCCGGCGGGAACGGACACCATCACGGCGAGCTATGCGGCAACGCTTGACTTCCAGGCGGCGAGCGCCACCACCAGTGTGACCGTCAGCGCGCTGATCCCGCCCACCTTTAGCATCGCAGCGACGCCGAACCCGGTAAGCGCAGGGGTTGGGAATGCCGCGTCCCTGACGGTGACGGTGACGCCGCAGAACGGCTTTGCCGAGGGGGTAAACCTCTCTTGCGGCAATCTACCTAGCGAGGCGAGCTGCTTCTTTGCCCAGACGGCGATTGCAAACGGAGGGGGTTCGAGTCTGCTGCTGGTTGCGACGAGTGCGCCGCATAATTGCAACGACAACGCACCCTACTTCACCGGCGGCAACGGCGGCGGGCCGGGCCTGGCACCCTTCGCGCTGCCTGCGCTGGCGGGGCTGGCGGCGTTCTTCCTGCCCGGAAGACGCCGCTGGTTGCGCGCCTTGCTGGCTGCTGTGCTGCTGGCGGGAGCCGCCCAGATCACCGGATGCGGCAACTGCACCGACCTGGGCACCAAGCCGGGGACCTATACCTTCCAGGTAATCGGCACATCGGCCGGCACAGGCCAGGTGCAGACGCAGGCGGTGACCTTGAGCATCACGATCTGAAGCAGTTGCAGGTTGCAGGTTGTTGGTTGAATGCGATCGCCGCAAGTTCGACCCATTGCGCGTTGGATACGAACTGGACTCCATCGGGAGTCCATATTAATTTGCGATGCGCGGTTATGATGGGAATACGTTATGGCCGCCCGATCCGCACAGTCCGCCGCAACCTTGCCCACGTCCCGCGACTTCCTGAAGTTAAGCCGGCAGCACACGCTGGTCCCGGTGTATCGCACGCTGACGGCGGACCTGGAGACGCCGGTGTCTGCGTTCCTGCGAGTTGCACACGAGGAGCCGGAGGCGTTTCTTGCTGGAGTCGGTGGAGGGCGGAGAACACGTTGGGCGGTACACGTTCATCGGGATTGAGCCGTACAAGAAGATTGTGTCGCGGGGGACGGCGATTACGGTGGAGGAGGGCGGCAAGCGGCGCAGCTTTGAAGGCGACATCTTCGCTGAGTTGAAGCGCGCGCTGGGAGGACATAAGCCGGCGCGGCTGGCGGGGCTGCCGCCGTTCACGGCTGGGGCGGTGGGGTTCTTTTCGTACGATGTGGTGCGGCAGATTGAGCGGCTACCGTCGCTGGCCAAGGATGAGCTGGGCGTGCCGGACGCATGCCTCATGTTCTTCGACCAGGTGCTGGCCTTCGACCATGTGAAGAAGGAGATTCTGCTGATTGTTACGGCGAACCTAAATCGCGATAAAGCGCCGGGTGCCCCATTCATGCGGTCTCATCGCATGGGTGGGTCGGCACGTCATGCCGAAGCTTATGCTCATGCGGTGAAGCGGCTGGACCGGCTGGAGAAGAGGCTGGCGCGGGCGCTGCCTAAGCCAAGCAAGAAGCACGCGCATGGCGCGCTGAAGCTGAGCGCTCGGACGCCGAAGGCGGCGTTCCTGAAGTCGGTGCTGAAGACGAAGGAGTACATCGCTTCGGGCGATGTGTTTCAGTGCGTGCTGTCGCAGCGGTTCGATTGCGTTCCGGGGGTGGACGCGTTCGAGGTGTACCGCGCACTGCGGATTGTGAATCCGTCGCCGTATATGTATTTTTTGCGGTTTCAAGGAACAGGGAACAGCAAGCAGGGAACAGGGAACAAAGCCAGACCTGTCGACTATTCCGTGCCATATTGTGGGCTCGTCGCCGGAGTTGCTGGTGCGGGTGCATGGGCGGACGGTGGAGTACAGGCCGATTGCGGGGACGCGCCCGCGCAGCGCCGACGAGATGGAAGACCGCAGGCTGGAGGCCGACCTGCGGGCAGACGAGAAAGAGGTCGCCGAGCATGTGATGCTGGTGGACTTGGGGCGCAACGACGTGGGGCGGGTGAGCGAGTTCGGCAGCGTCAAGGTGAAGGACCTGATGTTTGTGGAGCGCTACAGCCATGTGATGCATCTGGTCAGCTCGCTGGAAGGGAAGTTGAAGCCGGAGCTGGAGGCGATCGATGCGTTTCGCGCGTGCTTCCCGGCGGGAACGCTGAGCGGCGCGCCCAAGATTCGCGCCATGGAGATCATCGAGGAGCTGGAGCCAGCGCGGCGGGGCGTATACGGCGGCAGCATCTTGTATGCGGATTTCTCTGGAAATCTAGACTCGTGCATCGCCATTCGCACGCTGTTCATGAATGGCGAGCAGGGACACATCCAGGCGGGCGCGGGGCTGGTCGCGGACTCGGTGCCGGAAAATGAATTTGTCGAGTGCGCGAACAAGGCGCGCGCGGTGGTGCGGGCGATCGAGCGGGCGCGGCAGCAATAGACTGTCATATTCCATTACGCTCTACGGTGTGAGGTCGGCGGTGCCTACGCGGCCGTTGGTGACATCGCGGACAACGAAGCGGATGCGCGCTGTGCCCGGCGGGGCAACGACGTGCATGGGCAGTGCGGCTGTGGAGATTCCGATGGAGGCGAGCGAGGCTTCGGTGTTTGATCCGAGGGTGGCGAAGTTCTTGGAGAGTAGCTTGCCTTTTGCGGAGAGGCAGGCGGCCAGCAGGACGACATCGGCGTGCCGGCGGCCGTCGGGCAGGTCGTGCCAGGCGAGGTCGCGCGCGGTGGCATGGAGGGTGAAGTCGGCTCGGCCCGTGCGCACGGCGGTGAGGTGCAGGTCGGTATAGGTGAGTGGGCTGGTGGCGGCGCCGTTCAGGTCGAAGGCGAGTTGCGGAGTGGGAATATTGACGGGAGTGGCAGTCAGCGCCGGCTCCTCGAAGTAGCCGTCGCGGGTCTGGACGGTGAGGCCGGGGCGGGTGACCTCGACGTGAATCTTGCGGTAGGCCTTGGGATTGTTGGAGGGGTTGCTAGGACGGTAGGAGAGGGTGTAGTAGCTGGAGCCGGCAGCGATGCTCTCCGCGATCTCGCCGTCCAGATCGTTGCGGTTCTGGTAGGCGCGGCCTCCAGTGGGCGGCGCAAGGCTGGAGAATGCGATACCTCCCTGCGAGATGTTGAGTCCGTCGTACCCGCCCGAAGACATCATGTCCGAATCGGATTGCGTCTCGATAGTGACGGGCTGATGGCCTTTGAGCGAGGGGCCGGCGATGGAAAGCGCGACGCGAGCGTGGAGCATGACGTTGGAGAGATGGCGCAGGTTGGCTGCGATCTCATTGGCCGAGGTGCGCCCAATATCGCTCATGTTCACGGGAGGGAAGCCATCGCCGACCCAGAGGACGTTCTTGCGGCCGGGAACGCCGCGCATGGCCTGGGAGACGCGCTCGATGGCGCCGAGGGTCGCAGCCATGTTCTGCGAGGCCTGCGCGCCGGTGCGACCGTTCGAATCGGAGCGCCAGACGACGTCGCCGGAGTGCTTGTTGAGAACGGTAAGCAGGGCGTCGCGGTCCTGGGTGAAGTCGCGCAAGAGACGGAGGTCGGTGTCGTTGATGGCCAATAGCGCGGTGGGTTGCGGCATGAGGGCGGGCTGTCGTTTCAACCACTCTATGAGCTTGGCGCGGGCATAGGCGCGATCGGGGAAGCTCATGTTGAGTTCGTCCAGGATGAAGATAGTGATGGGCGCTTCTCCGATTCCGACGAGGTCGGCGGTGGAGTTGACGAGCAGCTTGCCGGCGGCAGCGGGGGGCATGGTGTGGGCCGAGGGAGGCTCAAAACTGGCGATGGTCTGCGGCAGGGCCTGCTCCGTGATGCGGAACTCGTCCTGGCGAAGGTCTGTGACGGGTTTGCCGGCGGCGTCGGTGACCGATACATCGAGAAGGACGATCTGGCTGTCTAGCTGTATGGTGGCAGGAGGTTGCCGAAGGCCGGCAGGCGATTGCGCCTGAGAGAAGTACGCCCCGAGACCAAGGACAAGGAAGACAGCGACGATGCGATCCATGCGTACATGTTACCCCTTCATGGATCGATTGAACTGTCCGGGATACACTTGGAGTGGAGTGCAAAACGAGCTAACTCAACATGGTATTTGTCCTCGACAATTACGACTCGTTTACCTACAACCTGGTGCAGTACATGGGTGAGCTGGGCGCGGAGATGGCGGTGCGGCGCAACGACGAGTTGACGGCAGCCGAGGTGGAGGCGCTGCATCCGACGCATATCGTCATCTCGCCGGGGCCATGCACGCCAGAGGATGCGGGGATCTCGATTGAGCTGGTCCGGCACTTTGCGCGGTTGGCGCGGGAGGGCGGCGCACGGGTGCCGATCCTGGGCGTGTGCCTGGGGCACCAGTCGATTGGTGCGGCATTTGGCGGCAAGGTCATCCGCGCGGCGAAGCTGATGCACGGCAAGACCAGCGAGGTGGAGCACGACGGGCGGACGATCTTTAGCGGGATTCCCTCGCCGATGACCTGCACGCGCTACCACTCGCTGATTGTGGCCGAGGAGGGATTGCCGAAGGAGTTGGAGATTTCGGCGTGGGCGGAAGGGCCGGGCGGGACCGGCACAGGAGAAGGCACGATTATGGCGCTGCGCCACCGCGAGTTGCCGATCGAGGGCGTGCAATTTCATCCCGAGAGCGTGCTGACGGCGCAGGGCAAGAAGATCATGGCAAATTTTCTGAAGATGTAGGGAAAAGGCATGAGGCTGCTGGAATATTTTCGTCCATGGCGCAGGCCATCGCACTGCCGGCAAAATGCGGGGATTCTTCCGCTACGCTACGCTCCGCGTCAGAATGACAAAGCGTATCCCCGGTATCTGCAGTGGGGAGTTGTGTTGACTTGCGCGCTGGCGGGACCGATGCGCGCGCAGCAACTGATTGGCTACGTCGCAACCAAGGATGCGGACGTTGTGGGAGCGAAGGATACGCTCGATGGGCGCGCCGTGCTGATGGGGTCGGTGAGCGTGACCGCGAAGGACCACACTGCGCCGATCGCGCTGGGACGCGGGGGGACGGTGCGCGTCTGCCAGACCAGCGTACTGCACATGAGCGAGAGCCGCGAGATGATGGTGGCCGCGCCTCTGCTGTTCTCGCTGGACCGCGGGGCCATCGAGATCGAGACCGCGGCGACCCCTACCGATGCCGTAATGACTCCCGACCTGCGCTTGACGGCGCGCAGCGGCGGTCCGCTGGACCTGCGCCTGCGGGTTGCCGGCAACGGCGACACCTGCGTGGAGAACCGCGGCACAGGCGCTCCGCTGCTTACCGTCTCGGACCCCTTCGGCGATGCGACGTATCAGTTGACCGCCGGGCAGCATGTGCTGTTCGAACACGGCAGCCTGCACGAGGTGGTGGACCACGAGACATCGCCGTGCGGATGCCCGGATGAGAAGGGAGTTCCGGTGGCCGACGCGTTGCTTGCGCCCGCCGCCGCGCAGCATCCCTTCCCTGTGGCCATCAGCGAAGGGCTGGCGACCGAGGCCGCGGTGCCGCAAGCGCCGCCGGGCGAGGTGCATACCCAGGTGAGCGAGGCCCTGAACTATAACGGTCAAGCCAGCGCCCAGGCAGAGGCAGGCACGCCCTCAGCCGCACCCGCACCGCCGCCGCCGAACAACAACCTGGCGCATGTGGTGGGACGGTTCTTCCGCAGGATATGGCGCAAGGTATAGAGCGGGACCAACGATCAGTAAGCGACGAAGCGGTCAGGCCGGAAGGCGCAGTGCCTGGTGGTCGCGACCGGTGACGAGGCAGAGAGCTTCCACCACAAGGTTATGGTCTTCGCGTTCGGGCAGGCCGGAGACAGTGACCGCGCCAACGATGCCGGAACCCGCGATATGGATGGGGAAGCAGCCTCCGTGGGGGGCGTAGTCTTCCAACGGCAGGTTGTAGCGGTCGGGGAAGGCGAGACCGGACTGCGCAAGCAGGCGCCCGATGTGGTAGGAACTCTTGTGAAAACGCGCGACGACGTTGATCTTGCGCGCAACCCAGCGCTGGTTGTCGGGGGTGGTGCCGGCCAGCGCGCAGTAGAAGAGCTGCTGGTGCGGCGATCCGAAGCGTCGGACGTCGACGACGATGCTTAAATTGCGCGCCATGGCGAGGTCGCGCAGCGTGGTACCGATCTGCCATGCGGTATCGGGGGTGAAGCTGGGCAGTGTGAGAGTGGACTCCTGAACAACGAGTGCGGCAATATCGTCTTCGATCGGCATAAATCTCCTGGCGCGCCCATTGGGTTCCGATGGGCGATATGGTGTAGGATACCCGGATTGGGCCATGGAATGGGCCGTCTTCGTCCGGATTTTTATCGGCGCGGTCTACGCGAAGTGTACGGCTGGAGGGAACGATGAGGAGTTTGGGGATTTCGAGGGTAGGGATGGGCGTGGCGGCGGTGGTGTTGGCAGCGACACTGGCGTATGGGCAGGACCCGGCGGACCAGACGCCGTGGGCGCCGGGCACGGGCGCGCAGGGTGCGGCGGGGGCGCAGGGCGCGGGCGCGCAGGGGGCGAGGCCGATGCGCCCAGGGCCGCAGGAGGCGCTTCCGCAGATGCCGATGAATGGCGGCGATGTGAACCGCGACGAGATTGTCGCGCAGGAGCGCGCGGGGCTGGAGGCGCTGAAGAGTGGGGATGTGGCGAAGGTGGGCGCGGCCCTGACCGATGACGCTGTGTTTGTGCGCGCCAACGGGATACTGCGCAAGCCGGAGTTGCTGAAGCTGCTGGGGGATGTGAAGCTGAAGGACTACACGATGAGCGATGTGCGGTTCGTGCCGGTGTCGCCGGACAACGGGGTGGTGTCGTATACGTTGACGGAGAGCGGGACGCGGCAGGGCCAGGCTTTCTCCGCTAAAGTGTTTGTCTCGTCGGCGTGGGTGAGGAATGGACGGCAGTTCCAGTGTGTCTTCAGCCAGGAGACGGCAGCCTCGGCAGTTCCGGCGAAGTAGGGGGACGAGGCCCAATGGAGAAATTATCCGGTGAGAGCGACTGCGACCGTACTGACGGTGTGTTTGTTGTTCCGGGTGGGAAGCGTCGTGGCGCAGACCGTCGAAAAGGAGCCTGCCGCGGTGCTGGAGTTTGGCGGCTCGGGCGGATGGGAGCTGAACGACGGCGGATCGAGCTTTGGCCCCACGGTCGCGGTTGAGGTTACGCCAATTGAGAACCGGCTGGAACTGGAGGCTGGCGTGACCGCAATGTTCGGAGGCGGCTCGACGGAGTGGGACACCGACCTGCTGTTCAAGAAACCCTGGACACTGTCGAAGAAATTGGAAGTGATGGTTGGCGCGGGGCCACAGTGGGTGCATAGGAGGCAATCCGGCGCGGGGACGAACTCGGTCAGCGGCGAAGCAGCGCTGGACTTGATGTTCTGGCCCTCGACGAAGCACCGATTTGGGTGGTACGCGGAGCCGGGGTACGACTACAACTTCGGGAGCGGGCACGAAAAGTCTGCTGGGATCAGCGGGGGCCTGCTGATTGCGATTCCCTGAGATTGGACGGAAGTGGGGTTGGGATAGGGGAGTGGCTGGAATTTTGCGCGGGGAAGACCTGAACCTAACGCCAAGCCTCTGCTGGTTTTCTTGACAGGGGGCGAGGGGTTACGCGAGACTTAGAAGGCTGGGCCTGTTCTGCGGGCCCTGGGCGGCACCCTGTGCGCGGCAGGCGCGCAGGGCATCTGCGCGAGACAAGGCAGGTGTCGACCGTTCGCCGCCGCAGCTTTCACCACAAGCACCTCCAGGCCAGGTTGCGGGTGCAATCGCAACTCCGGGGACATGCTCCGGCGATGATCGGTGTGCGACGGTTGGAAGACGGGCGGAAGGCAAAGCAAGAGTAGTTGGAAGGATGGATTTGCATGGGATCATACGGTGTATCCGGGCAACTGCTTCTGATGCTGGTCTTCATCGCGCTGATGTACTTTGTGATGATCGCGCCCAACCAGAGGAAGCAGAAGAAGTGGCAGCAGATGCTGAGCCAGTTGAAGAGCGGCGACAAGGTGACCACCAACGGCGGCATACGGGGCGTCATTATCTCGGTCAAAGACGATGTGGTGCTGATACGCGTCGCGCCGGACAATATCAAGCTGGAGTTTGTGAAGAGCGCCATCGCCGCAGTGACGACGGCGGACGAGTAAAGCAGTGGGTAGTGAATAGCAGGTAGTTGGCAGGGGCCGACGATGTGGGTTGCCACGCGGGGTCTGGATAAAGGAAGCAATGAGCAAGAATCTACAGGGCAAGACAGCGGGCATCGTCGCGATACTGGTGGTGTTCTGCTATGGCTTTTTGGGCATTCCGCATGGTGTGACCCCCGCCGCGCTGAAGCAGGCGCTTTCCGACCACATCAAACTGGGGCTCGACCTCAAGGGCGGGACGCATCTTGTGCTGAAGGTGCATGTGGACGAGGCGGTGGGATCGACCACCGACCGGGACGTGCAGCGCCTTCAGGAAGACCTGCAGAAGGGTAGCATCACCGGGGCAACGATACATAAGCTGGACCCGGTGGCGCATCCCGACCAGATCACGATCAGCGGCATTCCAGTGGATAAGGTCAGCGACGTGCGTTCGCTACTGGACGGCAGCGACTACTCCAATACATACGACGTAGTGTCGAGCTCCGATGGAAGCGAGAAGCTGACCATGAAGCAGGGTGCGATCCGCGCCCTTGAGACATCGACGCTGGACCATTCGATCGAGACCATCACGGACCGCGTGAACACGCTTGGCGTGAGCGAAGCGCTGGTGCAGCCGTACAACCTGGGCAGCAACGAGGTGCTGGTGGAACTGCCTGGGATCTCCGATCCTGCCAGGGTAGAAGACGCCATCAAGTCCACCTCCAAGCTGGCTGTGTATGCCGTGGTCAGCGGCCAGGGACCGTGGGAAAACGACCAGGCGGCGATGACGGCGCTGAATAACGTCGTTCCCCCGGACGACCAACTGCTGCATGGCAACACGACCCCGGACCGTCCCGACCAGGTCTATCTGCTGGAGCGTGCGCCCGTGGTGGAGGGAACGGACTTCCGCGACGCGCAGCCCTCGACGGATGTGAACGGCCGGCCCAACCTGACCTTCATACTGACCACCGATGCGGGCGAGCGCTTCTATAAGTACACCTCCGCGCACTCCAAGGACAGCGCATCGCCCGGCTCGATGGCCATCGTTCTGGGCAACAAGGTGAAGGAAGTCGCCACCATCGACGAGGGTATCCACGACCGCGGAGAGATCCATGGCAGCTTCACCAAGGACGAGGTGGACAACCTCTCACTGATGTTGCGCACCGGAACTCTACCTGCGGACATCGATACCCTGGAGACGCGCACCGTGGGGCCGAGCCTGGGAGAGGCTTCGATCCACCAGGGGGTGGTGGCGGCCATCGTCGGCATGTTGGCGGTGATGGTCTTTATGCTGTTCTACTACCGCGGCGCGGGCATCAATGCCGACCTGGCGCTGGTCCTGAACCTGGTGATCCTGCTCGGATTTTTGGGCATTGTCGGCGGCACGCTTACGCTGCCGGGAATCGCCGGAGTCATCCTGACTATCGGTATGGGCGTGGACTCGAACGTGCTGATCTTCGAGCGCATTCGCGAAGAGCTTCGTGCCGGCAAGACCTCAGCCGTTGCGGTGCAGCAGGGCTTTGGCCACGCGTGGGTCACCATCGTGGATACCCACGTCACGACGATTGTTTCGGCGGGCATTCTGTTCATCTTTGGCACCGGCCCGGTGAAGGGCTTTGCTGTGACCCTGACCTTTGGGCTGCTGGCCAACCTGTTCACGGCCGTGTTCGTCTCGCGTACCATCTTCGACGCGAATCTTGCACGGAAGGAACGCGGAGCGGCCTTGTCGATTTAAGAGCAAGTTATCGAATTAGCAATACGAGGCGATGCGTGGCACGCCTGAGGAAAGCAAAGTGGAACTGTTTCGAGACGCAAAGATCGACTGGCTGGGCAAGAAGTGGTACTTCCTCGGCTTCTCGCTGATATTTTCCGTGGCGGGCGTGCTGAGCATGCTGTTCTGGCACGGCATACCCCGCGGGGTGGACTTCAAGGGCGGCACCGAGATCCAGGTGCAGTTTGCCACCACGCCCAACGAGAACCATATCCGCCAGGCCTTGTCCAGCGCGGGGGTCAAGGACTCCATCGTCTATCCCATCAGCGACACCAGCGGTCGCTCCGCCAATACAGAGGTCATCTCGCTGCCTGAGGCCTCGGACGCCTCGCACGACACGGGGAGCACGCAGGTGCAAAATGCGCTGAACTGCGGCCAGCCTGGCTCCGACTGCACCATCCAGAAGGTCGATATCGTCGGCCCCACCGCAGGCACGCAGCTACAGCATCAGGCGGAGCTGGCCACGATTTACTCGCTGATCGGGATGCTGATCTACCTGTGGTTCCGCTTCGAGTTGATCTATGGCGTCGCGGCCGTGGTTGCGGTGTTTCACGACACGTTGATTACGGTGGGCGCCTTCAGCCTGACCAACCAGGAGATTACCCTCACCGTGATCGCGGCCATCCTGACCCTAATCGGATACTCGATGAACGACACCATCGTGGTGTTCGACCGCATCCGCGAGAACCTGGCCCTGTCGCGCCGGGAATCGCTGCCCGACGTGGTGAACCGCAGCATCAACCAGACGCTGACCCGGACCGTGATCTCTTCCGGCCTCACGTTCCTTACGGTGATGAGCCTGTTTCTGTTTGGCGGACCGGTGCTGCGCGGCTTCTCGTTTGCCCTGGTGGTGGGAATTGTGATCGGGACGTACTCGTCGATCGCAGTGGCCGCACCCATGCTGGTGGCGTATCAGGACTGGCGCAAGAGCCGGGGCAAGGTCTCGAATCTGCCGGCCAAGCGCGCCAAGGCTTAAAAAGGCACGATTCACAGGCCTGGGTTTTCAGAAGTATGCGTTTTTGTGTAAGATTCTTTGGCGGCCTCAATTCGGCGGTCCCTGTCACCTAGGGACAATGAGATTGCGGACGCGGGAACAAAGTAGACCGGCGCGGTGTCTAAGCTGGGTAGAACATTTTTTGCGAGGCTGTCCATGTTTGAAAGCTCCTTGATGGAATCCGGCGGTCAGCTCAAGACCAAGACAGGCCGGTGGATGTGGGTGACGGGCGCATTCAATCTGTCCGTTCTAATCATCATCCTCTTGATACCGCTGATGTGGCCCGATGCACTGCCGAGGATGGCCCTTACGGCGCTGCTGGTAGCTCCACCGCCACCGCCACCGCCACCGCCGCCGCCTCCGCCGCAGAAGGTTGTGCCGGTGAAGATCGTCTCCGAGATTGACTCGGGCCTGCATGCGCCGACCAAGATACCCAAAGAGATCAAGATGATTCACGAAGAGGCGGCCCCGGTTGCGGGCACTGGAGTCGCGGGCATGCAAGGCATGGGCGGCCCCGGCAACGGTAGCGTGGCAGGCGGCCTCTTTTCCAGCTTGAACACGAACCCAACGGTTGTCGCGAGGGTGCCCCCGAAGCAAACCGGGCCAGTGAAGGTATCCAGCGGTACGATCGCCGGCAATATTATTTCCAAGCCGGAGCCGGTCTATCCCGCGATCGCCAAGGCAGCACACGTTCAGGGGGCAGTCATTCTGCATGCCATTATCTCGAAGGAGGGTACGATCGAGAACCTGCAGGTTATCAGCGGCAATGGGATGCTGGTGAACGCGGCCCGGGATGCGGTAAGCCGCTGGCGCTATAAGCCCTATCTGCTGAACGGGGAGCCCGTTGAGGTGGAGACGAGCATTACGGTCAATTTTACCTTCGGCTCCTAGCCGGATGCAGTTCCATCCGAGGTTGGTTTCAAGCAGTACACGCTTTAGATTTAGATGCAGAGCCGGAAGATTGAGTATGTGCATCCGGCCCGTACCATGTCAGGTTTTTAGATCGACCCAGTCCAATGCCGTATAGAAATCAGGAGGAAAGATTCCAGTGATTCTCGCTTATCTCGCAAACTTCGCCCACGTTCCCGCGCCTCTCGCCATGTGGTATCAGACCGAGGCCCCGACGGTCAGTTTCAGCATCGGCGGTCTAATCTCGAACATGGGATGGCCGGCGCGCGTCATCGCGATCATCCTGTTCATCATGTCGATCTGGTCGTTGGCGGTCATGATCGACCGGTGGCTTTACTTCAACGCAGCAAAAAAGCAGTCGCGTGAATTTGCGCCGAAGGTTGCGGGCGCTCTGAAGGATGGCCGTCTGGACGAGGCAATCAAGCTTGGCGACCGCAGCAAGAAGTCGCATCTGGCCGAAGTTGTCACAGCCGGTCTGCAGGAGTTTCGCAGCTTCGGTTCCGGCGGCAACATCACCGAGGAGCAGGTGGAAAGTTCGCAGCGCGCGCTGGAACGGTCTGAAGCCATCGTTCACGCCAAGCTGAAGCGCGGCCTGGGCGGACTGGCGACCATCGGTTCCACGGCGCCGTTCATCGGACTGCTGGGCACCGTGATCGGAATCCTCAACGCCTTCCAAGCCATCGCCACCCAGAAGACCTCGGGCATCGGCGCGGTCGCCGGAGGTATCTCGGAGGCCCTGGTCACGACAGCATTCGGACTCTTTGTCGCCATCCCCGCCGTCATGACGTTCAACTACTTCACCAACAAGGTGGAGGCGTTCGACGTCGAGATGGACAACAGCTCGAGCGAACTGGTGGACTACTTCATCAAGCAGAGCCACCGGTAAGCAGAGTTCCCTGCCTGGTATTGGCAGGGAAAGCGGGACCACTCGGATCATGGCCTTCGGGGGCCGCCAAGCGAACGGCCTCCGAAGCCTCCTCAACCGCTGAGCGGATGACGGCAACCGCGACACAGTCCATCAACTAGCGAACGGGACAAAACAATATGAGCATCAACAAGCGCGAAGAAGGCAAGAAGGTCAACTCCAACATCAACGTCACTCCGATGGTGGATGTGATGCTGGTGCTCCTGATCATCTTCATGGTCATTACGCCCATGTTGAACAATAAGGTGCAACTCACCCTGCCGGTGGCCACTGCGGCGGTCATCATGGAGAACGCAAATAAGGAAGACGCGATCACCGTTGCGGTGACGCGCGACGGCAAGACATTCCTTGGCGCAGACCCGGTTACCCCCGACCAGCTGGGACCGAAGATCTCCGCCAAGCTGGAGAACAAGACCGACAAGCAAGTCTACCTGCGGGCCGACGTACGCGCCAAATACGGCAAGGTGATGGAGGTTGTCGACGACATCCGGACGGCTGGAGTCAGCGAGCTCGGCATGCTGACGGATAAGCGCGATTCGGAAGATACAGTTCAGAAGTAAGCAGGTGCACCTGCCGGAGCAGTGCGGGCGGGGCCGATCGCAAGAGAAGAACTAAGGAGACTGTTATGGGAATGGGCGGTGGTGGTGGTACAGATCATGCGATGTCGGAGATCAACGTTACGCCGTTGATCGACGTTCTTCTGGTGCTGCTGATTATATTTATGGTGATCGTGCCGGTGACGCCGAAGGGGTTGAACACGCTGATTCCACAGCCACCCAAGGACAAGTCGGCGCCGCCGCCTGAGCAGACGATCGTGGTGCAGGTGCTCGCCAACGGCGCGGCAGAGCCTTCGTACAAGATCAACGAGACTGCCTTCAACAAGACAGAGATCGAGCCCAAGCTGGTGGAGATATTCTCCACTCGACAGGAGAAGGTGATGTTTGTCAAAGGCGATCCGGACCTTGATTTCAGCAAGGTCGCGGAGGTGATCGATTTTGGCCATCAGGCGGATGTGGACAACATCGGACTGATTACGCCACGGGTCGAAGCCGGGCAGTAAGTTCAGACGGTTGGATGGATTGGGTTTAACTGAGGGGAAGGTCATATGGCCTTCCCCTCTTGCATATCTGTAGGGTGGAGATCTCAGGCTTCCAGGGCGTCGTTTACATCGCGGACCAGATTGCGCAGGTAGCTGCGCCGGTTGAGCAGCGCGACCATGGCATCGCGCGCGGCGAGTTTTGCGAGGGGATCGCGTGCGTCGAGGGCCGCATCCCAGGTTGCCCACAGAGATTCAAGCTCCGCCTGCATGGCGGACATTCTGGCGTCGAAGCCGGCCTTCGCGACGAGCAGATCGTTGCGCAACTGCGGGTCGTCTTCGCCCATTTTTTTTGCGGCGCGCATCTCTTCCAGTTGCATGTTCAGTTCGAAGGCCTCTTCCAGCATGTCCTCCGGGACGATCTGCTTCTTGGCTGTGCCGCTGGCGCGCGCGGCTTCGGTGGCGGACTTCGATTGTTCCTCCAACTCCACGCCTTCGAGCTTCAGCAGATATTCAGTGCGCGCGATGGGGTCTTTCAGCGTGCGATAGGCGTCGTTGAGGCGGGAGCTTTCGGCCAGGGCCGCAGCCTGCTCTGCGGGAGATTTTGAGGCGAAGCGGTCGGGATGCAGCCTGCGGCTGAGTGCGTAGAAGCTCTTCTCCAGCGCGGGAAGATCGATGACCAGATGCGCGGGGAGAGAGAAGATGGAGAAGTAGGTGGAATCGCTCATTCGGGTACGGAAACGAGTTCGGCAAAGGATGATGGTTCGGGAACGGGGAAGCCTTCTTCGATCATACCGGCGATGTGTACGGAGATGCCTTCACGGATGAGGGTTTCGACCTCTTCTCGGGTGTCAGCTACTACGCCGAGTCCTGGCAGATCTGGCGCATAGGCTCCCCAGCCGCCGTTTTTGCCGCGTTCGTAGATGACTGTGTATTCGCGCATGATTGTGAGAGATATGTCGGGCCTTCAGCGCTCGATTCTCATTGTGGCCCCCAACCTAGGGCTTCGCCCTAGGCTGGTATATCACGCGCCGTTGGCGCTCTTACGATCCATCCTGGATGATTCTGTTGACTTGTCGTGGTATTTTCGCCGTTGCAGGAACCATTCTAATCCGAGGTATGAGACCACAAAAGAGAACCAGGTCACTGCGATATGGGGAATGTCGCTCCACACAGGAATATGACCACTATTCAAAAAGCGAATTCCAAGTGTCGTCATCGGCCAAAAGACAGCGCTTGCAGCGGTGAACGTGGCGGCCTTGGTAAACCACTCGGATCGGGTCATATGAGAACTATAACTCTTCTTACGTAGAGAAGCTGGAGCCGCAGCCGCAGGATTTGGTGGAGTGGGGGTTGATGAAGTTGAAGGCCTGGCGCATCAGCGTCTCTTCGTAGTCGAGGACCATGCCGCTGAGGTAGATGAAGCTCTTGGGATCGACGAAGATGCGGATTGGCGGCGCGTCGGTGAGCGATGGATCGAGGTGGGTTTGGCTGAAGGAGTAGATGCGGTCGCGTTCGCGGGGCTGCGAGTCGAAGCGGATGCTGTAGCTGAGGCCCGAGCAGCCTCCTCCAGTGATGCCCACGCGCAGGCCGCCTACGGCGGGCGAGATGCGTTCCTTGGCCATGGCGATGCGGATGCGCTTGAGGGCGCGCGCCGTGACCTGGATGCCCTTGGATCCGGCTGGTTCACCGTCGGCGGTGAGGACCGGTGACGGTGGGGCGGCCTGCACGCCGGGTGCGGCGACCGCGCCTTTGGGGGTTTCGGTTTGGAGGGTGACCATTGCCATTTCTTTGCGGCTTTCTTTTCGGCTATAGGTCGGGCCTACAGCCCTCGGTTCTTCTATGGCAACCTAACCTGGGGCGTTGCCCCAGGCTGGTATAGAGCGCGCCTTCGGCGCTGTTACCAGCAAACCTTGGGCGCAATTACCAGACCGGACTTAGCTGGCCGTGGCGACGGCGACTTCGGCTCTTCGGCAACGCCGTTCTTCTTCTTCCAGTCGCCGATGGCGGCGCGGATGGCGTCCTCGGCCAGCACCGAGCAGTGGATCTTGACCGGCGGCAGGGCCAGCTCCTTGACGATGTCGGTGTTGGTGATGGTCAGCGCCTCGGCGACGGTCTTGCCCTTGACCCACTCGGTGGCCAGCGAGCGAGCTGGCGATGGCCGAGCCGCAGCCGAAGGTCTTGAACTTGGCGTCCTCGATGACCTGGGTCTGGGGGTTGACCCTGATCTGCAGGCGCATCACGTCGCCGCACTCCGGCGCGCCGACCAGGCCGGTGCCGACGCTCGGACGACTTGTCCAGCGTGCCGACGTTGCGGGGATTCTCGTAGTGGCTGAGTACCTTATCGCTGTATGCCATGATGTTTCTCCTTCGTGTCCAAATTTTGATGATGGCCTTTGAAATTCGGTGCGCTTGCGACGAAATACGGGGATTCTTCGCTTCGCTCAGAATGACAATTCTCAAAACAAACTTTAGTGCGCGGCCCATTCGATCTTGGTGAGGTCGATGCCTTCCTGCACCATCTCGTAGAGCGGGCTGAGCTCGCGCAGCTTGCGCACTACGTCGATGATCTTGTCGGCCACATAGTCCACTTCGGCCTTGGTGTTGAAGCGGCCCAGGCCGAAGCGGATGGAGCTGTGGGCGATCTCGTCGCCCAGGCCCAGGGCCTTGAGCACGTAGCTGGGCTCCAGCGTGGCCGAGGTGCAGGCCGAGCCGGAGCTGACCGCGATGTCGTTGATGCCCATCAGCAGCGACTCGCCTTCGACGTAGACGAAGCTCATGTTGAGGTTGCCGGGCAGGTGGTGCTCCATGTTGCCGTTGACCTGGGTGTAGTCGAGCGCGGTCTCGAGTTTGTTCTTGAGGTAGTCGCGCAGTTCCAGTTCACGCTCGGCCTCGGCGGCCATCTCGTTCCGTGCGATCTCGCAGGCTGCCCCATGCCGACGATGCCGGGGACGTTGAGGGTGCCGCTGCGCATGCCGCGCTCGTGGCCGCCGCCGTTGATCTGCTCGGTGATCTGGACGCGCGGGTTGCGGCGGCGAACGTAGAGCGCGCCAACGCCCTTCGGTCCGTACATCTTGTGCGCCGAGATGCTAAGGACGTCGATGTTATCGGCCTGCACGTCGACGGGGATCTTGCCGACCGCCTGAACGGCGTCGGTGTGGAAGAGGACGCCCTTCTCGTGACAGATCTTGCCGATCTCGCGGATGGGCTGGACGACGCCGATCTCGTTGTTGGCGTACATGATGGAGACCAGGATGGTCTTCTCGGGCCCGTCGGTGACGATGGCGCGGCGCAGGTCGTCGAGGTCGATGAGGCCGTCTGCCAGGACGGGCAGATAGGTGACGCGGTAGCCCATCTTCTCCAGCTTCTTGCAGGTGTCCAGGACGGCCTTGTGCTCGGTGACCTGGGTGATGATGTGGTTGCCGCGCTCGCGGTACATCTCGGCGATGCCCTTGATGGCGAGGTTGTCGCTCTCGGTGGCGCCGGAGGTGAAGATGATCTCCTTGGAGGTGGCGCCGATGAGCTTGGCGACCTGCTCGCGGGCGATGTCGACGGCCTTCTCCGCCTCCCAGCCGAACTGGTGGTTGCGGCTGGCGGCGTTGCCGAACTTGCCGGTGAAGTACGGCATCATGGCCTCGAGCACGCGCGGATCGAGCGGCGTGGTGGCGTGGTTGTCCATGTAGAGGGGAAGATGCACGCCCTCGGGCAGCGGGGTTTCCGAGTGGGTGATGACGACCCCGGTGCTGTTGTGTGCCGGGGACCGCGCTGCTTGCACCGTTCCCATTCCCGTTCTGGCTGTTCCCATTCTGAAGACTCATTGCTTTGCTCCTCTTTGCTTCAAATCTCTGTTTGCGACGACCGATCCGTCGCTCTACTGCAGGATGCTCACCAGTCTGCCGCGCAGTGCAACGGCTTCGTCTCTGCGTACAGCTTCTGTTGTTTCGATGAGGTCGCTGATGTGGATGTTGCTGAGCAGGTCCTTGATGCTGTCGTTCACCTTGCGCAGCGGTTCTTTGATGGTGCAATGGCCGGCCAGGTCGCAGGACCCGTGGATGGTGATGCAACTGGTGATAAACAGCGGCCCATCGATGGCGCGGATCACCTCGAAGGCCGAGATCTTGGAGGCCGGCCTCGCCAGCGCATAGCCTCCGTTGGTTCCGGCATGGGAGACCAGCAGCCCGGCGCGCGCCAGCGTCTGCAGAATCTTGGCCAGCAGCGGCGGCGGAATGTGGTAGGCCTGGGCGATGTCCTTGGCGCTCTGAGCGACCGCGCTCCGGGCGCCCGAGGCAGGTGAGATGCCCGGTTGCTCGGCCAGGTACTTGAGCGCCATCAGCCCGTAATCCGCTTTTTTGGTCAAACGAAGCATTGGGTCCCTTTCTCGCCAGATTCTGCCATGCAGGCCGGAACGGGAGGAATTGGGCCGCGAGCGCCAATCCGACCGTATTGGTCCTATTTAGTGTACGGCGGAAGAGGGCCAAGTTGCAAGTCTTCTTCAGGTGCAAGGCCAGCGGCGGCGGCTGAGGCGCAAAAATGCGATTGCGCGGAGCCATCTGCCGAGTCCGAGCCAGGGGAGATTTAACGTGGTCCAAACAAGAAACGCTACTATAGTGCTGTAGATAGTTTGAATTCCCGATTGACAAGCGGATTGAGCAAGGGCAAGCTTTTAATAGCCCACACTCCTCTCCATATGCCGGCATCGTGCAAACATCCACAGGTTCGCGTCGTCGCCCGCGAGGAAGACGCTGAGTTCGTTGTGTGCCAGCTATGCGGCGAGGTGTTCGATGCGGCGGAGTTCGCAGACATCCTCAACGAAGTCAACGAAGAGGGCCCTGCCTCCGACAGCCACGAAGCGCCCGGCGACAAAGCCTGATCCGCAGTTACGTCTGTTGCGGACTGCTTAACTCTGTCGCCGGTTCGGGCGTACTGATTCTGCGCACCACGATCCAGGCATACTGCGCCGCGGAGATGGGCGCAAGCCAGGCGATCGAACGCAGCAGCCATACGCGCAACAGCCCTGCATCCACCGAGGGCCATACCTGTTCCACCAGCACCACGGTGAGGCCGAAGATCTGCACCAGGGTATTGAACTTGCCCAGCAGGCTTGGGCGGAAGTCGCGCAGCGTGCCAGTGGCAAACAGCAGGGTTGCGATCAGCAGGATTCCCAGGTCGCGGCTGAAGACCAGCACCGTGACATAGCGCGGCACCTCGCCCATGTGGGTGAGCACAACGAATAGCGTGCTGAGCAGCAGCTTGTCTGCGATGGGATCGAGATACAGGCCGAGCCGTGTGTACTGCTTGGTCAGGCGCGCCGCCAGTCCGTCGAGGCCGTCGCTGAAGCCTGCCAGTACGAAGAGTGCAAATGCGAGGGTGTGCCTGCCGTCCAGGATCGTGATGATGAGAAACGGGATGATGAACAGACGCAACAGCGTCAGCAGATTGGGAGCGGCGCGGAACTGACGCAGAAAATTCATCGTGTAACGGCATGTCCATCGTAGTGCATTTTCCTGCTTGCCGTGGTGCAGGATGGTTGTGCGAAGAGGTATTCTTCGGTGTTTGCGCGGTGCGTTTGCCCTTCGCGAAGCGTTCCATTTACACTACAAAGACGCACTAGAGGCGCGTAGCTCAGTTGGTTAGAGCGCTTCCTTGACACGGAAGAGGTCAGGAGTTCGAGTCTCCTCGTGCCTACCATACATTGCAAAGAACTTATGGGGTGTTTGGCGATGAGAAACAAGGGCGCAGAAAAGACACAATAGGAAAATAACGCCTTTCGGCAGACGTGGCAATAGGCATTGAATCAGGCTCCCGCAGCGGGGGCCTTTTTAGTTTTCTTGTGACGACTGGTGCGGAACCAGAGTAACTGTGTCCTAGGCCGTATCGACATATACACTTTGCAGCCGGGTTGATCGGTGTTGAAGTTGGTGTATGTCCCCAAGTCGATATGAACTGAGTGATTTGCAGTGGGAGCGGATCAAGAATTTTCTCCCTGGGCGCAAGGAGCATGTGGGTCGAACCGCAGCAGACAACCGTCTCTTTGTGAACGGGGTACTGTGGGTGCTGCGCTCGGGAGCGCGCTGGCACGACCTGCCAGAGCGTTACGGCAAGTACAAGAGCGTGCATAAACGCTTTGTGCGTTGGGCCAATTCCGGCGTCTGGGAGCGGGTCTTCCACCAGTTGGTACGGGATAAGAAAAGCCAATATCTGATGCTGGATTCGACCATCGTGCGAGCGCACCAACAGGCGGCCACGGGCCGTAAAAAAGGGGCGCGGATAAGGCTCTGGGGCGTTCCCGAGGAGGTCTGACGACCAAGATTCACCTGCTCACCGATGAGCGCGGCTTGCCCTTGGACTTTCTGATCACGGGCGGCCAGATGAATGACTGCACGCAAGCCGTCGCGTTACTCGGTACGCGCAAGGCCGAGGCCGTGCTGGCCGACAAGGGCTACGACGCGGACGCCATCGTCGAGCATGTGGAAGCGATGGGAGCCAAAGTCGTGATCCCACCCAAACGCAATCGTAAGCTGCAACGAGAGTACGACAAAACCCTCTACAAACAACGCAATCGCATCGAACGCTGCTTCAGCAAACTCAAGTGCTTGCGCAGATTCGCCACGCGATACGAAAAATCAAAAGCCTGCTTCAAAGCTCTCGTCGCCCTCGCCTGCACATGGTTGCACCTGAGACTATATGTCGATACAGCCTAGCGAAGAACATCGAAGGCGGCTGTTTCTTGACGGAAAAGCCACTTGGAGGGATTGCCTGAATGTGTTCCTGCCTACAGGCTTGGCGATCCTGGCTTGTTCCGCCACTGCGCGGATGTGGTTTGCATGGGCAGATTCCTTTCTGCCCGCGGCCGGCATCGCAGCTAGCTTGACAGTCTACATCGGAGGGTCGAGCATCGATCAAGATGAGGTTCGCAAGACAGTAAGCTTCATCGTAAAGAAACTTTGCGCTCATCCCCCAGCCCCACCGTTAAGAGATAAGAGAGAGACCCCATGAGAGTTCATCGTTCGCACCTTCGCTTCCGCACGCGCGCCGTACTTGCCTCGGTCGCGCTGTTGGCCATCGCCTCGACTGTGCTGATCGCGCAGACGACCCCCGCGAAACCGGCAGCCCCGTTGCCCAGCCCAGCCGCAACGGCCAACGTCATCATCGGCGGTGGCAGCATTGACGTTCGCTACAACACGCCGCAGATGCGCGGGCGCAAGATCATGGGCGGCCTTGTTCCGTATGGCAAGGTGTGGCGGACGGGCGCGAACCCCGCCACCACCCTCATCACCTCGGTACCGCTGAAGTTCGGCACGCTGCTGGTTCCGGCGGGCACGCATACGCTCTACACGCTGCCCAGCGCGGATGTCTGGCAGTTGATCGTCAACAACCAGACCGGGCAATGGGGACTGACCTACACCGAGAGCATGGACCTGGGCCGCATTCCCATGAAGGCCAAGCCGATGGCCGCGCCGCAGGAGGGGATGAGCCTCAGCTTCGAGAACACCACAGCCAAATCCACCGAGCTGCACATGCGTTGGGAGACGACCGACCGCTACGTTGTAATCACTGTGCCGTAGGTTGAGCGAGATCGCTTCCTTTGGCCTCAGGCCCCAGCGCGGCAACCGTGGCAACTACGATGGCGACGATCACCACCGTCGCGGAGAGGGCGACGTTCAATGCGCCGCCGTTGTGGCGCGTCGCGTAGGCAGCCTGGAAGACCGCATTGCGCGACGAGAGCAGGTTGCCAAGCTGGTAGGCGACGCCGGGGAAGACGGCGCGGACTGGGCCGGGCGCCAGTTCATTCAAGTGCGCGGGAATAATTCCCCACGCGCCCTGCACCATGAACTGCATCAGGAACCCACCCAGGGCCAGCATTGCCATGGAGTGCGACCAGGCCCACAACGGAACCATGGGAATGGCGAAGAGGGCTGCGAGCAGGATGGTCTTCCTGCGGCCAAACTTTTCGGAGAGCGCGCCGCAGCAGATGCCGCCGACAAACGCTCCGATGTTGGCGATGGCGGCGATCAGGCCCACGTGACCGTCGCTGAGACCGCGGTCCAGCAGGAAGGTTGGGTACAGGTCCTGCGTGCCGTGGCTGAACGAGGTGAACGCTGTCATCAGAACGACGAGGAAGAGAAAGCTTGGCAGGTAGCGGATGGATAACTTGACGATATGTTGCACGCGTGCGAAGTCGAAGGCAATTGTTGGGGCCAGACGACGCCGGTCGCGACTGGCGAGCCATACGGGCGACTCTTCCACCTTGTATTGCAGGTAGAAGGCGAGCAGCGCGGGCAGCGCCCCGACCATGAACAGCACGCGCCAGTTTGTCATCATGCCGGAGCCGTGCAGGTGGGGAAAGAAGAGACCGAATAACGCGGCAGCCAGCAGGTTGCCGACTACATATCCTTCCTGCAGCAGGCCGGAGAAGAAGCCTCGCCCGCGGGCGGGCAGCGTCTCCAGGGCAAGCGCGGCGCCAACGCCCCACACACCACCCATGGCAATGCCGAACAGCGCGCGGCAGACCAGAAATGTGTGCAGCGTGGGCGCGAAGGCAGAGGCCAGTTCGAAGACGGAGAAGGCGACAACGTTGAGCATCAGGGTGGGTCGGCGGCCGTAGCGTTCCGCCATTGCGCCGAACAGCAGAGCGCCGACGGGGCGCATGACCAGCGTCCAGAAGATGGCCTCGGCAACCTGCTTGACCCCGACATGGAAGTCCGCGGCGATCGCCTTCAGGCAGAAGGTGAGCAGAAAAAAGTCGAAGGCATCGAGCGTCCAGCCCAGGAAGCAGGCA
Organism: uncultured Acidobacteriaceae bacterium; assembly: GCA_963799175.1. GTDB lineage: Bacteria > Acidobacteriota > Terriglobia > Terriglobales > Acidobacteriaceae > Edaphobacter. Next base: position 35,002 of record CAWCWC010000017.1, on the reverse strand, counting down.
ACGAAGGTGTTGCGCTGGACGCGAGTGAGCGCGCGTATCTCATGGAATAATGGCACCGCAGAATCTTAGCATCCCGCATGAATGCACGGTTGTACCTGTATGGAATGCAGGGCAGGTCGGGGTCTTGGCTACATCTTGGCGCGCAGTGGCGTGGCCTGGGCCATGGGAGGCAATGGGATGACCTCGGGCTCCTGCACATAGTTCTTGAGCAGTTGGTGGTGCAAGCAGTAGAGAGCGAGCTCCAGGCGATCGCTGACGCCCAGCTTGTCGTACACCTTGCGCAGGTAGTTCTTGATGACCTGCTCGGTGGTGCCGATCTGGTAGGCGATCTCCTTATTGCGCATGCCGCGGGTGATGCAACTGATGATGGCCAACTCTTTTTTGGTGATCTTGGGCAGAACGCGCGGGCTGGTGAGCGAGCTGGCCTGGGAGCGATATGCCTCGATGACCCAACTGATGGACTGGTTGTCGATCCAGGTCTCGCCGTCGGCGATCTTGCGGACGCATTTGACCAGCAGGTCCGGGGAGATGGAGCGGGGTACAACACCGCGCACGCCGCGACGATATAGCTCCACGATGTTGTCTTCGTCGGATTCCACAACCTGGACGATAATTTTGGCGTTGGGGCTGTGCTTCACCAACTCCGGGATGGCGTCGACGGTACCGGCAATGAGCTGGCCTTCGAGCACCACGACATCGGTCGGGTAGCGTTGCAGCGCGGCCAGCAGATTGGTGAACGACTCGGCCTGCGCTACCACCCGGATATCGTCTTCCAGAGCGAAGACCTTCTTCATGCCCACGCGATAGATGGTCTGGGAGTCGGCCAGAATGACACGTATTCCGGTGGTGGCGCTGGACTGCTCATGGCCGTTCTGGGTGGATGGATCATGGCTTTCGAGGGTGGACGGGGCATGGCCGTTGTGGGTAGACGGGGCATGGCCGTTGTGGGGGGCCGGGGCATGGCCGTTGTGCGTGGACTTTGTCGAATTGAGAGTTAACGTCATCGCTTAAACCCTGAGAGTGTATTCGTCGATCACCGCGGCCACCATCGTTTCTTTACCGGTGTGCTGATGGCGGACGACTCGTCCGGTGCATTGAATGGAAACATCGCTGGCCCAGCCCATGACTTCCGACGGCATATCCATGGTGAACTCGATGCGATTGCCAACCTCCGGCAGATAGTTAGATGCGAACAGTAGCCCGTTGGAGGAGATGTCGCGCGTGGTGGCCTCGACCACCCCGTCCTCCGTCATCAAATGGAGCGCAAGCTTGAGGGGGAAACGGACTGCTGTCCGGACTTCATCCCTGGTCGCAGGCTTTTGCCGCTCGGTCAATTTTCCTCCTTTGGAGAACCCCAGACATGCTCCTCCCGGAGCACTGTGGTTACCAAAGTTTATGCTACATGATCATTGTGCCACTCTCCTTCCGCGCACAATGACACATTAGTTGTAATTATGGGAAAAAGTAACCAAGACTGGTTCGGCAGGGTTGGGCGGCCCACCCATTACCGTGCCGTCCTCGGTACGCAGCATACGTCGCCGCCGTCCTCTAGCCGCGACGAGCGATGACCATGAAAAATCATGGGTTAGCGTCCATAAAGGACTGAATCTCCTGCATTTCCTCTTCGGTGAGGCGGTACTTCGCAGCCGGCCATACGCCCTCCACCTGCTGCGGACTGCGTGCGCCCACGATGGCTGCGGTGACGGCAGGGTTGGCCAGCGTCCAGGCAATGGCGACTACGCCGGCCGAGACGCCACGGCGCGCACCGATCTGCCGCAGCAGGTCGGCGAGGGCCAGATTGCGGGTCAGTAGAGGCTCCTGAAACTGCTTTGCGTTGCGCCGGAAGTCGTCCTCCGGCAGGTTGGCGACGCGCTCTTTGGTCATGGCGCCGGTCAACAGGCCGGAGACCTGGGGCGAGTAGTTGATGACACCGATGCTGCGGTCCACGCAGAAGGGCAGGACCTCCGCCTCCACCGCGCGGTTCAGAAGCGAGTAAGGAGGCTGTAGCGAGGCGATGGGAGCGATCTTCAGGCAACGCTCCATCTGCGCCACCGAGAAGTTGGAGACGCCGATGTGCCGCACCTTGCCTGCGTGCTGCAGCTCGGCCATCGCGGTCCATCCTTCCTCGATGTCCTGGTCCTCCACCGGCCAATGGATCTGGTAGAGGTCGATGACATCCAGTTGCAGGCGGTGCAGACTGTCCTCCACCTCGCGGCGGATCTCGAGCAGGGTGCGCCGGATGCCGCGCTTGTCGTCCCAAACCATGCCGCTTTTAGTGAAGACAAAGGGCTTGACCGAGGACTGCTTCACTGCCTGTCCGACGATGGTTTCGGAGTGGCCAAGCCCGTAGACGGCCGCTGTGTCGATCCAGTTGACGCCGAGGTCGATGGCCTTGTGGATGGCCGCGATGGAGGCGTTATCGTCCTGTGGCCCCCATGCGAAGGCCCAGTTGCCTCCGCCGATGGCCCACGCGCCAAATCCTATCGGCGTGAGCCACATCTCCGTATTGCCTAGCTGCCTCATCTCCATCGTTTGGCTCCTATCGCTCAGATATCTCTCAGCCTTTATCTTACCGGATTTCGCAGCTCCGCCAGGGCGGCGATAGCTGCCTATCAATGACAACGCAAACGATTGATAAAAAATTACTTATAGGATTTTACGAGACGTGTCAGGCGTGGCGGCTGCGGGTGAGGCGGTAGTAGATAGCCGGCGTGACGATCAGGGACAGAACCACGGAGATGAGCAGTCCGCCGATGACGGCGATGGCCAGCGGCTGCAGCATCTGCGAGCCGGAGCCCAGAGCAAATGCCAGAGGCAGCATGCCGCAGACCGCCGCAATCGCGGTCATGACGATGGGGCGAAGGCGGCGCTGAGCAGCATGCAGCATGGCTTCGCGAGCCAGGTCGCGGGTCACGCGAAGGCCGCGGGATGGCGACCCGGTTCGGCCGCGGCCTGGGCGCGAAACTTCTCATCCGCGTCCAGCAGCAGAATGCCGTTCTTGGCCACGATGCCGATGACCATGATGAGGCCCATGAAACTGGCAACGTTGAAGTCGGTGCGCGTAATCAGCAGTGCTAGCACCACGCCGGAGATGGAGAGCACGGAGCTGGTGAGGATGGCGATGGGCGCGGAGAAGTTGCGGAACTCGGCGAGCAGAACGCCAAAGACCAGCACCAAGGCGAGCACCAGGACGCGCAACAGGTCGCGGAAGGACTTCTGCTGCTCCTGGTAGGTGCCACCGTACTCGATGCGCACACTGGAGGGGATGTGGAGATTCTGGACGGTGGCCTGGACCTGCTGCATGGCGGTACCGAGATCGGAGCCCTCGAGGCGGCCGGTAACGGTGATGAGTTGCTGCAGGTTCTCGCGCAGGATCTCATTCTGTGGCGGAAGCTCGGTCACCTGGGCCAGCGAACCCAGCGAAGCGGTGTGGCCGGAGCTGGAGTTGAAGACCGTGTTCTGGATGGAGTCGAGCGAGGCGCGCGTCTGATCCGGCAGGCGGACACGAATGGTGTAAGGGCGGCCATTGACGATCATCGGTTCGGAGGTGGGCAGGCCGTCGAGAATAGCAGTGGCGTCGTCGGCAACCTCGCTGGGCGTAAACCCGAGACGTCCGGCGACGTCCGGATCGACCTGGAAGCTGGTGGCTGGGCCGGAGATGGTGTTGTCTACGCCGTTCTGCGTGTCCACCACGCCGGGAATCTTCTTGATGGCATCCTCTACCCTGGGACCGAGCTGGTTCAGCAACGCGGCGTCGCTGGAGAAGAGTTTGATCTGGATGGGCTCCGGCGAGTTGGAGAGGTCGCCGATCATGTCCTGCAGGACCTGGGTGAACTCGATATCGAGGGCAGGCTCGGACTTCCTGATCCTATCGCGGACGTCCTCCATGATCTCTTCGATGTCGCGGTCGCGGTCCTTCTTGAGGCGCACCGTAAAGTCTCCCGTGTTGGCTTCGGTGACCGCTGCGAGGCCCATCTGAAGGCCGGTGCGGCGGCTGGTGATCTCGACCTCGGGCGTGCTGCGCAGGATCTGCTCGACGTGCTGGAGGATGCGGTTGGTCTCGGCGAGCGAGGTGCCGGCGGGTGTGAGGTAGTCGAGGATAAACGCGCCCTCGTCCATTTCCGGCAGCAGGTCGGAGCCAAGCGCGTTGTAGGCAAACCAGGTGGCCACGACAAGCGCGATGCAGACCGCCGCAAGCGCGATGGGCCGGGTGAGCGCCCAGGTGAGCGCGCGAGCGTGGAAGCTAAGAACGCGCCGCATCACGGGGCCGTCGATGTGCCCGGCGTGCGCGGCTTCAATTGCGGGGATGGGCGGGAGCGGTGCTATGGCAGAAGGCTCGGCCTCCAGCACGGCGGGGCTGTCGACGGCTTTGCCATGGGAGAAGAATGGGAACAGCGGCTTGCGGGTCCTGCCGCCGGCCTGCTTGCGGTCGCCCAGCAGCGAGAGCGAGAGCGCGGGGGTGAAGGTGACGGCGAGTGCAAGCGAGGTGAGCAGGGCCGCGGTCATCGTGACCGCCAGCGCGCGGAAGAAGCTGCCGGTGACGCCCGTTGTAGCGATCAGGGGAAGGAAGACAACGACTGGCGTTATGGTAGAGAAGACCAGCGGAGTAGCTAGTTCGTGCAGCGCAAGGCGAATGGCGGTGGTTCGCGACTGGCCCGCGTCGCGATGGACGATGATGTTTTCGACTACAACGATGGCGTCGTCGATGACCAGGCCGATGGCGGCAGCCAGGCCGCCCAGGGTCATCAGGTTGAACGACTGCCCGATCGCCCAGAGGAAGAGGATCGTAACCGCTACGGTTACAGGAATCACAAGTCCGGCAACCAGCGAGCTGGACCAGTCGCGCAGGAAGAGAAACAGGATGATGCAGGCAAGCACCAGGCCGATGAAGATGGCGTCGCGCACGCTGGCGATGGACTCGCGCACCAGCTCGGACTGGTCGTAGAACGGGGCGAGATGAACTCCGGGGGGGAGTATCTTGCTAAGTTGTTCGACCTCCGCGGCGACGCCGTTGGCCACCTGGACGGTGTTGGAGGTAGGCTGGCGGGCGATGTTGAGCAGCACGGAAGGAATGCCGTTGGCGGTCACCGTACGAGTAGACGGGTTCGGTGCCGGGGCGAACCTCGGCTACGTCCGAGATGCGCACGGGAGCGCCGTTGGGGGTTGTCTTCACCACCAGTGAGGCGAGGTGCGCCGCATCGTGCGCCTGCGACCCGACCAACGTGAGGACCAGTTCGTGGTTGGCCTGGTAGAGGCCGGGCGACTCGATGATGTTGGAGTTCTGTACGGTGTTGACGAGGTCTGTGAGCGTAACGCCTGAGTTCTGAAGGCGCGCCATATCGGGAACGATGTGGTACTCCGGAACCTCTCCTCCTTGCACGGTCACCGTACTGACGCCGTCCACGCGGTTCAGGGGAGGCTTCAGGTCGTAGGTAGCAAGCTCCCAGAGCCGTGTCGGCGAGACGGTGGCTGGCCCGCGGTCGTCCGCGGTGAGCGCGTAACCGAGGATGGGGAAGGTGGCGAAGGTGAGCCGGTTGGTGGTGATGATGGCGGTAGCAGGCAGGGTCTGGCGGACTTTGGAGAGCGCGGCATCGGCCAGTTGCAGGGTGTGGAACATATCGACGTTCCAGTCGAAGAAGAGGCTGACTTCGGCCGAGCCGCGGCTGGTGGTGCTGCGTACGGTGAGCAGACCAGGAACGCTGTTGACCGCGTCCTCGATGGGCTTGGTGATGGTGACCTGCATCTGCTCGACCGGCATGACGCCGTTGTCGACGCCGATGACGACGCGCGGGAAATTGGTGTCGGGGAAGACCGAGATGGGGACCTGAAATGCGGCGTAGACGCCCGCCAGCGACAGCACAACCACCAGAAAGAAGATGGTGCGCGACATGCGCGAGAGCCAGAACGACGACTCCCGTACCGGGTCTGAGGATGGGTTGGACGCGCGCAGGCTCACTTGTCGTCCGCATCCTTTCCGGAATCGGTGTCAGCGCCGATCTTGACCTTGGTGTTCTCATCCAGTCCGTAGGCCCCGGTGGAGATCACCATGTCGGATGGAGTGAGGCCGTTGAGAATCTGCACCTCATCCGCGTTTTGAATTCCCAGCGTGACCGCTTTCTTGTGCGCGGTGGAGTCCGGCGCAATCACCAGAACAAACTTGCTGCTTCCGTCCGGGCTGCTCTGGATCGCCTCCGCGGGAACGGTGAGTGCGTTGGAGACGGTACGGCCCTGGATGGATGCGTGGACCGGCGTTCCCGGTTTGAGAGCGCCCTTTGCGTTCTCCGCGCGCAGCCACACCTCGACGGTTGTGCTGCCGGGATCGAGCGCAGGGCTGATCAGTGAGACCTTGGCGGGCACGGGCTGCTCCACGCCTGGGACAGTGAGCGTGGCCGGAGCGCCAAGCGAGAGTTGCTGGGCCAGTACCTGGGCGATGTGCAGCTTGGCGATCAGCGCGGAGGTGTCCATCACAGTGACCAAGGCCGCGCCTGCGGCCGCAGTCTCGCCGGCAAAGAGCGGGCGGTCGGTGATTACGCCGTCGATGGGGCTGCGAATCTGGGTATAGCTGAGTTCAGCCTGGGCGCCGAGGTACTTTCCCTTGGCGGAGTCGAGGTTTCCCTGCGCATTATCCAGGGCCGCCTTGTTGCTGACATTCTGTAACGACTGCAGGTGCTGGCTGGCGACGTCATACTCGGCCTGCGATTGCACCAGCGCTGCCTTCGCGGTATCCAGGTCGCGGCCTGGTATGGCCCCTTGGGTGAAGAGCTGGCTGCGCGCCGTAACGATGGACTGGGCGAGGTCGAGATTGGCCTTGGCCTGGGCCAGGTCGAGCCTGGCTTTGGTCATGTCCTCGGGCGCGGTGGCCTTGGTTGCGGTCTCGAAGGTGGCCTGCGAGGCGGTGTAACTGCCCTTGTTGTCCAACTCCGCGGCGGCAAGATCGCTGTTCTCCAGCGTGGCAAGCAGTTCGCCTGCGTGAACGCGCGAGCCGCGCTGCACGTAGAACTGCTTTACCGGAGCGCTGACCTTGGGCGAGATTGCGGCCTGCGCCAGCGGGGTAAGGATGGCGTCGGCGGCAATCTGCTCCGAGATGCTGCCCTGCTGGGGATGCGCGGCCTGTACGTTGACCTCCGGCGCGGGTTCCTCCTCGGCCTTCTTGCAGCCGGTGGGAAGCAGAAGGACTGGCAACGACAGGGAGGAGCACAGCAGAATAGTGGAGCGAAGGAGCGTGCGCGACGCGAGGTTTGTAAATCGGCTTGGCGGCTTCATCATTTAGATCGTTCCTGTCAGCAACTGGAGGTTCGCGAGCGCGGTCCGATAGCGGACGATACCGTCCTCGCGGGCTAGTTCGGCGGCGGTCAGCGAGTTCTCCGCATCGACGACTTCAAGAATGGGGGTTTCTCCGGCGGTATAACTGAGCCGCATGAGGCGCAGGCCCTCCGCAGCCGTGGTGACGCTGAGGTTGAGGCTGTCGAGCTGATCGTGCGCGGCCACTGCTTCGGCGTAGTCCTCATCCAGCGCGGCGATCAGTTTGCGCTGCGTGTTGGTGAGCTCCGTGCGTGCCCTGTCGCGGAGGAACTCGCTCTGGAGTACGCGGTCGTGGGTGGCAAACCAGTCCCAGAGGGGAATGTTCATCGTGGCGCTGGCGGAGTAGCCAAGGTTGTGGTCGCCCAGGACGTTGTACAGCCCGAATTGTGCGGCGTCGATGCCGTAGCTGTAGTTGAGAGACAGGTAGGGCAGGTAGCCCAGGCGAGCGGAGGTGACATTCAGGTTGGCCAGATGCGAACTTGCCATTGCGCTGGCGAGATCCGGATTGTTCTTGGCGAGCGCGGCCTCCACATCGGCGCGCGCGGGCACCGGGGGTGTGTCGGGAACAAGCAGAGTGTAGGGTGTGCGCGGGTCGGGAAAGAGGAGGACGGCGAGATCGAGGCGGGCCTTCTCTGCATCGAGCTTTGCCTCGGCAAGGTCGCGGTCGCGCTGCTGCTGCTCAAGCTGGGCCTTGACCACGTCGGCGTGGGCCGCCTCACGGGCCGCCTCGCGCTGCTGGGTAAGGGTGGTGAGGCTGGCGGCCTCGCTGGCGGCTCGCTGGGCCACCGCGATCCGGTGCTCGGCGGTGGACGATCCGTAAAAGAGGCCGACTACGGCGGCAACCAGGCCGCGGCGGGCGATCTCAAGCTCGGCCGTGGCGATGGAGAGCGAGGCCATTGCCTTGCTGACAGCATTGAACTGCTGCGGACCAATGTTCTCCGTAACCGAAGCCTGGCTGAGGTATTCGTGAACGCCATTGTTTGCGATGAAACGAGGCAGCGATGAGCTTGTCTGTCGCGGGTCTTTCACCTTTGCCGGGTTGCCGACGATCCCTGCGCCGCCCTGGCTGTAGATGAACTGATTGTTATAGACCGCGTTGGGCAGCAGCGCCGACTTGGCGATGGACTGATCCAGCTTGGCAATCTTCGCCTGGGCCGCAGCCGCAGCGAAGGCGGGCTCCGAGGCGCGCGCGCGGGCAATCGCTTCGTCCAGGCCGATCGCGGCTGGCGAGGTCTGCGCGGCAGCAGCCGAGGCCTGCGGTGCAGACATCGGTGCGGGTTGCGGCGTCTGCGCGAGGCCCGTCGAGGTCAGAGATACGAGGCAGATGAGATGCGACAGGCATCTAACGCTGCAGAGACGAGAGGTTAGCCGTCGTTTGCGAAGTTCAGAGGTGAGGTTCAATCGGTACCGATCCTGCATAGCTAGACGTTCTTTGCCGGTTCATCGTTTCAAGTCTAACTGTGCCAGCGGGGGCTTAAGTAAAGATTAAGGGAGGGTCGGGTAGAGTAGATTGAACTTGATGAGAGTGCTAATCGTCGAAGACGAGGCCCGGCTCGCCAACAACATCGCAGAAGCCCTGCGTGAGCGGTGCGGCTATGCGGTGGATTGCGCCGGGAACGGCACGGACGGCGCCGCGCTGACCGAGTTCAAGCGTTACGATCTATTGCTGCTTGACCTGATGCTGCCAGGCCAGGATGGCCTCAGCATCGTGCGCCATGTGCGCCGCCGCAAAGACATGACGCCGATCCTGATCCTGACCGCGCGCGACCAGCCGGCGCAGGTGGTGGAGCTGCTCAACGCCGGGGCCGACGATTACCTGACCAAGCCATTCGACCTGGGCGAACTGTTGGCGCGGGTCAAGGCGCTGATCCGCCGTGGCAAGGGCACACCGCAGCCGGTGTTGAGCGTGGGCCGCATCAGCCTGAACACCGTGGAGCAGACGGTGCGATGCGCGGGCGAACTGATCGATCTCTCACCCACTGAGTACCGCCTGCTGGAGTACCTGATCTTCCGCCCGCGCGCCATCGTCTCCGCGCGCGAACTGCTGGAGCACCTGTACGACTACAATTGGCAGCACCATTCTAACGTGATCGAGGCGCACATCTCCAACCTGCGCAAGAAGCTGCGTGCGGTGGGCGAAGAGACCACCATCGCCACTCTGCGCGGGCGCGGCTATCGCCTGGAAGCGCCGGAGAAGCAGCTATGAAGGCCGCGGCTAACCAGATCAAGACGCGTTCGCTCAGTAGTCGACTGATCGGCGGAGTTCTGCTGGCGGAGCTGCTCTGCGCCGCGCTCTTCTCCGCGGTCGCCATCGGCCACGAGATGCACGGCCGGCGGCGCGCCTTCGACGTCATGCTGCGTGGCCGCGCCGACTCGCTGCTGGGAGCTGTGCAGGACGCCGAAGACCCCGAGGACAACGTCACCGTGGACCCCACGGAGCTGGTTCTGCCCGCGCAGGATGTCTACGAGGTGCTGAATCCCGCGGGACGCGTGCTGGGCCACTCGCCGGCCTCGTCCGCCGATCTCCTTGCAGCGCTGAGTTCATCGCGCGCTCCCGGGTACTTCAACTTCATGGCCGGAGAAGAGCACTACCGCGCGCTCCGCTTCGACGGCATGCGCGTGATCGACCGCGACGACAAGGGTGGCTTTCGCCGTCCGGTCACGGTGCTGTACGCCGCGCCCACCCGCGACCTGTGGCATGGGGCCGTGGAGGCAGAGTGGTTTTACATTGCGGCAAGCGTTCTGTTATTGGCCGTCACCGGCATCGCTCTGGTCTGGTTCCTGCGCCGCCGCCTCTCGCCGCTCCAGGAGCTGGCAGCGATTGCCGGCCGCGTCTCGACGCGCTCCTGGGAGTTTGTGCCGCCCGCCGCTGTGCTACGCACGACGGAACTGGCTCCCATCGCGCTCTCCATCGAAGTGCTGTTGAAGGGACTGCAACAGTCCTTCGAGCGCCAACGCCAGCTCACCGGAGACGCCGCGCACGAGTTGAAGACATCGATTGCAGTGTTGAAGTCCAGCCTGCAACTCCTGTCCATGGCGCCGCGAACGGTGGAGCAGTACGAGGCCGGGCTGGAGGGCCTGCTGCTCGATTGCGAGCGCATGGAAGAACTCATCAGCCGCATGCTTATGTTGGCGCGGCTGGAAGAATCCCCCTTGGAGAAGACCGCTTCGTGCGATCTACAGTCAATGGTGCATATTATTACGGAGCGGCTACAGCCGCTGGCCGAGCTGAAGCAGGTGGTACTGCAGGTCAGCAGAGGCGAGGCGCGCTTTGTCGCCATGTTACCTGACGACGCGGATGTGCTTTGCTCGAACCTGCTGGTGAACGCCTTGCAGAACAGCGGCCCGTACAAGCGCGTCTCAGTCGTTGTGCAGGCGCACGATGGAGTTACGGAACTGATCGTCGCCGACCAGGGCGAGGGCATTCCCGAGTCCGAGCTGCCCTATGTTTTCGAGCGCTTCTCTCGCGCCGATCGCTCGCGCAGCCGGGCCAGCGGTGGAGCAGGGCTTGGCCTGTCCATCTGCAAGGCCATCGTGGAGCGCTCGAACGGGACCATTCAGATTCAAAGCGTCTTGGGAATGGGCACCGAGGTCACGGTGACTCTGCCCGCACTGCCCACTCCGGAGCGTCGCGCAACAGACCGCCCGCGTGCTTCACCGGCTTGAGCGGCGATCGGCGCGGAACCGGAGTAGGTCTACCCCGGGGGCAATCCCTCCGAGTGGCTTTTTCATCAAGCACAAGCCACCTTCGATGCTCTTCGCTCCGGCGCCATTGCTCCGGTCCCGCTCAGACGTGCTGGACGGCCTGGGCCAGGTGGCTGAGGGTGCTCTTGGCGTCGCCGTAGAGCATGGTGGTGTTGGGCTTGAAGAAGAGCGGGTTCTCCAGGCCGGAGAAGCCTCGTCCCTGGCCGCGCTTGAGCACGATGACGCTCTTGGCGCGGTCCACTTCGAGGATGGGCATTCCGGCGATCAGCGAGTTGGGATTGTCGCGCGCGTCGGGATTGACCACGTCGTTGGCGCCGATGACGACGGCCACGTCGGTGGAGGAGAACTCGGGGTTGATCTGCTCCATCTCGTAGAGCGAGGAATAGGGCACGTTGGCCTCGGCCAGCAGTACGTTCATGTGGCCGGGCATGCGTCCGGCGACGGGATGAATGGCATATTTGACGGTGACGCCGCGCGCCTCCAGCAGCTCGGCCAGCTCGCGCACGGCGTGCTGCGCCTGGGCGGTGGCCAGTCCGTAGCCGGGGACGAAGACGACGCGGTTGGCGAAGGCCAGCTGCATGGCCGCGTCGTCCAGCGAGATCTCGCGCATCACGCCGCCGGCGTCGGCTGAGGCCTTGGCGATCACCGCGCCGAAGCCGCCGAAGAGCACGTTGGTGATGGAGCGGTTCATGGCCTTGCACATCAGCACCGAGAGGATGAATCCGGAGAAGCCGTCCAGCGTGCCGGCAATGATCAGGACGTTGTTGCCCAGCACGAAGCCGGTGGCGGCGGCGGCCAGGCCGGCATAGGAGTTCAACAGCGACATGACCACCGGCATGTCCGCCGAGCCGATGGGGATGACCAGCATGACGCCGAAGACGAAGGCCAGGCCCAGCATGGTGTAGAAGGCCGCGATGACCGCAGGGTGCATCCAGAAGTAGACGAAGCTGCCCATCATGGCGAGAAAGATGATCAGGTTGATGGCATTCTGGCCGCGGAACTGCATGGGCTTGCCGGGGATGATGCCCTGCAGCTTGCCCGCGGCGATCAGCGAGCCGGTGGTGGTGAGCGCGCCCAGCATGACTTCAAAGCCCAGTGCGCCGCGGGTGACGACGCCCATCTCCGTGCCGTGGATGATGAATTCGCCGATGCCGACCAGCGCCGCGGCCAGCGCGCCAAAGGCGTGGGAGAGCGCGGTCCGCTGCGGCATGGCGGTCATGGGAACGCAGAGCGCCATCCATGCGCCGATGATGGAGCCGACGGTGAGCCCGGCGATGATCCATCCCCAGGTGACGATGTGCGCGCCAACCAGCGTGCCGATGATGGCGGCGAACATGCCGGCCTCGGCCAGGAACATGCCGCGGCGCGCCGTCTCGGGGTGGGACATGCTCTTGAGCGAGAGGATGAAGAGGATGGAGGCAACGAGGTAAGTGGCTTCCATGAAGTAGGTGGTGAGGCTCATTTGGACGCCCCCGTCGCAGACGCCTTCTTGCTCTCCGTCCTTGCGCTTGCCGAACATCTTCAGCATGCGGTCGGTGATGCCGAATCCGCCGACCACGTTGATGGTGGCGGTGGTGACGGCGACAAAGCCCAGAATGTGCGCAGTCTGGCGAGTGGCTGGCCCCGGCCAGACACCAGCGAGCCGATCAGCGAGATGCCGGAGATGGCGTTGGTGGCCGACATCAGCGGCGTGTGCAGCAGCGGCGGAACGCGGCTGATGACCTGGTAGCCGAGGAAGGCGGCCAGCGCGAAGACGTAGACCGAAGCGATCAGAACAGCGGGATTCATAGGCCTCTCGGGTTTATTAGCGAAACTTATTGGCTGCACCGCCAGCGGCTTCCAGGGCCGCAGCCACGCGCGGATTGACGACCTTGGCCTGATGGGCCACGCAGGAGCCGGCGAGGATCTCGTCATCCATGTTGAGGTGGAGCGCGCCCTCCTTCACGATCAGGGCGAGGAAGTTGAGGATGTTGCGCGAGTAGAGCTGGCTGGCGTGGCCGGGAACAGCGGCGGGCAAGATTGAGCGGGGCAAACAGAGTCACTCCGTTGTAGACCTGGGTCTCGCCGGGCTTGGTCAGCTCGCAGTTTCCACCGCCGGCGGCGGCCAGATCGACCAGCACAGTGCCGGGGCGCATGTTCTCCACCGCGTCGCGCCGGATGCAGCAGCGGAGCGGGCCGGCCGGGAACCTGCGCGGTGGTGATGATCACGTCGGCGGTCCTGGCGGTCTTGGCGATCAGGTCGCGGCCGCGGTCGAGCGCCTCTTCGCTAAGTTCTTTGGCGTAGCCTCCCTTGTCTTCGGTGGCCAGACCGCCCAGGTCCACGTCGAGGAACTTCGCGCCCAGCGAACGTACCTGCTCCCCGGCGGCGGCGCGAACGTCGTATGCCTCCACCACGGCGCCCAGCCGGCGCGCGGTGGCGATGGCCTGCAGTCCGGCGACGCCAGCTCCGATGACGAAGACCCGCGCCGGGGCAATGGTTCCCGCAGCGGTCATCAGCATGGGGAAGAGGCGTGGCAGCGTGTCGGCGGCCAGGATGACCGCCTTGTAGCCGGCGACCGTGGCCATCGAGGAGAGTGCGTCCATGGCCTGCGCGCGGGTGATGCGCGGAACCAGTTCGACGGAGAAGAGCGTGACGCCCGTCTCGATGGCCGGGAGCAGCGCGGAGGGGTCGTCCAGCGGACGGAAGAAAGCCGATTACGACGCAGCCGGGCTTGATCTTGCGTTGGTCCTCGGCCGAGGGCGCGTTCACCACGGGCAGGATGTCGGCGGAGGCGAGAAGCGCGGCGCGGTCGGCGGCCAGCGTGGCCCCGGCCTGCGCGTAGGCTTCGTCGGAGATGCCCGACGCCACGCCCGCGCCGGCTTCCACCGCAACCTCAAGGCCATTGGCGATCAGCTTCTTGACGGCATCGGGAAGCAGCGCAACACGGGTCTCTCCAACGGCTGCTTCCTTCACAATGACAAGACGCAAGACATTTCCTCCAAGCCGGACAGGCTCGCTCGGTTCACCCGCCCATCGCGGGCCGGTTACATGATGATTTGCACCACTCCGGCGTGAGCTTGCAGCCGGTGCAAGATTGAGGTGACTATCCACTACGCCGCCCAACCTGAGATCGCCAGAAGCTGCCCCAATGCGGCGTTATTGCCTGGTTCAACGAATGTTGAACTGAGTTTAGGCGGAGAAAGAGAGGCTGAATGTGACATATATCACTGTTGGCCCCTCGTCTGCGCGGGCGCTTGAAATTCGACTTATGCTCCGGCGTCTCAGATGTAGTCGCGGAATAGTTCCTCAGACGGCGCGGGGATCACGCTGCGGGCGACCAGCATTCCCTCTTCCGCGGCGGCCTTGGACCCGGCCTCGACCGCTGCCTGCACGCTGGATACATCGCCCGCCATCAGCACAAATCCCTTGCCGCCCAGCGCCATCGCCAGATGCACGCGCAGCAGCAGGACATTGGCGGATTTGACGGCCGCGTCCGCGGCGTCGATGATGCTGGCCGCGGAGAAGGTCTCGATGACGCCGATGGAGCGCAACTGCTTGGGATCGATCTCCACCGACTGCGAGATGGCATGCAGCACCGAAGGATGCACGCGCGCGATCTGGCGGCGCTCGATGAGCGAAGCGCCGGCGGCAGCTCCGCCCGCCTCCACCGCAGTCGTTACCGAGGCCACGTCGCCGGCGACCGCAATCAAAAATTTGCCGGAGCAGATGCTGCGCGCCATCAGGAGCTGGATCTTGGCGGCCTTCAACATCACGTCCTCCACCTGGTACCCGGTGGCAACGCTGGAGAGTTCGATGAGTCCTATCGATTGAATATCAGCCACGAGATTGGCTCCTTCCGAAGTTCTAAAAAAAGACACGACCTCAGCGGCTAAAGCCGCGGACATAGATCGAGTTTTTACGGCACGGATAAATCCGTGCCCTTAAGCAAAACGGACCCTTCGGCGTGTTGGGAAGCTTATGCATCGATCACCACCGAGTTGGGTGTGAGCCGCGCCACGCCGCCGATGCTGGCATGGATGCGCGCGCCCAGCTTGCCCTCTTCGGGAGCGGCGAGCAGATCGCCCACGCTCACCTTTTGCCCCGTCTTGACCACTGCAACCGCGGGCGCGCCGGCGTGCTGCTTCAGCGGCAAAGTCACGTGCTTGGGCGAGAAGTTGTGCTCGGTGAGCGGCCCGACATTGTGGAACTCGGAGAGTCCCAGGCGCGAGATCAGGCGGGTCATGGGCACGCGGCGGTAGTCCGCCATGGGATGCGGCGTCACCGACTCCGGAGTTCCGGTGAAGAAGAGGCCGTTGGCGCGCGCCGCGGGCTTGGACTCGGTGCAGACATTCTTGGGATCGAGGTCCTCCGGGCAGGCGTACAGGCTGCACAGGTTGCACTCGCAGCAGTAGAGCGTGCCGGCGATGATCTCCGCCGGGCTGGGGCTGAAGCCCAGCGACTGCATGGCGCGGTGCGGCTGGATGGGATGGCCCAGCAGATAGCGCGGGCAGAACTCTGTACAGAAGCGGCACTGGTCGCAGGCCGAGCGCCCGACGCGCGCAATCACCGGCCACTTTGCGTTGTGGCGCTGGATCAGGCTGTGCGAGGAGGGAAGCACAACGATGCCGCCGGTGGTCTTGGTGACCGGAACGTCGAGGCCAGCGGCCGGCTTCGCCATCATCACTCCACCCAGCAACACGCTGAAGTCGTCGACTGTCGCTCCACCCGCAGCTTCGATCACTTCGCCGATCGAGATGCCGATGGGCACGCGCAGCGTGACAGGGTTGCGCACGGCGCCGGCCACGGTGAGATATTTCTGCGTCACAGGCTGGTCCAGCCCAATGTTCATCAGGGTCTCGACGTTGGCCACCATCGCGTCCACGTCCTTGGGCAGACCGCCGGGCGGGATCACGCGGCCAGTTACGATGTGGACCAGGATGAACTCGTCGCCCGCCGGATAGGAGTCCGGCAGCGTGGCTATGCGGATGTTCTTCGGCGCCTGCTGCTGCATCGCGGCGATGATGTCGTGGTACTTTTCCTTGATGCCGATGACGCCCTGCGGCGCTCCGACCATATCCATGGCCTGGACCATGCCACGCAGGAACGGCCCGGAGAGGTGGTGCAGCAACTCCTTGTCCTTGTGCAGCAGCGGCTCGCACTCGGCTGCGTTGGCGATGACCAGCGGCACGCGCGTCCCCAGCTTCACCGCCGTGGGAAATCCGCCGCCGCCCGCGCCCACAATGCCAAGCTCACCCACTCGCCCGATTGTCATGGGTTGCGATCTACCTTTGGTCGCACCAATCTGCGACACACCTGCCTCTGGTGCCATGGGGGATAATCCTCAAAGTCGTTCACAATTCTGATTGACTCTGACAGTCAATATACGATAGGGTTTTCATGCAGTCAAGAACGATCATCATCCGTCAAACAATGGCAGCTTGGCCGGTATGTCTTATTCGGAAAACAAGTGAGTAACCACTGATGCAATAAGCAGTTAGTCAATACTCCAAGCTGGCCGAGAGCAGGGTAATTCTCCACGCTGAAGCACATCTCGAACTACGGTCGATCCACACGATGATATGTCTGATCCCCAATATCGGTAGCACCTCCTTCAAGTACCGCGTGCTGAATATGCCGGGTGAGTCGGTGTTGGCCAATGGGCGGGTGGAGCGGATCGGCCAGCCCGGCGGCGATTGTCCCGATTACCCCTCCGCGATTCACAAGTGCATCCAGGATGTGGTCGGCCCCGGCAAGGCGCTGAAGAGCCTGTCGGAGATCGAAGCGGTTGGATTCAAGGCGGTCCATGCCGGGTCCAATCTGTGGCCCATGCCTGATCGATGATGATCTGCTAGCGTCAATGGCCGACTTCGCGTTCTTCGCGCCCGCGCACAATCCCCCTTACATTGCCGCGATGAAGGCATTCCGCAACGAGCTTCCCGGCGTGCCGTTGGTCGCGGTCTTTGAGACCATCCCTTACGCATCGCTGGACGAAGCGGCGACCACCTACGCGGTGCCATACGAGTGGCGCACCAAGTACGGCATACGCCGCTACGGGTTCCATGGGGCCAGCCATCGCGCGGCCAGCGAGAATGTGCGCAAGCAGTTCAACAAGCCCGGCCTGCGCCACATCTCCTGCCATCTGGGCGGCAGCTCCAGCATTGCGGCCTTCCGCGACGGAGTCACCGTGGACACCAGCTTCGGCACCTCGCCGCAGTCCGGCCTGCCGCAGAACAACCGCGTGGGCGACATCGACGCCTTCGCCGTGCTGTACATGATGAAGAAGCTGAACGTTGGCCCCGACGAGATGGCGCGCATTCTGGGCAGCGAGTCTGGGCTGGCCGGCATCAGCGGCACCAGCGGCGATATGCGAGACCTGGACGAGGCGGCCGCTGCGGGAAGCCATCGCGCGCGGCTTGCGCTGGACGTGTATGTGCGCGCCATCCGCCGTTATCTGGGCGCATTCATGCTGGAGCTGGACGGAGTGGATGTCATCAGCTTCTCCGGCGGCATCGGCGAGAACAGTTGGGAGACGCGCGCCGCGGTGTGCAGGAACCTGGCCGCCTTCGAGATCGAAATCGACGACGCGGTAAACCGCGCTGCGCGTACGGCACAGGCGATCTCCAGCGGGACATCCGCCGTCAAGGTGCTGATTGTTCCGGCGGATGAAGAGAGCATCGTTGCGCGCGATACGGTAAGCGTGGTCGAGCGAGCGGCAGTTCAAAAGGCAGGTGCAGGTCAATCCAGTTAGCAGCAGGGTGAGTCAGGGAAGCGTATGGCAAGTGGAAGCACGGCACTAACGAATTCGTCAGGACGCGTCGACCGGTCTGCGGTCGAGCAGATCGTCCGTCAGGTCGCGTTGGACGTATCTTAAGCGCGAGCGTACCGGGCGTACCGCCGGCGAAGCTCCGGTGCTGACCGTAATGGCCTCGGCGCGGCACATGCACGTATGCCGCGAAGACATGGACATCCTGTTCGGGCCGGGCACGGAGTTGACGGTCTACAAGGACCTCTTCCAGGCGGGCAACTTCGCCGCCAACGAGAAGGTGACCATCATTGGGCCGCGCAGCCGCCTGATCTCCAACCTTCGCATCCTTGGGCCCATGCGCAAGCAGTCGCAGATCGAGCTGGCGTTTACGGATGCCATCAGCCTGGGCTTCGACGACATTCCTGTGCGGCTCTCCGGCAACATTGCGGGAACGCCGGGCGCGATCATCATGGGGCCGAAGGGCACCATCCAGTTGAAGGAAGGCATCATTCGCGCCGCGATCCACGTGCATATGAACCCTGCCGAGGCTGCCTACTTCGGGGTCAAGCAGGGTGACATGATGAAGCTGCGCATCGGCGGCGCAGCCAGCACCACCTTCAATAACGTACACGTCCGCATCGACCCGACCTCGCGGCTCAACGTCCACATGGACACCGACGAGGCCAATGCATGCGGACTGCATTTGACCAAGGACATTGAACTGCTCAAGTAAGGCAGCCGGAACAAGTTTGGAACGAGTTTGGCAGAGATTCAGATCGGCAAGGGTTTTAGGAAATTCGGAAGGAAGAAGAGAGGACTCGATGAAACAAGCGCTTGGAATGATTGAAACGAAGGGTTTGGTCGCGCTGTTCGAGGCGACTGACGCGATGCTGAAATCCGCAAACGTGACCTTTACCGGCTGGCAGTCGGTAGGGTCGGGACTGGTCACCGCCTTTGTTGAGGGCGACGTGGCCGCGGTGAAGGCCTCAACCGATGCCGGCGCGGAAGCCGCATCGCGTATCGGCGAGGTGGTCAGCGTTCAGGTGATCTCGCGTCCCCACGACGAGCTGCCCTCCTTCGTGCAAGCGGAGAAGAAGGCCGCAATCAAGAAATAGCCGCGCCTCCCACCCTTGCGGAAAAGAGAGATGCGTCGCAAGGATGGAGCACCCAGCGTATCGCCAGCGGAACAAATTGCCCGAGTGGGCAGAGGAGACAAGATGAGTGAAGCAATTGGATTGATCGAAACAAAGGGCCTCGTCGGACTGGTTGAGGCAAGTGATGCGATGGTGAAGGCTGCCTCGGTCGAGTTGGTGAAGACGGTGCAGATTGGCGGAGGATTTGTGACCGCGATCGTGCGCGGCGACGTGGGCAGCGTGCGCGCGGCCGTGGATGCAGGGGCCGCAGCCGCCAAGGCCATCGGCGAACTGGTGGCCTCGCATGTGATCGCGCGTCCGCACGACGCGCTGGTCGACAGTTTCCTGAAGTAGTCCATTCGAATTAGCGAGACATGACGGAAATAGGAAATCGGGAGAATTGAAATGGCCAATGAAGCGATTGGGATGATTGAGACGAAGGGCCTGGTGGCCCTGGTGCAAGCCACCGACGCAATGCTGAAGGCGGCAAGCGTCGAGTTCGTCGGCTGGAACAAGGTGGGCAGCGGTCTGTGCTCGGTGTTTGTGCAGGGCGATGTAGGCAGCGTACGCGCCGCGGTGGATGCGGGAGCGGCAGCCGCCAAGGAGGCCGGCGAGGTGTTGAGCGTGCATGTGATCGCGCGGCCGCATGGCAGCCTGTCGTCCGTACTGCCCAAGTAGTTGCTGCGACACTGCGCAGGGTGTCGATGCTGCGCAGGGCAAAGAAGGGAACGGGCATGTTTATCGCAAAAGTAATTGGCAATGTTGTTTCCACGCAGAAGAGCGAGAAGTTCCGTGGGATGAAGCTGCTGCTGATCCAGCCGCACATTCATCGCGAGGGACGGCTGGAGATCTCCGGAAGCTCGGTGGTGGCGGTTGACAGTGTTGGCGCGGGAATCGGCGAGTGCGTGCTGTTTACCCAGGGAAGTTCTGCGCGCCTGACACCGGCGACCAAAGATGCGCCGGTGGACGCGGTCATTGTCGGCATCGTGGATACCGTCGAAGTGGACGGCAAGATTCTGGAGAAGCCGTAACGTACGGGCTTGGAGAAAGTATGACAAACCAGGAACAAGTGATTGCGGAGATTGCGAGAGAGGTAGTGGCGCGACTCCGCGCGCAGATGCAGCAGCCGCAATCGGCCCCCGCTCCGGCCTATACTCCGGCCCCGGCTGCGGCCAGTGCGCCTGCGCCGGCCAGCGCCGCCACCAGCATCGCCGCGCGCGATGGCGTCTTCATGACTGTGGACGAGGCTGTCAATGCAGCCGCCGTGTCACAGAAGAAGGTGGAGGAGATGAGCCTGGAAGAGCGCGGGCGCATGATCTCCATCGTTCGCAACATCTGCATCGACCGCTGCGAAGAGCTGGGCAAGATGGAGCTGGATGAGACCAAGGTCGGCCGGCTCGATCACAAGATCCAGAAGCTGAAGAACATGCGCTATGTGCTGGGCGTGGAGGCCATGCGCAGCGATGCGCGCAGCGACAAGACGGGGCTGTGCATTATCGAGCGAGCGCCGTGGGGCGTTATCGGCATGTCGCTTCCGGTCACGCACTCGGTGCCGACGATGGCGGCAAACGCGATCAATATTCTGGCTGCCGGCAACACCGCAATCTTTGCCCCGCACCCGTCGGGCAAGCGGGTTGCGCAGTACGCACTGCAGCTTTTCAACCGCGAGATTGAGCGCGAGTGCGGGGTGGCCAATGTTCTCACCACCGTACAGGAGCCCAGTATTGAAACCGCTACACAGATGTTCCAGCATCCCAAGGTCGCGCTGCTGTGCGTTACCGGCGGGCCGATGGTGGTGCAGGCGGCAAGCAAGTACGGCAAGCGCGTGATCGCGGCGGGGCCGGGCAATCCTCCCGTGGTGGTGGACCAGACCGCCGATCTCGACCTGGCCGCGCGGTCCATCATCGAGGGCGGGGCCTTCGACAACAACCTGCTCTGCATCGGCGAAAAAGAGGTCTTCGTGGTGGCGTCGGTCGCTTCGGCGTTTATGGATGCGATGCGCCGGGCCGGCGGCTTCGAGCTGAACAAGGCCGCGATCGAACGGCTCTCGCAGGCTGCCTTCACCTTCGAGGGCGATGGCAAAGGATGCGTGCGCGCGCATGTGCGCAAGGAGTTCGTCGGCAAGGACGTCGCGGTGCTGGCGAAGGCGGCCGGAGTCACCGTTCCCGCCAGCACGCAGATCCTCTTCGGCGAGACGGACGAGGACCATGCCTTCGTGGTGGAAGAGCAGATGATGCCGTTCATCCCGGTGGTGCGCGTATCCTGCGTGGACGCGGGCATCAAGGCGTCGGTGAAGGCGGAGCACGGCTACCGGCACACCGCCATCATTCACTCCAAGGATGTGGACGCAGTGACTCGCATGGCGCGCGCCATGAACACAACCATCTTTGTCAGCAACGCCTCGTCGCTGGCATCGCTGGGCTTCGGCGGGCCGGGATACTTGAGCCACAGCATTGCGACTCCCACCGGCGAGGGCATCACCACGCCGCTGACCTTCACCCGCGAACGCCAGCTCACCATCGGCAACGCTTTGAGGATCATCTAGCCATGTTTCTGGCCCGCATCGACGGCACGGTAGTTCCGGCGGCCAAGCACGCCACGCTGGACGGCTGTAGTTATCTGGTCGCGCAGCGGCTGGAGGCTGACGGCAGCACCGGCCCGGAGCCGCTGGTGGTGATCGACTGGCTGGGCGCGGCACAGGGTTCCACGGTGCTGGTCTCCACCGACGGCGACATCGCGCGCCAACGCTTTGGCAATACCACGCCGGGCCGCATGGTGGTGGTGGGAATCGTGGACCCAGTGCAGAGTGCAGGGAGGACAGCATGAGACTGGGCATCGTTCGCGGAAACGTTACACTCAGCCCAGCCGTTCCGGAGTTGCTGGGCCTGACGCTGGTGGTGCTGGAGCCGGTTACCATGGCCAATCTGCGGGCGAAGAATGGACTGGGCGGCGGAAAATCCATGGTTGCGGTGGATGCGCTGGGCGCGGCCAAAGGCCAGATGGTGGCGTTTACCGAAGGCAGCGAGGCCACCAATCCCTTCTGGCCCAACCGTGTTCCGGTGGATGCCTATTGCACATTGATCGTCGATACCATCACAACCAGTTCACAACCGTTAGCAAAGCAGGAAACTGAGGTGCAGCAGTGAGGAAGGGCGAAGTGAAACAGATTGAACTCACCGGTCAGAATGTTCTGGTAATGCGCGATGCGCAGAGCGCCCTGGCAGCAGGGGCGACTCAAGTAGTGATCTGCGAGCGCTGCATCATAACTCCTTCAGCCCGCGACTTCCTGCGGCAGAACGAGATTGAGATTGTAATCGGCGGCCCTGCTGCGAGCGGAAGCTCGGCGGGTACGGCATCGTCCGGCCCCAGCAGCACGGTGCAGCCATCGCGCAGCCCCGCCAATCCGAAGCTCTTCACCACTCCCGAAGCCGAGGCGGTGAAGAAGGAGATCTGCGCGGTTGGCCGCAAGCTGTGGAACCGCAGCTTTGTCGATGGCAATGGCGGCAACATCTCCTATCGCATCGGGCCCAATGAGGTGCTCTGCTCGCCGACCCTGGTCAGCAAGTTCGATCTGACGCCCGAAGACCTTTGCCTAGTCGATCTGGACGGCGTGCAGGTGGCGGGAACCAAGCCGCGCACCAGCGAGATATTTCTCCATCTGGAGATCTATAAGGCTGTGCCGGAGGCGAAGGCCTGTGTCCACTGCCATCCTCCCCATGCCACTGCGTACGCCATCACGGGGCGCGTGCCGCCCAACGGGATCATTCCCGAGTTCGAGGTCTTCGTCGGCAAGGTCGCTGTATCGCCCTACGAGACGCCGGGCACGGCAGCCTTCGCCAAGACTGTGATTCCCTATGTGCGCGAGCACAACACCGTGCTGCTCTCCAACCATGGCATTATCTGCTGGGCAGACAGCGTTACCCACGCCGAGTGGTACGCCGAAGTGGTGGATACCTACTGCCATACCCTGATCCTGGCGTCGCAACTGGGCGTTCCCATCTCGCAGATATCCGAGCGGCAGACCTCCGACCTGCTGGCCATCAAGAAGACGCTCGGCCTGCCGGACTCGCGCTTCGACCCTTCGACCATGAAGGAGTGCCAGTTGTCCGATATGGAAGACCCCAGCGCCATTGCGCGGCTTCCGTGCGCGCGCGACGGCTTCAGGCCCGCCTCTGCCGAGCAGGCAGAGGCCGATAGTCTGATCAAGAGCGTGACCGACGCCGTAATGAGAGCTATTAACGAAACCTGATCCCTTGAAGTGAAATCCCTGAGAGATGTGGATGCATCCCGCAACTCGCGACACTCGGTCACTGAACGATGAAAGCTGCTGAACGGCAACTGAGAATCCGTCAGATGTTCGAGGCCAAGGACTTCCTCGATCTGGAGACCCTGTGCCGCGAGCTGGATGCCTCCGAGTCCAGCGTTCGCCGCGATCTGGACCAACTGGAGGCGGAGAACATTCTCAAGCGCGTCTATGGCGGCGCGGTCCCGGTACATGCCTCCAGCAACGGGTCGTTCGACTTCACCGTGGAGAGTGGGCGCTTCAGCGATGAGAAGAGCCGCATCGCGCGGCTTACCGCCGGCCTGATCGAAGACGGGCAGACGGTCATCCTGGACGGCGGGTCTACCGTCGCGGCTGTGGCCGGAGAGCTGGCAGGAAAATCGCTGCACATCGTCACCAACTCGCTGCCCATTGCGGAGACGCTGGAGGCGCGGCGCAACATCGAGCTGACCCTGACCGGCGGCTATCTCGATCCGCGCATCCGGGTGATGTTGGGGCCGCTGTGCGAGCAGATGCTGGGCCTGATCCGCGCCGACGTGCTCATCATGGGCACGGGCAGCGTCACGGAGGCGGGGTTCAGCAACAACAACACGCTGGTGGTGGGCTCGGAGCAGAAGATGATCGAGATTGCCAGCCGCGTGATTATTGTTGCGGACCACACCAAGTTCGGACGCGGGGCGATGATCCCAGTCGCTCCGCTGGACTCCATTCATACCGTCGTCTCCGACAGCGAACTCGCCCCCGAATATGTGGAGATGCTGCGCGGCAAGGGCATCGAAGTGCTGCTGGCGTAAGCGAAAGACAGTCGTTTGCTACCACCAACGATAACCCACCCTTTCACGATAAGGCCGTGAAAGGATAGGGCACCCGATCAATTAGATGAAGGCATCTCGGCGTGATCGACGACCAGGGTGTCCACGGGACCTTTGGCGGGCTGTAGCTTGAGGCCGAGTTGCTCCTCGACGGCGGTGAAGATGGAGACGACGGTGCCGCCCTGATCGGCGGCTTCGTCGGAGGTCCACTTGAGGGTGAGGTCGGCGCGGCCTTTGAGTCCGGTCTTGTCGATGACCTGGCGATGGACTTCGTCGCAGAGCTCTGCGGCAAGGTCGGTCAGGGAGGAGCTTTTGGCGGTGAGAACGTTGTCGCTGTTGGAGGTTCTCACGTTCATGATGCTGTTTGTCTGGTCGTCGTCCTCTTCTGCGAGTTTGAATTTGGGGCCGCCGCGGTCGACGACCAGGTCGTAGACCGGCATGGTCTTGGATTGCAGATGGGCCTTAACGTGGAAGCGGTCGGCGAGCAGGGGGATGATCATGGCCTGCAAGAGCGAATCGGTGAGCTTGGGCATGGGGACGCCATTGGATGGAACGACCTTGGCTTCGATGTCGAAGTGCGCGGAGCTGACAGGGCCGGAGAGGCCGGCGATCTGGTCGGCCCTGACGTCGTAGGCGAATTCGATAATGGAACTGAGCGGCATGTTGGTGGCGGTGAAGACGTTGTCGCGAATGGTCATGTTGGCGGACTGATCTGCCGACTTGTTCTGTTTGACCGAGTCGACGTCGTAGGGAGGCGTGGAGTCAGCCAGGGCCATGGCCTCACGCGGACCCTTATGCTCCAGTTGGGCTTGCGCTGCCGTGGCGGAGAGCAACACCGCGGAGGCAAGGAGCAAGAGCCATCCTCTGCGGTCCAACCTGTATAGAATGCGACTGGTCATGATGGGAACGGTCCTGCACAAGGATCAGCGATCCTGAAAATAACCCTTAGTTTCGCCGTTTCGTATTGGACGGTCAAGGGGGGAGAAAGTTCCATGTAATTTATGCGATGATGCCAAGGTTGGCCGATCTTTTCCATCCAGGGCGGCGATCCTAAAAAATCGAGGACATTATGCGCATAAGGAAACTATGGAGTGTGGGTTTGGTGGCAATGATCGTTCTGGGTACGGTTGCATTCGCCCAGGGCGGTGGGGGTCGCAGGGGCCCGACCAGCGGTCCGGCGAGCGGCAAGGGCGAGCTGCAGATTTATTTTGTCGATGTTGAAGGTGGACAGTCGACGCTGTTTGTGGCGCCGGGCGGCGAAAGCCTGCTGGTGGATACGGGCTCTCCGGATTCCAGAAGCCCGACAGCGCCCCGGGATGCATCGCGGATTGCGGCGATGTGCAAGCTGGCGGGCGTGACCAAGATCGACAACCTGTTGATCACGCACTACCACTCCGACCATGTGGGCGGGCTTCCGCAAACGGTGGGGATGGTCCCGGTGGGGCGGTTCATCGATCATGGCATAAACCGCGAGACCGCGGATGTGCAGGGTGGCGCCTCGACGATAGCGGGCTACAACGCGTATCAAAAGGTGATTACGGACAGCCACGCTGAACACCTGACGGTGAAGCCGGGCGACGTGCTGCCACTAAAGGCGATGCATGTGGAGGTGGTGAGCGGGGACGGCGAGGTGATCGCGCAGCCGCTGAAGACGCCACTGGCAGTTACCGGCGAGCAGAATCCGTTCTGCGCGGCATCGCCCTTGAAGGACGCGGAGAATACCGAAAACGACCGCTCGCTGGGTCTGGTGATTACCTTTGGCAAGCTAAGGATACAGGACCTTGGCGACCTGACGTGGAACAAGGAGCGAGGGCTGGTGTGCCCGGTGGACAAGCTGGGCAAGATGGATGTGTACATCGTGTCGCACCACGGGCTGGTGAACAGCGGAAGCCCGGCGCTGGTGGATGCGATTGCGCCGCGGCTGGCAATCATGGACAACGGCCCGCGTAAAGGCGGCGCTCCCACAACCTTTGAGACGATTGAGGGTTCATCCAGGCTGAAGGACCTGTGGCAGTTGCACACAGCCGAGGGAAGCGATGCCAAGCACAACGTCGCGGATTCGCATATCGCCAACCTGGCGGGGCCGGATGCTGGGAACTATCTGAAGCTGACGGCACGCATGGATGGCAGCTTGGCGGTGACCAACGGAAGGACCGGCGAGACGGTCGATTATCCCGCGCCGTAATTAAGATGGCGGGCAGGTCGATCTTTTCCGGCGGTATGCATCCTACCTAAGCAGGGGACCTGCGGCCATTCGGCACTCTGCCGGATGCCTCGGGAATCTATTCGGGGATGGAATCGGAGATGACGATGAACCAGAGCGGCAGAACGCGAACAGTGAACGGCGTGATGGAAGGTGCGAAGTCATGCGAGGCGAGTACGGCATCGGCGAAGCGTGAGAGGCGGACGCCTGGGGTTTCGCGGATGGGAAGGAATCTTCTCGGCGTTGGCCTGGGACTGGCGATGGTCTTCGGCATTCCGGGCTGTCATAAGTCGGCGCAGGTGGCTGGAGCGCAGAGCGCGGTCGATCAGAACGGAGCAGACCCCGCGGATGCGAATTTGGCGCAGACAGGCACAGGGCAGCCTGCGCAGGTGCTGGGCGAGAGCGCGCAGGAACAGAACCAGCAGCAAGGGGAGGACACCTCGCAGGAGCCCGCGCCCATTGTTCGTCAGGCCCCGGCGGATTCAGGCCAGCAGAGCTACGACACCGGGCCCGCGGACAATGGCAGCGGCGACAACGGACAGCTCAGCGATCAGCAGGCGGCCGACCTCTACGCCAACGATCTGGCGGAGGCGCAGGCCAGCCAGCCACCCCCGCCTCTGCCGGACTACGACCAGCCGCCCGCTCCGGACCCCGACTACCTGTGGACTCCGGGATACTGGGCGTGGGGGCCGGAGGGATACTTCTGGGTCCCGGGTTGCTGGGTGGACGCGCCGTATGAGGGCGCTCTGTGGACACCGGGCTACTGGGGCTTCTATGGCGGGTTCTATCGCTTCCACCACGGCTACTGGGGGCTGCACATCGGTTTCTATGGCGGCGTCGATTACGGGTACGGCTACGTCGGGCATGGATACTACGGCGGCTACTGGAACGGCGGACACTTCTTCTACAACACGACAATCACACGGGTCAATGTGAATGTGATCCGCAACGTGTACGTCCACCCCGTGATGGTGAACAACGTGGTGATCACCGGACGGATCAACAACCGAGTCAGCTTCAATGGCGGGCGCGGAGGCGTGCAGGCGCGGCCTCTCGCCGCCGAGGTGCATGTGCTGCAGGAGAAGCGCATTCCGCCGATGGTGTCGCAGGTGCAGGTGCAGCATGATGCGGCGCAGAACCGGCAGCAGCTCTTCAGCCAGAACAAGGGCCGTCCCGCTACGGCTGTAGCCGCACGCCCAGTGGCAGCGGACCGCGTAATGCCTGCGGCTCTGCCTCGAACCACTGTGCCGGCGGCACAACCCGGCAACCGGGGCGCGGCAAGACCCGTCCAGGGACTGGCGCCAAACCAGGCGGCACGTCCTCAGCCGGGGCAGGCACAACCACAACCGCAGATGAGGCAAGGCCAGCCGCAGACCAGGCAAGCACAACCGCAGCCGCAGACCAGGCAGGCACAACCGCAGCAGGCTGCGCCGCAGTCTCAGATGAGGCAAGGGCGACCTGAGTCGCAAGCAGGGCAGGGTCAGCCGCAGCAGGCTGCACCTCAGTCCCAGATGAGGCAGGCACAGCCACAGCAACAGGCGAGGCCACAGGCGGCTCCACAACCGCAACAGGCTGCACCCCAGTCTCAGATGAGGCAGGCACAGCCACAACAGGCTGCACCCCAGTCTCCGATGAGGCAGGCGCAGCCCCAGCAACAGGCAAGGCCACAGGCGGCTCCACAACCGCAACAGGCTGCACCGCAGTCTCAGATGAGGCAGGCGCAGCCCCAGCCTCAGGCAGCGCCTCTTCCACAGCCACAAGCCGCTCCACGTCCACAACCGGCTCCACAACCTCAAGCCGCTCCACGTCCACAGCCAGCCCCGCAGCAGCAGGCTACGCCGCGTCCGCAACCGCAGGCTGCACCCCGTCCACAGCCTGCCCCGGCATCACG
Organism: uncultured Acidobacteriaceae bacterium; assembly: GCA_963799175.1. Classification (GTDB taxonomy): domain Bacteria; phylum Acidobacteriota; class Terriglobia; order Terriglobales; family Acidobacteriaceae; genus Edaphobacter. Next base: position 6,949 of record CAWCWC010000017.1, on the reverse strand, counting down.
TCCAGATAACAGGGACGATCAAAAGCCGCGCTAACGGACGAAGAACGACAGCATGGCAGGATGGGCTAACTGGGCTCATCCTGCCTATTTATTAATGGCTGGCGTAGGTGAGAGGATTGCTGGACTACCGGCCCAATGCGAGCTGGCCAAGCAGAATCGCGTTCAGAGTGAGGATGACCGCCACGGTGAGCCAGCCGGCGATGCGGGTGCGCTGCACACTGGCAAAACTCCGCATAACGTCCACGCGGCTGGTGAGCAGAAGCAGCGGGATGAGCGCGAAGGGCAGGGCAAAGCTGAGCACCACCTGCGATAGCACCAGGATGCGCAATGGGTCGAGGCCAGTGGCGATGATGGCGATGGCCGGGATGACGGTGATGGCGCGGCGCAGGAAGATGGGGAACTTGATGTCGAGGAAGCCCTCGATGATGACCTGGCCGGCCATGACGCCGACGGTGGACGACGACAGGCCGGAGCAGAGCAGGGCGACAGCGAAGACAGTGGCGGCGAGACGTCCGAAGAGCGGACCGAGGGTGTGATAGGCCTGCTCGATGGTGGGCTGTAGGTTGCTGGTATGGACGAAGGCCACGGCGGCCATCAGGATCATGGCCGAGTTGATGAGCCATGCCCCGTTCATGGCAACGAAGACGTCGATCAACTCGTAACGCAGGAAGCGGCTGAGGATGGCGCGCCGCGGGAGCTGGGTCGGCTGGTTGCGCGCTTCCAGGTTATCCAGCGTCTCGGTGGCAGGCAGCGCGGAGCCGGTGAGCTCTTTCAGGCGGGGCTGCACCAGCGCGGAGTGCAGGTAGACGACGTGCGGCATCACGGTTGCGCCCAGCATGGCGACCGCGGCATAGATGCTGTCATGGAAGTTCTGCGCGGAGGAGTGGTCCAGTGTGGGCAGCAGGGTATAGATCGTCGCTAGCTTCCAGTCCGGGTGGACGAGGAAGATCTCGAAGGCATAGGAGACGCCGATAATGGCGACGAATCCCATGATGGCGCGCTCCAGCCAGCGGAAGCCTGCGAGGTCGAGCGCCAGGATGGCAAAGACAAGAACGGTGGAGACCAGCGCGGCTGCCAGAAGCGTTTCCTTGGGGCTGAAGCCGTGGGCGGCGAGCAGCGGGCCGAAGAGCAGATCGAGGCCGATGGCCGCGCCCAGGAATTCGGCGAGATCGGTGGCGACGGCTGCGATCTCGGCTGCGATCCATAGGCCGAGGGTGGTGGGCCGGGTGAAGTGCTTGCGGCAGTTCTGCGGCAGGGTGAGGCCGGTGACGATGCCCAGCTTCGCCGCCAGATACTGGATGAGCATGGCCATGATGTTGGACCACAGCAGCACCCAGAGAAGACGGTAGCCAAACTGCGTGCCTCCCAGAATGTTGGTGGCGAAGTTGCCCGGGTCGATATACGCGACCGAAGCGACGAAGGCCGGGCCGAAGTAGGTCCACATCTCAGTGCGGCTCAGGTTGGAAAAGAAGCCGCGGCGGGGAGGGTCTGCCTTGGCAGCCGATGAACTTTCGCCTGAAGGGCCGGCGAGCGATTCCGGCTTCCCGGAGGCCGCCGGTCCTATTTGTATTGGCGAAAGATCGGGCATGCATCTCCTGCGCAGGGCCCCGAGGAGATGGGCGGAGGGACCCGCGCCCCATAAAAATTGGGATTACCTATAAATTAGGTATACCTAACTATAGGAAATAGGTCAAACTGGAAAGCAGGTTGGAGAGCGAAGCATGGCTGCGCGTCGGCGGGCGAATGGCAACAGCGAATCGGTGGACAACTACCTGAAGGCCATCCTGTCGCTGGGAGGGGCTGAGCAGTCCCGCGTGACCATCAAGGCGCTGGCTGGCCGGCTGTCGGTCGCGCCCGCATCGGTGACGAACATGCTGCAGAAGCTGGCGGTTTCGCCGGCGCCGCTGGTGGAGTATGAGCGGCATCGCGGAGTGCAGCTATCGTCCGCGGGAAAGCGGCGCGCGCTGGAGGTGGTGCGCCATCATCGGCTGATCGAGACGTTTTTGTACGAGGTGCTGGATTACCCTCTGGAAGAGCTGCATGAGGAGGCGGAGCGGCTGGAGCACTTCATCTCGGAGCGCTTCGAGCAGCGGATCGCCGCCAAACTGGGGCATCCCAGGATCGATCCCCATGGTCACTCGATCCCGACCTTGGAGGGAAAGATGCCGGAGGGGGAGAGGCCGGCGCGGGAGTCGATGCTGCTGGCGGATGTGGTCGAGGACGGGAGGTATGCGATCGACAGCATCGCAGACCGGGATGTGCGCAACCTGAAGTTGATGGAGGCGTGCGGCATCACGCCTGGGGCGCGGCTGCGGGTGAGGAGGAACGCGTGTCTGGATGGCTTCTGGGTGAGGATCGGGCGCGCCTCCCGGGAGTTCGATCTCTCCCTGGAGGTTGCGCGGGACATACGGATTGTCCGCCGGACGAAATAATCCATCTCCGCGGCAGAAGCGGATGTTGCCCGCAAAAAAGATGCGGCCGGCAGAACGTCTGCCGGCCGCATCTTTTCGAAGGTGAGAGGTTAGAAGCGGAAGCGTCCTGCGAACTGCCAGTCGCGCGGCGGGATCTGCTGGTTCTGTCCGGACATTTCACCGTAGGTGGATGTATCCCAACCGGAGCCGGAGCCGCCTAAGTTGAAGAAGGTGGAGTTGGTGGTATTGGTCACGTCCGCCTCAATCTGGAAGGTAAGGTGGAGCGTGGCGGTTTCACGAAGGCTGAAGGTGCGGCGGATGCCGAGGTCGACGTCCCACCAGCCGGGGCCATGCAGGCCGTCGGGCGCGTTGCGAGCGATATTGCCGATCTTATAGGTCTCGGAGAGCGGTCCTGTGGTGCCCAGCGGCCCGGCGTTAGAGCTTGAGCCGGCCGCATTGCAGGTGCGGTAGAGGTTCGTCGAAGGAGAATCGGGACATTCAAAGGCGTTCGGGTCAAGATACTGGATTTGGCCGAAGCTGGAAGCATTGGACCCGGGACCGCGGCCCCATCTGCCATTGATGCGCGCCTTCCTCTTGTCGAAGTTGGGATTGTAGTCGGGGAAGCACTGTGGTCCCTGGCCGCCGTAGGTGGTGGGCTGCGCACTGACCGCTGTTGTTGGTGAGCGCGATCGGATAGCCATCGCGATACTTGTAGATGCCTGAGAACTCCCAGCCTCCGCCGATCATACCGGCGAGGCGGTTGGTGGCGAAGAAGGCCTGGCCGCGCCCGAAGGGCAGGGTATAGACCCAGGTCAGGTTGAATGCGTTGATCTGGCTGTTCGCGCCAATGCCGCGATCGAGCCGATTTGCGGACAAGGGAGTTGGGAAGTTTCCATCCATGCTCGACACGGGGAACTGGCTCCTGCGGTTGCCTGTGTCGTCGATCTGCTTGCCGCGCGTGTAATTGATGAAGCCGGAGAGGTTGTGCCACGGGCGCTGGGTGACCTGGAGCTGTAGGGAGTTGTAATTTGAGTTTCCGGTGTTTCCCCAGGCATCGGTGAATCCGCCGAACTGCGGGAAGGGCCTGAGCGAGGCCTGCACGGTTGCGTTGGGGCCGGCAAATCGGCGCCTGGGAAGGGACGCTGGTTGCCATGTGGACAGGCAGCCGTGTAGCCTACATAGCTGGGGTTCAGCAAACCCGCAGAAGTATCCGGCGGATCGCAGTGTTGATCCCGAATTCCGATCATATAGTCCGGCGAGAAGGTATTCTGCGCGTAACCTCGGCCGGAGCCGCCGGGCAGGAAGTGGGTCTCCGAGCCGGAGTAGTCGGCGCTGAATACGGCCTTCTTGTTGATCTGCTTCTGGAAGCCGAAGCTGAAGCTGATGTATTGCGGACCGCGCCCGCCATAGTAGGGGTCGGCGAAGACCAGGCCGCCGCCGGGACTGCAGTATTGTGTGCCGCTGCAGTTGAAGTCGTTCAGGTGGTCTGCATTGTAGGCGGTGTAGTCGTAGTTGCCGGTGGTGTTGAGTGGATTGACACTGGCGCCGGGCACATTCCACGAGGGGATCGAGCTAAAGGGATTGCAGGACCCTGGGGCTACCACGGAGACGTTTGAGGGGCATATGGTAACGCCGAGCTCTTGACCCTGTCCGATGTGGGAGAGTGATGGAGCTATTGGGTGAGGCATTCGGGGCGAAGAAGGTGGTCAGGTTGATAGCATAGGGCGTGCTGCTGTTGGTCTGCGACTGACCGTAGCTGGAGTTGAACTCTCCACTGTTTCCCGTACCGTTGGTTGCTCGCGATCCGCCGCCCACGCCGCCGGAGTGGGTGATCGAGAGGCCGAAGTTGCCGCGGATAACCAAGGTTGAGTTGATGGCGTAGGCAAAGCCCACGCGCGGCTCCCAGTTGCTGTTGAAGGGATGCACCGGGGTGGTGCAGTGGCATATATAGGGCGCGTACATCGCCAACTGCTGAGCTGGGGTCTCTGGCGGGTTGGTGCTGCCGGGGAAATTATTGATGTTGGGGAAGCCGGCAAACTCCACCACTCCCGGTATGCCCACGATGGGATTCATCTTGGTGGTGTTGATGAACGATATGCGGTCATGGACCTCGTGGTAGGGCTGCAGATAGTCGTAGCGGAATCCGAGGTTCAGGGTGAGCTTGGGGCTTATCTGCCAGTTGTCCTGTATATAAGGCGACATGGGTCTGTATCGCGCTCCGATGTCCTGGATCGACTGGGTACTGCCGGAATAGTTGTAAACGGCGCCGTACAGGAAGCTGGCATAGGGTTCGCCTGCACTCAGACTGTTATAGCCGAGAGTCAAGCTACCGCTGAAGCCTCCGTAGGACCCTCCGTTGGTCTCCAGCCACTGCGCCTGGGCGCCGAAGACGAGGTTATGGCGGTTCTTGACCCAGTTCAGGTTGTCCAGGACGGTGAAGGAATTGGTGGCGACGGGGCCGGTGCTGTTGGACGAAGACCAGTTGCTGGGCGACGTACCGCCGCTAAAGGTGACGATGGGCATGTTGGTTGTGGCATTGCCTGGAGGCGTATTGGTGATGCCGACGGCGCAAGTGTTTTCACCGCCGTTGCACCCTGCAACGGCCGGCATGGTATCCGGGACGGGTGGGTTCGGTCCGAAGGCGGCCGCTACAGCGGGATAAGGATTCGGCATGCTCTTGCCGGCGGATATGGGGAACCCTTCACCCCAGTTGCGGGTGAATCCGTATTTGATCGAGTTGAACAGGGTTTGCGAGAGAACGGTGGTGAAGGACAATATCCCGCTGGCCGTCTTCTGGTTGGTATACGTTCCCGAGGCATAGGGCGCGGGGAGCTGGGTGTAGCTGCCATAGTTCGGCGCTCCGCCGTAGCCGACATTGCCGCCGAGGGCTGTGAGCGAGAACGAGTTGCGTGAATTGATCTTGTAGTCGATCTTCACATCGGCGTCGTAGTTGCTGTTGGCCAGAGGAAGCGAAGCGAGATAGTTGTTGGACGTGGCGCTGCTGGTGGGGGCGGGAAGCCCGGCTTGCAGTCCCAGCGAGATGGTGGAGAACTGCGCGGGGTTCATGACATTGTAGGTGGGAACGCCGTTCACCAGTCCCTGCGCGGGGGGGCGTCCGACATTGCCAAAGGTCGTTGTGGGGTCGCTGATCGACGAACTGGTGCTGCCGTGCAGATCGGTGAAGTTGCCCTGGCGATTGAGCATCGTGGGTACGTTGATCAACTGGGGCGTATTGCTGATCTTGGTGTATCGAAATCCTTCGTAGCTGACGAAGAAGAAGAGCTTGTCCTTTAAGATGGGGCCGCTCAACGTAGCGCCGAAGTTGTTCTGGTGCTCGGCCGGCTTGGTCTCAATACCGGTGGAGGTCACGGGCTGCTTGACGTAGCCCCAGGTGTCGAATACGGTGTTGCGGTTGAAGTCGTAGAGTGTGCCGTGTAACGTGTTGCCGCCGGAATTGATGGTGTAGTTGGCGCTTCCAGCGCCGCCGAACGATACGGACGCGCCGCTGGTCTGCACAGAGAACTGGTTGACCGCATCCACCGATACCGCGGTGGCGACCTGTGTGCCGCTGCCCTGCGCGTTGACGTTGGATACAGGCACGCCTTCAACGTAGTTCTGGTTGAGGTTGGTCTGTCCGGTGCCTCCGTAGATGCCCGAGGCCCCGGCGGTTGAACCCTGGTTGGTTGCGTTGCCTGGATTTTCCTGGACGCCGGGCATCAGATACTGGAAGGCAGTGGGATCGCGCGGGCCGCCCTGCATGGACAGCGGCAGGGAAGTATAGAGCTCATTTTCGATGGTCCCGCCCAGGGTGGAATCGGTGGTGTCCAGATAGGGCGGGGCATCGGTGACGGTGATGGTTTCGTTCGCGCCGCCGACGGTGAGCTTCATATTCAAACCGAACATGGAGGCGTTGTCGACGTTGACGTTCTCCTGCAGCAGTCTTTGGAATCCCTTGGCGACTACCTCGACGTTGTATGTGCCGACCGCCAGGTCGTCGATGGAATAAAGTCCCTTGTCGGTAGTCTCGCGGGTGGTCGCAACCCCGGTGTCGGTGTTGGTCGCGGTGACCTGCGCCTTGACAACCACCTTGCCATCGGGATCGGTGATGGTCCCGGTGATGCCGCCGCCGCTGGTACTCTGGGCATGGAGCGGCATGCCGCCATAGAGGGCCATCGTGAAAATGGCCAACAGGCAGGCGAAAAGGGTGACGAAGCGCTGTGCGAGAAGACGGCTAGAAAGCCCGAGCGGCAATGACCCAACAGTCGTGATGCGATACATAGTTTGCTCCATCTGAAGTTTGCGCTGGAAGGCGTTGGGCCGGGATTCCGGGTGTTTCCGGTGAGAACATCCCCCAAAAAAGCCTTGCGCCGATGACTAGAAATCTGAAAATACCGATGAGCCGGAACGCGAAAAAAGTATTTGTTTACAGGCGCAATTGTCAATAAGAAAATGCTTTACTACTGAAACGGTTGCAGTCGGTCGAGTGGCCCTGTTCGGGCGATGCTCGACCGGAAGCGGGCCCAGGTCTGCCCGGAAGT
>CAWCWC010000016.1:0-144799 GCA_963799175.1 uncultured Acidobacteriaceae bacterium | reverse complement strand
GTTTTTCTTGGCACCGTGAAATCGGCAGCTTTCAGCCATACGGCTTACTGCTTTGCGCCTCACTGTTAAGTCCCTCCGGATTTGCCTGGAGAAACCAGCTTGCGCGCATCGAACCCCATAGCCATAGGAGGTCCTGCCTATCCTTGTGCGTCACCCCATCGTGATAACGAAAAATCGGGAGTTCTGGAATATTAACCAGATGTCCATCGTCTACGCCTCTCGGCCTCGACTTAGGGACCGACTAACCCTGAGCGGATTAACCTTGCTCAGGAAACCTTAGACTTTCGGCGTGAAGGGTTCTCACCTTCATTATCGCTACTTATGCCGGCAGGGTCTCTTCTCTAATGTCCACGTATCTTCCCAGTTACGCTTCATCCACGAGAGAATGCTCTCCTACCACGCACCTTGCGGTGCATCCGCAGCTTCGGTATACAGTTTTAGCCCCGTTGTATTGTCGGCACCAGACCTCTTGACCAGTGAGCTATTACGCTTTCTTTAAAGGATGGCTGCTTCTAAGCCAACCTCCTGGCTGTCTGAGAGTTCTGACTTCCTTTCCCACTTAACTGTAATTTCGGGACCTTAGCTGGCGGTCTGGACTGTTTTCCTCTCGACTGTGAAGCTTAGCCCCCACAGTCTGACTGCCGTGCTGGTTGTAATCGGCATTCGAAGTTTGGTTGGATTCAGTAAGCCGGAAAGCCCCTTAGTCCATCCATGTCTCTACCACCGATCCAAATCACACGACGCTAGCCCTAAAGCTATTTCGGAGAGAACGAGCTATCACGGAATTTGATTAGCCTTTCACCCCTACCCTCAGCTCATCCGAGCTTTTTTCAACAAACACCGGTTCGGTCCTCCAGTAGGTGTTACCCTACCTTCAACCTGGCCAAGGGTAGATCATCCCGCTTCACGTCTATTCCTGCCAACTGAACGCCCTATTCAGACTCGCTTTCGCTGCGGCTCGCTCACGCTTAACCTTGCTGACAAGAATAACTAGCCGGCTCATTATGCAATAGGCACGCGGTCAGACATTCGCCTTGCGGCCATAGTCCTCCCACTGCTTGTAGGCACACGGTTTCAGGTACTTTTCACTCCCCTCAATGGGGTGCTTTTCGCCTTTCCCTCACGGTACTGGTTCACTATCGGTCAGAAACGAGTATTTAGCCTTACGGGATGGTCCCCGTGGATTCAAGCAGGGTTTCTCGTGCCCCGCCTTACTCAGGTACCTGCTTCGAGTCTGGATCGCTTTCGCCTACGGGCCTGTCACCCTCTATGGATCTCCTTTCCAGAAGATTCAGCTAGCAACCAGATTGGTAACTCTACTATTGCAGGCCCTACAACCCCCGAGTCACCGAAATGACACGGGTTTGGGCTGTTCCGAGTTTCGCTCGCCACTACTATCGGAATCGAGGTTTCTTTCTCCTCCTGGAGGTACTGAGATGGTTCACTTCCCTCCGTTCGCCTGTTCCCAACTATGAATTCATTGGGACATACCTGGGTTTTGCCCAGGTGGGTTTCCCCATTCGGAAATCTCCGGATCAACGCCTGTGTGCGGCTCCCCGAAGCTTATCGCAGCTTGCCACGTCCTTCATCGCCTGTTTCTGCCAAGGCATCCACCGTGCGCCCTTAGTAGCTTGACCATAGAATTTACTCGCGCGCAGCAGGGAAGTTACCCCTGCAAACTAGAGAGCAATCTACGTTTGATAATAGTCCACGCCTGTTTCTCGCAGACTCGATCTCAACTTGCTGGATCGTAGCACGGAAACGAATATTCTAAAGACACTCAACACTGATTGACAGCTTCGCCACCGGAAACAACCTGGAAGCACGAACTGCTCAGCCTTGTAGTTATATTTACCCAATCTATTCAGTTGTCAAAAATCGTTGAGCGACTTATTGCTTCAATCGCTTCACGCCCTGGGGCGGCTTGAACATCTCTGCTCAAGGTTCAATCTCCACGCCGAAGCAACCAGCCTGGAAGACTCAACCTCAAGCAGCTTCTCGCGCTTGTCGAATACTGCCAATCGAGAATGGTGGAGCTGAGCGGGATCGAACCGCTGACCCCCTGCTTGCAAAGCAGGTGCTCTCCCAACTGAGCTACAGCCCCTTGCCGTCAGCCCAACTATGCTGATGGTTGCGATAAAGGTGGTGGGCCTGGGTAGAGTCGAACTACCGACCTCACCCTTATCAGGGGTGCGCTCTAACCAACTGAGCTACAGGCCCGCAACGGCAGCCTTTAGCTGCTAGCTCTTAGCCTCTAGCCATTAGCTAACGGCTAAGAGCTGGGTTGTTCTCGAAAGGTTTCGAGGACACAGTTGAACGTGCGATGGCAGCTACGCCGCCATTGACCATCGGTGTTGATTTAAGGTCCTGACGACCAATGCGAAAAAGAGAAGGTTTAGTTCAGGCTCATGCTGGACTTGCCTGAAGCGGCAATCAGATGGTACTCGGCAACGTCACTCGAACTCGGATGGTCGTGAGACCAGAGCCGTCTGCATTCGCAGAGCGTTTTGAGTGTGCCGAGACGTTCTCTCTTAGAAAGGAGGTGATCCAGCCGCAGGTTCTCCTACGGCTACCTTGTTACGACTTCACCCCAATCATGAATTACACCTTGGGCGGCTGCTCCCTTGCGGTTAGCGCACCGACTTCTAGTGCAACCCACTTTCGTGATGTGACGGGCGGTGTGTACAAGGCCCGGGAACGTATTCACCGTGGCATGCTGATCCACGATTACTAGCGATTCCAGCTTCATGGAGTCGAGTTGCAGACTCCAATCCGAACTGAGGCCGGCTTTTTCCGATTAGCTCCCCCTCGCGGGTTTGCAGCGGTTTGTACCGGCCATTGTAGCACGTGTGTAGCCCTGGACATAAAGGCCATGAGGACTTGACGTCATCCCCACCTTCCTCCCCGTTATCCGAGGCGGTTTCGTCAGAGTGCTCAACTAAATGGTAGCAACTGAAGATAAGGGTTGCGCTCGTTGCGGGACTTAACCCAACATCTCACGACACGAGCTGACGACAGCCATGCAGCACCTATATAGCGGTCTATTGCTAGACGCCGACGTTTCTGCCGGATTCCACTACATTTCGAGCCCAGGTAAGGTTCTTCGCGTTGCGTCGAATTGAACCACATGCTCCACCGCTTGTGCGGGCCCCCGTCAATTCCTTTGAGTTTCAGCCTTGCGACCGTACTCCCCAGGCGGATTGCTTATCGCGTTAGCTTCGACACGGCAGGATTGGGTACCTGCCACATCAAGCAATCATCGTTTAGGGCTAGGACTACCAGGGTATCTAATCCTGTTTGCTCCCCTAGCTTTCGTGCCTCAGCGTCAGTTATGGTCCAGTGAGCCGCTTTCGCCACAGGTGTTCCTTCCGATATCTACGCATTTCACCGCTACACCGGAAATTCCACTCACCTCTCCCATACTCAAGCCCGGCAGTTTCTCATGCAGACTATGGGTTGAGCCCATAGATTTCACATAAGACTTGCCAAACCGCCTACGCACCCTTTACGCCCAATAATTCCGAACAACGCTCGCCCCCCTCGTATTACCGCGGCTGCTGGCACGAAGTTAGCCGGGGCTTCTTATATCGGTACCGTCATAATCTTCCCGATCGAAAGGAGTTTACACCCCAAGGGGCTTCATCCTCCACGCGGCGTTGCTGCGTCAGGGTTTCCCCCATTGCGCAAAATTCCCCACTGCTGCCTCCCGTAGGAGTCTGGACCGTGTTTCAGTTCCAGTGTGTCCGTGCGCCCTCTCAGGCCGGATACCGATCATCGCCTTGGTGGGCCATTACCCCGCCAACTAGCTAATCGGCCGCGAACTCCTCTCCAAGCGCATTGCTGCTTTGACCCGTGGGTATTATGCGGTATTAGCCAAGATTTCTCTCAGTTATTCCCCACTCGGAGGTAGATGATTCACGTGTTACTCACCCGTGCGCCACTTTACTCATGGTATTGCTACCCTTTCTCGTGCGACTTGCATGTGTTAGGCACGCCGCCAGCGTTGATTCTGAGCCAGGATCAAACTCTCGTTTAATCTTGGTTTGTCTCGCCACCCGCGACAGGGGTCGGGAGTGGATCGAGACGCCCCCAGCTGCTCGAAAGAGCTGGAGGTTTATAACTAGTGAGAATGACTAAACCAAATTCTGCATCATCTCACGACTGGCACGTTCAACTATGTTGTCAAAGATCCGGACTGCTTCCGCCTGAGCGGGCAGCTTTGGATCAAGGACGTACCCCAACCGAAGTCGGGCTGTGTCCTCGAACTTGATGGCGCTGTGTCGATCGTCTAAGGCTTGCTGTTGCCCGAAGGCCAACCCTCGATCTCGTTCCCTTGTCCGATCTAAATCCCACATTTTACTTGGGATCCGTGCCGGACTTTTCCGCTCAATGCCGGACTTTCGAGGGTCACTCAGAAGCGAGTGACGTTTTGCGCGAACCTTTTAAGGTTATCCAAACCCCGGGCGCATGTCAAGCCGAATCATGATTTTCTGTGAAAATCATGGTCTTTTTCAACTCGCCGACCTCAACCGGCAAACCGGCGATCCGCTCCAATCAATCAAACACGGAGCTTCCGCCGGCTTTCAGGTACCTCTGTTCACACAGCGCAAAGATCAAAAATAACCAGACGCCCGGCACGCGGGCGCGGAGCACTCAGCTCCTCTGTCTCCGTTCAGGCGCACTCGCTCCTGAACTTCCATTCCTATGCAGTGGCTTGGGTTTGGTATCCGGTCGGCCCTGTTTCCAGGCCATCGACCGGTCAAACGCTTGGACTGCGCTCCGTCGTCCCTTAGCAGGCAGATCGCGGTCTCTCAACCATCCGGACCGATCCACCCTGCGGTTGCCTACTGCCTTGCGGTACACCACCCAACCGATGCCGAGGTGCGAAGCAGTACTTCTCTTGCCAATTAGCAATACCGTACTTCGCCCTTCGGTGCAAGCCGGCGAACCGCACGGTCAACCGATGCGTCCATCCGGAGCCTCACCGCGGTAGCAACAGCTCGGCATGTTACGCCTGCAAGGCGAGCCAATCTAGAAGCCACGCCCAACCCGCATTCAAGCGATACACTATCCCCTGCACCCCACGCCGAGAGCGGAGACCGAATTTGAACGACATACCAGCCACCACCCCCGACGAAAAGACCATCCCCCGCCGCCGCCGACCCGAGATGAGGACCACGAGACCGCGCTTGAGTCGCTCGCCTCCATCTGCACCGTCCTCGCCGCTCGGTCTCTTCGTCATGACCTTCGTCTTCCAGAACTTCGAGATCCCCTCCGCCTCCATGGAGAAGACGCTGCTCATCGGCGACCACGTCCTGGTCAACCGCATCTCGCTCGCGCCTCCATCGCACTGGGCGCCCTTCGTCCACTACCGCGACGTCCGGCCGCGGCGACGTCATCGTCTTCCTCAAGCCCCACCCCGAGACCCCCGACCTCTATCTCGTCAAGCGCTGCATCGGCCTTCCCGGCGACCGCATCCATCTGCGCGACGGCATCGTCTACCTCAATGGCGTCGCCCAGAACGAGCCTTACGCCGGATGCCCCGCGACGACGGCGACTCCCAGCGACGCCTACACCCCCTACCGCGACGACTTCCCCGCCGACATCCACGGCATCGAGCAAGAAGCCAGCGCACAACAACGCCTCCCTCTGGGCCATCGACCTCCCCAACCACGTCGTCGATGGCGACCTGGTCGTCCCGCCCGGCACCGTCTTCGCCATGGGCGACAACCGCACCAAGTCCCTCGACGGCCGCTTCTGGGGATTCGTCCCGCGCGAGAACATCGTCGGCCGCGCCCATGTTCGTCTACTGGTCGTTCCTTACCCCCGCCGACCAGATCGACAAGACCGCCTTCTACCGACCGCATCTCCTTCATGGGCCACATCATCACCCACTTCATCTCCGAGACCCGCTGGGGCCGAACCTTCCACATCGTCCGCTAGCCCAACCGTTCAATTTCATCCCGATGAGGCATTCCATGCGGTCTTCTGCTCACAGCCGTCGATCCAGAACTCCCAGCGCCGCCAGGCACGAGCCGGAGACCGCGCTCGAATCCCTCGCCTCCATCTGCACCGTGCTCGCCGTCGGCCTCTTCGTCATGACCTTCATCTTCCAGAACTTCGAGATTCCCTCCGCGCTCCATGGAGAAGACGCTGCTCATCGGCGATCACGTCCTGGTAGACCGCATCTCGCTCGCGCCTCCATCCCTCTGGGCGCCCTTTGTCCACTACCGCGATGTTCGCCGCGGCGACATCATCGTCTTCCTCAAGCCCCACCCCGAGACCCCCGACCTCTATCTGGTCAAACGCTGCATCGGCATTCCCGGCGACCGCATCCATCTGCGCGACGGCATTGTCTACCTCAATGGAGTGGCCCAGAGTGAGCCTTATGCCGCCATGCCCCGCGACGACGGCGATCCCGGCGACGCCTATATCCCCTACCGCGACGACTTTCCCGCCGATCTCGAAGGCATCGAGCAGGCCGCCAGCCAGAACAACGCCTCCCTGTGGGCGCTCGACCTGCCTAACCACGTCGTGGACGGCGACCTCGTCGTTCCGCCCGGCACTGTCTTCGCCATGGGCGACAACCGCACCCAGTCGCTCGACGGCCGCTTCTGGGGATTTGTCCCGCGGGAGAACATCGTAGGCCGCCCCCTCTTCGTCTATTGGTCCTTTGTCACCGACCCACACCAGATCGACAAGACCGCGCTCACCGACCGCTTGGCCTTCATGGGCCACATCCTTACCCACTTCATCTCAGAGACCCGCTGGAGCCGCACCTTCCACGTTATCCGCTAGGCCAGTGCAACATATAGATCGTATTTGTCTTTTCCGCTGCTCTTTCCGTTCCCGTTGCCGTCGTTTTGATGTTGCTTTTGTCGTTGTCAGTTTCGTTTGTCATTCCGCAGCGCAGCGGAGGAATCTGTTGTTGCCGTTGTCTGGCAAGGGCCAACGGCCCGTCCTATATTTAGCCTGGGACGCAGCCCCAGGTAGACTGTAGCCCACAAATTCGTCCTCATCTCCGGAGATTCATCCATGCGCAGGTTGACCCTTATTGCGCTTGTGCTTATCGCAACCAGCCTCGCCGCACCTTCCATGCGCGCCCAGTTCGTCGGCCCAGCTACGCACGACGACTTTCTTGACACCACCATCCTGCGCCCGCCCACTGGCAGCAAGGTCGCCATTATCGTCTTCGAGGACCTTGGTTGTCCCGGCTGCGCACTCGCCCATCCGATCGAGCTTCAGGCCGTCGAGCAGTTCCACGTCCCGCTCATGCGCCATGACTTCCCCATCCCGAGTCATATATGGACCTTCGAGGGAGCAGTCTACGCGCGCTACCTGCAGGACAAGGTGAGCCCGAAGCTGGCCGACCAGTTTCGCACCGATGTATTCCACGACCAGGGAGCAATTTCCAGCAAGGACGATCTGCAACAGTACGTTCAGCGCTGGTTCCAGAAGCATGGACAACAGTTGCCCTTCGTCATAGACCCCACCGGCGCGCTCAACGCCAAGGTCCAGGCCGATGTCGATCTGGGCAAGCGCCTCAACGTGATTTGGACTCCAACCGTAGTCGTCGTCACCCGGAACAATTACCAGGTTGTCTGCGGCACGAAAGAACTGAAAGACCCCACGAAACTCGTTCCCATTCTCCGTGCCGCAATCGCGAAAACAACGACAGCTCCAGCAGCCAGACACAAATAATTCCGCAACTCGCAGCCGGCGCGGCCCCCCGAGAGCCTGAAAAAAATCGCCGCCCCGCGCAAGTTCCTCTGTCCGCCCGCTCTCCGTGGCCTATCATGCAAGAGTCCATGCAAGAGTCAAATCCAAATCGCGATCTCTCTGCCGCCGAGTCGTCATTCGCTGCTGTCAACCGCCGCCTGATCGCCCTCTTCATCGCCCTCCTCGTGCTTCTGCTGCTCGTTCTCCTGCCTCCATTCCTCAACGTCAGCCGCCTGCAGCGCCGCGTTGCGCGCAACATCGGCGCCTCGCTCGGCCGCCCTGTCCACTTCGACCAGATCACCCTCAACCTGCTCCCTATCCCCGGCTTTACCCTGCAAAACTTTGTCGTCGACGAGAATCCCGCCTTTGGCTCCGAGCCCATCCTTCGCGCCAGCCAGGTTCGCGCCAACCTCCGCCTCGGTTCGCTCTGGAGTCGCCATGTCGAGTTCTCCCGCATCTCGCTGACCGAGCCCAGCGTCAATCTGGTCCTTGCTGCGGACGGCCAGTGGAACATCGGTGACCTTCTCCTCCAGGCCTGCCGCACCCAGGCAATCGCCGCGTCCACAGTGCAGACCAGCGCCGTCTACGCGCCCCATCTGCCGTACATCGAGGCCAGCGGCGCGCGCCTCAACTTCAAGCTCGACCAGGAGAAGACTCCATTCTCGCTGACCGACGCCGACTTCGCCCTGTGGCTGCCCCAGCCGCACCAGTGGCGCCTCCGCCTGGAGGCGCACCCCGTACGCACCGACACCAGCCCAGCCGACACCGGAACTGTGCGCGTCGAAGCAACCCTCGGCCCTGCCGGAACCTCCGCAGACTCGCTGGCAAACCTTCCCATCGCGCTGCACGGCTCCTGGCAGGACGTCCAGCTCGGGGGGCTCAGCCGCCTGCTGGCCGCGCGCGACGCAGGCCTACGCGGAGAACTCGCCCTCACCGTCAACCTGATTGGCACCCTCGGCCAAAACAACATCGCAGCGGATATCCAGTTCAAGCAATGCCCGCCGCGCCGACTTCGTTCCCCCGCATCTGCTCTCTGTCGAGGCCGATTGCCACACCACCGCCCACAACACCTTTTACACCTTCACCAATATCGAGTGCCGCTGGCCTCCCTCCAGCTCTTCCGGTCCCAATCTCCTCGTCCTCACCGCCAACCTCCCCGACATTCGCCAACCCAACTCCGCCTCCGCCGCGCTCACCCTCCCAGCCCTCCCCGCGGACACCTTCCTGGACTGGCTCGGCGTCGCCACGCCCCACCCCCCCGCTGGCCTCACCGGCCCCGGGACCCTCGCCGGAAACCTCGTCTGGAATCAGCCGAACCAACTCCAGCCAGATTCAAAGATAGCGGGTGCTCCATCCATTCCGCGCTCTTTGCGGAGTGGGGGTGAGCCAAATTCACAACAGCCAACTCTCAGCGGTGAGCTTGAGTTCTCCAAAGAATCCCTGCAACTCCCCGCGCTTGGCCCCAAAGCGATCCCGCTGGGCGCTCTCCTGCTCCACTCCACGCCACCCGCCGGTCGCTCTTCCCGCCAACGCGGCCTCAATCTGCCCGCGCAGTCCGCCAGCTTCGACCTCGCCCCCATCTCTCTGCCCCTCGGAGGCAAGCAGCCCGCGGTCCTGGATGGGCATTTCGACGCCTCCGGCTACATCCTCCACCTCACAGGCCCCGTCCTGCTCGACCGCCTCCTCGCCCTCGGCGACGCCATCCCCCAGATCGGCGATGGCCTTCGACAGCTCCTCCAACCCACCCCGCCCGCCGTCCGCTCCGCTCCATCCCAGAAGCCCGCCCCCGCGCCCGCCGCTATCCCCATCCATATCGACCTCACCGCAACACGCGCCTGGGGAGGCCCGCAAACCTGGAGCCAAACAGCGCCATCCCCGTCCCACCCGCATCCACGCCTGGCCCCGTAGCTCACAGTCCAAAGCTCTTGGCCTGGAGCCGAAAGTAAATGCATCCAGACTGAACTTTACAACCGCACGGGATGGAGTGATTCATCCGAATAGTAAGAATGCGAGATACGGAAATCTTGCGCCGGGCCTCCGCGCCCGTTAGCCTTGTTCTATGCGCAGAATTCTCGCCGCCCTCCTCCTGGTCTCCAGCTACAGTCTTGCCCAGACGAACCCGCACGCCATCCCCGCCAACTTCCTCATTCCCCAGCCGCCGCCCTCCGCGCCGTTGGCCGACTGGACCGGAAGCGCGACCCGAGTCCTGCAAAGCATCCCCCTGCCGGATGCCACCCTGCGCGGTTGGAAGTATCCCTCCTCCAACCCCAACGCTCCCATCATCCTCTTCTTCAACGGCAACGGCATGACCGTCGACCGCTCCGACCCGTTCTATCGTCAACTGGCCCAGACCGGCGCCGAGCTTTGCGTCTACGACTACAGAGGCGTCGGCTTCTCTGCCGGCTCGCCCGATGTGATGGCCTTCCGTCAGGACGCGCTGCGCCTCTACGACTCGCTCGCTGCTGCCAGCCCAGGCCGTCCCGTCATCGTCTACGGATTCTCGCTGGGAACCGCCATGGCCACCTACGTCGCCTCCCAGCGCAAGGTCGCCGGACTCATCCTGGCGGGCACCATCGCCAGCGCCGCCGAAGAACTTCCCGTCTACACCCACGCTCAGGGGCTGCCCACCGAGACCGCTGCCACGCTCATCCCCGCGCCCGACTCTATCGAGGCCTTCAACGAGGTTGGCAACATCGCCCGCTCCACCGCGCCGCTGCTCATGCTGCACGGCGAGGCCGACACTCTGGTCCCCATCCATCAGGGGCGCGAGGTCTTCGCTGCCAGCTCCTCCAGCCAGAAGAAATTCGTCAGCCTGCCTGGGGTCGCCCACAACCAGACCCCGGCCACCGCGCAGTCCATCGGCGCCGTCGCCGACTTCCTCGCCGGCTTCCACGCGATTCACTAAATACGTCTATGGTTTATCCGCACTCTTCGGGGCGCGTGGCGCGTGAGGCGGTGCGGCTGGAGCGAGAGTAAGTTTGGGCGGAGCGGGTGGCAACGGAGGCAGTGGAAGGACTGTGCCCTTGTCGATGGAGATGTCTCCATTGCCGGTCGTGATATGGACCATAGGCCCGCCTGCGCCTACCGTTCCGTTGATGTTCTTATGGCTTTCGCTGCCGGAGGTGGGGAGCGGAAAGTCTGTGTAGACGTCCCCATTGCTGGTATCGGCCTGCACGGTGAAGCCGGCATGCTCGGGCAGTACCAGTTTGACATTACCGTTGCGGTCTTCCAGCGTGATCGTGCCCAGCGGTGGCGCGGCTGTCAGGTCGATTGTCCCTTTGCGGTCGGTGACGGCAATATCGCCGGTAATGCGGTCCAGGTTGATGTTGTGGTTGCTGGTGGTCAGCACTAGCGGCCCCACCGCCTGTTCGGCTGTGATGTCGGAGCGCGGGCTGATCTCCGCTTCGCCGTCCAGTCGCGCAACCTGCAGTTCGGTGCGGCTGGTGTGGTAGTGGATCGTACCGTTGATATGTTCCAGGTGGGTGCCGAAGAACTCACCGGAGAGTGTGACCGGACCGGCGATATCGCTCAGCGTGACATCCTGCGCGTGTCCCTCGATGGCAATGCCAGAGCCCATGCTGTGCGCCGTGATCGATGAGCCGGGAAAGTTGATGTGGGCCGTGGCCGCGCCGGTGATGGCGGAGAGATCAATATCGCCGTGGTTCGCGATCACAGTAACCGCCGCCTTGATGGAGGCGATGTGGATGTCGCCGCGGTCGGCGTTGACGTTGATAACCGCCGCAGCGGGCACGGTGACCACCAGGTCCGTGCGCGCCCCCTCGATCGCGGAAATATTGATAGAGATGGCCGTGCCTTGGCTGGCAACGGCAGGGCTAAGCTTTTGCGCCTTGCTGTCGGCATCCGTGTCGGAGTCGGCGTAGACCTCCTTGTGTTCCGCGATATGCACGTGTCCGTCGTCGCTGGTGCCGTCGATTGTCACATCGCCGCGCGGATTGACCACGGCAACAGAACTGCCCGGCGGAAAGGCGAGATCGAGCGTTTGGTCGCTCTCGTGTTTGTCGCCGAAGAGTTCATCGAAGGATTCGGGGTCAATGCGCCATCCAGGGAATAGCTTGCTGTGGCCGGTGGGCATGCCGTGCTCGCTGCTGTCGATAAGTCCCGCGATCCCCATAATCAACAGTAAAAAAAAGACCCCGGAGCCGACGGAGCGCCGGAACGGCATCCTCTGCGGGTCGCGCAGCCAGAACTCGTCCAGGATCCATTCGCACAGTACAACAACGCCAGCCACCACCAGCAGCACCGGCCACCAATGGCTGTACCAGCCCCAGAACAATTCACGGTCCAGCCGTCCGGTCTCCATCAGCAGGAAGAGGACGCCGATGGCAATCAGCAGGATGGGCCCCAGCGCGGAGCTGCGGCGCAGGCTACGCATCTGGAAGCGGACCTGGTCGCGCTGAGCACGGATCGCGTCTCGCTGCGCGCGCATCTGGGCGCGAAACCGATCGCGCTGGAATCGCCGTTGCTCGCGCGGATCGTAGCCGGGAGGAGGCGGTGGTGGAGGATAACTCGCCATGATCTACCTTCCTTCCGGATCGTCGTGCAAGCTGTTACCGGAATCGCTGCCGGTGGCGTCGTGCGAAGGTTCGCTGGGTACAGCCGGGTTTGCGGCAACCGGAGGCTCAGGCGGCGCGCTGCCCGATGCGCCGGGGCTGGCGCCGTTGCCGCCGGATTCATAGCCGGCAAAGCCATATCCCCCATGCAGGGTGCGCTTGAGCAAGAGCATCAAGCCCCAGGCAATGAGGAAGAGCGGCCAACTGCGGCTCCAGGAGAGGATACCGAGCACATCCAGCAGCCAGAGCACGCCCACCAGCACCACCCAGAATGAACTGCGGACAGCGCGCGAGAAGCGCCACCGATAGAACTCAGTTCCGTCATTCTCCAAGCCGGGGCCGGTGACGATCATCTTGTGTACGAAGACCCAGACGCCGACCGCGATCAGAAAGACCGGCCAGAACACAGGATGGTGCAAGAAGCCGATGTCGCCAACCAGAAAGAACACGCCGAGAACAATCAGCCAGACCGCTCCGGAAGGGAAACGGCGATAGTAAGGTACTTTGACATCGCCGGACGCAGGCATGGCAGGCATGGGAGGAACCAGAGGAACGGCCGGTGCAGCGTACGTCTGGCTACCGTCAGCAGCTTGATGGAAATAGGCGCCCGGAGCGGAGTACGTCTGGCTTCCATCTGCTGCTTGATGAAAGAAGGTGTCGCTGCCGCCTGCCATGGGCCTTGCATCCGCAGCCGGGACGGCGGCAGGAGGAACCCGCGTGGCGTCCGTGGGCGTCGCATTTGGAGTGCTGCCGGGCCACGCCTTGCCGAAGCCCAGCCGCTCCGAGAGGTCGTTCAACCCAAATGGATTGGGCAGCGGAGTTCCGTCGCGGCGCGCGCGCGCGGTATGGTGCGCCTCGATCACCATGTAGGCCATCCAGCCCGCGACGAAGATTCCAAAGATCCCATTGACGTCGCTGCCCAGCGAAACCAGCACGGCAAAAACAATCAGGTGAACAATCCCCTTCGCGTACTGTCCGTTGTACATCGCGCCCACGCCGGGAATAAATCCAAGCAGCGCGGCCAGGCCGGGGCTGGGTTCGCCCGTGCTGACCGGTGGCCCAACCGGCGGAGGAATGACTGTACCAGGGTACGGATAGCCGGGGTATGGATAGCCGGCAGCGCCCGTGTAGCTGTAGACAGGCGGCGGAGCAGCCGCGCCTACGCGTGCTGTCAGGCAGGGTTCGCAGTAGATGGAGCTTCCAACGTTGCGGACGCAGTCGCTGCAGACCGGCTTGCCGCAGTTCTGGCAAAAGGCGACGGCTTCACGATTGAGATGGTTTGCGCAGTTCATGCCATCACCCCTTCTCTGGGTTCCTGGATGTACTTTCTGACGTTCGTGCCGGTGCGACTGACGGCGATGAGGCGGCGGCTAGGGTAGAGTTCTTCCCGCCGGCTGGTGCCGGGGTTGGCTGCGGGACTCTTGCGCTCAGGCTGGCTGCGATCGGCTGGAGCACGGTCCTTCGGTTTCCCCGGAGCGGGCTGCGCAGAGGGAGATTGTACGGCAGGCTGGTCTGGATTGGACGGCGCGATCTGCATTCCCGCGGGGACGTCGTTGCCGGTGGCGCCTTCGAAATCATGCACCCGCGATTCCAGCTCATAAACCACGCGCAGCCCTTCGTAGTACCGCACCACCCGCGCGTCCGCATCCGTGAAGTTGCGTTTCAGGCTGCTTGGCCGCAGGTCGCTCGCACGCAGCGACAGAGGATGCACTCCGGTCAGGTTCATGGTCAGAGCGATGGAAAAGAAAGCCATCGCCGCGGTCATGGCATAGCGCGGTTGCAATGCGATCTGCCCCAACGAGCTTCGCCGCATCGCAGCGGCCGCGCGCGCGCGGAACGGAACCACGTTGCCGTAACCCGCACCCGCTCCGGGTGCGAAGCCCGGCGCCATGGCAGACACGCCGCCCATCCCCGGCGATCGGCCCAAAATTGCGCTCCCAAATCCCGCGTGCTCCATCCCACCCGAAACCGCCCGGCCTGGGGTAATAGTTCCCTGCGCACCGCTGGTCGCGGCCAGAATCTGTTCCAGCAGCGTCACCGGCGGCTCTGGCCGAGGCGTGCGCAGCATCTCCAGCCAGGCTGCCCCGCGTCGAGAGTCGGCCAGCATCTGGCTGCACAGCCCGCACTCCGCCACATGCGCATCGAAGCGCTCCTGCCGGTCTGCGGCCAGTGTTCCATCCAGCGCGTCGGCCAGCATCGCCTCGCACTGTGCGCACTGCAGCGCATCGCCCGCCTGGTTGCCGGTTGCCTTGTCCCCGAACTGCAAAACCTTCGGGTTGTCGAACTGTCTCTCGTCTGCCACTTATACCACCTGCCCTTCTATACGATGCAACAGCCTTGCAAGTTCCCCGCGCCCCCGGCTGATCCGGCTCTTCACCGTACCTTCGGGGATGCGCAGCACCTGCGCAATCTCCTTGTAATCCATATCTTCCAGGTCGCGTAGGACCACCGCCTCGCGCAGCTCAGGCGACAGTTGCGCCAGGGCCTGCTGGATGCGCACCTTCAGCTCCATCCCCGAAGCGTGCGCCTCTGGAGTTGGATGCGGGTCGGCCATCCGGTCGGCCAGTGTCGCGCCGTCGTCCTCGCCCGTGTAGCCTGCGTCCAGCGAGTCGCTGGCCCGCTCCAGACGCGTCCGCCGGAAGTGATCCACCAGCAGGTTGCGTGCCAGCGTCGTGATCCACGTCTGCAAGCTGCCCCGCTCCACGTCGAAGCTCGCCAGGTTGCGGTACAGCTTCAGGAAGACATCCTGCGTCAGGTCTTCCGCATCCGTCGCCGACCCGGTAAACCGGTAGCAGATCGCATAGATCCGCCTGTGCTGCGAGACGACGAGCTGCTGCCACGCCTGCGGATCGCCCGTTCTGCACTGGCGAACCAGCCTGCTAAGTGCCTCCTGCGCGGCTTCCTGTTCCGGCGTGCGCTGCAAACTAGCCTCGTACCTTGGCCGGGTTGAGTCCCGGTTCATGCTCCGCCCGGTTCGCTGCGGAGTTGCTTCGGCCAATGGCAGAAGTGTACCGCCTCGAAGGCCCGCGTGCCGCTCCGCCCGCATGGGACGGGGAATGATTCCCGCGCTCGGGTTCGCCATCCGCAGAACGCCCATGCGCAGCTATACGCATGGGCCACCTCACCGGTTCCCGGAGCAGCAATGGGAGGGAGCAGCAGCGGGCTTTAGCCCGCGGTAACCCGTCCAGCTAAATTCGGGCTTTAGAGGTTGAAGAAGAACCCTGTTTTGTTAAGGGCACGGCTTTAGCCGTGCCGTAAGCGGTTTTATTTACAATCCGGCTTTAGCCGCTGAGGACAAGTTTAAAAAGACATTTCGACTTTTCAGCACCCTGAATAGCCCGCTGCTACTCCCAACAACATGCAGCCAACACTGCTCTCAGTTCTCCGTCGGCTTCTCGATGTGGTCGATCACCAGCATCTCTACTGGAGCCTTGGCAGGCCTCATCTCCAGCCCGGCCTCGGTCACATCCCACTTCGGCGATTCGTCGGGGTCCGAAGCTGCTCCATCACCCTCAACCGTGGAGCTGATCGGATCGATCCGCGGCACCGCAAAGTCATATTTGCCGGTCAGTCCCGTGCGGTCCACCACCGGACGGTTCGAAACCGTGGACAGATCCTTCGCCAGGTCAGCCATCGAAGTCCTGAAATACACAAACTGCGGCTTCACTGCCCCGCGCTGAATGGGAATCATCCACGCGTCGTCCGATATTCTTATCGAGCCGGTTGGTGGAGCTTCATCCGTTGCCGTCTCCTTCATCTTCGGCCCATGTTTCCCCGCCACCAGCTCGTACACCGGCGCATCCACCATCGATGTATGCGCCACCAGCTTGCATCGCTCTTGAAGCATGGCCAGCAGCAGTGGCCTCAGCTTCTCCCAGCGCTGTTCAATGGTCAGGTTCTTCCAAACCTGCACGCTCTGCTCGTCGAGCTTCGCGTCGATGTCGTATCGATCGCTGCGCACCCAAGGCGGCGCGCCCGACATCCGGTCCGTGGAGTAGCCGAACATCGTGGTCATCGGGTAGTAGGCCAGCATGATCGTCGTATGCAAAGGGGATTGATTTGCGTAATACCCGCTGGGCGAGAGCCCGAATCCGCCTCGAGAACTCCCGCTCGGCTTGATCGAGACCACATCGAACGCCAATGCCTTTGACCCCGCATCCGTCTTTACCGCATCCGGTGTCTGCCCCACAGCCATTCCGCAAGCCAGCAGCCCAACCACACACACGCGTCCCAACATCTCCGCACACCTCGCGGAGAATCTTACACCCGCCTTCTCTACATCGCCGGAATCACCCCGCACGCAATCCGGTTGCCCGCGTTGCCCGTGGGGTCGGTCTTCATGTCATCGGCCTTCTCATGCACCATGATGGAGTGCCCCAGCACCGAGTTCGCAGCGCCCGGCGCCAGCGTCAGGTAGTCCACCTTGAAGGTGAACTCGCCGGTGTGCTTTTCGCCGATGGTAAAGTTCTGCGGCATGTCGCCGGCGTGGTGCCCCATGGGATTCATCATCCCGTGCTGCTTGCTGTCGGGATTGAAGTGCCCGCCCGCGCCCTTGAAGTCGGGCGCATCGCACACCGGGTTCTGATGGATGTGGACGGCGTGCTCGCCGATCGGCAGGTCCTTCAGCTTCACCGTGATGGAGAGTTGCTTGCCGTCCTTGCTCTCTTTGAACGTCGCATTGCCGGCGTCCTGCCCAGTCGAGGTCTTGATGGGGACCGTGAGCGTATTCTTCTTCGGCGGGATAGAGGCAGGCTTTTGTGGCGATCTAATAACTGCTGTTCCTTGCTGGCTCAAGGGCGCAGCGGGGATGCTCTGGGCACGAACAATACCGGCTGGCACGGTAAACGCGAAAAGACAGAAAGCGGAGACGGAGACTGCAAGGGCCCAACGAATCATTCGCATGGCGGTTCCTCCTGAGTGCAGCATACAGAAGCTGCGTGCTCACAAGCATAGCGCAGGGCGGTTGGAAGGGGTAGGCGGCTGCAACCGGCTGCTCCGGGAGCACGGCCCATCTGGGTCGGCGAAGCTGGAATGGCGTCTTGAATCGGCGGCTTGCGTGCCGGACGGATGTCGCGCAGTCGAACGATGCCATCAAGAATCGTCACAGATTGCCGATACAAAGTCCGTGAGGTGTTCATGTTCGGCGAGCATGATCCAGAGGCGACCGCTCGTTTCGTAAGGACAGCGCCATGAGCCCATTCTTCGCTGCGTGCCTGCCTGTCCTGATGCTGGCCTGCGGATTTGCCCTGGACGTGGGCATGATGCAACTGAAGAACCAGCAGATGCAGGGCGCGGCGGACGCCGCTGTCATCGCAGCGGAGCTTGAGTTGGAGCGCAACAACAGCAGTTGGGCGACCGAGGGACTGCAGGAAGCGGCCTACAACGGATATACCAATGGCGCGAACAACACCACCGTCGGCTTTATCACCTCTCCGGAAACAGTCCCCGCGAACTATGGTGGCTACTCGGGCCGCTACGACGTGGTTCAAGTCAAAATCACCCAAAAGGTACCGACACTCTTTATGGGCGCGCTTACCGGAGGCACTTACAGCGTCAGCGCGCAGGCGGTCGCGCAGATCCCTCCCTGCATCTATCTCCTCAATCAAAAAGGAGCCGTAACCTACACGGCCAACGAGATGAACACAGGCGGCCCAACCTATCTCTACTCCGACTGCCCGGAGTACATCGACGGAAACGCCTACTCGTCGAGCAATAACATCCACCAGGCTCCGGAGACCATCCTCACAGGTGCGTCCGGCAGTTCCAGTCTTCTGGGCACGGTCAAGGCGGGGACCGTGTACGCCGCCGCCGCCATCTCCGATCCTCTGGCCTCCGTCACCTCGCCCACCTTCAGCGGCACCTGCAACCACACCAGCTACTCCGTCACCACCGGGACGGTGACCCTCAACCCTGGCACATACTGCGGGACCGGAAGCACCAAGGGCATGACTCTGTCGAACTGCACCATCGTGCTCAACTCCGGGCTCTACGTCATTACCGGCGGAGCGAAATGGACCAATGTCAAGATGACCGGCACCGGTGTGACGATCTTTTTCACCAAGGGGAATGGAGCGCAATACGGGCAGTTTGTGGTCACCACTACCAGCGTCATCGACATCTCGGCGCCCACCGCAAGCTCCGGCGGCAGCCTCGCCGGGATACTCTTCTTCGCCGACCGCGCCTGGGTCAACACCGCCGCCCAGGACTTCAACTTCAATAGCAGTTCGTTCGGGACCGCGGCGCCCGGCAGCGACGGCATATGGTATCTGCCCGCAACCGGACTTCTGATCTACAACACCGTATGGCAGTGCAACAATTACTGCCCCATCATCGCCGACAATCTCAACACCTACAACGCCACCCTGGACCCGCTGGACAACTTCTCGGCGCTCACCTCAGGCAACCCGTTTCGAAAGCAGGCGGTGCTGGCGCAATGAGACTGCTTCGCGAAGAGAGCGGGAGCGCGCTCATCGAGTTTGCCGCGATCCTGTCGGTGATGGTCTTCCTGCTGCTCGGCTTGGCGGACTACTCATGCGAAATATTGTGGGACATGCAGGTCCAGAACGCGGCGATCGCAGGCGCGGAATACGGGGCCGTTCCGGGCAATGAGAGCAACTTGCCGGGAATCCAGAGCTACACCGTGGCTCTGGCCCCTTACGTCCCCGGCGTTGCCGCGACGGCCACCAACGTGTGGGCCTGCACGCCGGGCGGCGCGTCGGTTGCAAGCATCTCGTTGTGTACCGGCAATCTGACGCCCAACAAATATCTGATCGTGAACACCAGTGCAACGGTCCCACGGATGATGGCGTATCCGGGGATTTCCGCCAATGCGACTCTGAGGGGATCGGCGAAGGTTAGGGTGCCATGGACGCAATAGGGAATGGAACCATGAGGGCGGGCGGAAGCACAGCGCAGGGCACTGCGGAAGACATCGCTCTCCGCCATAAGCCCGCCCGCCGCACACGCAGGGAGGACGGCTCAACGCTGGTGGAAGTGGCGATCGTGCTGCCCACCTTCTTCCTGCATGCTCTTCGGCTTCTTCAACATCATGTTCGTGCTCTTTGGATTCTGCGACGCAAACTATGCCGCCAACGTTGGTGCGCGATACGCAAGCCTGCATAGCTCAACCAGCGCCAACCCCGCCACGGTTGCCAGCGTCAAGGCAGTCATCCTGGCAAACCTGTTCATCCCGGGCGGCGCCACGCCCACGCTGATCGTCAACTACTCCGTCAACGGCAATACGGTTGGTCAGCCGGTCGGCATCGGCATCCTCTACCAGGCCGTTCCCGGCATGGCGCTGAAAAATGAGTATGTCACCGTGCAGGCCTTCCGCTACATCACGCATTAGCGGACTTCAGTTGCAGCGCGGCGTCGGGCAGCTCCATCTGCTCGTTCTCCGGAGCGTTCAGGTACGGACGGAAGCAGGCGCGGCAACGCGCCTCGTACACTCCCGCAGCGCCCACCACCACCAGTTCGCGGCTCGTTCCCAGCCGCTGCGTATGGATGGCCGGCGCGCCGCACACAATGCATACCGCGGAGAGCTTGGTCACCTCGTCGGAGATCGCCATCAGCGCCGGAATCGGACCAAACGGATCGCCCGTAAAGGTGGTGTCCAACCCTGCGATCAGAATCCGCTTGCCCATGTGTACCAGCTCGCCTACCAGATGCACAATCGACTCGTCGAAGAACTGCGCCTCATCGATGCCAATCACCTCAACCTCGGGCAGCTGTTCGTACAGCACCTCGCGCAGCCGCGCCACGTTGGACACCGTCATCGCCTCATGGGTCTGCGCGCTGTGCGACGCGATCGACGTGCGATGGTAGCGCAGATCGATGTCCGGCTTGAAGCACACCACACGCTGACGCGCGATGCGGGCGCGCTTCAAGCGGCGAATCAGCTCTTCGCTCTTGCCCGAGAACATGGGCCCGGTGATGACTTCGATGCGGCCCACTTCGTTGCGGCCAACTTCATTGCGGCCCATTTCATTGCGGCCATGTGCGGGAGGATTCATAATACGAACGCCTTTGCGGTTTCAATAAACTTCGGGGTCCCCAACCAGCGCAGTTGCCCGGTGGGGTGAAAGCTTCAGCCGTCCCCTCGAAACATCCTACGCGCAACGATGCCGTGGATTTCTCGTGCGTATTTGTTACTGTCTCTCTCTTCGAACCAGTTCCATCCTTTCGCCGAGACTCCTTTGACTCCAGTGCTCTATGTTGGTAGCGTTGAGGTTGGGTTGGAGCGTAAATCAGGCTGGAATTTGCCTCCGGTCCCCATCGTTCAGCGGTTAGGACATCGCCCTTTCACGGCGGTAACACGGGTTCGAGTCCCGTTGGGGACACCAATCACTTTCAACAACTTACGCATTTGAGGCCGAAAAAACGTAGGTTTGAAAAGGTTCGATAAGGATTCTCCGGTCTGGATAATCCTTATCACTCTTCATCCCTGGTCTCTGGATCACCCATAATCTGCCCCACCACGCGGCTATGAGCGTTCCGCTTCGTTTCCGTCACCGCCTGCGTATACACGTCCATCGTCACTTTGAAGTTGGCATGGCGAAGCGTCTCTTGAATCGTCTTAACGCAGTCTTCTTCGCCAGAGGATGATCGGCGGTTACCCGTTAAGAGCCAATCGACCTCTTATTGTTTCTCCTATTGACAGCCTTTCTGATTCTGCTTGGACCCAGTTTCCACCGCCCTCCCATCTTGGCAACTCATCACGATTCATACGGATTTTTGGGCCGAATGGGTCGTAGCTAAGGCCAGCCTCAGTAGTCGAGCGTTTCAGTTGGTGGGCTGTCCCTTTATATAGATAATCCATCCGTTAGGATAGCGTCGGTCGCTCCTCGAACATTGATTAGGGATGATCCGCCTGCAGCACTCTAATAAGGAGATGGTGCCGATCTTCGCGCCCGCGGCCAACGTCAGCATCCAGGGTAAAGTGCTGGGAATCCTGCGCAAGTACGCATGATCTGCCTGAGAGCGTTTCACTCCGGAATGACCGTCGAGCCATTGGGCGGGGTGCCGTCCTCGCTGACGCACGGTTTTCGTTGTCTTAGCAATTCCTCGGCGTGCCGAATAAGCGCATAGGGATCCATCGAACTGATCGCAATCACGCCTGCATCCGAGGCGGACTGCTCCAGGGCCTTCGTCGGGGTCACCAACAGAACGTGGGTCTCCGGCCAGCGAGTGCGGACGTTTTCGGCAAGAGCAGACCTGCGCTCTTCGGATAGCGAGTGGCAGAGGACGACCAACTCGCAATGTTGGCATTCCTGGATCGCCATGGCCGTAGATCCAGTGCAGCAGGCAGTCTTGGCGCCGATGGTGCGCAGTAACGCGGCCCGAATCTGTAGAAGCTGTTCGTCCTCGCCAACCAGAAGCACGTTAGACATGGCCGAATCCTCCTGTGCACCAACCGAAAGTGGCAACGAAGACCCTACTCAAGTTCGGCAATCCGTAAACTGTACACGGACCTGTAGATAAGGCTGTCAAGAATACAGTGGAGCGGATAGGATAATGGCGCGGGCAATCGAAGTCTGTCGGATAGGCAACATATAGTCCCAATTCCCCACAGAGTTGCCGATGATTAACAGAATGATAGCAGACAGGTTGATAGTCAGAATGCCCAGTCAAAGAGCGTATGTGATGTCGCCATTTTTGTCTTTTTTTAGCAGACGATCATACGAAGCATTCACGATGCCGTAGCACTCGCACGCCTTCGCGGTGAGTCCGGCCCGGTCTAGGATATGGAGGCGTCCACGCGAGTATTCGATCATCCCTTGGCGCTGCAACTCACCGGCAGCCACGGTCACGGTCGAACGCTGCACGCCGAGCATCTGGGAAAGGAACTCCTGGGTCAGATGGAGGGACTCCGACTCCATGCGGTCGGCCGAAGTCAACAGCCATCTTGCCAGACGCGCCTCTACCTCGTGCATGCGGTTGCACAAGACTGACTGGGTGATCTGCACAAATTGAAGGTAGGCAAACAAATGCACCAGTTTTAGCAGCATTCCACCCATGAGGAAAACCTCACGCACCGCAACAGACGGGATGCGAACTCCTTCGCCGGCCCCCTGCATGACGACCGTGTGAGACAACTGCGGCTGGTCAAGCAGAGCGGGCAGGCCGGAGAAGCCTTCGCGCCCGATAACGCCGACCTCAACCTGCTCGCCTTTGACGGTGACGGCGTCGGTGGAGATGAGGCCGGTATTCGGAAAATAGAGGAACTCGATGGGCTGATTGGGTTGGGAGAGTTGCTTGTGCAGAGGCAGGTCCAAGGAGACAAAGTGCTTCTCCAGCGCCGCGTATTCATCCGCAGGCAGTTGGGAGAGGATGATATTGCGCGGTCTGGTCGAGTTCGCTGGATTTAAAATGTGCCGGTTCAAATTGCGCGGCGTAGGCATGTGAGGTTCCTTTGCGCGAGGAATAATCCTCTGGCCGCAGGAACCGTTGCCCACACAATGTGAGGCGTTTAGGTGCGATTGACAACTAGACTACGCTATCAGGCAACATATGTCCGTGCTAATTTGACAAGAGTGATGAAAACTATACCCGAGTGGAATAGTTCCGTTCCGAGTCATGGCGGATCGAAGTATATCTACATGCAATGAAATGGGTTATGGGAGAAGCTTTTGTCTCAAAGGTGTAAAGTTTGTTGCAGGCCGTTTCGCCCGTCTACTTGACCTTATATCCGTGTTCATGTACGCTTTGAATGTGTACAGATTGAGAGGATGCGATGCCACGAGTGGCGGTCGAAGATAACAGCCGGATGTCCCTGCGGATTCGCTCCGAAGAGAAGACACTACTGCTCCGCGCGGTGGCGTTGCAGCATACCGACTTGACGGATTTCGTTGTGCAACATGCGATACGCGCCGCCAAGAACGTCATTGAAGAGTCCGAACAGGTACAGCTCTCCGGAAGAGACAGCTTGCTGGTATTGGATCTCTTGGAGAACCCGCCCGCTCCAAATGCGAAGCTGCTTGCAGCCGCCCAAGGTCTTCCCCAGCGACCATGAATCGAAAAGCATGGCATGAAGAGCCGATCGCAAAACAGCGCAACCGGGAAGTCTTCGACTGCGGCGAAGAGGCTTTGAATGAGTATCTGCGCCGGTACGCACGTAAGAGCCACGATCTCGGGGGCGCCAAGACCTTTCTCGCCATCGACGACTCCGACAACGAAACCATCCTAGGCTTCTACAGCCTGAGTCCGGCATCCGTCGCCTATGCCGAGACACCGGAGAGTAGTGCGGCGCGGACTGGCTCGGCATGACGTGCCGGCGTTTCGGCTGGCGCGCCTGGCCGTAGATCGCAAGGTACAAGGACAGGGAATCGGCGGCCAACTCTTGCTCTCTGCTGGTAGACGCTGCCTGCTGGCATCCGCCGAAGTTGGCGGCGTAGCGCTTCTCATCGACGCCAAAAATGAAAAAGTAGCCGGATGGTATGCCAGCTACGGAGCAGTCCCCATGCTGGACATGCCTTTGACCCTCTTACTTCCCTTGGCTACGATCGAAGCAACCTTGAAGGCTGCTGGAAAACTCTGAGAGCCGGACGAAAGAAACGGGCTGTGCGGAGAACCGCACAGCCTTCCTGCAAACATTGAAGTGATTCAGTGAATCGCCAGTCCTGTGGTGGCATTGGCGATGGCCGAAGTCGTGAATGTCGCGCTTGGCGCAACGTTGCCAGTTGCCGACGCAGCAAACTTGTACACTACAGCCGTTCCTCCGACAGCGCCATTGGATGAATCGCCCACATAGGTATTGCCCGCCCCGTCAACCTGAACCTGCCACGGAGTCTTCAGGGTGGTGCTGGCACCGGTGATGACGCGTGTAGCCGTGGAAGCTCCCGTTGCAGTGGAGGAGAAGACAGCCACCTCGATGTTGCCAGTGGCATCCTTGCCCGTAGCATATATGTTCCCGCTGGCATCCACACCGAGCGACGTAATGTTGATCTCTGTGGCGGGAATGATGGTGCGCAGCGACGCCGCCCCTGACGCGTAGCCGGAGCTATACACCGCAATGATGTTGTGGTTGTCGGTCAATGAGACAGGAATGGTGACATACAGATTGCCTACTGAGTCGGTAGCCATGACGCTGACATTGGTGCTGACGTTGACCAGGCCAGTCAGAGTCGCCGACGCGCTGACCGAACCGGAGGAATTGGCCGCGAAGCGCACCAACGTCCCTCCGCTCAACATTACATAGATATTGCCGCTCTGGTCTACGGTAAGGCTGGTTGGCGCGGAGGTGAACGCCGCGGAGGTGAAGGTGCGCATGGTTGCGGTGGTTGCTCCGCCGGTGGAGTTGGAGCCGGCAGCATACTCATTGACCGTATAGGTTGTGCTGCTGCCAACGGTCGATTTGTCGATGGTATACAGGTTGCCGCTTGTGTCCGTGGCCGCTCCGATAAAGGCATCGCTGCTCGGCCCATTGATTGTGGAGGTGGCTGTGCTGGATGAACTGGCCGTAGAGTAGCCATAAATGCTGGGGTCCCCGCTGGAAACATAGGCCGTGCTGGCGCTGCCTGTGTTTGTGGTGGTGGAGGGGGTGGTGGAGCTGCTGGAGCACCCGGCTGCAACCAACGTCGCCGCGGCCAGAATTAGCGTGGGAATATTGCTGAAGTATTTCATAAGCCTCCTTAGAAGACAGGGATATCCTTAAGCCTCTACAGGCTGGATATAAGCCAATTTGTGCGATTGCCTGGCCCGAGTTGCCTTGCGTGAAGTGCGACGTGCCACTCTTGCAAAATATGGATGCCCCATTCAAAAAAAAAGGTTGCCTCACGGTTGCTCGCCCTGAGGTGCAAGCAGGCGAGCGTATGCTTCGCGGTTATGGGACAGCGGCGAAAAAAAATGCCGGGTGGCAACCCATTAAAAGGACATAGCATCCCAGCGGAAATGGACGGATAACTCATCCGGTCGCTGGAAGTATGCAGTCTTGTTTTGC
Source organism: uncultured Acidobacteriaceae bacterium (assembly GCA_963799175.1). Taxonomy (GTDB): domain Bacteria; phylum Acidobacteriota; class Terriglobia; order Terriglobales; family Acidobacteriaceae; genus Edaphobacter. The sequence goes on along the minus strand of CAWCWC010000016.1, from coordinate 119,572 downwards.
TCCAGCTTGATTCATCAATGGCTCGGAGCATGAGCGTCCGCGGTTTATTCGCCTATCGGCCATGATTTTTATATGCATGGAGAAGCGATCATATGGGTCATGCAATGCGCGCTTTTTCATCTGCAAGAATATTTGGCCATATGGCCTATCTGGAGGTAGTGGACGATGAACGCTATTGTTAGATTTTCCCGATTCACGGTACGCCTTGCTCTAGCAGCAATCTGCGCGATGCCTATGGTCTCTCTGAGTCTTGAAGCCCAGAGTGCGCCGGCAACAACAACCAGCGGTACGGAATACAATTCGCGGTTCGATTTTTCCATGCTCTATTCTTACTTTCAGGCGCACGGTGCGGATGCCGATGTAGTCATCTCCTACAACGATATTCGACTGGGCGCATATTCCAGCGGCGCGTACTACTTCAATCGGCGACTTGGCCTGGAAGCGGCCTTTGAGGCGCATCCGGACGGTAACAACGACGGACTCTACGACGCAGAGATCGGGCCTATTGCTCGTCGCAATATGGACCACTTCACGCTCTTCGCACACGGATTGATTGGCATATCGCGTTTGGCCGGACCGAATACCAGGGTCTGCTGCAACATCGGATATCAATACCACAATCCATGGACGTGGGGCGGGCCATCCTATACCGCTGGTGGCGGGCTGGATTGGAACATAACTAAGCCGCTCTCGCTACGATTGTTCCAGGTTGACTATACCTACAACAACGTGGATTTCGGAGCGTACGGTAGCCCCGTCAATGCATTTCCACTGGGCGGACGCGCCCATCTTCCCGCCCTAATGGCCAGCGCCGGGCTGGTGTGGCGCATGGGCAGCATCACGCCTCCGCTGCCGGTGAGCTATAGCTGCTCGCTCTCGCCATCGTTTGTGTATCCGGGAGATCCGATCACAGTGACGGGCTCGGCGATGAACCTGAATCCGAACCCGAAGAAGGTCGTCACTTACACCTGGACCTCGGATGGCGGTGCGGTTTCCGGAACGTCGAGCACGGCGACGGTGGACACTTCTGCCGCGGCCCCGGGAACCTACACGGTGAAGGGCCATGTGTCGCAGGGCGTCAAGCCGGGCCAGATGGCGGACTGCTCTACCCAGTTCACGGTGAAGTCGTTCGCTCCGCCGACCATCAGCTGCTCGGCCAATCCTTCGTCGGTGAATCCGGGCGACAGCTCGACCATTACGGTCATCGCGGCCAGCCCGCAGAACCGTCCACTGACCTATAGCTATAACGCAACTGCCGGCTCCATCAGCGGCACCACGCCATCGGCTATGCTGTCGACGGCGGGAGCAGCTCCGGGGACGATTACAGTGACGTGCGGCGTGGCAGACGACAAGGGACACAGCCTGTCTGCGACGACCAGCGTAAATGTGATTGCGCCGCCGCCGCCACCACCGCCACCACCAGTTGCGGCACCCATGGCGTCCAGCCTATGCTCAGTGAGCTTCGAGCGGGATACCAAGCGTCCGACGCGCGTGGACAACGAAGCCAAGGCCTGCCTGGACGACATCACACTCGCCCTGCAGCGCTCTACCGACGCCAAGCTGGCCCTGGTGGGCAACGAAGACGCAAAGGAGCAGAAGGTTGACGCCGCGGAAGCGAAGCGCCGCCATCCGAAACCGAGTAAGGCAGAACAACGCGCCGTCAACACCAAGGACTATTTGGTGACTGACAAGGGCATCGATGCGTCACGCATTGTGGTCTACACCGGAACCGACGACAGCAAGACGGTAACGTCGACTCTGATTCCGCTGGGCGCAGTCAACCCTGTTGCAAGCGACTCGGCAGTAGACGAGAGCACAGTCAAGGCAGAACACCGCATGGCGATCCAGTAACCGGTTAGAAACGCTCGATCGATGGGGCTGGCAGGGAATTCTCCCTGTCAGCCTCTTTCGTTTGTGATTTGACGGCAACCGATAGAGAGCCTGGTCATGTTCGTGAGGCCATCAAGAATGTTGACCAAAAGCGATGTTCATTCTTGCGGCGTCGATTGCAATGCTGGCGTTTCCGATTCTCACAACGCGCCTGCCGATTGGTTCAAAGGTATAGAGCAGCGCATAAACATCTCATCCTCGGATGGGCGCGATTAGTGCACCTTTGCTAAAGGTGCAGACCGTCGCGCAGCGAGCAAAATGCGGGGATTCTTCGCTGCGCTCAGAATGACAATTCATTTTTGGTCTATAGCAATTGCTACAATGCGTTAGGATGGGTTCGCATCGTCCGATCAGGCAGAGATGCAGTCCAGCCAGCGTTGAAGAAAAGCAATCAGTTCATCGGGAGGCTGAATCCAGAACTGTGCATTTGTTTCTCGATACTGCGGGCGGCTGAGAACGGTCAGTCCGCGAGACCTCAGCATACGGAAGGCCCCCTCGTCTGTGAGGTCGTCTCCCAGATAGGCGACAGGGATCTTTGAGGCCGAGCCCTCAAGGATGGAGCCGACGGTATCCTCTTTGTTGGGGTGGGCGACACGCAGTTCCAGACCTCCATCGAATTCGAACAGTATGAGTCCGGGCAGTTTCGCGTGAGGAGCCAAGGCCGTTTGCGCGTAGATTTGAATCCTATCGATCACTGACGCAGGCAGCCCGCGCCAGTGAATGGCAATTCCTCCAGGTTTGATTTCTATCCCATCACCCAGCCCCGACACAGCTAACCTCGACTGCGCGTTATACAGCAATGCCGTAATTTCCGGAGCGATGGCGGTCTGGTTATAAGTCCCGTCAGCTAATAGATGCTCCAGACCATACGAACCGTAAATCTCAATACTGCATAGCGGGGCGATGAGAGGCTGCAACTCGTCAATCGGGCGGCCTGTGATAAGGATGACCCTGGAACTACCGCATTGGACGATGCTTTGCAGCAACGCCAAAACCCCGGGATAGGGATAGGCGCGATGCCGATGGGTATGAAACGGGGCCAGCGTCCCGTCGTAGTCCAATAGGAGCAACGATTGCGGCGCGAAAGCAAGCCGCTTGAAAAATGCCGTGGGAGATGACCTTGGGGAAGACCCTACACTACCCATTCCCGTAAACACCCTTCGAGGAAAGTGATATTTCCCGATCTCCGTTCTCAAGACGAACGTCACATAACTCGCCGACCAGGTCCGCTGCCCACCGGTAGACGTTGTGGTGCTTCACGTACCTTCGCATATGGCGCATTCGGTCGGCCATATCCTCCACGCTCATTTCCAAAGCCTGGGCGATCGCCTCGGCGGTAGCCTGAATGTCGTATGGATTTACCAGAATGGCGTCGTGCAACTCCCTGGCCGCGCCGGTAAATTGGCTCAGGACCAAGACGCCTCGTTCATCGCGACGAGCAGCTACAAATTCCTTGGCCACAAGATTCATCCCATCGTGCAGAGACGTGACCATGCATAGATGCGCGGCACGATAGAAGCGCTGGACGTCCCGATGACTGTGCTGGCGGTTCAGAAAGACAATAGGCTTCCATTTGCCGTGTTTAAAACGTGAGTTGATCCTCTCAGCTTCAGCAGCCACCTCGGACTGGAACTCGCTATATCGCTTGATACGGCTGCGAGATGGCGCACCGATCTGGATGAAGGTGAATTTTCCCCGGTATCGGGGAGACATTTCAAGAAATGTCTCTACTGCCTGGAAGCGTTCTACGATGCCCTTGGTGTAGTCGACGCGGTCAACGCCCACGCCAAGGAAGGTAGCTTCGATGCCAAGTTCTGCAAGCAGCAGGCTGCGGTCTTCGGCTATTTCCCCCCCCAGGGGTTGATCGTCGTCCTCAAACTCCACGCTGATTGGAAATGGGCGCACGCGAGATTCATGGGTTCGCCGGTTTACCGAAAAATGTTCTCGATCGATTCTGGCTTCGAGGAAGTGGTCCACTGTATCAAGAAAATTGTTGCAGTCTGCCTGGACCTGGAACCCGATCAAGTCTGCACCTAACAGACCGTCCAGCAGCTCTTTTCGCCACGGGCAGATGCCGAATGCCTCGGAATTGGGCCACGGAATATGCCAGAAGATAGCGATTCGTGCCTGAGGCAATCGTTGTTTCAACATGCTGGGGAGCAAGGCGAAGTGGTAATCCTGAATGAGAACGACAGGATGTTGTTCACTCCCGATTTCCTCCGCAAGTGCGTCGGCAAATTTCTCATTCACACTTTGATATTGTTCCCAGTCGCTGGTGCGGAACATCGGCCGGGTATGAGCGATGTGACAGAGAGGCCAGAGGCCCTCGTTGGCGAAGCCGTAATAGTATCCGTCTTCCTGTTGGGCGTTCAGCCAGACGCGGCGCAGCGCATAGCGCGGCTCCTCCGGGGGCACCTGCAGGCGGCTATGTGAATCCACAGTTCCCAAATCCGCATCGCCGCTGCCATGGGCAACCCAAGTTCCATTGCATGCGCACAGGATTGGCTCAATCGCCGTCACGACGCCGCTGGCGGGCACAGTCACCGTAATCTCTTTACCATTCCGACTATGGATGTATGGTTCACGGTTCGATACAACGAAGAGGCTGCTGCCGTCCAACTGATCGCGGACGCGGTCTGCCAGCCGCTCAGCGGTCCATAGGGATTCATTGGTATTGCGTAACCTGGCTTCCGTCTCTGCTGAGGCGCGGGCCCGTTGCAGGCTCTCCGCCAAGGGCGCCACCTCGCGGGCCACGGGCCACAGGAAATCCATGTCATTCGCGGACGGGGGGGGCACATGCCGACCGGTGCGCAGCGCTTTCATCCACTGCTCTACACGGGCAACGGGCGCAGCGAGGTTGCGACGCAAGATCAAGATCGTTATGACCACGATAACTAGCACCTGCAATGCCATGCGAACGAAGGTGCGCCCCCAGGTGCGAAGAATCTCGGTTCGAATATACGTGGCATCATGCACAACGATGAGCGCTCCTGCCACGCCCTTGTCCGTATCGTGTAGAGGGACTGCCTGCATGTAGACCGGCTTGAAGTGCAGCAACAAGAATCGGCTCTGCGTGCGGTTGCTTGCCAGCGCGTCGCTTAGTAGCTGCGGAGGTGGCGAGAGGAGGGCATCCAAAGCGCGAGTTACGACCTCGGGGGAGCCGCCGGCGCCATAGATGCCGATTCCGAGCAGATGATCGCGGTTGGTGAACTGCTCCGACATCTGCTCCAGGCCGCTGTGGTTTCCTGTCTGTCGATACGACTCCGCGGTGTTGCCAAGGCTCTCGCCAAGGGTCAACGCCTTGCGTTCAAGGTCGAGGCGCATTGCGCCATTCTCAGTGCGCACCTCGTACCAGGATGAGGCCAACGACACCAGGGTGATCCCGAGAATCAATGCCAGGATGAGTCGTAAACTCAGAATCCTCATATTCCTCATCCTTCTCGGCTTTTCTTGGGCAACGAGTCAGTGGCAGACACAAAGTTCCATCGAATCCGGCGACACAATCAACCCACAAATCCATCATGGGGACCCTACTGATGCGCAGTCTCCCCGCACATGAATGGGATCATCTGTCAACACGCCCAAAATATTCCAGCCGCGACACGCTTGCTTACCGAGGCTGTTGTCAGTGTGCAGACACACTGGCGTTCTTGCTTTCGTCGATGCCGATTGCATCGCCCGACACCACCAGGTTCACGCGACGGTTCTGCTGGCGGCCGAGGGCTGTCGAATTATCCGCCACCGGGTCGTTCTTGCCGAATCCTTGCGAGGTGATGTTATTCGGCGACACACCCTGCGCAACCAGAAAATTCTTCACCGTCTCCGCCCGCTTATCGGAGAGCGTCTGGTTGAACGTATCGGAGCCGACCGAGTCGGTATAGCCTTCGACCTGCAGGGTCAATCCGGGATATGACAGCAAAATACCAGCAACCTTTGCGAGGCTGACCTTGGTGTCCGGTTTGAGCGTGTACTGTCCCGTGTTGAAGAGGACATCGGACATGTTGACGATCAAGCCTTGCGCAGATTCACTGGTTGCGATCACGGAGTTCAACTGCTGACGCAGCTTCTCGCGAACGGCGTTGGCGTGTTCGGCGCTCATGTTGGCCTCCGCCGCATTTGCCTGTGCCACGGCTGCCTGCGCCTCTGCCTGCGAACGCGCCGCATCGGCCTCTTCCTTAGCCGCCTTTGCCTGCTCAGCCTGCATATGCGCCTGGTCCGCCTGGACCTGCGACTGCGCAGCCTGGACTTGCGCCTGCGCAGCTTGTTGCTGCGCCACGTCCTTTGCCGTCACAGTGGCGGCCTGCTGCTCTGCCGCCTGTTTGCGCAACGACGCAATGCGCGCATCCTCAGCTCGCTCCACTGCCTCACGAGCGTCGGTGATCTCCATCTTCTGATCGCCATGCTTGCTCACGTCGATGTCCGATGCATTCTTCAGGTCCAGTTTGGCCTGCGAGATGATTTCAGGCGCATACTTGTCGGCGCCGGCATCCTGCGCAATGCGCACTGCGTTATCCGCCTCGAACAATTCCAGCGGCGAATGCTCGTCGCGCGTGATCGGGTTGGTTACGGTGTGTGCACCCGCCGTCTCGGCATAGGCACCCCTCGGTAGTAGGATAGTAGTTGGCGTTCACCTTTTCCATCACGCCGTTTGTCTTGTCGGGCCGGATCACGTTCTGGATAACGACAACATCGCTCGGCTCGGTGACGGAGAAGTACGGTTCGGCCGTGACAATCATGCCGAACGACTGTAGCGCCGTGGTTACACGGATGTTGTTCTTGGTGCCTGCCGGCAGCACTTCGCCCAGGTTCTGCGCTCGCCCATCGGGCGAGATGGCCCACAGCACATAGGTCAGATACTCTTTGCCGAAGCCGTTTGCCGGAGTCAGACCATCGAACTTCGCTTCGATGGTGATCCCACCGCGCTCGCTGGTGACCTTTGCTTCGCCCTTGGCATTGGGCAGCAGGGGCGTGCCGTCAAAGCCGATCGTGGTAGAGCCGCTACGGTGGAGATAGTTCACGCAGTCCAGGTTGCGCTGCACCACCTTGACCCGGTAGATATAGATCCCGTTCTGTTCGGTGATGGGGTTTGCCTGGTCTGGGACTGACTGCTGCGTGGGGTTCGGCTCCTGCGAGTTGGCCGTGCCTGGAAATGCGGCTGCAAGCATCCCAAAGACGCCTAGAGCCACAGTGGTTGTGAGAATACGAGCGAAGAGGCTACGCATTTGCAATGGGTTATCGTCAGGTTGCTCGCGGTACAAAGAACCTGCCATGCGGGCTGCCAAGTAAGTGCCAGAATGTGCCATGGTGTCCTCCTGGATATTCACTTCGGGGGGACTGAGCCACTCGTTTTGCTCGTGCGGGAGCGGCGATCCCAAACCCTGGGTGGGCCGATGGTATTCGGATGCCATGTGTGGAGGACTGGTTGTCTGTATAAGAGCCACGGATAGGCTTGAATACGCAGACATTACACTTTGCCGTTATCACTGGCTTGGCAATTTGCATCATAACCAGATGTCCGTGGCGGGAGCCGGCCAGTGAAGAAACCGGGAAGCGCAACCAATCCGCTCTGGTTCAAAGACGCGATTCTTTATGAACTGCATGTGCGCACCTTTGCCGACAGCAATGCGGACGGCATTGGGGACTTTCCAGGCCTGCTTGGGAAACTGGATTACCTGCAGGAGCTGGGCGTGACGTGCCTGTGGCTGCTGCCGTTCTTTCCATCACCGCTGAGGGACGACGGCTATGACATCGCGGACTACGTAAATGTGCATCCCAGCTACGGCACACTGGACGATTTCCAGCGCTTTCTGGACGCGGCCCACTCGCGCAATATGCAAGTGCTCATTGAGCTGGTGATGAACCACACCTCCGACCAGCACCCGTGGTTCCAGCGCGCGCGCCATGCCCCCGCGGGATCGCCGGAGCGCAACTTCTATGTATGGAGCGAAAGCAATGAGCGGTTTGCCGGTGTGCCCATCATCTTCAATGACACGGAGTCATCGAACTGGGCGTGGGACCCGGTGGCCGGCGAGTACTACTGGCACCGCTTCTTCACCCACCAACCCGATTTGAATTACGACAACCCGGCGGTGCTGGACGAGATGCTCGACGCCATGCGGTTCTGGCTGGACCGCGGCGTGGACGGCCTTCGCCTGGACGCCATTCCGTATCTGGTGGAGCGTGACGGCACGCGATGCGAGAACCTTCCCGAGACGCATGCAATTATTCGCACTGTGCGCGCGGTGATTGACGCGGAGTATAGCAATCGATTCCTGCTGGCCGAGGCCAATCAATGGCCCAGCGATGTGCGGCCCTACTTCGGAGAAAACGACGAATGCAACATGGCGTTCCACTTTCCTCTGATGCCTCGCATCTACGTCGCAGTCCGCCAGGAAGACCGGCTGCCCATCGTTGACATCATGCAGCAGACGCCGGAAATTCCGGAACCATGCCAGTGGGCGCTCTTTCTGCGCAACCATGACGAACTCACCCTGGAGATGGTGACCCGCGATGAGCGCGATTATATGTACCTGGCGTACAGCTCCGACCCGCGTACGCGACTGAATCTTGGCATTCGCCGCCGTTTGGCTCCGCTACTGGACAACAACCGGAACCGCATTGAGTTGCTCATCAGCCTGCTGTTCTCGTTCCCCGGTACGCCGGTGCTGTATTACGGCGACGAGATAGGCATGGGCGACAATCTGGACCTGGGAGACCGCAACGGAGTCCGGACTCCCATGCAGTGGGATGTCAGCCCCAACGGCGGCTTTTCTACCGGCGACAGCGCGAAGCTGAATTCGCCCGTGATCTCCGACCCGGTCTATGGCTACCAGGCAGTCAACGTCGATGAGCAGCAAAAGAACCCATCCTCTTTGCTGCAGTGGACGCGCAATATGATTGGCCTGCGCAAGCTTTTCAGCGTGTTCGGTCGAGGCACACTGCGGATTCTGAACCCTGCCAACCGCAAGGTACTCGCCTATCTTCGCCAACTAGGCGATGAATCTGTACTATGTGTTGCGAATCTCTCCCGCTTTGCCCAGCCGGTCTCGCTCGACCTGGCCGAGTACGAGGGCCGCACTCCCACAGAGGTCTTCGGTTACAGCGCATTTCCTCCCATTACTATGCAGCCTTATATGCTGTCGCTTGCGCCTTATTCTTTCCTTTGGTTTGAATTGCAGCCTACCGTACGCACAATCACACCAGATCATGCCGGTCAGGCGATTGCTGAAGAGCGCTCGACGGCCGATGCCCTTGCTTTGTCTGAGAAGGAACAAACCAAACTGGAACAGATCCCCGCATCCGCACCTCACAGTCCCGCTGATTCGCAGGTTGGGGTCGAAGTCCATGATGGCGCAGATCGTCAGATACTGCTTCTCCATGCGGACCCCGGCACCTCGCAGGAGTTACGCCAATTTGTCGCGACGCTTGCCCGCTCCATGGTCGAAATTCCAACTGAACTCAGCATCGTGCTGGCATATCCGGTGCATGATGGAGAGGGAAAAATACCTGTCTTGGACGAAGAACTCAGGCATAGCGCGCCCCATCTGCAATTGGCTCCCTATCGTCCGCTCATAACATTGCCCCAGTCATGGCCGTATGCACGCTCATCCTATGTGGATCTAGAACGTCTGGCAGAACAGCACAACGCTAACGCAGTCGTTCAGTCTGCATCCGGAATCCGATCCGCTGCCGTGGCCCTGTATACTCGCGCTCGCCAACCCGGTGCTGCACGACGGGGCAGGTCTCAGCGTGGCCAGATACCAGCTCGACCGCTACCGGGGGCTGCTGAACAGCGCTACCCTGCGCCCGCTCACTCGAGCTCTGTATTGCACAGAGATTTGCTTTCCTCTTGCGCCGGATGCAGCGTACTCCCGTACATTCCTACAACATCTGGTATCAGTGGCACCCGCAGGCGACTCTACGTCGCGTGAAGACCTGATCCTCTGGCCCTGCCTGGAGGCGATCAGACAATCCAATGCTATCGCTCAGGTCGATGTCGGCGTGGGGCACTTTGCTCAACCGCCGAATCCCGATATTACCTCTCTGCTGACGCGAATCTTGAATTCCATGTTTGCGGAGATCGAACGAAGCGCGAGCTACTGGCAAAGGAGTCGCCCGTTGTATCCCGTGCGCAACGTGGCCGCCTGTCAAACATCGATCCCGACAAAGGACCCATCGAACAGCCAGCGGACAGATCATACGGATTCAGCGTCTGCATCCCCCGCGGAAACATCGCCGATGCTGGAGTCATTTCACCTCGCGGTCGCCAATCTACAGGAGATCTGGTCGCTGATTATGTCGCCGGGTACGTTGTTGGGGATCAAACGCCTTGCCGAACTGCCTGCCGCGGAATTCAAGATGGCAGACACGCTCTGGGTGCGCATCGTATGGGATTTTCTGCTTGCTTATCGCAACCGGAGTTTGAACCGGACGCATATTTTCGGGGCCCTGGTGCCACTCTACATGGCCTGGGCCGCATCTCATGTAACGCTAGTGGCAGATTTGAGCGACGCCGAAGCTGAAGTATATATATCTGCCCTCGCATTGACCTTCGGCGATGAAAAACCGTACTTGCTGGCGCGTTGGCGATGGCCGGACCGCTTTACTCCCTGATTAGCTTGCCGATGGGCAAACAATGTTGGTCCAACTGATTCAAGCGTATGGAGGATCCGATGTGGCAAGAGATTGAATCCGCGTTGCACGAATCCATTGCCCGTGTCCTGACCAAGGTTGCGACCCTGCTACCCGCTGTGATGGCGCTGGTCCTCGCCATCTTGATTTCCGGTCTTCTCGGCGCGCTGTTGGCGTACGGACTAAAGTTTGTTCTGACTGCCCTGCGCTTCGATGAGCGCGTGCGTAAGGGCAGTACGGCCGGACGCCTGGAATGGGCCTTGATACAGAGCCCGACGATAGCTGTTGCGCGCCTCGCATTCTGGGGCTGTGTGCTGGTCGGACTGATGGTCGGTGTGTCTGCGTTTGCTTCGGGATACGCCAACTCGGACATTATGTCTGCGTTTCTGCTTCCTTATGTCACGCATCTTGTTGGCGCCGTTCTGCTGATACTGGCAGGCATCATCTCAGCACGCTTTCTGGCGCGCAGTGTTCTGATCGGCGCTGTCAACAACCATTTGCAATACGCACGTCTGCTCAGCCAGGGGGTTAAATGGTTGGTACTTGTGCTGACCGCGGCCATGGTGTTGGAACACCTGGACATCGGAGGCACGATCGTTGAACTTGCATTCGGAATCCTGTTTGGCGGCATCGTTCTCACGCTCGCCCTGGCTGTTGGCCTCGGCTCACGCGATGTTGTGAGCCGCACCTTTGAACAGGATGCCAGCCAGCCTACTGACGAGTCCGGCATACACAAGGTTGCGCACTTCTAGAACAGAAATACACGATTGTGCCGCAATCTTGTGAAACTGACGCAAAGAGGGACGTTATACAGAGGGCGTTCCCTTTAGAAAATGCTGTTCGTGATCTTCCGGAAATTTCCTATCCCGCAAAAATAAATGATTAACTCCTTCGCGGCCTAGACGATGGGGAAAGCGATAAGAATTTTAGTCCTATAGAACACCTTTCTAAGTTGGAATGAACCCTCGACGCGATTGATGGTGACAATTTTCATTGTGCAACCTTTTGGAATCTGTCTGGCGTCCCATTGAAAACACACCCATGCCGCCCTAGGGGGAGTGCAAGGAGGAAAATAATGAGCGATACACAACCATATGAAAATGGACGTTCCAGCTCGGGTGCATTCATCGCAGCGGTCATCGTTGCATCTCTGTTAGGTATAGGCGCTCTGGGTTGGTGCTATAGCTTGCAGAGTCGCATTGCCGCATCCGATCAGCAGCTTAGCGCCGCCGCCGACAAGAAGAACCAAGATCTCTCCGACCGCCTTGACGCTACCGATGCACGACTTCGCGCCACCGCCGATACCCTTACCCAGAACGTCGGCGCCACGCAGAAGCAGATCGACACACGCACCGGGGCCATCCTCGCCGAGCAAAAAAAGCAGAACGCCGAAGCAGTAAAACTCGCGCAGGCGCAGCAGTCGGCGGAGAAACAGATTGGCGACGTATCCAGCGACGTTGCCAACGTCAAGACCGATGTCGGCGGAGTTAAAACCGATGTTGCCTCGACACGCAGCGACCTCGATGCAACCAAGGCCCAGATGCAAAGCATGAAGGGCGACGAAGGCGTGATGAGCGGCCTGATCGCTACCAACGCGACGCAACTGGAAGAGCTCAAGCACAAAGGCGACCGCACGTACGTCGAGTTCACCCTGCAAAAGGGCGCCAAGCCCACCCTGCTCTCCCCGGTTAAATTGAAGCTCGTCAAGGTGGACGACAAGCACGCGCGCTTCAGCCTCGTCGTCAGTTCCGACGACCGCGACATCGAGAAGAAGGACAAAACTCTGGACGAGCCCGTGCAGTTCTACTCCGGCAAAGACCCCGCTCTCTTTGAGATCGTAGTCAACAACATCGAAAAGAATAAGGTCTCCGGCTATCTCTCGATGCCTAAAAACGTGCAATCGGCAAGCGTGGTAATGCCTTAACCGGGCATTACCATTTTGTTTGCCCGGCTGCGAAACGATACACCTACGAGTCTCCGGGGCAGTTGCGCCGGAGACTCATCCAGAGTCAGCATCTTAAATCAATGTGTAACACGTAGTCATTTCGGCAAACATCTCCGACCTGTCCGGTGAGATTGCCGACCGTCGAAATGGAAATGCAGTTTAAGGAGACTCGTAACAATTCTCCCCAGCGGCAACCGGTTCATTCCCGTTTGTTCGTTCGGAATATCGGGAATTGCTCAAAACTTCGTCGATGCCGCAGAACAGTGCCTCGGGACCTTCGATCTTGCTAATAAAGCGGTCCGCGATCGATGCGTCGGGGGGCAGCTCAATCACGCCGGAGACGATCACAACCGGCATGTCCGGCATAGCGAATTTGATCTGCCGCGTGAGTTCAGTACCCATCATGCCCGGCATAATCTGGTCGGTAAGCACAAGATCGATGCGGCGCGTGGCGAGGATTGCCAACGCCTCTTTACCAGTGCTCGCGGTGACCACTTCGTAACCTTTCTTTTGCAGGATTATTTTGCGTAGTGTGCGAGGAATGTCCTCGTCATCGACGCATAGGATTGCAGTTTTAGTTATGTCCATTCGAGCTCCTTGCCAGCTCAGCATAGGAAGCCCGAGCTTCTGCGATGATTGGTTCAACATAAGTCATGCTTTGTGAATCGGGAAAGAAGACCCGGAAACATGTGATGTTGCCATCGGAATGGCGCACACTGCGGAAACAAATCGCCCCACCATACTTCTGAACGATACCCTTGCTGATCCACAGCCCCAGGCCGGTACCTTTTGTGGACTTTGTTGTGAAGAATGGTTCGAACAGATGTTGTGCCTGCTCGGTCCCTATGCCTGTACCAGTATCAATGATCGATACGCAGATGCCGCTTGGGTCATGCGACTGACAGCCTACGATGCGAAGGCGAAGTCTTCCTCCCTCCGGCATGGCCTGCACCGCGTTCCCGATCAGGTTCAGAAAGACCTGTTTGAGCTCAACGGGAAATCCCTGGATGACGCCGTTGTGCAGGTATTGCTTATCGATTTCGATGTTTCCGAATTCGAGACGCCGCGACTGCAACTCCAGAATGTCGTCCAATAGTTGAGGCAGCGAAACCGCAACGGGTGCTTTCGATTCCCTGTAGAAGCCCAACGTCTGGCGCGTGATGTGCGAAACCCGACGTATTTCTTCTTCGCCCAGTTGCGCGTAGTAGCGCGCCTCTTCATCCAGCGTTGGATGTGCGGACAACAGATGGAATGTGTTGGTAATCGACTCGAGCGGATTGTTGATCTCGTGGGCAATGATGCCGGCGACCCGTCCCATAGCGGCCAGCCGCTCCGTTTTCCTCAACGCCTCTTCGGCCTTGAGTTGCGTGGTGATATCACGGTTGATCTCCAGTATGGCGGTGCCATCCGCAGTGAGCGCCTGTCGGCTTGCAACAACAATATGGTGTCCCGCGCGGGTGACCTGGTTTAGATCTCCATGCCATTTTTTCTGACTAGCGAGCATCTCCCGCATGGAATCGAGCGACTCGGAGCGCGTCTGCAGCAACTCGTGCACGCACTTGCCGAGCACTTCCTCGCGGCTCCATCCATAGAGTGCCTCCGCACCGGCGTTCCAGAATTGGATCATGCCGTCGAGGCTGCGCACCATAATCGCTTCGCTAGCGAGTTCAAGCAAATCGGCCCGCTCACGCAGAAGATTCTCAAGCTGCTTGCGGCTGGTGACATCGAAGAATGCGCCAACGGCGCCACGCACACTGCCATCTTCGCCAAATAGCGGGCTGGCACTGGCCAACAGATGGATCGGTTCGCTGTTGTTGCGTCGAATCTCCAACTCCACACTGCCCAGTTGCTTTCCGGTCCTTGCCGATCGGGCCAAAGGCAGGTCGTCACGCTCTAGCCGCTTACCTTGCCGATAGACCTCAAACGGCAAGAATTGCCTGTCATTTCCAGAGAGTGACAGGTCCTCCCCAGAGGCTACACCGAGCATCTCGCTCAGCGCGGCATTGCCCGTAACGGAGCGGCACTCGGCATCGTGCGAGACGGCCACGCCAACCGGCAAAACCTGCATGATCGTCTCCAGCTCCGCTACCCGTTGTTCAAGCTGCCTGTTCAGACTGCTGATCTGTTCAGTCCGTTCGTCGACTCGTTGTTCTAGTTCTTGGTTTAGTTGTTCCAATTGGCGAGTTTTGCGGTGCAGTTCCGTAAAGACGCCGACCTTGGCCCGGAGCAGCTCCGGGACCACTGGGACCGAGATGTAGTCCACGGCCCCGCTTTCATATCCCTTGATACGATCAAGGTCGGTCAAGTGCACGGCCGAAATAAAGATGATCGCGGTCTTCTGGAAGCGTGGATGCTGGTGCATCATGTCGGCCAGCTCGAAGCCGTCGATTTCCGGCATGCTTACGTCCATCAACACAACTGCGATGTCATGGTGGAGTAGTAGATCCAGAGCCTCGCGGGCCGATCTGGCTTTGAGCAGATTCTCACCCAGATCCTTGAGGATCGCTTCATAGCTCAGGAGCTTGCCCGGCTGGTCGTCCACCATCAGTATGTTTGCCTGGTCGTGAATGCTCATGTGCTCCTTCTCATGGTCCAACCCTGCAAGAGGCGGGACGTTGCAAGTATTTTTGTGCGGGCCCGCTTGCTTATCTGTGAAGCCACATGCGCAGTGCCGAGAGTAGCTGCTCCGTGTTCACCGGCTTGGCAAGGTACTCGGATGCGCCGGCCTCGAGGCACTTCTCGCGGTCTCCCTTCATCGCCTTCGCGGTGAGCGCAATGATGGGAAGACGCCGGAACATCGCGTTTTGCCGGATGACCTGCATCGTCTCGTATCCGTCCATCTCGGGCATCATGATGTCCATGAGGACAATCCCAAGGTCGGGCGTGGATTCGATGATGCCAATTGCCTCACGCCCGGTCCCAGCGGTCAGAACACTCATGCCGCGGCGTTCCAATACACTGCTCAAGGCGAAGATGTTCCGCACGTCATCGTCTACCACCAGAACCTTGCGTCCAATGAGTGCTTCGTCGGAGCGATGCAGGCGTTCGAGCATGAGTTGCTTGTCGGGAGGCAAGTCGGTGACAACACGATGCAGAAAGAGGGCTGTTTCATCCAACAAACGCTCCGGGGACTCAACATCCTTAACAATGACGCTGCGAGCGAGCATATGCAGCGTGGCATCCTCTTCCGGCGTCAGGTCCTTACCGGTAAAGACCACGACCGGCAGTTCCCTGCCGAAGGGAAGCTTGTTAATTCGATCGAGAAGATCAAACCCGGTCATATCGGGGAGACGCAGGTCGAGAACAAGGCAATCGAAAGCGTGTTCCTCGATCGCGGCGATAGCTTCCTTCCCGGCCGAAACGAGTTCCACCTCAATGTCGTCGTGCCCGAGCAGCGCTTCGATACTCAGCCGCTGTGCCGCATCATCTTCAACGACCAAAAGTCTCTTGCGCCGAGGAGCGGAGTATTCGCGTATACGCGTGATTGCGGCCTCCAGCCCTTCGGTAGTAGTCGGTTTGGTAACAAATGCGAAGGCCCCATGCGACAGACCGTGATGCCAGTCCTCATCGAGAGTCAGCATCTGGACCGGTATGTGGCGGGTAGATGGATCCTGCTTCAGGTGGTTCAGCACAGTCCAGCCGAGCATATCGGGCAAAGTCACATCGAGCGATATGGCGCTGGGATGAAACTCCCTCGCCAACGCAAGCCCATCGGTCCCGCGAAGGGCCACGAGCACCTTGAATCCGCTGTCGTGCGAGAGATCGCAGAGAATACGCGCATAGTGCACGTCATCTTCGATGATGAGAAGAACAGCGTCGCCTTCCTGCAGGTTCGCGCGATCATCTTCGATTGGCACGATGTCCGGCTCGTTCGCCACGAAGCTGGAGATGGGGAGAGCCAGCGCAGGACGCTGGTGCTGCTCTCCTGTGGGTGTGGCGGCCGCGGTAGTAGATGGCCCGACGTAAGTCTGCGGCAGGTACAAGGTGAAGGTACTTCCTTTGCCGGGCGTGCTCCTCAACTGGATCTCGCCGCCAAGCAGGCTGGCCAGTTCGCGGCTGATAGCAAGGCCTAGGCCGGTGCCGCCATACTTCCGGCTGGTACCAGCATCTGCCTGCTGGAAGGCCTCGAAGATGATCCTCTGCTTCTCGATAGGAATTCCAATACCGGTATCCGATACCTCGAAGGCGATGACAGAAGCAGCTCCACCAAGGATCTGATGAGTTGGAGTCCATCCTCCCGCGACTGCCGAGACAGAAAGCCGCACACCGCCCTGCTCGGTAAATTTGAAGGCGTTGGAAAGCAGGTTCTTCAGTACCTGCTGCAGACGTTTTGAATCGGTGACCAGGCTGCGCGCCAGGTGCGAATCGGTCTCTATGTCGAACGTCAGTTTGCGATTGTCGGCCTCATGACGGAATGGCCGCGCCACCATCTCGATGAGGCTGCCGAAGAAGACCTCCTCCGCCTCAACCGACACGGTCCCAGACTCGATCTTGGATAGATCGAGAATATCGCTGATGAGATTGAGCAGATCGGTCCCGGCCCCATGGATGGTCCGCGCAAATTCAACCTGTTTGCCGCTGAGGTTGCTGTCGGGGTTCTCTGCCAGTTGCTGGCCGAGGACCAGAATACTGTTGAGCGGGGTGCGCAGTTCGTGAGACATGTTGGCCAGGAACTCGGACTTGTACTTCGAGGTGAGCGCCAGCTCCTTGGCCTTCTCTTCCAGTGCGCCGCGAGCCTGTTCAATCTCCTGGTTCTTGCGTTCGACTTCGGCATTCTGTTCGGCCAGTTGCTGCGCCTTCTGTGCAAGCTGTTCGTTGGTCTGCTGCAGCTCCTTCTGCTGTGTCTGAAGTTCGACAGCCAGCTGCTGCGACTGCTTCAACAGACCTTCCGTTTGCATCGTCGCTTCGATACTGTTCAGCACAATACCGATGCTGGCGGTGAGTTGTTCGAGGAAGGCGAGGTGCGATGGGGTGAATACATTCAGGCTGGCAAGTTCGATGACCGCCTTGACGCGATCCTCGAAAAGAACCGGCAGTACGATCACATTGCGCGGGGTGGCCTCGAACAGCCCGGAACGTATCGGCACTGTGTTGCCTGGAAGTTCCGTGATCAACATGCGCCGCTTGTCCAGAGCGCATTGTCCGACAAGGCCTGCTCCAACACGAATCGAATCCGGATGACCGTCCTCCGATCGTGCGAAGGAGGACAGTAGATTGAGCGTTCCGGTTTCCTCATCTTCCATCTGGTACAGCACACCCTGCTGTGCGTTGACCAGCGGCGCCAGTTCAGAAAGAAGCATGCGACCCACCGTACTGAGCTCGCGCTGGCCCTGCAACATGCTGGTGAATCGAGCGAGGTTGGTCTTGAGCCAGTCCTGCTCGGTGTTGCGATCGGTGGTGAGGCGCAGGTTATCGATCATGGTGTTGATGTTGTCTTTGAGCTCCGCCACCTCGCCGCTGGCGTCCACTTGAATGGAGCGTGTCAGATCGCCCTTGGTCACGGCGGTAGCCACCTCTGCGATTGCACGTACCTGGTTGGTAAGGTTGTCTGCCAGCAGGTTCACGTTGCCAGTGAGGTCCTTCCACGTACCCGCCGCGCCGGGCACGTTTGCCTGGCCGCCAAGGCGTCCTTCCACGCCGACTTCGCGCGCCACCGTGGTCACCTGATCGGCAAACGTTGCCAGCGTATTCGTCATGTTGTTGATGGTCTCGGCCAGCGCAGCAACTTCGCCCTTGGCATTCACCGTTAGCTTTTGGGTCAACTCGCCATTTGCAACGGCGGTTACCACCTTCACGATTCCGCGTACCTGCTCGGTCAGGTTGACGGCCATGACGTTGACGTTATCGGTGAGGTCCTTCCACGTACCCGCCACGTCCGGCACCTGCGCCTGTCCGCCGAGCTTGCCCTCGGTACCGACTTCGCGCGCCACACGCGTAACCTCGGCGGCGAATGCATTCAACTGGTCCACCATGGTGTTGATGGTGTTCTTCAACTCCAGAATTTCACCCTTCACATCGACCGTGATCTTGCGTGAGAGGTCGCCGCGGGCGACGGCCGTGGTCACCTCGGCAATGTTACGGACCTGGCCGGTTAAGTTGCCAGCCATCGAATTGACCGAGTCTGTAAGGTCCTTCCACGTACCCGCGACACCAGGCACGTTTGCCTGGCCGCCGAGTCTTCCTTCGGTTCCAACCTCGCGCGCAACGCGTGTCACTTCGCCGGCGAACGCGTTGAGCTGGTCCACCATGGTGTTGATCGTCTCTTTCAGCAGCAGAATTTCGCCGCTGACGTTCACCGTGATCTTCTTGGAAAGGTCGCCGCTGGCAATGGCGGTGGATACTTCAGCAATATTGCGCACTTGAGCCGTCAGGTTTCCGGCCATGAAGTTTACGTTGTCGGTGAGGTCCTTCCATGTTCCGGCGACACCAGGCACTTGCGCCTGACCGCCGAGCTTGCCGTCTGTGCCGACTTCGCGTGCAACGCGCGTCACTTCACCGGCAAACGAACGAAGCTGATCCACCATCGTGTTGATGGTGTCTTTCAACTCCAGAATTTCGCCGCGCACGTCGACGGTGATCTTGCGCGACAAATCGCCACGCGCCACGGCCGTCGCGACTTCCGCGATATTTCGTACCTGAGCGGTAAGGTTGCCGGCCAAGAAGTTGACCGAGTCGGTAAGGTCCTTCCATGTGCCTGCGACACCTGATACCTGCGCCTGTCCGCCCAGCTTGCCTTCAGTTCCCACCTCACGTGCGACGCGAGTCACTTCGCCCGCGAACGCGTTGAGCTGGTCCACCATGGTGTTGATGGTGTTTTTCAGCTCCAGAATTTCGCCCTTCACATCCACGGTGATCTTGCGCGACAAATCTCCACGGGCCACGGCTGTTGTTACTTCTGCAATATTTCTCACCTGCCCGGTAAGATTCCCGGCCATCGAGTTCACCGAGTCGGTCAAGTCCTTCCATG
The DNA here is from genome assembly GCA_963799175.1 of uncultured Acidobacteriaceae bacterium. Classification (GTDB taxonomy): domain Bacteria; phylum Acidobacteriota; class Terriglobia; order Terriglobales; family Acidobacteriaceae; genus Edaphobacter. The sequence goes on along the minus strand of CAWCWC010000016.1, from coordinate 100,139 downwards.
TACCCGCGACACCCGGCACGTTGGCCTGGCCGCCGAGTCTGCCCTCGGTTCCCACCTCGCGAGCCACGCGCGTAACTTCGCCAGCGAACCGGTTGAGCTGGTCCACCATCGTATTCAGCGTCTCTTTCAACTGCAGGATTTCGCCGCGCACATCTACGGTGATCTTGCGCGAGAGGTCTCCATTGGCAATTGCAGTGGCCACCTCAGCGATGTTGCGTACCTGGCCGGTGAGATTGCTGGCCATGAAGTTGACGTTGTCTGTGAGGTCCTTCCAGGTTCCGCCGACACCGGGCACCTGCGCCTGCCCGCCCAGCTTGCCTTCGGTTCCCACCTCGCGAGCAACGCGCGTCACCTCGCCCGCGAACGCATTGAGCTGGTCCACCAAGGTGTTGATGGTGTCTTTCAGTTCGAGGATTTCGCCCTTCACGTCGACTGTAATCTTGCGTGACAGGTCGCCGCGTGCCACAGCGGTAGTTACCTCAGCGATGTTGCGGACCTGAGCTGTCAGGTTGCCGGCCATGGCATTTACCGAGTCGGTCAGGTCCTTCCACGTACCCGCCACACCGGGCACTACTGCTTGACCGCCGAGTTTGCCGTCGGTGCCAACCTCGCGCGCCACGCGCGTTACCTCCGACGCGAACGATCGCAACTGGTCCACCATGGTGTTGATGGCTTCCTTCAACTGCAAAATCTCTCCGCGCACATCGACGGTGATCTTGCGAGAAAGATCTCCGCTGGCCACCGCAGTCGCCACCTCTGCGATATTGCGCACCTGGCCGGTAAGATTGCTGGCCATCGAGTTGACAGAATCCGTCAGGTCCTTCCATGTTCCGGCCACGCCCGGCACCAACGCCTGCCCACCCAGCTTGCCGTCGGTGCCAACCTCGCGCGCCACGCGGGTCACCTCGGCCGTAAAGATACCGAGCTGCTGAATCATCGAGTTGACCAGGTTGGCCGAGCGGAGGAACTCGCCCTGAAGCGGTCTGCCGTCCACATCGAGACGCACAATCTGCGCTAGATTGCCCTGTGCCACGGCAGCGATCGCACGGGTCATCTCATTGGTTGGGCGCAACAGATCCTCGACCAGTGTGTTGATCGATTTTTGCATCTCGCCCCAAGCGCCGCGAGAATGCTGAAACGACGTACGCTCTCTTGTGCGTCCTTCTTTCCCTACCGATTGACCCACGCGCTTCAGCTCAAAAGCCATGCGTTCGTTGGCTGCGATAATGTCGTTGAATGTGTCGGCGACCTTGCCCTTCAACCCGGTCCACGCCACAGGCAGGCGGACAGAGAAGTCGCCGTCCCGCATGGTTTGCAGGCTTTCAAGAATCAGCGCGAGGTCAGCGGCCCCTGTAGTGTCGGTTCCGTTTGCATGATTTCCATTGTTTCCGTTAGAGCCATTGCGTGTATCTTTCGGTCTTCGCTTGGCAGAGGGCACTACTTCGGCGATCTGTTCCATAATCACTCCTGAGGCAGTCGAAGAAATACTCACTGTGAGCCGGAGCATCGTTCCCGTGCAACACAGAAAGAGAAAATGGTGAATTGAGATTATTACGATGGCCCGGAATCCGGCAACTGTGGCCCGCTAGTTCTTTAGACCTGCTCCAGTGCTCGCCTCCCCGGTATATGTTTCGGTGGGGTTCGGCTTCCAACCGCGGTCTTCGCAAAAGTTCATGCCTATCGGAATGTTGAATTCGGAGAAGGGGGTCGTACGTTTGCAGAGCATAGACGTCCCGGAACGCATATATGTTTCCTTAAGCGCAGAGCTTGACTCTGATGCTCCAGAGTGTGGATAAAAACTGAAGATGCTTCTGGAATTTAGAGGGTTGCCTTGCATCAGAAATTATTTTTCATTGAGAATCATCCGTAATAAGTTGTGCCTTTAGTTGCGGATAGAGGTTCCCCGCGAATCCTTCGGATAATCAATGATGTGAAATCACGAAGTCTCTCATTGAGCCTGTCGCCCTGACTGTGCGCACTGCTGACTGTTAGGGAGCCTTCCGGCCACATCGGCATTTGAACTAAGCCGCTGGTGAGGTGCGATATGGCCTAATTTTGCACCGGCGTTCATAAAAGGGTTCGATAAGGGTTCGATAGGCGTTCCTAATGGTTCTAATGCTTCCTTTTTAAGGCCAACCGTGCTCTATAGTTTCAATTAGTTACGAGTACCGGGGTCCCTTTCACGGCGGTAACACGGGTTCGAGTCCCGTTGGGGACACCAATCAATTCATGTATTTAGCGCGAGATTCCAACGCGGCACGGTCCTCCGGTAACGCTGGGCTGACGAAGTGCGCGTACGTCAATCCTCGACCGCGACCACCGGGAATATAGGTCCATCACCAACTACACTTGCTGCCCCAAGTTCCAGTTCGTCCAACCTCCGCCACTTATAGATCGCGATGGACACCACCCAGCTCAGATGCAAACAGCGCGATGATGCAGTATCCAAGCACGCCGAAGTTGTTGTTCAGCCTGCGCACCGCGTCCCAAAACAATCCGCCCAGGCGGAAGTGTCCAGCCAGCAGTCCCAGAGCCTCAACCCCTCCCACCGCCAGGGCCACAATCACCGACACAAACGTGATCGTCATGTTGTAGTAGAGCTTGCGCACCGGCTTGATGAAGGCCCAGCCATAGGCCCCCAGCATCAGGATGTTGTCCGTCGTGTCGATCAGCGACATGCCCGCGGCGAACAGCACAGGGAACACAAGGATCGAATAGACCGGCAGCCCCTTCGATGCCTCGGCTGCCGAAATCCCCAACAGACCAATCTCGGTGGCTGTGTCGAAGCCCAGACCGAACAGCACGCCCAGCGGATACATGTGCCAACTGCGCGTGATGATCGCAAACATGGGGCGGAACAGCCGCGACAGAAAGCCGCGATTGGCCAGCAGCATGTCGAAGTCTTCGTCCACGTAAGGCGCCCCGCCGCGCACCCGCACAAAAGCGCGATAGATGGACCGCAGCACAATCAGGTTCACCATGGCAATGCCCAGCAGAAAGATGGCCGACACCAGAGTGCCGATTACGCCGCCAATCTCCCGCACGCCGTCCATGCGATGTTGCAGCGCCAACGCCGCGGCTGCTATCGCCGCCGATCCCAGGATGACTACCGTGGAATGCCCCAGCGAGAACATGAACCCCACCGCAACCGGCCGCTTGCCCTCCTGCATCAGCTTGCGGGTCACGTTGTCGATCGCCGCGATGTGGTCGGCATCCACTGCATGACGCAACCCAAAGCTGTAGGCAAGCAGCGCCGTCCCCAGCAGCAGCGGATAGTGCCGCGAGGCAAGCACCGCCCACACCCACGCGCCCACGTTGAAGGCCAGCAGGATCCCGTAGATCCCCACTACCTTGCCGCGGACACCGTGTGCCGCATCGTTGAATAATTCCTTGAATCTGGTTTGCATGACCTGTCTTTCCAGTAAAAACCTTCGAGCGACCACGACTCACGGAAGGCACTCTCCCGTCGGTAGCACGAATCTAAAAAACGTAGTATTCTGAAATCTCTCCCCCGGTCCTTACCCGAACATCCCGTCCGGCCAAGGCTCGCCGAGCAAGTAACACGATTATAGAACGCGTACTATCGGCGCGGCCATGCAACCCGCGGCGCAACCAAGAAAATGGGCCCTTTCGCATGATAAATCGCTGGTTTTCCGCTTGCCCGGTAACGCTGCTGTTCCTCTCATTCACGGTGTTTGCGCAGAACCCGCAGGGCCACCCGGTCGCCACGAGTGATAAGGCTCATCCGTCCCAGCTATCGGGAACGGTCGTTGACGCCTCTGGCGCGGTGATTGCCGGTGCTGCCGTGCAGGTTCGAAGCGCCAACGGTACTGTACAACGAACGGCACAGTCGCACACGAACGGCTCCTTCATTATTCCTGGACTCGCGGCGGGGAATTATTGGCTCGTCATATCGAATCCCGGTTTTGAAACCGAAGAGGTCCTTGTTACCCTAGGGACCACTGGTGTGCCGGTTTCGCTGCGCATCCCTCTGGTTGTGGGCACCGTGAGCACCACCATCAATGTGCAGGGCCGGCAGGATGACCTTGTCGGAATTGCCGATTCCGCCACCCAGGGTACAGTGGGCGCAACGGAGATCCAGGACCGTCCGATTCTCCGTTCGGGAGAGGTTTTGGAGACGGTTCCCGGTCTCATCATCACGCAACACGCCGGCGGCGGCAAAGCCAACCAGTATTATCTTCGCGGCTTCAACCTCGACCACGGTACGGATTTCGCCATCTTCATCGACGATATGCCGCTGAACCTGCCGTCGCACGCGCACGGCGAGGGCTACTCGGACATGAACACCGTCATCCCAGAGTTTGTGAAGCGGGTGGATTTCGAGAAAGGCCCTTATTACGCTGACATCGGCAACTATGGCTCGGCTGGTGCGGCCCATGTGGAATATTTCAAGACGCTGCCCCAGAACTTCTCCAAGGTGGAAGGCGGCACATATGGCTATGGGCGGACCGTCTTCGGCGCATCGCAAAAGCTCGGTTCGGGCAATCTGCTCTACGGCGGAGAAGCGTATTACGACAACGGCCCATGGAAGCATCCGGATGCTTATGCCAAATTCAACGGCCTCCTGACATATAGCCAGGGCGGTGATGCCGCGGGTGTCAGCATCACGGCCCGCGCTTACCACGGAAAATGGCATTCGAGCGATCAAATCCCCGTGAGTGCCATGCCTCTCGTTGGTTTATACGGCACACTGGATCCGTCGGACGGTGGCCACAGCCAGCGTTATAGCTTGCAGGGTGAGTGGCATCACCAAGATACAAATACCGAGTCGAAACTCATGGCCTACGGATTTTATTACGATCTCGATTTGTTTTCCAATTTCACCTACTACCTGGTAGACCCCATTCATGGCGACCAGTTCGAACAGCAGGATAGGCGCTGGGTGGCTGGGTTGGATGCACATCACACGATCTTCAGCCAATGGTATGGCCGCACGATGGCAAATACCTTCGGCGTGCAGCTCCGCAACGATTGGATCAGCAACGGCCTTTACGCTACGCATAATCGCACGCGCATGGACAAGACCGATTACAACACTGACGACGGTATTCCCACGACTTTGCCCAGGACTCGGGAGCGGGATCGCTTCACGGACACGATAGGCAGTTTTTATGCGGAAAATAAAATCCAGTGGGCAAACAAATTTCGCTCGGTCGTGGCCCTGCGCGGCGACGATGAAAAATTTGTCGTCACCAGCCTGGCTTATTCGGCTACGGTGAACGCGGCCAATTCCGGCTCGGCCACCAGGTTCTTGCCCAGCCCAAAAGCAAATTTGATCTTTGGTCCGTGGGCCAATACTGAGTTCTATGCTCAGGGCGGATTCAGCTTTCACTCGAACGACGGGCGTGGCACAACGCAAACGGTGGAACCGATTTCTGCGGACGATCCCTACCCCAATACGCCCGCTGCGAAAATCCCGCCTCTGGTCCAGACCAAAGGAGGTGAAGTTGGCGTGCGCACTACGGCCGTCCCGCATCTGCAAAGCACCCTTGCGCTCTGGGTTCTCCGCAGCAATTCCGAGCTGATGCAGGATGGCGACACCGGAGGCACGTCTGCTTCGGAACAGTCAAGCAACCGCTATGGCCTCGAATGGGCGAACTACTACACCCCAACGGAACATTTGGCTGTTGATTTTGACCTTGCGAATTCCAGAGCCCAATTTACCGAAATAGACGGAGACGACGCGGCACCCAACAGCGCGGGTGGCAAGCGTGTGCCCGAAGCGGTTGGCGTTGTGATTTCATCGGGCATCACTCTGCACGATTACAAAGGCTTTTCGTCGAGTATGCGCCTGCGCTACTTTGGTCCGCGCGATCTGACCTCGGACGGAATCTTTCGCTCCAATCAAACGGTGATGCTCAATGGGGAACTCGGCTATCAAATCAAAAAGAAATGGCGCGTTTCGGCCGAATTCCTGAATATGCTGGACCGCGACGACAGCGACATTGACTACGCCTATGAGTCCCGCGTCACGCCAGGACTCACTGCAGGAGGAACGCCGATAGGCGCGTCGGTATTCACGCGCGTTGCCCACCCCGTCGAACCGTTTCAGGTGCGTTTCGCGTTAGGAAGAAGTTTCTAACAATTGCCACAGTTGTCCATAGGGCAGTTTTCAGAGGCACTACTTCCTGTCATGCGAATGCGCGTGTGCATGTGAATGCGTAGCCTTGAGTCCTTTGCCGGAGTTGGTCAGCACCAGCTTTCCCAGTTCCACCCCGCGCAGCGCCAGCATGTGGTCCGCAATCGCCTGCAGCTCCTTGCTCCGTCCCCGCATGATGACCACCTCCAGGCAGTAGTTGTGGTCGAGATGGACGTGCGTCGTCGCCAGGATCATGGCCCCGGCGGAGTGCTGGAACGCGGTCAGCTTCTCGCCCAGATTCGGCATGTGGTGGTCATACACCAGCGTCAGGGTCCCGACCACCGGCTTGTTGGAATCCACCGTCTCCGCCAGCAGCGCTTCGCGGATCAGGTCGCGGATCGCCTCCGACCGGTTCTTGGTTCCGCGCTTGCCGATCAACCGGTCGAACTCCTGCAGCAGATCATCTTCCAGCGAAACTCCCGTCCTGCTCAGGTGTGACATCGTCTTTGACCCTCCCGGCCGCAAGCCGCAAACCCGCTGCGTATGCCAGTAGTCTATCGCCATCTCCCATCCTGCAATTTCCCTTGCAATCTCCGTGCATAATTCCGGCAACAGCGTTACTCTTCCTTCATGTTCAATCCAAGCTGTTTTTCGCGGCCCAAGGCCCTCCTCCGCGCACGCACCCTTTCAGTCTCCAAGCCTTCCATCGCAGCGGCTTTGCCGCGCCGCGCAACATCCGCGCCTCGTCGGTCCCTGGCCGCGCTTTGCCTGTGGATCGTCGCGCTCGCCCTATGCTCCATCGTGGCTGCGGCCCAGCCTCCTTCCGCTCCCGCGCCCACCGATCCTGCGCAGTTCGGCCCCTATAACGGCAGCTTCCTCGCCGACGGCCTGGGTCTCCGTGTTCCCATCACCGATGCGCGCGACCCCGTGTTGCTGGCCGACTCGCCTTGGTCTCTCTTCTGCTGGATCAAGCCGAGCGAACCCGTCAATACATTTGAACTCGTCGCCGGAGTGGGCAGCCCCGCGGCCGAATACGCGCGATACCTCGCCGTTGACGCCGGCAAGGTCACGCTCTGGATGGGCGAGGGAAACCAGCTCACCGGCCCTGCAAACATCACTCCCAACCAGTGGCATCTGCTCGCTGCCTCCTTCGATGGCAGCCAGTTCCATCTCTTCCTCGACAGCCAGCCTGTAGCCTCCGGTTCCCTGATCCTCGGCAGCGTCAGCCCCTTGCTGCAGATGGCCCCTACCACTGGCCAGGGAATCGCGCCCGGCCGTCACTTCGGCGGGCAGATCGCCTCCTTCACTCTCCTGCGCCATGCTCTCTCCGCCAGCGAGATGCATCAGCTCTACATCGCGCGCCCAGACTTCTCCACGATTATGTTTGAAGCAGGCTCCAAGCCCTGGCCCATCCAGACCCGCGGCCAGGCCGGATACCGCGCGCCGCAGGACCCCGCCACCATGCCCACCTCGCGCGCGCCGTTTTCCGCTCCAGTCGCCATTACGCGTCCGCCCGTTGTCACTTCGCCCACACATTCTGGCGACCTAGAGTGGAACTTCCCCGATGTCTGGACGATGCGCGAGGCCCCCAAGGTCGCCGCCGATGGAGCACAGATCAGCACCGCCGCGTATAACAACTCCGGCGCGTATAACGCCTCCGACTGGATGCACGCCACCGTTCCCGGCACCGTCCTCACCACTCTGGTCGATAACGGCGTCTATCCCGATCCCGGCTACGGCCTCAACAACCTCGCAATTCCAGAGTCGCTCAACAAACAGGACTACTGGTACCGCGCCCAGTTCACTTTGACAGCATCCTTGCTACCCGCCGGGGCACACGCCGAACTGACCTTCGAAGGCATCAACTACGCCGCCTCAATCTGGCTCAACGGCAAGCTCCTCGGCACCATGAAAGGTGCATTCCGCCGTGGCAGCTTCGACGTCACCTCCTTGCTCAAGCCGGAGGAGAATAACGTCCTCGCCGTGCGCATCTCGCCGCCGCCCCACCCCGGCATCCCGCAGGAGCAGTCCATCCTCGGCGGGCCCGGCGAGAATGGCGGAGCCATGGTACTCGACGGCCCCACCTTCGTCGCTGCCGAGGGCTGGGATTGGATTCCCGGCGTCCGCGACCGCAACAGCGGCATCTGGCAGCCCGTCACGCTGCGCATCACCCAGGGCCTCAAGCTCGGTGACGCGCAGGTCGTCACTACCTTCAAGAATCACGACACATCGCGCGCAGCCGTCGAGATCGCCGTCCCGGTTACGAATCTCTCATCCGCCCCGGTCGATGCAACGCTCGCCGCCACCATCGAAAAAATCACCGTCCGCAAGAGCGTCACTCTTCCTCCCGGCGACAGCATCGTCAAGCTCACCCCTGCGGAGTTCGCCCAACTCAACCTCGACCACCCGCGCCTGTGGTGGCCCAATGGCTACGGCAGCCCAGAGCTATACACCGCAAAGCTCTCACTCGAATCTGCCGGCTCCGTCTCCGACAGCAAAGATGTCCGCTTCGGCGTCCGCGAGATCAGCTACGAACTCAGCCTGCTCGACAGCTCCGGCCATCTGCGCCGCGTGCAGTTCACCCCCGCCAACGCGCGCGAGGCCGAGGCCGCCACTCCGATCGTCGATGTCAGCCACGACGGCATGTTGGAGGTCCCCACCCCGGCTGCTGAACTCGCCGCCATGCCGGAAGAACGTCGCGCCAACGCCAGCTCGCACGTCATCTCGCTTGCGCCCGGTGCGGAAAACTCACCCGCCATCCAACCCTCCACCGACCTGCGCACCGAGCCTTACCTCGTCCTCCGCGTCAACGGCGTGCGCATCGCCGCGCGTGGCGGCAACTGGGGCATGGACGACTTCCGCAAGCGCGTCTCCCGCGAGCGCCTCGAGCCCTTCTTCCGCCTCAACCGCGACGCCGGCCTCAACATCATCCGCAACTGGGTCGGCCAGAGCACCGAAGAGTCCTTCTACCAGCTCGCCGACGAGTACGGCATGATGGTCTGGAACGATTTCTGGGAGTCCACCGAGAACTACAACATCGAGGCCGAAGACCCGCAGCTCTTCCTCGCCAACGCCGCCGACACCATCCAGCGCTTCCGCAACCATCCCTCCATCGTCATGTGGTGCGGACGCAACGAGGGCGTGCCCCAGCCCATCATCAACCTCGGCATCGACAAACTGGTGCGGACGCTCGACGGCACGCGCTACTACTCGCCCAGCTCGAATGCGGTGAATCTGGCGGGCAGCGGGCCGTATCGCTATCAGGTCCCCGCGCAGTACTTCACCACGCTCAATCGCGGCTTCTCGGTGGAGACCGGCACGCCCTCCATGTCCACGCTGGAGTCCTTCCAGAGCACCGTCCCCAAGGCCGACCAGTGGCCCATCGACGACGTGTGGGCCTATCACGACTGGCACCAGAGCGGGAACGGCGATGTCGCCCCCTTCATGGCCGAGATTCAGGCCGAGTTCGGCGCGCCCACCGGCCTCGAAGACTTCGAGCGCAAGGCCCAGATGCTCAACTACGTCGATCACCGCGCCATCTTCGAGGGCATGGACGCCAACCTGTGGGCGCCCAACAGCGGCCGCCTGCTGTGGATGACCCAGCCCGCATGGCCCAGCACCATGTGGCAGATCCTCAGCTCCGACTACGACACTCAGGCCTCCTTCTACGGCGTCAAGAAGGCCTGCGAGCCGCTGCACGTCCAGCTCAACCTGGCCAACTATCGCGTCGATGTCGTCAACACAACCACCGCCGCGCACGCCGGCCTCACCGTCAGCGCCAAGGTCTACTCGCTGGCCAATGCGCTGCTCTTCCAGGACACGGAACGCAAGGATATTGATGCCGACTCCACCGCATCCGTCCTGCGTCTGGACCTCGAACCGTATCTGGCCAAGGGCATGGTCCTCGTCTCGCTGGAGCTGCACGATGCGCAGGGCGCGCTGGTCTCGCAGAACCTCTACTGGCTCGGCGCGCGGCCCGCCTCCTACCGCGAACTGAACAGCCTTGCGCCCACGCAACTCAAGGCGTCCGCCACTTCAACCACCGCCGGAGACACGGTGAAGCTGACCATCCAGCTCACCAATCCCGCCTCCGTCGTCAGCCTGGAGAACAAACTCACCCTGCTCAACGCCGGCGACAAGCAGCGCATCCTGCCCGCCTACTACTCCGACAACTACGTCTCGCTGCTTCCCGGCGAGTCGCGCACCATCCAGGTGGAGTACCCATCCGCCGCCGCCCACGGCCCCGCCCAGATCGCCCTCCGCGGCTGGAACGCCGTCCCCCAGGTGTGCCAGTGAAGTGACGGCGATCGGGAAATGCCTACACAGACTAAGAGTTTTGGCAGACTAAACTACGTGCGTAAGAACAGGAGTACATATGCTATACAAGCTAACCGGCAACGGAGAAGATTTAGGGACGCTTGAGCCTATACCGTTTCTGGGAGTCGCAGACATACGGAAACGCGAAAAGCACCTTGAGAATCTCTTGGCAGAGCATCTTCTGGAAGTATTATTCGAGGACGTATTCTTCCTCCCAATTTTTCAAGAGCGACAGCGCCAAGCTGAGGCAGATATATATGCAGTGGACAAACGGGGAGACCTTGTCATCTTCGAAGTTAAGAGAGGTACCGCGGGAGAAGATGCGGTTCTTCAAGTTATCCGTTATGCTCAGGACGCTGGGAGGTGGCAGTTTGCTGATCTCGAACGCAAATTTGCAACCTATCTCGAATCTCAGGGACTCAGAAGTCGTCCACTACAGGAAGCGCACAAAGAGGCTTTTCAGCTCGATACCTCTCTTTCCACTTCTGAATTCAATCGAAATCAGTTACTTTACGTAGTCGGAAGCGCAGCAGACGATGACTTGAGCAGCGCAGTGGACTATTGGAAGAATTGTGGACTGTCGATTGAGTTCGTGCCTTACCGTATTTACCAGATTGGGAAGGATAGGTATTTTGAGTTCTTTTCGCTCCCGTACGACAGGCATCGCAATCCGTCCGATGCAAAGGGAGTACTATTCGATACAAATCAGTCCTGGAATGAGAATGCAATTTGGGAAATGATGGAAAAGTGCCGTGTGGCCGCCTACGGCAATATCAAGGAGTGCGTTGTTTATCTAAACCCCAAAGACATCGTGTTCTTCTATCACCGAGGAGTGGGGATTGTGGCAGCAGGTGAGGTGCTGAACGGGAGGGTCAAATACGATGGCCAGAACGAAGCATACCGCGACGTAAAGTTTCTCACTCAAAGACCCCGGAGAGAAGACGGCATATCCAGATCCATGCCTGCATCTGAAGTTGAACGCATTCTGGGACACCGCTTTTTCTGGGCGAAGACCTTGAAAGTTCCACGTCTCAGTCCGGATGAGAGCCAACAGCTGTTGAAAGTGCTGAACGACACCGTGGGTAAGGGAACGGAATAAACCCGGAGATTTCCAAGCTAAATTGACAAGGAGCGGACACCCGTCACGGAGGATGTCCACAAAGCTAGAAGCCGGGCGCCCCTCCATCGCTGCCGTAATGCGATGGATGGGACTAGCCCTACTCCGCCGCCAGCCTCACCGTGCTATGCAGCGGTAGCTCCGCCGACGATCCTCCAACCTCAATCAGAAACTCGCCCGCCGGCCGCGACCATTTGTCCGTGTCGGCGGAATAGATCGATAGATACAGCGGATCGAGCGCCACTGTCACCGTCTGGCTCGCTCCGGCAGCCAGCGAGACGCGCTTCCATCCCGCCAGCTTGCGGAACGGCTCGCCTGCCGCGCTCGGCAGCGTGACGTAGACCTCGGCAATCTCGTCGCCTGCCTGCGCTCCCGTATTGCGCAGATCGAAGCTGACGCTCTTCCCGTCCGCATCCACCTTCAGGTTGGAGTAGGCGAAGCGCGTGTACGACAGCCCAAAGCCAAACGCGAACTGCGGCTTCAGGTTCTTCTCCTGGAACCAGCGATAGCCCACCGCCATGCCCTCCACGTTGTAGTCCACGTCGAACTCCGTGGGCCGCTGCCGTGGCTGGGTGCGCGTCACCGCGTCGGCATTGTTGCCCGTCCGCTCGGTCAGTCCCGTCACCTTGGGGTGCGGCAGTTGGTCGTCCGAAGCGGCAAACGTCACCGGCAGCTTGCCCGACGGATTCACGCGGCCAAACAGAATGTTCGCAATGGCCTCTCCTCCGCCGATCCCCGGATACCAGCTCTCCACGATCCCCTTCACGCGCGGCGCCCACGGCATGTTCACCGGGCCCGCCGTTCTCCAGCACCACAATCGTATTCGGATTGGCCGCCGCAACCGCCGCTACCAGATCGTCCTGCTTGTCCGGCAGGCTCAACGTGGCGGAGTCCTGGCCCTCCGTCATCCACTGCGTCACAAACACGATCGCAATCTGCGCGGATGCCGCAGCCTTTGCCGCCGCGGCCGGATCGGTGCCCGCGTCGTAAGTAATCTGCGTGCTCGCCGCGGCCTGCTCACGGATGTAGCGCATCGGCGAGGAAGGGAAGTAGATGGCCCGTCCCCACGGCGAGCTGCCCGGCCCCGGCGCGATCGCATTTCCTCCCGGCGAATCCACCTGCGCCGATCCGCCGCCGGAGAGGACAGCCACATCGGCATGGCCGCCAATGATGGCAATGCTCTTCGTCTTCGCCGCAGCGAGCGGAAGAATGCCGCCCGTGTTTTGCAGCAGCACCAGGCTCTCTTCCTCAATCTTCTGCGCGTCGTCGCGTCCGCGGAAGGGATCGACCACGCTGCGCGGCAACGGTGGTTGGTCGATCACGCCACTGACAAACATGCTGCGCACAATGCGATGCACCATATCGTCCAGCCGCGCCTCGGGCACCTGCCCGCTCTGCACCGCCTGCTTCAGCGGATCGCTGAAGAAGTTGTCGTCGCCCGGCTGGTCCATATCCAGCCCGGCCAGCGCGGCCTTCACCGTGCTATGCGTCCCGCCCCAATCGGAGAGCACGAAGCCCTGGAATCCCCAATCCTTCTTCAGCACCTGGTTCAGCGTGTAGTCGTTCTCGCACGAGTAGTCGCCATTGATGTGGTTGTACGCGCACATCACGCCCGCCGGATGCGCCATCGTGATGGCGATCTGGAAGGCCAGCAGATCAGTCTCGCGCAGCGTGCGCTTGTCCATCACGGCGTTCAGAATGTTGCGTCCCGTCTCCTGGTCGTTCACCGCGTAGTGCTTGATGTCGCCCATGATGTGGTTCGATTGCACGCCGCGCGCCACCTGCCCCACCATCATGCCGGCCAGGATCGGGTCTTCGCTGGCGTACTCGAAGTTGCGCCCATTGCGCGGCTCGCGGATCAGGTCCATGCCGCCGCCAATCGACATGTTGTAGCCCTGCGCGCGCAGCTCGCGGCCAATCACCGAGCCGTACAGAAACGCGGCGTCCGGGTCCCAGCTCGCGGCCATGCCGATCACCGACGGCAGCAGCGTGGCGTAGCGGCTCTCCGGCGCGGCCATGCGCACGCCCACCGCCGAGTCGGCCAGGTTGATGTCCGGCAGATGCAGCCGCGGAATCCCCGGCACGAATCCCGCACCGCCATTGTGTCCCGTCGCCACCGGCGCGCCCGGACGCAGCACTCCCCAGCCCGCGCCATGCACCAGTTGGATCTTCTCGTCCAGCGTCATCTCGTGGATCATCAGGTCGGCGCGCTTGTCCGCATCCAGCGACTTGTCCATCCACGGCGGCGGCGGAGCGGCCGGCACAGCCTGCGCATTTCCCTGTGCGATGGCAGCATTCATTCCACATAGGCCGAGCGTCAGGCATGCAGCGCCCGCCGCGAAGATACGAACCAACCACGATTTGCTCATGAACATCGTTCCTTCCCTCATAAAACCACCAGCGCCACCGTAAAGAGTTCCGTCATCCTGAGCGCAGCGAAGAATCTCCGCATTATGTTCATAGCGCGATACCCTGCACAATCCGAGATACATCCATGAAGATGACGAAAGAATTTCGATAATAACTATAGCAAGTCGTCTCGTACAACCGCTTCTCAGGTTCCCCGGCGCAATCGGCCGGAGCGAGCCAGCACGCGTTCGTAGACCTCCAAAGTCTTCTGTGCAATTGCAATCCACGATTCATCGCCGAAGTTCATCTCCCGCACCTTGGCCGCCAGCCGCTCGCGCAGCGCCGAATCCTGAATCAGCTCAAGCAGCGCGACGGCCAGCGCATCGCAGTCCTGTGCCGCAACCAGTAGTGCGTTCTCCCTGTCCGTCAGCAGTTCGCGAAGCACCGGCAGATCGCTGGCCACAATTGCCTTGCCCAGCGCCAGCCCGGTCGCCAGCGAGCCGCTGGTCGTAATCGCGCGGTAGGGATACACCACCACGTCCGCCGCGCGATACAACACCACCAACTCTTCGCTGCTGACAAAGCGGAAGTGCAGCTTCACCCGCTTCAGGCCCAGCTCCCCCACCTGCACGCGAATCTCCTGCAACAGCTCCGGCGCGCCCGTGCCTGCAATCACCAGGCAAGCATCGCCGCGCATCGCCTCCACCTGCTGCCACGCGCGCAGCAAAATATCGATCCCCTTGTAGGGGAAGATGATCCCCTGCCACAACACCATCACCTTGCCCTGCTCCAGCGCAAATCCGCGCAGCGTCTCTTCGCCGTCCGTCGCGGGAAGGTCGTAAAAGAACGGCCCATGCGCAATCACCGATATTTTTTCCTCCGGGCACCGCGAACTCCGTTGCAAGCCTCGCCCGAACTGAATCCGAGTGGCAGACGATCGCGTCCATCCCACGGTACAGTTTGTCGTACGTTGCCCTATGCTCGTCGCCTGTATCGTGCGGAAGCAGGTCATGCACCGTCAGCACAATCTTCGATCCGCGCCACCGGCAGAACTCCACAAACCACAGGTCCATCGCGGCCGGCGTCCTCAGCATGGGCAGGTATTGCACATGAACCACATCCGGTGGCGAAACGGAAAACCTCACCGTCAGCGCGCACAGGTTCAGCATGGCCTCCAGCAGCTTCAGAATCCTGCGCGGCAACCGTGCCAGACGGACCTTCCCCACCACATCCAGCAGCCCCGGATCGATCTTGATGCCGCGACTGGAAAAACAATCCGGATCGAGATAATAAGTAATCGTTCCCACCGTCAGGTCGACCGGCTCCCGCAGCAGCGCCTTCGAGAGATAGGCCGTGTAGTAGGGCACCGTCGCCAACAGGTCCATCATGAAGACCCTGGGGCGCCGTCCGCCCGCGCTCACTTCGCACTTCCTTTCCGTGTCGCGGTAGGTTCACCCCTGCCTCTGCCATACCTCATCGCCGCAATGGCCTCTTGGTACACACGCAGATAATCCGCTGCCATCCGCGCCGCGGAGTATTCCTCTTCTATCAGTTGTCGTGCCGCGCCTCCCAGACGCTTTCGCTTTTCCGGATTGTGCAATAGCTCCAAAATCCCTGCCGCCAGCGATCCCACGTCCTGCGCCGGCACCAGCAGCCCGGTGCGTCCATCCACCACCACCTTCGGCACCTCGCCCACCGCCGTCGCCACCAACGCCAGCCCACTCGCCATGCCCTCCAGAACCGCCAGCGGCAACCCCTCCTGGCGCGAGGACGACACCATTACGTCCAGCGATGCGTACAGGGAAGTCATGTCCTCCCGGCGCCCCAACAGGTTCACGCTCTCGCGGATATTCAACCTGTCGATCGACCGCTCCAGCTTCTCCCGGTCCGGCCCATCGCCAACTACCTTGAACCGCGTCTCTGGAACCTCAACCAGGACCTCCGCGGCGGCCTCCAGAAATAGATCGACTCCCTTCTCCCACGCCAGCCGCCCAACCAGGCCGACAACCAGTGCGCGGTCTGCCGCTCGTCCTTCGCGATGCGTCAGAACCGCCCCGTCGAATGGGCTTAGATCGATCCCATTGCGCACCATGCGGATCTTGCCTTCGTCCACTCCGGCCTTCAACAGCCTCTGCTTCACACCATCCGAAACCGCTACGGCTCGCGTGTACTTGCGCAGCACATGGCGGTCCGCCATCCCATATAGAGTTAGGAATAGGTCCGTGTCGTACCAGGTGTGGCAGGTAGAGACCAGCGGTATGCCCAGGCCGCGCAGCGCGAAGTAAACATACATGTCCGCCTTATATCCGTGCGCGTGAACTACGTCCGCTCCAGTTCGGTCCACTAGCTCCCGAATGCTCGCTATCGCCGCGCGGTCTATCTTCCCTCTACAGGGAATCAGGTGCGAATCGATTCCTTCTTTCAAGGCTATTTCATGAAGATGAAGGTTTGGGCGCGCTGAATTGGAGAACACGCCCAGCGCGCAGCGATGCGGCCCATCCCCAAGTGTGCGCGCCAGATTCAGGATCACAGCCTCCGCACCGTACATGCCGCCGCTGCTGATGATGTGCAGTACCTTCATTCCGCGCCTTCCCAGCCGCCATCGGCCTCTGGCTCACGGCGATTCACCATCGCCCATAGCCCCGTGTACAGCCTGTCGCCCAGCAGCTTTTTGGCGGCCTCTTTCATCCGGTATTGGCGATGCAGTCTGGACAAGGCGCTGCCATCCGCTTCAAACAGCCTTGCAATCCACTCCAACTGCATACCTCCATGAATATTCACCCGGCCAACGGTCGTTCCCAACGGAAGATTTTCAGCTCGTGGCACGGAGGTATAAACCTGCTTGTAACCCGCCTCCGCGCACGCAGCAAGCACGCGGCGATCGGCTCGACCGCCGGGCAGAGACATCGTTGCTATGAATGTCCCCAATTTATCCTCTAAGGTAAGTCGCGACTTACTAAGCTCAGTCTGTAGCTCGTCGTCGCTGCAGTGTGTGAGCAGCTTGTGCGTCCACCCATGCGCGCCAATCGGATGTCCGGCCTCATGCAGCGATCGCAGCTCCGGCCAGTCCATATAACCTGTCTTCTTCCCCGTCCATCCGGCGGTAATAAAAAACCGCGCCGTCATCCCTCGCGACTGCAATCGTGGAGCGGCTAACTCATAGTTGGAGATATGTCCGTCGTCGAAGGTAACCTCAGGCCACACCCCGCAACGATTCGATTCGCGCATATGCGTGAATAAATCCACCTGCCGCTCGAACGTTCCAGCTTCCAGCACATACGAGTACCGGCTCTGCTTAGACCGGAGTTCATGGTAGAGAAGATAGAGCCTTCGCACAGGTTGCTGCGTCTGCTCCCCACAGCTGGATTCAACTCGCAAAGACTCCCTCCCGTCCATCTCGGCTATTCCGCGGTCTTGGCCTCTACCAGCTCGAACAATTGCTGCGAGCGGGTGTAGATCCATGCAATCCTTCGACCCTGGAATGCCGCGGCAGGGACCGGGGAAGAAACCACGAGGCAGCCGTTCTGCCTGGCGTGCTCCAACGCGCTGTCAAGCTCCCCCGTCTCAAAGCATAGGTGGTAAGCGCCGCCGCCGTTCTTTGCCATCGTGGATTGGATCGGCGAGTCCTCGTCCAGCGGCGCAATCAGTTCAATCTCCGCCACATCCCTGTCAGTCTTGGCGAGAAAGATTACCTTCACCTTTTGCAGTGGATCGTCGAAAGGCCCCGAAACGACTCTGTACCCCATTAGATTCGTCAGCAGCTCGGTGGTTGGCCCCAGTGATGGCACGGCAACGCCTACATGCAGCAGTTTGAAATCCAGGCCGCCAGGCAACTCAGGCGTCAAAGGGCCGCTCCCTTCTTCTTCAGTTCTGCATGCAGCAGCGCCACGCTGGTAAGCTCAGGGATGCGCTGCGGATCGAACTGCACGCCATATTCCCCTTCCAACGCAAGGACCGCCTGTAAGTGCCGGAACGAGTCCCAGTTATCCAGCGATTGCATACTTAGTTCCGCGGTGACTTGCTCAGGCGAAACCTCGAATACATCGGCCAGAAGTTCCCGCAGCGAAGGCGGCACTTGTTCAAGGCTCATACGATTCATTTCCTTCCACAGTGACCCACTTAGGGTAGGTTGGGTGCGATACAGTCAGATCAAGTTCATAGAACTCTGAGTTGGAGGGGACTTCATCCGAGGCAACAAACTTGGTAAAACCATGGTCGGAGTAAAAGGTCGCGCACGGAGTATTTTTCTTGGTCGCAATATATTCACCTACTAGCCGCTTCGCGCCGGCCCGCAGCGCCTGTTCGCCAACATGCGCCAGCAATGCGGACTCAATTCCGCGACCGATCGCACGACACGATAATAGCAGTGAATCGATGGCGCAAGAATCCCCTTGCCTTCGCGCCAGGGCCAGCCCGACCACCCCTGCGTCGCCGAAGCGATCGCGCGCGCGTACCACCACAGCCTGCCCGCCTGTCGCGGCTGCAAACTCCTCAACCTCGGCAGCCGTGCGCCGCCGGGTCGTCAGATTGAACTGGTTTGTCTTGGCCAGCAGCTGTATAGCACGCGACAGCGGGGCATGCAACGCGCTCTGAAAGATGCATACAATTCCCAAAGAAGCCAGGAACTCATCGCGACTGCTCGATCTGCCGGCCAGCTCGGCCCGCCGCGCCTGCGCCTTGTATTCCTCTGCACGATGCACATCGTCCTCAGTAACCGCCGCCGCATCGAAGAAGCTCTGCTCCGACAGAATTTCGACTAGCTTCCACGGCTCCTGGGCCGGCGCTTCAACCACAGCCACCTCCGGCAACTGCTGTCGAATCGCCTCGCATTCCTCTGGGCTGTCGTCGACCAGAACAAAAGAATCCAACCCAAGAGACAGTTCCTTTGCCAGCTCGCGAATAGAATCGGCTTTCTCGTTCCAATTGGTCCTGTGCGCCGCAAAGGTGTCCAGGCCCAGCGCAAGGTCGGCTGCGCGAACATTGAAGGCCTCGCGCACATCGTCCTCGTTGTTCTTGGAAACGATTGCAAGCAGAATCCCCCGTGAAGATAAATGCTTAAGATATTTCTGATATGCAAGATAACAATTCCCAGGGAACGCGCTCCCTGTCGCAATCCCGTCCGGCCCATCTTCTCCCAGCACACCGCCCCACAGTGTGTTATCCAGGTCTGTGCAAAGCACTTTGCGAGGCGCGCGGTAGAGTGTCGAGAAGGTGCGTACCAGCCCGTGAGAATAATCCCGAAAATATTCCGCCGACACCGCCAGCCGTGAAGCATGAAACATCCGCGCATCCTGCCATCGGGCACGTCCATGGCGCGCGGCAAGCCGGTCCACATCGAAGAATACGCAGTCTGTAATCGTCCCGCACAGCGCGGCGATTCGTTGGTTCAGCCGCTGCACCGCATGGGTCAGGCTATGCGGAAGGTTCGCCTCTCCCACTTCGCCCAGAGACTGTATTCTCCGGAATTACCAGCCCCTGAAATAATATCCGCGCGGAACTGCCGGACCGATAACTCCTCAGCAGTTGCGCCACCCGCTACACGCACTCCTCGATCTCCTTCTCTACCTGCCGCACCTACGCCGTCCGCGCATAGGTCCGGCAGCCGCCCCGCAATTTCCTCCAGATCGAGAATAATTAGCACTAAGTCCGGCTTGTACCGTGCAAGCGAGCTATCGGAACTCAGTAACTCATCCGCATAGGAGCCATAGCCTCCCACCTGTACTTCGAGCACATAATTCGCCAGCACCGCCTCGACCGTCAAAGAGGGTAGTATCGGCTCCACCGTCACCGAACGCACCACATAGGTCTTCAGCCTGTCGCGCCCTCAGTTGCTCCCGCAGCGCATCGCCAATTCCCGCAAACGCCATTGCGCAGAACATCCTATCCGCCGGCTTGCTCGAGCCGCCAGCAGCCGCCGCGCCAGCGCAACCGCCTCCGCCTGCATCCTGCCTGGCCACGGCGTCCTGCAGGCCCCGCCGCAGGTCTTTCCGTTCCGCGTCACTCTGCATCGGGCTTCTCCGCTGGCGGCTTGCCGCGCCGCACTCACCGGCCGCACGCATCACAATCCGCCCCGGCACGCCCATCACCGTCGCTCCCGCCGGTACATTGCTCATCACCAGAGTATTGGCGGCAATCTTCGCCCCATTGCCAATCTTGATCTTGCCCACCAGCGTCGCGCCCGTGCCGATATACACGTCGTCGCCCAGCACCGGTGCACCCTCGCGCCCCATGGCCGATGTGCCGATCGTCACCCGGTGCGCCACGTCGCAGTTCCGCCCCAGCACCGCCTGCGGGTTGATGTGGACTCCGCCGATGTGCCCGATATACAGTCCCGGCCCAATCGTGGCCTGCGCGTCGATGCACATCTCCATCACCACCTCGCACCATTTGTTCGCCGCATAACTCACCAGCCTTCAGCGGCACGCGCAGCAGTGCCGTCGGCCGCGACACATGCAGCCAGTTCGCCAGCCGGTAGCAGGCAATCGCCCACACCGCCGGGTTCAGCCACAGCTCCCGCCCGTGGTAGCCCCTTGGCCCTGTATCGCGCCACGTCTGCGCCAAACGCGCTCATGCCACGTCCCTTGTCTCCAGGCGGATGTCGAGCTTGATGTCCAGCCTAATCTACAGCCTAACCCCTCGCCCCGGCTCTGCTACGACTATATCCAGATTCGCGCCGCCACCCACTCCCCCCGGCGCATGGTTCGTCACCCCCACTTCTTTTCATTCCCGCTGTGTCGTCATCCCGGCCTGAGCGCAGCGCAGTCGAAGGACCCCCGCGGTTGTCCTGTTTACGTTGTCATTCTGAGCGCAGCCAAGAACCCCCGTATCTGTACTTGTCATCCCCGCCCATTGTTTTGTCATTCCGTACCCTGAGCTTGTCGAAGGGGGAGGAATCTGCTGTTGCCCATATCCCCGCCCGCGCACCACCCAAAGCCAAACGCACTCCCCTACGGCCACGTCGCCGAAGCAACGACACCTGGGTCATTCCGGTAAGTTCTTGGAAACGAACTCCACAACGCGCTTCCAGTTGATTGCACCTTGCGCGTCGCAATAGATATTCGTGAACTCTCGGGTCATCTTGTTATACATATTGCTCTTCTTCTGCTCAAACTCATCGTTGAACCGCTTCGCCTGGCAGCCAAGTGGTTCGATCAGATCGGTATATAAGTCAGGATCACCTGATAAGAGGTGCCAAAAACTTTGGCCCCCGATATGTAGAAACGTTCCATTATTCGAGGTCTTGAAATTTCCGTAACAAATACCGAGAGTCGGCTGTATGGCGCCCGCCTGATTGGATTGGTGCAATCTTTTAACGGCGTCAGCGAAGTATCTACGCAACTGAGTATGCTGAGTTGAATTGCCCCAGTTCTTCCCTGACTTGACGGCAATCAAATAGCGGACTCCGTCACGCTTCAATTCAATGTCGAGCCCCTCAGCTGTGGATTTTTTCCCATCGCCCGTCTCTGAGGCAACGAAAATGGCAAGTTCCTCCATGAAACCACCGAATGATCCCTCCTCAGACGAGGACAAGCGGGCGTCAAGCAGTCCTCGCACAAGGTCGGCAGCAGATTCAAGATTCTTCGCCTTGAATAAGTAGGGGTTCTTTGCCTTCAATACTGTTCCGAGCTCCAACCGCTCCAAGTTCGCAGCACGTTTCTCGTGAAAGGCTACGATATTCCCTTCGACAAACTGCTCGACTTGTCTCCGCAAGGAGGGATTCATTAACTTGCGACCTCGAACCGCTGGGGGCGCTTCAACATACTCGATTAAGAGCTGTTGGCCTTGCTCAGATATAGCTTTCTGCCACGAGGCATGGTCAGTACCGGAATATCGACTCAACTTCCTGACCCCCTCACTGAATACTAATCGGCCCTCATCGAAAGCAAGCAAATGCTTTCCGATGGCCTCACCAAATTTGCAGGGCACCGCATTTCCTATCTGTCGGTACTGATCGTCTAAACTACCTGCAAATTTGGAGCCCGATGGAAAGGTTTGTATCGCTGCGTACTCTTCGACGGATAGTGGCCGAAGTTGGGTGGGGTGGCAAAGGTCTGTCGCTTTCATATTTGGACGAGTTACAAGAGTCGGAGATGGCTTGTCCCATGCGAGTCTCCGGTAGAAGCCAGTCTTCCCACCACCAGATAGCCAACTGCCCGCCATTGCTTCGCGTTGAAATCGTTGCGGCAAGTCCCTCCAGTTTTGCCCTTCCCGCAAGAGTCGGTAATAGCGGAGTCTGTTCTCCGGAAAACTGGCCGAGTGCTGGTTTCCCGATTCCATGTCTCCTATGGCATGGCGGACCGTCAGCCACCGAGGCAGTCCGTTCCTTCCTTCCGCATCGTGTGTCGGCACCATTAACGGGATCTCCATACCATCGCGAGATGCGAAGAATATGATCCGCTCTCGGGCCTGGGGTACGCCAAAGTTGGCTGTGTTGTATAGCGTGAAAGTTGTGGAGTATCCGAAACCTCTCAATTTCCCTAAGATGAAACTCAAAGCGCCACCAGATGCCTCGGATGGCATTAGCTTCGGGAATCCCGGCCCTCTTTGATCATGAGGTCTATGTTCCAGAGGCGCCGAAAGAAGTCCCCTCACATTCTCAAAAACCGCATACTTTGGTTTCAAGGAACCGATCAGATCAAGGAAATGAAGAAAGACATTTCCCCTATCGTCGTTTAGCCCGAGCCTCCTACCCGCCGTGGAAAACGCTTGACAAGGAGGGCCGCCGACAACTGCAAACAAATCACTCCCAGAGAGACCCAAATCCGCCTGCAATTGCCCAGCCGTCAATTCACGGATGTCGGTATCGTAAAGTTGTAGCTCCGGCGCATTCAATCGAATCGTGTCACACGCCACCCGATCGAACTCGTTTGCTGCTAGACATTCCCATCCAGCTTCTTCGAGACCGAGGTCGAGCCCTCGCGCGCCAGAAAAAAACGAAATGAAATTCGGTCGAAAACCCATCTCCGACAGAGTATCCTTTATTGACCGGTGGAAAGACAGCTTAAATTGATTCTCCCTGATGGGAAGTTTACCGTTTCGGCACAGCGGTCTCGCGCCATGGCGGCCGTACGAGGAAAGGGCAACCGCACAACAGAACTACGGTTAAGGATGGCCCTGGTGCGGACTGGAATCTCAGGCTGGATTGGCCACCCGAAAGACATTCCCGGTAAGCCCGACTTCTATTTCGAGTCTGCGCGACTGGCTGTTTTTGTGGATGGATGCTTTTGGCACGGCTGCGCCAAGTGCGGCCACATTCCAAAGACAAACCAGACTTTCTGGGCAGCTAAAATCGACGGCAATCGGAAGCGGCACCGCAAAGTGAAGAGGCTACTTAGCGCCCAGGGCATCGACTCCCTTCGGTTTTGGGAACACCAACTCCAAGAGGACGTTCACCGGTGCGTCGCCAAGATTTTCAACCGGCTGCACGAACAGCTTTCCTGATTCGCCCGTCCACCCAAACCTTGTCAAGCAAAATCTCTCAACTCACTCCATCTAAACAAGATATTCTGCCAAACTACTACCCCCAATCCGCTACAATTGAATAGGGGGCATTCGTCTGTCTGTTGGTTCCGTAATTGGGGCGCGGCATCGGCGAGCTGCGATGGATTGTGAATCGAACAAATTCAATATCCGGGATTCAAAACTTCACCAAGGCAGTCAAGACTGGTCATGACCCTAGTCCAGACTTAACTATTTTAGAAGGGATACTTTAGGACTTTTTCGGGGGGGATACCCCCCCATCTTGAGGCCGTCCACCGGCCGGGCAGGCGCATGACCCGCAGCGGCTAAGCCTGCCTGCGTTTACAATGGCTTAGATTGTCTCCTGTCCCCCATCCGGAGGCAGATCGCAGCCTAGCCATGCGACTTGCCCAGCCCCAATTCGTCGAGCGGACCGTCCGGTTCACAGCGCTTGCGGTGTTGGCCGCGGGCCTCGCCGGTTGCCAGAGCATTGCGGGCATCCGCCCGGTCTCGCAAGTCCGGATCATCGACGTCTCGCCCGACGCGCCTGCGCTGGACATCTACCAGAACTCCGCCCAGAGCGCCTCGGCCGTCCTCTACAACGTCGGCTTCGGCACCGTCAGTTCGTACATTCCAGTCCCCGCCGGCGTAAATACCCATGCCGCCTGTGTCGCAGGCTCGCAGCAGCAGTTGGCCACGGCCCGCGGGAATTTTGTGGCCGGCAGCCAGTACACCGTGCTGGCCGGCAACATCAGCGCAAGCCTGCAGATGACGGTGCTGAAGGACCAGTC
This sequence comes from uncultured Acidobacteriaceae bacterium, assembly GCA_963799175.1. Lineage (GTDB taxonomy): Bacteria > Acidobacteriota > Terriglobia > Terriglobales > Acidobacteriaceae > Edaphobacter. The sequence goes on along the minus strand of CAWCWC010000016.1, from coordinate 76,006 downwards.
CTTCCCCGCGCCTGCGGGCCAGGTGGCGCTGCGCTTCCTGGACCAGGCCACGCACGCGGGCACCGTCGATATCTACCTTGTACCGCCCGGCTCCACGATCGGCAGGGTCACGCCCATCGATACCGGCCTCAGCTTCAGCAGCAACACGGGATATATCAACGCGCCCAGCGGAACCTACTCCATCGTCGTCCTTCCCGCCGGCGCCGTTCCCGCCAGCGCTGCTACGCCCATCTACACCGGCAGCCAGGTGAGCTACCCCGGCGGCTCTGCGCGCACCATTCTTCTCATCGACCAGCAGCCGGCCTCACCTTTGGGCCTGCAGGTGATCGCCGCCAACGATTACGACTCCGCGCCTAGCTAAGCGCAGCAGCCAGTTGGCAGTCTCAAAGAGGAGCTGGAGAAAGGTTACTCACCGCAATAGGTAGCACTCATTGCAGCTCTGCCAATCTGAGAAATCCATGACCCCAAATAAACAGATCTCCGTTGCGATGTGTACTTATAACGGCGAGAAATATTTACGGGAACAGTTGCAAAGTATTGCCTCGCAGACGCTTCTTCCCGATGAGCTTAGTGATCTGTGATGACCGGTCCACGGATTCGACAACGGATATTATTGGGGATTTCACGAGTTCCGCGCCGTTCCCCGTCAGGCTCCACATCAATCCGGTAAACCTGGGCGCCGCCGCAAAAGGAATTACCAGGAATTTTGAGCAGGCCAGCAGGCTTTGTACTGGGGATCTCATCGCATTCTGCGATCAGGACGATGTGTGGTTGCCGCGGAAACTCGCTCGCATGGTCCAGACAATGGAGGAGAATCCTCAACTGGGAGGGGTCTTTGTCGATGCGCAGCTTATCGACGACCAGGGAGTTCCGCAGGGAATCCTCCTGTCGGAGACCAACGGGATGACTCGTCGCGAGCACCGGAGACTGATGCGGGGCCAAGTGCTTCCCGTGCTTCTCTCGATGACAAAGGTATATGGCTGTACCTTGATGGTCGATGCTAAACTACTCATCAAACTCCTGCCAGTTCCTCCTAACTGGTGGTTTGACGCGTGGGTCCCTTGCATGGTGGCAGTTCACTCCGGACTCGCATTTATTCCCGAGCCGCTTTTTTATTACAGAATACATGCTGCTCAAAGCGGTGTCGGTGCCTCTCTGCCCACCGCGTCTGAAAGGATGAAACAATGGAGGTGCTCTGCAAAGGACTTTTGGAAAGATTCTGAACCGCAGCTTGCAGACCTTTACTCCAGGCTGGCGGATGAAAATATCCCAAGCATGAAACCCTATCTGGACTATATACGCGGTCGGATGGATCTACTGCGCTTTCGTGCCGAGCTTTCATCGAACCCGTTGTTCCGGGCCATCGGGATAATCCGGAAAGCGAGATGTTATCAACGCTACTTCAATGGCTGGAAGAGTATGGTCAAGGACCTAACTGCCTGAGATATAAATAATCGATGGGGAGAGTTTCCAAGTATGTTTTATCGCGCTAAGCGGGCTTTGGGACGGACGTGGTTCGACATTAATTGCCGGGCTCTGCTTTGCACACCGCCCATTTATTCAAGCGATGTCACTCTTACCCTTGTTTCGATGCTTTGCCATGGTGAAGTGGTGATGTATCTGCTGGCGGTGAAGTCATTCTGTTGGCAGCTTGGACGCAATCCGATGGTCGTAATTCTTGACGATGGAACGCTAAACAAGGCCGATTATGCAGTCCTCAACACGCACCTTCCGGATGTGCGGATCGTACGACTCTCCCAGGTAGCGCCGGATCGGTGCCCGAAAGGAAGCTGTTGGGAGAGACTTCTTTTAATAGGCGATCTGGTGAAGGACAGCTACGTCGTGCAGCTTGATTCCGACACTCTCACAACGAAATCGATCGCTGAGGTTGCGCAATGCATCGATGCGAATCGCAGCTTCACTCTGTTGGGCGATGGTTCGTATCCAGAGATCGAGCCTATGCTCAGTGCATGCAAGAGGTCCAAAGCAAATATGGGGACCATGGTCCAGGCAGTCTGTGAGAGGTCCTTCGACCAATTGCCGGAAAGCGCTTCGTTGAAGTATGTTCGCGGCAATGCCGGGTTTACTGGATTTGCAAAAGGGTCTATTGCTCGGGAGAAGATTGTATGGTACTCCGGCCTTATGCGGAGAATCGCGGGAGAACAATGGAATGAGTGGGGAAGTGAACAGGTAACATCGAATCTACTGATTGCAAACTCGATGGACGCGCATGTGCTGGAATTCCCCAAATATCTTTCTTACTGGGCGCATCCCGATATTGCCTACCAGGATGCATCCTTTATTCACTTTATTGGACCTTATCGATTTTCGCACGGCTTCTATGTCGGAAGCGCAAGAAAGGTTATCGCGGCTCTGCAAAATCCGCAACCATGAAATATTGGGAAAGAAACCACACTCTATTTCTCGCGGACGGCCTAGCTGCGATCGGAGTGGTCACTTTTTAGAGAGTAACTTATCATAGGTGCTCACGATGCGCGTCATCATGGCTTCGGTCGTGTAGTATTTTGCGGCAAGGGAATTACCGGCTGCTCCCATTGCCTTTGTCTGAGTCGGATTGGAGAGCAGCTGCGCAATGGCTGCGGAAAGCGCATCGGGATTGTCCGAGGGAACCAGTAGGCCACTGATTCCGTCTTTCACGGCCTCGGCATTTCCCCCGACGTCGGTGGCAATGACCGGAAGGGACGCAGCCATGGCTTCAACAATTGCATTGGAGAAGCCCTCGCTCCGAGAGGGTAGCACGAAGATGTCAGCCGCGCGGAGGTGTTGCTGAAGATCGGTAACGCCGCCGGCAAAGCTAAAACGATCGGAGAGATTGAACTCGCGGATCATGCCTTGCAGCTCTGCGAAGTAGTCGGGCTCCAATACGTCGCCTGCGATGCTGAATGAAACACCGGAAAAGTTCTCCACAATGGACGCCGCCGCCTTGACCAAAATGTCGTATCCCTTTACCCGGCGGATATTACCTACCGATGTGACTAGCATTTCTCCTAAAGCTTTAGCGGGTCTGGAGGTTGTAGTCCAATTGGCGAGGTTGAGACCGTTGTAGATGGTCTGCACGCGAGCGGGATCGATTCGATCCACCTCGATGCAATAACGACGGACTTGATCCGAGACTGCGAAGACTGCATCGGGGGCCCCAGCCATGATGCGATAGGCGAGGCGGTGCTTGCGGGCCCGCAGAATGCCCATATCCCTGCGGCTCCAGATTAACTTGGCGGAAGACATTGTTTTTGTTACAAACCCCGCCCAAAGATCGGAGCTTTCGAAAAAAGTCTGAACGATCTGAATTTGTTGCTGACGGATAAACGAGCTGAGGTCGAGTGCGGCCAGTAGCGCTGTAGGATTGTAGGTGCGCTGCAAGGGTAGCAGATAGATGGGACAAGGGGGCGACTTAAGGGCAGCGCTTTCGGGGTGAGCTGCGAACGTCAGAATGGATGCGCGGTACCCATAATGAGGCAGCAGCTCTGCAAGCCTCAGGACGATTCGCTCTCCGCCGCCAAGTATCCTAGGAAACTGATCGAGTACAAGCAGAATGTGCGGCAGTTCGCAGTTCTCGTCCTGCCTGCGATTCGACTCTTCGAGTGCTAATAGGGTGATTTTACTCATTTAGGAGCTATTCACAAGGTAAGTAGTGTTGGTTGAAATTACTGCACAATACAGATTGTCCCCTAACGGCACACCATAAATGGGTTGATTTTATTGGAGGTAACAACCTCGGCAGGTTGTGCGATCGAATCTGTTTCCATAAGAACGGATGCCCGGATCGCTGCTCCTGCAAGAACCCAAAGGAGTCCGGTGATTTCAAGATATGTCCAACGGTCGCCAAAGAAGTTCGCGACGATACAGGAGCACGTCGCGAGAAGGAGACCAAGGCCCAGGCCTTGATAGAGTGGGTCGGTTGCTCTCTTGAAGAGACGATAAGATAATGCGAGCAATTGTTGAAGCAAAGCAATAGCTAGGACGAGGCCGATAATTCCCGTTTCCACCATCACCTTGATGTACCAGTTGTGTGTGTCTTTCAGATTGTCGACATGCTCTCCTAGCTGGAAGGTTGCGAAACCGGTTCCGACAATGGGACTGTGCAGGAATGATGTCTCCGCATTCTGCCAAAGGTCGACTCGCTCCTGGGCCGAGGCTTCGAGTTGTCCATTGGAGTTCTCGGTCATAGTCACCCGCTCGCGGACAGGAGCAGGCACGACGGCCTGCCAAGTCAGTAGGAAGGCGCCAAGAATCAAAAGGAGCTTCCGGTCCTTCAGTAGGCCAAGGACAAGAACACTGCAGAGTACCGCGAGATAGCCTCCGCGGGAGAACGTGTACATGGTAGCAAGCAGAGTAGCTGTCACTAGTCCGTAGCATAATAACTTGTACTTGAATACCTTGTTATATTGCGTAAAGCCCCAGAAGAACATTGCAAACTGGGCCAGGAATGCAGCAGTCTGGTTTGAGCCATAGGCGAGAGGTCCGCCACCGCGTTTGTCCTCGTCGAACGTTGTCCATGTTCTGGTCATACTTTCCAGAATGCAGCTTCTATCGATTAATAATAAAGATATGGCTGTAATAAGCACAACGTTTCTAATGGCTTTCCGGTCTTCGACGACCAAGCCCGCGGCTACAAAGACCAGCGGAATTACCATGTAGTCTTTCCATGTAACGAAATTGACGTCGGAGAGCCAAAGCGGTGCGGGCGCATTTGCGAGCGCGACGCCAATCCACATCGAGAGATAGAGATAGACTGCAAAAGCAAGCCAGATTGTATATAGGTTTGATTTAGGAACGCGCTTTCCATGGATGAGCGCGCCGACGATGACGGACAGGACCAGAATTGTCATCATGTTGGCGCCCAGCGGATAATCGATGAAGTGGTCCCGCAGCAGACGGTAAGGGAGAAATGGAAGCATGTAGTAAAGACCTAGAAGAGGCCTTCCGCCTAGCGAGACAAGGCACATGATCCAGAATCCCAGGTAGGCGGCCAACGGGATGAAGTGTCCAATGCCTGTACCAAACATGCAATCCCCGTAAGTCTGCGAGCGAACTCAAATAAACTCGACGCAGTGTGATCTAGGTTACAAGGCCCAAACTCTGTTTCTTCCAACGACGAAATTGTAAAATGCAAGCGCAGCTGCTGCATTGAGCATGACAAATGTATTGGCGATATCGACCGGCCTGAACCTTTTGGCGGATGGAATCGCCATTCCTAGGACGGCCGATGCGTAGAACAGTATCTGGAGCCAGAACGATGCCCGATAGAATGGTCCGGAGGTCATTGCAGATGCAACCAGTATCAGGACCAGAAGCAGCGGAACCGGGAGTCGCACAAGCTTATGGCTGATAAAGCGGAAGAGTAGAGGATTGTCCGTGGAGAGCAGCCATGGCGCCAGCCGCAGCAACTGGTAATTTCCCGTTAGAGTGCGGACCTTGCGCGAGAACTCTTTCCCATTTTCTCCGAAGAGCTTGTCGCGCGCGATTGCTGAAGGCTGGAATACGATGCGTTTGCCCATGCGGGCTACATGCATGGGTAAAAACACATCGTCCAGAATAGTATCGGGTGGAATATTCGTATACAGCTCATGACGCATTGCGTGGATGGCCCCAGTTACTCCGATGACGGAGCCTGACTCAGACTCGAGTTTACGCACGGCCTTTTCGATCTTCCAGTAGATGCCAAGGGCATTGCAAGACGGTGCGGCAGCGTCGGCATCAAGCAGCAACTCCCCGCTGGCGGCGCCTACTTCCGGATCGGCGAAGCAGGCGACCAGTTGGGAGACTGCGTCCGGAAGGACCAACTGCCGCGCATCCTGAAAGACCAGTATTTCTCCGGTGGCTTGCTGCACGGCCGCGTTCAATGCGCATGCCTTTCCATTCGACTGGTCTAACAGTACGGGCGTGATTGAAGAAGCGTGCATCCGCAGAATACTGGCGGTTCCATCGGTCGATCCATCCGAGGCAATGACGATCTGCAGCCGATCCCGCGGATAATCCAAACGACGAAGATTCTCAAGCTTGGCAGGCAGGTTCGCTTCTTCATTGCGGGCAGCGACGATAATCGATACTGTGGGCAGTATCGGCCTCTGGAGGAAGGGGCGACTGAGCAGTTTAACCTGTAGCCACAGCCAAAGTACATATCCCAAATATGCGTAGGCTATCATTGCGAGGCAGAGCCAGAAGAGCAGCTTCATGGCGCGCTCCAGTCGTGCGAGTTCACACTGCCTGCCGGCAGCGACACTCCGGTCGCGGGGCGGTGGGTGGCCAGGCCGGTGGCCGCTCCAGGTAGTCTGGGCAAGTCGACGCAGTGAGCGATTGTTCTCAGGGCACAATCTCCTCATGTAGGCTTGCAGAATGTTCGGGTTCAACCGAACGCGCTGTCTTCCCTGATGATACGTCATCTGTTAACGGCAGCAGGAAACGTCCCGATCCAGAAGTTGTAGCGGACCGTTGCTACCATCGCTTAGGCGCACAGGGGATTGCTTGAGCTTGTCAAAGCCAGTAAAGTCGAGATGTTTGTACTGCGTATTGATGTTGGCAAGAAGGAGTTCTGGCTTGGAGCTGCGCGTACGACACATCGCTCGAAACGTGCTGTTTAACTGGTTTGGAATGATTGCCAATATGGCGGTCGGGTTCTTTCTTGCGCCATTTATCCTGCATCGCCTGGGAGACATCGCGGTTGGCGTCTGGATGATGGCAATCTCCGCCGTGGGTTACTTTGGCCTTCTCGACCTGGGGATGCAAAGTTCGGTGCTGCGATTTGTTTCCAAGGGGCACACGCAACACGACCATCTGGCCGCCTCGGATGCAATCTCCGCCGCGCTTTGGGTGCGCATACAGATCAGCGCGCTGATTCTGTTGTTGAGCGCTGGATTGGCCGCGGTATTTCCGCATCTATTCAAGGTGCCTCTCCCGGCCGCACTGGCGAGCGATGCCAGAGAGGCCGTGTTACTGATCGGCGCTGCGACGGCGATCTCCATGTCGATCGGTGTAGTCGGAGGGGTGCTATCCGCGCTCAACCGGTACGACCTGCAGAATTATGCAAGCCTGGCGCAGACGGCAATACGCGTGACTGGTGTCGTGTTTGTGTTGCGTACCGGCCACGGTATTGTAGCGATCGCAGTCTGCGAGCTGATTGCGACATTGGTCTACAACGCGCTTCTGGCGTGGATTGCGCGCCGTCTCTATCCTGAGCTTAGAATTCAACTGAATAAGCCTAAGAGAGAGACATTGCAGCGCATCTGGACCTATAGCTCTTATGCTTTTCTTACAACGGTAGCGATCCGGCTGGTGTATCAGACGGATAATCTTGTTGTCGGCACGTTTGTCTCAGCCGCCGCGGTGACTCCCTACGCATACGCCAACACGCTGAGCCGCTATGCCGACCAGGCTGTTGGCGCAATGGGGGCAACATTTGTACCGGCGGCGAGCACCTATGAGGCAGCCGGCGATACAAACAGTCTGTTGATGCTCTATAAGCACGGCACACGCGCCACACTTGCGGTTTCATTGCCCATCCTAATTACTTTGATCGTGCGCGGACCCAGCTTTATTGGCCTATGGATAGGGCCACAGTATTCACACACATCGGGAACCGTTCTGGTTATTCTTTGCATAGCGCTTCTGTTTTCTTTTGCGAACCGTACCGCGGGATCGATTGCCTTCGGGATCGAAAAGCACAAGATGAGCGCGATATGGGCGATTGGGGAGGGCATCGCGAATCTTGCGCTAAGTATTATCTTGGTCCGTTGGTATGGGATCTATGGAGTGGCTATCGGGACCCTGGTGCCTAGCCTGGTTGTGCATCTTGTGCTGTGGCCGAGTTATGTCTCCAAGCTGGTGGGGCTGAGTTATTCGGAGGTGGTGTGGAAGGTGTGGGCACCGGTGTATTTGTCCTCGGTTCCTTTTGCCATTGCCACATATGCGGTGAATGTCCGATTTCCTGCGCACAATCTCGCCCTCTTTTTCCTCCAGGCGATCGCTGTATTGCCAATATTTCTTATAACGCTCGGACTGGTGTTCCGCGATTACGTCCGCAGCCAGATATTCCCTAAGATACGGTCCTATTTCCTGGCGGAGACAAGACCGTGAGCGGCAACGCAATATCCAGTCATATGCTTACGGTCGCGCATTTCATGCCGTGGAGTGGGGTGGGCGGGGTCGAGATCGCAACCCTGCGTATGGTTGAAGCGACACGCCAGCAGTTCCGTCATGTCGCTTTCTGTTTACCCGATGCTATAGCTCTGCGGGAGGCATTCGAAAGGCTTGGCATACAAACGGTGACCTACAATCTTCCCGAACCAAGCCTGCGTCATGCGGATCGATATTACAAAGAATCAAAGGTTGTTGCGCGCCAACTTAATCAGGTCGAAGCGGATATTATCCATTTTCAGGATGTAAAAGCGGCCTATCATAATAGCCTTGCCGCTATGATTGCGCGCACTCGGATGGTGTGCCAAATCCGCAGCGCCAATCCGCATCTCGACCTGCGACAGAAGCTTTGTCTGTGGCCAGTTCATCAATTCATCTTCGTTTCAAAAGAATCGCGACAGAGCTTTGCAATGGCGCTGCCCGACAGCAAGACGCGCGTGATTTATGATGCAATCGAAGTTCCGGCCGCGGATATTTTGGAGAGCAGCTCGGCCGTCCGACGCGAATTGGGCGTTCCGGATGGATGTGTCGTGGTAGGGATGGTTGCACGGGTCGCGCCGGTGAAGGATTACTTCACATTGGCCGATGCAGCGGTGCAGGTTCTGGCTCGCCATCCTGAAGCTCGGTTTCTGATTGTGGGAGACAACTCCCTGATTGACCTGAACCGCAGTCACTATGCGGAGGTTGCAACGAGACTGAACGAGTTGGGTATTGCCGACCGATTTATATTTACCGGTCATAGGACGGATGTATCTCGTTTGATTGCCGCGATGGATCTATTTGTCTTGAGTACTCATCGGGAGGGTTTTCCGTTGAGCATTCTGGAGGCCATGGCGATGGGCAAGCCGGTTGTGGCGACCTCGGTTGGCGGAATTCCGGAGATTGTCACGCCCGGCGTTACTGGCTATTTGCACCAACACGGGAACAGCAAAGAACTCGCCGATGCGCTGCTGCGGTTGATGGACAACCGGGAGGAAGCGCGTCGCATGGGAGCTTCGGCCCGTGAACATGTGTTGCAGAACTACTCGCGCCAGAAGTTCGAGGATGAGATCGCGGAGACTTATCTGGGTGCAATGCACGGATAATGAGCGCAGCAACCGTACCACGAACCTGGTCAATTGCACCTCGCGCCGTGAACCTCCTCTCAAACCTCGGAGCTCGAAGCTGGAACTTGTGCCGTCATGTGAGGGGGAGCTGTTCGCGGCTGCGGGTGCGGGAGCTAGTCGTGATGACAAAGGCGGCGGCGAGGATGAGCGCGCCACCGGTGCGGGCGCTGGGGCCGAGGCTCTCGCGCAGCAGGAAGACGCCGAGCAGCGAGCCGATGAGGGGCTCCATGTTGAGCAGAACGCCGGCCTGCGATGCGGGGACCTGGGTGAGTCCCCAGTTCCACAGCAGTGTAGTGGAGGCGGTGCAGAGCAGACCGCTGGCGGCGAGAGCGAGCCAGACCTTGAGCGCGATGGCAGAAAGGTGCGGTGGGCCAAAGGGCTGTTGGTAGAGGAGCGGGACGCAAACGAGGAGCATGGCCGTGCCGCAGACGATGCCGTAGGCGGTGACGCTGACCGCGCTGTGGCGTTGCATCAGGCGCTTGTTGAGCAGGATCCAGGCGAGCGCGACGACCAGGGAGAGGACGACCAGCAGATCTCCGGCGAGGGTGGGGTGGTTTGTACCGGTGGCGTGCAGCGCGCCGAGAGCAATGAGCGTGGCTCCGGCGGTGGAGACGGCGAGAGCGAACCAGCCGATACGGTCCATGCGCTCATGCATGAAGAAGGTTGCACCGACGGCAAGGATGACCGGCATTGTGCCCACCATCAGCGAGGCGTGCGAGACGGTGGTGAGAGCGAGGCCGGAGAACTGGATGAGGAACTGGAGCGGGATTCCCAGGAAGGATGCGAGCAGAAGGAGGCCCCAGTCGGCCCGGCTGAAGCGTGGCCGGTGCGTCAGAAGCAGGGGCGCGAGCGCGAGCGTCGCGAAGAGGAAGCGGTAGAGGACCATGGCGCCGACATTCATCTGGACGAGGGCGATCTTGCCGAAGAAGAAGCCGCAGCCCCAGAGCGAGCTGGCGAGAGCGCAGCATGTGAAGCCGAGAGCGCGGGATTTGTGGGGCTGCATTCGGTGTTACCAGACGCGGCAGCTATTGGCGGGAACCATAGGTTGGCCGGTCTTGCAGCCGAAGGCGGGAGCGAAGCCGGGCTGGTTGACGATGACTCCGTTGACGCGGAAGCGGTCTGGGGAGTGGGGGTCTTGCAGCACCTGCTCGCGGACGGACTCTGGGCGGACGTTCTGGCACCAGTTCTGGGCGAAGCCGATGTAGAAGCGCTGCGGACCGGTGAAGCCCTTGACCTTGGCGCCGGTGTCGATGTGGCTGTCCTTGGCGCGCTGCATGTAGGCCATGAAGGCGAGCAGCAGGCCCCCGTTGTCGGCGGTGTTCTCGCCCAGGGTGAGCTTGCCGTTGATGTGGACATCGTCGACCGCGGTAAAGGAGCTGTACTCGTTGACTTCGCAATCGGTGCGGGTGGTGAAGTTCTTGAGGTCGTCGGCGGTCCACCAGTTGTCGAGGTTGCCCTGGGCGTCGAACTTGCGGCCCTCGTCGTCGAATCCGTGGGTGAGCTCGTGGCCGATGACGGCGCCGATGTGGCCGTAGTTGACGGCGTCATCCTGGGTGCGGTCGTAGAAGGGCGGCTGTAGGATGCCGGCGGGGAAGTTGATGTTGTTCATGCTGTCGTCGTAGTAGGCGTTGATGGTGGGCGGTGTCATCTCCCACTCGCCCTTGTCGACGGGCTTGCCGATCTTGTTGAGTTGGCGATCGTTCTCGAAGGCGTTGGCGCGCATCTCGTTGCCCAGGCCGTCGGTGGGCGCGATGCTGAGTTTGGAGTAGTCGCGCCACTTGTCGGGGTAGCCGATCTTGTTGGCGACGGCGGCGAGCTTTTCCTTGGCGCGCGTCTTGGTGGCGGGCGACATCCAGGCGATCTGGTCGATGTCCTGTCCCATGGCGGTCTCGATGTCATGCACCATCAGAAGCATTTTGGCTTTGCTGTCGCCGGCGAAGTACTGGTCGACGTAGACCTTGCCGAGTGCCTCGCCGATGGAGCCGTTGACGGTGTTGGAGCAGCGCTTCCAACGCGGCTGCTGCTCCGGCTGTCCGCGCAGGATGCGTCCGTAGAAGTCGAAGTTCTCCGCGTCGAAGGCGTGGGGAAGTTCGCGGGCGAAGGTGGTGAGCAGGTGGTAGCGGAGATAGGCCTTGAGAGTGGCGAGGCCGGCGGTGTTGATCTGGTTCTTCATCTCCGGCCAGAAGTCGGGGGTGGAGTTATTGATCTCGGTAACGCGGGGGGAGTGGATGGCGTCTTCAAAGTCGGTGAAGCTGGGGCCGGAGATGGCCATGAAGGTTTCGATGGGCTGGAGGTGATAGGTCTTCTCCGGCTCGCGCATGTCGACCACGCCGAGGGATGCTTTGGCGAGTGCGGTCTCCATGGTCATGATGTTGGCGGCGTCAATCCTGGCCTGCTCGGGCGTGCTGCCGGCGAGGGTAAGCATCTTGGCGACGTGGGTAAGGTACTGTGAGCGGATCTGGGCGTCCTTGTCGCCGGTGCGCAGGTAGTAGTCCTTCTCCGGGAGGCCGAGGCCTCCCTGCTGGACGAAGGCGATCTGCTTGGTGGCGTCCTTGAAGTCCTGCTGCTCGCCGTATCCGAAGAAGGCGTCGACGCCGATGCGCTGAAGTTTGCCGACGAGGGCGGCGAACTTGGCGCGGGCGGCGGGATTGGCGACGCTGGCCGCGTCGATCTCGTCGAGTAGCGGCTGGATAGACTTGAGGCCGGCGGCATCGATGGCGGAGGTGTCCATGCACGCCGAGAAGAAGTCGCCGATCTTTTGCTGGTCGGGTGAGCGGGTTGGGCCTCCAGCGGCGGCCTTGGTCAGGATGCCGTTCAGCTCCTGGGTGGTGACGTTGTAGAGGACATAGAAAGGATCGACATCCGGCTGGTCGGCGGGGATGGGGTGGTTGGCGTTGAAGTTTCCGCAGGCGTATTTATACATGTCGGTGCAGGGGTCGGCGGAGAGGTCCATGGAAGAGAGATCGAGGCCGGGGAGCGGCTTCTCGGCCGCGGGCGGCGCGGGCGCGGGTGTCTGCTGGGCGGGCGCGAAGGGTGCGAGAACAAAGCAGGCAAGGGCTGCGGTTGCTGCGAGGCAGAGGGCGCGGCGGAAGGCGGCGCGCTGCGAGGCGAGGCGGTTGGATGTTTCGCTCATGCGTGGGTTCTCCGTGCAGAAAGAGATTTGTGGAGCAGATGGTGAGGTTCAACAGGGCCCAGAGGAAACAACCAGGCAGCAAGGCGGCCCAGTCTTCTATTATCGCTCTAAGTGCGCTCTGAGGGGTTGGCTGGAGTATGACGAGAGCGGTCAAACGCGTGGCAGTGATGCTGGCGGCATCGGCGATGCTGGCGGCGGGCGTGGCGCGGGCGCGCGACCCGGAGCCTGTGGCGCGCATTCCTCTGGGGCCGATGGGGTACCAGACACTGTTGCCGGAGTTTCTGCTGGCGGGCAACTCGATGCTGACCGTCCACTTTGTCGATCCAAACCATCTGCTGATTACCTTTGGCCTGCGCCAGTTGATGACGCGCCTGGCGGGCGATCCGCCGGACGACGACGACCGGATGGTTGGCGCGGACCTGGTGGAGCTGCCCTCGGGCAAGGTGCTGGCCCAGACCCAGTGGCGGCTGCACGACCGTGGACAGTACCTGTGGGGCCTGGGCCATGGGATGTTTCTGCTGCGCGTGCGCGACCGGCTGACGGTGCTGGCGCCAATGCAAGGTGTGGGTGCGGGAGATGCGTTTCGCGAGCGTCCGCTGTTGCACATCGATCGGAACCTGGTGGCGCTGCAGGTGTCGGCGGACGAGGACCTGTTAACGGTGGAGACGACCAAGCGCACGCCGGTGGGCGAGCCGGGAGTAGCGGGCAATGTGACGGTAGTCGATCCTGCGCGGGCGGAACCTGCTCCTGTGCAGATTAATTTCTACCGGCTGACGGGTACAGGCGCGGGCGCGGAGGGCCTGGCGGTTGCGCCCGCGGGAGTGATTGGCGCGCACACCGTGGTGGACCTGCCGATGACCACGGCCGGATTTCTGGATGTGATCGAGGGAGGCAAGGACCGCTGGCTATTCAACTTCGACGAGCACGCGGGCAAGGTGGACGAGCTGGCGGAGTGGGACACTTCCTGCTTTCCGCAACCCACCTTTGTCGGGCATAGTGAGTTTGTCGCCTTCGGATGCAGGGGCAGCGAGGAGAAGCAGTCGCTGGCGGGCTTCAACCTGAAGGGCGAGCAGATGTGGCAACAAAACTTCCTGGACTCGCAGACTGCGCCGACGTTTTCGTTTGCACCGGCGGCGGGACGGTTTGCGCTGGGGCAAATCGTGGTGACGGGGCCGGTGGATAGGGAAGGGCCACTGCCGGAGGGCGCCGTGAGCTCGCAGGAGGTCCGCGTAATGCAGAGCTACAATGGCAAGCTGCTCTTCCGGATCGACTGCACGCCGGTGGAGCGGGCGGGGCAGAACTTTGCCCTGTCAGCCGACGGGCTGCGCTTGGCCGTGGTGCGCGAGACGTTAGTGCATCATGAAGCCACCAAGGACTACGACGAGTACACCGAGCGCGCGGCTGCGGTGGAGGTGTACGCGCTGCCACCGCTTTCGGACCAGGACAAGACCGCGGTGAAGCAGGCGGAGGCGCTGGCCCCGCAGGACACGGGGGCGCGGATCGACCTGTCGCTGGAGCGGATCTCGACGCCGTCGACGACGGATGCGGCAAATGGTGTGGCGGCTGCCGCCAGTGTGACGAATGCGACAATCACGGTAAGTGCGGCCAGTGCAGAGGAGGCAGATTCGTCCACCCAGGCCACGGCTGCGGTGAAGGAGCAGGGCGCGCCGGTGGCGGCGGGCGCTGTGGTGCTGGGCGATCCCTTGCCGGAGACTGGGCGCAAGCGGCCTTCACTCTATGGGCCGGACGAGAAGCCGCCGGGGAGTTCACCGCGCTAAACAGTAAACAGACGCAAAAAGGCCAGCCGCGAACACCGGGGCTGGCTTTGCGTTGCGAGTGATTGCCTAGGCGGCTTTGCTGGGTGCGACGAGGGCCTTGACGCGTGCATTGAGGCGGGCCTTGTAGCGGCTGGCTGTGTTCTTGTGCAGGACCCCCTTCTGCACGCTCTTGTCCAGAATGGAGACGGTCTCCGAGTAGGTGGCGGCGATGGTCTTCTTGTTGCCTTCGACGATGGCCTCGCGCAGGGTGCGCAGGGTGCTGCGCAACTTGCTCTTGTTGGCGCGGTTGGCTGTAGTCTTGGTTTCGGTCTGACGAGCGCGCTTCAGCGAGGAGACATGATTTGCCATAAACTCTGAACTCTTTTCTGGGTCCGTGCGATCGGGTGAAGGCGATCCACGCCTGGTAATTAGGATGCAGGCGGAGGCAGACACACCACATCCCTGCAATTAATTAGTGTATGGGAGCGGGCGGGCAGGGTCAACCGGCATTGCGTGTCAGAAGTGGAGCAATTTGATAAAGGCAACGACAGAGATTCTGACTCTGCAAGTCGAATGACGCTGCCGAGCATGCAAACTCACCCATCGCTCACGTCTCAGTTGTCGGTGGGCTGCTCTTCGATGTGGTCGATGACGAGGACAGGGGTGGGGACCTGGTTTCGCTTTTCCAGCTTGAGGCCAAGCTGCCTTTGCAGCGCGTCATCCAGGGTGAGGCCGCCAAGGGATGGGTCTGAGGCTGCTCCGTTGGCGTCCCCGGTGGATGGCGCTGCGGCCTTATTGAGGGAGGCTTTCTTGCTGAAGCTGAGGGTGAAGTCGTATGCGCCGTCCAGTCCGGTGGCATCGATCACCGGGGCGGGAATATATCCCCCAGCGAGGCTGCGAAGCTGGCCGGCTAGTTCCGCCATGGTGATGTTCTGGCAGGAGATGAGGCGGTTGAGCAGCGGGTTGTCGATGCGGGGGTCCTTGCCGTCGGGGCCGGGGCCTTCTTGGCAGGAGGGATGATTGGTAGGATCGGCCTTCTTCATCTTAGGACCCGAGGCGAGCAGGGCGTATACGTCGGCGGGACGAGTGTCCACGTGCGTGGTCAGCTTGAAGCGGTCGGCCAGCAGCGAGCGCACCATCTCCTTGACGTCTTCCGGATCGAGGTCGTTGCCCCTGCCCGGGATGGGCGGCCCAGCGCTGGCATCCGTGGAGGCCTTGCCGTTGATGTCCCACAAGTCAGTGTCCAGCCATTTGGGCTTGTTCTCGATCTTTCCCGGCTCAGTGTCGAAGGATTTGTAGATGAGGGTAAGCAGCGAGGCGTGCTGAATATTCACATTGACTCCCCGGATGTCCTGAACGTAGTGGTTTTCGTCGGGATTAGCGGGCTTGATGACCGCGACATCGAACTCAGCCGGCGGCGGGGGCGGAAGAATTTTGTCGATGTCAGGAGCGTTGGGAGTGGGTTTGTCGCTGATACTGGCCACCACCACGACAGGCAGCGGAGCGGTCTTCTGTTCCAGCTTGAGCCCGAGTTGCTTGTCGACGGCCGTGAAGATGGTGACGCCGTCCGCGTCCTTGGGAATCTGATAGGTCCACTCGATGTCGAAGTCGTAGCCGCCTTTGAGTCCGGTCGCATCGACAACGGGCCGGGTGAGGTAGGGCGAGGCAACATCGTGCAGGAAGTCGACGAAGGATTCCATGGTGGTGTTGCGGCAGGAGAACTTGATGTTCGTGGTGGTTGTGAGCTGGGCTTCCTTGGGCGGCTGCTGGTACTGACAATTACCAGGCTCGGCTGGCGCGGCTGCCGGCTTCAGCTTGGGAGTCTTGCCTGCGGAGAGGACAAAGGCGGGCAGTGATCGAGTGCCGGCGTCGGCCACCAGCTTGAAGCGGTCGGCCAGCAGGGCGCGGATCATTAGTTGGGCGTTTGCGTCCGAGGTGGCTGCGGGCGCCTTGGCCACGATGTCGAAGCGATCGAAGGCGAGCCAGGCCGGGCCTCCGAAGATGCTGCTGGGGTCGACGTTGTAACTGGTGGCGATAAGGTCGACTATGGTGGCGTCTCTGAGATAAAACTGGTCGCCGCGACTCATACCGCCGTGTATAGCCGGATGCAGCCGTGTGGGGCTGGGGTGGACATCCACGGCCATGAATGCGGGCGCGATAGTGGCAGGCGCCGCCGTGGATTGCGCGAAGAGCGGGCTGTAGAGAAGGGAGAAGAGTCGCGCTGGCGAGTGCGTGCAGGGTCATCTTGATCATTGAAACCGCCTTTTGAGATGCAATGTTCAATCTGCTCAGCAAGGGCCGTAAGGATGCTCAATCCTAGCAACGTTTATTTTATTGGTTGAGTCGCATGAATCGGGGCTAGTTGTCGGTGGGCTTCTCTTCGATGTGGTCGATGACGAGGACGGGGGAGGGGCGTTTCTCCTTGATGAGCTTGACGCCGAGCTGTTTGGCCATGGCGTCGGGGAGGGAGAGGCCGCCGGTGGGATCGGCGATGGCGGAGGGGTCGTTGGGATTGGCGGATGGGGGTGGGGGCGGCAGGCTGCGGAGCTGGCCGGCGGTGGAGAAGCTGAGGGTGAAGTCGTAGGCGTCCTTGAGGCCGGTGGAGTCGAGGACGGGGGTGAAGACATATCCGCCGGCGAGGTTGGGGAGCTGGTCGGCGAGCTGGGCCATGGTCATGTTCTGGCAGTAGAGCAGGCGGCCGAGGATGGGATTGGCGATGCGCGGGTCCTTGCCGTCGGGGCCGGGGCCTTCCTTGCATCCGGTGCGGTTGAGCGGGTCGGCCTTCTTCATGTGGGGATTGGCGGCGACCAGGGTGAAGGCCTCGATGGTGCGGTCTTCGATGTGGCTCTTCATCTGGAAGCGGTCGGCCAGCAGGGTCTGCACCATGTGGGGGAGAAGGTCGTAGTCGAACTGGGGCTTGCCGTCGGGGCCGATGGACTGGGCCTCGGGCGCGGCCTTGGCGAGGATGTCCCAGTGGTCCTCGCCGAGCCACTTGGGGGCGTTGGCGATGAGGTCGTCGTCGTTGGGGTTGAGGTTCCAGGCGTAGTCGATGAGGTCCTTAGGGTGAAGCCGGTTGCGTTGACCTGGTTGGCGGTGATGCGGCCCGTCTGCTGTGCATCGGGCTTGCTGGGGGTGAGGACGGCGACGTCGAACTCGGCGGGGGGAGGCGGCGGAAGCGCCTTGTCCAGGCCGGGGGCGTTGGGGGTGGGCTTCTCGTCGACGTTGTCGACGATGACGACGGGAGTGGGGTACTGCTCCAGCGCGAGCTTGAGGCCAAGCTGCTTCTGCACGGCGTCGAAGATGGAGATGCCGTCGGCTGCCGGCTTTTGCAGGTTGCCGCGTGAGGTCCAGTGGATGTCGAAGTCCCACGAGCCTTGGAGGCCGGTTGCGTTGACCACCGGATTGGTGAGGTAGCCGCCAGCCATGCTTTTCAGGTGTCTGCGATCTGGATCCAGGGTCAGGTTGTGGCAGGTGATGTAGTTGTAAGGGACTCCGCCCGGCGGGTGTGGCGGGTGCATTGGGTGTGCTGTCGCAACTGGAGCATTCGGTGCCGTCGGCCGGCTTGAGCTTGGGAGCGCCTTTGTCGACGCGCAGGACGTAGGAGGGCGAGTGGGTGGGTGTCGTTGTGGGTGACGAGGTGGAAGCGGTCGGCGAGCAGGGCGCGGAGCATGAGCTTGACGTCGTCGGGCGAGGTGGCGCGGGGGGCGCGGGCGGAGACATCGAAGCGGTCGATGTCGAGCCAGGACGGAGCCGGAGAGGACGTTGTCGGTGTCCATGCCGTAGGCGAGGGAGATCATGTCGACCATGGTGGCGTTGTGCAGGAGGTAGCGGTCGCCGCGCAGCGATCCACCGGTGAAGTATGGCGTGGTGGTGTGCGCGCTGGGGTGGACGTCGGCGAGTTCGAAGGCAGTGGGGTTGCGGCGGGTGCTGTCGTGGGCGGGGCGGGGCGTGGAGCAATCGCGGTTTGTGCGATGAGAGGGCTGGCGAGAAGAGTAGAAGGGTCGCGCTTGCGAAGGCTCGCTTTTCATGATCGGGACCGCCTTTGAGATGGCAGAAGAAATGATTGAGACTAGTGGGCCGGGGGACGCTCTATCTTCCTACGATTATTTGTACCGTGTTGTTCCCATGCCAGCGCTTAGTTTTCGGTGGGGAGCTTCATTCGACACGGTCGAAGACATGTATCCAGTTGGCGTGCCCGGATCGATGAGGTGTATCGCGGGGGATACGGGGTGCATCTAAAATTGACTTGACTGTGTGCGGGTCGCGATCTAGTCTGTGCGCAACTTCGGCAAATTATTGGCAACCCTCGCCAATCCGATTGCAAGCCCGCTGACGATTCGCCGTGCTGCCCGGAGCCTGCGCCTCTCGCCGAAGCTCTCCCACATCCGATACAGGGAATATTTGAAGGTGCGTTCGAGATTCCCTCGGCGGCTAAAGCCGCGCAGCAAGGGCTACGCTATCGGCGGGACTGAAGTCCCGCCCTTCCAAACAATACGCTTTTGGCGAGACTTAAGTCCCGCCCTATCAAAACCGAGACATACTTACGAGATTTCGCACGTCCTGACGGAGGTCAGAAAACTACTTGATAAAAAAATCGCTCGAGATCACGCCTGGCATTGAGCCCCTGTACGGGACGCGCGACGAAAACCTCCGGCTGATGGAGGACGGTCTTCAGGTAACCATCGACCTGCGCTCCGACGCGATCGAGATTGGCGGCACGCGGAGAGCGTGGAGCAGGTAACGCGCATCTTTGCCGACTTCGAGGCGCTGCGCAAATCGGGCGTGACGCTGCAGAACGGCGAGCTGAAGGGAATGTTGCGGCTAGTGATCGCGGACCCGGCGGTAACGCTGAAGCTCGCTGGTGGAGTCGGGCAAGCAGCGCTCGGCGGGGGTAAAACGGATGGTGCAGCCGCGCTCGCCCAACCAGCGCAAATACGTCGAGGCGATCGAGCAGAGCGACATGATCTTCGGGCTCGGCCCGGCAGGCACGGGCAAGACGTATCTTGCCGTCGCGATGGCGGTGTCGGCGCTGATGGCGAAAAAAGTGAGCCGCATCATCCTGGTGCGGCCGGCGGTGGAGGCGGGCGAGCGGCTGGGATTCCTGCCGGGCAGCTTGCAGGAGAAGGTCGATCCCTACCTGCGGCCGCTGTACGACGCGCTGTACGACCTGCTGGACCAGGCCAAGGTGGACAACCTGCTGGAGCGGAATGTGATTGAGGTGGCCCCGCTGGCGTTCATGCGCGGACGCACGCTGAACGATGCGTTCATCATCCTGGACGAGGCGCAGAACACCACCATGGAGCAGATGAAGATGTTTGTGACGCGCATGGGCAATGGCTCCAAGGCCGTGATTACGGGCGACATGACCCAGATCGATCTGCCCAATCCGAAGAAGTCGGGGCTGTTCGAGGCGCTGCATGTGCTGGAGGGCGTGGAGGGGATCCGATTCTGCCACTTTGAAGAAGTGGATGTGGTGCGGCACAGCCTGGTGCAGCGGATTGTACGGGCCTACGACAGCTACGGACGCGCGCAGCAGATGCCGCTGGAGATGGGCGACGTAGAGCAGGGGACTGAGAACCAGGGAACAGGGAACAGGGAACAGGGAGCAGCAGAAACGAAACTACAATAGGGCCATGCAAGATGCAGTTGGGCCATGAAAGAGAGCTGTGCCGATGCACTGGTATTTTTATCTGCTGGAGTTTTTGGGTGGTGCCTTTCTGACCAATGGAGTTCCTCACTTTGTGCAGGGCGTCAGCGGCAACCCGTTTCAATCGCCGTTTGCCAAGCCGCCGGGAGTGGGCGAGTCCTCGCCGCTGAGCAATGTTCTGTGGGGATTTGGCAACCTCGTGGCCGGAGCGCTGTTGCTGCACTTCTTTTGGCCGGTGGGCTGTGTGGCTGCATTTGGGTGGGGTGCGGTGGGGCTGGGAGCGCTGCTGATGGGGATCCAGGCCGCCACACACTTCGGCAAGGTGCGAGCAGCCAAGCTCTAGTAGCATCAAAGTACAGATGATTACCCTGGAACCTCCGCGAAATTTAGCCGGCGAGGCGAAGCCCTGGCAGAAGCTGGGGCTGTCGAAGGCCGGGCTTGCGCAGTTTCTGAATAGGGCGCGGGCAGCGGTTGGGCTGGCGGGCGAGGTGCATGTACTGCTGGCCGGCGATGCGACGCTGCGTCGTCTGAACCGGAGCTTTCGTGGGAAGAATGAGGCGACCGATGTGCTCTCATTTCCGGCGGGCGACGCGGGGCTGGGCGTGGCGGGCGATCTGGCGATCTCGCTGGAGACGGCGGAACGGCAGGCAGCGCGCTTCGGCCACTCGTTGGGCGACGAGGTACGGGTGCTGCTGCTGCATGGGGTATTGCACCTGGCGGGCTTCGACCATGAGGAGGACGCGGGCGAGATGGAGGCGCGCGAGGCCCAGTTGCGGCGGGAGTTGGGGCTGGAGACGGGGTTGATTGCGCGGGTGAGCGGGCGCGTGGCCGGCAAGCGGGTGCGGGCGTGAGCGGGGCGTATGGGTTGAGTCTGGCGGCGCTGCTGGCGGTGCTTGCGCTAGCCGCGTATGTGGACCGCGTGTACAACGAGATGGGTAAGTTCCTGGCGCGCGAGTATCAGGACAACATCGATGCGTGGACGCAGGAGGTGGAGCCGAAGCTAAGGCTGGGCCGCGAGAGCCTGGCGCTGTCGGCGTCGGTGCTGCGTCAGCTTTCGCTGGCGGCGATTGCGCTGCTGATGGGACTTCGGCTGTATGACTCGGTGGCCTATGGGATGGGCTCGTTGTGGAGCGAGGTCGCCATCACGCTCTTCGAGCTGGTGCTGCTGATCCTAGTCTTCGACCGGCTGATTCCTCAGATACTGTTTGCGCGGACGCGCGGGCTGTGGATCGCGCACATACGGATTCTGCTGGAGGTCGCTGTTCTACCTGATCCTGCCGGTGACTCTGCTGCTTGGGCTGCTGCTGTCGATTGTTGCGCTGGCCGAGCCGGAGGACGCTGAGGAGGAGGAACATCCCTCGGAGGCGATGGACGCGCTGCTGGAGGCGGGCGAGGAAGAAGGCATCCTGGAGCAGGGCGACCTGGAACTGGTGCGCTCGGCGGTGGAGTTCGGCGACAAGGTGGTGCGCGAGGTGATGACGCCGCGGCCGGAGATATTTGCCGTGCCCGAAGGCCTTAGTCTGGCCGGCCTGCTGGAGAAGCTGAAGGAGAATGCCTTCTCCCGTGTGCCTGTGTTTGCCGGGACGCTGGACCATGTGACGGGGATCGTGTTTGCGCGCGACCTGCTGCATGTGCTGGACGCAGACCTTGGCATTCGCACCGTAGCGCAGCTGCAGCGGCCGACGGAGTTCGTTCCCGAGACCAAGAAGGTGGCCGAGCTGCTGCGAGAGATGCAGCGCGAGAAGCAGCACATGCGGATGGTGATCGATGAGTACGGCGGCATGGCCGGGCTGGTGACGATCGAAGACCTGCTGGAGGCGATCGTGGGCTCCATCGCCGACGAGCACGACGAGGCCGAGGAGGTCGATGAGCCGGTGCGCCAGGCCGATGGCAGCTTTGTGGTGCCGGGCAGCTTCGAGCTCTCGCGTCTGCGGGAGTTGTTTGCTGAGCCGGAGGATGATGAGGCGGATGGCGCGCAGGTCGCCGAGCATGATTCGGAAGACGAGGTGCGAGAGGCGCGAGACCCCCTGCGCGAAGCACGAGGTACTGTCTATCTGCCGCAGCACTACGAGGCCACCACGCTGGGTGGGCTGGTGTCGGAGATTGCAGGGCACATTCCGCTGCCCGGCGAGGTGGTGGAGGGCAAGCTGCTGCGCTTCGAGGTGATCGCTTCCACCGACCGCAAGGTGGAGCGAGTGCGAGTGGGGCTGCGCAGAGATATACTCGAAGAACCGACCTGATTTGAAAGGAGAGCCATGCCAAGGCCCGGTCTCCCTCTCTTCCTCTCCCACACGCTCAGGATTCTTGCGCTCATTCTGATCGCATTCCTAGCAACTGCACCGGCTGGCGCACGCAGTCCCAACCTCTCCAAGTATCCTTTGCGCGTGCATGTGCTGGTGGCCGGCGATGGGCAAAGGCAGAACAGAATGAGCGCCTCGGGGTCGGTATCGTGCGACGCCATCGACGACATGCTTAGTTCGAGCAGTGACGGCTCCGATGGCTCGACCTCAGGGATCGGAATCTCCGGCATCTTCGGTGATCCATGCTCGTTTAATACGGGGCCGATGGCAGGCCGCTTGCTGTATGCCCAAAGCGCGCAGTCTTACTCGGGCGAGGGACGCGGCGACCTGGTGTCTCCACCCAGCGGGACGCAGGCCATCAACTTCCAATATCAAGACTGCTACCGGGTGCGAGCGCAGCCTGGCTTCCAGTCGCTTCCGGCGCGATGGAAGAAGCCTGGACAGACGCTGGAGGTCCTGATTCCCTCCGACGGCATTCCTGTTGCCGGCCGTCCTTTGCCGCCGGCGAAGTGCTCCTTCACCGTGACCAGGCATGAATTTGTCTATCTCCTGATTCCTCCTGGCAGGCTGATCGAAGTATCGCAGGAAGTGTACTGGGCAAAGCCGGCGCTGCGCGTCTACCTGAGCGGCGCGACTCAGACCGTGCAACGGCGAGCACAGACGGTACCAGTTGCCGAGCGTACCGCACAGTAGGGCGAGAATCATGGCGTAAGGCACGCGGGGCGATAATGATGGGATGGCATTTCGCTCGGGATTCGTATCCATCATTGGCCGGCCCAACGCGGGCAAGTCTACGCTGCTGAATGCGCTGCTGGGGCAGAAGCTGGCCATTGTGACCCACAAGCCGCAGACCACTCGGACGCGCATCCACGGCGTGCTGGAAGTTCCGCTGAAGAAAAAGACGCAAGGGCGAGGCAGGGCATCCGGCGGCGCAGGTGGTGCTGGTGGATACGCCCGGCATCCATAAGCCGGAGACGCAACTGGACCGGCGCATGATGCAGGAGGTGCAGGACGCGCTGGAGTCGCGCGATGCGGTGCTGTTTATTGTGGATGTGACGCACCGGCTGGCGAAGGCGGAGACAGCGGGCGAGAAGGTAAAGACTACGGGTCGGATGGCGATGAGCGCGGCGGAGGACGACTTCGCGCTGTCGCTGGTGAAGCGGCTGGACTGCCCGGTGGTGCTGGTGCTGAACAAGATCGACGCGGTGCGCAAGGAGGAGCTGCTGCCGCTGATGGCGCACTGGAGCGCGCAGCACAAGTTTCGCCGATGTCGTCCCGATCTCGGCGCGCAAGAAGCAGGGGCTGGATCTTCTGCTGGAGAAGATCGTTGCGGTGCTGCCCGAGGGCCAGCGCTACTTTCCGCGCAACCAGGTGACAGACCAGCCGGAGCGGTTCCTTGTGGCGGAGCTGATCCGCGAGAAGATATTGATGCTGACCGGCGAAGAGGTCCCGTACGCGACCGCGGTGGTGATCGAGCGATTCGAAGAGCCAGCCTCGACGAAGAAGATGAAGGACGGGCGACTGCCGCTGACGAAGATTGCGGCGGCGATCTACTGCGAGCGGACGGGGCAGAAGGCGATCCTGATCGGCAAGCAGGGAGCGATGCTGAAGGCGATTGGCACAGCCGCGCGCAAGGAGATCGAGAGCCTGCTGGGTACGCGCGTGTTTCTGGAACTCTTCGTCAAGGTGCAGGAGGAGTGGCGATCTAGCCGCGGCTTTGTGGAGGAGTTGGACTGGCGGCGTCAGTTGGAGCAGATTGCGGCCAAGCAGCAGCGGGAAGAGTAGGCGCCTCACAGCCGAGGAAAAGCGGATTCCTCCGCTGCGCTCCGGAATGACAGAAAAAATGATGACAAGGGAGCTTGACATTGCGCGCCAGGATATGTAAAGCTAGCTTGTCATAAAGGAAAGGAAGCCAATCATGAATTGTCTGCAAACAAATCCCGCGATACGCCGGTATTTTTACCGGTTCGTGCCCACGATGACCGCGTATGCCGTGGCTTTGCTGGTCGCGGAGTGGGCCATTCACCGCTTTCATCCCAAGGGCGCGCTGCTCTACGCGGTGGCTGTTTTACCGGCGATTCCGATCATCGGAATCATCGTCGTAGTCGGGCTGTACCTGGCGGAGGAGAAGGACGAGTTTCAGCGCAACCTGCTTGATCCAGTCGATGCTGTGGGGGCTGGGCGCGGTCCTGTCGCTGACATCGGTTTGGGGATTGCTGCAGTTGTATGCGCACGTTCATCCCTTCCAGCCGTTCATGGCGTTCCCGCTGTTCTGGTGCTTCCAGGGCGATTGCGACGGCCGCGCTGCGCTGGAGGTACCGATGAAGGAAGGGAAGCCAGATATGAGTTGTCCGCAGAGCTGGTTGCAAAAAACTCCCGCTGCACGCCGTTACGCTTTCCGTCTCAGTTGGGCGATGTTTGCCTTTGTCGTACTTAGCGTAACGCTCTCCTATTTGTCATTTCACGGATTCCATCCAAGAGGCATTGTCGCGTACATTTTTGCTGTGATGCCGGCGATGGCGATCATTGCAACCCTGGTCAGCGGTGGCATGTATCTGAGCGAAGAGACGGATGAGTTTCAGCGTCATCTGTTCGTTCAGTCGATCCTGTGGGGCGTTGGCGGGATCATGGTCCTCACTTCGGTTTGGGGATGGCTCCAGCTATATACCCATATCAGCCATTTCTTCACCATCTGGACGTTCCCCTTCTTCCTGGTGTTCCAAAGCGTTAGCTGGCAGGTGCTGCGGTGGAGGAACCGATGAAGAACCGGCTGCGAGTGCTGCGCGCGGAGAGGGAGTGGTCGCAGGCCGACCTGGCCGACCGGCTGGAGGTGTCGCGCCAGTCGGTGAACGCCATCGAGACGGGGAAGTACGACCCGTCGCTGCCGCTGGCCTTCCGCATCGCGCGGCTGTTCGAGACCAGCATCGAGGCCATCTTCACGGACGAGGCGTGATGCGGCAGCACGCTGGGGGTGAAATTCATTACAGTGTTGCGTTGGGATTGGGCGGGACGCGATATTCTTATACCTATCTATGGCTACTAAAAAAGAACTGCTCACGACGCCTGTAAAGCATATTGACATCACGCAGCACAACGTAGTCGCGCTGGTGGACGCGATGGCCTCGATGGCCTACAGCTCGCGGGACACGGCGCGGGCGGCGGCGATCTACGAGAGGATGCTGCGCGATACGGAGTGCGGGGTGATTCTGTGCCTGGCCGGGTCGCTGATCTCGGCGGGGCTCCAGAAGATTTTCGTCGACCTGGTGCGCAACAACATGGTGGATGCGATTGTATCCACCGGCGCGAACATTGTGGACCAGGACTTCTTCGAGGCGCTGGGGTTCCGCCACTACATTGCGGGCGACGAGTACAAGTATGGGAACGGCGACGCGGAGCTGCGCGAGCTGATGATCGACCGCATCTACGACACCTTCATCGACGAGGAGGAGCTGCGCATCTGCGACGAGACGACCCAACTGGTGATCGACTCGCTGGAGCCGCGGCCCTACAGTTCACGGGAGATTCTGCACGAGTTTGGCGCGTACCTGGCGGCCAATGGGCGTACGCCCGCGGCGGGGAACAACGATTCGATCTTGCTGGCGGCGTATGAGAAGGATGTGCCCATCTTCTGCCCTGCGTTCTCCGACTGCTCGGCGGGATTCGGCTTTGTGATGCACCAGCACGCGCGGCAGGGCAAGGCGATGGTGTCGATCGACTCGGCCAAGGACTTTTACGAGCTGACCCAGTTGAAAATCGCTAACCCGACCACCGGGCTGCTGATGATCGGCGGTGGAGTGCCCAAGAACTTTGCCCAGGACATTGTGGTGGCGGCGGAGGTGCTGGGGGTGGACGCGCCGATGCACAAGTACGCCATCCAGATTACGGTGGCGGATGTGCGCGATGGGGCGCTCTCCGGATCGACGCTGAAGGAGGCCAGCAGTTGGGGCAAGGTCGATACCACCTTCGAGCAGATGGTGTATGCCGAGGCCACGCTGGCTCTGCCTCTGGTGGCGGGCTACGCGCTGCACAAGCGGGCGGCCGCGGGGCGCAAAGGCAAACAGTGGGACCGGGTTCTGGACCGCAGGGCCGAAACTGTCTCCGCCTGAATCGTTTATGGAGTATATTCATTGATGCCCTATTGTTAGATTTTCATCTCTCAGCGTCGAATCCCGCGTAGCATATAGGCCATCGACGATGAGTTACTCTCTATCCATTTTTATCGGTCTATTTCTACTGTCCATCTGTCTACTCGGCGTACTGGCGCTAAGGCTTTCCCGGCAGGTCCGCCAACAGCAGCGCGACATGGACCGGCTGGGTGAAACGCTTCAGCGCAGTCGCGAGGACGCCGAGCGGCAGAAGGACCGGTTGGCGGAGCGGTCGAGCCTGGACCACGCCAAGGACGAGTTCATCTCTACCGTCTCCCACGAACTGCGCACTCCGTTGACCAGCATTCGCGGGGCGCTTGGCCTGCTCTCCTCGGGCCTGCTGGGCAATGTGGATGCCAGGGCGCAAAACCTGCTGCGCATCGCCTCCACCAACACCGAACGTCTTATCCGCCTGATCAACGACATCCTCGATCTGGAGCGCATGGAGTCGGGCCGCTCGCCGGTCAATCTGCGCCGCTGCTCCATCTACGACCTTGCGCGCGAAGCCGTCGACACCATGACTGCCCTGGCCGATGCTTCGTCGATCCGGCTGGAACTGAACAGCTACGCGGCGCACGACGCCAACTATTTCGACGCCGATCCCGACCGCATCCTACAGGTGCTCACCAACCTGCTCTCGAACGCGATCAAGTTCTCGCCCGCCAATACCACGGTCTCAGTGCAGATCGACGCCAACATCGAGGCGCTGTCGTTGAAGGTCATCGATCGCGGGCGCGGCATTCCTGCCGACAAGCTGGAGAGCATATTCGACCGCTTCCAGCAGGTTGAGTCTTCGGACTCCAGCAAGAAGGGTGGCACCGGGCTTGGCTTGGCCATCTGCCGCAGCATCATTCAGCAACATGGAGGCATGATCTGGGCGCAGCCCAACCACGACTGGGCTAAGCCGGACCAGATCGGCCCCGGCACAACCTTCTGCGTGCAGTTTTCGCGCAGTGTACGGGCCGGCGATACCGCAATGCCCATGATGATGTCCCCGCTGGCCGAGCGGGGCGACGGGCTGATCCTGGTGTGCGACGACGACCCCGGCATCCGCACCGTAATATGCGAACAGTTGCGCCGCCACGGATACGATGTGGTTGAGGCAGGCAGCGGCGAAGAGGTGTTAGCCCTGGCCCATGAGCAGGCCATGCGCAACGCCCCGACGCCCGCCATCGTATGCATCCTGCTGGACCATTACCTGCCCGGACTCAGCGGCTGGGAGACACTGCGGCAACTCAAATGCTCGCCTGCGACGGCGGCGATTCCCGTGATCGTACTCAGTGTGAGTTCGCCCGCGGAGCGGCCGCTACTGGTGGGCGAGGCCCAGGGCTGGGTGCAGAAGCCTTTCAACGAGAGCCTCCTGCTTGGGGAGCTTGCACGAGTCCTGAAACCGAAACCCAAGGCGGGCACTGTCACCATCAAGCAACACGACCCGATCGCCAGCCGCCTCATCGTATGAGAGAGTAGCTTAGCCATGCGCCGTATCCTGATCATCGACGACGAAGACGACATCCGCGAAGTAGCAGCACTCGCACTGGAAACTACAGCGGGCTGGGAGATCGTCACCGCCAGCTCGGGGCCAGACGGCATTCGCGCGGCGGCCAACAGCAAACCCGTGCCCGACGCCATCCTGATGGATGTGATGATGCCCGGCATGGATGGCCCCACCACATTCCGACTGATGCAACAGAACCCCGACCTGGCCGGCATTCCCGTCCTGCTGCTTACCGCCAAGGTGCAGGGCGTGGACCAGCGCCGCTTCGCTGGGCTGGGAGTTTCGGCCGTCCTCTTCAAGCCCTTCAACCCGCTCACGCTGGCTGCCCAGATCTCCGAGAAGCTCGGCTGGGTGGACTGACGGCAAGGGGCTTCCCGGTAGATGCAGGGCCGGTTGCGCCGGCAATCGAGGCGCGGCGATTGAGGCACGGCAAGGAGTGAAATGACCGACTCCGACGAGAAGACCGTATCGCTGCTTGCGGCGATCTGGCAGCGCAACCGCGCGCTGGTGGAGGAGCGGCTCGCCCTGCTGGACCGGGCTGCCTCGGCTGCCGCCGCGGACTCACTGGACGACCTGTTGCGCCAGGAGGCCGGTAGCACAGCACACAAGCTGGCAGGCTCGCTGGGCATGTATGGCTACGACGAGGGAACGCGCATTGCTCGCCAGATGGAAGTGCTGCTGGGTGACAGCGCACCCGATGCGGCGCGGCTTGGCGAGTTGGTAACTGCGCTGCGCCGGGCGATCTTTCCGGAAGGGTAGCGCTTACTTCGCCGCGCGCACCACCCATCCTGCCAGACCATCGTGGCCTCGAAGCCTTCGTGCTGCCTCATCTTCGCTGCGAACGTACCCATGCCCACGCCAATGCATCGGCGATGCAGCATCCATTTGCAGGAGAGTAAGCGGAGGAGCGCCGAGGATTCTGCGACGCTCCCCCGAAGTTATTGCTACTGCTGGCCGACCACGACGATCATGAAGGTGCCCGGCTTGGCAGCGGGGCGACCGTTGGCGCCGGGCGCCATCTCCGCGGTGGGCAGGAAGAGGCGGTGGGTCTCGGCATTCATGCCCATGGTGCGTGCTCCGGTGGGCGTCTTGACTACCTGCTGGACCTGGAACGCTCCGGCCTTCTCTGCTGCGACGGTCAGTGTGCCGTCTCCAGCGCTGGCGAAGGCCAGGCCCGCGCCGGCTGCGGTGGCGTCCACGCCCGCTCCGATGGGCAGCGCGGCATCCACTTTGCCGGTTTCATCGTTCATTACCACCAGCCTTTGCGGGTTACGGCAGCCGATGAAGAGGCGATGGCTGGCGGCATCGATCGCCATGCCAACCGGGTGACCGGCGGGCGCGACCGGCCAGCGCTGGACGACCGTACGCGACTTCAGGTCCACGACGGCCACTACATCCTTGTCTTCAAGATTGACGAAGACCTTGCCGCTGCCGTCGGAGGCGAGAAACTCCGGCGCGCCGGCGAGCTGGATGGGAGGATCGATCTTGCCGCTCTTGGGGTCGATGTCGGGGCTGAAGGTCATCAGTGCGTTGCCATCGCCGGAGACGGCGAGCACCTTGTCCAGTTTGGCGTCGTAGATGATGCCGTCGGAATCGGGCATGGTGGCGATTTTGCCGAGTACGGCATAGGTCTTCAGATCGAAGACGATGATGGCTCCGGTGCCGCCGCCATCGGTGATGAAGCCGCGGTTGAGCTTGGGAACGATGGCGACGCCGTGAGAGCGCACCTGGCCGGGAATGTCGCCCAGCACCTTGCCGGAGTCGGTGTCGATGGCCTGGGTGTGGGTGGAGCGGGTGACGAAGAGCCGGTGGTTGGGGGCGTCGATGGTGACGTAGTCCCAGCTACCCTCTCCGCCGATTTGAAAGGTTTGCACGACTCCCCAGTTCGTTTGGGCGAGGCACGGCATGGCTGCCAGCATCAGCAGCGTGGCCAGATGGGTTGCGATATTTCGGG
Organism: uncultured Acidobacteriaceae bacterium; assembly: GCA_963799175.1. Lineage (GTDB taxonomy): Bacteria > Acidobacteriota > Terriglobia > Terriglobales > Acidobacteriaceae > Edaphobacter. The sequence continues at coordinate 46,315 of CAWCWC010000016.1, read as the reverse complement.
TTGTTAGCAAGTGAGGTCTCCTATTCAGTGCAAATCATAAACGCAGGAGCTTAATATTGTCTGAATGTAGTGGCCGGATGGCGCGAAGGGCCCGGTCAGCGTAGAGATTGTGGACTATCACTGAAATAGGAGAGACCCGATGGAAGCGATACATCCAGGAGAACATCTGGCGGAGGAGTTGAAGGCAATGGGCATGAGTGCGGCTGAGTTCTCGCGCCAGATTGGCGTGCCCACCAACCGCGTGACTCAGATCGTCAACGGACGCCGCTCGATCACCGGCGATACGGCCTTGCGGCTGGCGCACTTCTTTTCTACCAGCGCAGAGTTCTGGCTGAACTTGCAGAGCCTCTACGAAATCAGGCTGGCCAAACAGAAGTCGGGAAGCGCGATCAAGTTACTGCCCACCATCAAGAGCTACACGCGTCACACATCCAAAGCTGCTTAGTGCTACAGGGCGACGGCGATCAGTTGGGCGAGGGGCGGTCGATGGAGTCGATGACCAGGACCTCGATGGGGTTTTTGGCGGGGACGAGTTTGAGGCCGAGCTGCTTTTCAAGTGCGTCGGTGAGCGAGGGAGCGTCGGGGGCGTTGGCGGCGTCGGCATTCAAGGGCGCCCATGTAAGGTCCTTGATATCGAAGTAGCCGGTGAAGCCGCTGTGGTCGACGATGGGACGGTCCCTGACTTCGGTGGCGCCTGCGAAATTGATGGTACGTGCCAGCAACGGCATTTGGATAGTACGTGCGTTGAGGACGAAGATGCCGTTGCTATTCATCCTGGTCACCATGGTTCCTGGACTCGGTGGATTGCCGGGTGAAGGCATTGACGGAGAGTCTGCGGGTTTACGCTCGGGCGGTGCTGGCACGGCGGTGATCTTGAGACCGCCTTTGGCGGGCACAAGCTCATAGACCGGCAGAACGCGGGTTTCGAAGTGGGCCTTGAGATGGAAGCGGTCGGCGAGCAGAGACTGCTGCATGGCGCTGTTCTGGTTGATGCGGTCCTCGCGCGTCATCTTCTGGAATGAAGCTTCGAGATCGTCAGGGACCTTACCGTCGATTTTGTAGGAGTCCTTGTTGAGCCAGTCCGGACCACCGACGACCTGCGCCTGGTATGTGGCGCCGTAGGCGTCCATGATGTAGCGGCGGATGCTGAGCGGGCTGAGAGTAGTGCCGGGCGGGAGCATGACCATCACGTCGGCGGTGTTGGAGTCGACCGGCTTGATGGTGGCGACTTCGTAGGAAGGCAGCGGAGCGGTCGGATGGAAGAGGAGCAGTTCGGGCTTAGGTTGGGCTGTTTGCGCGAAACCGGTAAAGGCGGGGCCGGCGAGGGTGAGTAGGGCGAAGGCTGCGGTGAAAAGCATGGAGCAGCGCATGATTCGTTCTCCGCCGATCAGGATACTGCTTGCGTGGGTTGGTAGCCCAAAGAATAGATCGGGCCTTCAGCCCTTGGCTATTTATACGAGACTTGTTCCTAGGGCTTCGCCCTAGGCTGGTATAGAGCGCGCCGTTGGCGCTTTGCTTAATGTTGCAGGGTGAGGGCGATCTCGTGGGTGGGGATGGCGCCCTCGCGCAGGATCATCCAGGAGAGGCCTCCGCCGGAGAGATCGACGATGGTGGTAGCGGTGGAGCGGACGGTGGGGCCGCCATCGACGATGAGCGGAATCTGGTGGCCAAGCTGTTCGGAGACGCTGGCGGCCGAGGTGCATTCGGGCATTCCGCGCAGGTTGGCGGAGGTTGCGGTGATAGGCAGTCCGAGGCTGGCGACAACGGCGCGGGCGATGGCCGCCTCTGGCACGCGCAGGGCCACGTTGCCGGTGTTGGCGGTGACGCGCAGGGGAAGGCGTGTGCCCGCCTTGACGACGATGGTGAGCGGGCCGGGCCAGAAGCGCTCGGCCAGGCGGTCGAATGCGGTGTCGATCTCGCGGGCGAGGCCATAGGCCTGGGCGGTCTCGCTGATCAGCAGGGAGAGCGGCTTATGGCGGGCGCGCGTCTTCACCTCGTAGATGCGGTCGACGGCGCGCAGGTTGATGGGATCGACAGCCAGGCCGTAGAAAGTGTCGGTGGGCAACGCGGCAACCTGGCCGGCGGCGAGCGCGCGGACAACCCGCGCGATCAGTTCCGGTTCGGGTTCGTCCGGATGGATACGGAGTATCTCTGCCGTCAAGTTCTTCTCCTGAGCGGGTACTGAATCTGGGATGCAAGGTAGAACAGCGCATGTCCAGCATACCTCCGAAGGAGGGTGGATGCGGAGGATGTTTGTCGGGTGGGGCGGGAAGAGTGATACTGAGGGCTGCGCGACATCCTGCACTTCCGCTGGTAGCTTGTGGGTTAGAGTGCAATGCCGCGGCCCTGGCCTTCCAGATATGAGTCCAACACCCGCCAATCCGCCAAAGCGCCGTTTTCGTCTGCCGGGGCGCGGCACTCGTCCGGCCAAGCGGTGGGAGTCTACGCGGCATTTATTGCTGCGCCGTCTGCTGGGCGTGCTGCTGCTTCTGGTGCTGGGCTGGTTTGCCTGGCTAACGGTGCAGATCAACCAGGTTGCGGGGACGGATGAGGCGCGACCGGCGGACGCCATCGCGGTTTTCGGCGCGGCGGAGTACGGTGGCCGGCCCTCGCCGGTGCTGCACGCGCGCCTGGACCACGCGGTGGAGCTGTATCAGGAGCAGATCGCTCCGTTGGTAATCACCCTGGGCGGCGGCAGCGAGTTGGACAAAGGGATGACCGAGGGCGGCGTGGGGCGCGATTACCTGCTGGCCAACGGTATTCCCTATGAGCGTATTGTGGCGGAGACCCAGTCGGTAGACACCGAGCAGCAGGTAAGGCGGCTGGCGGAGATCGCCCGGCAGAGGCATCTGAACAGTATTGTGGTGGTGAGCGATGGCACCCACCTGTTCCGCGTGCGCAAGCTGTGCCAGGACGCGGGGCTGATCGTTTACACCTCGCCCCGCGGACCGCTGGGGCACATCGACGACTACGACCTGGCGCTGCGTTACTTCCACGAGATGCTGAGCTATACCCTGTTGCGGATGCATGTGAACGTCGGCTGGTTGCATGGCAAGGCGGACGCTTAGGAAGTTGCGGGTTGTCAGTTGCAGGTTGGAAGTAGAGGACAGGCGAGGTGGTTTTGATGATGCAGGCCGCGCGCGGGTCCCGGTTGATTTACAATCGAGCCTTGAGCATTGTCAGCATCGGCGGGATCGCGGGAGAAGTTTTGCATCGAGTGGAAGCGCAGTTGGCAAGGACTGGGAAGCAGCACGGGATGCTGAGAATGGTGCGCGCGGCAGCGGCGGTGGTGGGAGTGACCGCATCGTTGGCGACGATCGCCGGCTGCGGAAACAACTATCGGCCGGTAGTGAGCGCGATCGCCGTGGTGGGGCCGGCCGCACAGCCGGCCAAGTATGCGATTGCTGTGTCCAGTCCAACTCAGATCCCGGCAAACGGCCCCATAGCGTTTGTTGGATCATGGAGTTCGACAACTTCCTACAGCGTCAATCAGGGAGTGAGCTATCTGGGGTCGCAGTATGTGAGCCTGCAGAACGCCAACCTTGGCCACAATCCAGCCACCGCAGCTGCCTACTGGTCCCTATTGGCAAACGGGTCATTGACCATGGTGGATTTCTCCGGCGACACGATTCTGGTGACCGCGCCGCTGGGTCTCAATCCTTATTTCCTGTCCTTGGACTCGACCGGACACACTGCCTTTACGCTGAACAGCGACAGGACCCTGACTTCCTGGCCGATCACGACCGCTTATACCCCTGGAACGGTGCTACAGTCCACGCTGCTGTCCGGGGCAAACCCGGCAAGCCTCTACGCGACGTCCAGTTCGACCTATATTGCAGACCCCGGAGTTAGCGCGATCGATCAAATGTTGGGACAGCCCCCCGCGCTGAAGCAGGAGTTGCCGGTGGCTTCCGGATTTACGCCGGTGTATGTGCTGGGTCAATCGTCGGCCCAGAGGATCTATGCCATCAGCGCCGCAACCGGCGGCGGGCCGGGTCAGGTGCAGGCAATCGACAACCCCAACAACGCAAGCAGCTCGCCCACCATCTCGGCCACGCTTACGGTGGGACGCGGGCCGGTGTTCGGACTGATGACGGTGGACACCCGGCGTGCCTTCGTCCTGAACCAGACCGACGGGACGGTGTCCGTCATCAACACGCAAACCAACGCGCTGGACACTCCGGTCAGCACCATTCCGGTGGGTACCCGCCCGGTGTGGGCAGACCTTGCCCCGGGCCTGGATGAGCTGGTGGTGGTCAATCAGGGGACAGGTACTTCCAATGGTTCGGTGACGATCATCAACATTCCCCTCTGTACGGCCACCTCGCTGCCGCTCAATCCGAACTGCGATCCAACCAATCCGGTGGATGCCACTACCTTCGGGCAGGTGGTAACGACCATCCCTGTGGGCCCCAATCCGATTATGGTGTCGGTGCTCAGCGACTACACGCGCGCCTATGTGGCCAATGCGGGGAATCCCAGTCTGCCCTGCGGCACGGGTGCCGCGGGGTCGGGTACGACTCTCTGCTCGGTGTCGGTGGTGAACCTGACCACGGACACGGTGACGGCGACCATCCCGATCAACGGGCATCCTGCCTGGATTGCCTCCACGGACGCAAACCCGCTGGGTAAGGTGTATGTGGTGTGCAACGACTCCCAGGTGATGACGGTGATCCAGACCGATTCGGACACTGTGGACACCACCATCCCACTGCAAGGATACGGCGTCGGCGTCCGTGTGACGGCTCCCTAGCTGGGTTCAACGGCTGCACGCAATGCACCGGCGACGAAGCGTCGACGAGGGACGGTTTGCAACGGTCTTGCCCGATAAGAACCCAGATAATTGACGATCATAAACTTTTTGCACTCCAGGTGCTTCATTCTGCGTATAAGCAGGACGAGGGCGTAGATGGCGATTGCCGACGATGAGTTTCGCAGGCTGATCGAGACCCACCAGCGCATGGTCTTCTCGATTGGCCTGCGCGTCACGGGCGATCCCTCGACTGCCGAGGAGGTTGCGCAGGATGTCTTTCTGGAGTTGCATCGCAGCGTGGAGCGTCTGGCCAACGCAGATCACATCCGGTTCTGGCTGCGTCGCGTCGCTGTGCATCGCTCGACTGACGCGCTTCGCCGCAGGGCCCACCGGCCCGAGGCCGCCGCGGAGGAGTGGGAAGAAGGCCACAGTCTGGAGGACGACGCGCCGATCAGCAGCATCAGCCTGCAAGCGCGGCTCGATGAGTTGCTGCGGGCGCTGCCTGAGCCGATGAGGGTGGTCGTAGTGCTGCGTTATCAGGAGGAGATGCTGCCCGACGAGATTGCGCGGATGCTGGGCAAGTCGGTTGCATCGATTAAAAGTCATCTGCACCACGGCCTTAAGCTTTTGCGGCGCAAGGCCGCAGTCACCATGAAGGAGTATGTCCGTGAACCAGCCTGAAGAGTTGAACCATGAATTTGAGCAGGAACTGACGCGAGCCATGCACGGGGTCGATCCACCGGAGGGATTCACGGATCAGGTGATGGCGCGCGTCCAGCAGGATACGCCGGTCCATGCAAAGGTGTTATGGATGCCGCGCCGCGTGCAGCAATGGACCGGCGGCGCCATCGCGGCTGCGTTGCTGGCCGGCGTCTTCTTCGGCGAAGAGATTCACCTCCGCCACCAGCGCGAACAGGCTGCGCAGCAACAGTTCGAACTGGCCATGCGCATCACCGACCGCACTCTGGAGCACGTGCAGCAGCAATTGTCTGACGTGGGAGTGCGCTTCGGGGACTAAGCGGGCAGGCGACAGACGAGATTCAGTATTAAAGGAGACGGCAAATGACGAAGACAATGCAGTTGGTTCTGGCGATGGCGATGGTTGTGGCCCCCATGGTGCGCGCGCAGCAGGCGGAGGTGCAACCGGCGGTGGCGGATTCCGGCGATGCAACGCAGGCGACATACGTTGCTCAGGCTATAGGCATTGCGTTCAAGGACGATCTCTTTGCCGGCACGGAGAAGTTTGCCAAGGGAGCCACGGACGTCTCGGAGATCAATCTCGATCCCAAGACGATGGGCCTGGTTCGGGGCGACTACGCCGGCGGCATGGCGCACAGGATGAAGTTCATGGTGATCCACAACTACACCTACGACAAGCCGGGGATGTACAACATGGACGACGTCGAAGTCTACCGCAAGAAGCTCAACGACGGCACCTGGAACTGCTCCATCCATGTGCGCAATAAGGACGGCGCAACCGATATCTGCTCGCGCACGACTCCTGGCAGCGACGGCAGTGAGATGGCGATCATATCCGCCGAACCCAAGGAGCTCAGCTTCATCCATATGAGCGGAAACGTGTCGCTGGCCGACATGGCGCGGAGTGGCGGTTCCGCGTCCGGCATTAACCTGGACCTGAACCACAGCGATGCGGCTACCAAGGCCGCTGCTGCGAGAGCGAAGGCCTACGCTGATACAGAGGCCCAGACTCGCGCTGCGGAGGCTCGGCTTCGTGCTGATGAAGCAAAAACCCGCGATGCGGAGGCAAAAGCAGTTGATGCGCGGGCAAAGGCCCGCGATGCAGAGGCAAAGGCCCGCGATGCCGCGAAAAAGAGCCGCACCTTCAGAATGGGCAGCATGTCGTATTCGTCTGAATCGAGCACACCAGCGAAGAAATCGCGTGCGTCGGCGTCCAGCACAGGCACGCCTGCGTCGTCGGACTCCGTCGCGTCGCCCGGTTCAGACACCTCTGCTCCGCCTGCAATTCCGCCTCAGAAGTAGCGGCGTAAATTTGATTCGTCCTTGTCGCGCACACGACGTGGCAAGAGCATCCTTGTCGAGGACACCGGCCCCATCGCCGGATTTGAACTAGGCTATCGAGGATTTGGGCGTAGTAGTTCGGGGCTATTTGTTGCTTTGCAGGAAGCCGACGCGCAGCTCTTTCTTCGGCACAAAATCGGTCCTGTGCGCGCGCAGTTGATTGTCGCCCGCCTTCTCAACCGGACCATCCCAGCAAAAGCTTGCGAAGTTTCCCGCGCTGGACGAATTGCCTGGACTTCGGCTTTCCGGCGCAGGTTCAGCAATCAAAGTGAAGTCCACAATCGGCATCACCCAGGTATTGTTAGTCGTCATGATGTAGTCGACGAAATCGATTCCGTTTGCATGGTTGGGTTGTTGCGTGTCCTTGCGCAATGCATTCAGCAGCTCAGGTGTTGGGCACACACTTGCCAGATCGGAATCTTCCTGGCTCGCATCGCCGGTAGCTGCATAGGCGATGGAATTGCTTTTGCCGGCGGCCGGCGTGTATTCCTGGCGAATATGAGTCGTGCTATGGGCAGGGAAAGTCTGCGACCAGGTGTACTTCTTGCGGACCTCCCAGTTGGGACCGTTATTTTGATTGACTAATATGTCCAGCTTGAGCAGACGGTCCTTCTGCTTTTGGGTTAGCTGGTCGATTTGCGATGGACCATTGAGATCGTAATTGTGTCCGAAGCTCGGAATATCGATTCCCATCGAGTGCAACAGGGAAGTGCAATCGTGACCGTTTGCGATGGCCTTCACTTCGATTGAGTAGTGGACCGGTGCCTGGTTGACCCATACCTTGAAGTCTTCGAATCCTTGGATCGATGGAGGCCGCTGCTCCGACTCGTAATCGGGAATGTTGAACCCGAGATCGTAGGTGATGTCGGCGTCGCTGCCATTATGGAGGTCATAATCGGCAACCACCTTGCTCGGACTGATGGCGAGGACTTCCTTTTCGATCGTAATGTGGGAATCGCGAATCACGATTCCACCGGCGGCGATGGAGGACCCATCCTGGGCGAGAGCATTGCAGCTTGCGAGTGAAGCGACGAGAATCAAATACGGGGAGGGGTCGCATTTTAGGTTGACTGAATTCTCGCACGAATCGGCGATGATTGACGATATTCTTGCGTTCCGTATACCGAAATCAAAACTCACGCTCTATGCGGGGGCCAGTTAGATGCGCAACGGTCGACCGGCTCCATCGCCGGGTTAGAACTGGTGCTGGTCAGGGTTTGAGCATCACTGCCAGCCTGGGTTGGGAGTAGACTATCGCTATGAATCTCGCGCTTGCCGAATCCGAACTTCCAGTCCGTCTCCGCTTCGATCGCCCCATGACGGACGAGGAGTTGATGCGCTTCTGCGCGGCCAACGACCCGCTGCGAGTGGAGCGCAACACTAAGGGAGAGCTTATTGTGATGTCGCCGACGGGAAGTGAAGGGGGTGGTTTCGAGACCGATATCACCCTGGAGTTGGGCCTCTGGGCGCGGCAGGATGGGCGAGGCAAGGTCTTCGGCCCGAACGCCGGGTTCACGCTTCCCGACGGATCGGTGCGCGCCGCGGACTGCCACTGGGTGAGCTGGCCGCGCTGGAATGCACTGAGCCGCGAGGACCAGAAGCGGTTCGCACCCATCTGCCCGGAGTTCGTCATCGAGGTGCGCTCGGAGACGGACCGGCTGGCGGATTTGCAGGCCAAGATGGAGATGTGGATCGCCAATGGGGCGGAAGTTGCGTGGCTCATCGACCCGCTGGAGAAGGCCGTCAGCATCTACCGACCCGGCGACCAGCCGGAGGCCCTTGCGCAGCCAACCTCTGTGCAGGGCACAGGCCCCATCGCCGGATTTGAACTGGTGCTGGCCCGGATTTGGGCGTAAGCGAGTAATTCTGAAGAATCACCACTCCTCCCATTTTGTGCACCATTTCAATGGACCATTCCAATAAAATGGTGATTTTCACTTGCTTCGCCGTATATTCGCTCATATAGTTGAGTGCGATGAGGTGAGGTATGCCTGTGTATGTGTTTCGTGAGGGGCGGTCGAATGTCTTCAAGATTGGATTCACTCGGTCCGAGGACACTGAGCCGAGAAGGCGGCAGCTAAATGGCGGTAGCTCTCAGGGACTCTCCTTATTTGAAGTAGTGGAGACTGAAAACGAAAGCGTCTGTGAGGCATTCTTCCACAGCCTTCTTTCAACAAGAAGAATTGTGCGGGGCGGCGGCAAAGAGTTCTTCCAGATGGACTCAGAGGACCATATGCGTCAGATAATCGAAAATTTCAGGGACATGGCATCAAGGCTTGAAAACGCAAGACGAGCAATAGCAGACTTTGAGAATGTTCAATGTACAAAGGCCTTGCTTGAGCCGATCTCTACCGACAAGGAACTCATAGAGCAATTACAAGCGGTAGAGTCACGTTTGCTTGAAATTAAAGAAGAGACAGAGTATTTGAACTTTCAACGAGAACTCATTCAAAGCCAGTTGAAACAAAGAATCGGTAGCTCTCTAGGAATTAGAGGGGTCGCTATTTGGGAGACAAAGATTCGCAGGAACTTCAGCGAGGAATTGCTTCGAGACCGTAATCCATTGAGATGTATCAAAAACTGTTCGATCGTTTTCATCGACTCGATACCACGGCTTGGCGGAAACAGGAGCCAGTGCACTACAAGACGATTCAGACCACATATTTCATTCCTTCCATTACACGTAAATTCGAAATCCTTGCAACTTGAGCTGGCGGTTAACATTGACCAAATGCTATCTTTCCGGCATACTGGAAAGAGTGCCTCCGCCTTGTGCGGGGGCCAGTCACATGCACCACGGCCGAACGGCTCATCCAGCCAGCAGTTGAAGAAAAGCAATTCCGGATGAGTTCAGCGAGAAACATTGCGCTGCCAGGTTCGCGCGGTGGGAGACGAGGGAACAATGGCAAGAAAGCTCTCCAAGAATCTGGTGAAGGCGCGCGCGCTGGTGGAGCCGCGGCCCTACACCCTGATCGACGCAGTCCCACTCCTCAAAAAGGCCAAGTACGCCAAGTTCGACGAGACCGTCGACCTGACCATGCGTCTGGGCGTCGACCCCAAGCACGCCGACCAGATGGTGCGCGGGACGGTCGTCCTGCCGCACGGCCTGGGCAAGACCAAGATCGTCGCCGTCATCGCCTCGGGCGACAAGATCGCCGACGCCAAGGCAGCCGGAGCCGAGTTTGCCGGCGGCGAAGAGCTGGTCGAGAAGATCCAGAAAGAAGGCTGGACCGCCTTCGACGCCCTGATCGCCACGCCCGACATGATGAAGTCGGTGGGCCGGCTGGGCAAGGTGCTCGGCCCCAAGGGCCTGATGCCCAACCCCAAGACCGGCACCGTCACCACCGATGTGGTCGGCCGCCATCAAGGAGATCAAGGCCGGTAAGGTGGAGTTCCGCACCGACAAGACCGCGCTGGTCCACGTTCCCGTCGGCAAGCTCTCGTTCGATCCGCAGAAGCTGGTCGACAACGCCATGACCGTCATCAGCTCGGTGCTGAAGGCCAAGCCGTCCGCGGCCAAGGGCAAGTACGTCAAGGGCATCACGCTCAGCTCGACCATGGGCCCCGGCATCCAGCTCGACTCGCACCGTACTGGAGCTGGCGGGCAAGGCTGCAGTATTAGCCAGCGAAGCTTCTAAGACGAAATTCAGGCCTCCGACTCTGGCGCGATTCGAGCGAGCTAGAGCGAGCAGCGAAAGCTGAAGCAGGATTCAGTCATGCCATTGACCAGAGCAAAGAAGACGGAGAAGGTGAAGGCGCTCGCCAGCGAGCTGGAGCACTCGACCTCCGCCATCGTCGGCACCTTCAGCGCGCTGACCGCAGCCAAGGACTTCGACCTGCGCAAGACCATCCGCGGAGCCGGCGGCAGCTACCACGTGGTCAAGAACAAGCTGGCGGCGCGCGCCGCCAGGGGCACCAAGATCGAGGCGGCGCTGCAGGGGCTCAAGGGCGTCTCGTCCGTGGCGTACACCTCGGGCGACCCGGTGGCGCTGGCCAAGGCGCTGTCCGACCTGGGTGAAGGACAACTCCGAGTTCACCTTCAAGCTGGGCATCGTCGACGGCAAGGTGATCACGGTCGAGGAGATCAGCGCGCTCGCCACCATGCCGGGCAAGGAAGAGCTCTTCTCGAAGCTGCTCTTCCTGATCCAGTCGCCCGCGCAGCGGCTGGCTACGGTCATCAACGCCGCCGGACGCGACCTCGCGGTGGTCATCAACCAGGGCGTGGAGAAGGGCAAGTTTGCCGGTGCCGGCGGCTGTCGCAGAGGCTCCGGTTGCAGCAGCTCCGGCTGCGGAAGTTGCCGTGCGCTGAGGCAGTTGCAGCTCGAAGCGCCGTGTTGTCGAGGCACCGGCTGAGGTTCCGGCTGCGGAAACGCCGGTTGACGACGACCGCCGAAGGCCGAGGACGTATAAAGTTTGGCTTCATTCCCCCTGGGTGCGCTTGCGGATGCTAGTCTGGGCATCCGCCCGCGCAACGGAAACCCGGAGGGAATGAGGCAGCCGGAGAGGGTTCCAACTCTTCGGAGACGAGACGCAGCACATTTTATACAAGTTTCTGAATTGAAATAGTTTAGGAGAAAGAAAATGGCAGACATTCAGCAGTTGGAAGATCAGATCGTGAGCTTGAGCCTGCTCGAGGCTTCGGAGCTGGTCAAGAAGCTTGAGGAGCGGCTTGGCGTCTCGGCGGCAGCGGCGGTTGCCGCCCCGGCAGCCGGCGGCGGAGCGGCGGCGGCAGCGGCCCCGGTGGAGGAGAAGACCGAGTTCACCGTCATCCTGAAGGATGCCGGCGCGAACAAGATCTCCACCATCAAGGCTGTGCGCGAAGTCACCGCCCTGGGCCTGAAGGAAGCCAAGGACCTGGTGGACGGCGCGCCCAAGCCCCTGAAGGAGAACATCTCCAAGGAAGACGCGGCCGCCATCGCCAAGAAGTTCGAAGGCATCGCGACCGTCGAAATCAAGTAGTCACCCCCTACGCTTGCGCGCCGGGGCAGAACGCGGTATCCTTACCGATGGAGAACCGCCTCTGCCTTGGTGTGCTGGTAGGCAGACAGCGCTTCCGGACACCTCTGAAATCTTCGACCTCTGGCAATTCGGGATTGCGATGCTTCGGCGTCGCAGGCAACTTCATCGCTACGGCAACTTTGACTGTAGGGCAGCACTTCCGGACATCCAGCTAAGGCTGGCTTCGGCATCTACGGCAATTCTTCCGGCCATCCCGCCTGCGCGGGCTACGGGGCCGGCCATCTGCAGTCTGGCGGCGGACATGCACGGTGACACAGGAACAGAAGCGGCAGCAAAACCTTGAGGCTAGGCGAGCTTCAAAGGGTGGCAGGCATCCAGTTAGATAAAGAAACAGTGCACAAGTCGATCTTTGCGCTCACGGGGCGTGCTGTCCCTGCGAGCGCATCTCTGCGTCTTCCGCCGTTCCCCACGGAAGCGGTTGCAATCATCCTTACGCGGACTTTATAGCAGTTCCCGCAGCCCGGCGAAAGTTAAATTTCTTCGGACTGGCACATGGAGACGAACCAGGCACCCGCGCACAAGCCAAACCGCATCGAGGGCGGAGAGGCGAATCAAGCGCAATCGGAAGCAAACCCGGAGAGCTGCAGCACGCCTCTCCACCTTCGAACGCGACCGGATGCGGCCCACGCCGGCAGCGATCCACGGAAGGCCCCTCGAGCAGAAGTTGCCCAGAAGTTTAGGAGACTCTATTCATGTCCAGCGAAATGCGCGCGATCCGCAGCCGCCTCGATTTTTCCAAGATCCCCACCTCCATCCAGATCCCCAACCTCATCGAGGTGCAGCGCCGCAGCTACGAGCGCTTTCTGCAGATGGACAAGCTGCCCCAGGAGCGCGAGGACAACGGCCTGCAGTCGGTCTTCACCTCGGTCTTCCCCATCACCGACTTCCGCAATGTGAGCGAGCTGGAGTTTGTCGACTACTCCATCGGCAACTGGGAGTGCAAGTGCGGCTACCTGAAGGGTCTGAACCATCTGCGCACGGCCTGCACCAACTGCGGCCACATGGTCATCACCGACCCCTTCCATCCGGGAGATGTGCTGTGCAGCTTCTGCGGCACCTATAACAAGAACACGCCCGACTTCTGCACCAAGTGCGGCGACCCGGTGGGTCTGCAGTTGAAGTACGACCAGGCGGAGTGCGAAGAGCGCGGCATGACCTACTCGGCCCCGCTCAAGGTCACCATCCGGCTCAAGGTATACGACAAGGACCCCGAGACCGGGGTCAAGAGCCTGCGCGACATGAAGGAGCAGGAGGTCTTCTTCGGCGATATTCCGCTGATGAGCGCCAACGGCACCTTCATCGTCAACGGCACAGAACGCGTCATCGTGAGCCAACTGCACCGTTCGCCCGGCGTCTTCTTCGAGACGGCCAACAACCGCACCTACTTCCTGGGCAAGATCATCCCCTACCGCGGCAGTTGGGTGGAGTTCGAGTACGACCAGAAGAACACGCTGTATGTGCGCATCGACCGCAAGCGCAAGTTCCTGGGAACCATCTTCCTGCGCGCGCTCGGTCTGCGCACCGACGAAGAGATCCTGAAGACCTTCTACACCGTGGACACCATCCAGGTGAAGGATGGCAAGCTGTTCTGGAAGGTGGCGCCCGAGTCCCAGTCGACCAACCTGCTGGGCACTCGTCCGGCGGTTGCCGTTACGGCCAAGGGGGAGGAGCTTGCTCCGGCCACGCGCAAGATCACGCCCCATACGTTGAAGCAGCTGCGCTCCCATAAGGTCGAGTCGGTGGAAGTTGAGACCAGCGAGTTCGATGGCGCGATGAGCGCGTCGGATGTGGTGGACCTGACCACCGGCGAATTGTTGTACGAGGCCAACCAGGAGCTTACCGCCGACAAGCTGCACAAGATTCTGCAGGCGGGAGTGCCCTCCATCGAGGTCTTCTTCCCGGAGCGCGACGACGTGGGCAACATCATCACCAACACGCTGCGCCGCGACTCTGTGCGCAAGCCGGAAGAGGCGCTGATCGAGATCTACCGCAAGCTGCGTCCCGGCGATCCGCCGACCCTGGATACGGCCAGCGCGCTCTTCGAGGGCATGTTCTTCGATCAGCGCAAGTATGATTTCTCGCGCGTGGGCCGGCTCAAGTTCAACATCAAGCTCTACGAGAGCCAGGACGCCAGCGGTCTGGATAAGCGCACGCTGACGCCGGAGGATTTCTACGGCACCATCCGCTACCTGCTCAAGCTGCGCAAGAACATCGGCATGGTGGACGACATCGACCACCTGGGCAACCGCCGCGTGCGCGCCGTGGGCGAGTTGATGGAGAACCAGTTCCGCATCGGACTGGTGCGTATGGAGCGCGCCATCAAGGAGAAGATGAGCGTCTATCAGGAGATGTCCACGGCCATGCCGCACGACCTGATCAACGCCAAGCCGGTGATGGCGGCCATCCGCGAGTTCTTCGGCTCCAGCCAGCTCTCGCAGTTCATGGACCAGACCAATCCGCTCTCCGAGATCACCCACAAGCGGCGTCTCTCGGCGCTTGGGCCCGGTGGGTTGTCGCGCGAGCGCGCCGGCTTCGAGGTGCGCGACGTACATCCCACGCACTACGGACGCATCTGCCCCATCGAGACGCCGGAAGGCCCCAACATCGGCCTCATCAGCTCGCTTAGCTGTTTTGCGCGCATCAACGAGTACGGGTTTATAGAGTCACCCTACCGCCGGGTCAAGGACGGCCGCGTGCTCGACTTCTTCACCGTCGTCAACGCCGGCGAGAGCACCCTGCGCCAGGGCGATCACATCGAGGCCAACGAGGCGCGCAAGCTGAACGATCGTTTGCGCAAGGAGAAGAAACGCGCGGTAGAGGTCGAGCCCTACAGCTTCTATCTCTCGGCCTGGGAGGAGGACCGCCATACCATCGCGCAGGCCAACATCGAGCTGGACGAGAAGCTGAACATCGTGCAGAACGTCGTGGATGCTCGACGCCAGGGAAACTTCGTACTGGTCAACAAAGCCGACGTGGACTACGTGGACGTGAGCCCCAAGCAGTTGGTTTCCGTTGCGGCATCCCTGGTCCCGTTCCTGGAACATGACGACGCCAACCGCGCCCTGATGGGCGCCAACATGCAGCGCCAGTCGGTGCCTCTGCTGGTCTCCGAGGCGCCCTTCGTCGGCACAGGCATGGAGGGCGTCACCGCGCGCGACTCCGGCGCCGTCATTCTGGCGAAGCGCAATGGCATCGTGGATTCGGTGGACTCCGAGCGCATCATCGTGCGCGTCGAAGGCGAACACCACCCCACGCAGCTCTCGCGCGAGGTCGGCTCGGACATCTATCAGTTGACCAAGTTCAAGCGCTCCAACCAGAACACATGCATCAACCAGAAGCCCATAGTTCGCCAGGGCGACCGCGTGGTCAAGGGTCAGGTCATCGCCGACGGGCCATGCACCGAGCAGGGCGAGCTGGGCCTGGGACGCAATGTCCTGGTCGCCTTCATGCCCTGGCGCGGTTACAACTTCGAGGACGCAATCCTGATCAGCGAAAAACTGGTGAAGGACGACTACTACACCTCCATCCACATCGAGGAGTTTGAGATCGAAGCGCGCGACACCAAGCTGGGGCCGGAGGAGATTACGCGCGACATCCCCAACGTCAGCGAACATGCCCTGCGCGACCTGGACGAGTCGGGAATCATCCGCATCGGCGCCAGCGTCGGCCACAACGACATCCTGGTAGGCAAGGTGACGCCCAAGGGCGAGACCCAGCTTACCCCCGAAGAGAAGCTGCTGCGCGCCATCTTCGGCGAGAAGGCGGGCGACGTGCGTGACGCCTCGCTTACCTGCCCTCCGGGCATCGAGGGGACCATCGTCGATGTGCGCATCTTCAGCCGCAAGGGACAGGAGAAGGACGAGCGCGCCAAGCAGATCGAGCAGGAACAGATCGAGAAGCTGGAGCGCAACCTGGCCGACGAGATCCGCATTCTCACCGACGAGCGGCTGAAGCGGCTGGAAGGCATTCTTGGCGCGAAGGAGGTGCTCAGCGACCTGCACGACGAGCGCACCAACAAGAAGCTGCTCTCCAAGGGCGACATTCTGGACCGCGACACCATTGAGTTGATCAGCACGCGCAACCTCAAGCGCATCCGTTATGCCGACAAGGACCCGCGCGTGAACGAGCAGATCGACGAGATCGAGGAGATGACCTCGCGCCAGATCGACGTTCTGCGCAAGATCACCAACGACAAGATCGGCAAGATGCAGAAGGGCGACGAGCTTTCGCCCGGCGTCATTAAGATGGTGAAGGTCTACATCGCCATGAAGCGCAAGCTCTCCGTCGGAGACAAGATGGCCGGACGCCACGGCAACAAGGGCGTCATCGCGCGCATCCTGCCCGAGGAGGACATGCCCTACCTGCCCGACGGCACTCCGGTGGAGATCGTACTGAACCCGCTGGGCGTGCCTTCGCGTATGAACGTGGGACAGATTCTAGAGACCCACCTGGGCTGGGCGGCGCACGAGCTGGGCAAGCAGATTGCCGAGGCAGCCACCGAGATGAAGTCGGCCAACGAGGTGCGCGAACTGCTGAAGGCGCGCTTTGCGGGGACCGCCGCGCTCACCCAGCTTCTGGACCTGGACGACACGCAGATCATCCGCGCCGCGGCAGGCATGAGGCGCGGCATCTGGTTCGGCACCGCGGTCTTCGATGGCGCGCGCGAGACCGAGATCAAGGCGCTGCTCAAGGCCGCCGGGCTTCCCAGCTCGGGCAAGACCCAGCTCTACGACGGCATGGTCGGCGAGCCGTTCGAGCAGCCCGCCACCGTGGGCTACATCTATATGCTCAAGCTCTCCCATCTGGTGGACGACAAGATCCACGCGCGCTCCATCGGGCCGTACAGCTTGATCACCCAGCAGCCGCTGGGCGGCAAGGCGCAGTTCGGCGGACAGCGCTTCGGCGAGATGGAGGTGTGGGCGCTGGAAGCTTACGGCGCGGCCTACATCCTGCAGGAGCTGCTCACCGCCAAGTCCGACGATGTGTACGGACGCACCAAGATCTACGAGGCCATTGTCAAGGGCGAGGCCGCAATCGAACCCGGCGTGCCCGAGTCGTTCAACGTTCTCATCCGCGAGTTGCAGTCGCTGTGCCTCGACGTCGAGCTGATCAAGCTCGTCGACCAGAAGAAGGTACCGCTGCCTGAGCTCGCGTTAGCGGATTAATGCACTACGTCTGGTTGTCATTCCGTAGCGAAGTGAAGGAATCTGCTACACCGGAGTGGCAACCGGAGCAAGACCGGCAACACCACAACTGAAATCGGCACCTGCACCAGAACTAAAGGCATCGCGATGCGCCGGAAGTCATCGCGGAACAGTTTGAGCAACCGCAGCCAACCCGCTGCACCCTACGGAGATGCATACTATGTTCCGTTCCAGCCCCTTCGAACTCACCGGACCGATCCTCGACTTTGACGCCATCAAGATCCAGCTGGCCAGCCCGGAGAAGATCCGATCCTGGTCGCATGGCGAGGTCACCAAGCCGGAGACGATCAACTACCGCACCTTCAAGCCGGAACGCGACGGCCTCTTCTGCGCGCGCATCTTTGGCCCCATCACGGACTGGGAGTGCCTGTGCGGCAAGTACAAGCGCATGAAGCACCGCGGCGTCATCTGCGACAAGTGCGGCGTGGAAGTCACTCTGTCCAAAGTCCGCCGCGAGCGGCTCGGCCACATTGAGCTGGCCAGCCCATGCTCCCATGTCTGGTTCTTCAAGGGACTGCCCAGCCGCATCGGCCACCTGCTGGACATCAGCCTGCGCGAGCTGGAGGCGGTGCTCTACTTTGAGTCCTATGTCGTGGTCGATCCCGGCGAAGCTCCGGTCAAGGAGCGCGAGGTCATCAAGGACGAGACCCGCTTCCGCGAGTTGGACGCGCAGTACCGGCCTTCAGGCTTCAAGGCCATGATGGGCGCCGAGGCCATCAAGGAGCTGCTCAAGAGGGTCGATGTCACCGAACTCTCCTTGGAACTGCGTGAGCGCATCAAGACCGAGACCTCGCTGCAGAAGAAGCTCAAGTACTCCAAGCGGCTCAAGATCGTGGAGGCCTTCCGCAAGTCCGACAACAAGCCGCAGTGGATGATCCTGGACGTGATCCCGGTGATTCCGCCCGAGCTGCGCCCGCTGGTCCCGCTGGATGGCGGACGCTTCGCCACCTCCGACCTCAACGACCTCTACCGCCGCGTCATCAACCGCAACAACCGGCTGAAGAAGCTGATGGACCTGCATGCTCCCGAGGTCATCGTGCGCAACGAGAAGCGCATGTTGCAGGAAGCGGTCGACGCGCTCTTCGATAACGGACGGCGCGGCCGTGTGCTGCGCGGAGCCAACAACCGCCCACTCAAGTCGCTCTCCGACACGCTCAAGGGAAAGCAGGGCCGCTTCCGCCAGAACCTCCTCGGCAAGCGCGTGGACTACTCCGGCCGATCCGTAATTGTTGTCGGCCCCGAGCTGCAACTGCACCAGTGCGGCCTGCCTAAGAAGATGGCGCTGGAACTCTTCAAACCCTTCATCTATCACCGCCTGGAGCAGACCGGCCACTGCACCACCATCAAGCAGGCCAAGGAGATGGTGGAGATGCAGGAGTCCATCGTGTGGGACATTCTGGAAGAGGTCATCAAGGACCACCCCATCCTGCTGAACCGCGCGCCCACGCTGCATCGCCTCGGCATCCAGGCGTTTGAGCCGGTGCTGGTGGAGGGCAAGGCCATCAAGATCCATCCGCTGGTCTGCACCGCCTTCAACGCCGACTTCGACGGCGACCAGATGGCCGTGCACATCCCGCTCTCGCCCGAGGCGCAGATTGAGGCCTCGGTGCTGATGCTCGCCTCGCACAACATCCTGTCTCCTGCATCCGGCCAGCCCATCACCGTGCCTACGCAGGACCTCGTCCTGGGCATCTACTACCTCACCAAGGCCAAGATCAACGCCATCGGCGAGGGCCGCGTCTTCGCCAACATCGAAGAGGTCTTCATGGCGCTGGAGGCCAAGCAGATCGAGACCCTCACTCCCATCCGCCTGCGCTACACCGGCCCGGTGCTGGACATGACCACCGCCTACGACGACCAGGACCTGAACCACACCGAGGTCGTCCACTTCAACAAGCAGTTCATCTCCACCACGGTCGGTCGCGCCATCCTGAACGACGCGCTGCCCGATGGCATGCCCTACGTCAACGGCCTGCTGAAGAAAAAGGGGATTGGCCAACTGGTGAACTACTGCTACCTCAACCTCGGCCTCGAGACCACGGTAAAGACCCTCGACCGCATCAAGGACCTCGGCTTCCGTTACGCCACCAAGTCGGGCCTCTCGGTCGGCCTCGACGACATGGTCATCCCCGACTCCAAGTACTCGCTGGTCAGCGAGGCGGAGAAGACCGTACTCGCCATGCAGCAGCAGTATCTGGACGGCGCCATCACCAACGGCGAGCGCTCCAACAAAGTCATCCAGATGTGGTCTGGAGTCACCGAGCGCGTCGCCGATGAGATGTTCAACAACATGAAGCGCGACGACAAAGAGGGCGCCATGAACCCGATCTACATCATGGCCGACTCCGGCGCCCGCGGATCGAAGCAGCAGATACGCCAGCTCTCCGGCATGCGCGGTCTGATGGCCAAGCCCTCGGGCGAGATCATCGAGACGCCCATCACGGCCAACTTCCGCGAGGGGCTCACCGTGCTGCAGTACTTCATCTCCACCCACGGCGCGCGCAAGGGCCTGGCCGACACCGCGCTCAAGACCGCCGACTCCGGCTACTTGACGCGCCGCCTGGTCGACGTGGCGCAGGACGTCATCATCTCGCAGCACGACTGCGGCACCGTGGAAGGCATCTACGTCACCCCCATCATCGAGGCGGGCGAGATCATCGAGCCGCTGCGCGACCGCATCATCGGCCGCGTCTCGCTCGAAAAGCTGAAGGACTTCGAGGGCAAGACCATCGTCGAAGTGAACCAGGAGATCGACGAGGACCTCGCCTCCGCCGTGCAGGCAGCAGGCATCGAGCGGGTCAAGATCCGCTCCGTGCTCACCTGCGAATCCAAGCGCGGCGTCTGCATCCTGTGCTACGGCCGCAACCTCGGCTCCGGCAAGATGGTGGAGATGGGCGAGGCCGTCGGCGTCATCGCGGCGCAGTCCATCGGCGAGCCTGGAACCCAGCTCACCATGCGCACCTTCCACATCGGCGGCACCGCCAGCCGCGTCTCCGACGCTTCGCACATCGAGGCCAAGAACGCAGGCACCGTGCGCTTCATCAACCTGGTCACCGTGCGCAGCAAGGACGGCGGCCTGGTGGCCATGAACCGCAACGGCTCCATCGCCATTGTGGACGACAAGGGACGCGAGAAGGAGCGTTACGCCATCGTCTACGGCGCCAAGCTCAAGATCGAGGAGGGCGCTAAGGTCACGCAGGGCGACATCCTCGGCGAGTGGGACCCCTACACCTTCTCCCTGCTCACCGAGATTGCCGGCACGGTCCACTTCAAGGACCTGCAGGAAGGCGTCACCCTCAACGACGAGGTCGACGAGGTCACTGGGCTCAGCCGCCTGGTGGTGTCCGACTCCACCGACGAGAAGCGCCAGCCCGCCATCCTCATCAAGGCCGCGTCCGGCAGCAAGCGTTACCTGATGCCCTCGCGCGCCCACCTCATGGTCAGCGACGGCGACGAGCTCTTCCCCGGCGACATCCTTGCCAAGATACCGCGCGAAACCACGCGCACCAAGGACATCACGGGAGGTCTGCCGCGCGTGGTCGAACTCTTCGAGGCGCGCAAGCCGCGCGATCCCGCCATCATCAGCAAGATCGACGGCATCGTCCGTTTCGGCGAGGTCGCCAAGGGCCAGCGCAAGGTCTACGTCACCGCCGACAACGGCCAGGAAGAGGAGTACAGCGTCCCCCGCGGCGTCTACGTCAATGTGCAGGAGGGTGAACGGCTGCGCGCCGGCGACCCGCTCATCGAC
Source organism: uncultured Acidobacteriaceae bacterium (assembly GCA_963799175.1). Classification (GTDB taxonomy): domain Bacteria; phylum Acidobacteriota; class Terriglobia; order Terriglobales; family Acidobacteriaceae; genus Edaphobacter. The sequence goes on along the minus strand of CAWCWC010000016.1, from coordinate 25,551 downwards.
GGCCCGCGCAACCCGCACGACATCCTCGAAGTCCTCGGCGAACGCGCGCTGCAGATGTACCTGGTCAACGAAATCCAGGAGGTATACCGCCTGCAGGGCGTCACCATCTCCGACAAGCACATCGAGACCATCGTTCGCCAGATGCTACGCTGGGTCAAGATCGAGGAGATCGGCGACACCGGCTTCCTGCTGGAGCAGCAGACCGACCGCTTCCGCTTCAACGAGGAGAACCAGCGCGTGCTGATGAACGGCGGACGGCCCGCCATCGGACGCTCGCTGCTGCTGGGAATTACGAAGGCGTCGCTCTCCACGGATTCGTTTATTTCGGCGGCGAGCTTCCAGGAGACCACACGCGTGCTGACCGAGGCATCGATCAACGGCTCCATCGACACGCTGCGCGGACTCAAGGAGAACGTCATCGTCGGCCGCCTCATCCCCGCGGGCACGGGCATGGAGTACTACCGCAACGTCCAGCTCTCGCCCGGAGCTGGAAGAAGCGGCAGCCCAGGTGCAGAGCGAAGTGTCAGCAGCCATCGAAGCCGAAGAGCGCGAACTCGAACTCATGCGCATGGAAGGCGAACAGGAAGAAATGGCTGCCGAGTAGCACTTCGTGCGGTTCTCGACGCTTTGCGTGAAACAAGCAACACCTTAACAAGATGGGCGGACTCTTCGGAGTCCGCCTTTCTCTTTGTGCTGGATATTACGAAGTCTAGTCAAGCTCATTAAATAACGGCAAGGGAGCATATTTCGGCGGATAGAATAGCCCAACAATTATCCATTCGGCCGGATGGGCGTTTACTGTGCCAACAAAGAAATGCAAGTCTTTCTCTTCAATCATTTCTTTTTCGTACTTTTGACGAAAAGCAGACTCCCAATGTAGACCATACTCAACTCTCCATTTTCGCCATGACTCGCCCATCTCCCAGTCCGTGCAAGACAGCTTGTGTCCCTTGCAAGAGGGATGATCGCAGATGAATTCGTACATGAAAGAAAAAGGGATCTTCTCCAGTTCTTGAGCAGGGGCCTCTTCAAACAGATTTCCTTGACTCAAAATTGCGGCCTGCGCAGGTGTCCATTCGGCGGGTTGTTTCTTGAAGATCAGACGCGAGATGTGCTTGGGTTTAATAAAGCCCAGGGTTGGGAACCCATAATCATCACGGCGTTCCTTGAGACAACAAAGGCAGTGGCCACGGAGAGGCTCAAGAATATCCTTCCTGGCTTTCCATGCTCGCTCGGTAGAAAGAACGTCGCTTAAAGTCTAATGCTTTGAGGTCGAATCTTATGACTCTCTGGCCGCGGATCAGAAGCCTTGGTGACTTCAACCTCAATCCATTGGTACTTTTTGAAGCGTTTATCGTTCTCCAAGAGGCGATAAGGAACCGGGAAAAGACGGAGCCATTCGCCATCACTTGTCACTGCTGCAGTGCAGGATACTTCGACACCCTGACGAGCAGGCGTTGGATATGTTCTGACTACGATAAGTGCGCGCTTCTTCACATGCATGGAGTGTCCTATAAATCAAATCCCCGGAGTCCAAGTCTTTCGAGTGACAAGCATAGTCGATGGCGATGACATTCAAGCGGATCTAACTCGGAACACATAAGTACGATTGGGTGTTCCAGAGTGTTGAAGAATCTATGTAAGTTTGACCCCACATATACCTCAGCTACGTGCTGGTCATACCATTCCCAAATAACTTCTCTGCTGCCTGAAGCAATAGCCTTTGCGCGGATGTCACGAGGAACACCGAACTGCGGTCGATGGTCGTATATCATCCCCCGATGTTCTAGAGCCATTCTGAGATTATTTTTACTGAGCTCTGGACGATACATACTAACCGGATTGGTTCTAATATCGACGAGTGTCCGAATTCCTCGTTCGACAAAGTCGGCCAGAATCATTTCTAATGTCCGTCCACTATAGCCAAGCGTAAAGAAATCGGCGTCGGCAGCAGATCGAGTTGAATTCCATAGTTCCTTGTTCAGAGCTTGACGCTTTGGTGAGGTACTAGGTAGCTTGAGTTCATTGGCCCTGGGCATGATCAGCGATCCAATCCAATTTCCAATTGATGATCCCGTGAACATCCTTGGTACGCTGAAGCCCAATGTCGCGTTCTAGGCGTCGAACCCACTCGTTATTCGGAAATTTCTGGGGTAGGCTGGCCTTGGTCCTGATCTCAGTCCACGTCAGGGGTCCGGCGTGTGCCTTGAGTGTCTGAGCAATTTTCTTACTGAAGACCTCATAGGTCAGCATTGGACCCTTTGCCTTGTTCCACAAAGGGCTCAGACATTTTGGGCAAAGCTCAGGTTCGAGCTCGAAGGTTTCAGGAATCCACTCGTTAGAGCAGCGTTCGCACCGATAGCCCAATACAGTAATTGGAACCTTACCCATGCCGATTCGCCTCCTATTCGCTCAATAGTATCCCAACCTTTGCTGTGGGAATATAGGACTGATTGTGTATCACTAACCGAATGGGGCATCCGCACAAAATAACCCAAGCGCTTCGGAATGTGGTAGCTTCTCCCATGCCCAACAAGAACGAAGACGTATCCATAAAGAATTTCTGTCAGATAAACGCCGTGCAAAACGGCTGATGGCCAAGAAACCGGTGGCGATCGAGGCGTACTACAATCCCGCATCCAGAAACGTCTTCGTCAAGCTCTCCATCGGTTTTGGTATCTTCTTCTCTCCGCAGGACGCCGAAGGTCTCAAAGATGCCACGCCCGCGCAACTGAGCGACATCGAAATCACCCCTTCCGGCTTAGGTATTTACTTCCCCAAACTAGACGAGGGAATCAGTGTCCCTACGCTGCTCGAAGGCCTGATGAGCTCGCGCAAGTGGATGGCGGCGCGGCTGGGTGCGGAGGGAGGCAAGGCGCGCAGCCTGGCCAAGCGAAAAGCTGCCCGCGCCAACGGGGCCTTGGGTGGCCGTCCCCGCAAGTCCGCCGCGCGCTAGTCCGGCATATTCGGCTCCCATCTTGCATTCACGCGGCGCGTCGAGGACGGTACAAAGCACCTTGCCTTAGCTAAGTAAATTAGCTAAGATAAGGACTATGGAAGTGAACATCCATCACGCCAAGACCAACCTCTCCAAGCTAATTGCGGCGGCTGAGAGCGGGGAAGAGGTCATCATCGCGCGCAACGGCAAACCCGCGGTCAAGCTCACGCTCGTCACTCCGCCCGTTCGCAAGTCGCGCAAGCACATGCTCGGCGCCGGCATCGGAAAGCTCTGGATGGCGGACGACGCATTCTCGCCCGAAACCGACCTCGAAATCCAGAAGCTCTTTGAAGCCGACGACCCTCTGCTCACCTTTGAGCCAGGTCCGACTCCGTCGCGCAAGAAGAAGTCCGCATGAAGGTGCTGGTCGATACTCACACCTTCCTGTGGGCTCTCCTACACGATCACCGGCTCTCCGCTCGAGCAAAGCAGATTCTCATATCCGACGAGCATGAACTTTTCTTCTCCCTCGTCTCTTTATGGGAGTTCGCTATCAAGATCAAGACCGGAAAGCTGAACGCCCTCGGCTCTTCGGTCGCCTACCTGCGCGACGAGATGGAGAACTATAGCATGCAGCTCCTGCCCATCCGCTACCAGCACATTCTGCAACTGGAAGCACTGCCCGCCCACCACAGTGACCCATTCGACCGCCTGCTCATCGCCCAGGCCATCGCAGAATCGTTGCCCATTCTCACCCAGGACGAGAAGTTCTCGCTCTACCCCGTCAAAACGATCTGGTAGAGTCGTGACTAATTCATGAGGTCTGGCGCGGTGCTGCTTTCCCGGGTAACTCAGCATGGCGTATTCTTCCCCCATGAAGCTAGCCAGCCTGATGAAGTCGATTCCGTTGGCCGTGACCTTGGCGTTCGCCTGCACGACCGGCCCCGCCGCGCAGCAGACAGAGGCGCATCCCACACAGCAATCTAAACCGCTCTTCTCCGAAGACTTCGAATCGGGAGCCATCGACAAGAATGTGTGGACCGCGGACGTGACAGGCGACTCCGTCCTTACCGTCCAATCGGACAAAGTGGCGCATGGCAAGTATGCCCTCCTGGTCCGTGTCCCCACGCCCGCTCAGCGCACCCACGCGTACTTGATGGCGAAGAAGCTGCCCGAGGCATTGCACCATCACTTGTTTGGCCGCGCCTATGTCTACATCACGCCCGGTGTTCCCGACCGGCACACCATCTTCCTCACCGCCGGCACCACCGGATTTCCGAAGTACCGCTACGAAGAGGTTGCGACGGCGCATAACAAATTCCAGCTCACCTACGTGGACACCACGATCCAGGGTCCGCTGGGCGAGGACTATCACGCCGCCGGCGACGTTCCCATCGGCCGCTGGTTTCTGATGGAGTGGGAGTTCAACGACCAGCCCGATCGCGCCGCCGTCTGGGTCGACGGCCAACTGGTTTTCGATACGCCCTTCACCTACAAGACCGCCGGTCCTTCCACCGATCTCGTTGGCGGCTTCACCAATCTCACTTTGGGATTCTTTCTGTGGGGCGCCGCACCCGTCCCTTTCGACGTCTACTATGACGACATCGCGCTCGACACGCATCGTATCGGCCCGGTGAAGTAAAGCTTGTGTCATGTTAAACGAAAACGCCAGAGACCCCGTCGGATCTCTGGCGTTTCATCATGAGGAACTCGCAGTTCTAATCGGGTGTTGCGCCTTCCGGCTACCGTTGGGCCAACCTGCGGCTTGCGCCGCCGATCTACCCCTTCGGCCTCGCTTTCAAGCTGGCCTCCGACTTGCGTCGGCTGCCTACCTTCCGGCGTCGCCTTCCAACGTAACCTCCGACTGAATATCGGCGTCAGATCCAACGGCCAGCCATCCTGTCGCTCTTCGGCTTGCGCCTTCCAGCAACCCTCCGGCCCAACCATCCGGCCAATCCGCGGCTTGCGCCGCCGACTGACTTTCGGGTTCCGCCTTTCGACCGACCTGCGACCGTCGCCGCCTGCCGATCCACCGGCCATGCCTTCCAATGAACCTCCAGCTTGCGCCTTCGACCCATCTTCCGGCTCGACCTTCCAGTCAACCTCCAGCTTGCGCCTTCGGTTGGCCTTCCGATCCTGCCTTCAAACCTAACCTCCGACTCTCATCGGCTGTTGTATCCGTCTGCTCCGCCTTCCGACCTCTCTCCGGCTTGCGCCGTCGATCGATCATCCAGCCCAATCTTCCGACCTCTCTCCAGCTTGCGCCTTCGATCGATCTTCCAGCCCAACCGTTGCGCCAACCATCGGCTTGCACCGCTGGTCTATTCTCCAGTTAAACCGTTGTGCCAACCATCGGCTTGCGCCTTTGGCCGACCCTCCGATTGAGCCGTTGTGCCAACCATCCGCTTGCGCTTCTGGCCGACCCTCCGGCTGTACCTTCCGGCCAGCCTCCGACTTTCGCCGGCTGCCAACCTTCCAGCTTCGCCTTCCAGATGGCCTCCGGCTTGCGCCGACAGCCAACCTTCCGGCTCTGCCTACGAACCCAACCTCCGACTCTCATCGATTGCTGAACTCTCCGGCATCGCCTTCCGGTTAATCTTGGACTTGCGTCTTCGACCAACCCTCCGGCTACCGTGCGATCCAATCTTCGACTTTCGCCGCCGACCAGACCTTCCGGCCCTGCCTTGGAACCCAACCACCGACTCGCTGCTCGGTCATCAGTTGTTGAGACAGTAGGAGTGGTGCGCCTGTGCACGCAAGTGCAAATCTAAAGAATTCTGTGGATAATTCCCGGACGCTGGTGATGGTCTCCTAAACCATTGTATCGAGATGCGTAGTGGGTGCGAGCAAACAGGCAGGCAGGACTTTCAGGCGAAAAAATTGTCGCGAAGGCATGGATCGACCCGGATTATTCCCACAGATGGACGAAGCTTCTTACTGCGATTCAGGCGCCATCCAGCCATGCAATTGCAGCCAGTTGGCCAGCAGCGTGGGGAAGACGGTGAGTTCACGCATTGCAGGGGGCTGGTCTACTCCCATGTGCGTGCCATGGGCCCCGAGCTCGAAGATGTGCAACTCCGCGGGGACGCCGGCGGCCTTGAGAGCTTCATAGAATTCGGCGGCGTTGCGCGGATCGACCGTCTTGTCTCCGGTGGTGGAGTAGATGAGGCAGGGACTGGTGTCGGCGGAGACGTGCTTGAAGGGATCGACGGCATCGATGGCAGCCTGGGTGGGGTGCTGGCCAATGAGCGTTTGCAAGGGAGCCGTGCCGGCGCGGGCGTAGAGGTCCAGCGCGAGCACTCCGTAGGAGATGATGGCAAAGTCCGGTCGGTCGGAGACGCGGTCGATGGGGTCCGAGGCGGCTGGGTCGCCCGCCTTGTGAATGGTGGCCATGTAGCCGGCGAGATGTCCACCGGCGGAAAATCCCCAGACGCCGATTGCGTCCGGCTTGACCGCAAGCTCAGCGGCGTGGGAGCGAACGTAGCGGATGGCGCGGGAGGCGTCCAACTGGGGAGCGGGGTAGACATAGGCGGGCGAGAGCCGGTACTCCAGCACAAAGGCGGAGATGCCGTGCGCGGCGAGCCATTGAGCCTCTTGCGCGCCCTCCTGCGGCATCACCAGATGGGTATAGCCTCCGCCGGGCATCACGATGACCGCGCTGTGCGGGCCTGCACCAGCGGCGGGATAGGTGAAGAGCTTGGGGATGTCGCCTTCCGTTGTGCCATGCGCCAGCGGCGCGCCCGTGGGCCATAGAACGATGGTCTGGTTGAAGCCCGGTGGCGGGGCAGTTCTAGTAGCGACTATAGGAGACGCGGGATTCGCGGGCGTGGTGGAGGCGGGCGGCTGGGCGGCGAGAGGAATGGCAAGCAGAAAGAGAGCGGCGGCAAGGAGGTATCGGTTCATAGATCGACAGCATAACGCACAGACACAACGTCTGTGAAACATCGCTCGGTGTCTCGTTGTAGGCATTAGCTGCCGCGATGAGATAATCGAAGCGCAAGATGGCGAATCTGTTCTCACGATGAAGCGATTCTTCACACTCGTTCTCGAAGCGTTGGCGTTAGTCGCCGTCGCGCTGATCTCGGCGTTTATCGCGATGAGGCTGGCGATCCATGGACGCGAGGCGGTTGTGCCCAACCTGAGCGGCGTGACCGTAGCGGAGGCCAACAGCCTGGCCAACCGCTCGGGACTCAATCTGACTTTAGAGAACAGGTTCTACTCCAACGACATTCCCGCCGGGCGCATTCTGGCGCAGGACCCGGTTGCCGGTTCACGGGTGCGCCGCGAGTGGCCGGTGCGCATCACCGAGTCGCTAGGGGCGCAGCGGGTGCAGATTCCCGACCTGAAAGGGCAGACGGAGCGCGCTGCCACTGTCGGCATTCGGCGCCTCTCGCTGGAGTTGGGCGTGGTGGCGCATCTGGCTACTGGCGGCGACCCTGACGTAGTGCTGGCCCAGACTCCCCCCGCCAATGCCAGCGGAGTGGATGGGCCGCGCGTCAGTCTGCTGGTAAGCGATTCTGTCCCAGACAATGCGCAGCCGAATGCGTACGCGATGCCGTCGCTGGTGGGGTTGAGCGCCTCCGCCGCCAGTGCGCGCGCAGCCAGCGCAGGGTTGCGCATAATTGTTGTCACACAGACAGCACCACCTGCTGCGGTAACAACAGCGGCACCTCCCACGGCAGCTACTGCGACCCCTAACGCAAGCTCCGCGCTCACAGCTAACCCAACCGCCGCGGTCGTCCGTTCCTCGGGGTTGGTCATCGCACAGAATCCACAGGCAGGCAGCCGCGTAGCACAGGGCGATACGGTGCGTGTGACGCTGGGCCATCCCGCGCCGCCGGCCGCAGCGTCGCCCGCCACACCGGCAGCAACACCGGTTGTGACACAGTGAATGTGAGTTGGGTGGCAGCGAGTGGACAGGCAGGAATGGTTGGGCGGAGCGACTAATTAGGTGTGGGGCGCTCGATGTGGTCGATGACGAGGACGGGGACAGGGGCCTTGGTGGGTTCGAGTTTGAGGCCGAGCTGCTCCTGAATAGCAGTGAAGATTTCGGGGCCAGCAGGCTCCGATGCCTCACCCTCCTCGCTTGGTGCGGCGGACGGCTGAATGGGCGCAAAGTCGAGCTTGAAGTCGTAGCGACCGGTGAGGCCGGTCTGGTCCTGCACAGGCCGGCCAAGATTCATGGTGGTCAGGTGTGCGGCGAACTCCTTCATGGTCATGTTACCGGCGACGATCCCGGTGTGGGAGTAGCCGAACCAGCCTTCCGTTGGGGACAATGCGACGTTGCCCAAGGCTGGCACGATCAGCGTCCTCCTACCAGGCTTGCTAGGCGTCAGCTTCGCACCCCCCTTGGCCAGGACCAGCGCGAACACTGGCCGCTCGGGTGTCTCAGTGTGTGTCTGTAGCTTGAACCGGTCGGCGAACACTTCGCGGATCATCCTCTGCTTCTCGGCGTCGGACATGTGTCCCCACACTGGTACGTCAGGCCCGGCGACCTTGGCGATGATGTCGAACCGCTCGGTGCTCGCCCAACCGGGCAGACCGGAGAAACAGCTCTCATCGGTCGCGGTTTGCCCGAAGGCCCAGCACATGACCCATATTGGGGTAATGTTCTCCGCGTCGAAACCGTCGGGCCGGAGCATCGATCCGGGGTGTGCGTCGTTGCTCTTGTTGGGCTTGACGGAGACGGTATCGAACGCGATGGGCTTGCCAGGCGCTGGTTGCTGTGATGGTGTCGATGAGGTCTGCGCCAGAGTAGAGGTAGAGAGTGGGGTGACGGCGAGGATGAGTGCGAGGAGCTTGGCAGCAGTTTGCATGGAACACTCCGATGCAACGGCTACGATTGTAACGCGTTTTAATTGGCCGAGGGCTTCTCGATGTGGTCGATGACGAGGACGGGTACGGGGCCTTTTGTGGACTCGAGTTTGAGGCCGAGCTGCTCCTGAATGGCGGTGGTGATGGTGGGGAAGCTGTCGGGGTCGGATGATTGGTAGCTGTACTGGAGCGTGAAGTCGTAGCGGTCGGCGAGGCCGGTTTTGTCCTGGACGTTGGCGCGGAGCATTGCACTGAGCAGGGCGGCGATGCCTGTTGCTGAGATGTGACGAACCGTCATCTCGTGCCCGTGCGGATCGCTGCGGGACTGGATGTCGGCGCCCTTCGTCTCGACCGTGCTGCCGGGGATGTCGGGGTCGGCGGTTTCGATCTTGGTGGGCTTTAGTTTGGAACCGGACTTCGGGTTCGCGATGACAAGTGAGTAGACGGATGCCTGCTTCGTCTCCCAGTGGACCTTGAGCTGGAAGCGGTCGGCGAGCAGGGCCTGCATCATGTGCTGCTTTTCCATCTTGGCCTGTTCGTCAGTGAGCTTGGCCATCTGGTCGTCGACGGAGTGGTCGGACTTAGCCTGGACTACCCAAAAGCTGTCGTCGATCCACGCGGGCGCGCCTGTGATCGCGTATGCTCCGAAGCCGTAGGCGGACTGGATGAGGACCTTGGGTGTTATGCCGTTGGCCTGGAATTGGCTGCTGTGCGGCTGACTGATGAGGCCCATCTGCCAGGAGGGATTGTCGGCGGGTTGCTGGGTCTCGCGGACGGAGACGACATCGAACGTAAGGGTAGGGACATAGGGAGGCGGGCCGGATGGATCGGGAGGAGCGGGGGGTTGAGCCAATGCAGGACATAAGAACGTCACCGCGCAGACTGCTAAGAGTGCGTGGCGACGAGCGCAACGGAACGCATGAGCGATGGACATGGAGACATCTTACTTGAGTGTTGCTGTGGCTGGGGCACAGACGGTCGCGTAGCGCGCGATGCCACTCATGACAATGAAGCTGTCGTGAATGGGGCACCCGGTTCGACGATTACGCGAACAAGGAGAACATGACGGCGTCGAGGGGGAGGGACTGGGTGGGGCCACCGATGCGGCCGGAGGCGGAGTCGCGGCGGAAGACGGTGATGGTGGCGGAGTCCTGATTGCCGCAGAGGAGCCAGCGTTCGGATGGGTCGAGGGTGAAGTGGCGCGGGGTCCTGCCGCCGCAGGAGATGCGCTGGACGAGGGTGAGCGCGCCGTCGGCGGGTGCGATTGCGAAGACGACCAGTGTGTCTTCTCCCCGGTTGCTGGCGTAGAGGAAGTTGCCATCGAGCGAGATGGCTACCTCGGCGGCGGTGTTTTTGGCGACGGGGAAATTGGTGGCAATGGTCTTGACGGGCGCGCCGGTATTGACCAGCAAGCCCTGAGGGGCTGTGCGCGAGCTGGTGGTGGTCCAGAGGAAGCGGTCGATGGTGGAGTCGAGCTCGTTGATGGAGTAGAGCCAGCGACCGTTGGGGTGGAAGGCGATGTGTCGTGGGCCGGAGCCGGGGCGGTCGTTGGAGAAGAGCGCGGGCTGGCCGAGGCGGGCGCCGGGATAGACGGTGAAGACGGAGATGGCGTCGGAGCCGAGGTCGTTGACCAGCAGAAAGCGGTTGTCGGGCGAGAGGTGGACGGAGTGGGGATGGGGAATGTCTTGCCGCGCCGCGTTGGGGCCGCGATGGCCGAAGCGGCGGTCCTTGTAGTCGATGCGCTCGATGGGTTGGGAGAGCGCGCCGGATGGCAGGACGCGGTAGCTGGCGATGGTGGAGCCGTTGTAGTTGGCGACGTAGGCGGTTTGGCCGGTGGCGTCGAGCGAGATATAGCAGGGGCCTGCACCGGCGGAGGTGACCTGGTTGATGGGGTGAAGCGCGCCGGTGGTGGAGTCGACGAGGTAGCTGGTGACGGAAGCGGAGGCGTCGTTGACCGCATTGACAGCATAGAGGTGGCGTTGGCCCACGGTGTTGGGAGAGAGTGCGAGGTAGGAAGGCCGTAGCGTTTCAGCAGCGAGCTGAGGCTGCGTCATGAGTCCGGAGGCGGGATCGAAGCGGGAGAGATAGATTCCCTTGCTGATTCCCTTCGAGGTGTCGGTGCCGAAGTAGACGAAGACCGGCTGCGCAGGGGCGGGTTTCTTGCGGAAGGGCGTGAGGAAGGATTGAGCTGCCGCGAGGCGCGGCGCGGTGGTGAGTGCGGGGAGTGTGAGAAGAAATCGGCGGCGGGTAAACATTGACGGAACTCCGTGAACCAGTTGACAGGCCGGGTTTATGCGGCGGGTTCGCCTGGGAGGCGAATGCCGAGTTCCTTCTCGGGTGGCACATTCTCGTGGATGACAGGGAGACTGGGGAGTCTGGTGGTACGTCCCGCCGCGCGGACGACTGCTTCGGCGTGGTCGAGGACCTCGTCGACGGTCATGGTGTACATCTCGCGACCGTTGTCGTAACCGGACTCGATGGCTTGCTTGAGGTAGCGACCGGCAAGCTGGGCGGCGAGTGCATCGGTGATGACGTTGCCGGTGTGGCGCTTCTGCTCGACCCAGGCTTGGTTGGGCAGGGCGATCCAGACTGGGCGTCCGTTGACGGCAAAGCGAATGTCTGTCGCATCGGCGTGGCGCGTGGCGATCGCGACGATGGTCCCCTTCCAGATGCAGTGCAACTGCTCGCCAGTCCAGCGGTCGGTGACGGTGAAGTCTTCGTACATGAGATTAGCTTAGTAGAGCGGGTTGGCCGGGGCAAGGAGAGAATGGCCGGGACAACGGCCATGCGATGAGAAAACAGCACGGGAATTGGGTGCGTGGAGTATATTTTTATGCTGCGCACGGATGAAGATTCAGAACGACATAGGAGTACGAACGATGAAGATAGTTTCGGTAGTAAGGGCTGCGCTGGCGGCTACGCTGGTTGTGGCAACGGGACACGCGCAGGTGAAGCAGAATACTATTCCCCGCCTGGTGCAGAAGGACGGGCGGTATGGGCTGATGGTGGACGATGCCCCGTACCTGGTGCTGGCGGCGCAGACACGGAACTCCAGCGCGTGGCCGTCACGGCTGCCGCTGCTGTGGCCGGCGCTGGAGTATGACCATGTGAACACAGTGGAGATTCCGGTGTACTGGAACCAGGTGGAGGCGCAGCCGGGAAAGTACGACTTCACGCTGGTGGACATGATTCTGGCGGAGGCGCGCAAGCACCAGGTGCATGTGATTCCGCTGTGGTTTGCCACGTGGAAGAACGGCAGCCAGCACTTTATGCCCGACTGGATGAAGCTGGACACGGTTCGTTATGCGCATGACGTGAACAAGAACGGGGAGGCAGTAGACTCGCCGTCGCCGTTTGCAACTGCCTCGCTGGAGGCGGACAAGAGCGCGTTTGCGGCGTTGATGAGGCATCTGAAGGAGGTGGACGCGCAGCGCACTGTGATTATGGTGCAGGTGGAGAACGAGCCGGGAAGCTATGGCACCGTGCGCGACTACTCGCCTGCCGCGCAGAAGTTCTTCGATGCGCCGGTACCGCCGGAGATTATGAACGCAATGCATGTCACGAATGCAGCGCCCAATGCGACCTGGCAGCAGGCGTTTGGCGCGGACGCGGACGAGTACTTCAACGCGTGGGCTGTAGCGAAGTATGTGGGGCAGGTGGCGGCGGCGGGGAAGGCGGTGTATCCACTGCCGATGTACGCCAACGCAGCGCTGCGCAATCCGCTGAATCCAGGCCCGGCGAGCGGCTACGAGAGCGGGGGGCCGACGGACAATGTGCTTTCGATATGGAAGGCGGCGGCGCCGTCGCTAGACCTGCTGGCACCGGACAACTACCAGACCGACCCGGCGGCGTACTTAAAAGATTTGGAACTGTACCATCGCGCCGACAATCCGCTGTTCCTGCCGGAGACCGGGCATCCGGAGAATGCGCGGTTCTTCTTTAAGGTGCTGGGGTATCAGGGGATTGGATTTTCGCCGTCGGGAGGGAACACGGAAGCAGAGTTCGCGCCGACGGACCATTCCAAGGCACGGTTTGACGCTCTGGAACCGTGGGCACAGAACTACAGGCTGATTGGGCCGATGCAGCGGGAGGTTGCGCGGCTGAACTTCGAAGGCAAGCTGCAGGCAGTGGCCGAGGAGAAGGGAAAGACGTCGGAGACATTGCCGTTTGGGACATGGAACGCGCTGGTGGGGTATGGAGCGACTGGACGCGGGCCGGCGGTGGGCAATCCCACGCCAACAGGACGCGCGCTGGTGGCGCAACTGAGCGAGAACCAGTTCCTGCTTACCGGATACTACTGCCGCATCGACTTCAGGCCGGCAGGGACAGAAGAGCAGCGTAGGTCGCAGCAGATTGCGATCGGGAATGGGCAGAACCCGTCGGCGCTGATCGACGGTAAGTGGCAGCACCGGCAGTTTGTACGCGTGGAGGAGGGGACGTACGAGAACGGCGTGTTCAAATTTCAGCGCATGTGGAATGGAGACGAGACGGACTGGGGGTTGAAGTTTGGAGATGATCCGGTGGTGCTGCGCGTGACGTTGGCGACGTATTAGGACGGCGACTACCGCGCTGGGGCGATCTGGAAGTTGTCGAACTGGACGAGGCCGTAGTTGAGGGCGCCGAGGCCGACCATGCCCTTGGCGTAAGTGGCGTCGGTGACACCGTTCATTGGCTTGCCGTAGATCGTCACGGGCTTGCCGTCGATTTGCGGGACGATTGAGCTGCCGTTGAAGGCGAGCGAGACGCGGTGCCATTGCTTGACGCCGAGAGGATCGATCGTTCCTGCAGCGAGAACGGTGTCGCTCTGCCTGGTGCGCTTGTCCTGCTGGGTGGAGGTGCGGCGCAGCGACCACGCGCCGGTGTCTGCGACGCGCAGGACGTAGGAGTTGGGGATGTCGGCGCCGCTCATGCCGGTGAGGCGGCCGATGAGATCGGCGGAGCCGGGCTGCTCGAAGAGCACATCGGTGGAGACGGTATAGTTCGTCCAGTCGAGGTTGCCGAGGATGGTCAAGGGACGACTGTCGGTTCGCTTCCAGTAGATGGGCTCCTTGGGTACAAGCTGGCTGAGGCAGACTCCGGAGCGGCCGCCGTCGCAGGGCGCGGTCTCGAAGGCACCGTACATGTCGGAGAAGTACTTTGCGAGGCGGCCCGGGTTGTAGGACTTGAAGTTGTCGGCGTAGGGAAGGTTGAAGGGCGCGGCGGCGGGTGGGACGGCGTCGCCACGGGTCTGTCCGGTGGTGGTGGTGACCGTGACCATGCGGCCAGGTTGCAGATCGAGAGAGAATTTGCCGTCGACGGTGGAGATGTCCGATTGCTTGACGAACCACTGCGCGGGATCGCTGGAGGTAAGGTCGGTGGTCCAGAGATGCAGTTTCTTGCGCTGAGGGAAGCCTGCAAGGGCGAAGTGGGCCGTCTGGGGAGACTTGGACTGGACGGTCTCGATGATGAGGCTGAAGTCCTTGCGGTCTGGCGAGCGCAGAGCGACATAGCTGCCATGCGCGCCGGTGGTATCGGCGGAGAAGAAGCCACAGGCGGAGTCGAGATACTGCCAGCCGGGCGGGTGAACTGCGCGGTGTGCGCCATGACCCATACCGAGGGCGTAATGACGTAGTGGCCAGACCAGGGCTGATTGGATTTGATGAGGCCGATGTCGTCGTAGGGGAGGTTATCGTACATAGCGCTGATGATGGGCCAGAAGACGGTAGCCGTGACCTTGCCGGCGATGTAGTTGCGATTGATGTTGCGCGCCATCTCGGGCCAGCCGGGATGCTCGTCGAAGTGACCTTCGCTATCCCACAGCGGCTTGGATAGGGCGAGCGCGTCGGGCGTAGGATAGCCGCCCCAGGCAGGGCCATGCACTCCGACGATGTCGATGGCGTCGTTGACGGCGGGATCCTTGCGCATCTCGGTTGCGATGTTCCAGAGTTTGTTGCGCTCCCAGTCGTCGGAGGCGATGACTTTGATGGAGCCGAGGCCGTTGGCGCGAAGGGCTGCGCGGAGGTCCTTGTACCACTGGACGTTGTAACCGTGCTCGTTGCGACCACCTAAATAATCGATGGTGAGGTGATGGTCGGACTGGGCGTGCTGCAGCCACTTGACGGTGTAGTCGATCATGTCCTTCGACCAGTAGTTTCCGTTGCCAACCCAGGCGGGCGCTCCCCAGGCGAGCGCGGCGAGCTTGATGTTGGGATTGCGCGCCTTGGCCTGTTCCATGAGCCACCACTCGTAGCCGCGGTTGTAATTCTGGTCGCTGGCGGTGTGCATGTGGCTGGACTCGGCCCCGTCGGTGGAGTCCATGTCCGCACCGATCTCGACCTTGAAGATCTGCATGCTGGCACCGTAGTTGGGCTTGAAAAGATAGTCGAGAACCTGGCTCCGCTGCGGCTCGGGATAGTCGATGAGCAGGCGCGAGTTGCCTCCGCCGCCGCTGATGGCTCCGACACCGTCGAAGATTCTGCCCGAACTGGCGGCGTCGATGACGATGGGCTGGGCGGGTGCGGCGGTCTGGGCCGCGGCGGGAAGGGATGTGTGGAGACAGGCGAACGATAGAACAAGAACCCGGGTGGCTGAACGCATGGAGAAATTGTATTCGCTGCGCACGTCCTTTTGGATTTGCGAGTGGGGAAGACCGAGCATTGTTAAGAAGCTATGAATATGTGGCATAGTGTCGAATTTGGCACACGCGCGCGCAGGGCGTTTACAGATATGACTGCTCGGCAACCTCATGTAAGAATGAATCCGGGCGAGCTGCTCACAGGCATTCAACAACGGTGAGGATGAGGGATTCCAGGCGATGCGTCGAGTTGCGCTGATCTACAACCCAATGAGCGGGCAGCGTCCGGGACGGCGGGCGGAGCATATCTCGGATGTGGCGGCAGTATTGCTAAGGGCGGGAATTGAAGTTCGGATGATTGCGACCGAATCTCCTGCGAGCGCGGGGAGACAGGCACAGGAGGCTGTGCGCGGTGGGTGCGACACAGTGCTGGCTTGCGGAGGCGATGGAACCGTGCATGAGGTATTGCAGCGTCTGGTAGGCGGGACGGCGGCGCTGGGCGTGATTCCGATGGGAACTGCGAATGCGCTGGCGGCGGACCTGGGACTGCCGTCGTCGCCGGTGAAGGCGGTGAAGATGTTGTTGGACGCGACGCCGGTGCGGATCTCGGTGGGGCATCTGTTCTATCAAAGCGTTGAGGGCGGCGAGCGATCGCGGTACTTTATTGTGGCGGCGGGAGTGGGTGCGGACGCATTCTTCTTCTCGCGGCTCGACTCGCGGCTGAAGCAGCGCTTTGGCTATATTGTTTATTTGGTGGAGGCGTTTCGTCTGTGGGCTACATACACGTTTCCCATGTTTACCGCTTCGTTCACGGAGAGTGGTCGCGAGACGCCGCGTGAGGTGGAGGCTTCGCAACTGCTGGCGGTACGCATCAGCAACTTTGGCGGCCTGGTTGGGAACCTAGCGCCGGGAGCGGCCATCAGCAACGGGAAACTGCGGGTGATCGCGTTCAAGACATTCAGCCGCGTGCGGTATCTGCGATTTTTGATTGCGGTACTGTTCGGGCGGCATCGCTATGCACACACGATTGAGCTGGTGAAGTGCATCTCGGTGGAGTGCCGCAACCGGGAGGGATCGGCGGAGCAACTGTTTGTGGAGGCGGACGGAGAGCTGCTGGGCACGCTGCCGGTGCGGATCGAAGTGGAGCCGCAGGCCTTGAACCTGTTGATTCCGGCGAAAGTGCTGAGCCGCATCACGGACCTCTGAGACGCGAGGTGCATTGGTCGCAGGTGCGCACAGGGGCTGGCCAGACGGAAGACGAGCGGCCCGCCACGACAGTCGCATCAGGTATGCATGAGATCGGGTATAATCTCGAACTCGTACCGGGTGACAGTGTTTGGCAGCGCTCTGAACTATTCGCCGCTGCGAATCTGCCGCCGATTTCGGCCATGCGCGACAACATTTAAAAATCAGGCAGGAGAGACTCACTATGGACGACATTACCGCTGGAAATCGCTTGGACAGACGGACCTTTTTACAGAATGCGGGGCTCCTGGGGCTGGGCGCAGGCCTTCTGCAATCAGTGGCAGCCACACACGTTGCCGATGCGCAAAGTACGGACGTGCAGGGCGCGAACCTGAAGACGCCGAGCGGCAAGCCGCTGCGCGGACTATATCCGATTATGGAGACGCCCTTCACGCCGGAGGACAAGCTGAACACGGACGCGCTGGCGGCGGAGGTGAAGTGGCTGAACAAGGGGCGCGTTGCCGGGATGATCTGGCCGGCGTGGGCCAGCAGTTGGGCAAGTATGTCTGACGCGGAGCGGATTGAAGGCACAGAGGCGATGCTGGCCGCGGGCAAGGGTGGCAAATCGGCCATAGTGATTGAGGTGCAGAACAATGCGTGGGACATTCCGACCGCTGTCCGCTACGCCAAGCACGCCGCCGCCCATGGCGCGGACGCTATCGGCGCAATACCGCTGAACAATGGATGGAACCGCACCGATCAGGAGATACTTGACTATTACAAGGCCATCGCCGCGGCCACGGACCTGCCGCTGATCGTGCAGACACGGGGCACGGTGAGCGTGGACCTGATGATCCAGATGTATCAACAGATACCAACCATGAAGGCGACCAAGGACGAAGTTGGCGATACGATTGCGCGCGCGAAAGAACTGATGCAGCGCACCGACAACAAGCTGGCGGTTTGGGCGGCTGGCGGCGGAACCGGCAATAACGTGTGGGCAGCGCTGCCACTGGGTATTGTCGGCCTGTGCCCGACTCCGCAATACGCCGAGCTGTTGCAGCAAGTGATGGAACTGTACTGGGCGGGCAAGAAGAGCGCGGCCTTCGAAATGTTTGCGCTGGTGCAGACGTTCGCATCCACCGTACCCGGCGCGACCGGGTACATGATGGAGGCCCGCGGCGTGTTCCCGGAGGGCACCAAGTCGCGGCCACAACCCATGGAGCCCGAAGCACAGCGAGCCGGCGCGCCAGCGGGAGGCGATCTCGCAGGTACGGGTGCCGGATCTGGCGGTGGAGGCAGGGCCGGCGGCGCAGCAGGTGCTGGTGGAGCAGCCGCAGGCGGTGGCGGACGACGCGGCGGTGGTGGCGCAGCAGGAGCAGGCGCAGGCGGAGGCGGTGGAAGAGGCGGTGCGCCGCTTACAGACAAGGACAAGGAGAATATCAAGCTGGCGATCGATACCTACCTGAAGCCACACTTCCGGGGCTGATGGTGCGTTTGCGGAATGCCCCATTTCGGCGACGATAGAAATGTCGCTGAGGTGGGGCATCCAAATTTAAAAAAAGGGTGCCCGGGGTAGCCAACGGCTGACACGCTGGCAGTAGGCATCGTAGCCGGTGCCGAAGGTGCGGCGCAGGGTGGGTTCCTCGTAGAAGAGCACGAAGAGGTATGCGGCGAGCAGGAAGATGCAGCTGTAGGCGAGCAGGAAGAGTGAGAGGTAGAAGAGCGCGGCCCCGGCGAGAGCGAGCGCGCCGCCGATATACATCGGGTTACGCACAAAGCGGTAGGGGCCGCGGACGACCAGGCGGCGTGGCGGGTCGAAGGGAGCGGGAGTGCCTTTGCCGATCCACGCGAAGGTGACGATGCACCAGACGGCGATGGACGCACCGATGGTGGCGATGAGGATTCCAGCGATCTGCGGGGCGTGCATTGTTGCGGGACGGACGATGCCCGACCATAGCAGGACGCGCGAAGGCAGATAGATCAGCAGGAGCGCGGTGAAGACTGCGACGTAGGTGATGGCTCGGAAGATGACGAACATAGTTGGCCCTGTATTGATGCGGAGTGTAGCGCGAGGCGGGGCGCGGGTCAAACAACCGATCAATTCATAAAAAATGTAATTTACCACGGCAGAGGGCGCTAATAAGGACTACTATAGCCCTACACGCACGGCGTTTCCGGAAGAATAGACGCTGCTACAGACGTCCTACTGCCTATAGAGAAGCCAGTTCACGAGCTCGGATCGACACGATCCCAACAGGCGAGGGCGAAAGACCTTGACGGAATTCCCATCGTAAACAGGTCGTCGGGCCCGATCCAGTCAAGACACAACTGTCATCCACATAGAGCACCCGCTTAGAGCTATTTGAGCGGCAAGGTTGAACTAACTCCGTACCGGAGGTGTCTATGCCTATCACTCTTGTCCTGGCCATTGGCCTGGATTCAACATTGTTTGAAGCGCAGAGAAGAGTCTTGCAATCCGCCGGGTATCTGGTGACATCGGCGTGGTCGATGAAAGCGGCGATCGACGACTTCCATGAGGGAGACTTCGATCTGGTTGTGTTGAGCCATTCTTTGCCGATGGAAAGCAGAGAGAAGCTCACATCGTTAATACGGGCCTCCGGCTCGCGCGTGCCGGTGGTTTGCACTACGGACTCTTCCGCAGACTTCGATAGCTTTGCGGACGCAACCAGCGGAGACGAGCGGCATGAGCTGATGCGGGAGATTGGAAAGGTGCTGGCCAAAGAGGCGCGAGAGGTCAGGTCGGGAAGCAAGGCCGTTTCCGGGCGATTGGCCAGTGCCTGATGCGGAGTTGAGCGCGGTCAAACGGGATATGACGCGCGGCTATCTATAGGATGTTGACGGCGCGCGCGGCCAGCAACACTACCGTGGCCAGCGAGATGAGCGACTGGACCATCATCAAAACCTTGGCCCAGCGGCTGAGGACCGGGCTGTCGGTGGGCGAAAATGCAGTACTGGTGTTGAAGGCAAGGAACAGATAGTCGATGAAGCCGGGGCTCCATTCGTCTTCTCCCATGGCGACCTGGGTCTCCTGGCTCAGCATCATCTGGGGAAACAGGAACGCGCCGTCGGTGTGTTCGCCGCGCTGCTCACGGGCATATGGACCGCCAGCATCCAGCCGCCAGTACCACGACGCAAAGACGATAATGTTGGTGATCCAGAGCTCGCCGGCGGAACGGAGCAGGGCCAGCGGAGTCTCTTTGTGCTGCGGCAGGGCGGCTACCAGCAGGCAGAGCGACCAGGTCATGTCGGCGGTGACGATGGCGACGACAAGATAGCCGAGGAAGGTGCAGAGCTTGGGCTTATCGAGCTGCGCCGCGGCCAGGTAGAAGGCCGCCAGTGCGCCGATTATGACGAGAAAGAGCCAGTCGGGCCCGACCGCCAGCTCGCGGGGAAGAGCGAGGCGCAGGCCGCCCACAGCAAAGATCGCGACCATCGCATGCCATCGCGGCTCTCTGGATTTGGCGGTTTGTGGCATGGGGGAATTCTAACCTGCGCAGGAAAATGAGTTATGTGGTAGTTTATAAACTACAGAGTTGAGATGATCGAGTTCCGGCAGACTGAGACGTTTCGGAGATGGCGCACACGGCTTAGGGACCGGCGGGTTCGGGCACTGATCGCGTCTCGTCTGGATCGTTTGGCATTTGGAAACGCAGGGGATGTAAGGCCGGTTGGACAGGGTATCAGCGAACTGCGAATCGACCATGGGCCGGGCTACCGGGTCTACTTTCAGAAGCGGGGCAACACCATCGTTATCCTGCTGTGCGGCGGCGACAAGAGCACACAGGCGAAGGACATCAAGACAGCGAAGCGGCTGGCGGAAGAATGGAGCGAAGAAGATGGCTGAAAAACTGACAACCTATGACCCGGCCGAGGACCTCGGATCGGATGAGGCGATTGCGATCTTCATGGCGGAGGCGCTCGAAACCAACGACGTGGGCTACATATCGCATGCGCTGGGCGTGGTGGCGCGCGCCAAGGGGATGGCCCAGATTGCGGTGCAGACGGGGCTGTCGCGGGAGCAGCTCTATCGGTCGTTCAGCAAGAAAGGGAACCCCACGCTGAAGACGACTCTCGCGGTGATGCGTGCGCTGGGGATTGAACTGACGGCGAAGACTGCGGCGTGAAGAGGCGAGGGCAATGAATGCGGTTGCGCGGGTCGCGATGCCCACTCATCGCAAGGGCGCGATGAATAGGACACACGGCCCATCAGCCGCTCCGAAAATGGAACAACCTCTTGACCATCTATAGGCACCCGCTGCACCCCCCTCCTTTATGCATGTTAGGTGCAAGAGTGTATTATGGAGCGCAATCAACGAATTGCTGAGTTTCATCTTTGGTGAGAATTCATGTCAACGCGTAAGAAATTACCTCCGTCAGTAAGCCCCACACTTGCTCTAGTTGTTGAGCGTCCGACTACTGATAACCCCTTAGTATTTATCAGTCATGACAGCCGCGATGCTGACCTTGCAGAAGCCTTCGCTAACTTGCTCAGTGATGCAAGTGGCGGCGTTCTTAAGTCATTCCGTTCATCCGATCGTACAGGGACAACAGGCATTCCTTATGGCACTGACTGGTACCCTGCAATCAAAGATATACTCGAAGTTGCAACAGATGTCGTCGCTCTTTTGACTGCGCGAAGTGTTGGTCGACCGTGGATTCTCTACGAGGCAGGCCTTGCGAAGGGCAAGCTTTCCGCGAACACTCCTGTCATCGGGATAGCCTTCGGTATCCCCCTTGGAGATGCGACGGTTGGTCCGTTTGCTCAATTCCAGAACTCTACCGACGAAGAGGATGCAATCACTTCCGTCGTTCTCCAATTGATTAAACCCTCAGGCGACACCAAGAGAGCAAGCCGTCCGTCTCCAGGTTCAGGCATTTCGCACGTCAGTTGCGCCGCTACTCAAGGATCGAAAGGACGATCATGCTCATAAGCCCACGCCAGCTGATGAAAATACTGTCGCCAAATTTTTCGAAGAGATTAAGGTTCTAGTCAGTAGTGTTCCTGAAAGAGTTGCTGACGGTCTCGGTATGGATCCACGAATGCAGCGCATGAGAAAGCGACGTCATTTCCATCCAATGATGCTTGAAGAACTACTACACCACCCAATGTTCAAAGAGTCAGACAATGGTGCGCTCCCTTTGTTGATGGTATTTAGCCTGCTTCGGGACGATTTTCCTTGGCTGTATGAGATTGGAGTTCAGTTTTATCGCGCTATAGAGGATGGTGACCCTAGGTCAATCGAGCGAGCGCATCGAGCCATAGAGCAGGCGATCCAGATCATGCACCACGGCCCACACATGTTGGAACTTATGGGGGCTCGCGAATCGGATGAAGCGGAATTCGTTCTTCACACGATAATGCACTCTGTAGAGAGATTCACTGATCAACGCAAAAGACACCTCAGCACCGACCTTCACCGCCTGCGTGTCGGAAAGAAAAAGCTGCCTTGATATTCTTCATGGACATGAGCGAATCTAACAAGCCGAAGCCCTGCGCTCCCTCCCGCAAGGCAAAAACCTTACTCATCGCAAAAGCGCGATGAATGGGGCACCCGACCGTGTTTGACAAACGCAAGAGAGCGTGCGACATATTCTTCATGAGCGCATTCTTAAATCCAGACACTATTCAGCCGGATACCAAGCCGCTGGCCATCTGCGAGAACTGCGGCACAAATGTCTCCGTCGACGCAACCGAATGCCCAACCTGCAAGAAACAGTTGATTCGCCGCGTGTATCCGGAAAACCGCGGACAACCAGCTTAGTATTAGAACCTTGATTCATGTTTCACACTGAGGGCTAGAACCCATGACCGCAACGGCTGAGGAACGTCTATCGCGCCTTGAGAAATCCAATCGGAAACTTAAGGTCGGAATCTTGACATTAACAACCATAGCAGCCGCAACTATCATCCTCGGCGCGGCGGCTCCTCCACCTAAGATCGTCACGGCTGAGAAGTTTGTCTTGTTAGATACTGACGGCCACGAGCGCGCAGAATTGTCGGCAAATAACAAATCGGCAGCGCTTCAGTTTCTAAACTCAAACGGCACACGTGGCATCATGATCGCCTCCGGCGGTGAAGGCAATGTGATCAGCTTATCTGATGCGAATGGCCATCAGCGCACATTTCTCATGGTCGAAAGCGGTGGAGATGCTGCATTTGCAACTGTCAGAGAAGGTCTGCCACAAGAGACTTTTATCCTCTCAGATGGCGTTGGTGGAACCTCAATGGCGATTCGGGATCTTGCGGGTAAAGATCGCGTAAATTTAGGCACTACACCAAAGGGTGCAGGTTTGTCTGTAGCCGACGGAAACGCCACACCGAGAGCGATTATCACCGATACGACAATGGCGGCTTTCGACAAAGGTGGCCAAATGTATTGGGGCTCATTCCCCGACGATATAACGCCGGAGGGACGGAAGCGGATCATGGACGCTATCAACTCAGCTCAACAGCAACAGAAGTGATCATTCGGGTCATTGCGCCAACCGCCTCGATCGAACTCCACTGGTGAGACAGAGTGATGGAAGCAGATTCCCTTCGGGAATGACAAACAAAAGGACAGGCAACGGCAAGGGCAAAGGCGAAATGCGGGGATTCTTCGCTGCGCTCAGAATGACAAGCAAAAGCAGATTCCCTGCGGGAATGACAAACAAGGATAGACAACAGCAAGGGCAAAAGCGAAATGCGGGGGGTCCCTCCGCTCAGCCGCTCACGATGAGGCAGCGAGCGGCTTCGGTCGGGATGACGGCAGTGGTTGGTGGGTGCGGGAGAACAGACAACGGCAAGTGCGAAATGCGGGGATTCTTCGCTGCGCTCAGAATGACAGACAGAAGCAGATTCCCTTCGGGAATGACAAACAAAAGGACAGGCAACGGCAAGGGAAAAAGCGAAATGCGGGGGTCCCTCCACTGCGCTTCGCTCCGGTCGGGATGACGGAGCGGCTGGTGGGTGCGGTGGAGGCGGGTTATGTAGTGACGGCGAAGGTGAGGGCGGATTTGGTGGCGTCGACGGTGACGTGGTCGCCGTGGCGGACGGAGCCATCGAGGATTTTGACGGCAAGCGGGTCCTGGACGAGGCGCTGGATGGCGCGCTTGAGCGGGCGGGCACCGTAGGCGCGGTCGTAGCCGGATTTGAAGATGAGTTTGCGCGCGGCGGGGGTGAGGGTGAGCGTGATCTTGCGGTCGGCGAGCATGGCGGTGAGCTCGGCGAGTCGCAGGTCGATGATGTGGGTGAGCTGCTCTTCGCCGAGAGGATGGAAGACGACGACATCGTCGATGCGGTTGAGGAACTCGGGACGGAAGTGCTCGCGCAGGATGGCCATGACGCGTTCGGTGGCCTCGGCGAATCCTTCTTCTCCGTCGGCCCAGGCGGTGGTGAGCTGCGTTGCGCCGAGGTTCGAGGTCATGATGAGGACGGTGTTTTTGAAGTCGACGGTGCGGCCCTTGGAGTCGGTGAGGCGGCCATCGTCGAGGACCTGCAGCAGGACGTTGAAGACGTCGGCGTGGGCCTTCTCGATCTCGTCGAAGAGGATGACGGCGTAGGGCCGGCGGCGGACGGCCTCGGTGAGCTGGCCACCCTCGTCGTAGCCGACGTAGCCGGGAGGCGCTCCGATGAGTCGGGCGACGGCGTGCTTCTCCATGTACTCGGACATGTCGATGCGGACCATGGCGGACTCGTCGTCGAAGAGGAACTCGGCGAGGGCGCGGGCGGTCTCGGTCTTGCCGACGCCGGTGGGGCCGAGGAAGATGAAGCTACCGATGGGACGCTTGGGGTCGCTGAGGCCGGCGCGGCTGCGGCGGATGGCGTTGGCGACGACGGTGAGCGCGGCGTCCTGGCCGATGACGCGCTGGCGCAGGCGGTCCTCCATTGTGACGAGCTTCTGCATCTCGCCTTCGAGCATTTTGGAGACGGGGATTCCGGTCCACTTGGAGACGACGGCTGCGATGTCTTCCTCGTCGACTTCTTCCTTCAACATTCGGTTGGGGGCTTTCGCGTCCGTGCGATGCGGATTCGGTGAGCTTGCGCAGTTCGGCTTCGGCCTTGGGGATTTCGCCGTATTGCAGTTCGGCGGCGCGCTGGAGGTTGCCCTTGCGGGTCTGCTCCTCGGCCTCGAAGCGGAGGGCTTCGAGGTGGGTTTTGAGCTCGGCGATGCGGCCGATGGCCCCGCGTTCGGTCTGCCATCGGGCGCGGAGGGCCTTGGACTTTTCGCGGACTTCGGCGAGTTCTTTCTGGATGATTTCGAGGCGCTCGCGGGAGGCTTCGTCCTTCTCGCGTTTGAGTGCGGCCTGCTCGATTTCGAGCGATGTGGCCTGGCGTTCGAGGTCGTCGATCTCGGTGGGGACGGAGCCGATCTGGTTGGCCAGGGCGGCGGCGGCCTCATCGACCAGGTCGATGGCCTTGTCGGGCAGGAAACGGTCGGAGATGTAGCGGTGGGAGAGGGTGGCGGCGGCGACGATGGCGGAGTCCTTGATGCGTACCTTGTGGTGCGACTCGTAGCGCTCGCGCAGGCCGCGCAGGATGTTGATGGTGTCTTCGACGTTGGGCTCGCCAACGTAGACGACCTGGAAGCGGCGCTCGAGCGCGGCGTCCTTCTCGATGTACTTGCGGTATTCGTTGAGCGTGGTTGCGCCGATGCAACGCAGACCTCCGCGAGCGAGGGCGGGCTTGAGCATGTTGCTGGCGTCCATGGCGCCTTCGGCCGCGCCCGCTCCGACCAGGGTGTGCAGCTCGTCGATGAAGAGGATGATCTCGCCGTTGGAGTCTTCGATCTCCTTGAGGAGAGCTTTGAGGCGGTCTTCAAATTCGCCGCGATACTTGGCCCCGGCGATCATGCTGGCGAGGTCGAGGGCGACGACGCGCTTGTCTTTTAGGATTTCGGGCACGTCGCCCTGAATGATGCGGCGGGCGAGACCTTCGACGATGGCGGTCTTGCCGACGCCGGGTTCGCCGATGAGGACGGGGTTGTTTTTGGTCCGGCGCGAAAGGACCTGGATGACGCGGCGAATCTCCTCGTCGCGACCGATGACGGGGTCGAGC
>CAWCWC010000015.1:0-530720 GCA_963799175.1 uncultured Acidobacteriaceae bacterium | reverse complement strand
TCGGACGGTAGCTCCAAAACGTGTGCTGCAATTTATGCGAAAAGCGAACTTTGTTCCGCTGTTTGGATCAGGGGAATGTTCTCCGATAGAGCAAAATTGCTGATGAAGGCCTCAATCATAGGATGGCGTAAGTCTTCCGATGCCCCAACATGATAAAAGTGCTCCCGCGTCCTTATCTGGAACTCCGATCCGCCCCAAGCGCGCTGGATCGCACCATTCGTTCTGAATTCATTGCTGTGCCAAGTCGAAAGAATAAAGTCGCACTTCAACGCGGCCAACCCCTGAGACAACGCGTCCTCATCTGAATCAGACCATGAGTTGAAATAATCTACATGACGCCCTGCATAGGGCGGATCGGCATAAACAAAATCGCCCGGATTTGCTTTGGATAGGGTTTCTCTGAAGTCTGCCACTTCAAATATCCAATCCTCTGCCGCCGCGATGACCTTCGCAATTCGAGCAACCTGATTTGTGATTTTAGTGACATACGCCTGCGCAAATCGCTCTGGCTTATGACCGTATGGAGTGTTGAACTTTCCTTTACGGTTGAATCGTATAATTCCGTTGAAGCAGGATCGATTCAGAAATAAAAAATCCCACGAATTGGGAGTCGAGTTGAATCGTTCTCTCACCTCATAATAATAGGGTTCGCCAAGTCTGTGAAGTTTTTCTCCCTCGCTAGTCAGAAAGGACCGCACAGCAGCCGGTGTAATCTCACAGCGCTGTATCTCTTGATAAAGGCGAATGATGTGGATATTCGTATCCGCCAGCAGAGCAACTCGCGGTTGGACATTCAACGCGACCACGCAGGAACCGCAGAAAGGCTCAATCCAGCGAGCGTACTCACGGGAATCTGCAATCTGTTTGATCGACGAGACCAGTTTAGTCTTGATTCCTTGACACTTGAGAGGTGGGACTAAGGGGATATTGCTCATTCGGAGTCCCCTCCCGTCTCTGGCGATTCATCTCCTCCTGCTTCCAGAATTTGATCTTCGTGCGCGCTAAGAACGTCCATTCCACGCTTCTTATATTCCAGATAGGTCTTCAGATTTGTATAGGGACGTTCAATCTCAAGAGCCTTCGCCATGTCTATTGTGAGATAGAACTTCCAATAGTCGTCATAAACGGCCTCTCCCAATGCAAAGAATGGGCCTTCGCCATTTATCATTTCTGTAATCTTTGTAACTGACCCTATATTCTTCGTGTTGCCACTGCCAGGTCTCGAAGCCGCAATGCGATACTTCGGTTGAGCGAAGAAATAGAAGTCTTTGATTACAGAGGGAATCTTCGAAAGATCGTCGAGCGTAAATGACTTTCGCTCATCAATTGCGTCGAGGCACTGCGAATAAATAACCCCAAGAACAAAGTGTCCGCTGTATTTGTTGTATGGATAAAGGGTATTCTTGTTGGTATCTCTTTTTCGAAAGTAGCCAGTAAAGGCACCAAGCGTCATTCCATTCACGTCGGTAGCGTTCTTTCGATAGGTGCTCTTTATATCGACAGCGAACAGTGATCCTGTGCTTCGATCCTTAAAAGTCAAATCCGGATAGAAGTTTTGCTGAGGAGACAGTTCAATTTCAAGCCCGTGTATTTTGGCAAACTCGACAAACATCGGGAATAACAGAAGTTCGAGGACTTTTGAAACGAGCTTCGTATCGACCGAAATGGTATAGATGCGTTGGTAAACGTCAATGAACCCTTTTACGATCCATTCGCCTTCGTCGGTTGCCACAGCCTTCGCAAAGGTCTCTGCGTGTGCTTGGAGATGAGCGATAAACTCTTCAGACGTCATGATCCCCTCAAGTCGGCGCGAAGCTGCCTGTACATAGTATGCACTCATTGCCGGATGGCCATATCTCGATTCTGCGATGAGGCTGCATCGCCCCTGAGCGCAGTCGAAGCTCGCGACCGCCCCATTCAACTCACCCCTCATCAACCTCGCTGCGCTGCCCGGTCCTCGTCCCGCCGGGTGCCCCATCTTCGCGCCCGCATCTGGGCGCTAAGGTGCGTCTCGCGCCACCTCTCCGCCCCAATCTCAAACCGGAAGGGCCCGCGCATCGGGGTCCCCGGCGAGTTTGCTCGCTGGGGTGATTTTAGGCCTTCTGCACCAGCACAAAGTCCTTCTCCACCCGCCTGCGGAACTCCTCGCTCATGCCGTCCAGCCGTTGAAACTCCACCTTGAAGGGAAGCCGCGACTCGTCGAAAGCCTCTTCCAGCCTCCACTCTTCCTGCTCCGCGAACGGTGGCCCATCCAGCGCCAGGTCGAGATCGGAGTAGCGTTTCACGCGCTCACCCGTAGCGCGCGAGCCGTAAGCCCACACCGTCCGTCCGTGCGCAAACTCACGCAGAATCGCAGCCACGATCTCCCACTCATGCGGCTCCATCGCCACCGGGGGCCGCGTGGCCGCCATGGGATTCGCGCTCACGCTGGCTGCTCCGTCAGCTTCTTGTACAGAAAGTCCACCTCGGCCAGAAACTCAGGGGCAATCTCGACGGCCAACTTCGCCCGTGTCTCGTCGTACGCATGGCTGGTCGAATTCCTTGCCTTCCTGAAGTCGAACCAGCGCTCCCAGCCCGAGCGCAGAAGCCCGCGTTCGCTGCCCACGCGGATCAGCGCCGGAAAGCTCATCGCATCGATCTCGCCCGCGCTGGCCGAACTTGCCTCCAGATAGCGCTTCAACAGCACATGCGCCAACTCATAGGAGAACTCGAACCGCTGCACCACCGAGTCCCGAATAAAGTCGTCGCTCGGATGCGCATCCCTCGCAGCAAGCGCCTCCCGCAATCGCTCCGCGGCACGTCCCAGCGGCGAAAAGTCCAGAGTCTTCATGCGCTCCATTCTAAACTTATCCCGCAAGGAGGCCAGCAATACATTGCCAGATAAGATACTTAGCCACGCAGCGTGCCATGCGCAATCAACCCAGCCTTGACCTTCTCCAGCGGAACCCCGCGCTCGCTCCGCCGAGACCGCGAGACCAGCACGTCCGCAATGTCTTCCCAAAGCGCCTTATGCGTCTTCAGGTCGATCGCTGCCGTCGTCTTCGTCCCTTCTCATCGGTAAGAAACTGTATCCCGCCAACGGCAACCCCCGCATCCATCTATCCCCAACCTACTGCGCACAGCTTTCCACGTCAACCGAAGGCTACCTCCACATCTCGCCTCTTCGCCGCGCGATCCGCGCCACCTCACACCCCAACCCCGAACCGCGGTGGTATGCTCGATTCAGCATGATTCGCCTCGAACTACATCCCGAGATGGAAGCCCAGCTTGCTGCCGAGGCGCAGGCGCGTGGCCTTGCGCTCGACCACTATATCGAGAAGATCGTAGAGGCCCGGCCCCGCGAAAAGGAAACAAGTGAATCTTCAGCCCTCGCAGTCGCTGCCATCCGCGAGGGCCGCAAGGGCATCCGACTCGACGGCCTAAGTATCAAGGACCTCGTTAACGAAGGTCGCAAGTATTGATGGCGTTCGTGGTTGACGCGTCGGCAACCCTGCCCTGGTGCTTTGAAGATGAGGCGACCCCATGGACGGAAGGCCTGTTAGACCGCTTGGGTGCGGGCGAGCATAGCTCAGTCCCAGCCCACTGGCCCACTGAAGTCTCAAATGGTCTCCTGTCGGCCGTCCGAAGAAAGCGCATCCCTGTAGACAAAGTGGAGTGGTTCTGGGACAAGTTGGCTTTGCTCCCAATTATTGTTGAGCCACCGCTCTCTCCGGCTCAAGCAAAAGTAGTCTTCGCTATCAGCTCAAAGTACGGTCTTACCTTCTATGACGGAACCTATCTGGAACTGGCAAAGCGGCTGGCATGCCCACTCGCCACCCTGGACGATGCTCTGCGCCGGGCAGCCCCTTCGGAGGGCGTCTCGCTGATGCTATAAGCCGAATCTCCACTGCAGCCCCGAACCCCACCACCCATGGCCCGCATCCAAAGCACGAGCCCCAATGGACCACAACCTCGACCACACAATCGCCCTCCTCACCCACACGCCCGCCACCCTCGACGCCCTCCTGCGCGATCTCCCCGCACCCTGGACCCTCGAAAACGAAGGCCCAGGCACCTGGAGCGCCTACGACGTCCTTGGCCATCTGAACCACTGCGAGCGCGCCGACTGGATGCCCCGCGCCCAAACGATCCTCACCCATGGCGAGACCCGCGCCTTCGAGCCGCTGGACCGCCTCGCCCAGCAACGCGACAGTGCCGGCAAGTCGCTGCCCCAACTCCTCGACGAATTCACCCAACTCCGCGCGGCCAACCTCCGCGACCTCCGCACACTCAACCTCACCCCACAGCAACTTGCCCTGCGCGGGACCCATCCCGCCTTCGGCTCCGTCACCCTGGCGCAACTTCTCGCCACCTGGGCCATGCATGACCTGACCCACCTTCACCAGATATCCCGCCTCCTCGCCCACCAGTACCGCGCCGCCGTCGGCCCCTGGAGCGCCTACCTGGGCGTCCTCCAATGCACCGGCCACAGCGCCTGAACCCCTTTCGCCGTCTGCCCGCGTCCCCCGCCTTGCCGGATCGCCGCGCCCTCGGCTAGACTCACGCAATGCGCCGCCCAATTTTGCTCTCTCTCGCCCTCGCCGTTCTCGTCGCCTTCACCGCTTCTCCGCTGGTCGCGCAGGACTGGGCCAAAGCGACGCTGGAGAAGTCGCCCCGCCACCGCGAGTATGTCGCCATCAAGCATGGCGACCGCACCGTGCAGGCCTTCGTCGTCTATCCCGAGGTCAGCCAGAAGGCCCCCGTCGTCCTCATGATCCACGAGATCTTCGGCCTCAGCGACTGGGCCAAGGAGATGGCCGACGAGATCGCCGCAGAAGGCTACATCGTCGTCGCGCCCGACCTGCTCTACGGCTACGGCCCCAACGGCGGCGGCACCGACGCCTATCCAGGCCAGGACGCCGTCACCAAGGCCGTCTCCGCGCTCGATCCTGCGGTCGTCACCGCCGACCTGGACGCCGCCGCCGACTATGGCAAGAAGCTTCCCTCCGCCAACGGCAAGCTCTTCGTCGCGGGCTTCTGCTGGGGCGGGGGCAAGTCCTTCGACTTCGCCACTCACCGCCGCGATCTCTCCGCCGCCTTCGTCTTCTACGGCCCGCCGCCCGCCGACGACGCGCTCAAGAACGTCACCGCGCCGGTCTACGGCTTCTACGCCGGCAATGACGCGCGCATCTCCGCCACCGTTCCCGCCACCACTGCCGCCATGAAGGCTGCCGGCAAAAAGTACGAGCCGGTGATCTACGACGGCGCAGGCCACGGCTTCATGCGCGCCGGCGAAGACCCCGCCTCCAACCCAGCCAACAAAACGGCACGCACCGAAGGCTTCAAACGTCTCATCGCACTGCTCAAACAGGAGAGCGCCGCATCAACGCAATCGCCCGCGCCAACTGTCGCAGCGCAGCGTCCTCAAATGGCGGCCATCGGAGTGCCCGTCGTAGGAATGCCCTTCGTCCACGATCCCTCCACCGTGGTCCACTTCCACGGCAAGTACTACGTCTTCTCCACCGGCCGCGGAGCACCCTTCTACTCCTCGCCCGATACCGTCACCTGGACGCGCGAGGGCAGCGTCTTCACCCAGATTCCTGACGCGGTCCACGCCCTGGTGCCCAAGAACAACGGCACTGACGTCTGGGCGCCCGACATCATCCGCATGAACAACCAGTTCTATCTCTACTACGCTGTCTCCAGTTGGGGATCGTTCCAGTCCGTGATCGGCCTCGCCACCAACCCTGTGCTTGATCCCAAGGACGCCGCATACAAATGGACCGACCGCGGTGTGGTTGTCACCTCCAATGGCAACGAAGACCTCAACGCCATCGATCCCGGCGTCATCCTCGCGCCCGACGGCACGCTCTGGATCTGCTACGGCTCCTACCACGGCAGCATCCGCGTCACCCAGCTCGACCCGCACACCGGCCTTGCGCTAGCGCCCAACACCCTCGGTGCCCCCATCGCCACGGCGCGCGAGTCCGAGGCCTCCGACATCGTCTCCCACAACGGCTTCTACTACCTCTTCGTCAATCACGGTAGCTGTTGCAAGGGCAAGGACAGCACATACAACATCCGCGTCGGTCGCTCGCGCACCATCACCGGGCCGTATTTAGACCGCGATGGCAAGCCCATGTCCGAGGGTGGCGGCACGCTCTTCCTCGCCTCCGACGCGCAGCGCATCGGCCCCGGCCACTTCGGCCGCGTAGTCGATTACGACGCCAAACCCACAGACGCTATCGTGTCACCGGACGGAACGGAACGCTTCAGCATCCACTATGAAGCCGACATGGAGCGCGACGGTCGCTCCGTGCTGGACATCCGCCCGTTATCGTGGAGCGCGGACGGCTGGCCCATCGCCGGCGATCATCCCGCTGTTACTACGGATGCCGCATCTACAGATCATCTGTGCGACTCAATGTGATACGTCCCCGCCGGAAGCCGATAGCTCGGATCTTTGGGCATGATGATATTCGTAGCGTCGCCGACAGTGATAACGCGAGATGCGTTGGTCGATGCGATGGGTTTGCCGTCGAGTGTAATCTCCTTGCCAAACTCGAGTGGAATCACGATCATGCCATTCATTGGAAGCGTCACATCCATCGTCAGCCTGTCTCCGTCGCGCGACCAAGCACTGGCAACAAGGCCTAATCTGGAGCGATAACTCGCCGCAACGTGAGTGAGATCGCCTAAAATCGCGGGCTTGATCAGTATGATTTGATAACTCTTGACTGCACCAGGCACAGGAATGTCTCGTATTCCAGCCAGCCCGCGATAGAACCACTCCTCCGCATGTCCCAGCATGAAGTGGTTCTGCGACGAGGTCGGGTTCGCATCCCACGCCTCGGTCAGCGTCGTCGCCCCGTGCGCAAGCTGGTCGCCATAGCTCGGCTTGTCGGTGCGCGTCAGCATCGCATACAGCACATCCGACCGTCCCCCGTCGGTCAGCGCGCGAACCACATAGTGGAAACCCACATCGCCCGCCGTCACATGGTCTCCGTGCGCGTGGATGTCCGCGACAAGGTTCGCAAGAACCGCATCGATCCTCTCCGGTTCCACCAAGCCAGCCCCCAGTGCCATCGCGTTAGCCGTCTGGCTTCCTGTGTCGTACTGGTTGGTGTCGGCGTGAAAGAATCGCGCATTGAAGGCCATCGTCACCTGCGAGGCCTCGCTCAGATAGTTGTTTGCCTCATCGAATTTCTGGAGCAGCATAGCGACATTGGCCAGCGCAATCAGCTCCTGACTGTAGATCGCAGTCGCCGTCACGCCCGCACTGGTCAACTGCGAGCGCCCCGGATTCTTCGGCCCAATGTCGTACCAGTCGCCCAGCCCGTACAGCAGCAGGTGTCCCTGCGCCTTGCCGCGCAGATACTCCGCATAGCGCTGCATCGTGGGATACTGCTCGCGCAGCAGATCAAGATCGCCATAGAACTGGTACGCCGTCCATGGACTCAGGATTACCGCCGCGCCCCACTCCGGCGAATCGCGAAAGTCGTCGGGAAACGTCGTGTACTCCGGCGCAATGTCCGGCACCAGTCCGTCCGCTGTCTGCGAGTCGCGCATGTCCGCGGCCATCTTGGCGTAGAACCCCGCAACATTGTAGTTGTACATAATGGATGCGCCCGCTAGATGCGTCTGCTCCAACCAGCCCAGCTTCTCGCGGTGCGGACAGTCCGTCAGCACCGAGACCGAGTTGGACAGAATCGCAGCGATCGATCAGCATGTGAATACGGTTCAGCAGTTCGCTCGACGAAGTAAACGTCCCATCCACCGCAACCTCGTCGTGAATAAACCGCCCGGCAATCTTTACCACCACCGGTGGACTTGCCTCAGGATTGAAGCCCGCCGTCTCCACCTGCACGTAGCGGAATCCCGTGTAGCTGAAGCGAGGATGCCACGCCTCGACTCCGCCACCCTTCAGCATGTAGGTGAATGTATCGGGGTCCTTCGCGCTCGCATTCATACTGCGTTGCGTCACTAGGCCGTTCGCATCCAGCAGTTCGCCGGGTAATATTTTGACCACGTCTCCACGTGCGCCGCTCACCTCGATCTCCGGCCACCCCGCCATATTCTGCCCAAGGTCGTAAACCGTCACCCCCGCCTTCGGGTGCGTCACCGCAACTGGCGCATAGCTCTCGTTCACCACCACTGGCGGAATAGTCTCCGCAACCAGTACACCACCCGGCCCCAGCAACCACGCGCGCCGCTGCCCATCGCTTGTCATCGAAGCCAGCCGCGTCCCATCCCGCCTTCTCCAATCGCGCGTCGTAGTCCTCGCCGCCGTAGATGTTGCTGAACGTGATCGGCCCTGCCGCCGTCTTCCACGCGCCATCCGAAATAATGCGCTGCTCCGATCCATCCGTGAACCGCAGCGCCAGCGCACCGACCAGCTTCGGCCCGCCGAACTGTTCCGCGAAATTTCGTGTACCGATTCGCCGGCGACTCCACGTTGTACATCCCATTGCCCAGCATCACGCCAATCGCGTTCTCGCCCGGCACAACCAGCTTCGTCACATCGTACGTGTCGTAGTAGATGCGCTTGCGATAGTCGCTCCAGCCCGGCGTCAGCACTGCCTCCGTCACGTTATGCCCATTGATATGCGCTTCAAACTGCCCCAGCCCGGATATATTCAGCGTTGCTGAAACGAGTTTTGCGCCCCCGGTCTTGCCACGCACAGTAAAGCTGTGTCGAAAGATCGGCAACGGCACGACCGTCGCAGCAGCATCCACATTTCCTTGTGCGGTAGTCGCAGCGGGCGCGTCTGCCTGCGCTGCGATCCACCGCGCATCGCTTTGAAATGGAGAAGTACTCAAACCCCCGCCAGCCCTCGCAATCGTCTGTGCGGCAACACCGCCGGCGCAACAAGCAGCCAGAGCAAACGCTGCGACAACATCCGCCACAAGCCTTGAAACATAGCTGCACTGGATCGACACACGGTTCTCCTAAGCGAAATCGTTGATGCTACGACGCAACCGAAAGTCTACTCCGCGACGACGGCCCCGGTCATCGAATGCACTAGACTGGAGCGATGCGACTGACTCCGGTCTTCCTGCTCTCCGCCACCGATGCCGCCCACTTCCCCTCCGCGGCCAGGACCTTTGGCGCGCCCGAGATCGCCTTCCTCGGCCGCTCCAACGTCGGCAAGTCGTCGCTCATTAACGCGCTGCTTGGCTCCAAGCAGGCACACACTTCGTCCACTCCCGGACGCACCCGCGCCATCAACTTCTTCGCCCTTCACGAACATTCAGGTGACAAGATCAAACCCCGCCCCACGCTCATCTTCGCCGACCTGCCCGGTTACGGCTACGCCAAAATCTCCAAATCCATCTCCGCCGAGTGGCCGAAGTTCATCGAGCCCTATCTCGCCGAGCGCGAGACCCTCGCCCTCGCTGTCTGCCTGGTAGACAGCAACATCCCGCCCCAGCCCAGCGACCGCCAGCTCATCGATTTCTTCCGGCAGACACAGCGCCCGTTCCTCGTGGTTGCCACCAAGTCCGACCGCCTCTCCCACAACGCGCTGGCCAAATCGCTCGCCGCCCTCAGGCGCGAGCACGAGATCGACGAGGTCCTCCCCGTCTCCGCCAAATCCGAAGCAGGGACCAAAGCCCTCTGGCCGCGCCTGCTGGCGGTCGCCGAGTAGCTTCATCAAATAATCTTTGAATTGTCATTCTGACCCTGAGCTTGCGAAGGGGAAGAATCCCCGTATTTCGTCATTGCTTGTCTTCCATATTCCTTCTCAGACACCCTGTAGAGCGCGTCGCTCTTCTTCCGTCAACCACACCCAGCGGCCGCCGCTGCGCGCCTCGCGCAGGTACTGCGGTACACGCTGAACCCATCGTCTGCGTACCACATCATCGACAGGAAGAAGAGCCAGCAACCGCTCGTCCAACACTCGCAACTCAGCCGCATTCGCCGCAGGAAGATAGTCCTCATCGAGCCTCTTGCTCGTCAAGATCATCCTGGGGCTGGAGGAAAGTACCACTTCCAAGCTCCCCGCAGCTAGCTGCATTGACATCCCTGAGGCCTGCAGCGCGTGAATGCTCTCGTTCTGCAGAATCGCATCCCCATCCTGCCTCGCGCCGATCAAGAGCAGATCGGGAAGCACTCCGCGCTCCACCATCTCGCGCAAAGCTGCATCCACATCTGCGGTCAGCCCCACACTCAGCGGTCGCCGCAGCCGTACCTCGTTCTTCAGCGCGCGCAGGGCCTCATCCAGCGTGTTCACCACAAAGTCGAGTTCACCGCGCCGCATCGCCGCCTTCACCGCGGCAGCATCAGCGTCGAGTGCCAGTGTCGCCCCACCCGCAATGCTGACGGCGGTGGGTGTCCCGCTGGCTGCGCATCCTTCGCCGCAGCACAGCACCAGGCCCCCGCCCCAGTCTTCACGCACGGCGATCAGCGCTCCATACAATCGGAGCGTCTCCAACTGGCGGTCGCCGGTGTTAGCAGTCTCCATCGAATCCTTCATAGAACAGGAAGCCCCGCAACATTTCGGTTGCAGGGCTTGTCCCAAATGCTAACGCAAGGTGCCGTCTATCCGCCGTAGTAGTCCAGGCCCAGGTGCGTGATCAGGTCCTCGCCCATGATGTGCCGCAGCGTGTTCTTCATCTTCATCTGCTGGATGAAAAGGTCGTGCTCCGGATAGACTCCCGGCGCGCTGTCCGGCGCCTTGAAATAGAAGCTGAGCCACTCCTGAATCCCCAGCCCGCGAAGGCTTGGCGTCCGCGCCGCCAGGTCCATAAACAGGCACAGATCCAGCGCCAGCGGGGCCGCCAGAATCGAGTCGCGGCACAGGAAATCCACCTTCAACTGCATCGGATACCCGAGCCATCCGAAGATATCGATGTTGTCCCAACCCTCTTTAGCATCACCACGTGGCGGGTAATAGTTAATCCGTACCTTGTGATAAAGGTCCTTGTACAGGTCGGGATACAACTCGGGTTGCAGAATCAAATCCAGCAATCCCAGCTTCGACTCCTCCTTGGTCTTGAACGACGCTGGATCGTCCAGCACCTCGCCGTCCCGGTTGCCCAGAATGTTGGTGGAGAACCAGCCGCTCACGCCCAGCATGCGCGCCTTGAACGCCGGCGCCAGTACGCTCTTGATCAGCGTCTGCCCAGTCTTGAAGTCCCGCCCGCAGATGGGGGCGTTCATCTTCTTCGAGAGCTCGTACATCGCGGGAAAGTCGACCGTCAGATTGGGCGCTCCGTTGATGAACGGAATCCCCTCCGTCAGGGCCGCCCACGCATACAACTGCGACGGCGCAATCCCCGGATCGTCGTTCTCCATCCCCTTCTCGAACGCCGCCAGTGTCTGGTGAACCGCCGTCGGCGACAGAAATATCTCCGTCGATCCGGTCCAGATCACCACCACCCGGTCGTTCTTCTTCTTGAAGTCCTGGATGTCGTTCCTCAGTTGCTCGGCCAGGTCTCGCTTGTTCTTGCCGCTCTTGATCTTGGTTGCGGTCAGCCGCTTAACATACTTTTGGTCGAACGCCGCGGGCATCGGCTCAATCGACTCCAGATACGGCCTTATCTTCTCCAGCGTCTCATTGTCCAGCACTGCCGCCGTCTTCGATGCCTGGTACAGATTGCCGCCAAAGATGTCCCACCCGGTGAACACCAGGTCATCCAGTTGCGCGATGGGGAGGAACTCCTTGATCAGCGGAGTGGTGCCGTCGGTGCGTTTGCCCAGGCGAATGGTCCCCATCTGCGTCAGCGACCCAATGGGCTTGGCGAGTCCCTGGCGGACCGCCTCTACGCCGGCTATGAGAGTGGTACAAACCGCTCCCATGCCGACCATCATGATTCCAAGTTTTCCTTTAGCTGGCTGAATGCTGGCCGCGTCTGGCGTGGCGGCTCCGGGTGTAGACATGCTTTGCTTTACCCCTCTGTCCTGCAATATAGGTGTTGCACCTTCCGTTAAACCGGAAAGATCAGTATATCCCTCCCCACCCACGCCCGTCTCAAATGCCGTCGTTCTGGCGCAAGAATTCACAAGCTATACGGCTATTTGCGGCATAATGATCGATAGCGGTGGTTGACGCCACATCACCGCTTGAGCAGTTCTCCTGTTGGTGTACACGGGCCATCCATGAACGCACAAAAGGAGCTATCCATGAACCCGGTACAAGTCGAACAAAAGAGCTATGAGATGCCCCCGCGGGAGGGACTCAGCATCGCACACTTCCTCACCGTCGCCGACCTCGAGCGGTCGGCCCGCTACTACGAAAAGGTCTTCGGCGCGCGCATTCTCAGCATGGGAGACGGCAACGCGCCCCCGTACCTTCAGCTCGCCAATATCTGGATAATTCTGAACGTTGGCGGCGGGCCCACCCCCGATAAGCCGACGGTAACCCTCAGCGTCCCCGACCCGAATCACATCAACAGTTTTATGAACTTCCGCGTTGCCGATATTCAAGCGTGCTACGAATTATGGAAGGGCCGGGGGGCCGAGTTCATTACTCCGCCGATTCCCAAGTACGGCGAGATTCGCTGCTACATCCGCGATCCCGACGGCTACATCATCGAAGTGGGACAGAGCACCGACCTCACCTACGGATAACGCTCGGCCCGGAGGGGACGCGGAGTTAGGCGCTGACGGGTACGGACAGAAGCTCTCAGTGATTACGATTGCCGTTACAGCGTTTCCCTTCTATGGAGGGACAAGAGATGGATTGGAATCGGTTGGTCCAGTTTGGGCTGCTGGGTAGCAGTGATTTGGAGCAGTATGCCGTCCTGCTGGTACGCATGTTACTCGGGCTGTTCTTTGCCATCTCCGGCGCGAACAAATTGTTTGTCGCACGCAGAAGGCAAACGATGTACCAGACGCTCGTCGAGGCCAAAGTCCTGTTTCCCCGCCTCATGGCTTATTTTGTTTCAGCTGTCGAGTTTGTTGGCGGATCCTTGCTGGCCGTGGGGTTGCTTTCCAGCCTGTCCTGCGCGGCTCTATTGGTCGATATGCTTGTCGCAATTGGCACCACCAAGCTTTCCGCCATGCCCAAAGGACTTTCGCCTCTCAACTGGCTGGACGATTTCCTCTACCTTTCGGAAGTCCTGTATGTGCTCTTCTTTATCTGGCTGATCTGTTCTGGCCCGGGAAAGTTCAGTGTAGATTACTGGCTCGCCGGCAAGTTGCAATGGTGATCGATCGACGCAAGCAGCCAATGAAGATTGCTACTCCGCGTCACGCGCTGTAAAGATGTCTGCCTCCGCGTTCTCGCCCCCTCCAAAGCCCGTTCTTCCCCTCCTCAGGTAAGCTATCTCCGGTAGTCAAAGGAACCCAATGGACCGCCGCGAATTCATGAAGTCCGCCGCACTCACCAGCGCCGCCGCCGCACTCACCCAAACCGCCACCCCAGCCATCGCCCAGCCGCCCGCCGCGCCCAGGACCTTCGTCGGCATTCAAATGGACATCGGCCGTATCCTCTCCGACGGCGTCGATCGCGTGCTCGACGACATCCAGCGCCTCGCGCACGTCAACGCGCTCTTCCTCTACACCATCACCTACATGGACGAGCGTGTCCACGCCCGCAGCGCCGCTCCCTTCCGCGGCGGCAACTTCGCCACCGTCCATCCGCAGTACTACAAGGACACCCTGCTCAAGCCCGAAGACACGCGCTCGCCCGACTTCCCCGGCCTCGACATCCTCGCCACCGTCGTTCCCGCCGCACGCAAGCGCGACATCAAGACCTTCTGCTGGATCATCGAGGACAACACCCTCCCCAACGTCCCCAACATGGACAAGCTCTGGGAGGTCGGCCTCGACGGTCGCCCCGCCACGCGCCATCCCGGCGGCCCATGCTTCAACAATCCCAACTACACCAACTACCTCCTCGGCCTGGTCGAGGACTACTGCCGGTCGTATCAAGTTGACGGCATCATGTTCGGCTCCGAGCGTCAGGGCCCGCTGGGTTACTCCCTGGGCGCATATCACAACGGAGCCCGCGCCGATCCCGCCACCACCTGCTGCTTCTGCTCCTTCTGCGAGTCCAAAGCTCGCCGCATGGGCATCGACATGGCACGCGTCCGTCAAGGCTTCATCGCGCTACAGAAGTTCGTGCGCGCCGGCCGTTCCAACCAGCGCCCCATCGACGGTTACTACGTCGCCTTCTGGCGCGTCCTGTTGCAGTATCCCGAAATCCTCGTCTGGGAGCGCTTCTGGACCACCGGCCAGCAGGATACCTACGCCGCACTCCACACCAAAGTTAAATCCATCAACCCCGCTCTTCAGGCCGGATGGCACATCTGGCAGAATGCATCCTGGAACCCAATCTACCGCGCCGAGCAGGACTTCGCCGCCATGGCCCCCTTCACCGACTACGTCAAACCCGTGCTCTACAACAACTGCGCTGGCGAGCGCATGATCAGCTACCTCGACTCCGTCGGCCAGAACTTTCAGGGCGACCTCGCCCGCACCCAGGCCCTCGACTTCGAGTACAAGGTCCTCAACTACAACGAAGCTCCGCTCGACAAACTGGCCGCCGCCGGTTTTTCCGCCGATTACGTCTACCGCGAAACCAAGCGCACCGTCGACTCGCTCGCCGGAACCCGCACCCAAACCTACCCGGGCATCGACATCGATGTACCCACCGCCAACGGCCACAGCAAATGCACCCCCGAAGGTGTCCGCGATGCAGTCCTCGCGGCCTATAAGGGAGGCGCGCAAGGCGTCGTCCTCTCGCGCAGCTACTCCGAAATGAAGCCGGGAAACCTGCGCGGCGCAGGCATCGCCCTCGAGTCCCTCGGCCTCGTCTAGCTCAACTCAACCAAGCCTGGTACTCAAGTGAGCTTCAGAAATTCACTCTACAGTTTTGCTTAAGGGCACGGCTTTAGCAGTGCCGCAAAGCTCTCGTGTAGAAAGCGGGCTTTAGCCCCTGAGGTCACATTCTGCGAATGCTTCACACCGCGTCCGCGCGAATCCGTCCCTTCCAGTGCGATACCACGAACCACACCACGCCCACCGCCAGCACCGCCTCCACGCCCAGGTGGAAGCGCTCGAACACCGCCTTGAATCGCGGATCGGTCCTAAAGCTGTCGCCCAGCCTCACCCCCACATACGCCAGCGCGTAGCACCATGGCCACGATCCCACAAACGTATAGATGTGGAAGCGCACCTGGTTCATCTTCGCCACGCCCGCCGGAAACGCGATGAACGTCCGAACGATGGGCAGCATCCTCCCCACCAGCACCGTGATCGATCCATAGTGGGCAAAAAAATGGTCTACCCGGTCCAGGTCGCGCTGGCTCAGCAGCAGCCATCGGCCATAGCGTTCCACCATCGCCCGCCCGCCCCACGCACCCACCCAGTACGCCGGTATCGACCCCAGGTTCGACGCCAGCGACGCCACCGTTGCCAGCAGCACCAGCTGCATCTGCACCTGCATCTGCGTCATCCCCAGCGTATGCACCAGGGCCACGCCCGCCAGCGGCAGAATCACCTCGCTCGGGATCGGGATGCACGCCGACTGCACCGCCATCAGCAGCACCACGCTGGCGTACCCGCGCACCCCGCTCCCAATCAGCCACACCAGCAAAGCAATAATTTTCTCAGACATGCAGATGCAGTATAACCGCCCCGCATTCCACCGGCATTGTCATTCTGAGCGCAGCGAAGAATCTGCTTCTTTTGGTTTGTCATTCCCGCAGGGAATCTGCTTTGTAGTTGTCCCTTTGTTCGTCATTCCTGAAGGAAATCTGCTTAACAAACGACACGTCTGGCCAACCAAATACTATGTTCCCTCGAAACGGCATCCTCAACATCTGAGACCAACGCATTGAGGTCTTCTTGGGTTTCGACATTCGAATACTTGCTGGATATCCGGGAAAGATCCTCTACCGTGACAGCGTACGTCGTAGCTAAATCGGAGAAACGTTTCAGCTGTGACCAAGCAAGCATACCAACAGCGGCACTCGCAATAAAACCGACAAGGTTAACCTTTATAAGTAACCAAGCCTGGAGAGCGGCAACCAAAATAATCACGCATTGAGTTAAAAACAACGACCAGAACCATATGGTCCGCTGAAAGCTATTTTTTGATGAGTTTGCTGAGTACCAATCCAACTGGTTCTGCAAACGATACTTGCGATAACATTGAACCTTTTCCTGAAGGCTCAGATTCACAACTTGGTGCATCCAAGGGGTAACAAGATTCCCGCTCGCACAGAGGGCAAATTCACTCTGTAACTCCGGAAGACGTCCTCGAAGCTCT
Organism: uncultured Acidobacteriaceae bacterium; assembly: GCA_963799175.1. Classification (GTDB taxonomy): domain Bacteria; phylum Acidobacteriota; class Terriglobia; order Terriglobales; family Acidobacteriaceae; genus Edaphobacter. Next base: position 514,524 of record CAWCWC010000015.1, on the reverse strand, counting down.
CGCCATTCGTCCAAGAATACCAGTTCCCTCTCCCTTGGAATATTTAGGTCAGACATTACAAAACGCCACACAATGCTCTTTGAATTTTCTGCGAAGGCCCTACATTTAAACCAGCGAACCTCAAAACGTCCGATCTGTAATGCCACCCACACCATCAGGCCGATGAACATCAGAAAGCATACTGAATACGCAACCAATCTCTGGCGCGCCTGGGAAACTGGATTTAGACCAGCGCAGAGAGCAGTCGTACTCAGGAGAGCAAGTTGGGTTGCATTTAAGTAAACATAGCGCTTCTGAGCTAGAATTGATGCCCTATTTGCAAGCTCGCGTATGGCCGGAAAGACCGGGGGAATATCACAAGGCATATTGTCGAATGGCAGAAACGATAGAGTTTTGATTCCAACCAACGATGGTCTTAGCCCCATTTTGAACCGCGACCGGCGTCATCGTGCTTCCCCACGGTTGGATGCCTACGATAGGCCGACCTATCCGTCGCGCGAAGTTTATTTCGTAATCGATCCAATCGCTATGCGAAACGTACATGCCAGCAAGAATCAAGAAAACCTCGGCTGGACGCATTTGGTTATTCAGTTCTTTGGTAAGTTCCTCGTTGTTCAGAATCGGGTTGTGCTTCGGAACGCTCAGGTTTGTCCAGATAAAGTTAGGTGCTTCGTTGAGCCACTTTTCGATTCGGTAGTAATCAGCGTTATAGTCCCAAGCATGGCTGATAAAAATCTTATAGTTACGAAGAGTTGGCATTTAGATTCTCCTGTCTGATACTCAGAAAATGCATTTCAAACTCTGTGAACTTGGTGGATGGCCCACTGATTATCTTGGTACCCCATTCAACGCGTCTTTGTCGTGATTGATGAGTGGGTATTCGCGATCCGCGCGAACCAACTCACCATTTGCCTGCGGGTTTGCTACCAAGATAATCGTCGTGTAGCCACTGCGCAGCGGCCTCGATCACATTTGGCAGCGGGTGCTTGCCCTTGCCATACCCGATTCCATAGATAGTGTGGTAAAGCCCCTTCTGATCTAGAGTATGGAGAATTTTGAACGAGCCATCCGGCTGCGGTTGCTCGATATTGAGGATGAAAACGGAATAATCAACATCATACGGAATCGCTGTCGTTGAAGAACTAGAAGCCGCCGCTGCCGCTGCGCTGCCGTCGCCGCTAGTAGCAGCAGCGGCTGAATTCGAATTATTTGTATATACATGTGTGCCGTGATAGACAGCAGGCGTGGTGTGGATGAAAAACACCAAGCCAGCCTTTGGATCTGCTGAGTAGCAGACATCACCAAACTCACTTAACTTCTTCTGTATATCTTTCAGGTTTGCCGCTGGAATGCCGTTATTCAAGTTGTTGAGCCTATCGAGATAGGCCACAGAAAATGTCACCTTACAAGAAGGAACAGGCTTGGGAGTTGCGACCGCAATGTTAGCTGCAAAGCCAAGCCCTACAAAAGTCAAACCGATCCGCTTCAAGCTCATAGATGCGGCCTCCAGAAAAACCCGATTGAGTGGACGCCGCAAGTTTATACCAAACTTCAAAACAACCCTAGATAAATCAATTCCGCCGGGTGCCCCACATCTAGCTTCTGAGATGTGGGATTGCCGCCACCAATTCACCCGATGACTCAGAACCCGGAAGGGCCCGCGTTCACGCGGGCCGAAAAAGCCGCGTCCGAAGGACGCAACCGCTCTGCCGAAGGCCCGAGTGAAGGCGCAGCCGGAACGACTGATCTGCCTTCTCCGCAACGCCCACAAATCCGCCCAATCCTTGTCAAGAAAAATCTCACAACTAACTTCATCTAAACAAGTTATACTGCAAAACTGCTACCCCTAATCCGATACAATTAAATCGGGGGTTGTCCATCTCTTCTTGCAGGGGTTCTGTCAGCTTCTTCCAGCAACGGCGGTGGACGAAGCTCGGCTCCATAGCCGCAGCCCAGAGCACAGAGGAGAGAACAACTCGTTTATTATCTTATTTATGCCAATAAGTCTCATAGAGTCAATACTTTGCTGGTAAATTCGTGGATACTATTGCATTCAGATATGTTAGCAGGTATGGGGGGTGGGGGTGGGTTATAAAGTAGTCAATACAAGTGGCCAACTCCGCCTTATGCCGGAGGATGCAGCATCCGCTCGAACACCTGCGCGATATAGCTCACCGCATTCATGGTGTTCTCGTAGTGCATGCGCTTTGGCCCGATCACGCCCACCGTCCCATGCCCGTCGCCAGCCATCCGCGCCGGCGCCGCGATCAGCACCAGCCCAGCCATCTCCGGAGCATGTTCTTCCAGGTCGAAGATCACCCGCACCGACTCCTGTTTGGCGTCGATATACGCATCCAGCAGCTCTACCAGCCGCTGCTTCGCCTCCAGCGCCGCCAGCACCTCGCGCAGCCGGGCCATATCTTCCGCGCTGCCCACTCCGCGCGCGCCCAGCAGGTTGGCCACTCCCTCCACATAGACGGTCTGCGCGCCCGCGCCCTGGGGAACGGCGCCCGCCCACAGTTCTTCCACCGAGGTCAGCAGGCGCTGCACCTCGCTCTGTTCCCGCTCCACCAGACGGCCAATCTCCGCGCGCACCCGCTCGATGCTCCATCCGCGGAAGTGCTCGTTGAGGAAGTTCGCCGCCGCCGTCAGCTCCCGCGCCGTCACATCGGCCTGCATGGTCAACATGCGGTCGCGCACCAGCCCGGAGCTGGTGACCACCACCGCCAGCACGCGTCCCTTGGCCAGCCGCGAAAAATGCACATGCTCCAGCGTGTCGCCGCTGCTGACCATCGCCACGGCCACGCCCACACCGCTGGACACCGTCGCCAGCACATGGCTGGTGCGCTCCAGCATCGCCTGCGTCCCCGTCACCCCGGAGAAGCTCGAGTCGATCTGCGATTCCAAGTGCGACCGCTGCGACTCCAGATGCAACCGCTGCGCCGCGCCCAACAGCCGCGGCCCGGTTCTTTCGCTCAGCCGCTCCACATACATGCGAAACGCGCGCGCCGTCGGCACCCGGCCTGCCGAGGTATGCGGCTGCTCCAGCAATCCCTCGTTGGCCAGCTCCGCCATCTCGTTGCGCACGGTCGCCGAACTCAGCCCCGCAGCGTGCCCGCCGCCTGCGCGCACCCGCGCAATCGTTCCCGCAATCGTTCCCGAGCCCACCGGCTCGCCCGTCTCGATGTAGCTCTCCACGATGGCCGTCAGGATCGCCCGCTGCCGCGCCGAAATCCGCTCCGCCTCCGCCATCGCAACCACCTCACACCCTAGTTTATTCCCTCCGTCCATCCCGCGCCCACCCACGCGCGCGCGCGCTGCTCCACTCCGAGCACCAGGCGGTGCGGGCCATTATTTCTTCAGCATCTCGTCTATCAGCTTCTGCGCAACATTTTCCGCTGGCACAGCGTACGTTCCCGCCTCGATCTTTTGCCGCAGCGCCGTCACCTTCTCAAAACGCACATCGCTTCCTGTGCTCGCCTGCGAGATCAGCATTCCGGCCAGGTTCACCTGCTCCGCATCGTCCGCAATCTCCTCGATGCCGCTGCTCGGCGGGTTGGCGGCGAACGCGTCCGGCCCAGTCAACCCACTCCTGGCAGAGAACAGCATCCCCTTGGCTGCGCCAACCGGGGTTGCAGGCATCGCTTCTGTACCCGATCCAACTCGAGCTACGTCATTCACCCATGCACCTCCACTGCTGCGTATCTCTGGGCCTCATCGGCTGCCCCAGAGAAAACTTCAGAGCGAATTCCTCTTCTGCAACACTATTCTCTCTTTGGCAACCAGTCACCCCCACTCTTTGCCAGCATCGGACGGGTTGGGAGACAATCAATCCATGTCAGAGTCTCCCGCAACCGCAGCACCCTGCCGTCTCCACGTCATCCGCCCCAGCCGCCCACGATCCCGCTGCCCCGCCCGCACGCCGCCAGATCGTCTGCTTCAGCTTCTACAAGCTCATGCCGGAGTGGCGTCGCCTGCCCCAGTCCGAGCGCGCCGCCCACAAAACCGCCTTCGCCGCCGTCCTCGACCGCTGGAACAAGACCGGCGAGTTCCTCTCCCTCACTTATTCGACCGTGGGTACAAGAGGAGATGTCGATTTCTGCGTCTGGACCATCGGATACGCCGTCGACGAGCTGAACCGGATGCGCTCCGAACTTCTGCGCACGCCGCTGGGCGGCTACCTCAACTCGCCGCACAACTTCCTCGCCATGACCAAGCGTTCGCAGTACCAGATCGGCCGTCCCGACGAGAGCGAGGGCGAGGGCCGCGGCGCCATCCGTCCCGGCGGACAGAAGTACATCTTCATCTACCCCTTCTGGAAGACGCGCCCCTGGTATCTGCTCTCCATGTCCGAGCGCAAGCGCCTCATGGACGAGCACATCCGCATCGGCCTGCTCTACCCGCGCGTCAAGCTCAACACCACCTACTCCTTCGGCCTGGACGACCAGGAGTTCGTCGTCGCCTTCGAGACCAACTTCCCCGAAGACTTCCTCGACCTCGTCCAGCAGCTCCGCGAGACCGAGATCAGCCTCTACACCCTCAAGGACACCCCCATCTTCACCTGCGTCCGCCTCACCCCCGCCGAAATGCTCGACCGACTTGGATAGTCTCCAAGCCCGAGGGCGCGCTTTATAACTACAAGGGCGTTTTCCAAGATCGATCTTCTGAATGAGGCTCGCCGCATGCTCAATGAGCGCTTTGGCCTGTTTACTTCAGTTGGGAACGCCTGGTTAGGCGGCCCATTCATCGGATCGGCGCATGATCTCCATGAGCCAACATCCCAACAGGATGACGGAGCCCCACAATATGAAGGGAACGCCGTAGAGTATGAGATGCTTGCGCGAACGGGCCAACTCAAACACTCGTACCTTCACAATCGTGTACACGTTCGCTGCGAGATAAGCAGCCACCAAACAGCACACTACCAGGTTGTTCATGTTCATACTCCTCCTTTTACCGGTCTGCATCTCCGCGCCGGTACTCATCGGTTATGCGAGTGTCATTAAGACCGTTCTCGACGCCAGAGACCTTGACGGCTGCCTGCCACGCGGCTTCTGCCTAATTTATGAAATGGTGAATTGCCTCGTTGGCGTTATCTTGAAATGAAGTATTTTTCAAATCAGTAAAAAAAGTGCTCTGGTCCACCATGTCCCCTGATAACTTACCCTCTTTACTGGCATAAAAAACGCCGCTTTTATACCGCTCATCCGAAATGGCATCTACAAAGCGTTTTGCACCTACTTCCAGCGAATGCACCATTCCGCCCATCAATGGGAACACAATAGGCATCATCACGTACTTCAACATAAACCGCATTGGCGGGGGAAGACTATCTGGCGCCTGAGTTCCTTTTGTATTCCCTGGGCTCACAACAACAAACTTGAGCTTGGGATATTTTCTTGCCATTGATAACGTCCACATGGTTTCCGCATACTTGACATATGCGTATGCTTGCAATGCATCGAACTTCTTACCAAAATATGATCCATCAAGAACAGCAGCAAACTCATCTACAGAAGAAGTCCTCATTGAAACTCGTTTTACTCCGAGCATCTTTACTCCTGGAACAGCTTCCGCACTGACTGATAGAACTGTTTTCCTTAACTTGTCCCGTTTGATCAATTCCTCCACTAGAATTACATTACCTAAAATATTCGTAGCAGCTAATTGATTCATGCCGGAAGGCGTAGATTTCGCAGCCGTTTTCCCAATTACTCCACCTGCATTTAAAACTATTGCATCAATAGGTTCCTTTATTTCTTCTACTGCTTTTCTTACAGAATTTGCATCCGTAACATCCCCAATAATAATTTCAAAAATCTTTTTCCCCGTTTTCTCCTCAAGGTCTTTTTTTGCTGCCTCTGCTCTCGCTTGATTTCTGCAAAAAAGAATTACCTTTTTTGTTTCTTTTTTCAATGCTAACTGTCGGGCAGTCTCTTTCCCAAGCCCAGCATTTGCTCCGGTTATTAAGATACTTTCGTTCATTTTTTTCTATCCTTTTTAGGTTGTTAGTTACTTGCGGAGAATGGAGCAAGCCCGGAATGGTCAGTTGATGATGGCCGCTCCATGGGAGATGTAAACCTTGTGTCTACTTGTGTTTATCTGTCTTGCAGTATTACAGACGCGAGAGTACGATAATTACAGCGGCAATGCAAGGAGTTTCGTACGCGATGGTAACTAATATTCCGAAGCGCGCCCCAGGACGTCCAAAAGGCTTTATCCCCGACGAAGCACTCGACCGTGCCGTTGAGATGTTTTGGGAGCATGGGTATGAAGGAGTCGACGTGGATCGGATCGCGCGCGCCGTGAACGTCACCAAACCCGCGCTATACCGAGCCTTCGGAGACAAGTCCACCCTGCTGCTCAAGGCGGTCGAGCGCTATGCGCTGACGTATGGAGCTCCCATAATGGCAGCATTTCAAGCGGAGCCGGACATCCACAAGGCCGTGACCGCCTTTTGCGAGGCTACCGTCAACACCGCTACCGGCGACGCTCGCGGCGGCTGCATGATGGCCGCCGCTGCGCTGGGACAGTCGGAGCGAGTAACGGAGATCCGCTCCTATCTCGCGAAGCGCCTCACCGAAGCCGCTGATATTTTCGCGAAACGTTTCGAAAAGGAGATGAAGGCGGGGCGCCTGACTCGCACACCCTCTGCCAAGGTGCGAGGCCGTGTGCTCGTTGACTTGATGCAGGGTTTGCAGCTTCGCGCCAAGGCTGGTATTGCGCGCGAGCAATTGCTGCAAGACGCCCGAAGCTATGTGCCCCTGATTCTTGGCAAGTAAATCTAACGCACGTCTCGGCGGATGCGTCTAGGCCAGTGCCAAATCGCCAATGCGCTCACTGACGGATGGATTAGTACCCGCAAGTCGGCTAGTGAGAAGCAATCAGCCGGTCACTTTAATGCCTTCTGAAATGTCCCTCTCCCCTACACCAGCCTCCGCCCTTCAATGTCCAAGGCAACATGGTAGAGCGCGTCGCGGGTGGCAAGCGCGGCGCAGCCATCCTCCCGATGTCTTACCAGACTTTGGCGAGGTTCGCCAGACTTTGGCGGTAGTCTTCCCGGTCGATCCTGCTCCGCACTCCGAATTCCCCAAGCAGCGTCATCATCTGTCCCACGGGCAGTCCGGCCACTTCCGCAGCCTTGCCCAGGGAGGCTTCGCCCTTCTTGTACCTCTCCACGGCCAGCAGGATTCTGCCCCGCGTTACCAGATCGCGCACGGCCTTCGACAAATCGCTCCGCTCTTCCATCGTCATCGTGGCGAGGAATTCATAGTTCTCCCGGTCCATCCGGATGCTCATCGTCTTGGTCATGGCTGTTCCTCCAGTTGCAGTTCGGCATCTTCGAGAATCGCATTCCTATACCATCCATATTTGGCGAGCGCCGAGAGCTTGATCAGCGCGTCGCCACGGTCGATGAGGCCCTTTTGGCCACTTCGCACAAGAATGCCTATGGCCGTTATGAACGGAATTCCGGCCAGCTTGCAGGCATTGATTCCGTTCTTGTCGTCAATACCCACCAACAGCGCCTTTTCTTGCAGTGCGAGGGCGATGGCTTCGGATTCGCCCCTGCCCATGCTGAAGTCTTCTTCGAATTTCGATACCAGCTTTCTGTTCCTTACGCTCATCACCTTGATTCTGGACTCGTCCAGGGCCTTGCGAATTATCAGCGCATCGAGTGTCTTCTTGCCGCCGCAGCACTCATCCTCGACCGCTCGCGGAATCGCGATCTCCATTGCGATGTCCATCAGAAACGCGTCCAACAGCTCAATCTTCGCGGTCAGGATCAGCGTGGATGAGTCGAAAACGATCATTATGACAAAGTATTACATTCGTAATCATATCCTGGATTCCCTTATAAAGCAATCCAGCATGGGTTCGGGTTCCATCAGACCGATCAAAATACTTCGCCAACCCTACACCAGCCTTCGCCCTTCAATGTCCAAGGCAACGTGGTAGAGCGCGTCGCGGGTGGCCAGCGCGGCGCATCCATCGTCCAGAAACGCCAGCCCCACCAGATTGTTCCCCGATACGGCGAGCGAGGCCTCGCGCCGCGGCGTGATGCGGACGATTCCGCGCTGGCCATGCAGCGATGCGGCGACGTAGAGGTTGCCGTCCACGTCGAATGCCATGCCCTGCGCGCGGCCCAGCCCCTGATAAAAGACTGTCGTCCGCCCATCGCGGTCAATGGCGTAGATGGCCTGGTTGCTGGAGGTGGTGGGCCCGGTGACGAAGAGCGTTCCCTCGTCGTTGAAGGCCAGGTGGTAGGCCGCGATGCTGGGCTCCAGCGTGGCGTAGACGAAGATCTGGCGATCGTTGAGCGTGCCGCCATGCTGGCTACCGCTTTGCGCCACCTTGAAGATGGTGCCCGAGCGGTCGCCCACAAAGAGGTTGCCGTCGCGGTCGAAGGCGATGCCGGTGGCGATGCCCATGCCCTCGGCGTAGGTGGTGACCGCGCCGGCGGGCGAGATGCGGTAGACCGTCCCTTCGGCGCGCGAGCTGGCATAGAGAGTACCCTCCGCGTCGAAGGCCAGGCCGGTGGGGTTGAGCATGCCGCGCACAAACGGGCGCATCTGAAAGTCGCGCGCAATGGAGAAGATGGAGACGGGCACGCTCTGCCCGCGCGTGCCGGAGAAGGTGGCAAATACGGTTCCCTCCGCATCCACCGCGGGATTGGCCACGGGATGCAGGCCCTCGGCCATGGGCACGGCGACACACAGATCGAGCGCATTGCTGGCGCTGCCGTCGGCGCGCTGCAATACCACCGGGCCGGAGATGGTCCCATCGGGGACCTGAATCACGGTGCGCTGCGGCCTGCTGAGCGAGAGATAGACCTGCGCACCCCCCACCGTCACTGTGGGCAGCACATACGCCGCACCCGCTCCCTGCAAGCCGCTGCCGCGCAGCTCCACTTCGCCGCCGGGCATGGCCGCAGGCGGACCCAGCGAGAGCAGCCGCGGCGCATCGGTCTTAGAGCTTCGAGTTCCACTACCATGCAACAAAGGACTCATCTCACCCTCAGCCTAGACTGACCGGCCCCACAGCGCAAACTATACCCATCGGGACACGGCCAACCCGCAGGCCAACGCCAGCGCTCCCGCCGCCACATCGTCCAGCATAATGCCGGTACCATCGGGCAGCGCCTCCAGCTTGCGGATCGGCCACGGCTTCCAGATATCGAAGAGGCGAAAGAGCAGAAGCGCGAGCGCCGCATGTTGCCAGTCGGGACGCACCGCGATGAGCGCGATACATTGGCCGGCAACCTCGTCGATGACCACAAAGCCCGGGTCCACGCGGCCGGACTCGCGCGCCACGATGGTGGAGGCCGGAATGCCGATCAGGGTAATAAGCAGCGCGGCCACGGCGGTCGCAACTGCCAGCGCGACTGGTTGCAGATGGAAGAGATGCGCCGCGCCGTACCACAGCAGCAGCGCAGCCAGCGAGCCGTACGTCCCTGGCCCTGGCCGCATCCTCCCCGCACCGAACCATGTCGCCAGGACCCACGCCCAGCGCGTCTTACGCGGGCCATCAGGCCCTGCGATTCCCTTCCCGTCCGACATCAGTTCACGTCCCTGCTGCCGCCGGAGGAAGCAGCGCGCTCGCGGTCGCGCAGCCCGTCCAGTTCGTCCAGTAAATCCGGATCGTGAATCGGTGAGCTGATAACGTAGCCGCCGCTGGCCCACTTGCCCAGGTCGATGACGCGGCAGCGGTCGGAGCAGAAGGGAAAGTCCTCGCTACCGGCCAGCACAATCGTGCGGCAAGTGGGACATCGCAGCGTCTTCAGCTTCTTCGCCATAGCATCATTCTAAAAGCGTGGCTGCCACATGCCAAACGCTTCGCCTGCTGCAACAGAATGCAGCTTGCCCAAACCGTCAGTTGGTGAACTGCAGGGTGCGCCACTCGCTCAACGCCACCTGGCCATCTTTTCCGACGGCCCAGACACGCCAGCGCTGTGGACCTTCTACGCTAAATATCATCGATTGACTCACCACATCCCCAGACTGCATGGGATTGACAAATGTAAGCTGCGGCTGGTTCCATTTCTCTTCATTGCCTTGGGTCCTGGCGACCTGACGCTCCACGAAGTACGCCGCCGGCAGTGGTTGGTTCTGGCGCCAGGAGAGGGTGAACCAGGGGGGTGTGCCAAGCTTCTGGGGTCCGTTCTGCTGAGTTATCAAGGACGGAACCGAAGGTGCCCTGCCCTGTGTCTTGTCGAAGGGAAGGCCGGCGAAGCTTTTCAACAGATTCGTCATCGCGGCATCCGCGATCCTCGGCCACAGATATAACACCTTCCATTCATTGTTCCTCTTGCGCAACACAAGGAAGGAATGTACCAGGCCGCTGCATACAACCTGCCCGCCCTGTACGTTCTCCTGGTATGCAATCTCGGTGATGGCGATATTCCCGTTCCCGAAGGTGAATCGAACCGCGGGGTTGACCATTTCAACGGTGCTTCCGCAGCCTGTACCGGTGAACGGCAAATCGGAGAGGGCCGCATCCGTATCTACGGCTGGACTGGTTCTTATGTTGCGGGCTAGATTTTTGACCGCACTGAGGGCTGCTGCCTCGCTCTGGGTCCTGTCGATGGCCGACATTGCGTCGGCAGAAATTTGCGGGGCCGTCCAGTGCGGATCGTCATTCAGCCAGCGCAGGAAAGCAAGCGCCGTCGAGGGATGCGCTCCCTGCATCATCAAGAACCACATGCCGTTCATTGCAGGAAATCGCGATGGCGACAACAGTTCCACAACCGATTGCGACTCAATCAGTGGCCCGCCCTGGCCCCAGTTGTCGACGTAGACCACATCCGGCAGCGATCCCTGCTCTCCCGCCAATGCCAGCGTATAAATAAAATCCTGGGCGCGCACCAGCCGGAAGTTGACATGAAGTTGCGGGAAATCCGCCGTCAACACTCTACCAGCTGTGGCCCAATTCGGTGCCCGAGAGCCATAGGACTCCCACACCGTGAGACTTCCCGTCCGCAAGCTGGCGAATGGACCAGCCGGATCTGTCGATTGTTGCCCATAGGCAACCGCGCCGAGAGCAGAGCAGATCAGGAAGCCGATGCACCATAACCGCGAGAGCCGACAAACAAGACCCAAAATGCCGAACACAGGACCCTCCGTTCAAACGGACGCACCCAGCATACTCCGGCGGGTTGTTGGATGGAGACAATAACTACAGTCCATAGACTTCGATTGCCGTGCCGCCAAAGACGGCGACGCGCTCCGTGTCGCTGAAACCGGCGAAGTAGGTGCGCAGCAGCTCGAACCACTGCGCGTAGCCGGTGGCCAGCAGGCAGACCGGCCAGTCCGAGCCAGCCATCAGCCGCGCCGCGCCAAACGCCTCGACCGCTACATCGAGGTACGGCTTTAGCGTCGCAAGCGAGCTGGCGCGGACAGGGTCGCTGTGCCAGTCCGCCTCGGTCACCATGCCGGAGAGCTTGCACCACACATTCGGGCGGCGGCCCAGTTCGATCATGCGCGCGGCCCACGGCTCCATCACACCGGCGGCGATCGGCGGCTTGGCGATGTGGTCCAGCACAAACGGCTGGCGAGGATGCTCGTCCACAAAGTAGATGGCGTCCTCCAGGTGCCGTTCGAAGATCAGAATCTCGTAGACTAGGCCACTATCCACCATGGTGCGGATGCCGGAGTTGAAGTCCTCGCGCAGGATGTAGTGCGGGTCGCGCTCGTCCTGGATGACGTGGCGTAGCCCCTTGAGCTTTGCACGGCCATCGAACTCCTCCATGCAGCCGGGGAAATCTTCGCCGGCAATGGGCGCCCAGCCAATCACGCCGCGAATCGCATCGGTCGCGTCGGCCAAATCGAGCAGCCAGCGCGTCTCGTCCATCGTCTGCCGCGCCTGCACGGCAATGCTGCCGTCGATGCCTGCCGAGGCCATCGCTGCCTTCAGGTCGGAGGGTAGGAAATCGCGGCGCAGCGCAGCCATGTCCTCGTCGATCCAGCCATACTCCGCCGCCGAGTAGCGCCAAAGGTGGTGGTGCGCATCGATGCTCTCAACTTTCTTGCTCACTCGCATCTCTCCATGCTGCAACATCCTAATCAGGGAGTTGTCATCCTGGCCTAAGCGAAGCCGAAGGCCAGAATCCCCGTATTTCGCCTTTGTTTGTATTCGCTCGCACTGGCTACTTCCGGCTATACAACAGGTCCTTGATCGCCTGACGGCGGGCCGCATTGGCCTCGCGCGAGCTTTTCAGCGTATCGGCGTCCATACGTGATTTGCTAGCAGGCTCATCGGCCTCGGGCACGCTACACTTCGGGCAACGATTGGCAAAGCCCGGCTTGTCCGGCTTCAGTTCGAACTCCTCTTCGCACACCACACAGATTTTGATTGGTAATGACATTTCCCCACCCACAACATCTTCCCTTATGATACGACGCTCCGATTCGCAAGAAAACCTCTGCGCGAGTGCCCGAACCCGTGGGACCGAACTCGACCGAATTGCGCGCAGAATCACTCCCTTCCGCATTACGGTAGTATTCTTGCAGAATTCAAAGGGCCCACCATGCGCACGAAAAACTTTCTCATCACGTCTCTCATCAGCATCTGTGCAATCTCGATCTCTTACTCGCAAACCACCAACACACCGGCGACCGTGAGCGCCCAGGCAGCTCCGCCCGCGTACGACGTGATGACCATCAAGCCAAGCGACCCCGGCAGCAGATCGACGTCAATCGGCGGACTGGGCGACCGCTTCTTCGGCACAAAATTACTCGCTTAAAATGCTCTTGCAATTCGCCTACGACCTCAACGAAGACTCCATCGTGGGCATCCCGTCTCAGCTCGACTCCAAGCGCTTCGACATCGAAGCCAAGATATCCGACCCCGATCTCGACGTTCTCAAAAAGCTATCCCCGAAACAGAGACGCTTGATGGTCCTTCCCCTGCTGACAGAGCGATTCCAACTGAAGACACACATGGAGACCCGGCCGGGCCCGATCTACGAACTCGTCGTCGCCAAAGGCGGATCGAAGCTCAAGCCCTCGGCAAATAAGGAATGCGGTGTGAGCTTTAATTCGAACGGGAACAGCAGCACGATTACCGCCAAATGCCAGCCAATGGCATCGCTGGCAAAGACTCTCTTCGCTCAGCTTCATCGTCCGGTCGTCGACAAGACCGCACTCACCGGCAACTACGACCTCACGTTGCAATGGACGCCCGACGGCGCACCCGTATCAACTGACGCCAACGCCCCGCCCTCCATCTACACCGCCGTGCAGGAGCAGCTCGGTCTCAAGCTGCAACCCGCAAAGGCCCCGGTCGAGGTTCTCGTGGTCGATCACGCAGCAATGCCCTCAGAAAACTAGAGCGAGCATTCTGCCTTGAAGGGTACTGTACGACAATGTATGAATATGTCATACTAATTCCATGCCAACCACACGCACCAGAAGGTCACGCGTCTTCACCATCAGCTTCCCCGACGCGCTCGCGCGCCAGGTGGAGCAGACCGCCCGCGAAGAGAGCCGCAACATCAGCGAGCTCTTCCGCGAAGCGTGGCGTGCCTACAAGTTCCAACAGTACGAACAACAACTGATTGCCCTCCGCCCACCGGTAGACCCGACCGAAAAAGTCGTCACACAAGATCAGATCGAAGCGTGGGTCGATGAAATCCGCAGCGAAAACTTCAAGCGAAAGCAGTCGCCGAAGTGACTGTCGTCTTTGATTCAGGAGTACTGATCTCTGCGCTTCACTTCGGCGGAACGCCGCTTGCCGCTCTGAGTGCAGCATCCGATCATGCATCGCTCGCCCACTGCAAGGAAATTGACAATGAAGTCAGGAAAGCTCTAGCCGGAAAGTTCAAATGGCATCCCGCAAATATCGAACAAGCGATGCGCATCTTTACCGGTGCTGCCCAGCTCATCGAAGTCTCAGGCAATTTGATCGGAGTCTGTCGAGACCCAAAAGATGACATGGTTCTGGATTGCGCCGTTCAAGCAGCAGCGCAGTACATCGTCTCCGGCGACCGCGACCTGCTTGTGCTCGGGCGATACGCAGGAATCTCCATCGTCACGCCGCGTGCATTCCTGAACGTGATCGGTGGAGAGTAAAACCGGTATCATCCCATCTTCAACTCTACAAATCCACCTACCGCCGGTTGCACGGTGCGCTTCAACTGGCCGCACGCCGCATAAATATCTCGCCCGCGTGGCTTGCGGGTGAAGGTGGGAATGCCGCCGTCGATCAACATGCGGTGGAATATGGCGACATCGGCTGGCATAGGCTCACGGAAGTCGATGCCCGGGCCGGGGTTCCACACGATGAGGTTGACCTTGGCCTTCATCCCCGTGAGCAGCTTCAGCACCTGGCGCGCGTGCCGCGGCTGATCGTTGACACCGCCCAGCAGGACGTATTCAAACGTTACGTACTCTCGCTTGCCGAATGGAATCGAGCGCAGCGCATCGAGCAGATCGGCGATCTTCCACTTGCGCGTGATGGGCATGATCTGCTCGCGCACAGCGTCGTTGGGCGCGTTGAGGCTGAGCGCCAGCTTGGGCCGGATGGGTTCGTTGGCGAAACGCAAAATCCCCGGCAGTATTCCCGAGGTCGAAACCGTCATGCGCGACTCGGGAATGCCCATGGCGCGCAGCAGGTGGACGCTCTGCATGAAGGCGTCGTAGTTGAGGAACGGCTCGCCCATACCCATGAAGACCAGGTTGATGCGCGAGGGCGTCTGCACGCCGCGCCCGCTGCCGATGCGCACGCGCTGGCGGTTGAGTACCGCGGCCACCTGCCCGGCGATCTCGCCCGCCGTCAGGTTGCGCCTCATCCCGAGCTTCGCGGTCAGGCAGAACTGGCAGTTCACCGCGCATCCCACCTGGCTGGAGATGCAGATGGTGGCGCGCTTGTACTGCTGTTCCCTGATCCCTGTTCCCTGTTCGCCCGGTGCCCCATCCTTCGCAGTCTTATCGCGAAGGGTGGGTTGGACATTCCATTCGTCCTCACCCTCCTCCTCGGCCGCGGCCTGGCTGCCATCCCCTCGCTCGCCACCGTCGCCGTCGGGCATCCACACCGTCTCCACGGTCTCGCCGTCGGCCATGCGCATCAGGTATCGCTCGGTACCGTCGACCGAGCGGGTTGCCTGGGCGATCTACGGCAGCCCCACGCTATAGCCCTCGGCGGCAAGCCGCTGCGCGCAGGTCTACGGGAAGCGTGGTGCTCTCGTCCAGCGAGTTGATGCGCTGCTTATAGAGCGCATCGGCCAACTGCGCGGCGCGATACTTGGCCTGCCCCAGCGACTCCACCAAATCGCGCAGTTCGTCGGGAGTCATTCCGAAGAGCGGAACCGGCGGCGGCACCTGCCGCTCCTCTATCGTGATAGCGTCCTTAGCCATGGCCAGCACTCAGTTTACCCGCACACCCAACCTCGGGCTCAGCCGTCCAACATGCAGCACTGTGAAACAATAAAGCTGCAAGGAGCCGCATGTCCGCAACCCTCACTCCAGCCACAGTCCGCGAATCACCCACCCGCAACATCCGCCGGACTCTGCTGCCCAACGGCCTGCTGGTGCTGACCGAGAGTATCCCCCACGTCCGGTCGGTCTCGATGGGCGTGTGGATCGCATCCGGCTCGCGCGACGAGCCGCTGGAGCTGAACGGCCTCTCACACTTTGTGGAACACATGGTGTTCAAGGGCACGACTACGCGCAACGCCCGGCAGTTTGCGCGCGAGGTAGACTCCATTGGCGGCAACCTGGACGCGTTCACTGGAAAAGAAAATATATGTTTCAATATCAAAGTATTAGACGATAATATTGCACCTGCGCTTGAACTTCTTTCAGACCTCGTCCTGCACCCCACCTTCACTCCGGAGGACATTGCGCGCGAGCAGGGAGTGATTCTGGAGGAGATCAAGATGGACGAGGACAGCCCCGACTACCTGGTCCACGAGACGTTTACGCAGAACTTCTGGAAGGGCCACGCGCTGGGCCGCCCCACTCTGGGCACGGTGAAGAGCGTCTCCAGCTTCACCCAGCCGGTGGTCTTCGACTTTTATGCCAGCCACTTCACCCCGCGCAACATGGTCTTCTCCGCCGCTGGGCATCTTGACCACGACCGCTTTGTGGCGCAGGTCGCAGCCTGTTTCAGCGGCCTCGCCGCCAGTACCGGCGATCCGCCAGCCAGGCCAGCCGTGCCGGCGACCTTCGCCGCCATCACGCTGAAGCGGAAAAAGTCTCTGGAGCAGGTGCAGCTATGCCTGGGGGTCCCGGCGCCACCAGTGGATTCGCCCACCCGCTACGCGATGTATCTGCTCAACTCGATGCTGGGCAGCGGCATGAGTTCTCGCCTGTTCCAGACCGTTCGCGAGGACCGCGGCCTGGCCTACTCGATCTACTCGGAGGTCAGCCCATTTCGCGACACCGGCGCGTTGAGCATCTACGCCGGGACCTCTGCCGAGAAGACCCCGGAGGTGATACGGCTTACGTTGGAGGAGCTGCGCCGTCTGAAAGAAGAGACCGTACACGAGGCTGAGTTGAAACGGGCCAAAGACCAGCTCAAGAGCAACATCGTGCTTGGCCTGGAATCGTCGTCCAGCCGCATGTCGAATCTGGCGCGACAGGAGATGTACTTTGGCCGCTTCTTCGGGGTGGACGAGATCACCGCCGAGGTGGAGGCCGTCACCGCCGCGCAGATCCAGATGCTGGCGCGCCGGCTCTTCCGCCCCGAGGCGATCGCTCTGACCGTTCTCGGCAACCTCGGCCCGCTCGACGTGACGCGCGAGGCACTCGCATGTTGAGCCGCACCCTGCTACAGTTTCATGCGAGATCGAAACGCACATCTCGCCGCAGAGGAACCATGAAGACCAAATTTGAAATCACCCGGCCCCAGCGTCATCGCGAATTCGGCTTCACGCTGATCGAGTTGCTCATCGTCATGTCGATCATGCTGATCATCATGGCATTTGCCGTGCCCCAGATGCTGAAGGTGAAGAAGACGGCGGACCAGGACTCCGCCATACAGACCCTGCGCACCATCGGATCGGCGGAGGCCAACTTCAACTCCGAATACCCAGGCACGGGCTATGGCTGCCCGCTGGCCTCGTTGGGCGGCGACCCCAAGTCCGGCGCACCCTCGGCTACGGCCGCGCAGTTGATCGATCCCCAGCTCGCCGCCACGGGGCAGAAGTCGGGCTACACGTTCACCGTCACCTGCGGCACCAAGGTCACTGTGAACAACCAGGACATGTACACCTCATACACGGTGACGGCCTTGCCCCAGACGGTGGGCAAGACGGGCGACCGCGGCTACTGCTCCGACGAGAACGACATCATCAAGTTCGACCCCACCGGAGCCACCAACTGCACGCAGACGATCCAGTAGCCGCGCGCTGTCATTCATTCCGCAGCGTTTCGTTTGTCATTCCGCAGCGCAGCGGAGGAATCTGCTTCTTCCTTTGCCGTTGTCTGTTCTTGTCTGTCATTATGACCCTGAGTAAACCGAAGGGGAAGAATCCCCGCATCTCGCTCGTACTCCCACTGCTGCTCGCGCTTCATTGCGCGCCGAATCTGGTCGCTCAGACTACACCCGACCACGCACTGCTGCGCCGCGTGGACGACCACTACAATCACCTGCGCACTCTACGCGCGCACTACACTGAGCACTACACGGGCATGGGCCTGGACCGCAGCGAATCCGGGACCCTCACCCTGAAAAAACCCGGCCTGATGCGCTGGAGCTACGACACGCCGCCCGGCAAAATCTTCGTTCTGGACGGGAAGTACGCGTGGTTCTATACACCCGACGATGCGCAGGTGTCACGCGCCCCGGCCAAACAGCTCGACGATCTGCGCTCGCCGTTGCGGCTGCTGCTGGGCCATACCCAACTCGCCAAAGAGTTAGACCAACTCACCACCGCGCCCGACGGGGCCGACTTTACAATTACCGGCGTGCCCAAGGGCATGGCCCAGCGCGTCCACCTGCTGACGCTTATTGTGGACGCAAGCGGCGCCATCGAGCGCATGAAGCTGGAAGAGACTGACGGCGCCACCACCGAGTTCAGCTTCAGCGGGATCGAGGAAGATATTTCCCTGCCTGCCTCCGAGTTCATCTTTACGCCGCCGCCCGGCGTCCCCATCGTCAACGCGCAGCCGCCGATATAGAGATTCGGCTGCGATGTAATAATGGAGATTACATCAAGTTATGCGCGCCAGTCCGTGCAGAAGAGCAGCCTCCCAGTGAGTTCCGCCGTTCAGCCCCATATTCTTAGCACCGCCGAATTCCACGCCGCCGTGGACGAGCTGGCGCCCCAGGCCGCCGTCTTCGACTGCGACGGGACCCTGTGGTCGGGCGACGCTGGCACGGGCTTCATGCGCTGGAGCATTGAGAGCGGGCTGCTGGAGCGCGAGGCCATCGACTGGCTGGATCAACGCTACCGCGGCTACCTGCGCGGCGATGTCAGCGAGATCGATATCTGCGGCGAGATGGTGCAGGTGTACCAGGGACTGCGCGAGAGCGAGGTGCGCGCCGCAGCCGCCGAGTTCTTCCGCACCCGCATCGAAAATAATATCTTCCCGGAGATGTTCGCCCTGGTCCGTCAACTGCAAGCGCGCAGTGTGCAGCTATGGGCCGTCAGCTCCACCTGCGACTGGGTGGTGGAGGAGGGCATGCGCCGCTTCGAGATCCCCGCCGAGCGCATTCTGGCCGCGCGGGTCGCCGTGGTGGACGGCCGTGTCACCCGCACCCTGCTGGACGTTCCCACGGACGAGGCCAAGGTCGCATCCCTGGCCCGCGTGGGCATTGCACAGCCCGACGCTGTCTTCGGCAACTCCATCCACGACGCCGCCATGCTGGCCATTGCGCGCCGCGCCTTCCCCATCGACCCAACCCCCGCCCTGCTACAGCGCTGTGCACAGGAGGGATGGCCCGTTTACTACCCCGCGTCTGTCGCTCCTTAACCACTACCGTTGCCTGTTCCCTGTTCCCTGTTCCCTGACTTTATGCTGCTCGAAGGACTGCACATCCCGCTGACCACCGCCTTCCATCCGGATGGCCGGCTCAATCTGCCCAAGCTGGCCGCCAACGTCGCGCGCTATGCGAAGTCTCCGGCTGCCGGGCTGATTGTTCTGGGCGCGAGTGGCGAGCCGACTTTGCTGACGGAGGATGAGACGCGCGATGTGCTGCGCACCGCCGCCCAGGCCTCCGCGCCGGAGAAGGTCTTGCTGGCCGGAGTCTCGCGCGACAGCGTCCACGCCACGCTAGCGCTGGCCAGCCTCGCCGCCGAGCTGTTGTACGACGCAATCCTGGCCGGAGTGCCTTCGATTCTGGCCGGCGAACCCACCGCCAACCGTCGCGAACTGCTGCTCTTCTTTCAGAGCGTCGCCGACCGCTCCCCGCTGCCTGTCGTCCTCTACAGCGACCGCGACGCCAGCCTGCGCCGGATTCCTCTGGAAGCCATCGTCGAGCTTGCAGGCCATCCCAACATCCTCGGAGTGCTGGACGCCGCAGCCCACCCCGCCGAGATCGAAGCTATTCTGCGCCGCAGCGCGGCCATCCGGCGTGAAGTCGGCGTCACGCCCGTGTTCAGCGCCGTCACCGCGCGCATGAAGGTTGCCGCCAGCCACGCACCCGCAATGTTCGTCTCCGCGGATTCGCTGGCTGCGGACCAGGCGACCTCCGCCGCAGTCGCTGAAGCGCGGCCAAAGCAGCCAGCGCTGCGCACGCGCACAAAATCCGTAGGCTTCCAGGTGCTCGGCGGAGAGACACAGGCGGTCCTGGAATCCCTGCGTGCCGGGGCCAGGGGTACCGCGCCTGCACTGGCTGCCTGCGCTCCACAGGCCTGCTACGAGGTGCTGGCCGCATGGAAGGACGACGACCAGCCGCTGGCCGAGCAGAAGCAAGCCCGCCTGTGCGAAGCCGCGCAGTTATGCGAAGCTGGAATCGGCAGCCTGAAGTACGCCTGCGAACTGAACGGCTACTTCGGCGGACGTCCGCGCCTGCCGCAGCTTCCGCCCACTGGCAGCCAGCGCGCCGCGCTGGAGCACCGGATGAAACCCCTGCGCAACTAGCGCAGAGTTCTGCGTGTTACTGCATCGGGAGCATTTAGGATTGGAGCGGGGCCAGGCGGACCGTATGGCGACGGCACAAACAACGCGGCGCGACAGATCGGCCGGCGAACTGGCTGAAGAGGCCCTGTGGTTTGCCCTGCACACACTGTTTGCCGTGGTTCTGCTGGGGGTGGTTCTGGTC
Source organism: uncultured Acidobacteriaceae bacterium (assembly GCA_963799175.1). Classification (GTDB taxonomy): domain Bacteria; phylum Acidobacteriota; class Terriglobia; order Terriglobales; family Acidobacteriaceae; genus Edaphobacter. The sequence continues at coordinate 494,322 of CAWCWC010000015.1, read as the reverse complement.
GCAATAACGCTGGCCCATCCCGTTCCCGGCTCCGCGTCGCCCAAGATAGTAGCCACCGCACTGGCATTCCTGGCGCCGCTGACCGGCGGCTATGCGATAGCGCGCATCTGGCCCAACCCGGCAGCCCGTTACGTCTGGGTCTCCGGCCTGCTTCTGTTGAGCGCGGTCAGTGTCTGGGTGCTCGACCTGCCCACCGGCATCGGGCTGTGCGAGGGCTGCGGCGCTACCGAGAAGCTGTGGCGCACCTTCTTCAGCATCCACCACGGCAGCGGGCTGATGGGCGGCGACGGCCTGCTGGCCGGCGCCTGGGCGCCGCTTTCCATGATCGGCTACGCCCTAGGCGCAGCCCTCGGCCAGCAAAGATAGGAGGTGCCATGTCCGTTGAACCCGTGCGCGTCGCCCTGATCCAGATGGCCTGCGTGGCCTCCACCGCGGAAAACCTCGAGCACGCAGCGGAGATGGTCCGCCAGGCCGCGCGCGACGGCGCACAGATCGTCTGCCTGCCGGAACTCTTCCGCGCGCAGTACTTCTGCCAGCGCGAGGACCACCGCCTGTTCGCGCTCGCTGAACCTATTCCCGGCCCCAGTACCGCGCTGTTCAGCGAGATTGTGAGGGAGGAAAAGATCACGCTGATTGCGTCGCTGTTCGAGCGGCGCGCTCCCGGCCTCTACCACAACACCGTTGCCGTGCTCGACCACGCAAGCGAAGCCGCCGACCGGATTGCCGGCATCTACCGCAAGATGCACATCCCGGACGATCCGCTGTTCTATGAGAAGTTCTACTTCGCCCCCGGCGACCTGGGTTTCCGCGCCATACCCAGCAGCCACGGCCCGGTTGGCGCTCTGATCTGCTGGGACCAGTGGTTCCCCGAGGCGGCGCGTCTGACCGCGCTGGAAGGCGCCGAGACGCTCTTCTACCCCACCGCCATCGGCTGGCACCCCAGCGAGAAGGCGGAGTTCGGCACCGCGCAGTATTCTGCGTGGAAGGCCATTCAGCGCGCGCACGCCATCGCCAACGGAGTCTTCGTCTGCGCCGTCAACCGGGTCGGTCACGAGCACGGCGACGTGATGCTGGACGGCATGGAGTTGGAAGGCCCCGGCGACCACACGCCAACCGGCGGCATCGAGTTCTGGGGCGGCAGCTTTATCTGCGACCCGTTCGGGCGCATCCTGGCCCAGGCCTCGCACAACGCGGAAGAGATCGTCACTGCAACGCTGGACCCGGCGCTAGTGGAGACCACGCGCCAGCACTGGCCGTTCCTGCGCGACCGCCGCATCGACGCCTACGGCAAGATCACGCGCAGGCTGCTGGACTGACTGAATGATTCAGAACGGAGAATTGCCATAAACCCATGTCTCCGAAACGAGACGTGAGGCGCGCGTTTTGCGGCGGACCAGACCTGGGCCGCCCGCCCGACGGAACCCGGGCCAACGGCCAGAAGCGGAAATTCAACGGCTTGCGGGCGAGAAGCGGATGGATACGGGAGACAGTTGGGAGGCAGGAATTGCTTCCTTGAATTGAGTCATGTCGGTTAGACTAGCTGGAATGGGTCCGCAGAAGACGCAGTTTCCCCCTGTAGCGGGCGTTCCCGAAGTGCAACAGCCCGGCACGGGGTCCGAGATACGCGACACATCGTTGACCGAAGCGGTGGCGACACTGCGCAAGCGGCGGTGGGTGTTGATCCTGGCGGCGGTGCTGGGGGCAAGCTACGGCACGTACAAGGCGTATACCCAGCCAAAGCTGTTTGGGGCGACGGCCACCATCCAGGTCCATAATGGGGCATCCAACGCGTACCGGGTGGACACATCCGGGGATTACGGCGACGATCAGACGACCAGGATGAACACCGAAATGGAAATCCTGCGAAGCAACGCTCTGCTGACCATGGTGGGGCGGGAGATGAATCTGGCCAACAACCCGGATTTTTGGGGTGTCAAGGGACCCATACCGAATCAATCGATGGACGACCCTCCTGTTCATGCGGCCGTGGTGGGGGAGTTGCAAAGCAGCATCATTGTGGCCCTGGTGCCACGGACGGAGATGATTCGCATCACGTACTTCAGCCCCAGCGCGAAGATGGCGGCGGAGATCGCCAACCGGATCGTCTACGACTACATCCAGCGCAGTTACCAGACACCGGTGCAATCGACCAGGCGGGTTTCGGAGTGGCTCTCCGGCCAGTTGGAGGAGCTGAAGGCAGAGGTCTCGCAGTCGCAGGAACAGATCATGGCGTTGCAGCGGAAGCTGGGTACGCTGGGGTACGATTCGTCTCACAACCAGTTGCAATCGTCCCTGGAAGAGCTGCTGACGGCGGAAGAATCGGCCAAGGTGGCGCGCATCACCGCGGAATCGCGCTACCGGATGCTGGCGGCCATGGACCCCAATACGATTGAAGATTCGATCGAGACGACGCCCGGCACTATGCCCGGGCAACTGACTAATATGCGCGGACAACTGGCCGGCGATAAGGCGAGCTACGCGGAGCTGACGGCGCCCGGCGGAATCGGGGCGAACAATCCGCGGGCGAAGGCGTTGCAGGCCCATATCAACACCCTCACCAAAGAGATCGATGCGGAACAGGGCCGGATGGAGACACAGGCCAAGGAGACGTATCTTGCAGCCAAGGCGGCGGAGGACAAGATCGAGCAGGAACTGGACGCGCGCAAGGCCGAAGCCTACCAGCAGGGAGACGACCTTGTGCAGTTGACCATCCTGCAGCGCGAGTTCGATCAGAACCGGACACTGTATGACGGATTGAAGCAGAGACTGGAGACGGCCAAGGTGCAGGCGGGCCTGGAAGCATCGGAAGTGGACGAGGTGGACCCGGCGTTGCCTGCATTGGGTCCCACAATCGCTCCGCCGTCAACGATCATTATGTCGAGGACAGTATTTTTCCTGTTGGGCGGCATCGTGATTGTGTTCATTCTCGAGGCCCTGGATACAGGCCTGCATAACATACAGGAGATCGAGACGGTGATGGGAATGCCCTCGCTGGCGATCATTCCGCAGTCGAAGCGAACCAGCGCGGAGCAGACGGCGACGATGACCACGGCACAGCGCAACATTTATGTGCTGACCCAGCCCAAGTCTCAGTTCACGGAGGCGTTCCGGGCCCTGCGGACCTCTCTTATGCTGGCCACGGCGGGGAAGCCTCCCAGGTTCATTCTGTTTACCAGCGCGATGCCGTCGGAGGGGAAGACGACGATCGCCAGCAACCTGGCATGCATTCTGTCTCAGAGCGACGCTCGCGTTCTGCTGATGGACGCCGACCTGCGCCGGTCGAACATACACCACCGGTTTGGACTGACCGGCAAACTTGGACTGACGACCGTTCTGGCGGGCACCTCGACGCTGGAGGAAGCAGTGCAACATATTCCCGAGACACCCAACATGGACATTCTTCCCAGCGGTCCCGTGCCTCCGTTCCCCACCGAAATGCTAGGTTCGGAGACAATGCAGAAGCTGATGGAGCGGTTGGGGAAGAACTACACGCACATCGTGATCGATTCTCCTCCGGTGCTGTCTGTGACCGACGCGGTGGTTCTGGGCAATATGGTGGACGCGGTGGTTCTGGTGGTCCGCCACGGCAAAGAGGGCAAGAATGTGATGCGTCGCGCACGCGACCTTCTGTCCCGCTCTGGCGCGCCTATGGCCGGCCTGGTGCTGAACGCGGTGGATGTGAAGTCTCCCGACTATTACGGGTATTACGGATATTCTGGATATTCGTACGGGAACATCGACGCCGACAGTTGGGACACACAGACCGCTGCTCCGGGTAAGAAGGGCGTGGAAGGGAAGGCCAAGCAATGACCGGGGACTTCGCGAGCAGACCATCGGCGAACATAGGCCGGACCCTGACATCGGTCCTGCTGGCGTGCTGCTGGGCCGGGGTCATGGCCCTTCCGGCGAGCGCACAGGCGGGCGCAGCGGCTACTGCCAGCGCGACGCCGGACGCCGCTGTGGCGCAGACAGCGAACACGACGGCGGTCCCTCTGGCCAACCAGTCGATGCTGTATCCGGGAGAGGATTTTCAGTTAGGCCCGGGAGACCTAATCACGGTGGGGGTTTTCCTGCAACCGGATTACCACGTGACCGTGCGCGTGGGCCAGGACGGCGCAGTGCAACTGCCCTTCATCGGCAGCGTCCATGTGGAGGGCCTGTCGGTGCGGGCTGCCCAGACCCTGATCGCGGACCGGCTGCGGATGGGCCAGTTTTATGAGAACCCTGAAGTTACGATCCAGGTTTCAGACACGGTGAACAGCTCGGTGATCGTAACCGGGGAAGTACGGGCCACCGTGCCCGTCTCCAGCCAGAGGAGCCTGCGCGAGGTGCTGCTGGTTGCGGGCGGGCTGCCGGCGACGGCGAGTCATACGGTGAAGATCGTCCGCCCAGGGGTTGCCGAGCCGATCGTGGTCGAACTGGGGACCGATCTGGCATCCAGCACCTCGGCCAACTTTCCCGTCCAGCCGCACGACATCATCCAGATATCGCGTGCCAGCGTGGTCTATGTGCTGGGCGCGTTCCCGCGCCAGGGAGCGGTCCCTCTGGACCAGTCGACTCCGCTGACGCTGTTGCAGTTGGCCGCACTCAGCGGAGGCATGAACTTTGAGGGTAGGTACGCCGACCTGCGTCTGATCCGCACTGTGGGAAGCGAGCGCAAGGTGGTCAAAGTGGACATCAAGAAGGTGCGCGACGGCCGGGCCCCCGATCCGTTGCTACAGGCTAACGACATCGTCTTCCTGCCGACCGACGATATGAAGGCCACCATCAAGAGCCTGGGCACTGGTGGTGTGATCGGACTCGCCACGCTCCTGCTTACGATCCACAATTTCTAGAGATGACTGACTGAGACGGCGTTGCAGTGTGTGGACATCCGCAGATGAAGAACGCCTGGGAGATGGGAGCGAGGTATGACCTCCGGGCCTGAACGATCGAACTCGTGCAGCGGGCGGCGTGTGCGCCTGGCGTACCTGGTGAGCCACCCGATCCAGTACCAGGCGCCACTGCTGCGGCGGATCGCCGAGGAGACGGACATCGATCTGACCGTTTTTTTCGGTTCCGACTTTTCCGTGCAGGGATACCTCGATGCGGGCTTCGGGGTAGGCGTAAAGTGGGACGTTCCCCTGCTGGACGGATACAAGCATGAGTTCCTGCCCAAGTTGCGCGACCGGGGAAACGCGAGTTTCGCGAGCCCGGTCAACTACGGCCTGGTACGGCGGCTGCGTGGCGAGGGCGGCGGTCCGGCGTTCGATGCTCTGTGGGTGCATGGCTACTCGACTGTGAATGCAATGCAGGGGATCCTGCAGCGAAGGCACTGGGCATTCCCGTGCTGCTGCGCGCGGAGTCGTGGCTGGGCGACCGCGGGCGGAGCGGCGTAAAGCTGCTGCTAAAGAAGATTTTTTTTACAGGGCTGAAGCAGATGGTGGACGCAGTCCTGCCGATCGGCACGCTGAACGCGGAGTATTGGCGTCACTACCTGGGCGAAGACGTTGCCCAGTTTGCGATGCCCTATGCAGTGGACAATGGCGCCTTTGCCCAGCGTGCGCGGGATGCCAAGAACGGACGCGCAGCCTTAATGGCGGAGTTGGAAATGGACCCCGCGCGGCCTGTGGTCCTGTTTGCGGGGAAGCTGCAGCCGCGCAAGCACTGCGACCATCTGATCGAGGCGTATGCCCTGCTTGCGCCGGCTGCGGGCGAGGAGCCACATGCGTACCTGGTGATTGTGGGCGACGGCGAGGAGCGGGCGGCGCTGGAGCGGCAGGCTGCGGCGACCGGGTTTCGCAGCATCCGCTTCTGCGGCTTTCGCAACCAGTCCGAGCTGCCGCGCTTCTTCGACCTGGCCACGGTGTTCGTACTGCCCTCGCGGCACGAGCCGTGGGGGCTGATTGTGAACGAGGTGATGAATGCCGGGCGGGCTGTGATCGTCAGCGACGACGTGGGCGCCGCGCCGGACCTGATCGCCGACGGAGTGAACGGGTGCATCGTTCCGGTGGGCGATGTGGATGCGCTGGCCCGTGCGCTGCTCCGCGTTCTGGAGATTCCCGGCAATGCCGAAGCGATGGGCCAACGGGCCTTCGAGCGCATCCAGAGCTGGAGCTTCGAGGAAGACGTGCAGGGGCTTCGGCGAGCGCTGGAACACGTTGCACCGGGGTTTGTGGCGTAAGAACTGCCGGTTGCAGGTTGTCAGTTGCAGGTTGAGAGCTGTTTCAGGCTTTGCAGGCGATCGAGGATGAGACTGAGTTGATGGTCGTTATGATAGCCATCGCGCTCGGCGCGCTCCCGGCCTGCGTTGCCGATCCGCGAGCGTGCCGCTTCATCCGGCAGGTAGAGCCTGATCTTTTCGATGCACTCTTCCAGTGTAGAAAAAAAGACGGCTTCTTTGTCTTCGACGAAGCGGCTGGCATGGCCAGGGGAGCGCTCGACCAGCAAGAAGCCGGCGCAGCCCGCGATCTCGAAGCTCTTGTGGGTGAACTCATCCTGGTTGGACTTGGTGAGAAAACTGAGATTGATCTTCGATCTCCAGATCCCCTCGCGATAGGCATCCGCCTCAAGTTCCCCTTCGCGATACATGGTTTCAAATTGGGCAGGAGTGAGGGCACGCTGCCACGCTCGCTGCGCGCCGGAGATGACGACGGGCAAGCCAGCCTGGGAGAGCCTGCCGAGAAACTGGCCGCGGTCATCGTAGGGTGAGCCGATGAAGGATACCTCGCGGTTGCGGTTTGCGTCCGACCAGCCCGGCGGCGGAGGATAGTGGGAGACCCGGTCGTAGGCGGTCTGGATCTTGATGACATCGCGGGCGCCGTGCCGTTTGAGGTCGGCTACGCTCACGTCTCGCTGGGTGCAGTGGAGATCGAAACAGGGGATGGCCTTCCTGTAGAGGCGCAAGCCTGAGTCGCGACGCGGACCGAAGGCATTATCGATCATGTAGCAGACGGTCTGTATGCCCTGGTCGCGACAGCGGAGGACGGTTGCGGGCTGGAGTTGGAGGGCCTTGTCGGCCCAAAAGACGTCGGGCCTGTGCTGCCCGGCAAGGCGGAGGACCTCTCGATTGAGGCGCGCCACATTGGGGCCGGCAGAGAGACGAAAGCCGATCTTGCCCAGGAAACCGCTGCCGGGATTGAAACGGTTGGTGTCCAGCGAGACAATTTCATGCCCCATTCGTTGTAGGGCCAACCGGCGCGCCTGGGCCGTGCTTCCCTGGTGCAACTGGCTCACATATAGTATTTTCATACTCATGCACTCCCATGCATGTTAACATTCAGCGCTTCCTTCGACTCTCCAGGGCATCCAACATGTTACGAAAGGCTGTAGCAGGCGAGGACCGTCGATGAGAATCCTGCATTTTATTCACTCCATCGATCCTGCCACTGGCGGCCCGGTTGAGGGGTTGAGACAACGTTGCACCATCTATAGCATGAACGGGCATGAAGTCGAGTTGGCTACTCTGGACTCGCCTGAAAGCGTTGCGCGGTGGGATTTCCCGGCCAAGGTGGTTGGCCTGGGCCCTGGCTGGGGAGTTTACGGATACTCGCGCCGTGCAATGCCGTGGCTGAAGGCCAATCTATCGCGCTTCGATGTGGTGTTCGTGGATGGCATCTGGCAGTACAACCTGTATGCGGCGCATCGCGCGCTTGCGGGCACGAAGATACCCTGGGCCATCTTCGTGCATGGCATGCTGGACCCCTACTTCAAGAAGCGATATCCGCTCAAGCACATCAAGAAGACAATTTATTGGCAACTCTTCCTGGGGAAGATCATGCGCAATGCAAGCGCCGTGCTGTTCACCTGCGAAGAAGAAAAGATACTGGCACGGCTGTCGTTCACCCCATACAAAGTACGCGAGAGAGTCGTACCCTATGGCACATTCGGCCCGAAATGCGACCTGGCAGCAGCCAGCGAAGAGTTTTTGGCACGATGGCCCGATTTGCGGGGCAAGCGTCTGGCGCTTGCCCTGGGGCGAATCCACCCCAAGAAGGCGACCGACATACTGATTGAGGCCTATGCCCAGACGCTGGGCAAAGACGATGCATGGCGGTTGTTGATCGCGGGCCCCGACCAGATCGGATGGCAGAAAGAACTGGAAGCGCTGGCAGCCAGACTCGGCGTAAGCCATCGTATTGTCTGGACTGGAATGCTGGAGGGCACGCTGAAGTGGGGGGCCTTCTCGGCGGCGGAGGTGTTTGTGATTCCCTCGCACCAGGAGAACTTTGGGATTGTTGTGGCCGAAGCCCAGGCGTGCGGTCTTCCCGTGATATTTTCCGAGAAGGTCAACATCTGGCGGGAGGTGATGAACTACTGGGCAGGGCTGGTGGGGGAAGATACAATCGATGGCACCACGATCACGCTGCGCCGCTGGTCGGAGTTAAGCGCGGAGGAGATTGCGGCGCTGCGCATCCGCAGCAGGAAGTGCTTCCATGAACTGTTCGACTTCAACGTCACCTCCAAGCGGGCAATGGAGGATGTGGAGGATGTGGTTCGGACCACCCCAAGATATAAAGCCATGGAGCAGGACAGTCGTTAGTTGCTGGTTGTGAGGCAGGGGCGCGATGGCGAAGAACGTGCGCTACAACGCGGCAGAGCACATCGCGGCGGCGACGGCAACGGACCCTTATCTGCGTCCGGCGTTTTCGGCCGGCGACCGGGTGCGGCGGCAGCTATGGAACTTGTGCTGGGCGGTGTTGTATCGCATATCGCCGCGCCCGATGCACTCGTGGCGGGCGTTCCTATTGCGCTGCTTTGGCGCAAAGATGGGAGCGAACTGCCACTTCTACCCCGGCTCGAAGGTGTGGGCGCCGTGGAACCTGGTGTGCGCGGACGCGGTGTGTGCAGCCGACGGAGCAGAGATCTACAATCCGGCGCCAGTTCGACTGGGATCGCACGCCATCCTGTCGGAGGAGGCTTACCTGTGCGGCGCGACCCACGACTACGACGACGCGCGCTTTCCCCTGCTTGCCTGTGAGATGGAGATTGGGGCGTATGCGTGGGTGTGCGCGCGGGCCTCGGTGGGCCCAGGCGTGAGCGTGGGCGAAGGCGCGGTGCTGGGATTGGGTTCCGTGGCAACCCGCGACCTGGAGCCGTGGTGCGTGTACGCGGGCGTCCCCGCGGTGAAGGTGAAGGAACGCAAGCGGCCGGAGGGGATAGCTGTTAGCTCTTAGCCTTTAGCCAGAAGCTATGAGCTAGCGGCTGAGAGTTGCGGGTTCTCCTCGTTCAGCCGCGCAGTTTGGCCAGCAGGTCGGTGGGATGGACGGGCTTGGCGAGGACCTCGAACTCGTGGCCCTCGTGGCGAGCCTTCTCCAACAGGCCGGCGGTGGCGGCCTGGCCGCTGAAGAGCAGGACCTTGCACTGAGGCAATCGGGCGCGGACGGCGATACCGACCTCGATGCCGGTGATGCCGGTCATGATGACGTCGGTGATGAGCATGTCCGGCTGGAAGCTGTCGAGCGCCTCGATGGCGGCCTCGCCGCTGTAGACGGCGCGCGCCTCGAAGCCGTTCTGGTTGAGGATGACGGCCAGCGTGTTGGCGATGACCTGTTCGTCGTCGGCCACCAGGACCTTGCGTTTGGGTGTTGCGGCGGGCGCTTCAGTCATGCACAGTGTCCTCAATCGATAGTATGAGAAAAGTTTGCTGGCTAGAGCATTTTAGCAATTGCTATAGACCAACAATGAATTGTCATTCTGAGCGCAGCGAAGAATCCCCGCATTTTGCTTGCTGCGCGACGGTCTACACCTTTAGCAAAAATGCTTTAATGCACTTCGCGGCCCGTGACCGGTTCATTACGCATAGCCCTATGATACGCCGCTCGCGGCAAGAGCGCCTGGCGTCCGCGTCTATGCACCTCACAACTTGTGGGGCGGAAACAACGGTCCTGCCAGTTGCTGTATTCTTCTGTCAGCAAAGCAGGGGGCAGACCGGAGCCTCTGCAGCCAGAGGGTCTCCGATTGCGCAAAGCTGTACGCGTCTCACGCAAGGCAGAACTCGTCCCGCTGAAGCACGCACGGACCGCGATCGTCGCCACGCTACTCTGTCTAGCGGGATGCGGTGCGCCGGTTTGGGGCCAGGAAGCCGGTGGGGTTGGAGGCGTGCAGAGCTTCGGCTTCACGTCGAACTACAGTAAAACTTCGAGCCACATACTGATCGGCGAGGCCACCAACCGGACCATCTGGACCCTGGGCGTCGAATACACGCACCTGCTGTATCTGGGGCCGTACTATCGCCTCGACTACGAGGGGTCGCTGATGCCGCTCTTCGAGGAGACAGACCCGACGGTGACCGGCACCGTCTTCAGCTCCGGAGGGCAGGACATCTATACGCCGCAGAAGCCTGTGCGACTGGTCGCGATCATCCATTCACCGGTGGGCTATATACAGACCCAGGGCGGCTACTACGCTCCGCTTTACGCGACCTATGCACGGCAGGACACCTACTCGGCAGCCTTCTCGCCGCTGGGCGTCGCGGCTCAGCGCGCTGCCGCGCTGGCGGGTCCAGCCGAGCTTTGCGCTCGATATGGGCTTTGTCCTGTCGGCGCGCGACATTCCGGTGGACGACGCCGACCAGTTCAACTTCATGTTCCTGTTCGGCCCGGGGGTGCAGTTCTATACCAGCCCGCAAGCCTCTCTGCGCGTGGAATATTTATATCGCCACGTCTCCAATGCCGGCCTGGGAGACGTGAACCCCGGCATCGATCAGGGCGTCTTCCGCCTCACCGTCAGCCGCCGCTGGTAGTGTTCCCGCCGGCCGATTTTCAGTACGCCTAGCGCGCTATGCGACGCGCGGTGAAGTGGCGAACGCGGGGATGCTACTCTAGACCTATGAAATTCGGCGTTCTGGTGTTTCCCGGCTCCAACTGCGATCAAGACACGCACCATGCCATCGGCGCGGTGGCGGGCGTGCCGGTGACCTATCTGTGGCACGAGTCGCACGATCTGGAAGGGTGCGACGCAATCCTGGTGCCGGGCGGCTTTGCCTACGGAGACTACCTGCGCACCGGCGCGATTGCCCGCTTTGCGCCGATCATGCAGAGCGTACGGCGATTCGCCGACTCGGGCGGCATGGTGTTGGGCATCTGCAACGGCTTCCAGATTCTGTGCGAGGCGGGTCTGCTGCCCGGCGCGCTGATGCGCAACGCGGGCCAGCGATACGTCTGCCGTCATCTGCATCTGCGGGTGGAGTCGAATGCGTCGCCCTTCACCGACGGACTGGCGCGCGGGCAGGTGCTGCGCATGCCCATCGGACACATGGAGGGCAACTACTTCTGCGACGTAGAGACGCTGGCGACGCTGAAGCGCGACGACCGCATCGCGTTTCGCTATGCCACCGCGGAGGGCGAGATCACGGCGGAGGCGAATCCTAACGGATCGCTAGAGAACATCGCGGGCATCCTCGGCGCGGGCCGCAACGTGCTGGGCATGATGCCCCATCCGGACCGGTCGAGCGAGGCGCTGCTGGGCTCGACGGACGGGCTGCTGCTGTTCCAGGCGATGGCGCGCAGCCTGGCTGCGGTGTAAGCGGTCACACGCAAAACACGCGCTGCGGTGGTACTCTTGCGATGCGATGATCGACATTCATCATCATCTTCTGTACGGGCTGGACGACGGGGCCGATAGCCTGGAGACCTCGATCGAGATGGCGCGGCTGGCGGTGGCCGAGGGCATCACGCACGTTGTATGCACGCCGCACGCCAACAGCTACCACGCCTTTGACCCAGCGGTGAATGCGGCCAAGGCCGACGAGTTGCGCGCGCGGCTGGCCGAACACAATATCCCGCTGACGCTGGGCCTGGGATGCGACTTCCACCTGTCCTACGACAACGCGAAGCTGGCGCTGGCCAACCCGGCGCGCTTCAGCATCAACGGGCTGGGCTACCTGCTGGTGGAGGTGCCGGACTACGGGCTTCCTCCGGGGCTGACCGAGACCTTCTACGAGCTGCGCCTGGCCGGACTGACGCCGATCCTGACCCATCCGGAGCGCAACGCCACGCTGCAGCACGAGCCCCAGCGGCTGATCGAGTGGCTGCGCGCAGGCGTGCTGATCCAGATGACGGCGGACGCGCTGACCGGGCACAAGGGCAAGCGAGCGCAACAGGTGGCGCACGATCTGCTGGAGAAGCGCTGGGTCCACTTCCTGGCAAGCGACGCGCACAACATCACCGCGCGCCCGCCGCGCATGCGCGATGCCTACGACCTGGTCGGCAAAAAGTTCGGCGCCGCCTACGCGCACAGCCTGTGCTTCACCAACCCGATGGCCGCCTACCTGGGCAAGGATTTTGAAGTGGAAGAAGGGCCGCGCGGGCTGGAGCCAGAGATCAAAGTGCCGGGCTGGTGGCAGCGCGTGGCAGAGCGGCTGACGAGACGCTAGCGCATTTTAGCAATTGCTATAGACCAAAAATGAATTGTCATTCTGACCCTGAGCGTAGCGAATGGGGAAGAATCCCCGCATTTTGCTAGCTGCGCGACGGTCTACACCTTTAGCAATAATGCTTTACAGGCCCAGGCCGCCGTCGACGGCGAGCAGTTGACCGGTGATGAAGTGGGGGCCGGTGGCGAAGAAGAGCGCCGCGGCGGCAACATCTTCAGCGGTGCCGTTGCGCTGCATTGGCGTCTTCTCTGCAAAGCGGGCATACTCCTCGCCAACCTCGCCCTGCACGATCATTCCCGGCACAACGCAGTTGACGCTGACCTCCGGCGCCCAGGCCTTGGCCATGGTCTGCGAGAGCATGTGCAGCGCCGCCTTGGAGGTGCAGTAGTGCGCGTGCGTGGCCCAGGGATGCATTCCTCCCAGCGAGCCGATGTTGATGATCCGCCCGCCGGCCGCGCGCAGATGCGGGTAGGCCGCCTGGCCCATCAAGAACGGAGCGCGCGTGTTGGTGGCGAAGATGCGGTCCCACTGCTCTGCGGTAATGTCTTCCAGCGCGGCCGATTCGAAGAGGCCCGCGTTGTTGACCAGAATGTCCAGCCTGCCGAACTCCTCGACCACCGAGGCTACGGTCTGGCGGATGCTCTCGGCGTCGTTGAGGTCGGTGCGGACGGCGAAGGCTTCGACATTGAGCGCGGCCAGATCGCGGATGGTCTCTTCGGCCTCGGGCTGCGAGTCGCGATAGGTGATTGCGACGTTGGCGCCGCTGGACGCAAGCGCAAGCGCGATCGCGCGACCGATGCGCCTGGCCCCGCCGGTGACCAGCGCGGTCGTGCCCGCCAGCGGGGCGGATGCGGTCGAATGATTCCCTGCTGTCAGGCTCAGGCATCGCGCGCCTCTACGGCTGCGGCGCGGTGCCGGTGGTGGATGAGCTGGGGGTGGAGGCAGCGGGCGCGGCGGGGGCGCCCGGGGTTGCCTGCGTGGCCGGTTTTGAGTTCTGCTTGGGCCGGACCGGGTCCTGCACGCCGGGTTTGAGGTCGGCAGGCTTGCCGGTGTTGTCGATATAAGTGGAGACCTGCGCCTGCGGACGGATCATGGAGATAACGATCTTCCGGTTCGCCTCGTTGATTTGATACACCCCGGCGTAGGTGGAAAAGCCGTTGGCGATGACCTGGATAGTCACCTTGCTGCCGGTGGGGATGACATCGATCTTCGCCTTGCCGTCGGGATCGGTCTTCATCTCCAGATTGCCCTCGTCGATGCCATCCTTGGTAGGGTGAAAGATGACCGCGGCATTCATGATCGGCTTCTTGTTGATGTCCTTAAGCACGGTGACTTCGATGTTCGAAGTGTCGGGCGGCGCCTTGTACTTGCGGCCATGCTTCTCCGGCGTGGTAGTGTCGTCCTGAGCGCGGGCGTGCAAGGGGGCAAGCGAGAAGAAGACCGCGACGAGGCAGAGCAGAAAGGCGCGACCGGAGAGGTTGCGGGGTAGCATCCGGTTATTTTACGCCAAACACTGCGGCTTGGGTTTGTAATCGTTTGCGGGGCGTTTAGGTCAATTCGGTACAAGTTGAGCGACTTTCACTCAGATTTCACGCAGCGCGGGTTGACAAGGCGGTGAGATATGGCCTATCGTTAGCAATCGAAGGGCTTGAGTGCTAACGAGCACGGCAGGCCACTCCGGCGGCGGAACGATTGCCCGGCAAATACGCCGAGGCTGGTTGGCCGCCACGAAATCTGCATCCAACCATTCTGTACCCATATTTTTGCAACGAGGAGAGATACGCAATGGCAACAACAAAGTTTACCCCCCTGCACGACCGGATTCTGGTCCGTCGTCTGGAAGAGGGCGAGAGCATACGTGGCGGCATCATCATTCCGGATACGGCCAAAGAGAAGCCGCAGGAGGGCGAGGTGATTGCCGTGGGCAAGGGCAAGTCCAACGATGAGGGCAAGGTGTTCCCGCTCGACGTCAAGGCCGGCGACACGATCCTGTTCGGCAAGTACTCGGGCACCGAGATCAAGCTGGACGGCGAAGAGTTCCTCATCATGCGCGAAGAGGAAGTTCTGGGCATCGTGAAGAAGTGACTTCGCGTCACGCCGGAAGACTTGACCGTCCGCGACCGGTTTTGTTAAGGGCACGGCTTCAGCCGTGCCGCAAAGAAACTACCTTCACAGGGCTTTAGCCCCTGAGGTTAAACGTTCAAACGCGCGCTATATCAGCCGCAAGGAGATACAAATGGCAAAACAGATTCTGCATGGAGAAGAATCCCGCCAGGCAATTCTGCGTGGAGTGAACATTCTGGCTGACGCGGTGAAGGCGACGCTCGGCCCCAAGGGACGCAACGTAGTCATCGAGAAGAAGTTCGGATCGCCGACCATCACCAAGGACGGCGTCACCGTCGCCAAGGAGATCGAGCTGTCGCAACGCGATGGAGAACATGGGCGCGCAGTTGGTGAAGGAAGTGGCCTCGAAGACCTCGGACATCGCCGGCGACGGCACCACGACCGCGACCGTACTGGCCCAGGCGATCTACCGCGAAGGCGTGAAGACCGTAGCGGCCGGCGCCAACCCCATGGCGCTCAAGCGCGGCATCGACAAGGCCGTGGAGGCCATCATCGGCAAGCGCGATGAGAATGGCGTGTCGTCCGGCGGCGCGCTGAACAAGCTGTCCAAGCCCGTCTCCGGCGACATGATCGCGCAGGTCGGCACCATCTCCGCCAACTCCGACGCGCAGATCGGCACCATCATCGCCGAGGCGATGAAGAAGGTGGGCAAGGACGGCGTCATCACCGTAGAAGAGTCGCGCACCATGGAGACGCAGTTGGAGGTCGTCGAAGGCATGCAGTTCGACCGCGGCTACCTGAGCCCCTACTTCGTCACCGACGCGGAGCGCATGGAGGCCGCGCTGGAAAACCCCTACATCCTGATCTACGAGAAGAAGATCTCCTCGATGAAGGACCTGCTGCCCCTGCTGGAGTCGATTGCACGCACCGCCAAGCCGCTGCTGATCATCGCCGAGGACGTGGACGGCGAGGCGCTGGCGACCCTGGTGGTCAACAAGCTGCGCGGCACGCTGAACGTGGCGGCTGTCAAGGCGCCCGGCTTCGGCGACCGCCGCAAGGCCATGCTGCAGGACATCGCCATCCTCACCGGCGGCAAGGCGATCACCGAGGACCTCGGCATCAAGCTCGAAGGCGTGAAGATCGAGGACCTGGGCACGGCCAAGCGGGTCACCATCGACAAGGACAACACCACCATCATCGACGGCGGCGGCAAGGCCGGCGAGGTCGAGGGCCGGGTCAAGGAGATTCGCGCCCAGGTAGAGAAGTCCACCTCCGACTACGACAAGGAGAAGCTGCAGGAGCGGCTGGCCAAGCTGGTGGGCGGCGTCGCCGTCATCAAGGTCGGCGCGGCCACCGAGACCGAGATGAAGGAGAAGAAGGCCCGCGTCGAGGATGCGATGCACGCAACGCGCGCGGCGGTCGAGGAAGGCATCGTCCCCGGCGGCGGCGTGGCCCTGCTGCGCTGCGCAGCAGCGGTGGACAAGCTGATCAAGACGCTGGAAGGCGACGAGAAGATCGGCGCAACCATCATCCGCCGCGCGCTCGAGGAGCCGTTGCGCCTGATCGTCTCCAACGCGGGCGAAGAGGGCGCGGTCGTGATCGGCAAGATCCGCGACTCCAAGGACACGAACTTCGGCTACAACGCCGGCACCGACAAGTACGAGGACCTGGTCAAGGCCGGCGTCATCGACCCCACCAAGGTGACGCGGACGGCGCTGCAGAACGCGGCGTCGATCGCCGGCCTGATGCTGACCACCGAAGCCATGATCTGCCGAGATCCCGGAGAAGAAGGAAGCTCCGGCAGGCGGCGGCCACGGCGGCGGCATGGAAGGCATGTACTAAGCCTTCCCTGCTGCATCAACAGGCAGAGCAATAACAACTCCCCGGAGCGAGATGGATTCGCTTCGGGGAGTTTTTGCTGCCGCCGTTAGCGCGGTAGTACAAATTCAATTTCGAGGCTTGCTCCCTTACCTTTCTTTGGTTCGTAAACGATCCGGTCGCCTTTGTCTGGGGAGTACTCCCTCCGCATCGCTCCACAGACTGTCGGCATGGAGTGCGCGCCATCCCGCGCAGGATAGCCTCCGATCAGGCGATGTAAATTCCCAGCTTGAACCGATACCCCCCGTATAAGCCCGTCTGCCGCCGCACCATCGAGAACTCCATCCAATGCAGAACTTGCTTCAAGAATTGTCATCTAATATCCTCCTGATTGGTTGTATTCCTATGTTCATTAGGATACTATTATATCATGAATGAATCATTGAAAGCCGCCGATGCCGTTTGGATCGCTACAGCCATCCTTCAAAGGGATGCTCCCGAATCGGATTTTTCCGTTCTCAAAATCGTTGATCGAGCAATGTCTGAGCGGCTCACGGAGAAGCCCAGAACCACAATCTATCTCCACGTCAACCAACACTGTGTTGCCAACCGCCCTCCGAACACGGCCCGTTTGCGAATGTTGGTTGAGACACCTTCGGGCAACCGCCGACTTTTTCATCAAGGCGACGAATACCACCCTTTGCGGGAGAACGCCCGGATTCTTCCCGAACCGAAAGACCTTCCATCGAAATATCGATCCTTGCTGACCTGGTATCAGGAGTGGAGCGCTGCCCACACAAAATCGTGGGAAGAAACTGACCCACTTATGCGCTTGGTCGGCAGCGGCAAGCATCTGTGGAAGGACGAGTCGGGGGATGAGTTTCTGGCGCGGCTTCGCTCGAACTGGGGAGGTGTTGCTTGAGCCGTATCTTCTGGGACACCAACCTCTTTATCTATCTTCTGGAGGAAAACCCAAAGTTCTCGAAGCCGGTCATGGAACTGCGACAAAAGATGATCGAGCGGAAGGATGAGTTAGTCACTTCCACGATGACGCTGGCGGAGATCCAAGTTGTGCCGCGTCGCGCTGGAGACCTGGAACTGGCCACGCATTACCGCGATACCATCCAGCGTGTGTCGCGGGTTGTCTCCTTCGACGGAGCCGCCGCGGACAAGTTCGCTGAGCTTCGAGTCAACCCCGCCATTCAGGCGGCAGACGCGATTCAACTCAGTTGCGCGGCTGCGGCTGGAGTGACGATCTTCATCACCAACGACCTGCGACTGACCCGTCTGCGAATACCGGGAATCGACTTCGTCACCACGATGGACCGGCTTCCCTTCTAGGAATACACCTGTATTCGTTGAACTCCCCGGAGCGAGATGGATTCGTTCCCGGGAGTATTTGTCTTACTTAATCGGCTTCTCCCTCGACCAGCTCCGCGAGCTCGCCGCCAACTCCGTCGAAGCCAGCTTCCTCCCCCCCACCCGCAAACTCGCCCTCCTCGCCCAAATCGAGCAATACAGGTAACCCGATGATCGCCTCTTTCCGAGGCCAATGATAAAGGTGCATCAGTGTCGATAGTGACTCAAACTAACTCTTATGGTGTAACTATCCACGGCTGGATTGTTTTGCCCTAAGCCGCCGTTGGACATGTGCTGGAACATGTACTCCAGGAGCACCGAATTATGGGAAGAGGTAAATATCTCCACGCCGGGTCCGACTGTCACGGTGAAGTTGAATTGTGAGGAATAATCGATCGGCACATCCCGAGATGAGTAGACGAATCCCAGATCACAAGCGAGAGACGGCTGAATCGGAAAACGGTTGAGCAAATTCAGTCGCACCCCAAGTGGTGTAGCGGCAAACCCGAATGTCCTCTCGCGCGCCCCGTACACCGGTAGAACTGGGCCACCCGGGAGAAGTACCCCAAGCGGCGTACCGTCCGCAGTGATGGGACGGTAGGGCGGAGAAAAGTATGTCACGGACGGCGTCCCGATAGGCACTATCTCACCGACGAGGACTGGATCGCTCTCTTCAAATAACGGCATGATTCCTGCTTCATAGCTAAACCTGACATTTCGATCTGACAATAACCGCCTTTGAATCTTTGCTCCCCCTGTCCATATCCTTCGATCCTCGCTCTCGCCCAATAGCCCTGGAGTGGACTTAGGTGCCAGGGTAGCGATGACACCCAGACCATCTCTTCCGGACAACTGCCGATCCTGCCCATAGCATGAAAGACCTACCGACAGCGCAATGAGGCCGACCGATATAGATAACTTCATACACTAGCTCCGCATGGAAGAAGCTGCGCGGGAGATCACTCCCGCGCAGTCCGTAGTGATTCCTAGTTGGAAATACTAATCGGAAGACTGACCAAAGAATTGCTTTCTGGCATCGTGAAATAGACGGCAGTGGAAGATAATGCGACGCTCCGCGCCGGGTAAGGCAACGTGCCTTGAATGAGGACTTCACCAGTTCCTACAATCGAGATGGTAACTGGAATCTCCTTTTTCAGTCCTGATTCGCTCGAATTATACCGCTCTTCAGCGGTCTGGGAAAACCAACGCCGCAATTTTGGTCGAAAAACAGAGCGATTCCGTGCCGCTGTGGACTCGACCGCGTAATCAGGAGCCTTCCTTGTCGATTTCTCAGACACTCTTTCCTCCTCCCTTCTCTTCCGCGATTTGATTTGGCCTCGCGATCATCCTTAGTTTGCCGGAAGGGGCAACAGCGCGATCCGTCGCATCATCTCAGCGAACCGCGCTCGCGTCAGGTCAAACTACGCGGACTGGAGAAGGTGGACTGGCTGTTCGTCTTCAGTTGCGCGGCACACAACCTGATCCGGCTGCCGAAACTGATGGCTCAACCCCCAGCAAGGCTCAGGGAGCAGTGTGCCTGAACCATGGTTGCGGGACTGGGAACTGCTTCCCTCAGCCTCACGAACCCCTATAAACACTTCCAGAAACCGCGTTTCAAACAGAATTCAACCGGGCCAGGACGCAATACCCCTGGAATAACGCTGCGATCAGCCCAATTTCAACAAGCTCCTAGGAATACACCTGTATTCGTTGAACTCCCCGGAGCGAGATGGATTCGTTCCCGGGAGTATTTGTCTGCATGCAGGAAATAGGCGGCGAACTATTCCGTGTTGCCGGGGCGGACTTTATCGGGGGCATGGAGCTTGGTCTTGGCGGCGGTGAATTTTATGCGCACCAGATCGCGTTGGGGGGCATTGCCAACGGGCGCGTTGAAGGTGGCGATGTAGCTCTCTGCGATGGAGTGCTGAAACTGTTGCAGGAACGGCGTAGTGGAGACGGGGTTGCCTACCCCCTCCCAGTAGTTGATGCCGCCGGTTGCCTGGGTGATCTGACTAAGGTAGTTCTGGCCGCTGTTGTCTGCCATGTTGCCGCCTATGCCCGCATCCGCAAAATAGATGGCGTAGACGGCGACCCCTGCGCGTTGCGCCTCCTCGATGGCGTTGTCGACATAAGGGCTGCCTTGGTTCATGACGCTGGTGCTGCCGTTGTACGGATCGACGCCGTTGGTAAGCATCAGGATAAAACGCGCCTTGCGGGGAGCGGCGGGGCCGGGCCAGTTCTTGACGAAGTCGGAGAGGCAGACGTAGGGGCTTGCGCTCATGCCGGGCAGTCCAACCGGAAGATGAAGCGTGGAGGCGGCAAGCGCGTGGTCGGCGGTGAAACCCTGCGCGATTTCGACGTGTCCGTACTGCATGTAGCCGACCAGGACCTCGACACCGGGCGAGAGGGTGCGCAGGAAGTTGCGCAGATTGTCGAGCTCGCGGCCAACGCTCTCGCGCAGCCCGTCGTCGATGAGCAGCGCGACCTGGGCGTTGGATGGGGTCACCTGCTCCCACGCGCTAAGCTGCTCCTTGCGGTCGTTGACCGCGACCGTGAGAGTGGAGGCATTGGCCGGAGGCACGGACTTGGCGTCGACGTGGACCAGTACCTGGGTGGGCACGGGGCCTTCCATCTGGGCGGGCGCGGAGTGGCTAGACGCAACAGCGAAGGTGAGTAAGAGTGCGGTGGTGAGAGGTCTAATCATAGCGTTAGATTAGACCCTGACTCACCCCCAACAGTTGCCATCAGTTTGCGTTTTATCAAGGCAATTCGTTTGCAGTTCTGCGAGATCAGTCCCCGCCGATACGCAGCTTGAGGCCAGCGCGAATAGTGAAGGGCAGGCCGGGATAGCCGATGGGCCCGATGTGCTGTTGACCGAGCAGGTTGTCCATCTCGGTGAATGCGGTGACGCGCGGCCGGATGGCATAGGTGAGGTTGGCGTCGAGCTTGGCGTAGCCAAAGTCGAGGTCGCGATTGGGCAAGACGAGCGAGTTGCCGAAGTTAGGATCGAAACCATCCAGATAGGTAGAGTCGTCCGAACGGCTGGCCAGCGCACCGGTGAGCGCGGCGCCCAGCCTTGCACCCTCATACTGCACGGCGAAGAAGCCGGTGTGCGGCGGGCGGCGGAAGGGGCGCGCGCCGATCAGCGGGCCTTCTGCGCCGATGGCGATGCCGGGCAGGTTGGGATTGTTGTTGTAGGCGCCGTTGGTGTAGGCATCGCTGGAGAAGGACTGGGTGACGACAGCGTCGAGATAGGTATAGCCACCGTGCAGAAAGAGGCGGGCGAAGGGACGGTATTGCAGCTCCGTCTCAAATCCCTGGGCGCGGAAGGCGAGCGAGTTGAGGTATGGCTGGTAGGTATTTTGAGCGACGCTGGGGGAGTAGCCGAAGAACTGCTCCAACGCGCCTGTATCGACTCCCTCAAGCTGGTGGTTGAAGGTGTTGTGGAAGTAGCCGAGCTTGAAGACCAGCTTCTCGCCGCGGATGTTCTGGTCGATGCCGATGTCGTAGGCGCGCGATCGCTGTGGGCCGGCCGGAGTGACGTGATATTTAACGATGTCCGCGGTGTCGCCAGCCTCCTGTAGTTGGGTGTAGAGGCTGGCGAACTGGATGCCGAGGGTCGGTTCCTGCACGCCGGTGGCGACATTGGCGCGCAGCAGCGTTCCGCGCAACCACTTTGCGCCGGGATAGACCGGCACGTAGGAGAGACCGATGCGCGGCGCTCCTGTGATGCCGTAGAGGTGGTTCTTCTCGACGCCACCTCCGGCGGAGTAAAAAAATCGGCTACGGATCTCGCCCTGCAGTTGCAAGGTGTACTCGAAGTTGGTGCGCTGCGTCTGCTCGTCCTCTGCGTACTGCCCGAACGAGACATAGCTGCCGCGCTCGTTCACGTAATGGAAGCCGAAGAGCGCCGTCAGATAGTGCGCAAAGCTGTAGTCCGACTGGTAGTAGAGCTCGTCGCGATTGGAGTCCATGTCGTCGTTGGGGACGAAGAACGAGGCCTGGCCGGTCGCGCTGTAGCCGTTAGCCCCACGAATCGCGACCACGTTGCCGAAGTACTCTGTGAAGCAGTCTGCGCCTGCACTGCCACACGGCGAGCTCCCGAAGTTATATGTAATGGGCGTGCCTACATTGGTGAACTGCCGCTCCTGCTCGCGCTTGCGCGAGATGCCGTATCGGACGAGGTTGTGCCACCCGTTCTCCAGACGGTTCTCCAGCGTGAGGCCGGAGTAGACGTCCTGGTCGCCCTCCTTGCCATTGGAAGAGATGCCGTAAAAGTCGTGCGCGCTGGGCAGGCCGATGGCTGAATCCGCATTGCGAAGGGTGAATCGCGCCTGTGTGTTGGCGGTGATGCTGTAGCCGAGGTTGGCTACGGAAGTTGCGGAGTGGTACTCATCCAGGGGCAGCGCATTCGAGGTGTTGAAGCGCGAGAATGCGGTGTAGTAGTCGAACTTCTGGCGGGTACCGCTGAGGGATATCTCATCGCGATAGGAGTGGAAGTTGCCCGCGTCGCCGGAGTAGTTGACGACCGGCCTGGTGGCGCTGCCGCGCGACGTTTCGAGATTCACCACGGAGGCCCCGGCATCGGTCCCGAAGAGCGCGGAGTTGGGGCCGCGATAGAGCTCGAGGCCCGCCAGCCCGGTGGTGGAGACGGTGCCAAAGTCGAAGCCGCCTCCCACGTCGCCGGCGGAGATGCCGTCGATGAGCACCTGGTTGGCCGTGGAGTTGCCGCCGCGCACAAAGAGCGAGGTGACGCCTCCTGCCTGCCCAGTCTGGACCACAGCTACGCCGGGAGACTGGCGCAACGCTTCCACCACGCCAACCGGCGTCGCCAGATCGCTGTCGGGAATCAGGGTCACCGCCGCACTGGACTGCTGGACCGGAGTGGGCAGGCCAGTGGCCGTCACCGTAACCTCTTCATGCAGCGAGGCGGTCTCCAACACGACGTTCTGGGTGATCTGGTCGGTCGAGCCGCCGTAAAAATTCTGACCGATACCGGGATAGAAGGTCAGCGCCGAGGTCAACAGAACGAATCGGCCAGCCAGGGCGGAGCGAATCTCATAGGAGCCGTCCAGGCCGACAATGCCGATGGCCACCGGTTTTGGCCCCTGAATGAGCTGGACGCGAGCACCGGGAATGGGACGGCCGAGCGCGTCGGTAACTACGCCGCGCACCACGACCGCGCGCGCAGGCGCGGCGGAGAGGAGAATGAGAGTTGCGAGCAGCAGGAAGGCGGCAAGCGCAGAAGACGCTCGCAAGACGAGGCGGGCCACGCAGCGGCCGGAGACTGAGGACATGTCGGAACTCCTACGCTCCCCCCCGGGAGCGCGGTTACAGCGGTACAACAGTGCGCATCTTCCGTCGAATTGCGGCTCGCGTGGTTTTCTCTCAAAGAAAACCACTCTTGCACGATCTTCGTCGAGGCCAGAAACACTGTGGAACCGCTCTGTACGCGGCGAAACCGGTCTCCTGACTTACGCGGGTTCATGCCGGCCAAAGACTGGACGCTTCCCTTCCCGTCGCCTGGCGGCTTCAGTGGGAGGTGTCTGGCAGGCATTCACGACTCTCCGAGCGGGCTGGAGCGGCGTGCGCGATCACAGTTGCGGGGCAGTGGCGGAGTTTCACCGCGCTTCCCGAACATTCCGTTGCGGGCAAGGGTTGTGGTGGCGCGACCGGCAGACTGCAACACCAGACGCAGGAATTGCGATAAACCTGACTAGGCTGTCCCGTCCATCTTGTGCAGTTCTTTGCCGGGCTTGAAGCGGACCGCTTTGCCGGGCGAGATGCTGACCTCGGCGCCGGTGCGCGGGTTGCGGCCGATGCCTGTCTTGCGTGGCTTGACGGTGAAGACGCCAAAGCCACGCAGCTCGATACGTTCCCCCGCGATCAGGGTCTGCTTCATGCTGCCGAAGATGGTGTCGACCGCGCGCTCCGCCTTCGTTCTGGGAAGTCCGGTACGCTCGACGACCCTCTGGATCAGGTCTTGTTTAATCAAATTGGGCCGCCTCTCTCACGCAAATTGCAAACAGCGGGCAACTAAGGTCCCGCACTGAGCTGCTGAGTGTGATGGTAGGAACTAAGTCCCGGATTGTCAACGCGCGAATGCTGCCGTAAGATTTGGCTATCCAGAACGATGCGGACCTAGTTCCCCGCCCGAACGCCTGCCGGCGCCAGGGAAGCAGCCCGAGAGGCCCGCCGAAAGGCAATAACAACCGAGATGGCCATCAAGAGCGACCGCTGGATCCGCCAGCAGGCAACCGAACACCAGATGATCGTTCCGTTCAGCGAGAAGCAAGTCAGCGCGGGCGTCATCTCCTACGGACTCTCCTCCTATGGGTACGACCTGCGGGTCAGCGATGAGTTCAAGATCTTCACCAACGTCAACTCTGCCATCATCGATCCCAAGGCGTTCGACGAGCGGTCGTTTGTCAGCGTGCAGGCGGCGAGCGTCATCATTCCGCCCAACTCGTTTGCCCTGGCGCGATCGATCGAGTACTTCAGGATTCCGCGCGATGTGCTCACCATCTGCGTGGGCAAGTCCACTTACGCGCGCTGTGGGATCATCGTCAACGTCACGCCGTTCGAGCCGGAGTGGGAGGGATTTGTGACCCTGGAGATCTCCAACACCACACCCCTGCCTGCGCGTATCTACGCCAACGAGGGCCTGTGCCAGATCCTCTTCTTCCAGTCCGACGAGGTGTGCGAGACCAGCTACGCGGACCGCAAGGGGAAGTATCAGAAGCAGCAAGGCATCGTGCTTCCCAAGCTGTAGCATCCTGTAGATGGAGCGAACGGGGTAGACGGGAACGGTGTCTCACTATAGAACGAACCGTGTATCGAGCCAGAGGAACGAGCGGACCATGCGGATAGAAAAGGCTTGAGTTCAATGGAGGAGAGTGCTGCAAGGCGCATGGACCGCATTGGCGTGGTGGCCACCGATCCGCTGCGTGTGCTCGGCCTACAGTCCATCCTGACGAAGTTTGAGGTCATACCGCTGACGGCGCCGGGAGCGCTGGACGATGTCAACCTGTCGCTGGCGCTGGTCGACGCCGAATGCACCAGCCACCTGTTCGAACTGATCGCCACCTTCCACCATATCCGTCCGCAGTTGAAGCTGATCGTGCTGGGCACGGACACCGGTCCGGAGTACATTCAGCGCATTATCGGCACAGGGGCCAAGGGATACCTGACCTTCTCGGCCAAGGAGTCTGAACTTGCGATGGCCATCGAGATGGTGCGCGACGGCTCTGTGTGGGCTCCGCGCAGAGTGCTGTCGCGCCTGCTGGACCGGCAACCCGGCTTCACCAGTTCCGCCAGCGCGCCTCCCAAGTTCACTCCGCGCGAACTACAGGTGCTTGAGCTGCTTCGCGCAGGCAGGTCCAATCGCGAGATCGGTCTGGCGCTGACGATCGATGAGAGCACCGTCAAGGCGCACATTGGCCGGCTGCTGCGCAAGGTGGGTGTGAACAACCGCATCGCGCTGACCATCCACCCCTCCACCCAGTTTGAATAGAGCAGACGAGGGGGGATTGAGGACGCAGCCGGAGCGCACATGAAAGTTATAACTGACAGTATTTGCATGGCTTATTTACATATGCGGCACATTCATGACAGTTTGTATATTTACCACTTAGTACATGAAATGGGTACGAAAGTCTCTAGACCTTCGTACTGTTGTTAACCCGTCACAAGTAGCTCATTATGAAAGTGCAACACAGACCTGGGAGAGGGGCTACAAGGTTGGACAGCGCAAGCTGTTAGGCTCTTGCGGCCCCATTTTTTTGCTGAACGATCGAATTTCGGCGTCTCTGTGCCCCAGGCCGTGTTCTCACCGTCTCCCGCTCCTGCGTGGATCTTCCCCAAGGTGGTACCAAGTTTGGTTCCATGATGCAGTCCCTGGCCAAATCGACAGCGTCTCATCTTTTTCCGTGCAACTCACCATAGCCATCCCCGCATCGAACGAATTGATGCAGAGTGAACGGTTGCGCAATCGATCGTGATTGCCGGCAACACGGTCCATGCAGGTCCATGCAAGAAGCAGATATATTCAAGATCTGAAAGGGTATAAACCGATGAAACGAATCTCCGGAATTTTATGTGGCTTGGCCGTCCTCAGCAGCACCACGCTCGCATCCTTTGGGCAAGACCACGCGAAGCTCGATGAGCGCCTGACCAGCGCGCAGACTGTCCTCCAGGAAGTGATGGCCACGCCCGACAAAGGCATCCCGCAGAGCATTCTAGCCGGGGCAGCCTGTGTCGTCGTCGTTCCCAGTTATAAGAAGGGCGCCTTCGTCATTGGAGCGCAGTACGGCCAGGGCGTAGCTACCTGCCGCACCCCCAACGGATGGAGCGCGCCGGTCTTCGTACAACTGACCGGCGGCAGCTTTGGATGGCAGATCGGCGGCCAGTCCACCGACTTGGTCCTGGTGGCCATGAACCAGCACGGACTGCAGGACATGCTGAAGAGTAAATTCAAGCTAGGCGCGGACGCAGCCGCCTCTGCGGGGCCGGTCGGACGCAATGCCCAAGCCTCCACGGACGCATCCATGCGCGCCGAATTCCTTACCTATTCGCGCAGTCATGGACTCTTCGCCGGGCTTGACCTGGATGGCACCGTCCTCTCGCAGAACGCCGACGACACCCGCACCGAGTACGGCGCTGACGTCCCGTTCGACGTTGTCCTGCACGGCAACAAAACGGTGCCGGAGAACGCCACTGCCTTCGTCCGCACCGTGGCCCACTATTTTGTTGTCTCCAAGAACAACCAATAGCGCCAAACCGGCGTCAACTGAACGAGAATCGATAGCGCCATCGCGTCGCAGGGTAACAGGACGCCGTAACGCCTAGAAGACCAAAGCCGCCAGCCGGAAGCCCTCCACTGGCGGCTTTGCCGCGTTTGGCCAGCGGATGCGTCAGGGCTGGGGATGCTGCGTAGGATGGATGTAAGCCTGGGCATTCCATCTGCGTCTGTACCTCTCAGTGGCGACATTTTTAGTTCCTGAACCGGCGAAATCTCATCAACAGTTGACCTGTTTACTGTTCCCTGTTCCCTGTTCCCTGAACCCTGTTCCCGATAGACTGGAACCTTGATCCGCGAAGTCCAATCCAGCTCCGGGCCGGTGAGCCGGCCCACCCTCCGCCAGGCCGTTGAATTCGCCATGGCATGGGTCTTCGTCCACGCCTTGCGCGCTCTGCCGCGTCGCATGGCACGGGCTTGTGGAGCAGGCCTCGCGGCCATTGCGTTCCTGTTGCACGGCCGCCTGCGCCGGGTGGGCCGGCGCAACTTGGAATTGGCCTTCCCTCACCTGTCCGCCGCCGAGCGCGAGGCGGTCCTGCGCGAGGAGTACCGCCATCTGGGATGGCATCTGGCCGAATTCTGCCAGATGTCCACCTACACCCGCGCCACCGCCAGCCGCTTTATCCGCTACGAGGGCCTCGACCACTACCTGAGTGCGCGCGACCGTGGCAAGGGCGTGTTGGTGCTGACTGGCCACCTGGGCGCGTGGGAGCTTTCCAGCTTCTACCACTCGCTGGCCGGCTACCCGATGGGCATGGTGATCCGCCGCCTGGACAACCCACTCGTGGATTCGCTGGTGAATACGGTCCGCTGCCAGCATGGCAACCGCGTGCTGCACAAAGACGACTTCGCGCGCGGCCTGATCGCGGCGATGCGCCTGGGCGAGACGGTCGGCATTCTGATGGACACCAACATGACTCCGCCGCAGGGCCTCTTTGTGCCCTTCTTCGGAGTGGAGGCCTGCACCGCCTCCGGGCTGGCGCGGGTCGCGGTGAAGACCGGCGCCGCCGTGCTGCCGGGATTCCTGGTCTGGGAGGAGTCGGAGCGCCAGTACGTCCTGCGCTTCGACCCGGAACTGATGCTTGCGGCAACCGGCGATTCAGAGGCCGATGCCGCCACGAACACAGCCCTCTTTACCGCTGTGATTGAGGCTGCCATCCGTCGCTACCCCTCGCAGTGGCTGTGGATGCACCGCCGCTGGAAGACGCGCCCGCCCGGCGAACCACCGCTTTACTGAATTGAATTCGTGCCGGTCGAAATGACAGGTTCCGCGGTGCAGTTCCCTGTCACTTCGCACCCGGCGGCATAGAATCGGTGGTGCGCACTGCGGAGCTTTCGCGGCGTATGGGGAGTGCGATGAGAAGCTTCAAAGAGGTCACGCAGGGCAATCGGACCATGTTTTACGAGTACATTGCCAAGTGCCTGGTGGGCGTGAGCGTCGGCTATCTCTTGATGCAGACATTTCCCCGGCAAAGCGGGCAGTATTACTGGCTTCTGATCTCCATCCTGCTCTCCATCACGCACGACAACAACAGCAAGGTGGCCCACGACCGGATGCGGGGCAACATCGTCGGCTCGCTGGTGGGCCTGGTCATGTATCTGCTGCACAGTCCGCCGAACCTGCTGACCATCTGCCTCGGAGTGGTGGCGACGATTCTGCTCTGCTTCAATCTGGACCTGGTCGCGGTCTGCCGCACCGCTCTGGTCGGCTTCATCATCGTGATGATCTACGAGGAGACGCACAGCAGTTGGACGGGGGCGATCTACCGGATGGTGGGCGTGGTCCTGGGCTGCCT
Organism: uncultured Acidobacteriaceae bacterium; assembly: GCA_963799175.1. Lineage (GTDB taxonomy): Bacteria > Acidobacteriota > Terriglobia > Terriglobales > Acidobacteriaceae > Edaphobacter. The sequence goes on along the minus strand of CAWCWC010000015.1, from coordinate 466,133 downwards.
GATCGGGCTGGCCATCAACTACCTCTTTCGCAAGATCACCGCTCCTCTGTTTCAGACGATGGTGGCCGTCGAGGACGAAGACGCTCCGGACAATGGCGGTGAATAGACTGCTGGCAGCCATCTGCGAAGTCCGGCTGCATCGACCTGGATTTTGGCATCTTATTCAGGGGGCCAGCTTTTGACGCTGCGTCTCGGAGAATGCCATGTCCTTTGGAATTTACGCAGCCGGTTATTTAATACTAATCATTGGTGTGGCGTACCTCGCGCACCTGATGCACATCCGTGAGTCTTACATCGTGGCTCTCGCCATCATACTGTTTGGCGCCGGCATCGTGTCCGGCGTCCAGAAGACGCGCGGCAGAGACCCCAACTAGAAAGAGCTGGCCCCTGAACTCGGATTCGCATCGCTGGATGCGAGATTGACGGCAGAGCGGTGCGAAGGTAATACTCGAATCCCTGGGGGAGAGACCGATGAGCGAACTGACGACGACGGTAGACGCAATCCTGAGGCAGAAAAAGGGCGGGGTTTTGTCGGTCGCGCCGGACGATTCCGTGTATCGCGCCATCGAGGTGATGGCGGAGAAGGGCGTGGGCGCGCTGCTGGTGATGGAGGGCGCTGAGCTGGTGGGGATCGTCAGCGAGCGCGACTACGCGCGCAAGGTGGTGCTGAAGGGGCGTTTGTCGAAGGAGACGAAGGTTGCGGAGATCATGAGCAGTCCGGTGATCTCCGTCTCGCGCAAGCATACCGTGGGCGAGTGTCTGCGCATCATCACGGACAGCCACATCCGGCACCTGCCGGTGACGGAAGGGGGAGCGGTAGTGGGCGTGCTCTCTATCGGCGACCTGGTGAACTTCGTCATCACCGAGCAGCAGGAGACGATCCGCCACCTGCACGCGTATATCTCGGGAGCGGCAAACTAAGAATTGTCATTCTGACCCTGACCCTGAGCGCAGTCGAAGGGGAATGGGGAAGAATCCCCGCATTTTGTTCGATGCGTAAAACGCAACCCAATCGGCAATAACTACTAAAACGTTTTTCTGTCGTCTCATCTACTGCTCTACGGCACATCGTCGCTGGAGTCGTTCTCCTCGACCAGCGAGGCCGCGCCTACCACATCGTATGTGGTTGCTTCGCCGCCGGTGGGCTGTAGGGTGACGCGCATGGGTTCGCGCTGCCACACAGCCTGCTTGCAAACGGGCGAGGCGGGCGCGGACTGTGGCCACTTGCCGATCTGCTGCTGCACCACGGCGCGACGCGCTCCAAGCTGCGCAACGATGGCGAAGAGCCCTCCCTTGGCGGTTTCGGCGGTGCCGCAGTAGGCCGCGTAGTCGCGGAACCAGACCGCATCGGAGACCTCGGCGTCGAAGTCCGGCAGGTGCAGTGCTGCGATGCGGCCGGTGATGCGGTCCACCAGCAGCCAGGGTCCGGGTTGCCAGCTCCAGCGCGGGGCCTCGCCGGGCAGTGCGTCGTTCAGACGCAGGGCGCGGCGGATGGTGAAGCTACGGTCGGTGACGTCGTGAGCATCGCCTGTGGTCCACTCCTTCTGGTGGCCGTCGAGGGTGAGCGGGCGGACCTTCAGCAGGAGTGGATCGCTTGGTCTGCCGGTTGCGGGCGCGGCCTCGGGCGGCGTGTAGGGCACCTTGCGCACCGTGCCCAAAGCCAGCACATGGACCTTGGGCGGCGCGGCCAAAGCGCCGGGTTGCGCGAGAGACAGGGCGCCAAGCGATAACAAGCCAAGCGTTCCCAAACGCAGATGCACAGCAGCGGAGCGAAAGATCTGCATGCGCGGCAGAGTAGCGCGTATGCAGTGCGGAAGCAAGCAGTGTTTTCAAATAAACGCATATTTCGAGAGAGACCCGATGACCAACCTCTGGTGCGGCAAGGCATCTCATAGACCATGCCGCCAGATTGGCGAACGTCACGTGGAGAAATACCGGCTGCGCCGCCGGGGTAATGCAGTGGATTCCGAGCGGAGATTTGCAGAGGGCTGGAGTTCCTATGGAACGCAGCGGAGTAGTATCGTTGAGGCAGGATGCTGGCGGACAAATGCCGGGTGTTGCGGCTGACGTTGACCCGCGGCAGACCGGCGAGGCAGGGCCACCGGCCGCACCAATTATTCACGCAATCAGGAAAGGAAATATGCAACCTATGTGGAAACCGAACCCGACTGGACCGCTCCCACCCTCACCCGCTGAGCCCACGCGACCGGCGGCCCCGGCGCCGACCATCTTCGAGACCAGCACGCCAAGACCGGTGACAGCGCCCGTCGCCAGCCCGATCGTTGCAACCGGCGAACAGGCCACCATAGGAAAGTCGCTGGTGGTGAAGGGCGAGGTCTCAGGATCGGAGTCGCTCTACATCGACGGCAAGGTGGAAGGCACCATCAACCTGCCCGGCAACCGCGTCACGGTGGGGCGCAACGGACAGGTGGCGGCCAACATTCTGGCGCGCGAGGTGGTGGTGCTGGGCAAAGTGCGCGGCAATGTGAATGCCAGCGACCGCGTGGACATCCGCAGCGAAGGCTCGCTGACCGGAGACGTGGCCGCCGCGCGCATCTCCATCGAGGACGGAGCGTACTTCAAGGGCGGCATCGACATCCGCAAGCCGGGCGAGACGAAGAACGGCCATCCCGCAGCGGCCGCCGCGGAGCCCACCCCAGTCATTCCCAACACACCCTTACCCCTGGGGTAGCGCGGCGAGGAACGAAGACACCTGTGGCCCTGGCAATAGGCCGGAGCCACAGGTGTTTATTGCACGAGGGCCCCCTATGTCTTCCCTCACACCTCGTCGAATCGCACTGGCCGGTGTCCTGGCATTTGCGATGTTGCCTTACCATTATTTGTTATCCCAGTCCAGGCAACCCACGCCGGACGAAATTGCAGCTAGGTTCGCTGGCGCGGAGAATGCATGGAGACTGAATATAGTTGATCCGAAGACTCAGGTAGACTCTGTTGCTCCTGACATTCGGGAGGCAAGGAATGCATACGGGCAGCCCGGGTTACAGGCTGAGCGAGATTTTGAAAAAACAGGTAATATCCAGACCTACTCTGGACCGGCACCTGCATATGCCGAGCTCGTTAGTCAGAGGGATATTTGGGTTGTAGCTAAATTTGTGCATTCACTTGTGATTCCAATCGATCCCGATTACAAGCTGCTATATACGGAGATGAGCTTTCAGATTGACCAAGTCGTTCGCCAGCCCTCGACATCGTCGTTGTCAAACGGCATGTCATTTGTCGTAGACGATGAGGGTGGCCGAATCAAGAAGCCCAATGGCGACATAGAGTCGTGGCACATTGGTCCGACAAAATATTATCCCCAGCCTGAACATACTTACCTAAGGAAGCTCTGAATAAGTCCCGGTTTTGAAAGGGCGGGACTTCAGTCCCGCCGTAAGTGCAACAATTGCAACGCGGCTTTAGCCGCCGAGGGAATGTCAAACACTTGTGCAGACCTTCCCTAATGTTGATTGGCGGACCCAATAATAAAAATACACTTAGCATCTATGAGATTTTAGAACAGTGGGATATCGGCACAGGTAAAGCAGTACCAGATTGTAATGACGCAGTTACTTTTGCTAAAAGCTCACAGATTGGTGGAAAAGCGACAGAGGATGCAATTGCATATCTGCAATCGGTGCTTCCAGCCGATTCCTCTAAATGAGGATGGCCTGCTATACTAGGAACAAATGATTCATAAGTGGTTTTCGACATTTAATAATCGCATGAAATAAATTGCATATGTTCCGTAAATATTTATGAAATATGTTCGAGGCACGGTGAATCCGGAATTGTCTATCGTCATGCCCTGCCTGAACGAGAGGGAGACTCTCGCCGCCTGCATAAGAAAAGCACATAGTTATCTTGAGCGGTCTGGGGTAAACGGCGAAGTCGTCATAGGCGATAACGGCTCCACGGATGGTTCTCGGGAGATTGCAACCAGCCTCGGTGCCCGTGTTATCGATATTCCGATTCGCGGCTATGGAGCTGCACTGTACGGGGCGATTGCCGCTGCTCGCGGTCGCTATTGCATCATGGGAGACTCCGACGACAGCTATGATTTCGAGAATTTAGATGGATTTGTCCAGAAGCTGCGCGAAGGTTACGACGTTGTCATAGGCAACAGGTTCACAGGCGGCATCAAACCAGGGGCCATGCCATGGAAGAACCGCTACATCGGCAATCCCATACTGTCTTTTATTGGGAAACTTTTTTTCCATGCGAATGTGGGGGATTTTCACTGCGGCATAAGAGGATTCTCGAAAAGCGCCTTTCAAATATTGGATTTAAGGACCACCGGGATGGAATTCGCCTCGGAGATGGTGATCAAAGCCAAACTCTCGGGGCTGAAGATGACCGAAGTGCCAACCATTCTTAGTCCAGACGGCCGCACTCGCCCTCCGCACCTGCTTCCGTACCGCGATGGCTGGCGGCACCTTCGCTTCATGCTTTTATTCAGCCCCAACTGGCTTTTTTTGTATCCGGGTATTGCGATGATGCTGGCCGGCCTGACGGTAGGTGGCCTGCTTCTTGGCCAGCCAATTTATATCGACAATATCCGCCTGGGGCTGGACACTCTCGTCTATTGCTGCACATTCGCAATTGCGGGATTCCAGGCTATCCTTTTCTCCCTGCTCTCCAGGATGTATGCCATTCATGAGGGCTTATACCCACAGACGGCCAGAGACCGCATATACGGCCGGCTCATCACCCTCGAGCGCGGACTCGTCGCCGGCGCGGGAATCCTGCTGCTCGGTTTGGCTACCGCTCTGTATGCTGTGTGGGATTGGAAACAGCACGCGTTCGGCAATTTGGATACCGAACGAATCGCAAGGGTCGTCCTGCCATCTTCCGTGGCGATTTCGCTAGGCATCGAAATCATCCTCTTCAGTTTCCTGCTCAGCACCTTTGGGTTGAAGGCTCGTCCCTACTCCGCAATGGCCGAAGAAACAGAACGGACTCATGCCGGTAATACAAAGGGTCCGGAAGACTGCTTGCATTCCCCAGAATAATTCTTCGATACGTTCTTTCCATAAGGCCGTATCGAACTATTTGAACCCTGTTGCTTCTGGGCATCGACTATTCCTACCGGCGGGTAGTTACCAGGACTTCCAGGGGGCGCGCCCCGAGGCCCACAGCTCTTCGAGTTGCTGTTTGTCGCGCAGGGTGTCCATGGCCTGCCAGAAGCCGTGGTGGGGGTAGGCCTGCACCTCGCCGCGGGCCACCAGCGCTTCGATGGGTTCACGCTCGAACATCCAGCGGTCGTCCTTGACCTCGTCGATGACCTTGGGGGAGAGAACGAAGAAGCCTCCGTTGATCCATCCGCCCTCGTCTTTTGGTTTTTCCCTAAAGGCATAGACCTGGTTGTTCTTGAGACCGAGGGCGCCGAAGCGGGCAACCGGCTGAACGCTAGTGAGGGTGACCAGCTTGCCGTGAGACTTGTGGAACGCAATGGTGGCCTGTATGTCAACGTCGGCGAGACCGTCGCCGTAGGTCATGCAGAAGGTCTCTTCGCCTTCCAGGTACTTGGCGACGCGGCGCAGGCGGCCTCCGGTGCCGGAGTCGTCTCCCGTGTCCACCAGGGTGACGCTCCAGGGTTCGGTGACGGAGTTGTGGACGGTCATCTTGTTATGCGCGATGTCGAAGGTGACGTCGGAGGTGTGCAGAAAGTAGTTGGCGAAGTACTCCTTGATGATGTAGCCCTTGTAGCCGAGGCACACAATGAAGTCGTTGATGCCCTGCTGCGAGTAGAGCTTGAGGATGTGCCAGAGAATAGGCTGGCCGCCGATCTCGACCATGGGTTTGGGACGAATCGTGGTTTCCTCACTGAGACGCGTGCCGATACCGCCGGCGAGGATGACCGCTTTCATGGCGCTTCCTTTCATGACTGGGAGGATCTTCGACCCCGCTCCCGCGGAGGAGCCTTGCCCAACCATCTGTGTATACCAGTATGACATGCAGCCCGCGCGTGGACAGTGCCGCGGAATCGTTGTGTATCCTAAGAGGACAAGCGGCAAGCTGGCGGCTCCAGGAACAGGGCTAAGCGCCGGTGGGCACACAAGACCATGAGGAAGCTTTCAGACTATATCTTTGGGCAACTGCGGGAATGGGGGGCCAAGCACATCTTCCTGGTGACGGGCGGCGGCGCAATGCACCTGAACGACTCGATTGGCACATCGGGGATCAAATACACTTGCACCCACCACGAGCAGGCTGCAGCCATGGCGGCGGAGGGCTACGCTAGGATCGCCAACACGCCGGGATTGCTGAACGTGACCACGGGGCCGGGCAGCATCAATGCGCTGAATGGCGTGTTTGGGGCGTGGACGGACTCGATTCCCATGCTGGTCCTCTCCGGCCAGGTCAAGCGAGAGACGTGCATGCAGCACTACGGCATCGCCAACATGCGGCAACTGGGCGACCAGGAGGTCGACATCATTCGCATGGTGAAGGGGATCGCCAAATATGCGGTATGGGTGAATGAGCCGGAGACGATCGCTTACCACCTGGAGCGGGCCTGGCATCTGGCGCAGAGCGGTCGCCCGGGCCCCTGCTGGCTGGACATTCCCGTGGACGTGCAGTCGGCGCGAATCGACGAGACGAAGCTGCGCCACTACGACCCCAGCGAGGACCATCTGCCCTATGACCCGGCCCAGGCCCAGGCGCAGGCGGCTGCGGTGCTGGAGAAGATATCCCGGGCCAAGCGGCCGGTGCTGATGGTGGGCAGCGGAGTGCGGCTTGCAGGGGCTGCCAGGGTCTTCCGCGATGTGATCGAGCGGCTGGGGATTCCCGTGACCACGGCATGGACTGCGATCGATCTGCTGCCCACAGGACATCCGCTCCATGCCGGACGGCCCGCCGTGGTGGGCGACCGGCCGGGAAATATCGTGGTTCAGAATGCGGACGTGCTGCTGGTGGTGGGAAGCAGGCTGCCATTGCGTCAGACCAGTTACAACTGGAACTCATTCGCGGCAAAGACGTTCAAGATCCAGGTGGACGTGGACCCGGTCGAGATGGAGAAACCGACACTCAAGCCGCAGATGGCTGTGCTGCAGGACGCGAAGGTATTTCTGCAAGCGATGAATGACGCGTTGAAGAAGGACCCGGTTGCGCCGCGCACAGAATGGAATGCGTGGTGCCAGGAGCGGGTGAAGCGGTATCCCGTGGTGCAGCAGAGCCAGCGCGATGCGGAGTTGTTGAACCCTTACCATTTCACCGAGATATTGTTTGACGTTCTGCAAGAGGGCGACGTGATTGCGTGCGGCGATGGCATGGCGAGCGTGGTGCCGTTCCAGGCGGCGCGAGTGAAGGAAGGGCAGCGTCTGTTCACCAATGCAGGCTCGGCATCGATGGGGTACGACCTGCCGGCAAGCGTTGGCGCGGCGATCGCCAATGCCGAGAGGAACAACGGCCGGCGGGCAATCTGCCTGGCGGGCGATGGCAGCTTGCAGATGAACATTCAGGAGCTTCAGACCATCGTGCATGCACATCTGCCGGTGAAGGTGATTGTGTACAACAACAACGGCTATCTTTCCATCCGGACGACGCAAAACAATTTTTTCGGCGGAAACCTGGTGGGCGAGGGCCCAACCAGCGGCGTGTCGTTCCCAGACCCTATAAAACTGGCCGAGGCGTATGGCATTCCCGCGATTCGCGTATATACGAAGGACTGCGCACAGACGCTGCGGGAGTTTCTGGCCAGGCCGGGGCCGGGGCTGGTGGAGGCCATGCTGGACCCAGCGCAGGGCGTTGAGCCGAGGCTGACCTCGCGCGTACTGGAGGACGGGTCGATGGTGACCGCCGCATTTGAGGACATGTATCCATTTCTGGATCGAGACGAATTAGCGTCTAATATGCCGACATGGGATTCTTAGAAGATTTCTTTTCGCTGAAGGGGAAGCGTGCCGCATTGACCGGCGCGGGCGGCCTGCTGGCCGGTGAGATGGCGCGGAAGTTTGGCCTGGCCGGCGTCGATGTAGCCGTCATGGACTCCTCCGTGGACGCAGCCGGCAAGGTGCGCGACCAGATCGTCGAGGCGGGCGGGCGCGCAATCGCCGTGCCGATCGATGTCACCAGCAAGGATTCATGGAAGAGCGCGCTGCGGCGGGTCGTTGGCGAACTGGGCGGTGTTGAGATTCTGGTCAATGGCGCTGGAGCGAATGCGCCAACCCCTTTTTTTGAGATCGATGTGGAGGAGTGGGACAACATACTGCGCGTCCAACTGACAGGCACCATGCTGGGCTGCCAGGTGTTTGGCGCGCATATGGTGGAACAGGGGAAAGGAAGCATCATCAATATTTCTTCCGCTTCGTCGGGGCCCCCGTTATCCAAGGCGTTTACTTATTCGGTGGCCAAGGCCGGGGTGAAGAACCTGTCCCAGAACCTGGCGCGGGAGTGGGCCTCAGCGGGGGTGCGGGTGAATGCTCTGCGCCCTGGGTTCTTTCCCAGCCAGATGATGAAGGAGAAGTTTTTAACCAAGGATCGCATCGAAGCCATTCTCCGCCATACTCCGATGGGGCGATTCGGCGACGCTTCTGAGTTGACCGGGTGCGTGCTCTGGCTTGCCTCGGATGCGGCGAGCTTTGTCACGGGCGCTGAGATTCCCGTGGACGGAGGATTTACCTGTATGACCATTTAGGAGGTCTATGAGCGGACGAACGACGATCGTTACCGGAGGAACGTTGGGGATTGGCGCCGCGATTGCCAAAGCGTTTCTTCGCGCGGGCGATCATGTTGTGATTGCCGCGCGCAGGGACAATGGGTTGGCGCAGACAATGGGGGAGCGGGCAAGGTTTGTCCAGACGGATGTCGCCCGGCCCGCGGAGCTCCATGCGCTGGTGCAGACGGCGGTGGAATGGACCGGGAGGCTGGATGTCATGATCAACAATGCCGGAGTTTCAGGCTGGCGGCCTCTGGACAAGATTGACGAGGGATTCTGGTCGACAATGCTGGATGTGAATCTAAAGAGTGTTCTCTTCGGGTGCCAGGCGGCCGCGGCGGTGATGCGCGAAGGCGGCGCCATCGTCAATATATCAAGCATGGCGGCCAAACGCGGTACGGCGGACAACGCGGTTTATTGTGCTGCCAAGTTCGCCGTGAACGGGATAACCCAGGCACTGGCCAAAGAGCTTGGACCGCGCGGGATACGAGTGAATGCCGTCTGTCCGGTGCTGGTGGCAACCGATGGTCTGGCTGACGCGCTGTCGCAGCAGTATGCTCCTGCCCGCGGTAGCTCTGTGCAGGAGTTCCTCCAACGCTTCACAATAGCAAATGCTGCCCTGGGACGCCTGCCGACTACGGATGAAGTGGCCCAGGTCTGTCTCTTTCTTGCTTCGTCGTCGGCCTCAGCGATTACGGGACAGTGTCCAAACGTGGACTGCGGGGTGTTTCCGCAGTAGTTCCTTCAGCAATGCCTTTGGGGGGTGAGCGAGACGAGATGGGCCTGCGACTGCCTGAATGTGTGTTGTTCGATCTGGATGGGACGCTGCTGGACTCGCTGCCGGGGATTGCATATTCGGCGCGCGAGGCGTTTGCGCAGTGTGGGCTGGCGATCGGCGAGGTCGAGCTGCGGCCCCTGATCGGACCGCCGATCCGGACGATCTTGGCGAAGATGGCACTGGCAGATACCACCGGGGGCTTGAGCGAGGAGCAACTCGACCGGCTGGTGCGTGCGTTCCGCGCCAGCTACGATAGCGAGGGATGGAAGAGGACACCGCACTACGCGGGAGCGCCGGAGTTGCTGCGTGAACTGCGCACCCAGGGCAAGCGGCTGTTTGTAGTGTCGAATAAGCCTCGACCCATCTCCCTCCGAATTCTACAGGCCGCGGGGACGCTTGGACTGTTTGAAGAGATAGTGACGCGGGACTCGCGGGAGCAGGCGTATAAAGACAAGCAGGAGATGATGCGCAGCCTGATGGAACGGCATGGACTGCAACCGCGGGACTGTCTTATGGTGGGAGATACAATGGAGGACGCTGTGGCGGCAATGCAGACCGGGATGCAGTTTTGTCTGATGACCCATGGGTACGGGGACGTGCCGCCTGGTCCGGCAGTTCCTGTGGCATTTCGCTTCGACCGTTTTTCTGAACTCATGCCGGCACGGAGACAGGAGCAGGGCATTGATTGACAAGGATGTTTTCGAGGATCTCTTTGTGCTCGAGATGGCCAACAACCATCTCGGCAGCCTGGAACGGGGGCTGAAGATCATCCAGGAGTTCTCGCAGATTGTACGGTTCAATAATGTGCGGGCCTCGATCAAGTTGCAGTTCCGCGACGTTGAGCGCTTTATTCACAAGGACTTCCGGGACCGCACGGACCTGCGCTATGTGAAGAAGACACGGGACACGCGGTTGACGGACGAACAGTATGCGACCCTGGTAAAGGCCATCCGGCAGGGCGGGTGCATCGCTACGGCTACCCCCTTCGATGAGCGGTCGGTGGATATGTGCGTCGAGCTGGGCCTGCCGATCCTCAAGGTTGCCAGCTCCGACCTGAACGACTGGCTGCTGCTGGAGAAGATTGCCAAGACCAAGAAGCCGGTGCTGGTTTCAACCGGCGGGTCCTCGTTGAAGGACATGGACGACATTGTCACGTTCTTCGCCAATCGGAACATCCCGCTGGCGATCAACCATTGTGTTTCCATCTATCCGGCAGAGGACTCGGAGTTGGAGATCAACCAGATCGACTTCCTGCGCAACAGGTACCCCAACAACACCATCGGCTACTCGACCCATGAATGCACGGACTGGACCAACTCGATGATGATTGCCTATGCCAAGGGCGCGCGAACGTTTGAGCGGCACATCGACATCGACTCCGATGGAGTCAAGGTGTCGCCCTACTGCAGCCTGCCGCACCAGATCGATGAGTGGTTCAAGGCCTTCCATAAGGCGAAGGAGATGTGCGGCGCTCCGGGGACGCAGAAGCGGATGCCTCCCAAGAAGGAAATCGAGTATCTGGACGCGCTGGTGCGCGGCGTTTACGCGAAGGAGGACCTTCAAGAAGGACATTCCCTGACCGAGGAAGACGTGTATCTTGCGGTCCCGCTACAGAAGGGGCAGCTCTCCTGCCGCGAACTGATGAGCGGAGAGATGCTGCTGAGGGCCGTGAAGAAGGACCAGGCAATCAGAATCGACGACATCGATAGCCCGTACGCGCAGATTCCTTCGCTGCGCAAGACCATCTGCAATCGCGGGTTGGATGTCGGCTAAGGGGCCGCGCATGGGCCCTATCGTTCACCGGATCTGCCCGCGGTGAAGTTATCTTGCATCCTCTGTCCGGGGGAGTGTTGCAACCGCTGCAAGCCGCGCCGTTATGGGCCAGGCAATCCCCTGACGAATTCATAGCTTGGTTAAGCTAGACTTGTGCCAGCCATTCAGGAGTGCTGTTGCCGTGAGCCAGAAGACCATCTCCATAGTGACGGCCTGCTACAACGAGGAGGAGAACGTCCTCAACCTCTACAACCAGGTCCGCCAGGTCATGGTTGGGATAGGCAAGTATGAGTACGAGCACATCTTCATAGACAACAGCTCAAAGGACAACACGGTAGCCATTCTGAAGTCGATCGCGGCCCAGGACAAGAATGTCAAGGTCATCGTGAACGCACGCAACTTCGGTCACATCCGCTCGCCGTTTCATGCGCTTTTGCAGGCCCGCGGAGACGCCGTCCTCAGCCTTGTCGCCGACCTGCAGGACCCGCCGCCGATGATCGCCGATATGGTACGTCAGTGGGAGAACGGCGCCTACTGTGTGTTGGGGATCAAACGCACCAGCGAAGAGAACCGGATGATGTTCTGGCTGCGCAAGCAGTACTACAAGCTGGTGGAGCGTATCTCTTCGATCGAGACCATCCAGAACTTCACGGGCTTCGGCCTGTACGATCGCAAGGTAGTGGACCAGGTGCGTTCCTTTGAGGACCCCTACCCTTACTTTCGCGGCATGATCGCTGAGATCGGCCTTCCCACCGTCAGGCTGCTGTACGATCAGCCTGCCCGCAAGCTCGGGGTCACTCATAACAACTGGTACAGTCTGTACGACATTGGCATGCTCGGTATCATCAACAACTCGAAGATCCCGCTTCGCTTGGCGACTTTCGCCGGATTCCTCGGGGCCAGCGCTTCCTTTCTGATTGCCATGGTCTACCTGATTCTCAAACTGGTATTTTGGTCGACCTTCAGTTTTGGCCTTGCCCCCATGCTGATTGGAGTGTTCTTTATCTCGTCGCTGCAACTGGTCTTCCTGGGCGTGATGGGGGAGTATATCGGGGCCATCTACACTCAGGTGCAGAATCGCCCTTACGTCGTGGAACTGGACCGCATCAACTTTGAATTTCCTCCCGCCCTTCCCAAACCGAATGCACCGGACGGCCTTGCGGCGGCATCGTCCAGTTAGTCGCGCACTTCCATCGGAGGTCATCATCCAGAATCTTGTGACAAGGCAACTCACCCAGTCCGTCGCGGTCCTCAGCGCGGTCCTCGACGACGAGAGCATCCACGCGGCTGTCATGCAGGCGGGCAAGCTCATCGCCGGCGCCATGAAGGCAGGACGCAAGCTGATGGTATGCGGCAATGGCGGGTCGGCCGCCGACGCGCAACATCTGGCTGGGGAGTTTGTCCAGCGGCTCAGCGTCGACCGTCCGGCGCTGCGGGCCATCGCGTTGACCACCGACACAAGCATCCTGACTGCTATTGGGAACGATTCCAGTTACGACAAGCTCTTCGAGCGTCAGGTGGAGGCGCTTGGCCTGGAGGGCGACGTGCTGCTGGCCATCTCGACCAGCGGCAATTCGAAAAACTGCGTTGCTGCGCTGAAACTGGCACGCAGCATGGCCATCCACACCGTCAGCTACACGGGCAATGGCGGAGGTGCGATGAAGGCCCTCTCCGACATCAACGTCATCGTCCCATCCAACACCACGATGAATATCCAGGAGTCGCACCTTGTCCTGGAGCACATCCTATGCATGGTCGTCGAGCAATACACCTTTGGCCGTGAGTTTGGCTTTACAAACCGGGTGTTGGGGGAATGAATTCTTCTAAGCCGCTTTCGTTGGTCGATCTCGATCTGGTTCTCGCGCAGACACGGGACCTGTGGCAGGAACTGCGCGGTCAGCGCATCTTTATCACCGGCGGTACGGGATTCTTCGGGTGCTGGCTGGTGGAGAGCTTCTGCCATGTGAACCGTGCGCTGGGTCTGGGGGCGCGGGCGACAGTGCTCACGCGCGACCCGGCGAAGTTCGCGATGAATTGCCCGCATCTGGCGGGCGATTCGGCCTTGACGCTACTCGCGGGCGATGTGCGGGACTTTGAATTTCCCGCAGGCGAGTTCCAGTATGTGATACATGCCGCGACCGAAGCCAGCGCGAAGCAGGCAGCGGATGAGCCGCTGGAGATGCTGTCGACGGTCCTGGCGGGGACTGAGCGAACGCTGCGGTTTGCGGTCCAGTGCGGTGCGCGCAAGTTTCTTCTGACCAGCTCAGGCGCGGTGTATGGCCGACAGCCGCCGGAGCTGACCCATGTCCCGGAGAGCTACGACGGCGCGCCGGACCCACTGCTCGCGTCCAGCGTATATGCGGAAGGAAAGCGCGCGGCGGAGTTGATGTGCGTCCTGCATCAAAAGGCGGCCGCGGCGCGGGGGCTCGGGTTCGAGGCCAAGATTGCGCGTTGCTGGGCCTTCTGCGGGCCGCATCTTCCGCTGGACGCACACTTTGCGATTGGCAATTTTATCGCGGACGTACTGGCGGGGCGGCCCATCTCGATTGCGGGCGATGGCACGCCGCGGCGGTCGTACCTGTATGCGGCGGACCTGGCTGCGTGGCTTTGGACGATTCTGTTTCGCGCGCCGGCGCTGCTGGCGGTCAACGTGGGTTCGCGGCGGGACGTCGGCATTCGCGAGTTGGCGGAGGTGGTTGCAGCGACGCTGGCGCCCTCGACTGAGATTCACGTTGCGCAGCAGGCCGTACCGGGCGCGCTGCCGGCACGTTATGTGCCGTCGGTAGAGCGGGCGGAGAAGTTGCTGGGGTTGCGCGAGACGGTGGGACTGGAAGAAGCGGTCCGGCGGACTGCCGCGTGGTACGGCTTCGCAGTCTAGCGAATCTCTGAATAAGGGAGCTGGCCCTCCCTGGAAACGTCATTCTGACCCGACTTTGGGTCAGAATCTCCGTCGTTGCCCGTGCCGAGGGGAATTCCAGGGACTTGTTCAGAGCTTCCCTAGCGTTGACGCGACGCATTATCTGAATGATCTTCTCCTACGACCCAGGCACAGGCCGGTAAAAGTAACAGTCCCTGGCAAACTCCGCCAGAAACAGGTTGGTCGAGTCCTCCGCCTGCTCCGCGGAGCCCAGCATCAGATACCCCCCCGGCGCCATCTGGCGATACGCGTCGCTGAAGACGCAGCTGCGGTCCTGCTGGGGAAAGTACAACAGCACATTGCGCAGCAATACCAGGTCGAAGACGGGCAGCCTGGGCAGCGGAGCGCACAGGTTCGCATATTGGAACTCGCACATGGGTCGCAGCTCCGGCGTCACCTCCCACTCGTCGCCGTCGCGCACCAGATACTTCAGCAGCATCCGCGCGGGCAGACCGCGATTGACCTCCATCCGGCGATAGCGGCCCCGCTGGGCGTACTCGATCACCTGGCGCGAAATGTCGGTGCCGACGATCTTCACGTCCCAACTCGCCAACTCCGCAAAGTACTCGCGGATCAGCATGGCCATGCTGTAGGCTTCCTGCCCGGTCGAACTCGCCGCGCTCCATATTCGCAGCTTTCGTTGCGCGGAGTTCTTTTCCACCAGGCGCGGCAGAATGGTCTCTCGCAGCACTTCAAAGGGTTTGCCATCGCGGAAGAAGCTGGTCTCGTTGATGGTCATCGCCTCGGCCACGGCGCGGTACAACTGCGGCGTGCGGTCGACGCGCAGAAGGCTCACGAAGTCCTCCAGGGTCGACGCACCGGCCATGCGCGCAATCGGCGTAAGACGCGTCTCGAACAGGGCGTTGCGCGATGGGTCGATCAGGTTCGCAGACTCGGAGAGTACCAGTTGGCGAAGGTAGGCGTAATCGGAATCAGAGCATCCCATGGGTCGCCTCCGATTGCGTCGCACTGACGGCGCTGCCATTCCGCGACGGTGCCCCGGTTGACTTGGCAGGTGCTTCGCGGGCGGGGCGCACGCCGCGACCGGCGTTCACTCTGCGGGTCAACTCGCTGGCCAGCGACGCCAGCGGCAGCGGTTCGCGCGACAATCCAGCCTGAAAGACCCGCCCTGGCATTCCCCAGACCGCGGAGGACGTTGCATCCTGCGTCAGCACCACGCCGCCTGCCTCATGCACGCATCTCGCTCCGGTCAGTCCGTCCGACCCCATCCCAGTCATCACCAGCGCCAATGTTCCCGCGCCATAGAGTCTCGCCGCCGACCTGAAAAGGTAATCCACCGATGGCTTGCAATGGTTCAGCGATCGCTGCTGATGAAGCTGCACCACAGTCCTGGAAACTCCGCCGCCGCCGGTCGCACTTCCTTCCGCTGTCTGCGCAACCTCCATGTGCGCGTCGCCCGGTGCCAGCCAGATGGTGCCCGGCCTCACCTCCGCTCCATCGTGAGCCTCGCGTACTCGCAGCGCGCAGCGACGGTCCAGCCGCTCTGCCAGCTCGCCGGTAAACAGCTTCGGCATGTGCTGCACAATCATCACCGGTACGGCGAAGTTCTCAGCCAGCCTGGGCAGCACTGCCTCCAGCGCCGACGGCCCGCCGGTAGACACTCCGATCACCACAATCTCTACCCGTGCGCCGTTGGTTCCTCCAGATGTCGAAGTTCCTGCTGCCTCGCGAATCGCAGAGAGCTTCGACTCCGCCATTGCCTGCTGTGTCGTCTTGACTCGCACATCCGACAGCATCTTGAACCCCGCGCCCGCAAGCACTGCGATCTTGGGCAGCAACTGGCTGGCCAGCGTCTCCATCGCCATCGCAAGCTCGCTCTGCTTGCTGGGCTTCATCACATAATCCGCCGCGCCAAGTGCAAGCGCGTCCAACGTCGAGCGCGCACCGCGCTCCGTATAGGCGCTGCACATGATTACCGGAAGCCCCGGCTCTTCCAGACGCAGCCGTTCCAGCACATCCAGCCCATGCATCCGCGGCATCTCCAGGTCCAGCACCACCACGTCGGGGCGCAGGTGAAGCACTGCCGCAAGGCACTCCACACCATCCTCCACCACGCCGCATAACTCCATCTCCGGCAGGTCGCTGGAGCGCTTCTTCCCCTGCGCTTGAAACAGGTTCCGCAGAAGGCCGCGCATCACCGCGGAGTCGTCCACCGCAAGCACTCGAATCGGTCTCCTGGTTTCCATTTGCATTGCATCTTCTCTTTCACAGTGCAGCGATCGACCCATGGTTTACGTCGCTAGCCCAATCATGGCCAGCTTCTCGCGCAAGCTCTCCGGCGTGAACGGCTTCATCAGGAACTCGTCCGCGCCATAGTCCAGCGCCTGGCGGATGTACGAGTGGTCGGCCTCGGTCGTCACCATCATCACCTTCATCGCAGGCTGCAGGCCCGCATTGCGCAGCGTCTTCACACACTCCAGTCCACTCATCCCCGGCATGTTCACATCCAGCAGCATAAAATCGAACGGCAGCGCGCCGCGAAGCCACTCCAGCGCTTCGTCGCCATCCACTGCCTGCTCGCAGCTCAGGCCCATGCCCTCCAGCAGTTGACGCATGTACTGGCGGATGAATCTCGAATCGTCCACGATCAATGCCCTCATCTCGGTTCCCCCTGCCTCTCCTGATTCAGTCTCCCAAACAATCCGCTCTCGGCCAGGCGGGATGGCCGCAGCTTCCGCGGGTCCGAGATGCACCAACAGGCCTGACGGCAACTTATATGCTCCATCGAACAGTTCCATGCTGCGCGCGTCGAGCCCGCTGGGGTTTGCCTGTAGCGCGTCTTGCTGTAGCGCGATCACGCCGCTGACGCCATCCACGATCAATCCAAAGCGTTCCTCGTTCTGTTCCCCATCGAAGACCAGAATGCAGTTCTTCTTGGTCCATGGCTCCAATCCCAGCAGCGCCCGGAAGCTCACCGCAGTCAGCACTTCGCCGCGATACGGCACCACCCCGGCGATGTACTCCGGGGCAAGCGGCACGCGCTGCGGTGCCGTCGTTCCCAGGACCTCCCGTATCTGCCGCGTGTCGATGCCGAACAACCCGCTTCCTACCCGCAGTGAGCAGATAGACACTGTGCCGCCCGCATCCGCCCTCATCTCCGCCGCACTCATCATGCAACCTCACTCAGGACCGCCGCGGGCGTACCGTCAACCCGTAGCGCAAACTCGTGGTGTACTGTGGTCACTCGATTCTTCACCATGGCCAACTGCAGCTTGCTCGCTGCTTCATCCGCGGCCAGCAGCGTGCCTGGCGATACATCCAGAACGCGCCGCACAACCATCCCCACCCGCCTCGCTCCACCCGCTCCATGACGCAGGCAGATCAGCACAGTCACCGTCGCGCTGCCGCCCTGCGCGCTCCTCTCGCGCAATACATCGTCCTCATCCTGTAGCGGAATCAGCTCGCCGCGGTATTGCAGCACCGCTCTTCCACCGGCATACTCGATCTCACTCATAGGCACGCTTTCAATCCGGTCCACCGCGTTCAACGGCATCGCCATCTGCTCCCCGCCGCCGCCTTCCGCAGACCCGCGTTTTCCCGTTTCGTAAATCACCATCGAGCTCTCCATCTGGATCTGCGCCGTCTCGACCTGGGTCTGGCTGGCGCTCACCACGTTCTGCGCTTCCGCCATCTGGCGCACACCGGCGCGCGCTCCCGTTGCCGCCACGTCCAGAATCAGCGCCAGCGTGCCGTTGCCCAGTACTGTAGCGCCGGAGAAGACCCCGATCTCGCGCAGCTCCGCCGATAGCGGCTTCACCACAATCTCTTCCGGCGCCTTTAGATCGTCTGCCACCAGCCCGTACCGGCGGCCGTCCGACTCCACTACGGCAATATAGAAATCGGCTGCCTCTGCGCCCGCGCTTGGTTTCAGTCCGAGCAGACGGTCCAGCCACACCAGCGGCAGCAAGCCTTCGCGCATCCGGTAAAGCTGCGCCGCGCCCATCCGTTCCACCGCCTGCTCCGCCTCGTGACGCGGCACATACACCAGCTCGACCAGCGAACTTTGCGGCACCGCGAAGCTCTGCCCTCCGCTCTGCACCACCAGCGCGGGCACGATAGCCAGGGTCAGAGGCACCCGCATCCGCACAGTCGTTCCCCACCCCATGCGCGATTCCAACTCCACGCTTCCGCCCACCGCCTCCACATTGGCGCGCACCACATCCATCCCCATGCCGCGCCCGGATATGTTGGTCACCTTCTTCGCGGTAGTGAATCCCGCCACAAAGATCGTCTGCAACGCCTCGCGCTGGGTCATTGCTTCCGCCTGCTCCAGCGTTATCAAGCCGCGTTCGACTGCCTTGGCCAGCACTCGCTCGGTCGAAATCCCCGCGCCGTCGTCGATCGCCTCGATCACCACCGACCCGCTCTGGTGGAACGCGCGCAGACGCACCACGCCCTCGGCTGGCTTGCCCGCCTTCACCCTCTCCTCCGCAGGCTCAATCCCGTGGTCCACAGCGTTGCGCACGGCGTGGGTCAGCGGGTCACGGACCGCCTCCAGCAGGCCCTTGTCCAGCCCCGTCTCCTGCCCCTCAAACTCAATCCGGACCTGCCGCCCGCAGCGGATGGCCAGGTCGCGCACCATGCGGGGAAACTTGTTGAATAGATGCCCCACGGGCTGCATGCGGGCCTGCATTACACTCTCGCGCAGCTCTGCCGTCACGCTGTCCAGCCTGCGCGCAAGCTCGGGAAAGTCCTCCGTACCCGGCGAGCAGCGAAGAATCCGGTTGCGAGTCAGCACCAGCTCGCCAACCTGGTTCATCATCCGGTTCAGCACTTCGACATCGATGCGCAGCGTCTTGTCCTGCGTTGAAGGCGCAGTCGCCGGCAAAGCCGGGTGCCCCCCATCTCGATTCTGAGAGGGGTATGCTTCCTTCGCGACGAACTCCCCAGCCTTCAGCCGCAACAGAATCTCGATCAAACTGTCGTCGTTGTCCGTTGACTGCTCCCCCTCGGTTCCCGTCGTATCGATCGTTTGCAGAATCGTGCGCAGCCCATCCATCAGTTGCAACAGCCCGCTGATCGACTCCGTGGTCACTGGCAGCTTGCCGTCGCGCAGCGCTCCCAGCAGGCCCTCACCCGCGTGTGCAAGCTTCTCCAGCCGGGCAAACCCTAGAAAGCCCGTCGTCCCCTTGATGGTATGGACTGCGCGGAAGATCTCCGATATCGCTTCGCCATCGTCCGGACGCTTCTCCAACTCGGTCAGGCAGAGTTCCATCCGCTCCAGCCCCTCCTGACTCTCCGCGATGAACTCTTTGGTTAAGTCTTCCACCTCTCCCTTATCGGGCCACTGCCCCTTATCCATGAGCCTGAAACCCTGGGTTGGCAAGGCCGCCTACCCCTCATCGCTTGCCTTCTCCGTCTGCACCCTTTAACCTCATTCATCTATGCCACTTAGCCAAGCTGAAGTCGCTGCCCTGCACCAGCACGCCGCAGAGGCCGCCCGCAACTCCTACTCGCCCTACAGCCACTTCCGCGTCGGCGCGGCAGTCCTGCTGTATGCCGACCAGAGGCAAGACGGGGCTATCGTCGCCGGAGCCAACGTCGAAAACGCCTCGTACCGCCTTACCTGCTGCGCCGAACAGGCCGCCATAGCCACAGCCGTCACCCTCTACGGCCCGCGGATACGCATCCGGGCCATCGCAATCGTCAACCTGAACGGTGCAGCCTGCATGCCTTGCGGCGCCTGCCGCCAGACGGTCCTTGAATTCAGCACGCCGGAGACCGCCGTCTTCTATCCCTCTGCCACCGGCGAAACCGTCTCCACCACGCTGGCCGCCCTGCTCCCCGCCGCCTTCCGCCTCACCCCCGAGTAGCCTCGGCTCATAGCTCATAGCTCACGGCTTATTGCTCACGACCCATCGTTTCTGCTTCCTCGCCCTCGTTCCTGGTCGGAATCAAACAACCCGCTTCATTTCAATGGAACCAACCCATACAATCGAGCCGTGACCATCCACCCTATCGACGTGATCCAGCACAAGCGCGACGGCCTCGCCCTCTCCGACGCCGAAATCCAGTACTTCATCCGCGCGCTGGTCGAGCGAGAGTCCGCATCCGGCCCGCCCGCCGACGCCCCCACAAACGCCCAGACCGCCGCGCTGCTGATGGCGATCTTTCTACGCGGACTCAACCCGCGGGAGCTGGCCGCCCTCACCCAGGCCATGCGCTTCTCCGGCGAAACCCTCGACACAAGTTCTCTCGACGCATTCACCGTGGACAAGCACTCCACTGGCGGCGTCGGCGACAAGACCTCTATCATGATCGCGCCAATCGTCGCAGCCGCTGGGCTGATGGACCCGATGATCTCCGGCCGCTCCCTCGGCCACACCGGCGGAACTTTAGACAAGCTGGAGACGATTCCCGGCTTCCGCACCCAGCTCCCTCTGCCGGAGTTCCTGGCAATCCTGCGTCAGTGCGGCTTCGCCATGGCTGGCCAGACGCCCACGTTGGTTCCCGCCGATCGCATCCTGTACGCCCTGCGCGACCACACCGGAACGGTCGAGTCGCCCTATCTCATCACGGCCAGCATCATGAGCAAGAAGCTTGCCGCCGGCCTCAACGCCCTCGTCCTCGACGTCAAGACCGGCTCCGGCGCCTTCATGTCGAAGTACGCCGACGCGCAACTTCTGGCCCGCCTTATGGTCGAGACCGGCGAGCTCGCCGGCACGCGCACCCTCGCGCTGCTCACCTCCATGGACCAGCCGCTGGGACGCTTCAGTGGCAACTGGGTCGAAGTCCAGGAGTGCCTCGAACTCTTTCAGCACTTCTCGCCCGGCTGCGCCTTCACCCTCCCGCCGGAAAAACTTCGCCTCTCCGCCGACCTCCTCGCGCTGACCCACGCGCTCACGGGCCACATGCTCCACCTCGGCGGTAAGGCTGCCACGCCCGAGGCCGGTGCCGCGCTCTCCGCGCAGCTCCTCGCAGATGGCTCCGCCTACCAGCATTTCCTCCAGATGGTCAAACTACAAACGAGCGACCCCTCTTCAGAGGTTGTCATTCTGAGCGGAGCGAAGAATCCCCGCATTTCATCCGCAAGCCACGAATCCCCCTACCTCGCCGCCTTCGCCAACCCTGCCGCCTTCCACAAGCCCGCCGCAACCAGCACCCTCACCGCCAGACCGCGTGGGCTTTCTCTCAGCGATGGACTGCAAGCAGATCGGCTGGGCCGTGCAGCGCCTCGGAGCAGGCCGCACCCATCCCGGCGCGCCGGTCAGCGCCCACGCGGGCATCGAGATGCACGGCAAGCTTGGCGACCGCATCCGTGTCGGCCAGCCGCTCGCCACCCTCTTCACCGGGGACCCCGCCCTGCTCGACGAACCCGAAGAGATGCTTCGCGAGACCCTGCAAATCTCCGCCGCCCCACCCACGCCCATCCCCCTCATCCGCGAGATCGTCACGAAGGACAAAATATGACAGATAATTTGAAACTACTGCTGAACCCACAAAGCGGTAACGGACTTTCCATGCAGTACAGAAAAGCCTTCGAAAAGGCGGTTGAACTTTTCATAGTTACGGCCTATCTCACTGACTGGGACAGCTCACTGAAGCTTAACCCTGCCTGTGTGAGTTTTCGAGTAATTATAGGCAAAGATTTTGGCATTACGAGAAAGGCTGCGTGCGGAGCAGTATTGAAATGGCTGCCGCCTGAAAGAAAGGGTCAGTTTCTGGTGGCAGATGAGATTGGCGGCTTTCACCCAAAGGCAATCTTTTGGAAAGAAGCTAATGGAAGGTGCTTTGCCATTATCGGTTCTTCTAATTTAACCAAAGCTGCATTCGAAACAAATTACGAAGCAAATATGTACTCCGAATTGTCGCTCGACGACTATGCAAAAGGGAAGGAGTGGGTGAAACAGATTGAGGGTCAATGTTTGATTGTGGCAGAAGGTTGGCTGAAGAAATACAACGAGGCACCGCGCTCTTGGCGAACCGGCAGTAAGAAATCCAACGAACAGAAGAAAGAGTCCAATCCGGTAATCGCACTCAAGCTTCCCCGCCCATCCGGAATGTCAGAGCGAATCGAAGAGAGGCGAAGGACTTTGATCTCATATGGCAAGAATCGGGCACACTTACAGTTGCTATTTCGTCGTTGCGCTAATGGGCAGATAGACTCCTCTCAACTTTACGAAGAGCTGCCCAAATACTGGAGTTCCAAGAAGAAAGGCGTCGGTGATCGGATGCAAGGACATGGCTGGGAACGCAAAGGAAAAGCGGACAAGCTCAGCGAGCTATCGCGAAGTATCATACGAATCTTTGACGCAAAGAAGGAGGAACGCGACGATACGGTAGTTGAAGAGATCGATCGACTCACAAAGCAAAAAGTGAAATCCCGGGGAGCATTCCTTTCGGAGATGTTGTGCCTTAGGTTCCCGTCGGAGTACCCGTTATTGGACAAACCCGTTCATAAGTTCCTTGCGAAAGTGAAGTACAGGTCGCCGAAAGGCGCTACCGAAGGCGTGAACTACCTTTTTCTGGCGAAGACAATGCGAGAATCGCTGCGTCGGGATCCAGATCATCCGGCGAAAAACCTAGCTGAACTCGACACGGTTATTAGGCTCGCGTTCGGCAAGAAGCGCTCACGAAAATTGTAGCTACGAATCTCTTCTACCCGTTACACTCAACCCACACTTCATCAGGCCATAGCAGACGAACCCAAGGGAGCGCACCGTGGCACGATTCACCGGACTTCTCGGACTCATCACATTCCTCGGCATCGCCTACGCGCTCTCCACCAATCGCCGCGCCATCAAGTGGCGCACCGTCGCCTGGGGCCTCGGCCTGCAAATCGTCTTCGCCTTCCTGGTCATCAAGTGGGCCTACGGACAGCGCATGCTACAGGTGGCCAGCCGTGCGGTGACCTCGATGCTGGGCCACGCCGCCGACGGTTCCACCATGGTCTTCGGCCCGCTGGGCGATCCCAACAGCGTGCTCCACGTCTTCGCCTTCGCCGTGCTGCCCACCATCATCTTCGTCAGCGCGTTCTTCGCCATCCTGTACCACATTGGAGTGATGCAGCAGGTCATCAAGGTGGTCGCGTGGATCATGCAGCGCACCATGGGCACCAGCGGCGCGGAAAGCACCAACGTCGCCGCCAGCATCTTCATGGGCCAGACCGAGGCCCCGCTCACCATCCGCCCGTTCCTTGCCGGCGCCACCAACTCCGAGCTGATGACCATTATGACTGCGGGCATGGCGCACGTCTCCGGCGGAATCATGGCGGCATATATTTCGTTTGGAATTAACGCGAAGGACCTGCTCTCTGCTGTGATTATGACCGCGCCGGGAACCATCCTGGTGGCCAAGATGCTGGTGCCCGAGACCGAGGTCCCCGCCACCGCCGGCACCGTCCACATGCCGCCCTCCGAGGAGCACGCCAACGAGAACTTCATTGGCGCGATCGCGCGCGGCACCATCGACGGCGGCGCGCTGGCCTTCAACGTGGCCATCATGCTTATCAGCTTCCTCGCCTTAGTCGGACTGCTGAACGCCTGCATGAACGGTGTATCGAACTTCGCCTGGGCGCACGGACACATTCCGTTCCCGCACTCGCTCAACGCCATCCTGGGCTTCTTCGGCGCGCCGGTTGCGTGGCTCATCGGAATCCCGTGGCGCGAGGCGCCTGCCATCGGCAACCTCCTCGGCACGCGCGCCGTGCTCAATGAGTTTGTGGCCTATACCCAGCTCGGCCTGCAGAAAGGAGCTCTCTCGCCGCGTACCTTCTCCATCGCCACCTTCGCCCTCTGCGGCTTCGCCAACCTCGGCTCCATCGGGATGCAGATCGGCGGCATCGGCGCTCTGGTCCCCAACCGCCGCAACGACCTCGCCCGGCTCGGATTCCGCGCCATGCTCGCAGGCACCATGGCCAACCTCATGTCCGCCGCCATCGTCTCCATGCTGATTAAGTAGTGATAGCAGGTTGCCAATCAAGCGATCAATTTCAGATAGTCCGGTTCATCCGCGATGGTCCGGTACACAAACCGCCGCTCAATCTTTGCCTCTTTCAGATAGAAGAGTCCCGGCATCTGGTGTCCATCGCCTTGAATCTTGCCGATCCCGTGCTTGAAGAGCGCGCCCTTCAACCAGCCCACCCAAACCACCGGGTTGACCAGATGCCACAACGGATTCACACGCGCCAGGGCGAACGCCGGATGCCGATAGATTGTTGCGCCGGGATCGTTGACTCGTTCCACATCGCTCAGTCCGTAGTAATCGAAGTGCGCCTTCGCTATCTCCGGCGTGCCCAGATGCACAAACACTGGCCGCACACCGCGCCGCGCCAGTTCAGGCGTCAATTCCGCCACATCGCCGATCGCCTTCCGGCAGAACGAGCAGCCGAAGTGCCGCAGGAACACTAACAGCACAGGCGACGCCTCCGCCAGCGACAGAAGGCTCGCACCCGACTCAGTGCGGATCGAGGACAGTGTTGCGGCCAAATCTTCGGCAGCCTTCGTTCCCGAAGTCGTCATCGCTAGAGTGTAACGTCGCTTCGGTTCTCTGGTGAAGCGACAGTTCGATAATTCTGCCACCAACGAATCCCACGCGTCCGCCCAGTCGATGCGCTAACATTCTATGGGAATCAAAGGAGTTCAATTGTGAAGAGTCTCTACGCGCTCGCCCTCTGCATTCTTGCTGTCTATCCGGCCCAATCGCAGTCCAACGACATTCCCCACCTTGAGAAGAAGGATGGCCGCTTCGCCCTCATCGTCGACGGCAAGCCTTTCCTCGTCCTCGGCGGCCAGATCAACAACTCCAGCGCATGGCCCGCAACCCTGCCCGGTGCGTGGAGCGCCGCCGAAGCCATGCACGCCAATACTGTCGAGGCCCCTGTCTACTGGGAGCAGATCGAGCCCGCCAAGGGTACCTTCGACTTCTCCAACGTGGACCTGATGGTCACGCAAGCGCGCCAGCACCACCTCCGCTTGGTACTGCTCTGGTTTGGCACCTGGAAGAATGGCCAGAACCATTACGTTCCGGAGTGGATTAAGTCCGACCCCAAGACATACCCGCGCGAGGAGACCGCCTATGGCAAGTTGTTGGACGTCATGAGTCCCAACTCGCCCGCCAATCTCGACGCCGATAAGGCTGCCTTCGCCGCGCTCCTGCATCACGTCAAGTCCATCGACGGCACGCAGCACACCGTCATCATGATTCAGGTGGAGAACGAGTCCGGCTCAGTCGGCTCCATCCGCGACTTCTCTCCTGCCGCGCAGAAACAATTTGACGCTCCCGTTCCCGCGGACTTCGCACGCGCCATGCATCTGCCCACCGGTAGCACCTGGACCAAGACCTTCGGCCCCGATGCCGATGAATCCTTCGCCGCCTACTCCACCGCGCACTACATCGGCGAGGTCGCCGCCGCAGGCAAGGCCGAGTATGCGCTGCCCATGTACTGCAACGTGTGGTTCGCCTACCCCGTGCACGCGCTGGAGAACCGCGACCGCCCCAGTGCAGGGCAGGAGTATCCCTCCGGCGGCCCGCAACAGGCCAACATCCCCATCTGGAAGGCCGCCGCGCCAGCCATCGACATCCTGGCGCCCGACTTCTACTCCGACGACTTCAGCCTCTTCCGCAGCATCGTCGCAACCTATGGCCGCGCCGACAACCCGCTCTTCATTCCCGAGAGCCAGTTCGGCCCCAACTTCGGCCGCTACTTCTTCTATGCGCTGGGTCACGGCGCCATCGGCTTCTCGCCCTTCGGCATCGACCACGACCAGACGGCGGAAGTCCCCAATCCACAAGGGACCATCGCCTCCGCTCCGGTACGGCCCGTCAACCCCGTTGAGAACTACGCCCTCTTCAACGCTCCCGGCAGCCAGATCGCCCAGCTCAACCTGGACGGCAAACTGCTCACCGCGGTCGAAGACAAGGGCGCAGCCCGCCAGTCCATCCACTTCGCCGACGCCGACGCGGTCGCCTCCTTCGGCTTTCCACAGTCCGACGGAACATTCCCTCCCGGCACGCTCACGCTGCAGGGCCGCGCCGTGGTGGCGCAGCTTGGCCCGCTGGAGTTCCTGGTCAGTGGCTTCGACGTGAGCGTCAGCTTCACGCTGCCCGCCGCCGTGCTGCAGCAGACGCCCAACCTGCAGCTTGAGATCCTGCGCGCGGAGGAAGGGAAGTTCGTCGATGGCGTCTGGCAGACCACGCGCATCCTCAACGGAGACCAGACCGACCGCGGCCTAAACTTCCGTGGCAGCAACCCGACGCTGGTGCGCATCCGCCTGCACACCCTGCCCCTCTACGACGAAGCCCTCCATCGCAACAGCGAGTAGAAGTGGCGGAGAGAAAAGTCCGCACCGGGTGCTATTGATTGCGTTGGCTTAGAAACGCTGGAATATCGCGGGCACCCTGAGTCACAGCAACGATCTCGATCCTATCGTCCTGCACACGATAGAGAATCAGGTACGATCCTACCGGCCAGAAGAGGACCGGGAAGGGCGTGAGGTCTTCACGCTTATGGCCCATCGCAGGCATCTGAGCAAGCGAGTCGAAGGCATCGAAGAGTTTGCCGATCCAGCGGTCTGCAGCGTCGAGATTGTCCTGAGCGATGTACTCCCATATCTCGTCGAGATCGAGTTCGGCGGCAACGCTCAGCACATACCGGTTCATGCGCTGATCTTTCTACGCGACCTCGACCTGCCCGCAATCCGCGCACGCACCGCTGCTGGGTCGGCCTTTTCTCCACGGTCAAGCGACGACAACCGGTGGCCCAGCTCTTTGTTGAAGGCAGCGATCTGCGCGGTGCGCGCTTGATCGCGTTCCTCCAGTAATCGGAGGGCCTCGCGTACCACTTCGCTGGCCGAGTTGTAGCGGCCAGAACCGACCTTGGTGCTGACAAACTCTTCGAGCTCAGGTGTTAGAGAGACATTCATGAGGTTACCTCCTAACTTCGATGCTGACTCGAATAACAATCTTTGTCAATCTTTAGCATTCCCTGTGGTACAAATGTTAGACCAAGCATCGAGCCTTGGGTTGCTGGCACTAAGTCTTCTTTGCAGGTTGGAGGAATTGGAAAAGCATGTACAGTGCCGCGAAGGAAAATGCACTCGCGAGCATCCATGAGCGAGCATAAATGAGCATGACTGCGATGATTCCAAACTGGAGATCAAGACACGCTAATCCGAATAATAAGACTTTTCCATTCTTTCGATACGCTCCACCCAAGTAAAGAATGGCACCGATAAGCCCAAGTACCGTGAGAAGGAAATATTTCATCGTCACGCCAGCGTGATCTGCAGCGTGGTGACGCTGGCAGGTGGGAACGTGTGCGTCAGCCGTCCAGCGTTGGGCGTGGCGGCGACGACCGCCGACGGTTTGACCGCGTCTGGGTGCACGAAATCATTGTGTGCGTGGACGTCCGGCTCGGCCAGGACCTGGCCGCCGTAGCTTGCGATTGAAGCTCCGCCGACGGCAATCTCTGCGGCGATCGGCTGGTCGATGTGCGGATTCACCACTGTTAACGTGAGCTGCTTGGGGTTGGTGGGCGAGATGGACGCCGAGCCGCTAAGCCCCGCAAGCAGCTTTACCGCCTCCAGCGATCCGGTATAGCTATTGCCGCCAACAGGAATGGATGCATTGGCCAGCGGATTGCGAATCGCCGGAGCCGTGAACTCCGCGCGGACCGCCTGCGCGCCGCGGTGCGGCATATACATCCGGAAGACGTGGAAGGTAGGCGTGACGCAAAACTTGTCTCCCTGCGCCAGCATCAGCGAGTGGATGCAATTGATGGACTGCGCGACGGCGGCGATGGCGACCTTGTCTGCGTGACGCTGGAATATGTCCAGCGTGATGCCGGTCAGCAGCGCGTCGCGCATAGTGGACTGTTGCGACAGATTGTACTCGGACCCCAGCGCGGTGCCCTTGCCGTACCACGCGCCCCACTCGTCCACCACCAGCTTGACAGTGTTCTGACCGGATTGCGCGGTCTCGCCCATTGCGGCCCAGTGGTCGGTGACGATGCGCTCCATGATGCTGGCGCGGGTCAGCAGGTCGTAGTACTCGTCGGTGTTGAAGGCCAGTGCATCGCCTTCGGCAAACCCTGTGGCGCTGCCCGAGGTGTAGTAATGCACCGAGAGGCCGAAGATATTGCGCCGTTCGGCGTTGGCGTACAGGCTCTTGAACAGGCGGCGCGTCCAGTCCACATCGTCTCCGTTCGGCCCCACGGCGACGAAGCGCATCGGCGTCCTGCCGTAGCTTGGCGTCCAAGCGGTAAAGCGGCGGAACATTGCCGCATACTCCTCCGGGACTAGGTTGCCGCCGCATCCCCAGCTCTCGTTGCCTACTCCCCACAGGTCCACATTGAAGGGCTCAGGGTCGCCATTGGCCGCGCGCTGGGCGGCCAGCGCGTTGCGTGTGGCGGGTGCGGCGGAGTTCGACGGCACCAGCCCGGCCGGAGCGTTGCAGTACTCAATCTCCTGATAGAAGTCGCGCGCCGGCAGCGAGCGCATATCGGCGGCCAGGTAAGGCTTGCATCCGATGGCGCGGCAGGTGTGCATAAACTCGTGCAGGCCGAACTGGTTGGGTTCCTGCTGGCCCCAGAAGCCCGTGCGCGCGGGGCGATTGGCTGCGGCCCCCAGGCCGTCGCGCCAGTCGTATGAGTCGGCGAAGCAGCCGCCCGGCCAGCGCAGCAGGGGTGCCTGCACCGCCTTCATGGTCTCGATGAAGCTCTGGCGAATCCCATTGGTATTGGCAATCTTCGATCCGGGGCCGACCCACACGCCATCGTAGATCACTCCGCCCAGGTGCTCGATGAATTGGGAGTATATCTCCGGCGAGATCGTGGCGATCGGCTCATGGGGCAGAATGTCGATGTGCGCATCGACCGAAGTGGAGGCCTGCGAGAAGATGCGTGTGCCTTCAAGTGCTAGAGCTGTAGCGGCGAGGGCGGACGACTTCAGAGCGGCGCGACGTGTGATTTTCATGGTGCGGAAACGATAACAGATGAGGCATGAAGGGTTCGAGCGGCGCGCAGGCGCGAGAACGGCTTGACGAGCGTGCGCTGCGGGCGGTACACATGGGAACCATGAATTCCATCCATATTTCTCGGCAATCGTCCCGTCAGCGTTCCTCGCTTACTTTTCTTTCTCTTCTCCTCGCACTCATGCTGTCGAATGTCGCATGGCACTCTAGCGCGGCGCAGCCACCGGCCAGTGCGGCTCCACCGGCTGCTGCGGGTGCGACCCAGACGCCGCCCGCGGGGACTGCTGCACCTGCTGTAGCTCCGCGGCCACCCCGAATTCCGCTTCCTGTGCCGGCCAACCCAAAGCTGCCAACTCTTTTCCTGGTGGGCGACTCCACCGTACGCAATGGGCAGGGCGACGGTGCGGGCGGGCAGTGGGGATGGGGCGAGCCGCTGGTGGACGACTTCGACACCACCAGGATTAACGTGGTGAACCGCGCCATCGGAGGGCTCAGCAGCCGGACTTACATGAACAGGCCGGGCGGCGATCCATGGGCGGCGACGCTGGCCATGGTCAAGCCGGGCGACGTGGTAATGATCCAGTTTGGACACAACGACGAAGGCAAGCCGGACGATCCGTCGCGGGCGCGCGCTACGCTGCCGGGCGTGGGCGAGGAGACGGTGGAGATCGAGAACCCGCTGCTCAAGATGCACGAGACGGTGCATACCTACGGGTGGTACATCCGCAAGATCGTCCAGGACACCAAGGCCAAGGGCGGAATTCCAATCGTCTGCTCGCTGATCCCGCGCAAGTTGTGGCAGGACGGCAAGGTGGTTCGCAACACCGCCAACTACGCTGGTTGGGCGCGCCAGGTGGCTACCCAGGAGGGTGTGGGATTTGTCGACCTCAACGAGATAATCGCGCGGCGGTACGATGCGCTGGGCGAGGCGGCCGTGGAGCCGCTCTTCGGCGATCCGCACACCCACACCAGTCGCGCCGGAGCGGAGTTGAATGCAGAGTGCGTTGTCTCCGGGCTGAAGGCGCTGAAGAACGACCCAGTGGCGGCATACTTCTCCGCCAAGGGCGCGGCGGTAAAACCCTACAAGGAGTAAAGCCTCGGCTGGACTTACCTTCGTCGAGTTGAGCGCTGACTGCCAGTCTTTCTATAGGACGGCAGGCGGCTCAGGTGATTCGCCGTGCGCTTCGGTTGCCTTGCGCGATTCCTCGAAGGCGCGTGTGGAGTACTCGTGCGCCTGGCGCGAGAGTTCGTGGGCGGTGGGGCTGCCCTGGCTATGGGAGGCCGCGGCTGCAGCGTGGGCATGGGCCGCAAGATTGTGCAGTTCGGCGGCACGGTCGTGAATGCTCTGGGGCATGGTTATCTTCCTCTTTGCTGTTCGATGCGCATGGAGACGTCAAAGTCCGCCCTGCAAAATAGCGCAGAAACCAACCAGTATATGGGGCAGCACCCATGCGAATTTACCGCTAACACTGCGCGATTAGCGGCCATGAATGGTAAAATTATAACAATGACAACTCCACTGAAGACCCTCTTCCTGAACCCGCCCTCCTTCGAGAAGTTCGATGGCGGCGCAAGCAGCCGTTGGCCCGCCACACGCGAGATCGAGTCCTACTGGTATCCCGTCTGGCTCACCTATCCGGCGGGCATGCTGGAGGGATCGCGCCTGGTCGATGCTCCGCCGCACCACCTGAGCTGGCAGGACGTCGTCGCCATCCTCAAGGACTACGAGTTCCTCGTCCTCTTCACCAGCACCATGGGCTGGGACGGCGACCAGAAGATGGCTACGGTCATCAAGCAGACCTACCCCGGGATCAAGATCGCCTTTGTCGGGCCGCCCGTCACTACCTCCACCGATCGCGCACTGAACGAGTGCCCTGCCATCGACTTCGTCTGCCGCCGTGAATTCGACTTCTCCATCGTCGAGTACGCCAACGGCAAGCCGCTGAACGAGGTCCTCGGCGTCAGCTACCGCGACGACAACGGAGTGATCCAGCACAACCCCGACCGTCCGCAGGTTACACCGGAGCAGCTTGACGAGATGCCCTGGGCCACCGAGATATACGCGCGCGACCTGGACGTGACCAAGTACAACGTGCCGTTTCTGCTGCATCCGTTCGTGTCCCTCTACTCGACGCGTGGCTGCCCGGCGCAGTGTACCTTCTGCTTATGGCCGCAGACGCTGAGTGGACATGCATGGCGCAAGCGCTCCACCGACGATGTCGCGGCCGAGATGGCCAACGCCAAGAAGCTCTTCCCGCATGTGAAGGAGTTCTTCTTCGACGACGACACCTTCAACATCCAGAAGGCGCGCACCATCGAACTTTGCGAGAAGCTGAAACCTCTCGGCCTCACCTGGTCCTGCACATCGCGCGTTACCACCGACTACGAGACCCTGAAGGCGATGAAGGAGGCCGGCTGCCGCCTGCTAATCGTGGGTTACGAGTCGGGCGACGCGCAGATCCTCAAGAACATCAAGAAGGGCGCCACCGTCGAACGCGCGCTGGACTTTACACGCGACTGCCACAAGCTCGGCCTGGTCATCCACGGCGACTTTATCCTCGGTCTGCCCGGCGAGACCGCGGCGTCCATCCGCAACACCATCGAGTTCGCCAAGCGGCTCGACTGCGAGACCATCCAGGTCTCCATGGCGCACGCCTTCCCCGGCACCGAGCTATACGACTTCGCCAAGGAGAAGGGCTACATCACCAACCTCTCCATGAGCGACGACGCCGGCCACCAGATGGCCCACATCGAGTATCCCGGCCTGCCCGCCGAGTACGTGCTGGAGATGGTGCACAAGTTCTACGACGAATACTTCTTCCGCCCCAAGGCGGCCTTCCGCGTCGTCTGGCAGGCCATCGTCCACCGCGATGTCCCGCGGCTCTACACCGAGGCGCGTTCCTTTATGAAGCTGCGCGGCCAGCGTAACCGCTCCGCCCGTGCCACTAAGGCCGCCAACGCACTCAAGGCCCAGGCTTCCTCCAGCTAATCGCTTCCGATTCATTTCGGGGACGTCATTCCGAGCGCAGCAAGCAATGCGCAACACCCAATAAGGATTGTCATTCTGACCCTGAGCGGAGCGAACGGGGAAGAATCCCCGTATTTTGCTCGAAGCGCCAAGATCGTCCGTCATTATCAAAAAGTGACGGGCGGCTTCATCTTTGTCTCGTCAAATGGCTCCAAAGGCTTGCCCCAGTCTTCGCTCAAATCCCGCCAAGTCGGATTGTACTGAACAATCATTGCAATCTTCTTTACGCGCAACCAACCCTTGAGTTCTTTCTCCCGAGCAATCGCATCGTTGATGTACTGGAAACTCTGATAGTAAACAAGCCTGTCGATTCCATATCGAGCAGTGAAAGACTTCGCATCGGTAGCGCTCTTATGTTGCTTGACTCGAACCATAATGTCGTTCGTGACACCTGTATAGAGGCGATGAAAGGTGTTGGCGAGGATGTAGACGTAGTAGCAGTGGTCACGCATGGGCTTTTTGCTTCTCTCAGAGTGTATTGCAGGCGCAAGCGTAATGCGGGGATTCTTCCGCATTCGCTACGCTCAGCGTCAGAATGACAAGCGTTGTTTCTGTTGTGGAGTATGATGGTTGCGTGAGATATCACCGGCAAAAGCGCGGACTTTTTTATTTCATGCTGTCAGTATCTGTCTTTACTGGGTTGGCGATGCTTCTCACACCTCACCGGACGGATACTTTCATTCGATTCGCGGTATTCATATTGCTCGCGAATATACCTCTACAATGTCTCTTCTACTTCCTCTCTTACTTCGAAACGCTTCCCGAATCGCTCGAGTCCAGGCATCTATGGCGCAGGAAGTATGTTTCATACTCCGAAATAAGTTGCATCTCACCACACAAAAGCTGGTATGGCGTCGTTACCGTAAATCTTCGCTACTCCAGAGTGAGAAACCTGCCAGTCTTTGTCGATAGACCTGCGGACTTTCTGGCCGACATTGTGGCACATGCGCCTCATGCGCACTTCGGATAGCCTAGAAGGTAGATGAAGCACACCCTCACTCCGCAGCGCTATCTCATTCTGCTTGCTGTGATGCTCACCGCGGCGGTGGGCGACACGCTGCTCTCGCATGGCATGTCGCAGGTCGGGCCGGTCTCACTGGCGCACCTTGGGCTGCTTCTGGCGGCGCTGCGCAATCCCTGGGTGATCACCGGAATTCTCTGTCTGCTTGGCTTCTTCGCCAGCTACCTCACCGCGCTCTCCTGGGCCGACCTCACCTTTGTGCTGCCTTCGACTGCCTTCGGCTACGTCGTCGTCGCGTTTCTCGCAAAGTACTGGCAGCACGAGACGATCACCGTCTACCGCTGGCTGGGTATCCTGCTGATCGTCTGCGGCGTGGGATTCGTCGCCAATGGGCCATCGCTCACCCTGCACGAGTCGCAACATCCGCCCGAAGAACTCGCGCCCGATGCCGCAACTACGGGTGAGCGGCAATGATCCACCCCGAGCATATCTACGCCGGCCCCATTGAGACCTGGGCCACCATCATCACCGTCGCGGCCACGGCGGTTGCGGGAGATGTGCTGACGGCGGGCGCCATGCGGCGCATCGGCGACCTCGATCTCATCCGCGCAAAGTCCGGCCTCGGCGGGGCCATTCGCGCCGTTACGTCAAGCCCCATGTTTCTGCTGGGCGTGTTGTCCATGGCCGCCAGCTTCTTCTCCCTGCTCTTCACCCTCTCGAACGTCGAGCTCTCGCTGGCTGCTCCGGCCAGCGCATCGCTTACCTTCCTGGGCAACGCCTTCGCCGCCAAGCTCTTCCTCAAGGAAAACGTCAACCGCCGCCGCTGGCTGGCCGCATTGTTCGTCTGCGCCGGGGTGTTCCTGCTCTCCAAATGAGCGGCTCTAGGGCTGCTCTGAATAAGTCCCGGTTTTGAAAGGGCGGGACTTCAGAGGGTGCTGAACAGCTCTGTTTTGCTTAAGGGCACGGGTTCACCCGTGCCACAAAATGTTCAATAGATCTGGGGGCTTTAGCCCCTGAGGGACATTTACGCAGATTGATTCGTGTTCATGAGATGGCCACTGGGTGTCATGGCGTGGGGGCCGCTGTAGTAGATCTGAGCCAGCTAATCAGCTGGCCGGTCTGGCGCATCAGGTGGATCTCGGCCTGATGCAGTTGGTACCCGCCGTCGAGTACGCCCAGGTACTTCTCGCGTTCGGCGATCCGCGCGTTCTGCTCGTCCTTGGGGGTCATCTGTGGCCCGTCGGGATTGCCGGACTTGAGTTGCTGCTGTAGGACCTCGAGCTGCTGCTGGGCGTACTGCTGCGCGAACGTAGCCACGTCGGCCTGCGCCTTCAACTCGTCGATGGTATGGCGCAGGCGAGACTGCCCATCCAGCGCGCTAATCTGAGCGTTCTGCGCGTCGTGGAAGGCGTGCGCGGCGTCGGCGGCAGACTCGCGCGCCTTGGCTGCACGAACTCTGTCCATAATAGGCAGGGTGATCTGGACGCCAAAGGCGCCCTCGCTGGCACGCAGGGTGGTTTGACCGGTGTTCGCCTGGTAGACCTTCTGCAATTGCGCGAACGAGTCGCTGAAGGTGGCATAGAAGTTGAATTGGGCGAAGAGGTTCACCTGGGGGCGGAACCGGAAGTGAGCGTCTCCGCGGGCCTGTTGCTGCTTGGCCTCTGCGTTGGCAAATGCGGAGGCCACGGCAGCGTTGACGTAGCCATGCACCGTTGTGTCAACCGTTGCGTCGAGGGGCACGGTGCTCGCTGGAAAGTTGCGGTCGACGCTGAGTGCGGCGATGGACAGACCTATGAGCCGCGCCAGGCGATCGCGATCGCCCGCCGTCTCGTCCGCGGCGCGCAGGGTTGCCAGGTGGAGCTGGGCCTGGGTGAGTTCGGCCTGGGTGAGATCGATCGCCATATCCTGGCCGGCATCGACGCGGCTCTGGACAATGGAGACGAGGGTCTTGGCGAATCCAGCCTGCTGGCCGACGACCTCTTCGCGTTGCTGATCGTGTTCCACCGCGAGATAAGCGAGGGTGGTCTCCTCGGCGACTGTTTCGCGGACGTCATCCAGCGCAAGTTGGGAGGCGTCGACCCCGGCACGGGCCGAGCGGATGTAGGAACTTTGCGAGGCGCTCAAGACCAGCGACCCGCCGCTGACGGTGAACAACGTCGGCGGATAAGGGCTGTACCCGTACGACTGGCCGATTCCAGCGCCAGCGGTAATGGAAGGGACGTACGCGTCGAGCGATTGGGATAGCTGAGCGCGTGCCTTGGCAACATCGGCCTGTGCCCCTTGCACGCGGGGGTTGCCGCGCAGCGCCAGATCGACCGCGGTGCTGAGCGATATCTGCGCGTGGGCCGTGAGCGCAAGCGTGAAACAGACGCACAGCGTCAGGGTGCTTGACAGAGACGCACTACGACCGCGCGGGGAGAGCTTGAACGATAGCATCGGGGAGGAGTGTGCGTTCATGCTCATCGATAAATAGTCGTGACTTCGAGTCCGGCGCTCAGCTCGCGGTTGGTGGTGGCGTTGAGGGCAACCGTGTCGCCTTCGACAAGGCCACCCGTGATCTCCACTTGCGTGAGGTTGACGATGGCCGGTTTGGCGGGCGAGCCCAACTGGACGGGAGTGCGCGCAAGCTTGTTATGGACAATGCGGAAGACGTAGGGCTGTGATCCCTCGTCGTGCAGGGCCTCGCGTGGGATGCTGAGTACATGCGGATGCTGCGCCGTGGTGACGGTAACGGTGACATTGGCGTTGGGTTGCAGCACGCCGTCGGCATCGTCCACGTCGATGAAGCACTCGCCGACGTTGCGTGTGCCGTAGCTGATGATGGTGGTGGGGGCCTGGGTGATGTGGCCGTGCCATGTCATCCCGGGTTTGGCCTCCCAGACGATCTTGACCGGCTGCCCTTCGGCCAGGTTGCCAATCTCCGGCTCGTCGAAGTAGGCCGTGATGCGCAGATGTTTGAGGTCGGCAACGTAGACCAGATCGTTGTTGTCGAGATTGACGTAATCGTACTCGGAGACCGGGAGATAGTAGACGGTGCCGGAGATTTTGCTGCGGATATCGACGCTGGCATAGGCGCGTTCGGCCGCGGCGACGGCGGCGCGTGCGTCGGCCAGCTCCGCCTGGGCGCGGGCGCGATCGGCCTCACCGTAGCGCTGGGTGCTGTGCTGTTCGATGCTGCGCAGCGTGTTGTCGTCCAGTTGCACGCGTGCGCGTGCGGCAGCAATCTCGGCTGGCGAGGCTGCCCCCTTCTGTTGTAGCTGTTCCAGCGCGGTCAGCGCATCGGAGTCTTCGCGGCGTTGCAGTTGGGCGCGGCTCTTGTCGCTTGCATAGGTGTTGCGCTCATCCTGCGTGCCGCCGTGATCGATGTCGCTCACGGCAAGCTCGGCCGCGCGCAAGGCGGAGTTGGCGGAGGCAAGCTTCGCCAACGCGTCCGCATCGTCCATCTTCAGCAGCAAGTCGCCCGCCTTGACCTTGTCGCCGACATTGACGTAGACCTCCTGCACCTGGCCGGCAACCTGCGCATGGGCCTCGAAGTCGTCCACCGGTTCGACTTTGCCGTTGGTCGAAGAGGTCTTCACCAGGTCCTGATAGCTGACCTGCGCGGCCACCACGGTGACCCGCTCACGAGTGAACGCACGAATCGCATAGAGCGCCAGAAGGAGGACGGCAAGCACGGTCCCCCATAGGACTAACTGCGTTGCACGATTTGACTTAGGGGTAGGCGCCATGTCTTCAAGTGTTAGTATATAAGACGTTTTGCCGCGTCGAACGAAGCAAATTTCTTCTTGCCAGGGAATAACGATCGATTTTGTTCGATCGGCGGGTGGACCGCGGCCCAAGTGCTATCGCTCACTCCTCATCTAGGGAATCTCTGAATAAGTCAGTTGGCCCTCCCTGGAAGCGTCATTCTGACCCGACTTTGGGTCAGAATCTCCGTCGTTGCCCGTGCCGAGGGGAATTCCAGGGACTTGTTCAGAGCTTCTCTACGAGGGCTGCAACGTCCCGCTGCCCGGTCGCAGGTCGCACAGTTCGAGTTCGATGCCGCTGAACTGCTGGCTGGCGTAGGGTCCGGTATTGTGCCGCAGGCGATAGAGAACATCGATGACGGACCCCTTGCCGAGCCCCAACCGATTGCAGCGCGCGGGCCAGCCCTTTGCGTCGCGGCTCCAGCCGACGGCGGGGATTGCGCCAGGATTGGATGGTTGCCCAACAGCGCTCTGCATCAGTTGCAGGCTGATGTGCTTTTCCTGAATCAGCCGGATGGGAGCGGCAAGAGTCATGCTGCGCGTCAGAAAGATCGGCTCGGGATTGCCCATGCCGAAGGGCGCGAGGCGCGCAATCCAGGTCATCAGGTCAGGCGTGATCTCGGCCAGCGTGAGTTCCGCGTCGTATTCGAACTGCGCGGCCAGAAGCGCAGGGGTGAGACGCGAAGATGTATAGGTTTTCATGCGAGCGCGCAGTAGTGGGAGCCGATCGGACGGCAGTGAGAAGCCGGCCGCGTGAGCGTGACCTCCAAAGCGATGGAAGAGCGGCGCAGCCGGGTCTCCGGCGTCGGCGGCCCCGTTTGCGTATGTGATGGCGTCCAGCAGGTGGAAGCCGGGAACGGAGCGGCCGGAGCCGTGCGCATCGCCGTCGGCGTGGGTGACGACCAGTGCGGGGCGTCCCGTTCGTTCCACCACGCGCGAGGCCAGAATGCCCAGCACGCCGCGATGCCACTCGGGGTTGTCCAGGATCAGACACTCGGGTGGGTATGCGCCATCGGCGTCCACCAGCGTAAGTAGCTCGCGGTCGATGGCGTCCAGGGCGCGTGCCTCGGAGGCGCGACGGTCCTGGTTGAGCCGGTCCAACTTCACCGCCAGCTCGTGCGCTCGGGGCACGTCGCGGGTCAGCAGCAGTTCAACCACGTCATCCGCAATGTCCATGCGACCGGCGGCGTTGATGCGTGGCGCCAGACGGAAGCCGACCTCGGTCGCGGTCGGCGCACGGTCCAGCGGAATCTTCGCCAACTGCATCAGCGCGCGCAGACCGGGCTGTACGGGGTTCGCCAGCGCCGCCAGACCCAGGGCCGCAATCGTCCGGTTTTCGCCGGTCAGAGGCACCGAGTCCGCAACCGTGGCGATGGCCACCAGCTTGAGGAACGAGGGAAGCAGTACGCCGCGGGTGCGTGCCCGGAAGGCGGCTGCGTCCGCGGTAAGCGGCGCCGCGGAGTCCAGCAGCGCCTGCGCCAGCTTGTATGCAACAGCCGCTCCGCACAGGCTCTTGTTGGGGTAAGAGCAGCCTGGCTGCGCGGGATTCACCACGGCCAGCGCATCGGGGATTGCCGCATCGTCGGGTAGGTGGTGGTCGGTGACGATCAGGTCGAGGCCAAGCGCGCGCGCTGCCTCCACTTCAGCGATGGCGCGGATACCGGTGTCCACGCTGATTACCAGGCGCACCCCGGCCTCGGCCGCC
Organism: uncultured Acidobacteriaceae bacterium; assembly: GCA_963799175.1. Taxonomy (GTDB): domain Bacteria; phylum Acidobacteriota; class Terriglobia; order Terriglobales; family Acidobacteriaceae; genus Edaphobacter. The sequence continues at coordinate 427,635 of CAWCWC010000015.1, read as the reverse complement.
TCGGCCAGGATGGCGTTCTGCATCCCATAGCCCTCGCGGATGCGGTGCGGCAGGTGATAGCTGATCTGCGCGGGCCTCTGCGGTTCCATCGCCAGTCCGATGCGCTCGATGGTCGTCTTCAGCAGGACGGTCGCGGTGGTTCCATCTACGTCGTAATCGCCGTAGATCAGGATCGGCTCGGAGCTTTGGACTGCGCCTAGAATGCGCTCGACGGCGGTCTTCATGCCCAGCATCTGCGCGGGGTCGTTCGCAGGGTCGTCCAGCAGAGCTTCAATCGTTGGATTGAGAAAAGCCTCGGCCGCGGCGGACGTGCCAATCCCGCGCGTGACCAGAACCTGCGCGATGGCCAGCGGGCAGCCCAGATGTGCGGCAAGCGCTTCTGCGGCGGCGGCGTCGGCGGGACGGTTGGGGACCTTCAGTACCCAACTCGCCAATTGCGCTGCGTTAGATGGTTCCTGCACCGCTGCTCGATCCTGCTCCGGCAACTTCGACAGCACTTGCGTCAGTCCTCGTCGTGGTTGTGGTCGTCCACGACGATTCCGCCGAGGTCGGTGGCGGTCTCGATCAGCTCCTGGAACTGCTCGTACCACTCGGTCGAGGTCTCGAACAGGAACATCACGCCCTGGTGGGCGAACCCCAGCTGTAGGTAGCCGATCTTGCCAACGTGTTTCACCAGGGCCTCGGCGTCGTCGATCTCGATCGCGTCGGAGTCGGGGTAGGTCTGGTCGCGCAGTTGCTCCAGCAGGATGGCGACGTCGGCCTTCTCCAGCGTCACCTCGCTCATCGTGAGAAAGCAGGCGCCGGATGCCTTGGCATGCTCCACAAAGTCCTTCCACGAGTCCGGCTCACCGTCCTCGAAGATGACGCTGGGAACATCGTCAGTTACATATCCGTTGAAGCGGCGCAAACCATGGCCGGCGATGAAGGCCACCATGTCGTCTTTGAGAGAGATGAGATTGTCGGGTTGCATGGCAGTCCGTATTGTCTCAGAAAGCAGGGTCGTGCGCACGGAACTTGCGACTTGGCCGCGTTGCCGCGTCTTCACTTCCCGCAACGCCGCGCGCGCGGTAGCATCGAATCATCATGCGAGCCATCCAGATTGCCCACACCGGCGGAGCTGATGTGCTTCAACTCCGCGAACTGCCTACCCCCACGCCCGGCCCCGGCGAAGCGCTGGTCCAGATCGAGGCCTGCGGCGTCAACTTCATCGACATCTACCTGCGCGAGGGGCGCTACCCCTCGCCGCTGCCGTTCATCCCCGGACAGGAGGCTGCGGGCGTCGTCGTTGGCGTTGGGCCCGGCGTAACCGCCATCAAGGTCGGCGACCGCGTTGCCTGGTGCGGCGTGCCGGGGACATACGCCGAATTCGCCGTTGCGCCTGTTGCCCGCTTGATTGCGGTTCCCGATGGCGTCACTACGCAGCAGGCAGCCGCCGCGATGCTGCAAGGGATGACGGCGCACTACCTCGCGTACTCGACTTATGCCATCCAAATGGGCGATGCGGTGCTCATCCACGCCGGCGCGGGCGGCGTCGGTCTGCTTCTGATCCAGATGGCAAAGGGCCTGGGCGCGCGCGTCTTTGCCACTGTCTCCACCGAGGAGAAGGCTGCGCTAGCGCATGCAGCCGGTGCCGACGAGACGGTCCTCTACACCCGCGAAGACTTTGCTGCAAAGGTCCGCGAGTTGACCGGCGGCGCGGGCGTTCCCGTGGTCTACGACTCCGTCGGCAAGACCACCTTCGACGGCAGCCTGGCCTGCCTGCGTCCGCGTGGAATCCTCGTCCTCTACGGCGGGTCCAGCGGCGCCGGTCCCGCCCTTCGACCTCATCCAGCTCTCCACGCGCGGCTCGCTCTACGTCACGCGGCCCACGCTCAAGGACTATTCCGCAACCCGCGATGAACTCATGCAGCGCGCGGGCGATGTGCTGCGCTGGGTCGCAGAGGGCGCTCTCAAACTGCGCCTCGAACACAACTATCCGCTGGCCGAAGCAGCGCAGGCCCACCGCGACCTGGAGTCACGCAAGACTTCGGGTAAACTCTTGCTGGTTCCGTAGCTGGAGTCGCTTGCTAAATGGAGTTTTGATAAGGTACGGCTAGTCTTGAAAGTGACCTGCGTGGCGATGGATCGGTGCTGAGTTATCGATACGGCACTGTGGGACAACGCACACTCTTTACCGATATAGGTTTCGATCGTCAGACGGCCTTCCCCGACTCAATCGTCGTGCCTCCGATGATTGACAACTCGGACGTTATGCATAACATCGCCATCGTTTCCTCCATCCTGGAAGGATTCGGCCTCGCAGCGGCAGTCATCTCAGTGCTGAAGTTGCCGATAAAGGGCGGCGGTCCGTCCGCTCAACCACCACGATTTCCATCTATGTTAATTGAATTTGGTAGCGTTACCGGGGCTCGAACCCGGACTCTCCGCCTTGAGAGGGCGGCGTGTTAACCAGTTACACCATAACGCCATCGTCGCGCGCAGGAGGCTGTTCCCTCCAGTGCAGCCTCAACTATATCAGCAGGCAAATCGCTGCTCAACCAGGCAAGCAGAACCAGCGCGTCTACAGGCCCAGCTTCTTGACCTCGTCGTTGTAGTACTTACGGTAGAGGATCTCCCACTCCTGCGATCCCTCCAGGATGATCTTGCGCTGCGAGGCAATCTTCTGCCGCGCATTGGCGTCCAGTTTGGTCTCCTCGGCCAGCAGCTTCTCCAGCGCCTTGCGCGCTTCCTGGCGGATGGTGTTACGGTCCTCCAGAAAATCGCACTCATCGATCTCCGCCAGCGTGTCGGCCACGGTATGCGCCAGCTTGTTCACCTTGTCGGCCGAGATTCTCACAGCACCGCCTTATACTTGCGCGCCAGCTCGTTCTTCACCTTTTTGAACATCTCCTGATAGTTTGCGCCGGTCCGCAGCATGTCTTCCTGGAAGGCGTCCAGTATCACGCGGACCTCGTCGTTGATGCGGTCTTCCAGCGCCAGCTCATCCACCATCGCCGCTGTCACCCGCTCGTTCAAGACGGTCGCCTTCGCCGTCTCGATCATCTTGGCGTCCACCAGGTGCTTCACCGTCCGGCGCGCCAGATACCCAACATAATCTCTTGAAAAAATCATCGCTTTGAACCAGAATACACCAGGCGCAGCCGGCTTGCAGTAGGAACGGCTTTGCGTCGCGGGCGTCCCCTCGTGCATGATGGAAGCCAGCCGTCCTGCCCACTCCTATGCGTCCACGCGCCGGTGCGGGGATGTGGGGCCGCAAGCTGCGGGAGTGGCTAAAACCAGGCGGAACGCCCGAAGCAGAACCTATCCCCGAGCCAGAACTAAGGACAAGCCCTATGACGACTCGCACCCGATTCAGCAAGAAGCCCGCGCCAGCCCCCAAGACCACGCCGATGGCGTTGGGACCGTCGTTAGGCCTTGCAGCGGTCTGTCTTCTGGGCATGGTCTGCATGTTCCTGTGGACCAGCCGCCATGCGCCTGCGCCGGTTGCACCTGCTTCCCTTCCCTCCGTGCCCGCGTACACGCCGCAACACATATATTCCGAGACCGCCATTCCCGCCACCGAGATCGCCGCCGGGCTGGCCCAGGCAAGACGCGAGCACAAGCGCGTGATCCTGGACTTTGGCGGCGACTGGTGCGGCGACTGCCAGGTGCTCGACATCTACTTCCATCAGCCCCCCAACGCCGATCTGCTGCAGAACAACTTTGTGCTGGTGCATGTGTGGATCGGCCACATGGACGCCAATCTCGATGTCGCCGCGAGTTATGGCGTTCCCATTGCCAGGGGCGTGCCAGCGCTGGCGGTTCTGGCGGCGGACGGCAAGGTCCTCTACGCACAGGCGACGGGCCAGTTCAACGACATGCGCCACATGCAGCCAACTTCGGTCACTGAGTTCCTGGACAAGTGGAAGAGCTGAACGCAGCAGGCCCGGCCCATGCAGCGGGGCAGGCCGCCCCGAGGCCGGTGCGCCCGCGTCGCAGCCAGTCGCACATGGACCACGCTGACCGGCCGCGCGCCCGCATGAAGCGGCTTCTACGCTGGTACGCGGTACTCTCGCGCGCACTGCACCGTACCCTGCTCAGCGCACTGGCCCACGACTGCCTGAACGTGGCGCAGTCCACCGCCTACTCCGCCATCGTCGCGCTGTTTCCCGCGCTGATCGTCGCTGCCGCGGTCATCGGCCTGCTGCCGGACACCGCGCCGGTGCGCTTCCAGCTTGCCGACTTCTTCGATCGGGTGCTGCCTGCCCGGCGTGAGCCTGCTGCTGGATGCGGCCTTCGAGAACGCGCCGAAGCACGCCCACTCGGTGCGCGCGCTGGTGGGCGCCGGAGTTGTCAGCTTCGCCGGCGCGTCCAACGTGATCGCCACGCTGATGGAGGGGTTGCGCCGCGCCCGTGATCTGCCGCGCGACTGCTGGAGCTTCTGGCAACGCCGCCGCCGCTCGTTCGAGCTGGTGCCGCTGTCTCTGGTGCCGCTCACCATCGCCAGCCTGCTGGTCGTCTTCGGCCATGCGGTGAGCCTATGGCTGCTGTCGATCATTGGCCCCCAGGCGCGCGCGCCGATCTATGCCGCTACCCTGCTTCTGCGCTGGGCGGTCGCGCTGGGAGCGAGCGTAGGCCTGATCGCTCTGCTCTATCACATGGGAGCGCCAGTCGAGTGCGTGGGGCCTGCACTCCCTCGCTCCGCCGGTCGATCTGTCCAACCCATCCGCCGCGTCTGACCCCCAAGTCGTGGTGGTGGAGGATCCTGCCGGGGGCTGTGCTGGCCACCGTACTGTGGTTCCCGGCAACCCTGATCTTCGGCTGGTACGTGACCCGGTTCACCAACTACTCGGAGGTGTATGGGCCGCTGGGCGCGGGCATCGCGCTGCTGTTCTGGCTCTACATCATCTCGCTGAGCGTTCTCTGCGGAGCGGAGTTCAACGTCCACTTCAACGCCCAGATTGAGGCCCACTTCGGCGGCACAGGTCAGTCCGGTCGCAGTTGAAGCTCTTCGTCTAGGCATCCTCCGCCGGAGATTGGTAGAATGGTATGGAACTGCAAAAAATCGCGGTCCACGATGTCTCTGAGGCATTCGCGCCGACCACCACGCACCCTACTACGCGCCCCACAGACCCATAACGCACTGCACAGTCCATTGCAAGGAACCCGGACGGCCTATGGAAACTGCGGACCGTATCGCTGCATCCAGCACACTCCCAGTCAATTCCGGCGGCTATGCCGCGGTGGACCACAACCGGCGCGCCAAGATCGTGGCCACGCTGGGCCCGGCATGCTCGCTCGCCGGAGGTCTTTCGCGAGCTGGTGCGGGCGGGCGTGGACGTGGCCCGGCTCAACTTCTCCCATGGCACCCACGCAGCAGAAGAGCGAGCTGATCCGCATGGTGCGCGCGGTCTCCGCCGAGGAGGGCAAGCCCATCTGCATTCTGGCCGACCTGCAGGGGCCGAAGATCCGCACCGGAAGGCTGAAGGACCACAAGCCGGTGCAACTGGTGGCCGGCCAGCGCCTCACCATTACGCCGCGCGATGTGGAGGGCATCGGCCTCGGTCGTCGGCACCACCTTCAAGACGCTGGCCGAAAACCTGGAGCGGGCTCGCGCATCCTGCTCTCCGATGGCCTGATCGAGCTGCGGGTGGTGCGCATCGCCGGCGCCGACGTGATCTGCGAGATCGTCAACGGGGGCATGCTGGGCGAGAACAAGGGCATCAATCTGCCCGGAATCCCGGTCAAGGTGCCGTCGCTCACCGAGAAGGACGAGGAAGACCTGGTCTTCGCGGTGGGCGCAGGGGTCGACGCATTTGCCGTCTCCTTTGTGCGCACTGCCGACGATGTACGCCACGTTCGCCGCCGCCTGGATGCGCTGAACTCCGACGCATGGATCATTGCCAAGCTGGAAAAGCCGCAGGCGGTCGAGCATCTCGACTCGATCCTGGAGGTCGCCGACGGCATCATGGTGGCGCGCGGCGATCTGGGCGTCGAGGTCCCGCCGGAGAAAGTCCCCGCCATCCAGAAGCACATCATCCGCCGCGCGGCGGAGTATCGCAAGCCGGTGATCACCGCGACCCAGATGCTGGAGTCGATGATCGAGAACCCGCGGCCCACGCGCGCCGAGGCCTCCGACGTGGCCAACGCAATCTACGACGGCACCGACGCGGTGATGCTCTCGGCGCGAGACCGCGGCGGGCAAGTACCCGGTGGAGACGGTGGCCATGATGGCCAAGATCGTGGCCGAGACGGAACATCAGATCCGGCTGGACCCGCCGCTGCGCGCAGGCACTCGCCGCAGACCACCCGGCTCTCCGTGGCCGAGACCATCTGCGAGTGCATGGCGCACTCCGCCGAAGACCTGGAACTGGCCGCCATCGCCATCTTCACCGAGACCGGGATCGACCGCCCGTCTGCTCTCCAAGTACCGGCCCGTGCCGCCCATCTTCGCGCTCTCTCCGTATGAAAAGATCATCCGCCGCGCGACCCTGCTGTGGGGCACCTACCCCATTCTCTGCCGGCACGCGCGCAGCGATACCGACAAGATGGTGACCATCGCCGAGGAGATGCTGGAGCGGCAGGCCGCGTCCATCTCCGGCCAGATCGTGGGAATTGTGGCCGGAACGCGCACCAGCTCCGGCGCCACCAACTTCATGCGCCTGCATACCATGGGCGACCGCGACAGCAGAAGCGTCAGAGCCAAAATAGACAAGGCGGTAAAACAGATCGTCCTGCTCTAACTCTTCACATCCACGCTGACCGGGCAGCCGTACAATCGGTGCATGGGACGCATCCGCATACTCTCCGATCAGGTGGCCAACCAGATCGCCGCCGGCGAGGTGGTGGAACGGCCTGCGTCGGTGGTGAAGGAGTTGCTGGAGAACTCGCTGGACGCGGGCGCGACGCGCATCCGCATCGAGGTGGAAGCCGGCGGGCGCAAGCTGATCCGCATCGTGGACGACGGGCATGGCATGGTGCGCGACGACGCATTGCTTGCCTTCGAGCGCCACGCCACCTCCAAGCTGCACAGCTCCGACGACTTGCTCGCCATCCGCACCCTGGGCTTCCGCGGCGAGGCCCTGCCCTCCATCGCCAGCGTCTCGCGCCTGACGCTGGAAACGCGCGCGGCGGAAGACGATGCGGGAACGACTCGTCGAGATCGCGGGCGGCAAGATCGTTCGCGTGGAGGACGCCGGTTTGCCCGTGGGCACCACCATCGCGGTGCATGACCTCTTCTACAACACGCCCGCGCGGCGCAAATTTCTGAAGTCCGAGCAGACCGAGCTGGGCCACATTGCCGCGTTGGTGACGCACTACGCGCTGGCCCATCCGGAACGCCACTTCGAGCTTCACTCCTCCACCCAGGCGCTGCTGATTGCGCCTTCGGTTGCAACCACCGGCGACCGGCTCTTCCAGATCTTCGGGCGCGAGACGGCGGCGCTGATGCTGCCCACCGTAGCGGAGATCGACTTCAGTCGCGCCGGTCTTCCAGAGCCTCCGCCGTGGAAGCGGGAGGCCGGTTACGCGCGGCAGGAACCTGGATTTTTGCGCATCTCCGGGTTCATCTCCAAGCCGGAGCTGCAGAAGCTGAACCGCGACTCGGTCTACATCTTTGTCAATCAACGGCTGGTGCGCGACCGCGTGGTGCTGCATGCGCTGGCCGAGGCCTATCGCAACATCCTTCCGCCCACCTCGTTCCCTGTTGTCCTGCTGTTCCTGGAGATGCCGCCGCAGGAGGTGGATGTCAACGTGCATCCGGCCAAGACCGAGGTGCGCTTCCGCCAGTCGGGATTCGTCCATGACTTTATCCGCGACTCGGTGCGCACCACGCTGATGACGGCGCGGCCGGCGGCCAGCTTTGCCACGGCACTGGGCGAGTCGCATGGCGGAGTCGGCATCGCGCAGGCCAGCTCGTCGCTTCTGCTGGATGTAAGCCCGATGCCGGGCGCGCCGGACGATGTGGTCTTCTCGCAGCGCGCCGTAGCCGGGCAAGGAATCGTCGAGGAGTCCGTGGGCGCACCCTCCGCCAGCGACATCGACATCTTCCTGTTGCGGGAGAAGCTTGTGCAACAGTCCGCGGGGCGCTTGGCCTTTGGCGATCGGGACATCGCCGTGGGATACCAAGAGGAAGAGCCTGCGGTGGGCGCGGATTCATCGTGCGGCAAAGAAGACATGGAACGCCTGGACGCGGCGGATGAAGGCCCGGCCGCCACGGGACCTGCAGGTCCAGTTGAAGCCGGGACGCTGAACGCGTTGACCACGCTGAAGCCGCTGGGGCAGTTGCGCGACTCTTTCATTCTGGCTGCCAACGACGAGGGCCTGTGGATCATCGACCAGCATGTGGCGCATGAGCGCGTGCTGTTCGAGAAGATTCTGCGCGCGCGCGAGGTGGAACAAGTGCAGCGCCAGCGTCTGCTGATGCCGCTGCTGATCGATCTGCTTCCCGCGCAGATGGCGACGTTTGCCGCGATTGCGCGCGAGCTCGACCTCAACGGCTTCGAGGCCGAGCCCTTCGGCCCGCACACCCTGGCCATCAAGGCCGCGCCGGTCGGCCTGGAGGGCCGCGAACTGGAGCGGATGCTGGAAGAGGTCCTCGCCGTCCCCGAGCGCGAGCAGCAGCAGGAGAACGCGGAGACGCGCCGCCGCCGCATAGCCGCATCCATCGCCTGCCACGCCGCCATCAAGATCAACATGCCGCTGGAGCCGACCAAGATTGCATGGCTGCTGGAGGAACTGGCCAAGACCGAGCATCCCATGAGTTGTCCGCATGGGCGGCCCATCGCGCTGCGATATTCTCACAAGGACATCCAGCGCGCCTTCGAGCGCATTTAGAATGGAAGTACTAAAGCGGATTTAGCCGCCACATTCATTCACCCAACTCAGCACCTCGCTCTTTGATAATTGTCCGCAACCGGCCTAGGCTTCGGCCCTGAACCCTGAACCACTCCGACGCATGCGTAGGATTGCTGTGGCGCCGGCCTCGCACTGAACCGAGCGCGCCGCCCAGCAGGAAGGCATCACACATCTTGAGCAATCCGAGCAGCAGCGAAGCCACCAACGCAGCGATCCCGACCGCGGCGCAGCTTGCCGAGACGCGCCTGAAGCAGTGGCACCAGCAGGGCGAGGCGCTGCTGACCATGGAGAACCTGCGCAGTTGGATCAATACCTCCGGCCTGGTACTGTTTGTGCCGCGTACGCAGATCGCGTCGCCCGCTCCCTCGCTGGTGGAGGCCGTGCTGGGCGCACCCGCCCCAATCCCCACCATCGAGCAAACCGCACAGGCCCGCAGCCTGCTGGCGCGCCTCGTCGCGGAGGGACTCGCCGTGCCTCTGAACCTGCTTGGCGCGGGCCCCGGCACGGTCCACGCTGGCGCGCCCGGCGACGCCCCGGACTTCGTCGCATCCAGCGCCGTCTTCTCCTACATCTTCACCCTGCGCGGAGACAAGGCGTGGAAGCAGCCCCCGGCAACATCGGGCCCCTTCAAGGTATCCCCGCTGGCGCTGGCGACACATGACGCGCTCACTCGGCGCGGCCCGCTCACCGCCTATGACCTCACCTCTGAGGTCGGCAAGGAGGTCACCGAGGCAGCCATTCTGCGCTCCCTTGGCGAGCTTTGGACGCACCTGCGCGTGCTTCCCCTGGCCCAGCCCGATGGCGCGGCCACCCTGTGGGAGCTGAGCAGCGCGCGATTCACCAAGCAGATCAAGGCGGGGGCAAACGCGGGGCAGCCGTCGGCCCTCTCCGCGCTGATTTCGCTCTACCTGGGCCAGGCGGTGGTTGCCGGCGAGGACGAGATCGAGAGCTTTCTGTCGCCGCTGGCTTCGCGCTCGCGTATCCGCGACGTAATCCACGCGCTGCTGTCGGCGCGCCAGTTGGACACGGTCGCAGTCGAGGGCCGTACCATGCTCTATGTCGCCGGTTCGCTGCCCGCCTTCCTGGCTCCGCAAGCGGAGTTGGTCGAGGGTGAGGCGCAATCCGCCGCTGCGATTCAGGAGATTGCAGTGGAAGCAGGGGCAGAAGGGGAAGCCTCCTCGCGCATTGCGAAGTATGTCCCCAAGCCGCGCAAGATCGGCACCGGCTACCTGGCCAAGGCGAAGCCTGCAAACGTAGGCGCAAGGCCTGGCCCATATGAACGCGGGACTAAGGGATTTGGTGCGAAGGGATTTGGCGCGAAGCCCGGATTCAAAGCTCGCCCCGCTGGCCCATTCAAGCCAGGGTTCAAGCCGAGCGAAGGTTCCGGGTCAGCACCGGATCGTGAGCGCCGACCGTTCCGTAAAGCCGCTGTGGGATCCGGCAAAACGCGTGGCTTCGACAAACCGTGGGAGGAGGAGAAGGCGCGCCGGCTGGCGGCTGCGGCAAGACCATCGGAGGTGCCGGCGGAGTTGCAGAGTCCGGTGGGCGATGCCGCATGGCCGCATCGGGAGATGTTGCTCGATCGGTCCAACCGCGTACGCCGCGCGAGTACAAGCCACGCGAGTACAAACCAAGAGGCGATGTCAGCGACCAGCGGCCAGCGCGCAAGAGCTTCAGCAAGCCGGGGACCTTCGGACGCAAGCGGGAGGGGCCTGCGGCGCGACCCACCTTTGACGGTCCACGCGCGCCGGGCTCGTACACGCCCCGTCCGTCCGGCGGACCGGGTTACAGTGGAAAACCGGGTTATTCCAAATCCGGCGGCTTCCCAAAATCCAAGAATAAATACTCTTCTAAACAATTTGTAAACAGAGAATTCACGTATAAACCTAAAGACAAAGGTGAACAAAACTCAAAGAACGAAAGCGGTAAGCGCGTCTACCGGAAGTTCGATGCGCCGCGTGAACGCCCTGCACGACCGTTCTCTACAGACCGGCCCACCCCGCCAGATTTCTCTGACCGTCCTGTTCGCGCAGCCAGAACGGAAGGTACCAGCAAGCCAACTGGCGACTACAAGCCGCGCACGTTCACGGGCAAGCCAGGCAGTTTCGCCGGCAAAAAGCCGTTTGGGAAATCTGCGGGTAAGCCAGGCGGATTCGCCGGCAAAAAGCCGTTTGGCAAACCGGGTGCGGCGTTTCCAGGCAAGCCCAGCAGCACCTTCGCCAAGTTTGCCGGCAACAAGAAGCCCTTTGGCAAGCGGCCGCCTGCGCGCAAGTTCAAACCGAAAGAGGATGAGTCCGCCGGATGAGAGGCCAACTCAAGTCGCAGGAAGAAGACGACGCGCTACAGCAGGTCGATGCCCCCAGCGGTCCGCGCAGGCCGGTCATTGCCATCGACGGCCCAGCCGGAGCCGGCAAGAGCACTCTGGCGGCGCACCTGGCACGCCAGTTCGGCTTCCTCAACATCGAGACTGGCGCAATGTATCGCGCGCTGGCGCTGAAAGCGATTGAAGGCGACCTATCGTTCGACGAGGAGGGCCCGCTGCTCGCGCTGGCCGAGACAACCGACATCACGCTAGAGCCGCACCTGGATGGCAACCGTGTCCGGCTGGACGGGATGGATGTCTCACAGCGCATTCGCGATGCGGACGTCACCTCGGCGGCCTCGCGCATCTCCATTCACCCGCGCGTCCGCGCTTGGATGGTCGAGCAGCAACGCGCCCTGGGCGCCCAGGGCGGCGTGGTAATGGAGGGACGGGACATCGGCACCGCGGTCTTTCCCGACGCCGAGGTCAAGATCTTTCTGGACGCCGCGCCGGAGGTCCGCGGCAGCCGCCGCTTCCGCCAGGCCGTTCCCATGGAGCAGACCACCGCGCGCCAGACCGAGTCTCGCCAGGCCCCGGACCCCAGGAGCACCGAACAGCAGCGCGCGGACCAGCAGGCAATCGTGGACGAGATGCGCGAACGGGACCGCCGCGACCGCAACCGCGCCGAGTCGCCGCTGCGTCCGGCCCCGGACGCCATCCTCCTCGACTCCACCGCCATGGGCCTGGAAGAGGTGCTGTCACGGGCCGAGGAGATCGTCCGAGCCCACCTGCCGCAGGCCTGACCCGCCACGGTCCCAGCGGTCTGTGCTTGCCGGAGGTCACACCGGCTCTCCACACGCAGGGCTCTTGTCCGGCACACCCAGCGATAGAAACAGGACAGTTGCAAATTTTTACGAAGATTTTATTGCAAAGTGTGCTACTCTTCAATCATCGTTTGGGACAGATTGGTTTCTGCGACTTTTGTATGTTGTCGATCCCCGATTTGAATCTAGCGGCAAATTCATTTGTATTAAGGAATTAATTAACATGGAACAAGGAACAGTGAAGTGGTTTAACGATGCCAAGGGGTTTGGCTTCATCAGCCGTCAGAACGGCGAGGACGTGTTCGTTCACTACTCGGCTATCAATTCGAACGGTTTCAAGAGCCTGCAAGAAGGTCAGGCTGTGCAGTTCAACGTGGTCAAGGGGCCCAAGGGTTGGCAGGCGTCCGACGTCCAGCCTCTCTAGTCTTTCGTACAGTCTCTAGTACATAGCTGCACAATCTAGCCGCACCAACGGCTACACCAAGATTTGCGGAAGGGATGGCTACGGCTATCCCTTTTCGCCGTTTTGAGCATTTTAGCAATTGCTATAGACCAACAATGAATTGTCATTCTGACCCTGAGCATAGCGAATGGGGAAGAATCCCCGCATTTTGCTTGCTGCGCGACGGTCTACACGTTTAGCAAAAATGCTTTAACAGCAGCGAGTCGTGCAGATAGCGAACTGGCAGCAGCATCATGGCTGGGATTGTGTTGGCTCGGGGCCAGTCGTGGGGACGGGGGCCTCGGCCACGCCGGGAAGAATCGTAGAGCTTGCGCGGAATTTGCGGTAATCCGACTCGCGCTCGTCGATGATGGCGCTGTGGTAGGAGAATAGCGCAATGCGCGCCGACCCGCGCCCACGGAACCACGAAGGCAGCCAAACCTCGTCGTTGACTTTGACCCATTCCGCTTCGATCGTCGCTCCCTTGTGTACATCGGCCAGCAGTCCGCCGCCAATCTTGTAATCCTCGAAGACATGGCCCTGGATGCGCACCAGCGCGTGGTCCTGCTCGTCCACCCATACGGTACCCGCCAGATTGCCGAAGATACCGTCCAGCTTGGTATGCGACTTTGCGTGGGGATTTCCCTGGTAATCGATGGCGATGGTGTCGCGGCCGTTGAGTTGCACCCGGCGGATATTGCTGAAAGTGCCCATCTGGGAACCGATTTGAAGAAAGTAGGCAAAGGAGAGGTTCTCTGAATTGTTCTTCTTGGCGGGCGTCTGGCCAGCGGCAATCTGTGTATTGCGTTGCTTGATCTCCTCGATGCGGGCGTCGATGCGGTCGTTCTCCTTCTTCAACTCGTCGGCGGAGATGGGTTTGCCATCGCGCGCCACCACCTTGCTGAAACATGCCACTGTCACACAGATGATGTCTGCCTCAACCGTGGTGGTCTTCTTCACCGTCCCGTGAGAGTCCATATCCTGCTCCGAGTTGACCAAATGATAGGTGTACTGTCGCAGCGTCTTCCACGAAGCACGCTGTTGTGCCTCTGCCTGTTGAATCAAAGTCTTGAGATCGGGCAAGGGCCGTTGCGCGGTCGAACTGGGCATGGGCTGGACTGGGACTGGCGTCTGCGCTCGAGCATTGCATACCCCGAAGGCAAGGAGGAACGCCACATAGACCTAATAGCGTAAGAGTCCCAATCCGTCTCTTCCTGCAACGCATGCCCATGAAATTACTATACGGGCCGATGCTGGCCGCAGTTCCTGCTCCGAGCCTGAAATCGAGAGTCAAGCATCCAATGAACGACAGAGGGAACACAATGTCCAGCAGCACTCAGCTTCAACCACCCGCCGTCCTGGTGGACCCTGCATCCATCGATCCAACCCAGCGCGAGGCCATCTTCGACGTCTTTCGCCGCTGGGGCTACCTGCAGGCGTGGCTCGATCCGCTGGGCCAGTACCTTCCGCCGGAGCCGTTTCCCGTCCCCACGCCGGTCGGCCCGCTCGCCGACGAGGCGCGCAGCTTCTACAGCAGCACCTTCGGCATTGAGTTCATGCACATCCCCAGCCAGGAGCAGCGGCTATGGCTAGCCGAGCAGGTGGAGCAGCCGACCCGCCGCGCCGACCAGCCGCATGTGCTGACCCAATCTGATCCGCGCCGACATCTTCGAGCAGGTGATCCAGTCGCGCTATCTGGGCACCAAGCGCTTTTCGCTGGAAGGCCTGACCGCGCTGATTCCCTTCCTCGATGAAGTGCTGCGGGTCAGCGTTCTCGCCGGAGTTACGCAGGGCGCTGATTGCGATGAGCCATCGCGGACGGCTGAACGTGATGACCAACACCATCGGCCGCGCGCCGTCGGAGATCTTCGCCGAGTTCGAAGATGTAGACCCGCGCAGCGTGCTGGGTGGAGGCGACGTGAAGTACCACATCGGCGCGACCGGCGAGTACCAGGCAGAGGATGGCGGCGCCATCGAGTTGCATCTGGCCTCCAACCCTAGTCATCTGGAGGCGGTCGATCCCGTCGTGCTGGGCCGCGCCCGCGCATGGCAGACGCGCCTGGGCCAGGACGGCGCCCACAGTGTGCTGCCCATCATGGTGCATGGAGACGCGGCCTTTGCCGGCCAGGGCATCGTTGCCGAGAGCCTGGTGCTGGGCTCGCTGCCCGGCTACGACGTCGGCGGAACGATACATGTCATCGTCAACAACCTGCTTGGATTTACCGCGCTGCCGCAGGAGTCCAACGCATCGCGCTTCGCCTCCGACTTGGCCAAGCGCCTGCCCATCCCCATCTTCCACGTCAACGCCGAAGACCCCGACGCAGTGGTGCGCGTGGCCGCCATCGCGGCCAACTTTCGCCACCGCTTTCACTCCGATGTGCTGGTGGACTTGATCGGCTACCGCCGCCACGGCCACAGCGAGGTGGACGACCCCACCGTCACGCAGCCGCTGCGCTACGCCATGATCAAGGACCGCCCTCCCTCTACCAGCTCTACGCCGAGCAGATGCGTATCGATCCCTCCGCCGAAGTGAAGCAGGTGCAGCAGGAGTTTCTGGCCGACCAGAAGACCGCCAGCCAGACCCAGCGCAAACCGCGTCTGGCGCAGATGCCGGACTACTGGGCTGCCTATAAGGGCGGGCCATTTCTTACCCGAGTACGACGTGCCCACTGGCCTCGCGCCCGAACGCATCGCCGATCTCTGCCAGCGCATGACGCGCGCACCCGAGGGATTTCACATCCACCCCAAGGTGCAGAAGCTCTACGACCAGCGCATGCAGATGGGCGAGGGCAAGCTGGCCTTCGACTACGGCGCGGCCGAGCTGCTTGCCTTCTCTTCCCTGCTGGTCGCCGGCACTCCGGTGCGACTCAGCGGGCAGGACTCGCAGCGCGGCACCTTCAATCAGCGCCACGCCGTGCTGGTCGACATCGAGAATGAAGATCGCTATTTTCCGCTGCAGCATCTCAGCCCGCAGCAGGCCCGCTTCGAGGTCTATAACTCCATGCTGTCGGAGGCCGCAGTGCTGGGCTTCGAGTACGGCTACTCGCGCGACTATCCCGAGACGCTGGTGCTGTGGGAGGCGCAGTTCGGCGACTTCGCCAACGGCGCGCAGATCGTCATCGACCAGTTCATTGCGGCCAGCGAGGCCAAGTGGAACCTGCTCTCCGGCCTTGTCCTGTTGCTGCCCCACGGCTACGAGGGCCAGGGGCCGGAGCACTCCAGCGCGCGCATCGAGCGCTACCTGCAGCTCGCCGCCAACGACAACATGCAGATCTGCCAGCCATCCACCGCCGCGCAGTACTTCCATCTGCTGCGCCGCCAGGCGATGCGCGTGTGGCGCAAACCGCTGGTTGTCTTCACGCCCAAGAGCATGTTGCGCAGCGCGGATGCTTCCTCCGCGCTCCCGGATTTTTCCGTGCCATGCTTCCGCAACGTCCTGCCCGACAGCTCGGTTAGCGCGCCACGCCGGTTGCTGGTCTGCTCCGGCAAGATCGGGCACACCCTGCGCGTGGAGCGCGAGCGGCGCAAGGACAGCTCGGTTGGAATTATCTTCCTCGAACAGCTCTACCCCTGGCCCGAAGACGAGATGCAGGCCGCGCTCGACCAGCATCCCGGGACCGAGGTTGTCTGGGTGCAAGAGGAGCCGGCCAACATGGGCGCGCTCACCTATGTTCTGCCCAACCTGCGACGCATGAGTGGGGACCGTGCCGTGCTCAGCGTCAAGCGCAGTGCCGTCGCCAGCCCCGCCACCGGCTCCGCCAAGGCCCACGCGCTGGAAGAAAAAGCGCTCATCGACCTGGCCTTTGGCGCATAGGGCCGTATCAACTTGCGTGAACCGTCGCGCGGCGGCCAACGTATCCTATCCAGGGAGCGTTGCGATGGATGCGTATACAATTTGCGGATATCTCTGGATCGTCTGGTACGCCGTCTGGACCGCCTGGGCCTTCCAAAGCAAGAAGACACAGCAGCGCGAGTCCATCGCCTCGCGCATGTCCTACACCGTCATCCTGATCCCTGCGGTCTGGCTCGTTTTCTTCGCTCACCGGCTGGGCCCATGGTGGCATCATTCACTCTTTACCGCAACCGCTGTCACCGGCTCTGTCGCCGTCGCCCTCACCGGACTCGGCTTCGCCCTTACCCTCTGGGCGCGCTACATCCTGGGCAGTAATTGGAGCGGCAACGTCACCATCAAGGTCGGCCACGAACTCATCCGTAGCGGGCCATACCGCTTCGTGCGCCACCCCATCTACACCGGAATAATCGTCGCCGCCGCAGGAACCGCGATCGCCCTCGATCAGACGCGCGGCCTCATCGCGCTTGCACTGCTCTGGCTCGGCTTCACCATCAAGCGCCTGAAGGAGGAGAACTTCATGCGCCAGACATTTGGCGAGCAGTATATCGAGTACAGCCAGACCACCGGCGCAATCTTTCCTCTGCTCCTGCGCCGGTAAATCAGTCTTCAGGATCAGTCATCCAGATATTTAGAGCATTTTAGCAATTGCTATAGTCCAAAAATGAATTGTCATTCTGAGCGCAGCCAACGGGGCCCCCGGCCAGCTTGCTGGCTGGGGCAGGAAGAATCCCCGCATTTTGCTCGCTGCGCGACGGTCTACACCTTTAGCAAAAATGCTTTAGGCGAGTTTCACCTGCTCCGTCACCCAGTCCGTCCAGATGGCTTGGTCGATGGGGCAGGCCAGCGGCGCGCCGTCCAGCACCGCGGCAACAAAGTTCTCCACCGCCGGATAATGCACATTGGCGTGCGCGGGCAACTGCTCCTCAGTCAGTTTGCCATCGCTCGCCAGCAGGCGCAGCGTTGGCCCATTCAGCGGATCGAGGCTAATCTCACCCTCGCTGCCAATAATGCGGAACTGGTCGCGCGTGATGCGCGAGTTCCAGCGCACATCCACCACCGCGTGAATGCCGCCCGCGTACTCGATCAGCGCGGTGGCCGAGTCCTCCACCGCCAGCTCATGCACGGCGTTCGAAAGCAGGCCGGTGGCGCGCTGCGGCCTGCCGAAGAGAAAATTGCATGCGTCGATGCGGTGCGAACCGACGTCGTAGAGCGGCCCTCCGCCGGCCAGCGTGGGGTCCTTCAGCCAGCCGCGCTCGGGGCTCTCCAGCCAGCCGTGGTAGTTCGCTTCCACCAGCACAGGCCGGCCAATCGCTCCCTCGCCGATCAGTTGCCGCGCGCGCACCAGCTTGGGATAGAGTCGCCGATAGTACGCGATGCCCAGCAGACGGCCCGACTCGCGCGCCGCCTCGGCCATGGATTCGGCTTGCGCATAGTTCATCGCCACCGGCTTCTCGCACAGAACATGCTTGCCCGCGCGCAGGCTGGCGATGGTGTGTTCTGCATGATGCACAACCGGCGAGGCCACATACACCGCATCGATCGCAGGATCGCGCAGAGCTTCGCCGAGATCGGTATAAACCAGCGCTCCGGGATACGCCGCGGCCTTGGCGGGTCGAGCGGGTCAGCAACGCGTACAGACGGCTGCGCGGCTCCGCCAGTACAGCGGGCAACACGCGCTTACGGGTAATGTCTCCAATTCCGATGACCAGCCAGTTCAGCATCTTTGAAGTAAATCATATCGAGGACCCGCTCTGCGAGAGCTGGATCGGAAGGGCACGCGTTTACGCGTGCCGAAAATCGTTCCTTCCTGATCTGGCGCGGCCATGATTGCTTTGCAATCATGGCCGCGCCAACACAGGTGTAGTGTGGAAAGTAAATACCTCCGGAGACACCGATGCCAGCCGATCCCAATCGAGTGATTGCCAACCTGCAGGAGCTCGCCGCGCTCACCGGCGACGCCAACGGCGCGCAGCGCATCGCCTTCACGCCGACGTGGCAGCGCGCGCGCGAGTGGTTCGCAGGCAAGCTTGACGGTCTACCCATCACCAGCCATCTGGACGCCGCTGGTAACTCCTGGGTCACGCTTCCCGGCGCATCGCCCAGGTCGCTGGTCCTTGGCAGCCATCTGGATTCCGTTCCCAACGGCGGCTGGCTGGACGGCGCGCTGGGCGTCGTCACCGCGCTGGAAGTCCTCTGCGGCATCGCCCGAGACTGCGATGGCCGCCCGCCGTTCACCATCCGCGTGGTCGACTGGGCCGACGAGGAGGGCGCGCGCTTTGGCCGCAGTCTCTTCGGCTCCTCCGCCTTCGCCGGTACCCACAGTATCGCCGCCGACCGCGTGCGCACCGACCGCGACGGCGTCACACTGGAGTCTGCCCTTGCAGCCTGCAACATCGATATCGACCACATCGGCGAGGCAGCGCGCGAACGGGAGAATATCGCGGCATATCTTGAATTGCACATTGAGCAAGGCCCGGTACTGGAGCGGCTCGGACTACCGCTGGGCGCAGTGCTCGGCACCAAGGGAGTCGAACGACACGCCATCACCTTCCACGGCCAGGAGGCCCACTCCGGCTCAACGCCCATGGCCGACCGGCGCGACGCGTTGGCCGCCGCCGCGCGCCTGGCGCTGGAGATTCGCACTATCGCCACGCGTCATTCCGACGCCGTCTGTACCATGGGCTCCGTTAAGACCTTCCCCGGAATCGTTACCGCAGTCGTCGGCCGCTGCGAGGCCACGCTCGATCAGCGCGACCTGGACGCAGCAATTCTTGCAACCATGTACCGCGAGGCGCAGGAGGCCAGCCGCCGATTCGCCGACCAAGAACGCTGCACGGTCGAGTGGTCGCGCATATGGGGCATCGAGCCGATTGCCTTCCATCCCGCGCTGATCGACCTGTGCCGCGAGGCCATTGCAGAGACGCTGGACGCGCCAGCCCACAGCCTTCCCTCCGGCCCCCTGCACGACGCCGCCGAAGTCGCCCGCCTCGGCATTCCTACCGTGATGATGTTTACCCAATCGCTGGGCGGCATCAGCCACAACAAGATTGAAGACACCCGCCTCGAACACTTGCGACTGGCCGTCACCGCCTTCGACAGCCTCGCCGCCAAGACCCTCAGATGGATGGAGTCGCAATAGCGCCATCGAAATTCCAGGTAACCAGCATCCAATCTGAGTCGGAGGAGGTGCGCCCATGTACGAAGGCATTCAAAGTCTCGTCAGCAATCAGTCCGTCGATGAAACCGTCGCCCGCCTGCAAACGTTGTTACAGCAAAAAGGCGTGAAACTCTTCTGCCTCATCGACCACTCCGGCGAGGCCTTGGCCGCCGGCATCACGATGCGGCCAACCAAGTTACTGATCTTCGGCAATCCCAAGGCTGGAACGCCGTTAATGCTTGCAGCGCCCAGCGCCGCGCTCGACCTTCCACTCAAGATTCTGGTGGCGCAGAACGAGACCGGCAAAACAATTCTCTCGTGGAGCGATCCGGCATGGCTGCAGCAGCGCCACGGCTTCCCAGTGGAATTGCTGGCAAATCTTGCTGCCACCCAGACACTCGCCAAGGTCGCCGCGGATTGACTTACCCCGTGTGCTTCTCCGCCGCATCGCAGAGCTTCTGCACGCGCTTCATCCGCGTCTCCGGCGTCTGGTAGTAAAACACCGCCATCAACTCGCCGCGCCGCTGCGTGGGAGTCATGCGCGCCCATCCAGCGCGCGCTTTTGGCCTCAATCGAAACGCGGCCTCAATCACCGGCGGCAGTTCGCGTTCGCCCTCCATCGTCGCCAGCAGCCGTTCCGCCATCTGCTCGGTGCGCCGCATCCGCGTTGCTTCGCTCCTGGGTTCCATCACCCATTTGCCGATCTC
Organism: uncultured Acidobacteriaceae bacterium; assembly: GCA_963799175.1. Classification (GTDB taxonomy): domain Bacteria; phylum Acidobacteriota; class Terriglobia; order Terriglobales; family Acidobacteriaceae; genus Edaphobacter. Next base: position 407,515 of record CAWCWC010000015.1, on the reverse strand, counting down.
GCGCCGCGTGTACTCCGTCAGCTCGCCGTACCACGCGCGCAGCCCCGGCTCGTCATCCAGCAGCACGGCCAGCTCGTCGGGCAACTCCGCCTCGCGCTCTTCCAGGTCCGGGGCAATGGCAAACTCCACCATTGTGCCTACTCCTGCGTCTGCCGCCCGCTGCATCTTCTTGTTGACCAACACAAACTGTCCAGCACGCCGCCCGCCGGCAAACAGCGAAGTCCTAAAGACCTCGCCTCCCACCTCAACCGTCACGCGCTGTCGCACCATCTTCTTCCACGCCTTCGTCGCATCGAACGGCAGCCACGCGACCACCCACCCCAGGCCATCGCCCAGCGGCTCCAGCACCGCCTTGAATCGTTTCGCCTTCGCTGCCACACCCACCTCCAAACGCCTCTATCATATTCTGGCGCTAACCCGCCCCAAATAGAGAGACTAAACTTATCTTTATCGCTACCCAATCCAATCCGCGCATCTTCCTCTCCGCCGGCGAGGCGTCCGCGGACCACTACGGAGCGGGAATTATTGTGCATCTGCGCGCGTGCTTGCCTGAAGCAACCTTCACAGGCCTCGGTGGCACAGTAATGGCCGACGCGGGCCTCCATCGCATCGTCCGTGCCGAAGACGTCGCCCACATGGGCTTCACCGAGGTCCTGCGCCACGCCCCGTACATCTACGCGCAGTACCGCAAGCTCGTCGCGTCCATCCGGCGCGATCGGCCCGATGCAGCGATTCTGATCGACTTCCCCGAGGTCAACTTCCGTCTTGCGCGCCAGCTCAAACGGCTGGGCGTTCCCGTGCTATGGTTCGTTAGCCCGCAACTGTGGGCGTGGAAGCGCAAACGCCTGCGGCTGGTGCAGCAGCTCGTCGACCGCATGATGGTGATCTTCCCCTTCGAGGCCCCGTTCTACCGCGCCCGCAGAGTGGACGCAGAATTCGTCGGCCACCCGCTGGCCGCGCTTCCCTTGCCTGCCATCACGCGCGAAGCTTACGCCGCCCAGCATGGCCTTGATCTCACAAGGCAATGGATCGCGCTTCTTCCCGGCAGCCGGAAGAGCGAGGTCCACAAGAACCTTCCGCAAATGCTGCAAACCGCCGCCATCCTGAGTCTGGAAGTCCAGAGGACGTACCAGTATCTGTTGCCGGTCGCATCGACCATCGACCTTGCGTGGATCAGAGCTGAGATCGCCGCTTGCTATGCCGCCGCGGATAAAGTCAAACCAAGGTTTGCAGAGCTGCCCAGGATCGTCCTCGTTCCCGACGCGCGCGAGGCCCTGCACCACGCCCGCGCCTCCGTCGTCGCCAGCGGCACGGCCACCGTACAGGCGCTGACCATTGGCAATCCCTTCGTTGTGGTCTATCGCGTCTCGGCGCTCACCTTTGCCCTGGCCAAACGACTCATCCGCTACCCCGCTGAGATTCCCGCCACACCGGACGCCGAAGGCAATCTGCCCATCGCCATGCCCAACCTCATCGCGGGGCGGCGCATCGTTCCCGAGCTGCTCAACCGGCGCTTCACAGCCGACAACCTCGCCGCCACGCTGCGCCCCCTGCTGGACGAGACCCTGCAACGCCGCCAGATGATCGCAGACCTCGCCGAGGCCCGCGCCAAGCTGCTACCCGCCTCAGCCGTCGCCCCCCTCCACCGAGTCTCCGACGCCGTTGTCGAGCTTCTGCAAGCAACTTCTATTGACGTACTCCAATCCCACGCAACAAACGTCTAACCATTTGGGTCTCAACCATAGCCAGCCTCACGGCTGATGCATCCAATGTCCAGAATCGCGCATACGGCTTTACCATACTGTTTAAGGTTGAAATGCATCTGAGGAATCACGAACACATGTCTGCCAGCCCGCAAATCAGATCCCGGACCCGGCTTGGAATCCTCCCGCGAATCCGGCTGTCGCAGCTAGCTTCCGATCGCCCAGCCTGCCCGCCTCGCCGCTAGGTTTCTGGCGATCTGCGCGCTCTCGCTGCCTGCGTCTGCCGCGCCCGTGCGCCCGCTGCTCAATATCACCGGCTATATCATCAACGCCGACCTCGACCCCTCCACCGGCAAGCTGACGGCCACCGCCGATGTCACCTTCACCGCCCTGGAAGACCTCACAAGCGCGAGCTTTGAGCTGAACAACGGCCTCACCGTTACATCGCTCACGGACAACTCCGGCGCCGCGCTCAACTCCGAGCGGCTGGCCTCCAACTTTACGGTGCGCGTCACCCTGCCCACGCCGCTGGCCAAGGGTTCCAGCAACATCTTCCACTTCACCTACTCCGGCACGCTCACCGGCTCGGACACCAGCCCGGTCGACGGAATTAAGCTCGCCGCCATCGCGGATCCCATCAGTATCCTGCTCTACGCGGGCCGCTGGTTTCCGATGACGGGCCTCTTTACCGACCGCTTCACCGCGGAGATGCACATCCGCGTTCCCGCCGAGTACACCGCCGTCGGCAGCGGCACGGCGACGAAGAAGACGCTGCCCGATGGGCGCAACGAGTTCAGCTTCACCTGGTCGAAGCCGGGATTTCCCGGCACCATCGTCGCGGGCAAGTTCCTGCCGCCGATCACCGCATCCGGCATCGGCAACATCCACGTCTACGTCACCGAAAAGCGCAAGGAAGGCGCGCAGGACTTCGCCGCCCTCGCCGGGCGCGAGTTCGAGTTTATGACCAACCTCTTCGGCCAGCCCGAGTCCGGCCGCATCAATATCGTCGAGCTGCCCGAGGACGCCGTCTCCGCCTCCTGGGCGCCGGAGATGGCCTGCATCGCCGGCAACCGCATCGTCGATCGCAACTCACAGCGCCTGCTGGCCAACACCCTCGCCCACCAGTGGTGGGGCTCCGAGGTCTCCCCCGAAACGCTCAACGACGCCTGGATCACCAACGGCATGTCCCGCTACGGTGAGCTGATGTACCTGGAAGACTCCGCCGGCAAGACCGCCTTCCAGACCGCCATCGGCGACGTCTCCGCCGGCGCGCTGGCCTACGACACCGAGCCGCTCAGCACGCTCGGCCGCCTCGATCCCTTCTCGCCGCAGTTCCAGTCCATGACCCTGGAAAAAGGCGCCATGGTCTTCCACATGCTCCGTTGGCAGATGGGCGACGACGCCTTCCAGAGCTTCCTGCGCAGCCTGCTCACCCAGTACACCGACAAGGGCATTCGCAGCTCCCAGGTCGAGACCGTCGCCGAGGCGCAGCCAGTCAATAGCGCGGGCAACGGGGGCTCCCACCTCGAACTCACGCCTTTCTTCTCCCAGTGGATCGACGGCACCGGCGCGCCCGCCTTCACCGATAAATACTCCGTCTACCGCCTCGGCAACAACAAGGGATTCCGCACCGTCGGCTCCATCAACGAAGACCTCGACCTCTTCCGCATGCCGGTGGAGCTGCGCATCGAGACCGACGGCAAGACCGAAGACCGGCGCATCGACGTAGCCGGCACCGACTCGTCCTACACCGTCGAGACCTTCGGCCGCCCGCGCCGCATCTCCATCGACCCCGAGAACTGGCTGCTGAAGAGCACCCCCGACCTGGCCATCCGCGTGGCCGTGCTGCGCGGCCAGCAGTTGGTGGCGCAGGGCGACTTGGTGGGAGCGCTCGCCGAGTACCAGAAGGCGCTCGACGAAAATAAGTCCAGCTCGCTGGCCGCCTACCGCATCGCCGAGGTCTTCTTCATGCAACATAACTACCAGGCCTCCGCCAACAGCTTCCGCGACGCCCTGCGCGGAGACGACGACCCGCGCTGGACCGAGGTCTGGAGCCACATCCACCTGGGCTATATCTTCGACTGCACCGGCCAGCGCGAGCGCGCCGTCAACGAGTACCGCCTCGCAGTCCAAACCAACGACAACACTCAGGGGGCCATCAACGAAGCTCGCGCCCGGCTTGCTTCCCCCTACAAATGCGCCCGCGCCGACAACTAACCGCTCTCCCGCTGCTGACCTCTTTGTTTGTCATTCCGTAGCGAAGCCGGGGTCCCCGGCGAGCTTGCTCGCTGGGTGAAGGAGCGGAGGAATCTGCTTTTCTTTGAACCTTTAACCCCGAATCTCCCACCTCCCAGTTCTTGCGCTATACTCAGCCCCTGGGATTTCATCCAAGGAGCCCTCCATGTTTAAAGGATTTCGCGACTTCATCCTGCGCGGCAATGTGGCCGATCTTGCGGTCGCCGTCATCATCGGCGCGGCCTTCGGCGCAGTAGTATCTACATTCACCAAGGGCGTTGTCATGCAGTTCGTCGCGGCCATCGTCAAGACACCGGACTTCGACAAGCTTTACTTCAACCTCAACGGCACTCCCATCCAGTACGGGCCATTCCTCACGGCTACACTGAACTTCCTGATCGTCGCCAGTGTCATCTATTTCTTCGTCGTGCTGCCGCTGAACTACCTGATGGCCAAGATGAAGGGCCCTGTGCCCGAGACGGTGCCATCCACAAAGACCTGTAGCGAGTGCCTCTCGGAGATTCCCTTGCCGGCCCGCCGCTGCAAGTTTTGCGCGCAGCCGGTGGCATAACCCTTCTTCGCCTCCCGTGAATACAACTTGCGCCGTATCCTGTGGCGAGCAAGTGCTATGGCCAGTTCAGGTTCCAGGGCGAACCATAATATTCGCATGTAATATTATCCGTTTGCGCTGGAGCTGTGCTTAATGGTTTTCAAGACGTCCCAGGTCTTGCTGTTGTCCGCAATAGAGTTGTCTCGCCACTCCATCGTCACGCCTGCCCGCTGGAACGAAAAGGACCTCCGATGATTCGGTTCCGCGCCGTGGGATCGTACGTGGATCGCTGCAGCCTGCCGTCGCCGCACCGCATTCCATGCAGCGTGGCCGGCATGGCGTTCAATTTTAGCAAAATAGAGCTAGCCCCTGCCGCCGCGCATCTCAACCAGCCCAAACCGCCCCAGAGCCAACCGGCGCCGGCAGCATCCGCGCGTGTCGAGTCCCGCAATCTCTGATGCGGGACTTCCCAGTCTTCGCCTGTGCGCTAGAGCATTTTAGCAATTGCTATAGACCAAAAATGAATTGTCATTCTGAGCGCAGCCAACGGGGCCCCCGGCCAGCTTGCTGGCTGGGGCAGGAAGAATCCCCGCATTTTGCTCGCTGCGCGACGGTCTACACCTTTAGCAAAAATGCGCTAGCCTTTAAAACGACAGGGCCAGCAGCCTGTCCCATATCGCAGAATCGACGGGAACTCCCAGACGAAGGTTCTCTTCGCGCAGGCGCAACGTCTGTTGGCCGGGGTAGCGCACGGGGCGTTCGGGGTCGAGCGGGACCGCCCTGCCAAGCGATTCGAGAATGCCGTCGGCGATGCGCTGGAGCTCGGCCCTATCCGCGAAGCTGGAGGGGTCAATGGCCAGGAATATCTGGCTCATTCCCGACTCGCGCAACGAATCGCGCGCAAGCTGGTGGGTGGCGCGGCCGCCGGAGAGCATCGCGGCAAGCATGTCCAGCGCCAGCGATAGGCCGGAGCCCTTCCAGTAGCCGATGGGCAGCGCGCGCTGCGAGACTTCGAGGATAGCGGCGTCGGTGGTCGGATTGCCCGCTGCATCGAATCCCCCGGGAACAGGCAGCGGCTCGCCACGCGCGGCGTAGGCGGAGATGGACCCGTAGGAAAACTGTGAGATCGCCATGTCCAGCACTACATGCGCGCCGTCCGTGCGCGGAATGGCGATCACCAGCGGGTTATTGCCCAGCGTGGGAGTGGCTGTGCCCCAGGCCGGCAGGTTAGGCAGCGTGTTGGTCCAGCAAATGGCGAAGACGCCAGCCTCCGCCGCCAGCCAGCCGTAGCTGCCGCCGCGCATCCAGTGGTTGGTGTTGGCCAGGGCGACTCCGCCCAGGCCGTGCAGCCGCGCAAGCTCGATGGCGCGCTCCATCGCGGCGTAGGCGTTCAGGTTGCCGGGGCCAAGATGTCCGTCCCAGCGCTCCAGTGCGCCGGCGCCTGCGACACGCGTCGGCTCGGCGGCTACGTCGATGCAGCCGTTGGCAACCATCGCGGCGAAGCGCGGAAAGCGGTTGAGGCCGTGGGTGTAGACGCCGTCGCGCGTGGTCTCGGCGAAGAGCCGGGCGCAGAGTGCTGCACGCTCGCCCTTCAGACCGAGGTGTACCGTCGCACGGTGCAGTGCTTGATATAGCTCGTCGTAGGCAACTCGTAGCATGGAGTTCAGTCTATAGCGGTCCAGCTATCCCGTCTCAGAAGAACATTACATATAGATGTGTCATTCTGAGCGAAGCCAAGAATCACCGCATTTTGTCTTCGCGGGAGGATAAGCCAAAGTCTCCATCGGCATCCACAACCCCGCCTCCAGGATCACTCTTTCAACCACAACATCCGCAGGCAATTGGAACCGCGTCATCAGCGCCTCGATTGCTCAATGACTGCCGGGTTTTCGAGTACTATCGTTATCCTGCTCCTCCCGCGATTCTACTCTGTCGCCATGATGAAACACGCGTTCATGGCGACTATTCACGCGCTTATTCCGTCCCGATTTTCCTCTTCCTCTTCCACCTTATCGCCCTCGCCCGGCGCCAGAAACAGGTTCGTCTCCAGGCCGTGTTGGCGTGTGTACAGGTCGTAGTAGCGGCCACCCATCCGGTACAGAGACTCATGCGTCCCACGTTCGACGATCAGTCCGCCCTCGATCACCAGAATCTGGTCGGCGCGTCGTATCGTCGACAGTCGGTGCGCAATGACAAAGGTCGTGCGCCCATGCATCAGGTGATTCAGTCCGCTCTGGATCATCGCCTCGGATTCAGAGTCGAGCGAGCTGGTCGCCTCATCCAGAATAAGAATTCGCGGGTTGGCAAGGATGGCGCGCGCTATTGAGATGCGCTGCCGCTGGCCGCCCGAGAGCTTCACTCCGCGTTCGCCAACCACCGTATCGTAGGCGTCGCGAAACTTCTCGGCGAACTCATCCACGCGCGCGATCCGGCAGGCCTCCATCCACTGTTCCTCCGTCGCCCCAGGACGCGAGAACATCACATTCTCGCGGATCGTCCCGTCGAACAGGAACGTCTCCTGCAGCACCACGCCGAGCTGCTCGCGGTAGCTGCTCAGCCGGATCGTCGCCAGGTCCACCCCATCGATCAGGACCTGCCCCGAAGTCGCCGTATGGAAGCCGCAGATCAGGCTGATGATGGTCGATTTGCCCGATCCCGACGATCCCACCAGAGCGGTCACTGTCCCCGGATTCGACTCGAAGCTGATGCCGTGCAGCACCGGCTTGCCCTTCTCGTACTCGAACACCACATCCTTAAACTCGACATCGCCGTTCACATCGAATGCATGGGTGCGACTCGGCTCAGAGTCCTCCTCGCGCTCGTTCATGATCTCCGACGTGCGGTCAAGGCCGGCCAGCGCCTCGGTCAACTGGGTACCGATATTCACCAACTGCGCCACCGGCGCCACTAGGAACGCCAGCAGCATCATGAACTGTGTGAACTGTCCGATGGAGAGCCGGCCCGCCGCATGTTCATGCGCTCCCAGGTACATCACCAGCCCGCCCACCAGCCCCAGCACCAGGGTCGACGACAGCGTCATCACCGACTGCGCCGTCAGCGAGCGGAACACATTGTCCAGCAGCCGCTTCACGCCTACGCCGAACACGCGTGCTTCGCTTGCTTCCGCGTGATAGCCCTTCACCACGCGCACGCCGCCCAGCGATTCTGTCAGCCGCCCCGTCACCTCTGCGTTCAGCTTCGCGCGCTCGCGGAAGATCGGCCGAATCGTATTGAACGCGCGCTGCAGAATCGATCCGAACAGCAGCAGAATGACCAGCGTCAGTAGCGTCATGCGCACATTCACATGGATGAGCAGAACGAACGCCACCACAGCCGACAGTATCCCACCCACAAATCCAATCAGCCCCGTGCCCACCAGGTTGCGCACGCCCTCCACATCCGTCATGATGCGCGCCACCAGCGTGCCCGTGCGGTTCTCATCGTAGAACGCGACCGGCAGCCGCCCAATGTGCTCCTGCACCTGCATGCGCAGCTCCGAGATCAGCCTCTGCCCACCCTTGCTCAGCAGTTGCGACAGCGCATAGGAGGTGGCGCCCTGCACAATCACGGCTGCCACCACCCGGGCAATCAGCCAGGGCAGCAAGTTGGTCTTTCCACCCAGCATCACCAGATCGATCAACGGGTGGACCGACTGCGGCAGCACAAAGCCGGAGAGCGTGTTGATGATCATCAGCACCAAGCTGAAGCTCAGCAGCACTCGCCGCGGCTTCATTAATGCCCATACCTCGGGCAATACCTTCTTTAATTTTGGCTTAGGACGCATCTTTGTCAGGTCGGCGGTCAGCGCGCGCCCCACGCCCCGGCTTGGCCGGTCTGCGGGACCCATTCCGCCGCCCATTCCACCACCCATGCCATGCGATCCAAACGAAGAGGACATATCTATGAAGTGTACCCTGTGCCTGACACGGATTTGCGGAGGCGAATGACATTTTGCCCGCTCGCGCCTTGCCGGCAAGAGGGCGATGTGCTACCAAGTCACTCTCAACCCTCTGCGGCTATGCGCGTTCGGCGGGCCGCAATGAACGAGCGCACACACAGCAGTACAAACACCAGGCAGATCGCCGCCATCGCCGCCTGGTCTGCGACCGCAACCGGGTATGCCAGCGGCATGCCATGCGTCTTTACCAACTCCACAATCGCCCGTGACCCCGCTCCTAGAAACCCCAGCAGCCCCACCGTCACAGCAACGTGCATCCACAACATTCGCTGCCGCGCGTCCTCGGTGCGGGCCAGAGCGCCGGAGACCGTCAGTGCCAGCCCGGTCCAGGTTGGGATCAGTGCCGTCGGATGCGTACTCCCTGTAGCCACGAATCCCCATACGCCAAGCACAATCAATACAACCCCGAAAACGATGGTCAACTTTGCCATGTCGTAAACTCCTTGTCCTTGGTCAACAATACCGAGGCGCGCTGCGTCACGCTGCGGCTGCGCTCTTCATCGCCCCCAGCACCTCGTCCGTCGTCCAGTCGTTGGTGGGATACCACGCCCGCACCCTGCCGTCTTTGCCGATCAGCGCCGTGGACAGCGAGTGGGTCAGCGTCCCGTCCTCGCCGGGCGTAATCCCCACGTCGAAGAACTGCGTCAGCGCGGCCAGCTCATTGGCCGGCGGCACGGCAAAGTCCCAGTGCGCGAACGCACGCCTCGCATCGCCCCCGATATACGTCTCGCCGTAGCTCTTCAGCACCCCCGGTGAATCGTTCTTCGGGTCGAAGCTGATGCTCAGCAGGTGCGTCTTCGCATACAGCGCCGGATCGGCCTGTAGCGCCTTGTCGATCTGGGCAAAGTTCCGGCTCATGCGGATGCAGAAGTCAGGCAGGGGGCAGCGCGTGTAGACAAAGGTCAGCAGCAGCACCCGGCCTTTGAACTGGGCAAAATGGATCGCCTGGCCGTTCTGGTTGGTCAGCTTGAAATCGGGCACCGCGTCGCCCGCCGTCGGAACGTGGTACTGCACCGCTGGCTTATAGTCGGGCCGCGCCTGCGCCGTCACCACAATCTCATCCAGCAACGGCTCTTCGTAGTCGTCTCCCACCTTGCGCACTAGCATCTTCGCCGTGATGCGGTCGCCGGGATGCAGCTCGCTGGCCACTGACGGGTCCTTCAGCTTATAGGGCATGGTCATCGCGTCCATGAAGCCCGGAATGGCCTCGTGGTCCAGCATCACCATTCCCTTGGCCGCGTCCACGCTCACAATCTTGCCGCGCACCGCAAAGGTCTTCAACTCACCCGCCGCAGACCCGCTTGCCGCACTGGAAGACGCACCCGCCGCCGCGGAAGACGCGCCGGACGCACTACTGCTCGACTGCTTACAACCAGCCAGAAGCAAGGGAAGCAGAATCAACCCGACCGCCACTCGCAACACATATCGCATCGGCAACACCCTCCTGCGTCCATCATACTTAAAAGACGGCACGCAATCCGCTGACCCGCCGACTCACTGGCTCGCCGCGTTTTCCGCACCCATCCAGCGTATAAAAGGCGTATGGACGGTTCGCACACGCTGCCCCGGCAGATTCAGCAGGCGCTGGAGCAAGGCTGGACCGTCGTCACCGCCAACCAGCGCGCCGCGCGCACCCTGCATCGCGAGTTCGATCTGCGGCAGCGCGCCCTCGGTCTCACCCATTGGGAGCCTCCCGCAATCCTTGCGTGGGAACCCTGGCTGGTCAGCCTGTGGCGCAGTCTGCTGCTGGACGGCCACGCCTCCCAACTTCTGCTCAACTCCACCCAGGAGCACACCCTCTGGCGCGCTATCATTGCCGCCGACAACGCGCCCGACGGAGCAGCACTCAGCCTCCGCCCCATCGACGCGCTCGCCGAACTCGCCGCCGAAGCATGGCGTCTGCTGCACGCCTACTGCGCCCGCCGTCGTCTACAGGCCTCCGCCGCCAACGCCGACACGCGCTGCTTCGCTCGCTGGGCCGGCGAGTTCGACCGCCGCTGCGACCGCTCGCAATACCTCACCGAGGCGCAGCTCCCCGAAACCCTGCGCGCCGCATTCGCCGCCAACCTATTCACTCCTCCAACCGGTCTCCTGCTAGTCGGATTCGACTTTAAAAGCCCTGCGCAGATCGCCCTGCTCGAGGCCATCCGCGCCACCGGTTGCACCCTCGAAGAGTTTGAACAGGACTCTGCTGCACCCAGCATCACCCTGGTGGACGCGCTCGACCAACACGACGAGCTCTCCGCCTGCGCCCGCTGGCTGCGCACCCGCCTCACCCAGCAACCCAGCGCCCGCATCGCCGTCATCGTCCCCGGCCTTGAGACCATGCGCGCCGAGATCGACCGCGTCTTCCGCCAAACGCTCGCGCCCGAACTCAACGATATCGCCGCGCCCGCCGGCTCCGGCCCCTACGAGTTCTCGCTCGGCGTCCCCCTGGCGCGCACCCCGATGGCCGCCGCCGCGCTCGACATTCTGCGTTGGGCAACCGGCCCGCTTGCGCTCGATCGGGTCTCGGCGCTTCTGCTCTCCCCGCACTTCGCCGCCGGGAGTTCCACCTCCGAATACCTCGCCCGCGCAGAGTTCGACGCCTTCGTCCTGCGCCGCCAGCACCTCCTCCAACCTGAGATCGAGCTTGACGAGTTGCACGCACTCGCATCCAACCCGAAGCACAGCTCCAATCTGACAAAGCTGCTGCGCCGCCTGAGCGCCCTGCGTGAGCTTTTCCCGCGCATCGACCGCGCGGAACGCAGCCACGCCGACTGGGCCGCTGCCATCCACGAGCTGCTGGACGCCGCCGGATGGGCCGCCTCTGGCCGCGACAGCAGCACTGAGTTCCAGACCCGGCGCAAGTGGGAGAGCGCGCTCGACGAGTTGGCAAGCCTCGATTTTGATTCAGCTTTCGACTCCCGCAACAACAGTACCCGCGTCTCATTTACCGACGCGCTCGCGGCAATGGTTGGCATCGCTTCCCAGACGCTCTTCGCGCCTGAGTCGCGCCATGCCCCCATCCAGATCATGGGGCCGCTGGAGTCCGCCGGCTCCAGCTTCGACGCCCTCTGGTTCCTCGGCGCAGACGACCTCACATGGCCCGCCAGGCCAACTCCCAATCCCTTGCTGTCCTGGTATCTGCAGCGCGAACTCGCTATGCCCGGCACAGACCCCGCGCACGACACCGCCCGCGCACGCCGCATCGCCGAACGCCTCGCCGCCAGTGCTCCAACCGTCCTCTTCAGCTACGCCAAGCAGACCACCGAAGAAGGCCAGCAGCGTCCATCGCCCGTTGTTTCGGGTTTGACCGCGGCAGGCATTGCCCTGGAACGCCGCAACGCCGGCGACATCGCTCCCGCCGAAGCTGCGCCCGCGCCCATCCAGCTCGAACCCCTTCCCGATGACGCACCTATCCCGCCCCCGCCCGACCGCGTCCTGCAGGGCGGCGCGTCCATCCTACAACTGCAGGCCGCATGTGGCTTCCGCGCCTTCGCAGAGAAGCGCCTCTTCTCCTCGGCGCTCGACACTGCCGCCCTCGGCCTCGACCCACGCGAGCGCGGCAACCTGGTCCACGCCGTTCTGGAGAGCTTCTGGGCCCAGGTCGGGACACAGGCCGCGCTCCAGCGCCTGACCCTGGACGAGCGCAACGCACAGCTCAACCGATCCATCGACGCAGCCTTCGCCAGGGACCACGCCCGCCCTGCACCCGGCTGGCCCCGCGCCTACCTCCGCACCGAACGCCTGCGCCTGCTCAACCTGCTCGGTCCGTGGCTCGACTACGAGGCCAACCAACGCGCACCCTTCACCGTCCAGGCGCGCGAAGAGACACTCCACGATGTCCAGATCGGCCCCCTGCGCCTGGATATCCGCATCGACCGCGTCGACCGTCCCCTCGGGGAGGGAAACACCGGCCAACCCTCCGGCGAGATCATCCTCGACTACAAGACCGGCCCCGCTAGCCCCGCCGACTGGCTCGGCGAGCGGCCCGACGCGCCGCAGCTTCCGCTCTACGCCGTCGTCTCCAATAACATGAATCTCGCCGCCATCGCCTTCGCCAGCGTCCGCCCTGGAAAAGACATGGGACTGCTCGGCTACGAATCACGCGACGGAGTCCTGCCCAAGGCTACAAAGTTGAAGGCCGAAAGCCTGCAGGCACAGGTCAGCGAATGGCGCGAGGTGCTAACCGCGCTGGCCGAGGACTTTTACACTGGGCAGGCCAGCGTCGGTCCCAAGAAGTACCCGAAGACTTGCAGCCACTGCGATCAGCGCCTGCTCTGCCGCCTCGATCCCGCCACACTCGACGCCAACTCGCTCGATGAAGATTTCGAGGTCGGTCCCGACTCGTCCGCCTCCTCCGATTCCGCAAACCCGGAGGACGCCCGTGGCTGAGACCCTCCGCTTCCCCTCCAGCCGCGCCGCTAAGCCGCCCGACGCCGAAGCCCGCCGTGAGGCGCTCGACATCCACCGCTCCTTCATCGTCGAGGCCCCAGCCGGCTCGGGCAAGACCGGCCTGCTCATCCAGCGTCTGCTCAAGCTGCTCACCGACCCCTCCGTCGAGCAGCCCGAACAGGTCCTCGCCATCACCTTTACCAACAAAGCCACCGCCGAGATGCGCGACCGTGTCCTCGCCCACCTCGCCGCCGCTGCGCAATCCCCTGAATCCAGCCAGTCATCTGCCGGAGCTGCCATACTCGTCCAGCTAGCCGCCGCATCGCAACCACTCCCAACTGAGGACGACTTCCAATCTGAGACGCTCGCACTGGCCCAAGCGGTCCTGGCCCGCGACCGCCAGCTCGGCTGGGAGCTGCTCGACCACCCGCACCGTCTCAACATCCGCACCATCGACTCGGTCTGCGCCGAGATTGCGCGCACTCTGCCTGTGCTCTCCGGCTCCGGCGGCCGTCTCACGCCCGCCGACGACGCCGGCCCGCTACACCACGAGGCCGCCCGCCGCACCCTGCTACTTCTCGGCTCCGGCGACACTGCCTTCGACCAGGCCCTGCGCAACCTTCTCCTGCACCGCGACGGCAACCTCGACGACTGTGAATCTCTGCTGGCCGAGATGCTCCGACTGCGCGACCAGTGGGGCGACCTGGTCCCCCTCACCCACTCGCAGCTCGACGACACATGGCTCGACGCCAATGTCCTGCCCCGTCTCGAACTCGCCCTCGACCATGCCATCCAGGCTGCCCTCACTCCCCTCGCGCACGCCTTTCCCGCCAGCCTCCTCGCGGAGCTGACCGCCCTCGCCGCAGACCTCGCCTCCGCCGCGCCCTACGATCCCGAAGTCCCGTCTCCCATCGCTCTCTGCGCCGGCTTACGCACCCCTCCCAATGCTCTCGCCGCACACCTCGACCACTGGCTCGCCCTCATCCATCTCCTCATAACCGACGCAGGAGAACTACGTAAAGAAAGAGGCATTAACAAGAAAACGTTAAAGTTTGACTACGATAGAAAGGCCCCCAACCACTCCCGCCTTGTCGCGATTCTCCGTCAACTCAGCGACCGCGACGACCTGCTCCAACTCTTGCAAAGCGTCCGAACTCTTCCCCCCGCCCGATACCCCGCCAACCAGTGGGCCGTCGCCAAATCCCTCTTCCGCGTACTCAGCCGCGCTCTAGTCGAACTGCAACTCGTCTTCTCTGCGCGCAATCAGTGCGATTTCACCGAAATCAATCTGCTCGCCCGCCACGCGCTGCGCTCCGACTCCGGCCCGGAAGATTTGGCCGCCGCACTCGGCGCGCGCCTGCAGCACCTCCTGGTCGACGAGATGCAGGACACCTCAACCACCCAGTACCAGCTCCTTGAACTCCTCACCACTAACTGGGACGGCTATGGACAGACCGTCTTCCTGGTCGGTGACCCCCGCCAATCCATCTACCTCTTCCGCCAGGCCCGCGTCGAACGCTTCGTCCAGGCCATGCACACCCAGCGCCTCGGCGACCTGCCCCTCACACGCCTCCGCCTCACCGCAAACTTCCGCTCCCAGCGCACCCTGGTCGATCAGTTCAACCGCGACTTCAGCCTCATCTTCCCTAACCATGCATCCCCCCAGGCCCTTCCCTACACTCCCGCTCATTCCACGCTCCCCGCCTCGCCTGACACCCGCGCCACCGTCTGGCACACCAATCCCATCTCCGACAATGCCCGGACGACGATCACGGAGCTTTCCTCACCTCCGCCCAGCTCAAGCAGCAACAAGCCCGCCGCGACGCTCAGGAAATCCGCCTCATCGCCCGCGAGTGGCTGGCAAAGCCATTGCCGCCGGGCCGCAGCCGAGCCCTGGCGCATCGCCGTCCTGGTGCGCATCCGCAGTCACCTCAACGAGATCGTCGCAGCACTCAAACAGGAAGACCGCAACGGCCGGGTCCCATTCCGCGCGGTTGAGATTGAATCCCTCGACCAGCGCCAGGAGGTTCTCGACCTCGTCGCCCTCACCCGCGCGTTGCTCCATCCCGGGGACCGCGTTGCAGCGCTCGCCCTGCTGTGTTCGCCCTGCTGCGGCCTTTCGCTGGCCGACCTGCATACCCTCACCGGAGCAGACGATCCCGCACTCAAAGACCATCCCATCCAGCGCCTGATGGCCGAGCGAGGACGCCTGCTACCCGATGACTCCCGCCTGCGCATGGCACGTGTCCAGTCCGTCCTCGAATCGGCAGCCATCCAACGCGCCCGCCTCACCCCCGCACAGCTTGTGGAACGCGCCTGGCGCTCCCTTGGCGGCGATGCTGGCCTCAATCGTGAAGAACTCATTAACACTAGTATTTTCTATAAATTATTGAATGTACTTCAAGCGCAATTGGAAGATTCTACCTCCAGCCTGCTCGATTCCACCCGCATCGAAGAGCACCTGCGAAAGCTCTACGCCGAACCCAACCCCATCCCTGCCGGAACCCCCTTCGTCGAACTCCTCACCATCCACAAGGCCAAGGGACTGGAGTGGGACGTCGTCCTGGTTCCGTCCCTGGAACGCCGGCCCGCGGCAGATCGCTCCCGTCTGCTCACATGGTCCGAACTTGAGCCACTGGAATCCTTCGGCGACACAGCGGCCCACCTCATGCTCGCCCCCATCGCAGCCAAGGGCGAGAACATCGATCCACTCACCCGCTGGCTCAACGGATTGCACCGCGCCCGCGAGGCGGCCGAGCGCAAGCGCCTCTTCTATGTCGCCTGCACCCGCGCCCGCCAGGAGTTGCACCTCTTCGCCGCGCCGCAGCTCACCTCCAGCGGCGACATCAGTCTCCGCACAGACAGTCTCCTCCACGCCGCTTGGCCCGCCGCCCAACCCAACTTCGCCTCGCCCGCCTCAATGGCAGACACGAAACTGGGTGCCCCATTCATCGCGCCTTTGTCGGATGCGATGAGTGGGTCGAACACCCGCGTATCCGAACCCTCCGGCGACCTCGACCTCGCCGCAGCAGCCGTATCCCACTCCAACCTGCAACGTCTCCCGCTCGCCTTCGATCCTGCCGCTCGTTTCGCTGCAGCCCGCCTCCATAAACTGCCCTACGGCGATCCAGACAGCGACACTGCCTCCAGCCAGGCCCTCTTCTCCCGCCCCGAAGGTTCCTTTGCCGCGCGTTCCTTCGGCAACGTCGTCCACGCCGCACTCGATGCCTTCGCGGATCGCATCGCCATCGGCACCTCGCCCGCCGCGCTGCTTGCAGAACTCCCCAACTGGGCACCTCGCATCGCCGCCCTCCTGCGCGCCGACGGCCTCGCCCAAGCCACCGTCAACCGCCTCGCCCGCGACACCCGCAATGCCCTGGAAAACGCGCTGCGCGATCCCGACGGCCTCTGGCTGCTTGCGCCAAATTCTTGCTCCGCCAACGAATACGCCCTCACCGCCTGGCCCGAGGCACATGGCTCCAAGGAACAAGCCGCTAGTCGGCCCGTCTCTATCCGTATCGACCGCATCTTCCGTGCCGGCCCAGAACCCCACGCCCCCGGCGATGACATCCTCTGGATCGTCGATTACAAAACCTCCGCGCACAGCCTGTCCGGCCTCGACGACTTCCTCGCCGCTCAACGCGCGACCTACGCTCCCCAACTGGAGACCTACGCCCGCATCCTCACCCAGCTCCCATACCCGCCATCCCGGCCTGCACCCAAAGAGGTCCGTCTCGCGCTCTACTATCCCACACTGCCTCGCCTGCTCTGGTGGCCCCTGACCAACCCATCCGCGTGAGCCGCTTCACTATTCGCTCCGCTCGAAGAGACCGCCGTTAGCTGCGTCGTTGCAGGCCTTCAATCCGTCAGCAAAGTAAGCGCGCGTTCCAGCTTCACTCCGCGCGAGGCCTTCAGCAGCACCGCGTCACCGGCTCGCAGGTTCTCCCTGAGCCACGCTCCGGCCTCCTCCGGTGTCTCCACAAAGTGCGCCTCCGTCCCAGCCGCGCCCTCTACCAGCGCCCGCGCCAGCCCGCGCACACCCACCACCACATTCACGCCGCGCTGTGCCATGCGCCGCCCGCACGCACGATGCAACTCCTCGCCCGCGGGCCCCTGCTCCAGCATCTCGCCCGCCACCACGATGTGCCTGCCTTGGTGCGTCACCGGCATCGCCAGCAGCGCGTCCACCATCGCATCCAGCGCGCGCGGATTGGAGTTGTAGCAATCGTTGATGCCCTTCACGCCTCGCCATGCGAAGACCTCGCCCCGCTTGTCGCCTGCATGCAGCTCGCCCAGCGCCGTCGCACACTCGGCCAGCGAGATGCCACTTTGCAATCCCACCGCGATCGCCGCCAGCGCGTTATGCACGTTGTGCCGGCCCAGCAGATGCAGTTGCACACTGGCCCGTTCGCCCAGCGCAGTCACGGTAAATACCACGCCCTCTGCGCCAAGCTCCGCAATCTGCGCCGCGCGGACCTCGGCGCACTCGCCCGTTCCGTAGAAGACCGCGCGCTCGCCCATCCCCTCGCCAAATTTAGTTACAAATGCATCGTCGCGGTTCAGCACCGCGATTCCATCCGGCGGCAGCGCCTCGATCAGCTCATACTTGGCGCGCGCAATCCCCGCAATGCCGTCGGCAAAGTACTCCAGATGCACCGGCGCGACGTTCGTCACCACCGCCCAGTCCGGTTCTGCGATGCGCGCCAGCGCGGCGATCTCGCCCGCGTGGTTCATCCCCATCTCGATCGCCGCAATCTGGTGCTCCGGTTCCAGCTTTAGCAGTTGCAGCGGAAGTCCGTAGCCATTGTTCAGATTGCCTTGCGACTTCAGCACACGGAAACGCGAGCCGAGTACCTGCGCCACCGCATCCTTGGTCGTTGTCTTCCCCGCCGACCCGGTGATAGCAACCAGGCGCCCGCCCCAGTGCCTCCGCACCATCCGCGCCAGCCGCTGCAAGCTGGCGAGCACAGAGTCGGCCTCCGCATCGGGAACGCGCAGCAGACGACTCGCGTCGGTCCCTTCCGGCGCAACCCATCCCATGTTCACCACTGCGGCCAACGCGCCTTTGGCCAGTGCCGCCTGCACAAAGTCGTGCCCATCGAAGCGTTCGCCGCGCACCGCGAAGAATAGTTCGCCCGCCGCAATCGTGCGTGAGTCGATCGAATAACCAGTCGCCTCAGCATTTGCCGCGAATGTGCCCTCGGCGTGAATCCATTCGGCCACCTGGCCCAGCGTCAGCTTCACCGCAACTCCTTCAAGACATCTGCCGCGACGGCAACGTCGTCGAACGGGACCGTGCGGTCGCGCAACACCTGCACCTTCTCGTGACCCTTGCCTGCGAGCAACACAATATCGCCCGCATGTGCGGTACGGATAGCAATCCCAATGGCAGCCGCGCGGTCCGGCTCCACGATGCACTGCGTCGTCGTCTCGCGAATGCCCACCAGAGCGTCGTCAATAATTGACCCCGGATCTTCGCTGCGCGGGTTGTCGCTGGTCAACACCACCAGATCGCTTCCCTCCGCAGTCGCGCGGCCCATGCGCGGGCGCTTGCTGCGGTCTCGGTCGCCCCCGCATCCAAACAGCGTAATCACCCGGCCGCCGCGTTCTTTCACCAACTCGCGGGCCAGCGCAATCAGGTTGCGAAGCGCATCGTCGGTATGCGCATAATCGACCACCACCGTAAATCCGGCCTCCGCCGACCCCGGCACCGTCTGAAAACGTCCCGGCGCCTGCTTCAAGTCCCGGGTCGCCGCCGCAATCTCATCCAGCGTAACTCCCCGTGCCAACGCCGCGCACGAAGCCGCCAACAAATTCGAAACATTCACCCGCCCGGTCAGGGTAGACTGGATTTCAATTGAACCTGAATTTGTTACAAATTGAAAATGCGTTCCGCGCTCATTCATTTTAATCAGTTTCGCGCGAAAATTGCCGCGTCCCTCCGCGCTGTACATCATGCGCTGCGAGCGGCACGCGGCGCGGACGATGTCCTCTGCCGCTGGATCGTCCGCATTGATCGCAGCAACTCGCGGCGGTGCTGTCCCAACGCCCTCAAACAGCCGCATCTTGGCAGCGAGGTACTTCTCCATCGTGCCGTGATAGTCCAGATGGTCCTGCGTCAGATTGGTGAAGATCGCCACATCCACCGGAATTCCCCACACCCGCTCCTGCTCCAGCGCGTGCGAACTCATCTCCATCACAGCCTCGCTGGCGCCCGCATGCACGCCGTCCGCAAAAATTTCCAGCGTATCGCTTGATTCCGGCGTGGTATGCGGCGACTCGCGCACCTCGTCGCCGATGCGCGTCTCAATCGTCCCCAGCAGCACGCACCTCCGTCCCACGCTGCGCAACATCTGCTCCAGCAGATACGCGGTGGTCGTCTTGCCATTGGTTCCCGTCACCGCGCTGATTGCAAGCCTTCGCTCCGGATGGACAAGCACCGCCGCGCTCAACTCCGCCAGCGCGCGCCGCCCATGCGCAACACGCGCCGCGGCCATCTCCGGATGCTCAAGCCGCAGCTTCGCGTAAGCCTCCTGTGAGTCGGTAACAATGGCGGCTGCGCCCTGCGCAATCGCTGCATTAATATATCGATTGCCATCCGTCGTGCCACCGCGCATGGCCACGAAGGCCGCGCCACGACGCACGCGCCGCGAGTCGTATTCGACTCCGGCGATTTCGCCGGCGGCGCCTCCACTCTCGGTCCTGGTTACTTCCTGCAGCGCGTCAGCCCAATCCATATTCCGATTCTATGTCTCTTGCCGACTCGCTGACCGGCTGGCCTGCCGACTGGCTATCGCGTGAAGCGCACAACCACCTCCGTGCCCAGTGGGACCTGGGTCCCGGCCGCCGGCGCCTGCTCCCGCGCCATACCGCTGCCCACTGGCTCAACCCGCAGGCCGAGACCCGCCGCTGTCTCCACCACATTGCGCAGGGTGGAACCGCTGAACGACGGCACAGCCACGCGCATACCTGCATCCACCACCACAGAGCCGTTGCCGCGCGGCTGCACTGGTGGAACAACCGTGGAAGCGTGCGGCGCGCTGGAGTTGCCCGTTGCGCTGTCAGGCATCGCCGAATTGGTCCTGCCATTCGCGTTGAACACCGCCAGCGCCTTCGCCGGCAGAAGGCCCAGGATGCGCGAGGTCATCGCAATGCCGGCCACCGGCGGGGTCGCGGAAGACGCATTGTCAGTTCGCGCCGGTGCAGCAGCACGAGTTGCGTCCGCGTCGGTTGCGGCGCTGAACGAAACGCGCAGCGGATCGTCCCCCGGCAGATTGTTGATCGCGTCGTACATTGCATTCAAATCGTCCATGTGCTCACTGGGAGCGTCGTCCGATGTGCTCCGCGATGTCGCCGCCAGCATCTGTTTGCTCGTCTTGATCGGCTGGTCGTGGGGCACTCCCAGGTACTCCAGCACCTGCTGCGCCACTGTCTGGAACACCGGTGCCGACACCGTCGCGCCATACAGGCTGCCCACCGTTGGCGTATCGATCACCACCGCAATCGCGACCGCCGGCGAGCTGACCGGCGCGAAGCCCGCGAAGCTCGCCACCAGTTTGGTATGCGAGTAGGTATGCGTCGCCGGATCGACCTTCTGCGCCGTTCCCGTCTTGCCGCCGGCGCTGTATCCATTCAACTGCGCGGCCATGCCGGTGCCTTCGGTTACGATGCCCTGCATCATGGAGCGCATCTTGGCCGCCGTCAGCTCCCGGATCGCGCGGTGCGCGCCGTCCGGCAAAATTTCAGGAAGCTGGTTCGCGGGATGGAAGGCCGCGGGCTGCAACCGCGCATCGCCCTTGGTCTCGCCGGTCGATTGCAGCAAGATGTGCGGCGGCATATACACCCCGCCATTCGCGATGGTGCTGACCATGGTGACAAGTTGGACGGGCGTAACACCCACCTCCTGTCCGATCGCCAACGACAGGATGCTGGTCGCGCCCCACTTCTTCGGACTCTGTAACAGCCCGCGCGTCTCGCTGGGCAGTTCGATGCCCGTGCGATCGCCGAACCCGAAGCCCTTGATGTATTTGTAGAACGTCTCGGGACCAGTCTTCAGCGCCATTTTGGCAGCGCCCACGTCGCTCGAGTGCTCCAGCGCATATTGCACCGTCACCGCGCCGAAGTGGTCGGCTTTGTCGTCGTGCAGCGTCCGTCCAAACATGGTCATCGAGCCGTTCTGGCAGTCCACAATATCCGTCGGTTCAACGCCCGCGGCGTCGAGCGCAGCCGAGTAGGTGACCAACTTGAAGGTCGATCCAGGCTCATACACATCGCTGACTGCCAGATTGGTCAGGGACCCCGGCTCCATGTGCCGCGAGTCGTTGGGATTGAAGCGCGGCGAGATGGCAAGCGCAAGAATCTGCCCGGTGTGCGGGTCTTGCACCACCACCGTACCGTGCGCCGCCTTCACTTTGGCCATCTGCTCGTCCAACGCTCGCTCGGCCATGTACTGTATGTTCGAGTCGATGGTGAGCACCAGGTTTTCCCCGGGCAGAGGCTCGTTCTCCACGCTGCCCATCACATGCCGCCTAGCGTCCACCGCGGTCAGCATGTGGCCGGGGGTCCCGTGCATCTCGTCGTCGAACTCCTGCTCCAGGCCTCCCAGACCCGTATCTTCGCTGCCCACATAGCCCAGTACCTGCGCCGCAAGATCGTTGTTCGGATAGAACCGCTTGAACTCCTTCTGGAAGTAGACCCCTTTCAGATTCAGCTCGCGCACGCGATTCGCCGTCTCCGCGTCCACCCTCCGCGCCACCCACGCAAAGTCCTTCGAGTCGTTGAAGCGCGCCAGCATCTGCTGCTCCGCGGTGAAGCTGTCCTCGGGATCGGTATGCACCGCCTTGGACAGCATCTCAGCCGTTGCAGCGCGGTTCTCGCCCAGCTTGGATGGGTCCACATAGATCGAATCCACCAGCACCGTCATTGCCAACTCGCGCAGGTTGCGGTCGTACAGCACACCGCGCTGAGGCGCCAGTTCGTACGCGCTGTTCTGCTGTCGTTTGGCCTTGTCCACCCATTCCGTGTGCTGGATCGCCTGTAGCGAAACCAGCCGCGCTCCGATTGCGCCCACCCACACGCAG
Source organism: uncultured Acidobacteriaceae bacterium (assembly GCA_963799175.1). Lineage (GTDB taxonomy): Bacteria > Acidobacteriota > Terriglobia > Terriglobales > Acidobacteriaceae > Edaphobacter. Next base: position 385,612 of record CAWCWC010000015.1, on the reverse strand, counting down.
AAGAAGATCGCCACCCACGCAAAGCGGACCTTGCGGATCGGGGCGGTCAGTGTCTTGCGTGAGGTCTGTCGCGTCGCTTGTTTCATGGAAGTCCAAAGACAGTGGTTAGTGGCTAGTGTTTAGTTGGTAGTTGTGAGTGGTTTGATGCAACAACTACCCACTATCCACTACCAACTACCCACTGTGCTTTGCGGTGTGGATGCCTGCGCCAGCACCGGGACATTCCCGCCCGCCCCATCGGGACGGACCACCTGGCCCGGCTCGGGAACGTCCAGCCCAAGCTGCTGGCGGGCAATCTGATCGATGCGCACGGGATTGCTCAACTGGGCCTCGTTCAGACGCAGCTCGCGATTCTGCTCGCGCATCCGGTCCACCTGCTGCTTCTGCGTCTCTACCTGGTAGCCGATCTCGATCGCCGAAAAGTGCTGCCACACATAGATCATCACCAGCAGAAACAGAATGCTCATGGTCATGGTGAAGATACGCATCTCGCGCCTGCGCTGAGGATCGTCGGCCTTCACAATGCGGCTGTTGTCGATGTGTTTGACGAAGAATACCTCGGGCGTCGGTCCGCGGCGGGCGCTCTTCTGCATCTCGTACAGCTCGCGGTTGCGCTGGGCGCGGGCCTGCGACGTATGGCTCATGCTTCCCATGCCCATTTCCATTCCAAAGATCGCTCCCTGCCCTGCCGTCGCCATCGTCGCCATCGCACCCTCCTTTTCCTTCGTACGCTACCCACTACCCACTACTCACTGCATTTCTCCGCCGCTCGCAGCTTCGCGCTTCTGGATCGCGGGTTCCGCATCTGCTCCTGCTCGTCCGCCACCACCGGCTTCTTGGTCAGCACTTGCAAAATCTTCTTCCGCCCGGCCGCGCGGAAGCTGTCCTTCACCAGCCGGTCTTCCAGCGAGTGGAAGCTGATCGTCACCAGCCTTCCTCCCGGTTTCAGCAGAGATGGCGCGCTTGCCAGCAGCGACCCGATCTCTCCCAACTCGTCATTCACTCGAATTCGAAGCGCCTGAAAGGTCCGTGTCGCGGGATGGATCTTGTCGCCTTTCATTGATGGGGCCGCGGCCGATACGATTCGAGCCAACTCCGCTGTCGTCTGTATCGGCCGGGCCCTAACAATGGCTCTGGCGATTCTCCGCGACCTCCTTTCCTCTCCGAATTCGTAAATCAGGTCGGCGAGTTCGTTTTCGTCTTCCTGATTTACCACTTGCCCGGCCGTCAGCCCGCTGCGCGTATCCATCCGCATATCAAGCGGTCCTTCGGACCGAAAACTGAATCCTCTCTGTGCCTCGTCCAACTGCAGGCTGCTGACGCCAAAGTCCGCCAGCAATCCATCCAGGCTCCCCGGCTCGATCACGCTGGCCAGCTCCGAGAACGCCCGTGGCTCAAAGACCATCTCTGGCATCTCGCTACCCAGCTCAGCCCTGACTTCGTCCATTCGGGCCTTCGCCAACTCCATCGCCTGCGGGTCGCGGTCGAAGCAGATCAGTCTGCCCGTCGCACCCAGCCTCCTTGCAATCTCCGCCGAGTGCCCGCCCAGCCCGACCGTCGCATCCACAATCACGCCGCCCGGCTGCACATTGAGGTACTGCAAAACATCCTCTAAAAGAACCGGCACATGCTGCGGTTTATTCATCCCGTCCGCCTCTGTGCTGCCCCTGGGGGCCTTGCTAAACTCTCGCTACGTCTCGTTCGTCTTCCCCGCAAACGAGCTCAGGTCCTCGTCCGTCAGTTCGACCGCGCCCGTCGCCTTGGTCATCATGCTGGTGAAGACCTCGCTGTTCACAACCTCCAGCAGCGTCTGCGACCCCAGCACCTCTACATCTCCCGTCACCTTGGCCATCTCGCGCAACTTCTGCGGGATCAGCAGCCGCCCCTGCGCGTCCATCTCCGCCATCTGCCCGTAAAAATTCGTCACATCCTGGAACTTTCGCCGCACCGGGTCCATGGGAGACATCTTCTGCAGCGACGCCTCAATCGCCTCCCACTCCTTCAGCGGATACACCTGCGCCCGCTTGCCATCCATGCTGGTGATGTAGAACAGCGGCCCGTACATCTCGTCCACCCGGCGCTTGAACTCAGCGGGCAGCTTCAGCCGGCCCTTCTCGTCCACGCGCGTTGGGTGATTGCCTCGAAACATCGCAACCTCAGGATCCGAACCAAACTTGCCATCCCACTGGATACAGCTTGGAGGAGTAAACTGGCTTGGAAGTGAGCGGCTCATTCCGCTATGTTCTAATTTTTACCACTTCGCTCTACTTTACTCCACTCCGCAATCCTGCCGCAGCAGATTCCGCTTTGCAAGCCCTAAATTAGGAATGCGGAGACTTATTTTTAGCCTGAATGTGGAAATATCTACATGTAGGGCTGGCTAAGCCACAACCGCTATATGTAGTGTTGTGCCCGATGGTTCCCCCGCAAACTCCCCCTTGCACCCCACCCGAAGTTGCGATAGCAAAACAAAAGCGAAAATCGCAGCTTTGAAAGGGCGGGACTTCAGTCCCGCCGCAAACCGCCTAATTGTCAATTGGGCTTCAGCCCCCGAGGGAAACCTTCCGCATCACAATCCACTTATTCGTACTCCATCACTCCGCTGCTTCCGTCTCCACCCGCCGGCTGCGTCCCAGCCACCACACCAGATACGCCAGCACAATCAGGTTCGCCACCAGCAGGCACACACGCACCCAGTCCGGGTGCCGCGCAATCTCGTATAGCTCCCAGGGCAGAAATGCTGTGGTCACGCCTACCGTCAGGAACTCTGCCCACACCTGCTCCATCACCAGCCCGACGCCCTCCGTCACCCGCAGCGCCGCATAGAAGAAGGTAGCCACGCCGATCTGCTTCAGCCGCAGCGCCGTGATCGCATCCAGGTGGTCCAGCAGGTACGCGACCAGCCGCCCATCGGGATCGATCCGCAACCTCTCCGCCAGGCGCAGCGCCGAGTCGCCCAGGTCGCGATGGATGAAGTGGATCGCCCCCACGCCCACCAGGAAGAAGAAGACCGCCTCCGCCAGCTTGAGCAGACCGATCGCCAGCAAGCCGCTGTCGTGATGCCTGGCGACATGTTCGTGGTCTGTGCCGGCTCTGCCTCCGCTGGCCGCGCCGGCTCTCTCTCGGCTGACCGTGTGCTCCTCTTCCACTTCAATCCCACTCATACGCTTCTGCGCCACGCCCCACTGCAAAAATCGGCCCTATCAAGTTGACGGCTGCCCCGCCCGATTGTCAACCGGCGGCCAAACATGCCCATTACCGCAGCGCCATGCGGCGGCTCTCCATCGCGGCGAGGTACGGTCGCGCCTTCTCCAGTGCCGCCTCAGCCGTCAGCCCGTACTTCGCGCGCAGGGCCTCCAGCTTGCCGTGCTCGATGAACTGGTCTGGCCAGCCCACGCGCACCACCGGAGTCTCCAGTTCCATCTCGCTCAGCGCCTCCAGCACAGCCGAGCCGAAACCGCCCGCCAGCACATGGTCCTCCAGTGTCACCAGCAGGCCGCACTGCCGCGCATACTCCGCCACGCATGCGTGGTCGATGGGCTTGACGAAGCGTGGATTGATCACCGCCGCCGAGAAACCCTCGCGGCGCAGCATCGTGGCCAGCCGCTTTGCTTCGGGAAGCATCGCGCCCAGGCCCCAAATCGATATATCCAAGCCGGCAACATCGTGGCCGTCCTCCACCACCTCGGCCACGCCGATCTCCAGCGCCCGGGGCTGCGCCTTCACCGGAACGCCCGGCCCCGCGCCGCGCGGGTAGCGGATGGCCACCGGCCCATTGTGCAGCAACGCGGTGAACATCATGTCGGCCAGCTCGTCCTCGTCCTTTGGCACCATGTGGATGAGGTTGGGCAGGCTGCGCAGGTAGCTGATGTCGAACAGCCCGTGATGGGTCGGCCCATCGTCGCTGGAGAGTCCGCCGCGGTCCATGCAGAAGACCACGGGAAGGTTCTGCAGGCAAACGTCATGCACAATCGGATCGAACGCGCGCTGTAAGAATGTCGAGTAGATGGCGCAGAACGGCCTGTAGCCCTTGGTCGCCATCCCCGCCGCGAAGATCACCGCGTGCTCCTCCGCGATGCCCACATCGAAGAAGCGCGCCGGATGCAGCGGACGGAACAGGTCGAGCGCCGTGCCGTTGGGCATGGCCGCGGTAATCGCCACAATCTTGTCGTTGTCGTCGGCCAGTTTGGCCAGCGTCTCGGCAAAGACCTCCGAGTAGGTCTTCTGCCCGGCCGACTTGGTCTCGCCCGTCTCCGGATCGTACGGCCCCAGCCCATGGAACTTCTTCTGCTTCTCCTCCGCCGGTTGGAAGCCACGCCCCTTCTGCGTGATCGCGTGCAGCACCACCGGCTTGTTCTGCTGCTTCAGGAACCTGAATGTCTCGATCAGCATCGGCAGGTTGTGCCCGTCCACTGGCCCGTAGTAGCTCAGGCCGAACTCCTCGAACAGCATCCCCGGCCCGATCAGTCCCTTGGCCGCCTCCTCCGCCTTGCGCGCCACGTGGCGCACCGTCTTGCCTCCGAAGCGCTCCAGCAGGCCTGCCGCCCGGTCGTGCAGCCCGGCCAGCGTCGGATTGGTCACTATCTTGTGGAAGTACTGCGCAATCGCCCCCACGTTCTTGTCGATCGACCAGGCATTGTCGTTCAGCACCACGATCAGCCGCCGCGTCTGCGCGGCAATGTTGTTCAGCGCCTCGAACGAGATGCCGTTGGTAAACGCCGCGTCCCCGCACAGCGCCACGACATGTTCCTTGCCGCCGGACATGTCCCGCGCCACGGCCATGCCCAGCGCCGCGCTCAGCGCCGTCCCCGCGTGCCCCGCGCCATAGCTGTCGTGTTCGCTCTCCGTGCGCAGCATGAAGCCGTTCAGCCCGCCCGGCTGGCGGATGCTCTCGAACCGCCGGTTGCGACCGGTCAGCATTTTATGCACATACGCCTGGTGGCTCACGTCGAACACCAGGCTGTCGCGCGGCGTGTCGAAGACGTAGTGCAGGGCCAGGGTCAACTCCACCACGCCCAGGTTCGGGCCTAGGTGCCCGCCCGTCTTGGCCACACCGACGATCAGACGCTCGCGGATCTCTTCGGCAAGCTGAGTCAGTTGCGCAATGGTCAACCGCTTTACATCCGCCGGAGACTCGATCCTGCTCAACAGTTCTTCCATGCATTCGCCTGTCTGGGCCCCATCGCCCATGTGTCCTTCGCTTGCGTAGAAGCCCCGCCTTTCAGTATACCAACCCATTGGCGCTCCCATGGCCGCTGTGTCCAGTCCAACCCACTCGGCTGATTTCACATATCTTCCAGGCCCCCGAAGTACCACGCGCTTCCCCAAAAGTATCAGTGTGTTATACCTCACCATTCCCTACCATAAAAGAGGGTAAGATGAACGCTACATTGGAATATCTCGAAGTTACGCGCAGTGACGCCTTGCGATTGGAGACCCTCGATCAATACGAGGTGCTCCGGGCTGCGCCCGATCCTGCACTCGACGACCTTGCCGAGCTGGCGGCAAAGGCATGCAATACCCCCATCGCCGGGATCTCCTTCGCCACCGCGGACCGCATCTGGATCCATGCCCGTTACGGCATCGCCGACAGCGAACTGCCTCTCGGCAGCCTGCCCGCCGTGCCCCCGCTGCTTAGCCATGGCGTATACGAGGTCCCCGACACGGCACAGCTCCCCGCCTTCGCCCCGGCGGGGCTTGCCCTCGCGGGCCGCGCCTTCCGCTTCTATGCCGCCGCTCCGCTCATCACGCCCTCCGCCGTGCGTGTCGGCTCGCTCTTTGTCCTCGACACGCCCGCGCGAAGGCTCACCCCCCTTCAGTTGCAGACCCTCACCATCCTCGGGCGGCAGGCAATGACCACCATCGAGCTCAACTACACCCTGCGCCAGATGGAGCGCGTGGCCCGTGCCCGCCAGCGTGTCGAATCCGTACTCACCGTCGAGCGCAACTTCGTCTCCACCGTGCTCGATACAGTCGATGCCCTGGTAGCCGTCTTCGACACCGCGGGCCGTATCGTCCGCTTCAACCGTGCCTGCGAGTCCGCCTCCGGGTACGACTTCCCCACCATGGTCGGTCGCACCCTGTGGGACACCCTCATTCCCAATGCCGACGTCCCAGCCGCAGTGCAGAACTTCGCGCGCATTCGGGCCGGCGCTTCCACCGCGTTCGAGAACCAGTGGCTGCATCGTGACGGAAGCCTGCGCCGCATTGCATGGTCCGCCTCGCCGCTGTTCGACGACCAGGGCCGCATCAACTTCATCATTGCCACCGGCATCGACGTCACGGTGCAGCATGCGGCCAAAGAGACCCTGCGCGAGAGCGAAGCGCGCTACCGTCAGCTGGTCGAAGGCTCGCTCGGCCTGGTCTGCACCCACGACCTGCAGGGCATCCTGCTCTCCATCAACACGCACGGCGCGCAGACCATAGGCCGCGCCCGCGAAGATGTGGCCGGCCATCGCCTCTCCGAATTCATGCCGGAGGACCACCGCGCGGAGTTCGACAGATACCTCGGCAACATCGCCCTGACTGGAGAGGTCCAGGGGCTGCTCCACCTCTGCCATGCTGACGGCAGCGTGCGCGTGGTGGCATTCCGCAACAAGCTCATCCAGGCCCCTGCGCGCGACCCCTATGTCCTGGGCTTCGGCATCGACATCAGCGAGCAGGTCCGCGCCGAAGACAAGCTGCGCACCCTCATCCGCCAGTCCAACTCCGTCCTCGAGTCCGTCGGCGACGGCATCTACGGCATCGACCTGGAAGGCATCTGCACGGTGGTCAACCCCGCCGCATCGCAGATGCTCGGCTTCAAGCCCGAGGAGCTGCTGGGGCGCAACTTGCACTCGCTGATCCATCACACCCGCGCCGACGGGTCGCCCTACCCCGAGCAAGAGTGCCCCATTCAACACACCCTCAGCGACCTCGACACCATCCGCGTCTCCGATGAAGTCTTCTGGCGCAAGGACGGCACCAGCTTCCCGGTCGAGTACGTCGCTCGCCCCCAGATCGAAACCGGGGAGGGGGTGCGACCCAGCATCGAGCCCAGAATCCAGTCTGGAAGCCTCTTCGAATTCGAACCCGAAATCGCTCCTGAAATCCATCCCGTCTCCGAGCAGGCGAAGCCCGCCGGCAAGGCCGTCGGTGTCGTCGTCGCCTTCACCGATACCACCGAACGACGCGCCCTCGACCGCATGAAAGACGAGTTCATCTCCACCGTCTCGCACGAGCTGCGCACCCCGCTCACCTCGCTGCGCGCGGCCCTCGGCCTTATCACGGGAGGCTCGCTCGACGCCCGTCCGCAGAAGCTCCGGCAGATGCTGGAGATCGCCGCCGGCAACACCGACCGCCTCGTCCGCCTGGTCAACGACATCCTCGAGCTGGAACGCATCGGCTCCGGCAAGGCCGAGCTGCACTGCACCATGTGCTCGGCCGACGACCTCTTCCGCCGCGCAGCCATCCTGATGCAGGCAGACGCAGCCAATGCCCAGCTTCGCATCACCTTCAACTCCCAGGGAGTGAACGTCTGGGCCGACCCCGACCGCATCCTTCAGACCCTTTCCAACCTCATCTCCAACGCCATCAAGTTCTCCCCCGCGGGCACGGAGATCCATCTGCGCGCGCGCCGCGGCGACATCCACGAAGCTGAACTCCAGGTCAGCGACCAGGGCCGCGGCATCCCCGAAGACAAGCTCGACAGCATCTTCGAGCGCTTCCTCCAGGTCGATGCCTCCGACTCTCGCGCCATGGGGGGCACCGGCCTCGGCCTCTCCATCTGCCGTGCCATCGTCACCCAGCACAGAGGACGCATCTGGGCCACCAGCACCCCAGGCAAAGGCTCAACCTTCCACTTCACTCTTCCCACCCGCCCCGCCAGCAACCTGCTTTAGGGAAGCTCTGAATAAGTCCCGGTTTTGAAAGGGCGGGACTTCAGTCCCGCCGTAAGTACAACAATTGCAACGCGGCTTTAGCCGCCGAGGGAATGTCAAACACTTGTGCAGACCTTCCTTAGCGCTTGCCGCACTCGACGCGTCATTCTGGCGTAGCCCACGGAAATCGTCATTCTGGCGTAGCCAGAATCTCGGTAGTTGTCCTTTGATTCGCCATCCAAACTAAGAATTGCTTCCTGGAGTCCGCCGCCTCTACCGCAACTCCGCACCCATCGTCGTCCCATCGGTATCCCGATAGGTGACTTCGCGGCTGCTCATCGATACCTTTGGATCGTACGTCCCGCTCTTCTTTGTTTGCAGTTTGATCCGAACTGGGAAAATCCTGGCGATAAACCATGTTTTCCTCAACTATCTAATTCGCCTTGCATTCGCTGTAGCGTAGACTCAGTTCGAGGGTGGCAAAATACGTGCGATATTCAGTACCTCATCCCATTCCGTATCAGGGAAGCAAACGGCGGCTCGCGAACGCCGTTCTAAGCCATGTCTCCGCTAACAAATACAAACGGCTGATCGAACCATTCGCAGGCTCCGCTGCCATCACTCTGGCCGCGGCATCGCAAAACCTGTTCGAAACATTTCTTGTCAGCGATGCATTGGAGCCACTGATTGCCTTGTGGCAACGTATCCTCCAGGCGCCAGATACTATAGCGGATCAATACGAGGTACTTTGGAATCGGGAACGAAGGAACCCAATCGCTGAGTATTACCTGATTCGGTCCGAGTTCAATATCGACAGGGACCCAGCCAAACTGCTTTATCTTCTGGCTCGATGCGTAAAAAACGCAGTCCGCTTCAATCCATCGGGTGAGTTCAACCAATCCCCGGATAAACGCCGCGCCGGCACACAGCCAAAGACCATGCGCACCGAGCTTATGGCCGCGCACCGGCTGCTTCATGGCAAGGCTCAAGCTGTCACATGCGATTTCATGTCACTCTTCGAGCAGGCCCTCCCAGGTGATTTCTTCTATCTCGACCCTCCCTATCAGGGCACGAGCGAAGGAAGAGATCAACGCTATTTCGAGAGTGTGTCACGGGAACGCATCATAGAAGGACTGTCCCTCCTTAATCGAAAAGCGATTCCATTCGTACTCAGCTACGACGGATCGTGCGGAAATATGAACTACGGAGAGCCGCTCCCAACCGGCCTTGCGGATAGAGTCCTTCTGGACGTGGGACGCTCAAGCCAAGCCACGCTTAATGGCAAAGACCACGTTACGATCGAGTCGCTATATATCTCTCCCAGCCTGCAATACACAGGCACCCATGCGCCTATGCCCTTGTCCCACTTCGGCACTCAAACCAGTATGTTTACTTAATGCTTCAAGATGTCTTTGATGTATTCGGTCGGCCTCTTGCCAACCTTCTTCGCTTCTCGACTCAGTTTGTCGGCTACGTCCGTCTCCGGCTTGCCAACCCAGATCAAGTCCGTCCTCCGCTCTTCTACCGTTGCAACATGTGTGTAGGAATCGGAACCCGACCAATAGCAAGACTGGCAGACTGCCACCGTTTTCGACCCAAGAGCATTTGCACAGTGTTCACAAACCCAGGATTTCTTGCGATTGCAGGAACCGCATAAAACCTGAAATACATCTTCGTCTTCGCCCTTCGATTCACCGGCAATCTGATACGGAATACGATGATCGACCTGAAGGTTGAGTATGGAAGAACAGATTCTGCATTGACCGCCTGAGCTCTCTATGATTTGCTGATGTTCTTTCTTGGAAATCGCCTTTCTGCCTCCCATGCTGGGATTTTGCAGTTTCTCAAGATCGAGAGTGTAGGCAGCGATAGTACGGCCATTGCTATGCTTCACCTTGAGTGTCTTCAAGGGGAAACCCAATTCGCGGACATCTCGAGCAGCACGAGGGGGTGATCGTATCCAGCTTTGCTTATCTCCTCTGTGGATACCATCCCATTCTTGGCGATTGCATCCAGCACAAACCGAGCGCGCCTGTTCTTCACTGCCTTAATCAGTGCTTTGGTAGCCGCAGAAATCGTCAGTTTGGGTTTCGTATCTGTATCTGGTCCCCCAAGCCCTTCGGGATGGTCGTGATCTCGATTCGATTTCCGCGGCACTTGATCTTGTCCCATGGTTCATTATCCCCTTCGCGTTCCTCTTCTCTATCGCAGTTCAACGTGCATCGTTGTCCCATCGGCATCCCGATAGGTGACCTCGCGGCTGCTCATCGACACCTTTGGATCGTACGTCCCATGCTTCGTCCCGTAGCTGTTCCGATCCAGCGGAATAATGGAAGCGCGGTCTGCGTCGGTCAGGCATGCTATCCAGTGCAGGCAGGTCAGCCGCTCCGGCGTCCCCGGCATCTTGTTCCAGGCCTGTACCAGGATGCGGCTCTCTCTCAGCCCCGCCTCCCGCCACAACAGCACGTCGCCCGTGACGCTGATAAATACCTGCACGCTGCTCTGCTTCGCGTCGTTGCGGTAGACCGTGGCCATAGGGTCGCGCACATAGATGCGCCGCCGATTCACCGCGATCGGCGCCAGCAGCAACAACAATACAAGCAACAGAAACGTCTTCACGCGGACCTCAACCTGCAACCAACAACCTGCAACTTACTTCTTGTCCTTCTCTTCGTGGTACTCCTGCTCCGTGTTGATCTCCCATAGCGACTGCTTGTCCACCTTGCCCGCAACCAGGCCATCCACCACATGCATCGCGGTCAACATGCTGTGGTCCTGATTGTTGTACTTGTGCATCCCGTTGCGGCCCACCAGAAAAAGATTCTCGATGCGGTCGGTAAAGGTCTTCAACTCCTCGAAGCGGTCGTAGGTGCCGAAGTACGCCGGGTAGGTCTTGGGCACGCGCACTACATGCGCATCGCTCACATCCGCGGCATCCAGAATGCCGATCTTCGCTACCTCGGCGATGGCAAACTTCTTCACTTCGTCGTCGCTCATCTTCCACAGATCGTCCGTCTCGTAGCAAAAATATTCCAGCCCGATCCACACCTTAGCCGGATCGCCGACCAGGTATGGACTCCAGTTGTTGAAGATCTGTAGCCGTCCCAGCAGCACATCCGGCTCCTGGATATAGATCCATGTGTCCTTCAGCAGGCTGCCGTCCGGCTCGGTCACCTTCAGCTTGTCCACCAGCAGCCCGACGGTGATGAAATCGCGATACTGCAGCCCGTCGCTCACCTCCAGCACATTGGATGGAACCTGCGTCTGCATCGCGCGCAGCAGTTCGCGCATCGGCATGGTGGAGAAAAAATAGTCGCCGGTAAATGTTCTGCGCTCCCCGTCCGCCCGCACTGCCTCGATCGAAGTGACATGCAGTTCGCTGCCCTCGGCGAAATTAATCTTGTCCACCTTCCATCCCAGGTAGACCTCGCCGCCCTTCTGCCGGATCAGCTCCGCTACATGCTCCCACAGTTGCCCAGGTCCGAACTTCGGATACATGAAGCGTTCGATCAGCGAGGTGTCCGTTCCCTTCTGCGCCAGGTCGCTGCCCTCGACCCCGGCACGAAACAGCTTCTTCACAAAATGCTTCACCGCGCTGGTCAACGAGAGGCCCTTGATGCGTTGCGCGCCCCACTCCGCCGAAATCTCGTGGCACGGCGTCCCCCATACCTTCTCCGTATAGCTCTTGAAAAACGTCAGGTAGAGTTCGCGCCCGAAGCGGTTGATCAGGAAGTCTTCCAGGCTCTTCTCCGGCTTGATCTGCCGCACCCGCGATACCGCATAGCTCGTCCCCACTCGCACCATGCGCACCACGCCGAGGTTCTTCAACGTCGTCGCCGTCAGCGTGATGGGATAATCGAAGAACTTCCGCAGATAGTAAATACGGCTGCGCCGCGGCCGGATCAGCATTACCAGGTCGGGGTCGGCCGGCTCCGGCACCATCACCGTCTCGGCTGCATCTTCCGCGCGGTCCTCGTCGAATTCCACGTCTTCGTCCACTGGATGCAGCGGACCTAGGCCACGCAGCGGTGGCTCCTCGTGCAGGCGCGCAGGCACCGTCACCACGCGCCGTTTGCCCTGGTAGTTGATCTCTGCCGGCTGGCTCGACGCTCCCGGCCCATCCCCGGCAGACCATGTAGCTGAATCGCCCACCACTGGCAGATCGGGGGGCATCAACTCCATCCACCACTGCATCACCCGGTCGCTCTTGGAGAAGAACCGATGCCCTCCGATGTCCATCCGGTTGCCCTTGTACCGGATCGTCCGCGAGATGCCGCCAATCTCTTCGCTGGCCTCTAGAATTACGGGGACAATCTCTGTACGCCGCAGCAGCTCCAGTCCGGCCGTCAACCCCGCCGGCCCAGCCCCTATGATGACAGCCATCTTCGCCATCCGAATCCCTGTCTCCCCTAGAGTGCGTTGGTGCTGTGAGTTTAGCAGGATAGGGATGGGCAAAATGGCGGCGAACCTCAGAGAGCACATAGGCGGCTATCCCCACCATGCAGAGAATTCGCAGACCGAAGATCGCTGCGCAAATGCTGAGAGGATTCTTCGCCGGAAACGTCTAAGATGGAAAGGGCCTTTGCCATCGATTGCGGCAACTCTTTGCCGGCACGGGTCCATGCGTTTCAAGAATTGAGTTTGTGATTCTATGGCTGAGTACGTAGTCAGGTTGGCGGATGAGCGTGGCCGGGTGCAGGAGCAGACGCACAGCGCGGCCACTGAAGAGGAACTGCGCGCGCGCTTCACCCAGGCTGGGTACTACGTCTACTCGGTCAAGGCGCGTGGCCTGCTGGCCGGCTCCGGCAAAGCCAAAAAAGTCAACCTGGAGACCTTTCTCGTCTTCAACCAGCAGTTCCTTACACTCATCCGCGCTGGCCTTCCCATCCTCGGTTCCATCGAACTGCTCGCACGCCGCCAGAAGCTCCCCCACTTCCGCGCCCAACTGGAGGACGTTGCCACCCGCGTCAAGAACGGCGAGTCCATCTCAAGCGCCTTCGAAGCCCAGGGCGGATTCCCCATCGTCTATACCACCACGCTGCTGGCCGGCGAACGCTCCGGCAATCTGGAAGAGGTCATGCAGCGCTACCTCGACTTCCAGCGCGTGAGCCTTACCTTCCGCAAGAAGCTGACGGCCAGCCTCATCTATCCCGCCGTGCTCGTCGTCATGGTCATCAGCCTCTTCATCTTCCTCATCACCTTCGTGGTTCCCCGCTTTGCGGAGCTGTACGAGCAACTGGGCACCAAGCTCCCCGCCGTCACCTCCTTCCTCCTCCAACTGGGCAAGGGCGCGCAGAGTTACGGGATCTACGCCGCCGTGGCGTTCGCGCTGCTGGTGTTTCTCTTCGTCCGCTGGATCAAGACCGACGCGGGCGCCGTTCTGGTGGACCGCGTGCGCATCAGCCTGCCCCTGATTGGCCCCGTCTGGTTGAAGTACCAGGTCGGCCTCTTCGCCCGTACCCTTGCCACGCTGCTCACCGGAGGCCTGCCCCTTGTGCCCAGCCTGGAGGTCGCGGCCCACTCCATCGGCAGCCGCCAGATCGGCAACGCCGTCTTCCGCGGCGTGGAGACGGTGCGCGAGGGCAAGGGCCTCTCCGTCAGCCTCGCCAACACCAAAATCTTTCCCGAACTCGCCGTCGAGATGATCGAGGTCGGCGAATCCACCGGCGCGCTGCCGCAAATGCTCAACTCCGTCGCGGAGTTCTTCGAAGAAGACGTGCAGACCAACCTCACCGCCGCCATGAGCCTCATCGAACCGGTCATCCTCATCGTTATGGGGTGCGTCGTGGTCACCATCCTGATCGCGCTCTACCTGCCCATCTTCAGCCTCAGCTCCGGCTCCGGCGGAAGTGGAACATAGCAAGGTAGTATGCTGTTAGCGTGAAGTTTGAATGGGACGAAGCCAAAGCGAACAGCAACCTCAAGAAGCACGGCGTAGCGTTCAATGTGGCCGTCAGGGTGTTTCGCTATATCCGCAGAGTCGAGGAACAGGATGTTGGCGACTATGGCAACGAAGTTCGCTGGAAGACGGTAGGACTTGTCGACACGCAAGAGATTGTTGTCGTCTACACAGAACTCGAAGACCGTCTGCGAATCATTTCAGCAAGGAGGGCAGAGACAAATGAGCGAAAAGGATACTGGCAGAATCGTAACGTTTGAACTCGATCTGGATAACCCTCCGCCGTTGACCGACGAGCAGTGGGAACAAATGGAGCGACTTCGCGCGATGAAGGAGGAGGACATTGACCTCAGCGACATTCCTGAGCAGACCGGTCTGAACAAATGGTCGCGGCCCGGCTTGTTTGGCGGTCCCGCGGGCAGGCTACGCTTGGCGGCGTTGAAGGAAAAAGTTCTATTCCTCGATGAAGACGTAGTCGAAGGCTTCCGTGCATTGGGCGATGTCTCCCCACAAAAGATGAACGCGGTGTTGCTCGAATACTTACAGTCTCACCGCAAGTCCGCCTAAGCACCCCATGCAGTAAGCACAGTTCGATCGCAGCGGTTCTACGCGACACTACACCGGCTGCACCACCGCGTCGCGCCCAATCGCAATCACGAAGTAGTTCGCATTCGTCTCGCCCACGTTTTTCAGCCCATGCATCACGTTGGACGCGGCCAGGAAGACCCCGCCCGGCCCCAGCCGTTCCGGCCTGCCGTCGTTGTCGATCTCCACCGTGCCTTCGCGTATCAGCATGAACTCCGAGTGCAGGTGCTTGTGCGGCGGATGAGGCATGTGCCCGGGCAACAGCGTCGTCTCATGCATCTCCACCGTCTCGCCCGTCGGCAGTACGCCATGCACCACCGCGCGCGTCTCGCCGTTCGCGTTCTTCACCACCGGTAGGTCGGCAAAGGGAAACGTCCGCTGGACGGATAGCACCGGATTGCCGGTTGCTCCTGTCGGCGGCGGAATGGCCATTCGGTCCTGCGCCTGCGTTACACTCTGCCCTTCGCCCGCGGCCACCGCGAGCGCCGCAAAGCTGGAAAGAGCAACACACAATTCACGCCGGTTCATCGTATCCATGCCGAAGATCGTACACCGCGCAAGCAAGTTTTGGCACCCGCACTTGATAGGTGGGTGGTGGGTCGACGAAACCCAAGGTGAACGAAGTTATCGAACGTCGTTTTTCATGCGCATCGAGACTGTGCGCCTCAAGCAAATGAAGTATTCGGTCGTTTGTCGCAGGGAGGGCGAGCGCCGGCGCGATCGGGGTGTAAGCTTTCTATCATGAACCGAACCATGCGTCATCCTCTGATCGCTCTCGCGATTGCTTGCTGCCTTCAGGGCACGGCCCTCGCCCAAAGGCAGCCACCGCAAAAAATCGAATCGCTCCCGGTCTCGCCGGCGTCAGCCCAAACCCCGGTTACGCTGCCTCCACTGAAAGATCCCGCCACCGTCGATCAGATTCGCGAATACCTGCGACTCAGCGGCGATCTGGATTCCTACCGTACAAGGTGGATTGCTGCCATCGACAAGGAGCGCTCGAAAGGTGAGCGACAGTATTGGCCAGAGTCGTTCTGGACGGATGTCAAAGCCGAGATGGGGAAAACGGACCTCATGCCGATGTACATCGCCTTGTATCGGCACGGTGTATCCAGAGACCTGATGCAGGAGGTGCTCAATACCTATCACTTGGTAGGTGCCATTCTCTTCCAAGTCTCCCCTGCCCGCTACAAACTCGCCGTCGCCCAGCATGCGATGGCGGACGACGTGGAAAAGCTGAGACTCGCCAAGACGCTGGAAGTGATAGAGAAGGTCTACGCAAACTACAAACCCCAGATCCAAGCCGCAAGCGCTCGCTATCGGGCCGACCATCCGAATTCGGTCGGCAAGTAGAATCGCCGGCGCGGCCAATCTTCCTTTGGGCCGCTCCACGGGGTCGATCGCTGGCACGTCCGTTGGCTCGAACTGCCGGTAAAGTCGACTTTTCAGAAACTTCAGACATTCGCCCCTACTTCGCGTCTCCCCCGATGGCAACCACAAAGTACCGCGCCGGAACGCCGCCCACGTTCTTCACCGTGTGGTTGGTGCCGTAGGCAACGTAGAAGACGCCGCCCGGCCCCACCCGCTCCGTCACAATCTTGCCTGCGGCGAACTCGTGCTGGAACTCAAGTATGCCTTCGCGCACCAGGATGAACTCCGTATGCTGGATCACGTGCAGCGGATTGGGCACGGCCTCGGCCACCTGCATCGACTGGTGCAGGTTCACCGTCTCGCCCGTGGCCAATGTGCCGTGCGCAATGTCGCGGCTCTCTCCGCCATTGGCCATGGTCCGCACCGCCATCGCCTCATAGGCAATGGCGTGCGCGGGGCCCATTGTGCCTGTTCCCGCCGTTGGCGTTGGTGTTGGCGGCACACTGGAGGCAGCGGGCTTCGGCTGCAATGCGAGGGCTTGCGGAGCGCCCGTGCCGAGCACGGCCAGGGCTGGTAGGGAGACACACACTTCGCGACGACTCATCTTTTTCATGCACGCTATCCTAACTCATGGAACCCACCCCATGCGCTTCCCGTAACGCGAATCTTGTACCCTGAACCTTGAACCTCGTACCGTGAACCCCATGCATCTCACCGACTCGCACGCCCATCTCGACATGTACCCGGACGACCTGGCCGGAGTGCTCGCCCGCGCCTACGCTGCCGGCGTCGCGCACCATCCTCGCCATCGGCATCGGCGATGGCCCGCACCAGATGCACCGCGCGCTGGAGATCGCGCAAGAGTTCCGTGACCAGCCAGCCACGCCCGCAATCTACGCCAGCGCCGGCATCCATCCCCAGGAGGCGCACCAGGCCAACGCACGAATCCCTCGCCCGCCTCGCTGCGCTTGCCGACAACGAACGAGTCATCGCCATCGGCGAGATCGGCCTCGACTACTACCACCTCGACAATCCCACGATCCCCGTCCAGCACGCCGCCTTCGTCGCCCAGATGCAGGTTGCCGCCGCCGCGCGCAAGCCCATCCTCATCCACTGCCGCACCTCCGAGCTGGCCACGCCCGCAAGCCAAAGCAGAAGTTCGGCTGCCGCCGACGCATGGGAGGACCTCCTGGAGCTGATCGACGCCCACTGGAACCCCCAGTGCGGGGCGGAATCCCGGCCGGTATCCTGCACTGCTTCTCCGGCCCACTGACCAGGCCCGCCGCTCGCTCGACCTCGGATTCCATCTCTCCTTCGCAGGCAACCTGACCTACCCCAAGGCCGCCGGCCTGCGCGAGGTCGCAGCCGCTGCGCCCGCCGACCGCATCCTGATCGAAACCGATGCCCCGTTCCTCGCGCCCATCCCATTCCGCGGCCAGCGCAACGAGCCGGCGCTCGTCGTCCACACGGCAGAGTGCCTCGCCGCACTGCGCGGCGTTTCCACGGAGGAGATCGCCGCCCTTACCACCGCCAACTTCCATCGCCTTTTTCCCACCACCGCAGATTCTAACCACTAACCACTAACCACTACTCACTGTCCTATACTGTCCTCTATGGCATCCGACAACAGCTTCGATGTAGTCAGCAAAATAGACCTGGCCGAGGTGAAGAACGCGGTCGATCAGGCAACCAAGGAGATCCACACCCGCTTCGACTTGAAGGACTCCAAGTCCAGCATCGCGATCGAGGGCGCAGACATCATCCAGCTCGCCTCGCAGGACGAGTACAAACTGGAGGCAGTCAAGGAGATCCTGCGCCAGAAGCTGGTCAAGCGTGGCGTCTCGCTCAAGAACCTGGAGTACGAGAAGATCGAGCCCGCCGCAAACTCCAGCGTGCGCCAGAAGATCAAGATGGTGCAGGGCATTCCCTCGGAGAAGGCCCGGCAGATCGCCGCGCTGGTCAAGGAGATGAAACTCAAGGCGTCTGCCAGCATTTTGGGAGACGCCGTGCGCGTGGTCAGCAAGGACCGCGATACCCTGCAGAAGATCATCGCCAAGTTGCGCGCCGCGGACTTCGGCGTTGAACTGCAGTTCACCAATTACCGAAACTAGCTAGAAGCTTCCGGTCGCCATCTTCAGAGAAGGGAAGGCGGCCCGGAATGTTCTTCTGTCCAGCGTGAGCAGGGGATAGTCCCTCACCATCGCGTGGGCCCCGATTACAAAATCTGCTGTAATCCGTCGTGGCGACAGTACTATGTCTTTCCGGCGCTTCATATATTCATGGCTGGCCTGTGCGGCCACGCGCCAGATTCTCTCTTCCAATCGCCAATCCACGCGAATTCCGCTCTTCTCCAGAAAGTATTCAATCTTCGCTTCATCGCGGTCCCGCAGCGATCGTATCTCGACGTATACGGGAGGCGAGATGACCAACTCCCCGGCCTCGGCTGCACCCTCCAAGGCTTTGCTTGCCTCCAGATTCAATGCGTCATCCTCATTCCAGAAGGCGACCAGCACATTGGAATCGATTGCAGTGGTCACATCTCACCGCGAAGTTGCCGAACCCAATCCAGCACCGCTTTCTTTCCCGGACCGATTCCGGGCGTCCCCATTCCACGAAATTCCTCGAAGACACTGGCCCGGCGTTGCGGTACCATGACGACCTCATCGCCCTTCGCCTTGAAGAGCACGCTGTCCCCAGCCACGATCCTGAGCCGCTTTCGCAGGGCGACCGGCAGAGTGATCTGCCCCTTGCTGGTCAGCTTAGCGCGACTCGTAACCGCGGTCTCTCGACTTGTCTTTCTCATGGTTGCCGGCATGGGCATTCTCCTTACATTTTTCATTCTATTCCTTACTTTGGGAATACTCCAGACGGCTCGCAGAATCCTTAGCCGCAACCTGCTACTCTAAATTCCAGTGAGCGCTCTCTCCATCGCGACGGCAAAAGAGGTCTTCGACCTGCTGCGCGACGATCTCGCCGCCATCGAGCAGGAGTTTACCCGGCAGTCGGCGTCCGAGGTCGACGTCATCACCGACATCGCGCAGTACCTGATGGCCGGCGGCGGCAAGCGCATCCGTCCGCTGCTTCTTCTGCTCTCCTCCAAGGCGCTGGGCTGCAGCAGCCACTCGCGCATCCGCCTCGGCGCGGTGGTCGAGATGCTGCACACCGCAACCCTGGTGCATGACGACATCATCGACGAGGCCGACACCCGCCGCGGCCGTCCCTCCTCGAACACCACCTGGGGCAACGCCAAGTGCGTCCTCGCCGGCGACTGGCTCTACATGCAGTCCTTCTCGACGGCGCTGGAGGAGCGCAACTTCCGCGTCCTCGAGCTGCTCATCTCGCTCACCCAGCAGATGGTGGAGGGCGAGCTGCTGCAGATGCAGAAGCTCGGCCGCCTCATCAACGAAGAGGAGTACTTCGACCTCATCTATCGCAAGACCGCCTGCCTCTTCAGCGTCTCCATGCAGTTGGGTGCGGCCATCACCGGTGCCAGCGACGAGATCGAATCCCAGCTCGGCGAGTACGGACGCAACCTCGGCCTCGCCTTCCAGATCGTCGACGACATGCTCGACCTCACCGCCGCCGAAGACATCCTGGGCAAGCCCGTGGCCAGCGACCTGCGCGAGGGCAAGGCAACCCTGGCCGTCATCCACGCGCTGGAGCGCGGCACCGGAGCCGACCGCGAGGCCATCCGCACCGTGCTCGCCGAACGCAGCTTTACCAGCGTCTCCCACCCGCAGATTCTGGAGATCCTGGAGCGCCATGGCTCCATCGCCTACGCCATGGACACCGCCTGCGCCTACGCCGAGGCCGCCCGCCTCTCCATCGCCGACCTGCCCCATAGCGAAGCCAAACGCGCCCTCCTCTGGGTGCCCGGATTCGTCACTTCCCGTGACCGCTAGGTGTTACCCAAATACAAAACGCCCCGCGCGGCTGATTGACCATGCGGGGCGATTGTGTTTCGGGATGAATTGCGGTAGCGGAAATATGCACCACGCAACTACGCGGTCTTGGCCTCCACCTGCTTGGGCTGTGCGGCGGTCGTGCCGATCTCCACCTTCACCTGCTTCGGCTTCGCTGCCTCCTTCTTGGCCAGCGAGACGGTCAGCACGCCTGCGTCGTAGGTTGCTTTCACTGCGCCGGTATCCACCGTCTGGGGCAGGGTGAAGGTGCGGACGAAGCTGCCGTAGCGCCGCTCGATGCGATGGAAGTTCTCCTGCTTCTCCTCGTTTTCGAACTTGCGCTCGCCCTTCACGGTCAGCGTTTGGTTCTCCACGTTCACGTCCAGTGCGTCCTGCTTGATGCCCGGTACCTCCAGCTTCAGCACCAACTGGTGCGCATCCTCGTAGATGTCTACCGGCGGAATGAAGCTGCCCATGGCAAGCGACTCCTGCTCACCCTCCGGAAGGGAAAAGTCGTTGAAGATCGAGTTCAGGCGGTTTTGCAGTACAGCGACATCGGCCAGCGGCGAACGGAACGGAACAAATCGAGTCAATGTAGTCATCTCAAAGTCTCCTCCAATGAAATTTTGGCGCATGGGGATGGCACTCAGGCCGCCCACAGCATCCATAGACAAATAGTATCACAAGGAAAGCATAAAATCTGCTTAAAATACACTCATATTTTTAGGTTATGTTCGTTTTTCCGTGAACATAGTCTATCTATAACAAAATAAATACCAATACAGCCACAGGGCACCAGACCCATAAGCAGCAGTATTGGCAATCCCTACCCGATCATCTCATCCTAAAGTATATCGAGGCTACTTCTCATCCGCATCCATCTCGCCGCCTATCGCCTTGTCCAGCTCCAGATCCACGGGCTTCATACTGCCACCTTTGCCTTCAGCCAGCACCTGAATTCGGCCCTCCGCCTGCTCCAGTTCCTCCTTGCATGCACTGGAGAGCTTCATGCCGTCCTCGAAGAGGCGCACGGATTCGTCCAGCGACAGGTCACCGCGCTCCAGCCGTTCCACCACCGTCTCCAACTGCGTCAAATGCTCTTCAAATTTCGCCATAGCCGCCCTTTCTTTCTCCGCTCTTTCAAGCCAGTCCCAGCACCTGCGCCGCCGCCGCGTACTTGCCGAAGGGCGCGCTCACCTGGCAGCCCTGCACCATGGTCCGAGCCTCGGCCAGCATCTGCTGTGCAATCAGGATTCCTTCGGCGCGCGCTGCCTCGGGCGTACTGGCATCCGCCATGCGGGCCAGGATAGCGTCCGGCATGGAGATGTTCAGGTCGTTCTTCAGGAACTCGGCGTTGCGTACGCTGATGAGCGGCCAGATGCCTGCGATCACAGGAATGCGGAAGGACTCGACACGGCGCAGGAACTGTTCCAGCAGGCGCAGGTCGAAGACCGGCTGGGTGATGGCGTACTCCGCGCCCGCCTCCACCTTCTGCGCGAAGCGCCGTACCTCGAAGTCGATGTCGCTATAGCCGGGGTTGGCGGCGCACGCAAGAGTGAAGCCGGTGGATGCGCCGATGGGGTTGGTGCCTAGGTCCAGACCGTAGTTGAGATTGCGCACAATGCTGGTCAGTCCAATGGCATCGACATCGAAAACCGCCGTGGCATCGGGATAGTTCCCCATCTTCGGCGGGTCGCCGGTGAGGCAGAGAATGTTCCTGAGGCCGAGCGACGAAACGCCGATCAGGTCCGACTGGATGGACAGCAGGTTGCGGTCGCGGCAGGTATAGTGCAGCACTGTCTCGATGCCGACCTTTTGCTGGATCTGGATGCACAGGCTC
Source organism: uncultured Acidobacteriaceae bacterium (assembly GCA_963799175.1). Classification (GTDB taxonomy): domain Bacteria; phylum Acidobacteriota; class Terriglobia; order Terriglobales; family Acidobacteriaceae; genus Edaphobacter. The sequence goes on along the minus strand of CAWCWC010000015.1, from coordinate 364,159 downwards.
TGCGCGCTCATCCGCGCGCTGGCCCGCGGCGAGTCGGGAACGTTGATGGCGTGGACGCCCAGTTTATGCAGCAGCGCCGCGCCCTCGATCTCCTTGCTGCAGTCGATGCCCTTGGGAGGAACGATCTCCACCAGGGCGCAGAACGCTCCCGACGCAATCAGCGCGCCGACCCTGGAGCGTTCAGCCAGCGGTGGAGGCTCCACCTGGCTGACGATGGGCTTGGGGCGGTAGCTTGGCCCAGCAGACTCCAGGACGGCCACGGAGTCGGCCTGCGGCGAGCTCTGCAACTTCCCGTCCGGTCCATGCCCATCCTCCTCGCTGCGGGCCGACACCTCCTGCGACTGCAAGGCGCGCATCGCCGACCTCATGGCGCGGATGTGGTTGGGCGTGGTCCCGCAGCAGCCGCCGATCAAGCTTGCGCCCGCGTGGATGTACTTGCGCGCGAAGCTCGCCATGTACTCGGGCGAGGCCATGTAGATATTGCGTCCCTCGACGGCCCGCGGCATGCCTGCGTTGGGCATGGCGGCCAGCGGCAGGCGGGTCGCCAGACGCATTCGCTCGATCACGTTAAGCACGATCGCGGGCCCGGACGAGCAATTGCATCCCACGGCGTCCGCGCCCCACTTGGTCAGCCGCTCGGCGGCAATCTCCGGGGTGGAGCCGTCCAGGCAGTTGCCGTCTTCATCCACGGTCATCATGACGACAAGGCGCAGTCCTGGGGCAACTTCACGGGCGGCGAGCATGGCCTCGCCCGCCTCGGCCAGCGAGGTCATGGTCTCCAGGATCAGCAGGTCCGCACCCACACCTGGCCCTCCTTCGGCAAGCGCTGCTATCTGTTCGGCAAAGGCTGCGCGGGCTTGCTCCTTGCTCAACTCGCCAAGCGGTTCCAGCCGGACGCCGAGCGGGCCGATGGCCCCGGCAACGTAAGCCTCCGAGGCCTGCTTGCCGGCAATCTGGGCCACGCACTGGCGGGCGATGCGGACACCGGCAAGGTTGATATCGCGCACTCGGTCGCGCAGTCCGTAGCGCTCCAGCCGGTAGGCGTTGGCGCCAAACGTATTGGTCTCGATGATCTGGGAGCCGGCCTGCAGGTACTCGGCATGAACTCCGGCGACAACCTCCGGTTGCGAAAGGTTCAGCTCGTCGAAGCAACGGTTGATGAAAATACCCTGGCCATAGAGCATGGTGCCCATGGCGCCGTCGGAGAGCACGCGTCCGCCGGCAAAGAGCTTGTCTACGGCGGTACCCTCCGCCGCACCCGCTGCGCTGGCCTTGACGCCGCCTCTTGCATCTGCCGCCGTGGTCAATTCCGCACCTGCCATTGCTTGTCCCCGAAGCCTCTTCCCTGAAACGTCCCGAAGAATCGTTACGAATCGTATTGCTCCATCCTAAGCTACGTTCGGAGCCGGCACCAAACCGTCGCCACTCAGGCTTCGCGGCCCTCTTCCTTTGCTATACTCGGTAGGTAGAGAGGTTTTTTATGGTACGTGGTTCCTGAGCTCACGACGTTTGCGTGGTCATCCCTCAGTTGGGGCCCCCAGAGACAGTTCTTTCTCGCTGGGGTTGAACGAAATCCGCAACCTACGATCCAATCCAGGCCACGGGTACTGTGAAACAGCTCTAAGCCCAGGCGAAATCCTTGCACCATGAAGGTTGGAGTTGTCCACGTTGAAGAATCGAAGTCTGTCAGTCCCCAGGGCGGTTGACCAGCCATTCCCCAACCCGTTGCCACAAGCTCCCTTGAACCAATCCCGGGTCCCTGCGCAGAGGATCTTTGGCGGCGCGTTCGCTTTCCGCTTACTCTGCATCCTGCTGGGTACGCTACCCATGCTGGCTCTCTGCTCCTGTCACTCAGCAGCCTATTACTACTATAAGTTTCCTGTGTACAACTATGCCGGCCGCCCCGTGCCGCCCAGCAAGCTGGCGCAGAGAGTGATGATCGGCGTCAGCGTGAACGGCAACATAGGCAACGTGCAGATCGTCGACGCCTCGCGCGACATTCGCAGTAACGTCGAAAACACCATCCAGTCCTTTTCGATCGGCGGTTATTCGTCGGGTTATCCTGGCACCATCTTCAACTTCCCCTCGGAGACGCGCGGATACATCTACTCCAACAGTGACGGCAACCTTACCAACATCAACTACTCCAGCGAGACTTCGGCCGGTTCGGTGGGAACATTCGAGTCTGGGACGGGCGCCATCTCGATCCCTACGGGGTTTGGGCACTACTACGGCGCCGAGGAGGCCGTCGGCGCGCTCGAAATCATCGACAATCAGACCGGTCAGAGCTACGGGCTCAGCCTGCCCAATGTCTTCAAGGTCTTTGCCAATACCGGGGACTCCGTGGTGCTCGCCATGGTGCGCAACTCCAATTCGTTGTACCGGGTCTTCAAGCTGAACCAGAACCAGTTCCCAACCTCGCAGGCGGCCATTACGGCCACCGGCTCCTCCGATTGCGAGCCCACCCTGCTTCCCGTCTACTGCGTGGTCCAGGTTCCGGGGACATACGACCAGCCAGCCAACGTCTACTACTCGCTGGATGGCACTACGGCCTATGTACTCAACTGCGGACCGGAGTGCGGTGGCAAGACGGCCAGCGTCACGCTGCTTCAGCAAGGCCCGCTGAACTCGCTGGTGATTCCTGCCTCGCCTGTGCAGCCGAATCCGATGTTCACAAATGTTCCCAATCCAGTCCTTGTGCCGGGCGGTGTCACTGAGGCCCTCTCCGACGGGACGACACTTTATCTGGCAGGCCAGCAACTTCAGCCGGACGGCCTCTTCGAGGGCTTCCTGTCCACCATGAATCAGGCAACCGGCACCATTACCGGCAAGTACCCCATCTCCGATGGCAACCACTCCAAGATCCTGTTGGCCGACAACGACACTTTGTGGATCGGATCGCAATTCTGTGCCACCGGAGAGCGTGCCAAGCTGGGTGAGAACTACAACTGCCTTACTGTGGCCCAGCTCAGTGCATCGACGCCTGCACAGGTTCTTTCCGTTCAGATCGTGCCCAACGTGACGCCGGGTTCGCCTACCGCGGTGCTGCCCTATCCCAACCAGAACAACAACCAGTACTACTACGGCAGCCTCACCGGCCTGTGCTGGGTGCAGAACTTCAACAAGGTCTACACCGCGTACGGTGGCCAGGTACACATCTTCAGCACGGTCCTGTCGTCGAGTGGCAATGCAGCCGAGATGGACAATGAGTTTGTCACGGTCCAGGGCACGGCGCTCGATGTTGCCTACATGGACGCACTCTCCGACGGCGCAAACTGAGCGCGGCTTAGCGGATCGTCATTCTGCCCTGAGCTTGCCGAAGGCCAGAATCTCCGTAGTTGTCTTTCAAATCGATAGCACCGCCTCAGCCTCGGCTGAGCCGCGCCAGGTCGCGCAGGTACTGCTTCAGCGGGCGTGCCGGCCTGCCCCAGAATACCTGGCCCGGCCCGCGCACTTTCTTGTGGCTCAGGACGCCCGCGCCACCGCCCAGAATCACCCCCGGTCCCACGTGTGCATGCTCGCCCAGTCCCACCTGGCCGCCCAGGACCGCCCCGTCCTCGATGACGCAGGAGCCGGAGATCCCTGTCTGTGAAGCAATCACGACGTTGCGCCCGACCACGCAGTTGTGCGCGATGTGTACCAGGTTGTCGATCTTCGTCCCCGCGCCGATACGCGTCTCGCCCAGCGCACCGCGGTCGATGGTCGTGTTGGCGCCGATCTCTACGTCGTTCTCGATCGCCAGCGTTCCCTGCTGCGGGAAGGCAATATACTCTCCGCTCGCGGAGTTGCGCGCGTAACCGAAGCCGGTGGAACCGAGCACGGCCCCGGCCTGCACCAGGACGCGATCGCCGATCGTGGTGCCCGCATATATGGTGACGTTGGCCAGGACTTCGCAGTCGTTGCCAACAACAACGCCGTCGCCGAGCACCGCGTGGGGGCCGATGCCGGTTCCCTGCCCCAGTTGCACGTCCGCGCCAAGGACTGCCGTAGGATGGATGCGTGGCGCGGAGTTGCGCGCGATGGATTCGCGGGACTTAAGGAAGCGCGCGGCAAGGGCGAAGGCGTAACGCGGATCGGCCACGGCGAGCGCGCGCGGACCGGGTGAATCGCCGATCGGCGAGAGTAGCGCAGGACGAGTGAGGATCGCGCCCGCGGGAGACTTGAGTGCGGCAGCGAGGGTTGCGGTGTCGGTAGCGAAGACCAGCGCGCTGGACGTGGCCGCTTCGATGCTCGACACAGAGAGTATCTCGTCCGCCGCAAACGATGCCTGCGGCGTAGGCGCTCCCACCAGTTCCGCGATTTCAGCGATGCTTGCCAAAGGCTCTCCCTGACACTCTAGGATGTCACATCTGCCGCAGGTGTGGCTGAGTTTTGCTCCGCCGCAAGGGCTCCGTAGTGGACCAGCGTGGGTGCGTTGGCGTAGGTGAAGAGTTTGGGCAGTTCCCTGAGCAGGGCCTCGCGCTCGATGTTGCGTTCAACGCGCAACCGTGTGCGAACGCAATCCAGCTCGCCGTCGTTGTAGCCGGGATGGCAGCACAGCTCGTAGGTTCCGCTGGACGGAAGCGCGCGCAGGATCTCGCTCAGGGTGGTGCAGTTCAACTCGCCAGTAGCGGAAATCGCCACTGTGCCGTCTGTTGTGAGGACGCGGTTGTGGTGCAGGTCTAGGGCGGCTTCAAAGCGTGGGCGGAGTCGCCCCATGAGGCGGACAGCCAGGCGCCGCGCGCGGCTGCCGTGACCGAGCGCAAGCGACCAGCCCGGCTCGAAGGGGTTGCGGATAGCGCGTATTCCGCTGCGCTCGGCGACCTCTAGCAACGGGCGGGCAATGCTGGGAAACAGATGCGTGTGCTTATGCGTGTCCAGGTGCGTGATGTTGATTCCTGCACTCTGTAGCTTATGAATCTGAAAGAGAGCTTCCAATTCGATTTCGGCTGAATTTATTTTTCCTCTCAGTAACGCCTGGATAAAGTCAGGGAGCGATGGACGCAGTGTCTTTCCGTTGGGGCCTAGCAATCCCGGAATGTGTTTGAGTGGCGCGAGGGGCACGCCATCCGTCAGCACGATATGGCAGCCGACGCCGAGAGTGGGGTGGGCACGCGCGACCTCAACGGCGTCGTCGAAGGCGGGACCGTTGGCCATGAGGGTTGCGGAGGTGAGGACGCCGGCCGAATGCAACTCCCCGATGGTGCGGTTGATGCCGTGGGTGAGGCCGAAGTCGTCGGCGTTGAGGATGAGGCGCGCAGGCATGGCTTACGGGGTGATCTTCGCTGTGGAGGTGGAGGCCAGATACTTGCTCAGGTCATAGCCGGCGCGCTGCGCGGCCTTGCGGGCAGCGGCAACGGAGGCCTCAATGGCCGCTATGTCAGCCGCAATGCCACCGGTTGGCTCGGACCTCGCCTGCAAGGCTTCGCTGTGGGCGATCTCGATCAGAATAGGAAGCTGCAACCACGTCAGCAATTCTTCGAACTGCTGTTTGTTGAAGTAGGTGACACCGGCGGCAAGGTTGACGCCTGCCAGCCATCGGACGTCGGGATCGGCCCACAGTTCTTCACCGCGGACTGCGTCGGGCGCGACTGCGCAGGGGGACAGAAGCAGACGGACCTGCGCGGCGGCCTGCCAACTGGCTTCGCCTTCCATCCCCATCGAGCAGAAGAGGTCGGCAAGCGCATGGCGGAACAGCAGCCGGTCGAACAGCTCGACGCGGTCGCCGTTCGGCGCGCAATGCTCTGGAATGCTGCGCAGTACGATGCAGGCGAGGATGGGCGCCCAGGTGCGTTCCGTACGCGCGGCAGGAGCGTTGCAGGGCAGGATGGGACGCGATTGCGCAGGCCAATCGGTGGAGAAGCTCTGCGCCAGAGCTTGCAGACGCGCGCCGGCGATGAGCAGATCGCGCAGGGATTCCGCGTAGGTTGGATCGGGATAGTGTGACGTTGTCTCCCACACATTCCGTGAAGTACGCGGAATGGAGGAAGCGCCCGGCGAGCGGTTCTCTTCGGGAATCTGTTCCAGTAGCCGGTCGAAAAAGAGCTGGCATTTGTCGGCCAGCGCGCGCAGGCGAGAATCGGTTCCGGTCTTCACGCTCGGCAACGGATGGACCGCGCTTCCCTGCTTGAAGGTCCGATGCGCGATCTCCGCGGCAACCTCGCCGAAGGCGCTGACGTTGGACGGGCTGATAGCGGCGCGCAGGGCCTCGTGCAGCGGACGCAGGCGTAGCCTGACCATCTCGTCGTGAATGCTATGCACGCCTCTTCCACCGAGCGAGTCGCAGAGCCTGTCCCACGGCCACTCTGCGTTGGGCTGTAGCGCGCGCCAGTCCAGCAGAACGATGCACTGGAAACCGCGCAGGTCGAAGCTGAGGCCGCGCCAGTGTATTTCGGTGGCGCGACGCAGATACTCCAGTCCGTGGGTGTCGCGGCACGCAATGACGATCGACTCGCCGGTGGGCAGTCCCAGTCCATCGGAAAGGCTGCGCTGGCGCAGCGAACCGCTGCCCTTGTCCATGAACGCCGCTGAGATGTGGATCGTCCCCCGCGCGCTGTCGTACTTGTTGTTGTAGATCACCAGCGAGCGCTCGTCGCCAAATCGGTTGGAGTACGCGAACACGTTCTCGTTGACGTGGCCGTAGCCATTCCAGAAATCGTACATGGTGAAGTCGGAACTGCCGGCGAAGATGTACCGCTTGGCCAGCAGCGGAGCGATCTCACGCTGGTGGCGCGCAACCAGGCCCTCGTTGGGCCACTCATCCATATACGCCTGCTTGAACTCCATGCCGTATCGTTCTGTGAATCCCTCGATCTGGCCATGCGCGAACATGGGCAGGCCGGGCAGCGTGGCCAGCAGGGTGCAAACGCCAAAGTATTTGTCGCCGGTGCCGAACTGGTCGATGGCGGTACGCTCGTCGGGATTGCTCATGAAGTTGACATAGCGCTTCATGATGTCGGGATCGAACTCGATGGTCTTCTTCAGGTACGAGCGGTATTTGGCGTTCTCCTCGTCGCGCATCATATTCATGAAGGCCGAGTTGTAGACGCGATGCATGCCCAACGTACGAACGAAGTAGCCTTCCAGCAGCCAGAACGCCTCGGCCAGCAGCAGCGTGCCGGGTACCTCGGCGGCGACGCGGTCCACCACCTCGCGCCAGAACTCGTTGGGCATCAACGCGTCGAACTCCTCCTGCGACATGGCGTTCTCCGCGCGCGAGGGGATCGATCCGCCCGCTCCGGGCAGCGGGAACCAGAGCCGCTGCACGTGGCGTTTAGCCAGCACCATCGCCGCATCGAAGCGGATGATGGGGAACAGTCGTGCAACGTGCAGAATGGTCTGAATGACATGCTCGCGCACCTCTGCTTTGGAGTAATCGAGCTGTGCGGTGTCATTCCATGCAAATGAGGTGCCGTCGTTGCCGTGGTAGACGTAGCGGGTCGATCCGTCCGAGTGATGGCGCAGGCGGAAGGCTACGGCGGCGTCGCTCTGGTCGTAGTAGCGGTCGTCGATCTTGATCTCGACCCTACTGTCGGTGGACAGGTCCGGTCCGTTGAAACTGTAGGCCGGGAAAGGGCTCTCCCAGCGATGCAGAAACCAGTCGGGATGCTCGATCACCCACGGCGAGTCGATGCCCATGTGGTTGGGCACCATGTCGCTGGCCAGACGCAGGCCAAAGGCGGCGGCGCGGTGCTTTAGGTGGTTGTAGGCATCCCAGCCGCCCAGGTCCCCGGCAATGTCGTAGCTCTTCAGCGAGTAGGCGGAGGCGACCGCATCGTGGTGCCCGCGCAGCCGCTTGATGGTGCGCGATGCGGTCGAGCGCTCCCACAGGCCGATCAACCACAGGCCGGTGACGCCGCGTGAGGCCAGTAGTTGCAGCTCTTCGTCGGGGATCTGGTCCAGCCGGTGGATGTGGCGCAGATATTTTTTGGATAGCTGTTCCAGCCAGACGTATGTGCTCTTGGCCATCAGCACTACGTTCGGCATCCAGGCCTGGTCCGCGCTGAAGGCCTCGTACTCGTCCAGCGGGGCCTGGTAGCCGGCAGGGTAGCTGCGACGGCGAAGTTCGTCGAAACCGATGAACTCGTCTCCCTCAAATCCCATCGAGCCCCACGAAGGCGCGCCGTGGCGGAACTGGTCGGGGCCAGGAGGATGGAAGCGCATCCATATAGCCAGGTCCTCCTCGCGCAGCACATCGATGGCCAGCAGGATGCGCTTGAGGTCGCCGCCAAGGTAAGGCGCCCAGCGTTCGCGGATATAGTCGAGTTGGCCGATCAGAGAGTCGGGCGAGGCCAGCATGGGAGCGCGCAGTGCGTCATAGAGGCTGCCGATCTCCGGGGCCACCGGCGGGCGCGTGCTGAAGAAATCCGGGAAGGACGCAGTGACTTCGCCATAGACCGTTTGCTGCTTCAGGCCCTTGTCCGCAAAAAGCTGGTGGAAGGGCTTGAACGCGGGGTTGCTGTTGGCGATCCACAACATCAGCAACTCTTCCAGCGCGGCCTCGCGGTTGGGCCGGCCGTCGGTGGATTGGTGCAGCCACTGCGCCGGAGTGAGCTTGCCGCGGAAGACATCGGCGTTGGGAAACTGTTCGGTGAAGGCCAGCAGCAGCGCATCCAGCTTGCCCGGCTTCTTCTTGTCGGAGTCGATCTGCGCCGCGAACCAGCGCACAGCCTCCGCCAGCACGGAGGGGTCGATCTGCTTGCGATAGCGGTCAACCAGCGCGTGACTCAGTTCGTCGATCAGGCCCATGGCAAACAGTGCCCCGGCGTTGATCGCTCCGGTCGGATCGGCATCCGCGCCACGCACCCGGTTCAGCGCCTCGGCCAGCTTTCTGCTGGCGGCGACATTGGCAAAGACGACGTTTCCCGTGTAGCTGAAGAGCATGTCATCCACCTGGGTTGCTTCGCGTACGTCGCGGGAGATGTGAAATTCCATTTGTCGGATGCCTCAGCTAGGTTCTACCAGTATCGCTTGAAAGTCGGCTCTGTTGCATTGGATGCAGGAAGAACAGACTGCAACCGGCCCTTCGCACAATGCGCCAAAGATGGAACGCGGCCGGCGCGAATGCCCTCTTATTGCCAAATGACCGGAGCGTCGTACTTGGAAATTTCGGAGTCGGAGGTGAGGATGGTGAGGCCCCCTTCGAGCGCCTGGGCCACGAGGATGCGATCGAATGGGTCGCGGTGATGGTGCGGCACGGTCTCTGTCCGCAAGATGTGGGCGTCCTCGATGGGCAGGACAGTCATGCCGGTCTCCGCAATCTGCTCGAGGAGAGAGCGGACCGATGAGCCCGGCATCGTCAGTTTACCTTTCGCTACCTTGATGGAGAGCTCCCAAACCGAAACTCGGCTCACGAAGAGTTCGTTCTGATTATCTTCGAGCATCCGCCGCACTCTCGGTGTGAGCCGTTTTCGGTCGGAGAGTGACCAGAGAAGAACGTTGGAATCCAGTAGCAGCCTCAAACCTGCTCCGGCGGGAAGATGGGACCGTTGAGCATCTCGTCCTCGATCTCTTTGTCCATCGCGCGCCACTCTTCGTCGGTAGGAAGCTTGATCTTCCCTTCCCAGGCGTAGAGCAGTTCCCTGCGCGGACGTCCAGACGGGGTGCTCTTTCGCGGGGCCGGATGCGGTGCCAGGAACAGCGTGGGCTTGTCGAGGCGCGCAATCTCTACCACCTCGCCGTTGTCGGCGGCGGAGAGAAGCTGGGAGAAGTGCGTCTCGGCGTATTGGGCGCTAACCTTCATGCATTAAGCGTAGCGGAGCAGGATTGCCGGGTCAATGGGTTTGGAAGGCAGATGGCCTGCGGAGACGAGGGCTTGAGCATTTTAGCAATTGCTATAGACCAAAAATGAATTGTCATTCTGAGCGCAGTGAAGAATCCCCGCATTTTGCTCGCTCGACGACGGACTACACCATTACCGAAAATGCTCTAAACACGCAGCCCCCGCCGCATTCGAGGATCGGGGTGCGGACGGGGGCAACGTGCTACAACGAGGAGAGACCTAGGGATTCAGATTGCTACGCTGTCTTGCGCAGAGTGTAGCTGCTCAGGGTCTTGATGTAGTTGCCGCGTTCAAAAGGCGATACGTCCGGCACGGATCGGCGGCTGAGGCTGCCGCGCATCTGGCGGATGGACTGGTACTCATGCTCCTCCATCCAGCGCAACAGGTCGGATTGGATGATGTCGAGTTGCGCGATACCTTGGAGCAGCAACACCGAGGCCAGCATCGCGACCTGTCCTCCGGCCATGATGGCCTTCAGAACGTCCTCGGCGCTATGCACCCCGCCCGTGACGGCAATGTCCGCGCTCAGATCGCCGTAGAGGATCGCGGTCCAGTGCAGCCGCAGCAACAGCTCTTCCGGTCGGCTGAGGGTGAGACGCGGAGTCACACTGAGGTTATCGATGTCGAAGTCCGGCTGGTAGAAGCGGTTGAAGAGAACAACCGCACCGGCGCCCACCTGGTCCAGCTTGGCGGCCAGATGCGGAATGCTGGTGAATTGCGGCGAAAGCTTGACCGCAATAGGGATCGTTGTGTTCTGTTTCACTGAGCGCACCAGATCGACGATTCCATCTTCGATTGCGGCGCTCGTAACACGCGGGTCGGTGGGCAGTGAGTAGGTGTTGAGCTCCAGTGCATCCGCTCCAGCCTGTTCGATCTCCTTGGCAAACTTCACCCATCCGCCCGAGGTCGCGCCGTTCAGGCTGGCCAGAACGGGAATTCCGGCAACTCCCTTGGCGTGGTGTATATGGCTAAGGTATGCGTCCTGTCCCTGCCTGTAGCTTTCATAGGCTGGAAAGAAGCTGAGCGACTCCGCGAAGGACTCCGTGCCGCGCGAGATGTCCCGGTCCAGCGCGTTGCTCTCCAGGGTGAGTTGCTCCTCGAAGATCGAGGGCAGCACCACCGCCGCTGCCCCGGCCGCTTCCAGTCGCTGAATATTCTCCGTGGATTCCGTCAGCGGCGAGGAAGAGACCACAAGAGGAGTTTTCAGCTTCAGGCCCAGATATTCCGTTGCCAGGTCGATCATTCGTCGCCTCCTCCCGCACCGAGCGGAGCAACCACTCCTTCTTTTTCCGGCGGCGCGATGTGCGGCGTCTCCGAGCGTCCCGCCATGGCGGCGCGACCGGAGTAGACCCTCCATGTACGTTCCACATCGTCCTGCGCCTCCTGGAGCAGATGCTTCGCCACTTCAGGCCGGCTGCGTGTGAGCATGGTGTAACGGGCCTCGTGGTAGGCATATTCCTTCAGCGGGATGGAGGGCGCCTTGGAGTCGAGTTGGAAGGGGTTTTTGCCCTCGGCGCGCAGCATCGGGTTGTAGCGCATCAGCGGCCAGTAGCCGGAGAGCACCGCGCTCTTCTGCTGTTCCATACCATAGGTCAGATCGTAGCCATGGGCGATGCAGTGGCTATAGGCCAGGATCAGCGCCGGCCCGTCATAGGCCTCCGCCTCCTGGAACGCCTTCACCGTCTGCATGTCGCTGCTGCCCATGGCGACGCGCGCCACGTAGACCGAGCCATATGCGACCGCCTCCATTGCTATGTCTTTCTTGCTGTTGGGCTTGCCGCCCTCGGCAAACTTGGCCACTGCGCCCCGCGGAGTCGACTTGGACATCTGTCCGCCCGTATTGGAGTAAGTCTCGGTGTCCAGCACCAGCACCTTGACGTTCTTGCCAGAGCCAAGCACATGGTCCAGTCCGCCAAAACCGATGTCGTAGGCCCAGCCGTCGCCGCCCAGTACCCAGACGCTCTTGCGCACCAGCGAGTCGCCCACAGTGAGCAGGGCGCGGGCCTCGAGCGAGTCCACGCTGGCCAGCTTCGAACGGAGCGCCAGCACTCGTGCTCGCTGTGCCTCGATCTCGCTCTCCTTGGCCTGGCTGGCGGTCAGGATCGCCGTCACCAGTTCGTCACCGACGACCGGCGCGAGCCGCTTCAGCAGGTCCTCGGCGTACTCCTTCTGCTGGTCCAGGGCGAGGCGCATGCCGAAGCCGAACTCCGCGTTGTCTTCAAACAGCGAGTTCGACCACGTTGGCCCGCGTCCCTTGTCGTTCTTGGTGTATGGCGTGGTGGGCAGGTTGCCGCCGTAGATCGACGAGCAGCCCGTGGCATTGGCAATATACAGCCGGTCGCCGAAGAGTTGGGTCAGCAGCTTGATGTACGGCGTCTCGCCGCAGCCGGAGCAGGCGCCGGAGAACTCGAACAGCGGCTCCAGCAGTTGGATGTCCTTCACCTGGGTGTGCGACAGGCGATCGCGATTTACGGTTGGAATGGACTCGAAGAAGCTCCAGTTCAGCGCCTCGGGCGTGCGCAGCGGGGCCTGCAACTCCATGTTGATGGCCTTGTGCTTGGCTTCGCTCTTGCTCTTGGCCGGACAGATCTCCACGCATAGACTGCATCCGGTGCAGTCTTCCGGGGCCACCTGTAGGGTGTAGAGTTCCTGGTCCATGCCCTTCCACTTCGGCTTGGCGCTCTTGAACGTCTCAGGAGCGTTGGCCAACAGGGACGAATCGTATACCTTGGCGCGGATCACTGCGTGCGGGCATACCAGAACGCACTTGCCGCACTGGATGCACAGTTCCTTGTCCCATACCGGGATCATCTGGGCGATGTTGCGCTTCTCCCACTTCGCGGTCCCGGTGGGGAAGGTCCCGCCGGCCGGCAGTGCGCTCACCGGCAGTTGGTCTCCCTTGCCCGCTGCCATCTTGCCCAGCACGTTGTACACGAAGTCGGGGGCCTCCTTAGGCAGCATGGGCAGCAGATCGAAGGTTGCCGTCACCTTCTCCGGCAACGTGACCTTGTGCAGGGCAGCTACTGCCGCATCCACCGCGGCAAAGTTCTTCTGCACCACAGCATCGCCGCGCTTGCCATACGTCTTCTTGATGGACTTCTTGATCTGCTCGATCGCCTCTTCGGACGGAAGCACCCCGCTGATGGCAAAGAAGCAGGTCTGCATGATGGTGTTCAGCCGGTTGCCCATCCCCGTCTCGCGCGCTACGGTGTAGCCGTCGATAACGTAGAACTGGAGCTTCTTCTTGAGAATCGTCTCCTGCGTGGTCAGCGGCAGATGGTTCCATATCTCCTCCGGCCCATAGGGACTGTTCAGCAGGAAGACCGCTCCGGGGGCGGCGTGGGCCAGAATGTCCATGCGCTCCAGGAAGGAGAACTGGTGGCAGGCCACAAAATTCGCCTTGCTGATCAGGTAGGTCGAGCGGATCGGGTTGGGCCCGAAGCGCAGGTGCGACGTGGTCACCGAGCCGGACTTGCGCGAGTCGTACACAAAGTAGCCCTGCGCGTAGTTGGGCGTCTCCGAGCCGATGATCTTGATCGAGTTCTTGTTGGCGCCCACTGTTCCATCCGCGCCCAGCCCGTAGAACAGCGCGCGCACGGTCTTCGGGTCTTCGGTCGAGAACTCCGGATCGTAGTCCAGACTGCTGTGGGTCACGTCGTCGTTGATACCGATGGTGAAGCGGTTCTTCAGTTGTGACTTCTTCAGCTCGTCGAAGACCCCCTTGGCCATCGCCGGGGTAAACTCCTTGGACGACAGGCCATAGCGCCCGCCGATAATGCGCGGCTGCTGCGCGATGGGCGAGGTCCCGCTGGAGAATGCCTCGCTGAACGCGGTGATGACGTCCTGGTAGAGCGGCTCGCCCAGCCCGGTGGGCTCCTTGCAGCGGTCCAGCACGGCAATCGACTTGACGGTCTTGGGCAGCGCGGCCAGAAAGGCCTCCGTAGCGAAGGGCCGGTAGAGGCGGACCTTCAGCAGCCCGATCTTCTCGCCCTGAGCGTTCAGGTGCTCGATGGTCTCCTCCACGGCGCCTGCGGCCGAGCCCATCAGCACAATGACCCGTTCCGCATCCGGTGCGCCCACATAATCGAACAGGTGATAGGCGCGTCCGGTCTGCGCGGCAAAGCGGTCCATCGCATCCTGCACGATGGTCGGGCAGGCCAGGTAGAAGGGTGTGCAGGTCTCGCGTGCCTGGAAGAAGACGTCGGGGTTCTGCGCCGAGCCACGCAGAATTGGATTGTCGGAACTGAGCGCGCGCTGGCGATGGGCAAGAACGTGCTTCTCATCCAGCATCGCGTTGATCGTCTCGTCGGAGATGGTGAGCGCCTTGTTGACCTCGTGCGAGGTGCGGAAGCCATCGAAGAAGTGGAGGAACGGCACACGCGATTCCAGCGTCGCGACGTGGGAGACCAGTGCCAGGTCGGCTGCCTCCTGTACCGAACCGGACGAAAGCATGGCGTATCCCGTGGAGCGGCACGCCATCACGTCCGAGTGATCGCCAAAGATGGAGAGAGCATGGGTCGCCACCGCGCGCGCGGTGACGTGAATGACGTTGCTGGTTAGCTCGCCGGCGATCTTGAACATGTTTGGAATCATCAGCAGAAGGCCCTGCGAAGCGGTAAAGGTAGTGCTGAACGCTCCTGCCTGTAGCGCGCCATGCATGGCTCCAGCGGCACCGCCCTCGCTTTGCATCTCGGCGACCACGGGCACAGTACCCCATATATTCTTGCGCCCCGCCTGCTGCCATTCATCGGCCCACTCCGCCATGGTCGACGAGGGCGTGATCGGGTAGATGGTGATCACCTGGGATAGACGGTACGCCACCCGTGCACAAGATTCGTTTCCGTCAAGAATCGCCGTTTCTAGTTCAGACATTCTGTTGCCTCCAATACCGACCTTCCCATTCTGCGCTCTGTGTATACAGGAAAAAAGTGAGCCCGATCACAAGACTAACGGAACGAGGGTCTGCTAAAGTGGAATCTGAGGACAGAGCTACATGACGAACAATGTGTATTTGCCCGTCATTGTGCTTTTGCTGGCGGCTGTCGCGTTCGCCCTGTCGACACTCCTGCTTGCCTGGTTGTGGGCCAGGTTCTTCTCACCGCACAAACCTGGACCAAGCAAAAACGCCATCTATGAGTGTGGGCTGGAATCCGAAGGGGACGCCTGGATCCAGTTCAAACCAGGCTATTACCTCTATGGAATTATCTTTCTCGTCTTCGACGTAGAGGCCATCTTCCTGCTTCCGTTCGCGGTCGCATTTACCAGCTTTTCTGTGGCGGAATCCATCGCCATGCTGGTCTTCCTGCTCTTGTTGGTGGAAGGTCTGGTCTGGGCCTATCAAAAGAGGGTCCTGGTATGGACCTAGCACGTCAATGGTTGTCATTCTGAGCAATGCGAAGAATCCCCGTATTTCTTTTGAAGTGGAACACGCTACACAGGCAGTCAAAACGGCTCCAACCGATTCGAGAGGGTTCCAAGGATTTCAGGGGTGGATGAATCGCTAAAGAACGAGCTGGGCAAGCAAGGGATCTTCACCACATCCCTGCAGGAGCTCTATAACTGGGGCCGCACCAGTTCCATCTGGCCGCTGAACTTCGGCCTGGCCTGTTGCGCCATCGAGATGATAGCCACCACCATGGCCCGCTACGACCTCGCCCGATTCGGCGCGGAGGTCTTCCGGCCTTCCCCGCGCCAAGCAGACCTCATGATTGTGGCCGGTACCGTAACCAAAAAAATGGCGCCTCAGGTGGTCCGCCTCTACAACCAGATGCCGGAGCCGAAGTATGTGATCTCCATGGGCGCTTGTGCCATCTCCGGCGGCCCGTTCAAGCAGGGATACAACGTCCTAAAAGGCATTGACCGCTATATCCCCGTGGACATCTACATTCCGGGCTGCCCGCCGCGCCCCGAGGCGCTGATCGACGCCTTTATGGAGTTGCAGAAGAAGATCGACGCACAACAACTAACCGGAGAGAACAGGCCGCGCCATCTGAACGCCGGCGAGCCTAGCGAGTTCGTCGTGCCGCGGTTTGGCGAACACGATCTGGAACCGGCGCGCAACCCCGCAATCTGGAAGCCGCCCCTGGTCCAGATCGCGCAGACAGGGTCGGATGAATCTGGAAACCATTAAATCCGAGATTGAGGCAAATGTTCCCGGCTGCCGGCTGGAGTTTGTTGCCAACCCCAGCCCGTCGGGCCAGCACTCGCTGCTGCTCGACGCCGAGCACGCCGTCGCCGTCGCCGTATATCTGCGCGATGCCGCTGGCCTGCGCTTCGACTTCTGCTCCAACGTCACCGGCATCGACTGGCCGGGCAAGGAAGTTTCCCAGAAGGTGAAGGTCCGCAAGCTCATCGATGGTGTGGAGCAGGAGGTCGAGGAGGTCCGCACTTCCACCACCCCCGGATCTCTCGAGGTCGTATATCACCTCTACTCGGTCGAGAAGAAGCACGGCCCCATCGTACTGCGCATGCGCACTCAGGACCGAGGTCAGGGAGTCCATCTGCCCTCGCTCACCCCCGTCTGGCGCGGCGCGGAGCTACAGGAGCGCGAGATCTTCGACCTCTTCGGGGTCGTCTTCGACGGCCACCCCGACCTGCGCCGCCTGTTGATGTGGGACGAATTCCAGGACTATCCCATGCGCAGGGACTACGTCGATCCGGACGACTACGAATACGAGCCCACCGCGCACGACGAAGTGCTGCAGCGCGCGCAGCAGCACCGTAGCCAGGCAATTCCCGCGCAACCGAGCGAAGCGGAGGGAAGATGAGCACTGTCATCCATCCCGCTGCGCCCTTCAACCTGGAGCCAGGGACTAAACCACTCAGGGAGCAGTTGCTGGAAGTCGCCATGGGCCCGCAGCATCCCTCCACCCATGGCGTCTTCCGCATGAACGTCGTGCTCGACGGCGAACGCGTCATCCGCCTCAAACCGGTCTTCGGCTACCTCCATCGCAACCACGAGAAGATCGCCGAGAACGAGACCTACCTGGGCTCGATGCCCTACACCGACCGGCTCGATTACATGTGTCCCCTCACCAATAACTGGGCCTATGCACTGGCGGTTGAAAAGCTCGCGGGCATCCAGGTGCCGGAACGGGCCGAGTACCTGCGTGTCATCGCCGGCGAACTCACCCGGCTACAGAACCACGCCTGCCTCATCGGCTTTCTGATGCAGGACATGGGGGCCAGCGGGACCCCTCTGATGTATGCCTTCCGCCAGCGCGAGATCATCCTCGACCTCTTCGAGGCCCTCACCGGCGCGCGCATGATGTGCAACTACATGCGCTTCGGAGGATGCCGCGTGGACCTTCCCGCCGGATGGCTCGATCAGGCTAAAAAAGTCGTCGCGGACTTCCCCCGCTTTCTGGATGAGTATGAGCGTCTGTTGGTCAGCAATGAGATCCTAATGGAACGCACCCAGGACGTCGGCGTGCTCTCCCGCGAACTGGCCGTCAGCGCAGGCATCAGCGGCCCTATGGCGCGCGCCAGCGGCGTGGACTATGACATCCGCAAGGTTGACCGCTACAGCATCTACGACCGGTTTACTTTCCGCGTCCCGCTGGGCAGCCACGGCGATGTCTACGACCGCTTCATGGTCCGCATTCTGGAGATGCGCGAGTCGGTCGGCATCCTGCAACAGGCCATGCGCGATATCCCAGAAGGGCCGGTCGTCGATCCCAAGACCAAGATTCGAGGCTTCCGCCCCAAGCCGGGCGAGGCCTACGGAAGAATTGAAGCGCCCAAGGGCGAGCTTGGCTTCTACCTTGTCAGCGATGGCTCGCCCAACCCTTACCGCTATCGCGTGCGTCCTCCCAGCCTGGTCAACCTCACCGTGCTGGAAGACCTCTGCCTGGGGCGGAATGTGGCGGATATCGTGGTTATTCTCGGAAGCATCGACATTGTGATGGGCGAGGTAGACCGATGATGGAACCTCTGAATCGGCCGCATATGTATCGGCTGCGTTCAAATCTGCCGCGTTCAAATCAGCCGCGTTCAAATCAGCCGCGTTTTGATAGGGCGGGACTTCAGAAGCTGCTGAATAACTATGTTTCGTTAAGGGCACGGCTTCAGCCGTGCCGCACGGGCCGCAAAATCAATGGGGCTTTAGCCCCGGAGGGAATGTCCAACCCATGTCCGATATTTCTGAGTTCGTGTACAGGGAGGAACCTCCGTGGTAGGTGAAGGCATATTGAAGGGATTGGCGGAGACGGCCAGGAACTTCTTCGGCAGCTACGTCAGCAAGGACCGTCTCACTACGGTCCAATATCCCGAGCAGCGCGAGCCCCAGATCGAGGCCACGCGCGACTTCCCTTTTCTGCTCTACGATGGCGCGGACTGGCAGCAGGGAATGCGCTGTGTCGCCTGCCAGATCTGCGAAAAAGAGTGCCCGCCCAAGTGCATCTTCATCGAAAAAAGCAAGGACAAGAAGCCCGATGCATTCGGCAAGCCGCAGTTCTACCCCGCGATCTTCAATATCGACATCTCCGTCTGCATGAGCTGTCAGATCTGCGTCGAGGTCTGCCCCTTCGATGCCATCAAAATGGACGTCGACTATCACCAGAGTACAGACGACCGCTTCGGCGGGCTTCTGCTCAATAAACAGCAGCTCTCCAAATCCAACCAATACTACAACGCAATCCATCCCACGGAGGCTGCCGCCGTGGATGCCCAGCGTGCCGAGGAGCAGGCCAAGCTGGAAGCCAAGGCCCGGGCCGCAGCTGAGGCCAAGGCCGCCGCGGATGCCAATCTCGCTCAGAAAGCGCCCGCCCAACCGGCCGCCGGTGGGCCGCAATGACCCATCTGGCTCTGATGGTCCAACAGCTCGATCAGATCTTCGTGCTCGCCACGCACTGGCTGCTCAGCTATCTCCCCGCTGCCATTCAGCCGCTCTGCTCGGCCATCCTGTCGGTTGCGGCCATCATTCTCGTCTTCGCCACGTTGTTCGCAATCGTCACTTGGATGGAACGCAAAGGGCTGGGAAGAATGCAGAACCGGTACGGACCCAACCGAGTCGGTCCCTGCGGTCTCTTTCAACCTCTCGCCGATGGAATCAAATCGCTCACCAAGGAAGATATCGTCCCCCTGAAGGCAGATCATGCGGTGCATTATATGGCGCCGGTGCTGCTGGTGGCGGCCTCCTTAATGGGATATGCGGTCCTCCCCATCGGTCGAAACATGGTCCTGGTCGACCTGAACGCCGGTGTGCTCTTCTTCTTCGCGGTGGGTTCGCTCATGGAGCTGGCGGTCTTCATGGCAGGATGGTCCAGCCGCAGCAAGTACTCCTTGCTGGGAGCCATGAGGGCCATCGCCCAGATGATCAGCTACGAAGTGCCGCTGGTGCTTGCCTCCATCGTCGTCCTCATGCAGGCCGGTTCGCTCTCCACCGTGGCCATCGTCAATAGGCAGGCCTCGTATTCGGGCATCTGGCCGCACTGGTTCGTATTCACTCCCTGGGGGTTCGCCGGGTTTGTTCTGTTCATGATTGCGGCAACTGCTGAATCCAACCGCTCGCCCTTCGATCTGCCCGAAGGTGAATCGGAGATCATCGCCGGATACTACACGGAATACTCAGGCTTCAAGTTCGCCCTCTTCTTCCTGGGCGAGTATATCGGCATGTTTGCCACCAGCGGAATGGCAATCACCCTGTTTCTCGGCGGATGGTCCGCCCCATTCTCGTTCCTTACCTGGGTCCCTTCTTATCTATGGTTCTTCGCAAAACTGCTTACCCTGATCGCCATCTTCATATGGATTCGCGGCACGCTGCCCCGCCTGCGCATGGACCAGTTGATGAACCTGGCGTGGCAGTTCATGCTTCCCATGACGCTGCTCAACCTCCTTACCGCCGGCGTCTGGCATTTCATGCCCGCGGGACTTACACGATGGTTTGTTTGCAGTACCATGGTTGTCGTTCCGTTTATCCTGTTGAGCCGAGGGCTGAAACAGAATAAGAAACTTCAGGTCCGTACCTATCGTTTTTCCCAGTAAATAGTTGTCATTCTGAGCGCAGCGAAGAATCCCCGTATTTTTGTTCGTTTAGCATGAAATATTTTCTATGTAGCGATATTGCAACCTTGAATCGTACCTCGATCGAGCTATTCAGATGACTGCATCTTTTATCCTCCTCGCTGTGCTTATGGTTGCCGGAACGGCGGCAGCCATGGGACTGCGCAACCCAGTGCATTGCGTGTTGGCGCTGACCCTGGGCTTTGCCGGCATAGCTATGCTCTACCTTCAGTTGGGCGCGCAATTCGTGGGATTCACGCAAATACTTGTGTATGTGGGCGCGGTGGCAATCCTCGCTGTCTTCGCCATTATGATGACCCACAACGATAGGCCGATGGCGCCACCGGGTTCCTCGTCTGCATGGGTAGCGGGATGCATCGTTGCCGTCGCCGTCTTTGCAGTGCTTGCCCGGGCCATCGTTTCCAGTGCGCCGTCCACGCCGGGCCAGCCGCCGCAACCCGGTGCCCCCCAACCAGGAGTCACAGTCCAACAGATAGGTGACGCCTTGATGCATCGCTTCGTCCTGCCCCTGGAGATTATGGGCCTGCTGTTGACCGCGGCGCTGATCGGCGCTGTTGTCATCGCAATGGACCGCGGGGAGGAGATGAAATGAACTCCTTGCAAAGTTACCTGCTCTTGTCCTCGCTGCTTTTTTCCATTGGCCTCGCCGGCGCGCTGACCCGGCGCAATGCAATCCTTGTTCTCATCGGAATTGAAATAATGCTCAACGCGGCCAATCTGAACTTCATAGCATTCTGGCGCTATGGCCCGAACCCCGGGGCTTTGACCGGCATCATGTTCGCAATCTTTTCCATCAGTATCGCCGCGGCCGAAGCTGCCGTCGGACTGGCAATCATCCTGGCTGCTTACCGTCACTCCCGCACCACAGACCTGGATCGGATGAATTCCATGAAAGGATAATTCAACATCGTCATTCTGAGCAAAGCTCAGAATCTCTGTATTTCGTTCGCTGAATCTAACAATTCTGTAGTTTCAATAATCGTAATGATGTCTTGGACTCAATGACCTGGATTGTTCAATATCTTTGGCTAGTGCCCGCGTTGCCGGTCTTCGCGGCGGCAATCGGCGCTGTACTGCGCCGGCAAGACCGCATCGCTGCCGCAACACTGGCCATCGGCTCCATGGCCGTCTCCTTTCTGCTTTCCATCTGCGCTCTGCTTCATGTGCTCGCCAATCGCAGCGGCAGCCAAGTGCTGGCCTATAACTTCCGCTGGTTCCAGTTTGGCAATGAATGGCTGAAGCTAGGCTGGATGCTCGACCCGCTGACCGCCGTCATGTTGGTGATGGTTACTTTCGTGGGCCTGCTGATCTTTATCTACAGCGTCGGATACATGGCCCACGACGACAACTTCACCCGCTTCTTCTGCTTCCTTGCGCTCTTTGCCGGTGCCATGCTGGGCGTTGTCATCGCCAATAGCCTGCTTCTTCTCTTCATGTGCTGGGAGATCGTCGGCCTCACTTCTTATCTCCTCATCGGTTTCTGGTACAACAAGCCGGAGGCTGCGGCAGCCGCCAAAAAAGCCTTCATCACCACCCGCATCGGCGACCTCGCATTTCTTCTCGGCATGGTCTGGCTCTACGCTAAGACCGGCACCCTCCTCTTCTACGATGGCGGGGCCGGATGCCTCGAGCATTCCGCGCTTACCTACCTTGTGGCCCAGTCAACAGCAATAGGGCTGGCAGCTTCCACAGGCATCGCGCTGCTCATCTTTTGCGGCGCGGCGGGTAAGTCCGGACAGGTCCCCTTGCATGTCTGGCTGCCAGACGCGATGGAGGGCCCCACGCCGGTCAGCGCTCTGATTCACGCAGCCACCATGGTTGCCGCCGGAGTTTTTCTCATCGCCCGCATCTATCCGCTGATGAGCGCGCATGTGGGTGCCGCGCTCACTCCTACCGTTGCTCTCCAGGTGGTTACCTGGGTAGGCGCCATTACTGCCCTCTTCGGCGCTTTGATTGCCGTCGCCCAATTCGACATCAAGCGGATACTGGCCTACTCCACCATCTCGCAGCTCGGCTACATGATGATGGGCCTCGGCGTCGGTGGCCCCGCCGTCGGCATGTTCCACCTCATTACCCACGCATTCTTTAAATCTCTTCTGTTCCTCGGCGCAGGATCGGTCATTCACGGATGCAATGGCGAACAGGACATCCGCCGCATGGGCGGTCTGCGCAGGCTCATGCCCATCACCTTTGCCGCGTATGCCGTGGGCATGCTTGCACTCTGCGGCTTCCCCCTCCTCTTCTCCGGATTCTGGAGTAAGGACGATATTCTTCGTTCCGCGCTTACCTGGAGCGTCTCCCGCGCGCCGTTCTACATGGGCGCATTCGGCGCTTTGTTGACCGCCTTCTACATGACGCGTCAGGTATTTTATGTCTTTGGCGGTTCTTCGCGTCTTGCCGAATCAAGTCGCGACCTGCACAACAGCTCCCATACAACGGGCTCCGCTCTGCCCCACGAAAGCCCCGCCATCATGACGGTCCCGCTGGTGATTCTTGCTGCGTTCGCTATGTTGCTTGGTTTTATCGGGACACCCGCATGGCCGTGGTTCCAGTCCTTCCTCGACGGCACGCATACCACGTTTGCTTTTTCCGCATTCTCCGGTCTTGACGTCCTACCAGTCATGATCTCCTCGTCTCTTTTGGTTTTTTGCGGCCTCGGCCTGGGCTGGGCGCTCTATGGACACAAGCCCATCGAAAGCGCCGAAGCTCCCGACGCACTCGGAGAACTTCAGCCACCGGTGTTTTCCTTTCTGGGCCACGCGTTTTATGTCGACGCCCTCTATAACGCAACTCTTATTCGTTGGAACACAGGTTGGTCCAGGGTCTGCGACTGGCTCGACCGATGGGTATGGAATGGCGCGGTGCAAACCGTCTCCTGCTTCGTCGTTGGCATCGCCCACCTGGACGACTTCTTCGATGCCTCCATCGTGAACTCCGGCTTCGATGAGGGCTGTCAGGGCGTCTCGCGCAGCGGGCAGATTCTGTCCCTGTTTCAGGACGGACAGGTACAGAGTTATATGCGGATCATCGGCTGTGCGCTTATCGTGCTTGTACTATTTCTGCTTTGGGGGGCAAAGGTATGATCGCCTTTCCCTGGATTACTTTCTTGACCGCCCTGCCATTCGCCGGTGCACTTGTCCTTCTGGCATTTGGCGGACTAGGCAGAACTTTTGCCCGTTGCTCGGCGCTCGCATTTAGCTTTGCCGCGTGCGTGCTGACCATGCTGATCTGGTGCCACTTCGATTCCTCCTCGGGGGGGCTTCAGTTTCAACAACGAATCAGTTGGATTCCCACGCTCGGCGTTGAATATCGCGTCGGAATCGATGGCCTTGGTCTCCTGATGCTGTTGCTCACTTCTATTGTGGTGCCTATCGCAATCATTGCCTCCTGGAATATCCAGGAACGTGTCCCGCTTTATTATTCCCTGGTCCTCATCCTGCAGACATGCCTCTTCGGCGCCTTTACCGCATTGAACTTCTTCCACTGGTTCATTTTTTGGGAATTATGTCTTATTCCGGCTTTTTTCCTTATCCGGCTATGGGGTGGGCCGCGCCGCACCAGCGCCGCCACGCAATTTTTGGTCTACACCATGGTCGGCAGCGTCGCCATGTTGCTTTCGTTTCTCGCGATCTTCCTCGCAACCCGCAAATTCGACTTTATAGACCTCGCGGCAATGGCCCACAATGGCCAGCTTATGCCCGCCGTGATCGACAAGCTCGACTGGCGCCGGTTTACTCCGGATCATTTAGCTCTGATCGTCTTTGCCGGCGCGTTTCTTGGATTCGCAGTCAAAGTGCCACTCTTTCCCTTTCACACCTGGCTGCCCTCCGCATACTCCGAGGCCCCCACTGGAACTACCATCCTGCTTACCGGTGCCATGTCCAAGATGGGAGTATATGGCTTTCTGCGCATTCTTGTGCCCATCTTCGGCGCGCAGATGCAGGAAGTCCTGACGCCTCTGCTTTGGCTTGCCGTCGCTACCATTGTCTTCTCCGCATATGCCGCGCTAGCCCAGAAAGATTTAAAGCGCATCTTTGCCTACTCCTCCATCAATCATCTCGGTTATTGTCTGCTCGCTATCTTTGCCGTGGTTAAATATACCGGTGCGGACACGTCTCTCATAGCCCAAAAGTATGCGGCAATGAATGGCGTCTTCCTGCAGATGTTCAATCATGGACTGACAGCAGCTACCCTGTTCTGGTTCGTCGCCATGCTGGAAAAGCGCAGCGGCGGTCTGCGTGGACTGGACGATTTTGGAGGACTGCGCAAGGTTGCGCCTGTCTTTACCGGACTAATGGGAATCGCCTTGTTCTCGTCGTTGGGTCTACCCGGTCTCAACGGCTTTATCGGAGAGTTCCTCATCTTCAAAGGTTCGTTTCCACTTGTTACCTGGGCAACATCGCTCGCAGTCATTGGACTTCTTATGACTGCAATCTTTGTTCTTGGCATTCTGCAACGCGTCTTCTCTGGCCCGCTCAATCAGAGATGGACCAGCTTTCCCGACATAACCGTCGGCGAGCGTTTGGCCCTTGCACCCGCGATTGGCCTTATGTTTGTGCTGGGCCTCTACCCACAACTGGTGCTCGGAGTCGTAAACAGTACTGTCATTCAGTTAGTGCAACAGATTAAGTTTTGATCGATTGATATATTTGGTGTTTTAACGATGCTAGCTTGGACGATCTACATCTCATTTCTCGGCGCGGCGGGCGTGCTCCTGTTGCCCAGGTGCAGCGTTGCCTCGGCGCGCATCCTGGCGCTGCTGACGGCGGTGGTTGGGTTTGGGATTGCCCTCGTCTACTTCTTGCAGCACCGGACCGGTGAGATGTTGACGATCGTTCGCATTCCATGGGTCCCAACCCTCGGCATCGAATATCATCTCGCCGCGGACGGCATCAGCCTTACCCTGATTCTGCTCACCGGAATCATTGCCATCACCGGTATTCTTTTTTCCTGGAATATTGAAGAGCGCGCCAAGGAATTTTTTGCCTTCTACTTACTCCTCATCGGCGCAGTCTATGGAGTATTTCTCAGCTACGATCTATTCCTGCTCTTCGTCTTTTACGAAATTGTCATTATCCCAAAATATTTCCTGATCGCCATCTGGGGATCAACACGGCGCGAGTACGGCGCGATGAAACTCGCTCTCTACTCATTCGTCGGAAGCGCAATGGTGCTGATTGGACTCATCGCGGCGTATGTCGTGGCTGGTGCAAACACCACCTCGCTTAGCCAACTGGCGCAGTATCCGTTTTCAGCGCACTTCCAGATCTGGGCGTTTCCGCTGGTATTCGTTGGCTTCGCGATTCTTGCCGGCATGTGGCCCTTGCACACCTGGGCGCCAACCGGCCACGTCGCGGCGCCCACTGCGGCTTCCATGCTGCTCGCTGGAGTGGTGATGAAGTTGGGGGCCTATGGCTGCCTCCGTGTCGCAATGGTCCTGTTCCCGCTTGGCCTGGGACCATGGGGTGTTCATCTCTTCGGGCTTGGTTCGTGGCGCGATGTCTTCGCTCTGCTCGCGGTCATTGGGATTATCTATGGCGCGTTGGTCGCGCTTGTGCAGAAGGACTTCAAGTTCGTCATTGGCTATTCCAGCGTCAGCCACATGGGCTTTATCCTGCTTGGGCTGATGACCTTGAATCAGATTGGAATTTCCGGCGCGGTGCTGCAGATGTTCTCCCATGGCATTCTGGCTGGGTTGCTTTTTGCTGTCGTCGGGCGCATGGTCTATGCCCGTACCCATACCCGCGACCTTGCGGCTCTCAATGCGATGAATCTCTACAAAGTCATTCCCTTTGCCGCAGTCACCTTTATCATTGCCGGGATGGCCAGCATGGGCTTGCCCGGTTTCAGCGGGTTTGTCGCGGAGTTGATGGTCCTGATCGGCGTCTGGCGCGCCTATCCCCTGCTTGCTATCTGCGTGGGATTCGGCCTTGTAGCCGGCGTGGTGTACATCTGGCGGGCCATGCAACAGGCGTTCTTCGTGAGCGCGGGAATCGTACCCGCACCGCCCAATCCGCCGCTGCCCCCCATCACCTTTCCGGAACGCCTCGGCGCCACCATCCTGATCGCCGCCAGTGTGCTCATCGGACTCTACCCCCAGGTGCTCTTGAATGTCGTCGTTCCGGCCTTGAATTCTCCGCTGTTTGATGGCTTGCGCAAAGGGAGTTGGCAATGATCGCAATCAACGATGCCCAACTTCTGCGGTTGGCATTGCCGGAGGTCATTGTTGTAGCCACGGCGCTAATCGTGATGGCGGTCGATCTCTTGCTTCTGCGCGGATGCAGCACCCGCATCCGCTTCTCCCTCGTCGCCGCACTTGGCGTCCTCGGCTGTGCAGTCGCAATCGTGCGGATTGTATTGGCGCCCGAGGTTGGCAACATTCTCAACGGCGTGCTCATCGCCAATCCGCTGACCCATCTGGTGCAGATAGCTGTGCTCACGCTAACCATCTTCACTCTGCTGCTATCCGCGGATTCAACATTCACGCAGCACGTCGGCGAATTTGTCCTGCTGCTTCTGGTTGCAACCGCCGCAATGATGTTTCTAGCCGCCACGCAGGACCTGCTGGTAATTTTTATCTCTTTGGAGCTGCTAAGTCTGTCGCTCTACATTCTCACAGCCTTCAACAAGAGCGGTGCGCAGTCCTGGGAAGCCGCCCTGAAGTACTTTCTCTTCGGCGGAATGTCGGCTGCGTTCCTGCTCTTTGGATTCAGCCTGCTCTACGGCCTGTCCAATTCCACAAGCCTCCCGTTCATTGCCGCGGCCATCCATGGCCCCGCGCGCAACCCGCTTTTAGTCATCGCCATCGTCACCACCGCCATCGGACTTGGGTTTAAAGTCGCCGCAGCTCCCTTCCATTTCTGGGCGCCTGACGTCTACCAGGGAGCGCCCGCGCCTAGCGCTGCGTTTATCGCGTCCGGCTCCAAGGTCGCCAGCTTCTTTCTCTTCTTTCAGGTCATGGCTATTGGATTCGCCGGCGCGGAAGGCACCGCCGCTCTGCCCAACTTCGTGCGCGGCTGGGTCCCTGTGCTGGCACTCATGGCCGCCGTTTCCATGCTGTTGGGGAATCTTGTCGCCATTCGCCAGTCCAGTCTGCGACGCTTGCTCGCCTACTCGGCCATCGCTCATGCGGGATATATGCTTCTGGCAATTGTGGCCCACACCCAACAGGGCCTGGCCGCTCTGCTCTATTACGTTGTCACCTATGCGCTAGCCACGCTTGGCGCATTCGCTGTGATCGCGGTTGTCGAGCAGCAAAAGGGCGACGACCAGCTCTCCAGCTTCGACGGTCTCTGTAGGCGAGCGCCCGTACTCTCTTTTTGCCTGGCGATCTTTCTTCTTTCGTTGGCCGGGATTCCGCCTTTGGCCGGGTTCTTCGCCAAGTTCTATCTCTTTATAACCGTGCTGAACTCGACGCCAGGGTCCATGGGACTGCTCTGGCTGGTCGTTCTCGCCATCGCCATGAGCGCCGTCTCGCTCTACTACTACCTGCGTGTGCTCAAGCGAGTCTATGTCGCGCCTCCTGCTGTCGGCGGCGTTGCGGTCCGCACACCGCTTCACAGCCAGGTTCTTCTGCTCCTGCTTGCCGCCGCCGTAGTGCTTCTGGGTTGCGCTCCGCAACTGCTGCTGCGCTGGATCGAGGCCGCCATCCACGTCTCCGGTCTCTGATCTTGCCGTAGGAATCTGCTTCCGTCATTGCCTTTGTCTGTAAAGCGCCAAAGGCGCGTTCCATACCAGCCTGGGGCATCGCCCCAGGATTGAGGCTGCCAAGCGACAGAGGGCTGAAGGCCCGATCTATCGATTGTTCGGATTCAGTAACCCCCAAAAACCGAACCCGCGGGCCGCCTTATCTCACGCCATGACACGCGCTGCCGCTCGCAGCGTCTGCCGCCGGACGGTCAGCGCCTCGATGCGGTCGCGCAGCACGGTGTAGCCGGAGCCGATGCCGCGTGGCACCTCAATCTCGCCCTTGGCACTCACCTTTACCTCAGGCTCAATGATGTCCTCGGCCCAGTAGCGCGCCGACGCCGACACGTCCCCCGGCAGCGAGAAGTTCTCCAGCGACGAGAGCGCGATGTTGTGTGCCCGCCCGATGCCCGTCTCCAGCATTCCTCCGCACCACACTGGAATACCGCGTTCGGCCGCTGCGTTGTGTACCGCAATCGCCTCGGAGAATCCGCCAACGCGCCCCGCCTTGATGTTGAGAATGCGGCACGATTCCATATCGATGGCCGCCAGCGCGTCCCGCCGGTTGTGGATCGATTCGTCCAGGCAGATCGCCGTATCCAGGCGCTTCTGCAACATCGAATGGAAGTAGAAATCGTCGTACCACAGCGGCTGCTCGATCATCAGCATCTTGAACTGGTCCCACTCCACGATGTGGTCGAAGTCGACAATGCGATAGGCTGAGTTGGCGTCGCAGCTCAGCACAATCTCCGGCCAGCGCGCGCGCACCTGCTCAAAAATTTTGGTGTCCCAGCCGGGCTTGCACTTCAGCTTGATGCGCCGATAGCCGGCCTCCAGCGCCTCTGCAATCTTCTCCATCAGCGCCGCCGGCGACGCTTGGATGCCGATCGAAACGCCGCACGGAATCACACTGCGCGTGCCGCCCAGAAGCTTCGCCAGCGACACACGCTTCTTCTGCGCTTCCAGGTCCCACACCGCGTTCTCCAGTGCAGCCTTGGCCATGCGATGACCGCGCACCTGGCAGAACAACGACGGACAGCTCCCGCCGCCAACCAGTTCCTTCCCCACCAGGCGCGGCGCAAGCTCCGTCTCGGTGACCATCCACGCCGTGTCGATGGTCTCGTCGGAAAAGTACGGATGTTCGCCCGCCACGCATTCGCCCCAGGCCGTAAGCCCGTCGGACTCGATCTCCACCAGCAGAATGCGGCGGGTTGTGGTGAGGCCAAAGCTCGTCTCGAAAGGAAACGCGAGTGGCATGTTGATCTCGCGTAGATGAACCGCGTCGATGGTCAGCATTGTCGTCGTCCTGTTGTGATTGGTTCTCTTCCCTGTTCTCTGTTCCCTGTTCCCTGTTCGTTCCCTGTTCCCTGTTCTCTGTTCGTTCCCTGTTCCCTGTTCCCTGCTTTACAGTCCGCTCGCTCGTCCCAGCAGGAAGAATCCGTCGCCGTTCGCGCAGCGTTCGTAGCCGATGATAGCCAGTCCACGCGCAAACGCCGATTCCAGGATCAGCCGGTTGCGCGTCTGAAGCGACTCTGCCAGACTACGCCGCTGGGGGTCGCGTTTCCAGTCGTGGATGATGCAGGGCACGTCGATTCGCTCCACCACATCATCGCCGTTCTGCGCTTTTTTTTCGCTCTTCGACCTTTTATCGTCTGCAACTTCGCCTAATACCCGCCGCACCCTCTCCGACCTCAGCCACCACTCCACAATCAGCCGGTCGGTGGGCAGTCCGCCCTGTAGCGGAGAGGTCGACGGGCCATAGATATTCCGCTGGTAGCGCCGTGCAATCGCACCCAGCCGTGCAATGTTCAGATGTGCATTCTTGATCTCCAGCGGATCGAAGGTCCACTCCATCAACTCGAAGCCGCGCGCCAGCGCATCGTCGCGTTGCGCCAGCTTCAACCGCCGCCCCAGCCCTGCGTTTCGGTATTGCGACAGCACGGCCAGCATGTGCGAGTGCAGATACGGCTTGCCGTCGCGGTAGCCTGGAAGGGCCATCGCAAAGCCCACCAGCGCCCTCCCGTCGAAGGCCCCCAGCACCTGTCCGCCAATGCGCTGGGCGACCAGGAAAACGCGCTTTGGGACCACGTCGCTGTCGCTATAGCCCCACACCGCAAGCTGCACCTCGACCGCCTGCTCGAAGTCGGCCAGCGATGTCACAGGTGCGATGCGGATCTGCTTCGGCTCGCTCATGCGCTCGATCCGTCCGGCTTAGATTGGTTGCTGCGTTTCGCCCGATTCCACAACGCATCCAATTCAGCGGGAGTTTGTGAGGCCAGTGCGTCGAACCCTCCCGCCTCCGCCTCCATCGCCCCAAACCGCGCGCGAAACTTTGTATTCGCTGCTCTCAGCGCCGACTCCGCGTCCACTTTCAGGTGTCGCGCCAGATTCACCGCTGTAAACAAAAGATCGCCCAGCTCCTCCTCAATGCGAGATTGCTCCGCTTCAACGGGCTTCTTCAGCTCAGCTTTCAATTCCGCAATCTCTTCCTGCAACTTCTCGAAGAGCCCCTCCACGTCAGGCCAGTCGAAGCCCACCTTCACCGCCTTCGAGCCAAGTTTGCGCGCCTCCATCATCGCAGGCATGGAGCGCGGAATCTCATCCATCGCCGAGGCCGCACCACTTCCTTCCGCGCGCTTCTCGTCCCGCTTGATCTGCTCCCAGTTGCGCAGCACCGTGTCCGCATCGGTCGCATCTACCAGTTTTCCTTCCACAGGAAATACATGCGGATGCCGCCGCACCAGCTTCGCATTCAGATTCGCCGCAACGTCAGCGATATCGAAATGGCCCGCCTCCGCTGCCATCTGCGCGTAGAAGAGGACCTGCAGCAACAGGTCGCCCAGCTCATCCTTCAGCTCCGGCCACGCCCGCCGTTCGATGGCGTCGAAGACCTCGTAGGTCTCCTCCAGCGTGTACCTCTTGATGGTGTCGAAGGTCTGCTCGCGGTCCCATGGACAGCCGCCCGGCGCGCGCAACCGCTCCATAATCGAGATCGCATCGGCCAGCGGCCCGGCAGCCCGTTCCCCCACGCCTGCCTGCCGCGGCTCGTCCCTTGCTCGCATCTGCGATGTTTCCACTTCGGCCATACCACCACTTTACCCGATGCCGTACGGTGGATCAGATTTGAAACGATTTGATAGGGTGGGACTTCAGTCCCGCCGTATGCGCATCAGTTGCAACACGGCCTTAGCCGCCGAGGGGATGCTGAACACAGATTCACAGGTTCGACATCACGCAGCACTACGCAGTCCTTACCCGCGCAGCGCCATTTGGTCTGTCAGAATCTGGGTCAGGTCCGGCTTCTTCAGTCCATGCTCCTGCTCGTTGAACTTATCCACCTTGCTCGACCAGTTCATGCTGCAGAACTTCGGCCCGCACATGCTGCAGAACGCGGCTTCCTTGTAGTAATCGTCGGGCAGCGTCTCGTCGTGCATGGAGCGCGCCGTCTCCGGGTCCAGCGACAGCGCGAACTGCTTGTCCCAGTCGAAGGTGTAACGCGCCTGCGAGATGGCGTCGTCGCGGTCGCGCACGCCGGGCCGGTGGCGCGCAACGTCCGCCGCGTGGGCCGCAATCTTGTACGCAATGATCCCGTCCTTCACATCCTTCTCGTTGGGCAGGCCCAGGTGCTCCTTGGGCGTTACGTAGCACAGCATCGCCGCACCGTGCCATCCAATCATCGCCGCGCCAATCGCCGAGGTAATGTGGTCGTAGCCCGGCGCAATGTCCGTCACCAGCGGCCCCAGCACATAGAACGGCGCGCCGTCGCACAACTCGACTTCCTTGTCCACCTGCAGCTTGATCTGGTCCATCGGAATGTGGCCCGGCCCTTCGATCATCACCTGAACATCGCTCTTCCACGCCTGTCGAGTCAGTTCGCCCAGCGTCTTCAACTCGGCAAACTGCGCTTCGTCGCTGGCGTCGGCCAGGCAGCCGGGCCGCAGTCCATCGCCCAGTGAGTAGCTCACGTCATACTTCGCCATGATCTTCGTAATGCGGTCGAAGTTTTCGTACAAAAAATTCTGCTTGTGGTGCGAGGTCATCCACTGCGCCAGGATCGCCCCTCCCCGGCTCACGATTCCCGTGATCCGCTTGGCCACCATCGGGACATATTGGATCAGCACGCCCGCGTGGATGGTGAAGTAGTCCACGCCCTGCTGCGCCTGCTCCTCGATCACCTCCAGGTACAGATCGATGTTCAGGTCTTCCAGCTTCTTCACCCGCGCCAGCGCCTCGTAGATCGGCACCGTACCCAGCGGCACCGGAGAATGGCGCAGGATCTGTTCGCGGATCATGGGAATGTCGCCGCCCGTGGACAGGTCCATCACCGTGTCTGCTCCGTAATGCACCGCGGTGTGCAGCTTGCGCAGCTCCTCGTCCACGTTCGACACCATCGCCGAGTTGCCAATGTTCGCATTGATCTTGCACAGCGATCCAACGCCGATCGCCATCGGCTCCAGCTCCGGGTGGTTGATATTCGCGGGAATAATCATCCGCCCCACGGCAACCTCATCCCGAATAAAGCTCGGCTCCACTTTTTCCACCTGAGCCACATACGCCATCTCTTCGGTAATCATCCCCTTGCGCGCAAAGTGCATCTGGCTCATGTTGCTGTCGCCAGTGCGCGCGGCCTCCGCGCGGCGCTCCACAATCCACTGGGCGCGCGGCGCCGGAACGGTGTAGTCCTTGCCCAAAACGTGCGCCCCATTGCCGTTCGTCTGCTTCTGATTTCCGCTCGCGCTCATAGGTTTTCCCCCCGCGTAAAATGCCGATGTTGTCTCCAAAGTATACCCTGCAACGGCCTTTGTCGGCGCGTGCTGCAAGCACACCGCGAAGCGTTCGAGAACGGTACGAAGTACCCCTGAAACAACACCAACTGCATCAACAAGAAGGCCGTCTGCGTGGTCTTCTTCTCGCAAAGACAATCCACGCGGACGGCCTCTCAGTCGTCGCTGAAATTGTGTTCCGCTATGTGGTTTAGAGCAAAACCAGGGATGCTAGTTCCATCGCCTTAACTAATAGCTTGATGGCTGATAGCTTACAGCTCAGGAATCATGCCTTTCGTATTTACCTTGCCGTTGGCCTTCCGGCTTTAAAGAACCGCACCAACACTGGTATTGCTCTACACGCCGCTAAACGCGGAGAAGCCGCCATCGATCGGAATCACCACGCCAGTCACGAACTCCGAAGCCGGCGACAGCAGCCACAGCACGCCGCCAAACAGGTCCGCGGATACGCCAAGCCGCCCCATCGGTGTGTGCCCGACGATTGTTTTGCCGCGTGCCGTCCACTCGCCCGTCTCTTTGTCGGTCAACAGAAAGCGGTTCTGATCGGTGAGGAAGAAACCGGGCGCAATCGCGTTCACGCGTATCTTCGGGGAGTATTCCTGGGCCATATGCACGGCCAGCCACTGCGTGAAGTTGCTCACCGCGGCCTTTGCCGCCGAGTAGGCTGGAATGCGCGTCAGCGGCCGGAAAGCGTTCATCGACGAAATATTCAGGATCGTGCCGTACCCCTGCTCCGCCATCACCTTGCCAAAGGCCTGCGATGGCAGGATCGTGCCCATCACATTCAGTTCGAACACCCAGCGCAATGCGTCCGCGGGAAGATCGAAGAACTTCAAATCGGGGCTGGTGGTGGCTGTCGGCTTATTGCCTCCCGCTGCGTTGATCAGGCAATCCAGCTTGCCCAGGCGCTTCATCACGTCCTCGGCCGTCTTTGCGATGCTCTCGCGGTCCAGCACGTTGCACTTGAACACGGAGACTTGCTTCATGCGCTCTCCCAGCCTCTGGATCGTCGCGGGATGCAGCTCGGAGACGATGTCCAGAATGGCGACCTCTGCGCCGCATCCGGTCAACGCGTACACAATGTCGCTGCCCAGAACTCCGGCGCCACCCGTAATGGCCACCGTCTTGCCTTTGAAGTCGTACATCTTCGTCAGTTCAGCCAAACCAAAGGAATCTTGATGCTCACTCATAATTTCTCCATTTCAATTCCGCATAAGAAATAAATCCTACCGTTGAATGCGCGCCGACCCGCCGCTGGCAAACGCGACAACCTGGTCCAGCGTCGCCATCGTGGTATCGCCGGGGAAGGTCGTCATCAGCGCGCCGTGCGCCCATCCCAGTTTGACCGCCTGCTCCGGCGTCTCGCCGTTCAGCAGCCCATAGATAAATCCCGATGCAAATCCATCGCCGCCGCCTACCCGGTCCAGCACCTTCAGCTCTGCCGTTGGCGCAGTCACTGCCTTGCCGTTGACCCACGCCACCGCGCTCCAGCTATGGTGGTTGGTGTTATGCACCTCGCGCAGGGTCGTGGCCACAACCTTGGTCTTCGGGAAGCGCTTCACCACCTGTTCCATCATTCCCAGAAACGCGCCCGTGTCCAGCTTGGAGCTGGCCGCCTTGGCGCTTGCCGACACATCCGGTCCGGCAAATCCAAGTCCCTTCTGCAGGTCCTCCTCGTTGCCGATCAGCACATCGACGTTTTCCACAATCTGTCCCAGAATCTTGTGTGCGTGCTCCATGCCGCCCTGCGTCTTCCACAGCTTTTCTCGATAGTTCAGGTCGAACGAGGTGACCACTCCCGCTGCCCGCGCCGCCTGCATCGCCTCAACCACCAGCGCCGACGTGGTCTCCGACAGCGACGAGAATATTCCACCCGAATGGAACCAGCGTACGCCCTCACTGAAGATCGCCTTCCAGTCGAAGTCGCCCGGCTTCAGTTGCGCCGCCGCCTCGTTGCAGCGGTTGTAGAAGACGATGGGCGCGCGCACACCAAAGCCCTGGTCGCTGTATACCGTGGCCATGTTCGGCCCTCGCACGCCGTCGTGCGCAAACCGCTTGAACAGTGGCTTCACTCCCATGCCCCGTACCCCCTCCGCGATCAGGTCGCCGATCGGATAGGAGACGATGGCGCTGGCAATCCCCGTCTTCAACCCGAAACAGTCCGACAGGTTGGCTGCAACATTGAACTCGCCGCCGCTGACATGGACCGCGAAGTTCGTCGCCTTGCGGAACGGAATAATTCCCGGATCGAGCCGGTGTACCAGTGCGCCCAGCGAAAGTAGATCGAGCGAACCCTTTTCGGGGATTGTGAAACCAAGACTCATGACCTTCTCCTATTTTGTGTTGGACCTTCTACCTTGTTTGTCATTCCCGAAGGGAATCTGCTTCTTCTTTATTGTTTGTCATTCCGCAGCGTAGCGGAGGAATCTGCTTCTTCTGTTTGTCATTCCCGAAGGGAATCTGCTTCTTCTTTATTGTTTGTCATTCCGCAGCGTAGCGGAGGAATCTGCTTCTTCTTTATTGTCATTCCGCAGCGTAGCGGAGGAATCTGCTTCTTCTTTAGTTTGTCATTCTGAGCGAATGCGAAGAATCCCCGCATTTGCCCCTGCCCATGCTAAGCCAGTCGCGCCTCTATTGCCCCAGGAACACCGGCTTGATGTGCCGTTCCCACAGGTTCTCAGTCACATTCTTCGCCACCATCGCCTCGTTGGCCTCCAGTGCCTCCAGGTAGCGCGGCCCCATCTTGGCGGCAATCTTGAATCCCACGTGCAGCAGTTGCCGGAAGCTGGGGTTGTACGCCGCATTCCTCCGGTCGTGGCGCAGAGCCGAGGTGTATTGCTCGCTGGTCCACCCATTGACTGTCGCCGCTGTGGGCAACTTGCTCTCGTCGATATCGATCACGGTTGCATACGGCGCGGTCAGCTCGTCCTTGTGCGCCAGCGCCTCGCTGTAGACCTCCTTGGCAATCGCCAGTCCATTACCGCCCGCCTCGGCCAGCCCGATCAGTTCCTCCAGCCAGGTCGTTCCCGCTGTCTTCAGGTGGACTCCCGCGTTAAATTTCTTCGCCCCGTCGTGGATCGCCCTATAAATGGAGAACTTGTCCGAGCCTGAATGCACGCTCAGCTTCAGGTTCGCGGGCAACCCATACTTCTTGATAGCAAATGCAATCGCCGCCAGGTCCTCCTCGAACTCCTTGGCAAACTGCTTCACATCGCCCACGTAGTCCACGCCCTTGTTGAAGCGGCCGGTAAACTTCGGCGCAATCGTCTGGATGGGGATCTTCTGGTCGGCAATCATCGCCAGAATAATCAGCAACTCCACCGGCGTCTGCGGCAGGTCCGTCTCGTCCATCGAAATCTCCGGGACAAAGCGGCCCGCGCCCTTGTTCTCAATCAGAAAACTATAGATCTGTCCCGCATCCTGCACCGCGGCCAGAAACTTGTTGGCAACTCCCTCCACGAAGGCCTTGTCGGTTTGGAACGGAATGGCGATCCCAGGGATCGTTACCGTCCCGATCAGTTCCGCGTGGGCCGCAACGAATGCCGCCACATCCTCCGGCTTGGCCGCCTGGCCGATCATGTCCGCCACATCCAGGGTAAAGAAGTCGCAGGGGTCCACGAAGCGCTGCACCGTCTTCAGGTTGATGTGGTCCGCATCCAGAAAGTAGGGCTTGCTCCAGCCCATCTCCTTCACCGCAGCGTCGGCGGCCTCGCGCGTCTGCACCGGCTCGGTGCCGATGATGGTGTGCTCGCGGTTCGACTTGTTCCATACCGGGACCACTTCAACCCCAGCATCCGCAGCCTTCATGCACGCTGCCAACTGGGCCTTCGCCTGGTGGGCAAAACGGTCGCCCACGCCAATGGAAAACTTCGGTAGTTCCAGTGTTTCGATTACTGCTGTGCTCATTCCTTCTCCCTGTGCATTCTCTACAGTTCACAATTTCATTCAATCTGCGCCGCTCCCAAGCATACTGCTCGCCAAGCGGACGCGGCAAATCCGCGATGGTAACGGACGTAACCTCAGCTGATTTCAGTTTGACTTAGGAAACCTCTGCATAAGTACTCGTTTTGAAAGGGCGGGACTTTAGTCCCGCCGCTAAGCGGGAATAATCAATGGGGCTTTAGCCCCCGAGATAATTTCGCCGAGCCAACGGCTGGTCCTTGAACCGTCCCTTGTACGACCACAGCCCAAGACCCGGATTCGAGATGAAGAATATCTCCTCACCATCCACCGTGTTCCAACCATCCTTCAGCTTCGCCGGATCGTACATCGCCGTGTACTTGGCCAGGTCGCCATACTCAAAGTGCGCGCCCTCGATCTCCTGCCGCGTCAGGTGCCCCGGGCAGTAGCGGATCTTGAATCGTCCCTCGCTCGATCCGTGGATCAGGTGCGCCGCAGCCGACAGATTGCCCGCCAGCGTCGCGTCGTTCTTCACCGCCTCCAGCGTCGCCGGTGTGCCGCAGTAGCCGAACTTGCGGATCAACATGTCGATCGTCGGGTCCTCGCCGAACTCATGCACTCCCGGCGCCAGCACAATCAGCTCCGCGTCGTCGGCCAGCGCCATCCGCGTGCGGTAGACGCTCTTGTTGCCCAACCATGTGCTCTTGAACTCATGCGGGTCCAGGAATACCACCGCCTTGTGGATCTCGCGGTCCATCATCAGGAAATTCACCTTCAGGCTCAGCTCCGCCGCTCGCTCGAAGCACTCCGTATCGTCGCCGATGAACAGCCCGTTCAGCGCCAGCTTACCTTCCGCGTTCTTCGACACGACAGTCAACACGTAGACGATCTGCGGCATCTGGCCACCAAAGTGTTCGCTGGAGTAGTTCAGCACGCGCCGCACCGGCGTATCGGCCCGCCCCATCATGCGCTCCATCCCGTACACTGCGCCCAGGAAGTGGCTGCGATGGATGCCCATCACCCCGCCCGTGCCGATAAACACATTCTTGTTGAAGCCGGCCATGCCCACCACTTCGTGCGGCACTATCTGGCCAATCGACAGGATCAGGTCGTGCCCTCCATCCCGCAACAGCTTGTTCACCTGCGCAGGCCAACTGTAGTCCAGCATGCCCTCGCTCACCTCATTCACAAACTCGCCGGGAACCTCGCCCAACGTCACAATATCGTTGCGCCAGTCATGCACCCGGAACAGGTCGCGCGGCGTCGGCCCAAACATCGTCTGGATCTCGTGGTCGGTCATCGCCTTGTGCGTGCCCAACGCAGGCAGCACGTCGGTCAGCGCATCGCCGTAGTAGTTCCACGCGTACTCGGTCAGCTTGCCCGCCATGGCATGCATGCGAGTGAAATCCGGCGGCACGGCAAGCACTTTCTTGCGCTCGCCCAGCTTGTCGAATGCGCTGGCAAGCGCTGCTTTGATCTCGGAGGGGGTGAATTCGGTGGTCGGCGATCCGGCGGCAAAGTAGAGGCTCATACCCATAATTCTACTCGTGCCGCGCCGCCCTTGGCAGGAGCCAACTCCCACAGTATGCCGCGCCATCACTCCACGAAACTGCGTCGGATCGTCCGGCAGTATCTGGTGGGCGAGGCGGGAATCGAACCCACAACCACCAGCTTAGAAGGCTGGTGCTCTATCCAGTTGAGCTACTCGCCCGCGTCTGGGATGCCCCGTTGCAAGCCATCCCACGCATCAGGACGCATCCGCGCGCGTCCTCGATGTATTGTAGCTGCATCAGCACGTCATCCTGGTCCGAAAGCGATCCTCGGCGGCCAATACCAAAGAGCAACCGCTGCTCATGCGCACGGCGTCACCATTGCCTCCAACAGCACGAACGCTGCCCTCGCAACACCTGCAAGCGCAACCGCATAATCAAGCGACGATGAATATTCGTCGTAGGGCCATACGGGAACCCCTTTGCTTGCAACATCGCCTGTGACGAGGCGCACAGACAGGCCAGCCCTCGCTGTATGAGTGTAATAATGGATTCTAAATTGTCGCGAGACGCAGCTTAGCGGCATGGATGACCCGCACCGTGGCCGTATGGTGGAATGAACCGCACGCAGTCTGTTGAATGTTCCTGTCTCTCTCAAGAACTGACTCTGCCTGACGACATCCCCTCCCAGTTCAGCCCGCGATCTCCCTGCCCTATGGAGGATTTACTGATGAAGCAAGGCGTACTGGAAGCACCGCTTGTTGAAGATGCAGGCTCAACCTCGAACCCAACCAAATATACCTACTTCTTCGGCGGCGGCAAGGCCGAGGGCAATGGCCGCATGAAGGATGTGCTGGGAGGCAAGGGCGCAGGCCTGGCCGAGATGACCAACGCCGGCTTGCCCGTCCCACCGGGATTCACCATCCAGACCGAAGCATGTCGCGAGTACATGCGCGGAAAACTCAGCCCGCAGGTTGACGCCGAGATGCTCGAAGCACTCAAGCGCCTGGAGAAGCTGCAGGGTCAGGAACTGGGCGCGCCCGAGAACCCGCTGCTGGTCTCCGTTCGCTCCGGCGCTAAGTTCTCCATGCCCGGCATGATGGACACCATCCTCAACCTCGGTCTGAATGACCGCTCGGTGGAAGGCCTCGCCCGCGGCAGCAACGATCCACGATTCGCCTACGACTCCTATCGCCGCCTTATCCAGATGTTCGGCTCGGTCGTGCTCGACATAAGCAAGAAGAAGTTTGAACACATCTTCGACAGCGCCAAGGCGCGCGAGAAGGTCAAGCTGGATTACCTGCTCAGTGCCAAGGCCCTCCAACAGGTCATCGTCGAGTACAAGAAGCTCATCAAAAAGGAGAGCGGCAAGGAGTTTCCCCAGAACCCGCTGGAGCAGTTGGTGGCAACCCGCGACGCCGTCTTCCGCAGTTGGAACAGCGAGCGCGCCAAGACCTACCGCCGCATCAACCGCATCGACGACTGGCTGGGCACCGCCGTCAACGTGCAGTGCATGGTCTTCGGCAACATGGGCGACAGCTCCGGCACGGGCGTGGGCTTTACCCGCAACCCCGCCACCGGCGAGCACGCCTTCTTCGGCGAGTACCTGATGAACGCGCAGGGCGAGGACGTCGTCTCCGGCATCCGCACCCCCATGCCCATCAGCGAACTCGAGCGCGCCATGCCCAAGGTCTACGAACAGTTGCGCACATGCACCTGGCGCATGGAAAAGCACTACCGCGATATGCAGGACTTCGAGTTCACCATCCAGGATGGCAAGCTCTACATGCTGCAGACCCGCAACGGCAAGCGCACCGGCCTGGCCGCCGTACGCGTCGCCATCGACATGGTGAAGGAGGGCCTCATCACCAAGGAAGAGGCCGTCATGCGCGTCGAGCCCGACCAGATCTACGACTTCCTGGTTCCTCGCCTGGTGGAGAAGGGCGAGAAGATCGAAGTCCTCGCCACCGGCCTTCCCGCCTCGCCCGGAGCAGCCGTCGGACAGATCGTCTTCACCGCCGAGGAAGCCGTCAAGGCCCGCAACAGCGGCGCCTTCAAGGACATCATCCTGGTCCGCGGCGAAACCACGCCGGAAGACATCGCCGGCATGGAAGTCGCATCCGGCATTCTCACCTCGCGCGGCGGCATGACCTCGCACGCCGCCGTCGTCACCCGCGGCATGGGTAAGTGCTGCGTGGCCGGCGCGGGCGATTGCGTGGTCGATGAGGCGCACAAGGAGCTGCGCGTCAAGGGCCACACCTATCGCCATGGCGACTGGCTCTCCCTCGACGGCACCACCGGCCGCGTCATCGCCGGTAAGCTGAAGACCCTGCCCGTGCAGCCCAACGATGCCGACCTGGTCACCTTCATGAGCTGGGCCGACCCGCTGCGCAAGCTACAGATCCGCGCCAACGCCGACATCCCCCGCGACGCCAAGCAGGCCCTCCTCTTCGGGGCCGAAGGCATCGGCCTCTGCCGCACAGAGCACATGTTCTTTGCTGAAGACCGCATCGAACACATGCGCGCCATGATCCTCGCCACCAACGAGAAGGACCGCCGTCTTGCGCTCAAGAAGCTCCTGCCCATGCAGCGCGCAGACTTCGTCGGCCTCTTCAAGGCCATGGGGCCGCTTCCCGTCACCATCCGCACCCTCGATCCTCCGCTGCACGAGTTTCTGCCCAAGCGCGAGGACCTTCTGGTCGAGATCGCGCGCCTGGAAGAGACCAAGCCCCGTTCGCCCAAACTCAAGTCGCTGCGCCCGCTGCTGGCCCGTGTCGAAGAGCTGCACGAGGCCAACCCCATGCTCGGACTGCGCGGCTGCCGCCTCGGCATCTCCTTCCCGGAGATCACCGAGATGCAGGTGCGCGCCATGATCGAGGCCGCCGTCATCATCAAGAAGAAGGGTGGCGAACCGCACCTCGAAATCATGATCCCGCTGGTCGGCACCATCGAGGAGATGCGCAATCAAACCGCCATCGTCCGCCGTGTTGCCAGCGAGGTCTTCAAGGAGAAGGGGGCCAAGGTGGACTACAAGGTCGGCACCATGATCGAGTTGCCCCGCGCCGCCCTCACCGCCGACAAGATCGCCGAGGAGGCCGAGTTCTTCAGCTTCGGCACCAACGACCTCACGTCAACCACCTACGGCATCTCCCGCGACGACATCAACCAGTTCCTGCCCGCATACATCAAGGCGGGAGTCTTCAAGCAGGACCCCTTCCTCACCCTTGATCAAGCGGGCGTCGGACAGCTCGTCGAGATGGCCACCGACCGCGGCCGGGCAACTCGCCCCAACCTCAAGGTCGGCGTCTGCGGAGAACATGGCGGCGATCCCGAGTCCGTCAAGTTCTGCCATCGCGCTGGACTCAACTACGTCTCTTGCTCGCCCTTCCGCCTCCTGGTGGCGCGGCTGGCGGCGGCGCAGGCCGGACTACAGGAGAAGCAGGACGGTCATGAGCTAACAGACCTGCTGCGCAACTCCGGCTCCGGAACGCAATAATCGCCAGCGGCGGGTGCCCCATCCTCGCCACAAAAACGGGTGCCCCATCCTTGCGGCAGCTTTATCGCCGCAAGGGTGGGTTATCGTTTGCGGTAGCAAACGATTCCGTTGCTTGTTCTCTGTCGTCGATTGTTTTTACGTCGTCATCCTGAGCGAAGTTTGGCGCACTATTGTCAAACGCAGTCGAAGGACCTGCGGTTGTCTGTTCTTTGCTCTTGCAGTTGCCTGTTTTTTGGGTTTGTCATTCCGCAGCACAGCGGAGGAATCTGCTGTTGCTTGCAATGTGAGACGTCGCGCCATTACTGAAAACATTTAAATGAATTGTCATTCTGAGCGTAGCGAAGAATCCCCGCATTTTGTTCGAGACGCAATGCTCTACACTATCGGTGAAATGCACTAGCATTGCCGAAGCCCTCCCATCCCATGACCGGCGAAGTGCTCTCCAACCAATCCGCCCCTACCCTTCGCATCCGCCTGGCCACCGCCGACGACATCCCGCGTCTCATCCCCATGATCAACGCCGCCTTCCTGGTCGAGACGTTTCTCGAAGGCACGCGCACCGATCTTGACCGCCTCACTGCCTACTTCCGCAAAGGCGAATTCCTGCTTGCCGAAGACCCCTCCGGCCAGCTCATCGGCAGCATCTACACCGAGCTGCGCCCCCCGCGCGGCTATCTCGGAATGCTTGCCATCCATCCCGCCCGGCAGCGTTCCGGCCACGGCAGCACCCTCATGTCCGCCGGCGAGCAGCACCTGCGCGGCAAGGGCTGCATGGCCGTCGACATCAGCGTCATCGCATGGCGCACCGAGCTGCCCCCCATCTACCGCAAACTCGGCTACGTCGAGACCGGCCTCCAGGACTTCCAGCCCTCCCAAAAGCTCAAGCCCGGCGTCCCTCCCTGCCGCATCATCGTCATGTCTAAGACCCTCTAATAGGCTTCTATCACCGTGTTTTGCGTCGTCTCCCGACCGAAGGCGGTGAACTTTGCCGCCGTAGTGGAGGGACCCCCGCATTGTTCTTGTTTTTGAGATAGGCCCAGGCTTTAGCCTGGGCATGCAATCCCTCCCTAGAACCGGGGTTTCAACCCCCGGTAGCCGGATTACCCCTTCTTTCCGCGCTCGTGCGGAACGACAGATAGACGGGATGGTGGGTCAGTTTGAAGTCCGGTACAATCGAC
Source organism: uncultured Acidobacteriaceae bacterium (assembly GCA_963799175.1). Lineage (GTDB taxonomy): Bacteria > Acidobacteriota > Terriglobia > Terriglobales > Acidobacteriaceae > Edaphobacter. The sequence goes on along the minus strand of CAWCWC010000015.1, from coordinate 321,842 downwards.
GTTGCTGAAAACCCCGTTTTCAAGGAATCTGAGAAAACCAAAACTAATCGGGCTGCGAAGTCGTGTGCGACCGATGCTCCCGGTACCGGCTTGTCCAACCGAACCCTCCCGTAAGTTTTAGCAGGATCAGGGCGCGGGTGTCTCTTCGAAAGGCAAAATCCGCGACGTGACTTCCAGCTTGTGGTAGTTGAGATAGGTGGCGACATACGTCCATGAAAATAAGCTGTCAGCCATCCTCTCGGATATACTCTTTGGCAGCCAGAAGCTCTTCCCGTCCAGGACCACTGGTGCATACTCCACGGTCACATCCAAAGAGCCCATTTCCTTCCCGATAATGTGATGAGGTGCATGATATTGCATCCGCGTGACCTGCATCGTCTCCGGGTCGATCAGTACGCGCCCACTTACGTCTTCCTGCATCAGGCAGGCAGTTGACCTTTCGCCGGCAGCCACGCTAGTAAACTCGACAAGGATCGGGTCCTTCGAGTGGTCCGGATTGATTGACTTCAACAAATAGTCCATGCAGACCTGTTGGCTCATACTGACCAGCGCCAGACCATTGGAGAAAGCCCCCTCAAGTAGAAAGCCCCCGCCGATCGAATCTGCGGTCGCGCGCTCGCCATTCACCCTCTTCACTTCTCGCGATTCCTGGAGATTCATCTTGTCATCAGGGCCTGGAATACGCTTGAGGTAAAAGGTTGAATCGGTGACAGTGCCCCCACGGCCGCCTCGGCTATGGACGGAGGCGACTACATGCTCATCACAGAAGAAACTGGGCACGGCGGAATCGTACAGGTTCATATTTTCCTGCAGCCGTTGCAGAATTTCCCCCAGCGTGGGCACCTTCTGCGCTATGGCCCTCGCACAGACCCACACCCCCATTCCAATTAGCACTGCAACTGCAATGCAGCGCTTCTTGTCTAATTGACGGTATCTCATCTGCAACCTCTCGGGGCAAAGTAAGGGATTCATCGAACCCGTGTAGTCTTAGATACCATGTCGGAGAGATTCGTTCCCGGTCAAACGTCCGGCAACATCCGGACACGACGGAGTTCAACCCGCAACTCTCATTGCCACTAAGCGCCCGATAAGTCGCCTTTTCACCAAGTTCGCGTCGTCGCGTTTCTGGGACGGGGTGAAGTTGACCAAAACCCCGTATTTTCGGCAGGTTCGTCAGCTGCTAGTTCTCCGAGGGTGGTTTGACGTGATTGAATACCAGTGACTCGTATGATCCCTTAGCCGACTTGAGCTGCCTAGGTTGAAGTCGTCTCCGAGTCCGCTCAAATCTTCGAATGCGGCCCGCTTGCTTCCGAGTTTTAGGAGGCTCCTCCGCACGAATGCTGAATCATTTCCACAGTGTAGCTCCCTGAAATTCGGGATTTTGTCGAAGTAGGGTTTTTGTCGCTGTACGGGTCGTACTCACTTGGATGACCCCGTATTACGTGCGGTTCGGCGCGAGGACAATCGGCGACCGCATCGGTGTGCCTATAGTGTCTTCAAGAAGGCGATCAGATCCTGCTTTTCCTCGGGCGTCAGGTCCAGTCCCTTCTCGTGGCCTTCGATGGGGCCGGGGCCGGTGTGGAATCCTTTGGGAACGTAGTTGTCTTCGAGGCGGGCGGGGTCGAACCACTCTTCGAGGGTTGCGGCCTGGCCACCGTGGCCGTAGCCGGTGCGGTACCAGAGGCCGCGTAGCGAGGGAACTTTGTAGAAGCCGGTGCCGCGGCGGGTCTCCAGGGCAAGGGTGGGGTCGGTGCCGACGGTCGTGTCCATGATGGCGTCGGTCTTGCGGAGGTCCTCGGGGACTTTGAATCCGCGGACAGGGTTGAGCTTGTTGTTGGTGTAGAGGGGCGGGGTATGGCAGGTGGGGCAGCCTTCGGATTGGAAGACCTTTTGGCCGCGCTGAGCGGACTCGTCGAACTTGTTGGGGTTGGGCGGGGGCTGGAGTGATTCGATGTAGAGAGCGAGGGCGTAGAGCTGCTCGTCGCTGTAGCGGGTGCCGGGATCGCCACTGAAGGCGGTCCGACCGGGCGCGGGCTGGAAGTCGCCGTAGTGGGCAAGGGTGTCGAGTCCCTCGTTGAGGATGGCGTAGCGCATGATGTCGGCGATGCCGCGGTTGCGCACGAGGCCGGTGGCGTCGAGGTAGTGGATGTCGGCGATGCCGATGAGGGAGGGGACGCGGACGGGGTGAGTGTAGCTTGTGCCCTGACGGGCGAAGACGGATTGCGGCCGGTTGGTGAGGTAGCGAATGAAATCCTCGCGGGTGAAGGATTTGCCAAACTGCTCTTTGCTCATGATCCAGGGAGCGCCGATGATGACATAAATCGAGTCGAGCCTGGCCTGAAAGGCCTCGGGCGTGCTCTCGCGGATGGCGCGGATGGTGGTTTCGGAGACGGGCTGAGGGGGATTGGGCATGCCTTGTCCGCCTTCGAAAAGAGTGCCGTCGGGCAGGACGCGAGTGTGACAGCCGGCACAGGAGTTCACGCCGACTTCGACGACACCCTTTTTACGGATGTAGTAGCGGAAGCCGGGCTGGAACGGCGGAAGTGTGCCATCGGGGGCGATGGGCCATGTGGTTTCGCTGGGCGCAGGTTGGGCGGCGGGCGCGGGACGGAACTGGGTGTCGGATTCGAAGACGAGCTTGCCGGCGCGGATCCAGTCAGCCTTGGTGTGGAGTTTGGAGGGATCGAAGAGGATTTCTGGGTCTTTTTGCTTGAGGGAGTCGAGGTAGCCGGCGGGTTCGCGGCCAGCGGCGTAGGCGGGATAGGAGCGGTAGATGGGGCGGACTTTGAGGGCGTAGTACTCGGCGGAGGACATGTAGCGTGGGGAGCGGTCGCGCTGGACGAGCGGGAGTTCCATGGATTCGACTGCGACGTCGTCCCAGGCCTTGGGAATGTCGGGATGGAAGGGAGGGTCACCGGCGGCGAGTGCGGCGGCGAGCGAGGCAGCGAGGAGCAGGAGAATTCCGCGGAGGAGCATCGGGGTATGCCTTTGCATTGAAAGTTCAACGGTTCATATTTAAGACGTATCGGGTCTGGAATTGCTCGGCTATATTTTGTAATGGATTACCAGACTATCGACTGAACAGGACGGTTTTCCGAACTGCCTGCAATGTCGGCTTTTCACCAAGTTCGCGCTGGGCATCTCCGGGGCTGGATGAACTTAGTGAAATCCCCGGCGGGCTCAAGCGGTCGATGCAACACTAGCTTGAGGCCGAGTTGCTCCTGCGCGGCGGTGAAGATGTCGGGGAGATTGGAGCAGCGGGGGGCATCGCGAAGAGGACCGTCTTTGCAGCGTTGGTCCTGCAATACCCGCCGCACGACACAACTCTTGGCGATTCAGAGGAGACTCTATTCCAGCGAGATACGTCTCCTATTCAAGGTTCATTCTGAAAGGTTGCGTCCATGATGAAATCAAGGATTCTCCGTGTGTCTATGTTTCTATCTCTGGGAGTTGCGCTGACAACTAACGCAACGGCTCAGCAGGCTGCGCATGTACAGTCGAAGGTCGCCAAGGTCACGGTGAACTCGCCCGTGACACTGACCGACAACGGCGACAGTTGGACCCTAGACAACGGCATCCTGAAGGCCACCCTGAACAAGCGCAATGGCAACCTGACGACGCTGGTCTATCACGACGTCGGCATCCTGACCCGCGGCAACTGCTGGGAGCAGATGCCCTCCGGCACTGTCACCGCCACGGTGACCATCGACCCGGCGAGCAATGGAGGAGAACGCGCAGAGGTCGCGGTTAAGGGCATCAACCCCCGCAGCATGGACATTGAGACTCGCTTCACCCTGGAGCGCGGCACCAGCGGTTTCTTCACCTACGACGAGTACACCCACCCGGCCTCGTACCCATCTGTCCATGTGGGCGAAAACCGCTTCATCCTGGAGGACATGAACCCGACCTTCGACTGGATCTCTGTGGATAAAGACCGCAACATGCTGGTGAGCCATGCGCCCGAGGACCACGAGATTCACGCTAAGGAACAAAGCATCTACACGACGGGCATTTATAAGAATTCGGTGGAGCACAAGTACAGCTATAACGCCTTGATGTACAAGCTGCAGGCCTGGGGATGGTCCAGCACCAAAGACCACATCGGAGTCTATTTCATGAACCCCTCCAACGAGTACATTGGCGGCGGGCCGGACAAGCTGGATCTGATCGACCACATGACGGCTCCCGGCTCTGCGTCGTACCAAGCAATCATCCTCGACTATTGGACCTCCGGCCACTATGGCGCGGGCGACAACACGGAGATACCCGCCGGCCAGGCCTGGGGGCGGGTTGTCGGCCCGATCTTTGTTTACTTCAATTCATTGGCCAACGCCAAGAACCCCTCCCAGACCGAGCTGGACAAGCTGACGGCCAGCTACGGCAGCGGGATGCCAGCCGTGCCCGCGGAATGGGATGACAACGCGCTCGCTCTGTGGAATGACGCGGTTGCCAAGTCGAAGCAGGTCAAGGCCGCATGGCCTTACGAATGGGTCGAAGGCATGGACTATCCGCACAAGGATGGCCGCGCCACCGTCACCGGGCAACTCGTTCTGGATGATTCCCAGGCATCTTCTAAGCTCCTCCCGAATTTGAACGTTGGCCTAACCCATGCGAACTTCAAGGGATCTGAGAGCGGATATACCTTGCTGGCTGGCAATGGCGACATCGTTACCTGGCCGCACGACGGCAACTACTACCAGTTCTGGACCGACGGCTTAGCGGACGGACGATTTACCATCGCCAACGTCCGCCCTGGTAAATACACTCTGCACGCCTTTGCGAACGGAGTCCTGGGCGAATACGCCAAGACAAACGTCACCGTCGAGGCAAACAAGAAGATCGACCTCGGCAAACTCAACTGGCAGCCAGTCCGCTACGGCAAGCAGATTTGGGAGATCGGCTATCCCGACCGCACCGGAGACAAGTTCTTCAAGGGTGATCCCGACAATTACTGGCTGTGGGGCTGGGGCTTGCGCTACAGCGGCCTGTTTCCCAACGACATTACCTATACCATCGGCAAGAGCGATTATCACAAAGACTGGTTCTTCCAGGAGGTGCCCCACTCCACTACCACGGCATGGATGAACCCTGCCGCCAAGGACCCGTACAACCAGCGTTTTGGCTGGGTAAATATTCCGCCCACCAATGCGGACCCGTGGCCGCAGTGGGGCCAGGGACGCGCTACCACATGGACTGTCAAGTTCAACATGGCGAAGGTCACGCAGGGTACGGCTGTGCTGCGCGTGTCGCTGGCCGGTGCCGACGGCGGCGGCAACCGTGCTCTCGGTGCAGGTGGACAGCGCCCAGGGGGCGGTTCAGCCTATGTGGGTGCGGATACGCAAGGCGGGCTGATCATCGGCGTCAACGGACAGACTGTCGGCACCCTCCATCCAGTCGCCACCAACGCTCTGCGCTACAACTCCGATAAGGGTGTCTGGTACCAGTACATCCAGAAGTTCAACGCCTCTTTGATGAAGGCAGGCGCAAATGAAATTACCTTCACCGTTCCCGCCGGAGATGTCACCACTGGAGTCGTCTGGGATTACGTCCGCCTCGAACTGAACGACGGCAGCAAGGCCTATCCGACTCCGCCCGATAATCCAAGTCAAAGACCCGACTATCCGACTCTCGAATAGATAAACCATCCTGTAAACGGTCACCCAAGGGAAGAGAGGACGTTAATCGGTCATAGGTCGTCCACGGTATTGTTGAACCAGTGTGCGTGTTAGTCAGAGGCTGGATTGAAGCGCCCATAATGTCAGCTTTTGTCCAAGTTCGCGTCGCGCGTGTTTCCGGCGAGTAAACTGCAAGCCAGTGTTGCATCGACCGGTTGAGACCGCCCCGTTTTCGGAAACTACGGATACCAGTGCACAGGCCTAGTCTCTTTTCGGTTGGGGCGCTTCTACTTCATATCCGGCGTGGTTGAAAGGCCCTCGCGGCAAACACTACTGTACCCATTGCCGCGACGACGACCGCCAGCATGACCTCGCGATGGAAGTTCGGGCGCGAGATCACGACGTAGGCGAAACCGGCGAGCGCGAGCAGCGGGGGTAGCGGGTAGAGTCCCATCCGGAAGGGCCTCGCAAGATCGGGGCGGCGGGCGCGGAGAACCATGGCGCCGACGTGCTGTAGCGCGAACTGGAGCAGAATGCGCAGGACTACCAGCGCGGCGATCACGTCTCCCAGCGAAAAGAAGCAGAAGAGGCAGGCCATGCCGGCCAGCGCGAGAAGACTGACGGTTGGGAAGTTTTTGACTGGATGCAGTTTGCCGAAGACGCGCAGGAAGTTGCCGTCGCGCGCGGCGGCGAAGGGGATGCGCGAGTAGCCGAGCAACAGCGAGAAGACGCTTGCGAAGGCGGTAACCATCACCATCACGGCGGCGAGTTTGCCCAGCAGCGCGCCGATGTTGGCGCCGAAGACTGGGCTCCATGCGGTTTGCATGAAGGTGGAGAGCAGCGCGCGGCGGGCGCCGAGGTTCTGCGCGGCCAGGATGGCGGGTGTACCCATGACGGCGAGAACGCTGGCGTTCAGTCCTAGGTAGAGCACGGCAACGATGGCGATGGAGAGCAGCACGGCGCGGGGGATGGTGCGGCCGGGGTCGTTGGTTTCGCCGCCGAGGAAGGTGACATTGTAGTAGCCCCAGTAGTCGTAGGTGGCGATGAGCATGGCCGAGCCCAGGCCAGCGAAGAAGCCGCTATCGAGCCTCCAGGCTCCCGCAGGGAATGCGAAGACCTGAGCGATATGGCCGCGCAGCAAGCCGGTGAGGATGGCCCATCCCAGCGTGGCAATAACGATGACTAACATGCCGGTGGCGAGCCGGCGCATCTCGCTCAGACGCCGGTAAAGCAGCACCACTGCGACAACGACGACGGCGATGGCCAACCAGGACGCAGCGGCCCGCGCTGACGCCGAAGCTGTACTGGCCAATGTGCAGCGCGTGGACCTTTGCCGAGCTAACCAAGCCCGGCGACAGAAAGCCTGCGTATTGCGCGAGGCCGATGCAGCCGCTGGCCACGCTGAGTGGTGCGGAGAACATTAGCTGGAAGACGAAGAGGAAGCTGAGCCAGCGGCCCCAACGGCCGGGAAACATCTTGCCGAGGTAGGCATAGGTGCCGCCGGCTTCAGGCATCGCCGCGCCGAGTTCGGCCCAGACGAGGCCGTCGCAGGCAGCCAGCAACGCGCCAAGCAACCAACCGAGCATGGCTTGCGGGCCTCCCATGGCGGCCAGCAGCAGAGGCAGGGTGAGGAATGGGCCGACGCCGATCATGTCAAGCAGGTTGAGGGTGACGGCTCCGCGGAGGGTGAGCGACCGCTCCAAGCCCCTCTGCGTCGTCTGCTCCCGCCCGCGCTCGTCTGTATTGATTGCCACGTCTCTGCTAGTCTATGCGAGGATGTGAGACGTTTAGAACATGAAGCTCTCCGCGACCCTTATCGCCGCGCTCTGCCTCACCGCCAGCCTCTCCGCGCAAACCCCTGCCTTCTCCGACCCCGCCAACCTGCGCGGCGAGCGTGTTGCGCCGCGTGACGGGCGCGAGTTGCCCGTCGACCAGGGTGCGCTCGGGTTACAGCAGCTTCTGCGCAAGCTGAGCACGCGTGCGTCGTTGATGCTCATCGTTGCCCATCCGGACGATGAAGACAGCGGGATGTTGACGCTCTACTCCCGCGGCCTGGGGGCGCGTGCGGCGATCCTCACGCTGAATCGCGGCGAAGGCGGGCAGAACGCCATGACCGGCGACTTCGAGGACGCGCTTGGCTTGCTGCGCACGCAGGAGTTGCTCGCCGCCGACCGCTACTCCGGTGTGACGCAGATGTTCGGCACAGAGGTTGATTTTGGCTTCTCGAAGACCAAGGAAGAGGCCTTTGCCAAGTGGACGCACGAGCGCGTGCTCTATGACGCTGTGCGAGCGGTGCGGCTCTACCGGCCGCTGGTGATTGCCAGCGTGTTCGTCGGTGGCGTAACTGACGGCCACGGGCATCACCAGGTGTCGGGCGAGATTGCACAGGAGGTCTTCAAGGCAGCAGGCGACCCCAAGGTCTTTCCTGAGCTGACGGCCGAGGGGATTCTGCCGTGGCAGCCGCTGAAGGTGTATGCGCGCGTGCCAATGCAGAGGATTGCTCCGCAGGGGCTGTTCGACTCTGCTACGGGGCAGTACACGCCGGCCAAGTTCACCAACTATGTGACCGGCGAGGTGACGTCGACGCAGCCCTCCGCCGATGTCGTCATGCACGAGGGCAGCAGCGATCCGCTGCTTGGGCCCTATCCAGCCAAGGAACCTCTCGTCTCCTACGTTCAGTTCGCGCGCCAGGGCCTGGGCTTGCAGAAATCGCAGATTGGGCCGGGGATGCGTGTTGCCGGGTCCGGCGTCTTCGACGTTAGCTATCACCGTTACGGTTCGCAGTTGCCGAGCGACCGCCAAAAGCTCAAGGAAGAGAGTTTTTTCGACGGAATCGATATCTCGCTCGAAGGCATGGCCGACCTCGCGCCAAATGGCCCGCTCCCGCTTCGCACCTCGCTCGCGAAGATTGCCTCACAGATTCACCTTGCCACCGGGCAGTTCAATCCGGAGGACCTGCTTGCATCCGCGCCGTATCTGGCAACTGCGCTGGACGAGATAGATGCGCTGATCGCTTCGATCGACAACACCGCGATCGACAACGCCGAGCAAAAGGCCGGCGTTCTGCATGAGCTGCGCATCAAGCGCGTGCAGCTCAATGATGCGCTGGTTCTGGCGCTGGGCCTGACGATGGACGCTACTGCCCACGGCGCCAATCGGATTGCCGGCTCGGCCATTCAGGTGCTGGCTCAGGTTCGCACCACATCTTCGCAGCACCTTGCGGTGAGCAACGTCCGTCTGGCCACCGCTGAGGGCCAGGTCGCAGCCACAGACTCGGGCCACGCGGAGGCGCCCGACCTGACCGCGGACCACTCCGACACTCGTACGCTCACGGCTACACCCGCGTTCACTCAGGTTGTAACGCGCCCCTACTTCTATCGCGACAGCATGGAAGATCCCGTCTACCAACTGAAGGTGCCCGCGCTACGCAATGCGCCGCAGACACCTCCCGCCGTGGTCGCATGGGCCAGGGTTGACTATCGCGGCACTGCGATCGAACTTGGCCGGGTTGTGCACGATGAAGCGCAGGCCATTCAGATTGTGCCGGCCGCAAGCCTTTCGCTCTCGCAACATGCGCAGGTGCTGCCCAACGACGCGAGCGCGCTGACTCTTGGGACGATGCTTTCTCCGGTAGAGAAGCCTGCGAAGGAACCGAAGCTTGCGGTTCCGGCTGGCTGGCAGATCCGCCCCGCCACGTCCGATACGACCGGCCAGGGAGAGACGGGCTTCACGGTCGAAGCTCCGCCGTCCCATCGTGGCGCCATCACGATCAAGGCCTCAGTCGTGCTGCCGAACCACGAGACGGTCTCTGAAGGCTACCGCTCCATAGGCTACGAAAACCTTCAACGGACGAATTACTACGCCCCGGCCACGGACCGCATCGTCCCCGTTGACCTTAAGCTGCCGGCCAAGACCCGTATTGGCTACCTTCCCGGCACGGGCGATGACGTTCCTGCCGCACTCACCTCAGTCGGCCTCAAGCCTGACACTCTGACCGTTGCCGATCTTACACCGGCGAAGCTCGCGAATTATGACACGGTCATCCTTGGTGTGCGCACCTATAACGCGCACCCGGAGCTGCACGGTGCGGCCACACAGGCACTCTTTGACTACGCGAAGTCAGGTGGCAATGTGGTGGTCCAGTACCAGACCGCCGAGTTTACCGGCGAAGATGCGCCGTATCCTCTGACGCTGGGGCGCGACGCCGAGAAGGTAGTGGATGAGACCGACCCAGTGCAGCTACTCGATGCGAAGGCGCCACTACTGATCACGCCGAATGCGATTACACCCGCGGACTTCAACGGGTGGGTTGAGGAGCGTGGGCATGGTTTTCTGCGCACGTGGGACGTGCACTATACCGTGCTCACGGAGGTCCATGACCCCGGCGAGGAGCCGCAGCGTGGTGGGCTGGTTACCGCGGCTCTGGGGAAGGGCCGATGGACCTATGTGGCGTTTGCGCTTTATCGGCAGCTTCCGGAGGCTGTGCCGGGGGCGTATCGGCTGTTTGTGAACCTGCTGAATCCATAGCCGTTTGAGAGACCGCTCGATGGCAGAACATTTTATGCGGGGCCTTTGGCCCTTGGCGGTGATGGTGGACGCGGCGACGGGCCTGATGTGAGTGATGAACGGGATTAATTTCTGCGAGAGGATTTGAGAGCGGCTGATTCCTGTAAAGTCACCTTTTCACCAACTTCAGTCATTCACTGCCAATTGACACCTTAACCAAGACGGGAGTCATCAGGGGTTTCACCTAAACGCGTTATAATCAATCCAGTTCTTTGAGTGCCAACAGCATGTTTCAGCCAGCCCCACATGGGGGCGTCACGGCTTCGACGGGATTGCTAGCGGCAGAGAGGCATGCCGGGGTGGGTACACCCGTAATCGCGCCCAAAACCATAAGTGCCGAACCACAATTGGCTCTTGCTGCCTAATTAGTTAGACAGCCGATCGCCTCCGCTTCGCCTATGGGCGGAGTCCGATCGTCGCACAGTAGGCTGGCCTGAACTGCTCCGTCTGAGCGGAACAGGCGAGATCGATCAGACTGGTCGTCGCCGCGTCTTCGCCCGTTCCTAGCGTCGATGACGAGAAAAAAATGAACGCGGAAAAGCATGAACGCTCTCTGTTGAAGGTAGTTTCGGACGCGGGTTCGACTCCCGCCGCCTCCACCACAATAACAAATTTGTATTGTTTCACTTACATGGTTTTTAGTCACACACACGTGCGTCCTGCGTGTGCGGCTAATTCTAGTGGAGTACAGCGGAATTCCGCCGCCTCCACTATTCCAGTTATTGAGCATTTTGGGCCTGCGCAGTTCCCTCTCTAGCCCCGCACAACCTCATGCGAACCTACGCCCGTTGTGTCATCAGGCTGGTGGTGAACTGGGGCAGATGCAGTTTCCCTTAGGGCACGTTTCTGTGGACGGAATGGCACCTGGCGGCGGGCAGCTACTACTCTCGTCGAGGCGCCATAAACAACGAAGAGTGAATAATTCGTGACCATGCGCTGGGGACACGGTTTCGTTACGAGCCTGACAGAAAAGGCGAAACAATGGTCGCCTGCTCAATTGCGTACCCGATTGCGTTGTAACCCCTCAATCTGCGCTCGTACATTCTTGCCAGCATCGGGACCCCGTTGTCGATGTAATCATAGACTTGGACAACGCGCTTGTTGTCGTGGAGACGATGGAGGCGGCCAGCATATTGTTGCAGCGTCCCCTTCCAGGAGATAGGCATGGCAAGAAACAATGTGTCCAGGCGCGCATCGTCGAAGCCTTCGCCGATATAGCTTCCTGTTGCCAGAATCACACGCGATTCGTCGTCTGGCACAGCCGCCATAGCCTCTGCGATCAGTCTGCGCTGCTTCTTGCCCATACCGCCCTTCAATATAAAGACGTGTTGGGCGGCACCACTGAGTCTGGTTGCGAAATACTGTAGATGCTCCGTCCTGCCAGTCAGGAGCAGAGGCGAACGTCCCGACTTGATGGCACGTACGATGTCGTCGGCGATCATTGCATTGCGCAACGCATCATTCGACAGCGCGCCGTAGACATCCTGAATCGTCACTTCAGTGAGATCGGGCGGCATCCGGAAATCCGTGTGACGAGGAACCACCCTATGTTCGAAAGGGTTCATCTCCGCCATTGCCTTGGCGCTCATGCTGAACCGGGCAGGGCCACACTGCATATAGATAATTGGATGGTGTCCATCTTTTCTCGTCGGGGTAGCGGTGAGACCAACGACATATTTTGCTTTCACCTGCTTCATCACCTGCTCAAACGTAAACGCAGATATGTGGTGGCATTCATCGACGATGACTTGGCCGTATTCGGCAACAAAGTCCTTTACGTCTTCTTTCTGATAGAGGCTCTGAATGACCGCGACATCGATGCGCCCTGTCCGGTGCATCTTTCCGCCGCCGATATGCCCAATCGAGCCTGCGGGCATATTCAGGAACATCGCCAGCCGTTCCTGCCATTGATCGAGTAGTTGTTGCCGATGAACCAGAATCAAAGTATTGACCTTGCGCTTTGCGATCAGCCATCCCGCCACGGCCGTTTTCCCAAACGCCGTCGGGGCGCAGAGAATTCCCTCGTCGTGGACGCTGATCCCTGCGACAGCCTCCTCTTGGACGGGCCGAAGCTGACCATTGAATTCCACTGTGATAGGTATGCCTGCAAACCGTTCGTCCCGAACTTCGGGCCGGATGTTGTGCGCCCGCAAAAGGGCCATTACCTCCGTCAGACACCCGCGCGGCAAAGCAATGTGCTGGGGAAAATCCTGACCACATGCGATGACGCGTGGCTTTTCATATGTCGGAAGCCGCATCGCCTGCGCTTTGTAGAACTCGGGGTTCTGGAATGCCGCCAGCCTGAGCAGACGATTCAACATGGCCGGTGGCAGGCCATGCTTTTCCACGTAAAGAAGATTGGCGCGGACGGTCTGCACAGTTTCAGGGAGTGGCCCCATAATCGGCCACTCCATCCGTCTTCGCGAAGGTGGCAATGTCCATGGATCTTGTCCATCTTCGTCATCGGCAATGCTGATGCGAACCCCAATCAGATCGCCATTGCGTTGGGCATCGGCGATGACTTCTTCCGCGGCCGTAGTAGACATCCGTCGAATCGTAGAAAGAAACTCCCACTGATCCGGATATGGACGGAGGCTGGAATCGATGAAAACACTGTTGTCCGACTTGCGCGGTGCAAACTGTAAGGGAAGCGCAATCAGGTTTCCGAACCCACCTTTGGGCATCGTGTCCTGGTTTGGGAAGAAGCGATCATAGGAATCGAGACCGAGTTGATGCCGGCGTTCCATAGTCCGCGTGAGAACCGCGCATCCAAGTTTGCGTGCGGTATTTGCCGGAATTGCATGTTCAAAGAAGATCCAAACATGGCCGCCATTTCCAGAGCGCGAGCGTTCCAGTGCCGCCGGAACGTTCAACTCCTGGCATGTATCGAGAAACGTGCGGGAGTCGTCAGTCCATGTTTTCTTATCGAAATCCACGGCGAGAAACCAACAGGTCTCGTCCGGGAGTAGAGGGTAAATGCCAATAGTGTCTTTTCCGAGAAGATGATTCTCGATAACCTCGTCGCTCAAGGGGAGGAACTTTCGTGTATTCTGATCGACCTTCTTCCGATCCTCCGGCCTGCTTGAATTGATGGCTTTCCAATCCTTCAGTGCCGCTGGCGAATATCCTGACCGTCCGTCGGAATTCTCCCATCGCCGCGCATAGACATCTTTTCTCCCGCGAAACAGGCTCCGGAAGAGGGCAACCCGCTTGCGAGCGCGCTCTTCTTTGCTTTCCGCGGCCATCGGCGTGATCGTTTGAACCGGCCGTGCATCGTCTGGTACTAACTGTGGAACAGCGATGCCGTGAGCGTCCAGTACACGGCGCAACCTCGCATTCTCTTCCCGCAGCCGTTGGTTCTCCTCGTCACGCTGCTCGAATGAAACCGATTCTGAACTTCTGCTGGCCATTTCCGGCTCACTGCTCCATGCCACCTACCAGAACGTTTTCGAGAAACTCGCGCACGTTATCGAAGACCACAGCGATGTCTGTCTGTAGCCCACATTCTTCAACGAGCGCACGGAAGGGCGTTTGCCATTCCGGCGGCGGTACACTCAAGCTTATTGGCAAAGTGTGAGTTCCCCTTCGATCAAAGGTCAGATGCAAAGCGTTGAATACCCTCTGCCGATCAAGTCGGTTGCCTGCAATCAGAAGAGCCAGATCCACCAAATCCTTCACCCGGCTATTCGGCGAGTTTCTCGGAAGCGTGTAGGCATGTATCTTTTCGGCGAATTGCTGTTCCCGAGAGATCATTTGTACGCGTGGCTTCCCGATTCCTGCAAAACCTAGCCAGTCGTGGCACTCGGCGGTTTCGAGAGGCTGTATCACCACATCACCAATGCCTGCGTCGAGATGAAACCGAGCGAAGATCCTTCCATCCATACGTGTCTCGACCGAATAGCGAGCGCCGCCGTAAGGAGCAGCGGTTAGATCCATAACGGGTGGTCCAATCGTGTACTCGAACCAATCATCGAATGAGACATCGGCCATCGCCTGCAGCATCTCTCGTATCGCTTGGATTGGCTCTCTACCCTCGACGGTTCCCACGACCCGCTGCAATGTCAAGTCAATATCGATTGTGGATCGAGCGGACCTGAAGCGAAGTTCCAGAGCATAACCACCCTTCAACACCCAAGGCGCCGGATCTTCCCGGAATAACCTCGCCAGCAAACGATCGAAGGATACCTGGCGTCTGAGGCGGTTGATATCGATCTGTTCGGTCTGGGACATGCTCTTCAGGCGTTCTTCCAGGGCTCTGCGGAAGGCTCCCGCCGTCGCATATGTTCTTGGAATCGCCATTATGCAGCCCGCCGCAGAACATCCTCGACCATCTTGCGTGCGGTCTCGGTCAACTCCGCATTCCTAATCTGCTGGCGCGTGATCAGTCCGCGGTCAACAGCCTGCCGCAGCGCCTGACCTATAAACATCCACTCGACTGCGCCGGTTTCTATCAGGTCAAGAATCGTTCGCAGCGGCCGTGTGTATTTGTAACCGGGTCCGACCTGTATTTCGCTCTTGAGCAGGTCGCGATAATGGAGCACGACAATTCCAGGGATAGCGCTGTTACGCCGGAAGTTCTTCGGAACGGTCATATGGAGCTTCGCCGGGTTTAGGTCTGACAGCTCATAGAGGCTCAGCGCCGTCTGATGACTGTAAACCCCTTCTACATCTTCCTTCCGGTTCCTGGACCAGAGCGACCAGAGCACAAGATCGGGCCGGTCTGGCACCGGAAACAGCGCCAGGCGGTAGATGCCTCGGTGTTCCCGTGTCCAGTTTCCGGCCTGCACGTGGTAGGGATGCGTATTTTCGGCAAATCCGGCCGCCTTGGCCTGCTTCGTTGTGAAGAAGCCTTGCTGTTGATCGGCAAGATCGAAGAGCCGCCGCGACGCCTCTCTGTGAGACTGGGCCATAGCACAATACTACAACTTTCTTGACGTTTTGTCATTGATAGGAACTTGGATTAACCGCAGTGCTCAAAAACTGCATCGGCAAGGGTATACGTTGCAGCTGTGCCGAGCGCCGAACAATACGAGTTCATGGCGGCGGGAATTCTCTAGTTGAAAGCCGAGGGAAGATTGCCCCCGCTGGGTTTGATGAATCTTCAAGAAATCGTGAACGTCGGAAAACCCCGTGTGTGTATTACGTGTGTAATTTCCTCGATTTTCGCGCTTTCTGCGTATCGTGAGTGCCTCAGAATCTGTAACTTACGTGTTTTCAATACCCGTGCACAGTCCGACTCCCGCCGCCTCCACCAAGTCATTTATTTTCAATAGTTTACATGTTTTATTGCACCTGCATTTGTGCAAAATGTGCTGGCTCACTTTTGCCGTTCGACCTCTCCCCGCCAAGCAAATTTGTTCCGCCCCGCAGCGACATAGAGCGAATGGCCGCGCTCTGCCCGCCATACGGAAATCATCGGACACTTCGCACAAGCCGACTGATCGGGATCAACTCGACCTCTACAATGGGACAGCAGCAATTCTTGCCTTCAGAAGAGCTTCGTCGAGGACGCTTTGGCGATTCGCCTTGCCATGAGGGCGGCCTTGTGGTTTTCTAGCGTATCGCCTTCGGCCTCTACGCTAAGGATAAGGATGAGGTTCGAATCGAGCCTAGGAGCAGACAAAACATCATGGGAAAACCAATACCGAAGAAGAATGTCGATCGCAGATCATTTCTGAAGGGCGCGGCATTGGCCGCTATAGCGCCCGCCGCGCAGGCCGCCCAGCCTGCGCATAAGTGGGATAAAGAAGCTGACGTCGTGGTGATCGGGTCCGGCGCTTCCGGGCTGCCCGCCTCCATTATTGCCAGGGAGAACGGCGCGTCGGTAATCATAGTCGAGGCCAACCACGACATTGGCGGCCACGCCGCCGTCTCCACCGGCAACATCCCGCTAGGCGGCGGCACAGCGGCCCAGAAAGCGGCCGGAATCGTGGATTCGCCCGATATCATCTTTAGGGACCTCACCGACTGGTCCGTGGTGGGGGGCAACGGCGCCGGCGAGTACCGCTACAACGACCGCGACATTGTTCGCGCTTTCGCCGACAACAACGTTTTCGCCTACGACTTTCTCGTGGCCCATGGACTGACATGGACGAACCCGGTACCCGACCGTGGCGGCATGACCCAGGCGGGCCAGTCGGCCCCCAGGGCCATGCACGCGGCCATCCTGCAATACGAGCGGATTCAGACCGGCGTAGTCGAGCCCCCCGACGTCGGGAAGACCACTTCCGGGGGCATCGGCATCGTGCGCCCGCTGGAGGCGGCCGCGCGGAAAGCGGGCGTGCAAATCCTTCTTAACCACAGGATGACCGGCATTGATCCGGGAGAACAACAACAAGGGCCGCGTCACCGGAATCACCGTGGAGGCCAAGGGCGCCAAGCTCAATATCCGCGCCCGCAAAGGCGTCATCATCTGCCACCGGCGGCAGCAGCGGCAACGTGAATTCCGCCGCATATTCGATCCCCGCCTCACCGAGGAATACTGCAGCAACGCGGGCGAGCCCTATACGACCCAGGATGCCAGCGGAGAGATCGCCGGCATGGAGGTCGGGGCATCGCTTTGGGGCACCGCCAACATGACTGCGGAATACGGCGCCCATATCTCCAAGCCAGGGTATATCGGGTGCCAGCACGGGTACCCCTCCATGTTTCCAACGTGGCAACCGACCAGCAAGTATTTCCACCTGGCCCGCGCCACCGGCCTGCAGGTCCGGAATTATCAGAACGCTGATCTGCGTCAACCAGGTCGGCGTGAGATTTTATGACGAGACGAAGGGCGCGTTCGGCAACGCCGCCGCTAGCCTCGATGCCAACCAAAATTACGAGCAGAACAATTGGCGCAACGCGGCCAATAACAAGTGGGATCCCATGGGCTACCTTCCGGCCGCCATGGGCCTGAATGGCGGCACCGGCCCCGGCGGCGGGCCGATTTGGGCCATCTTCGACGCCGACGCCGTCACGCGCGAGAAATGGACCGTGGCCCCGCCCTATGTGGATAGGGAGGCTGGCTTCTTCTTTAGTGGCAACACCATCGCCGAGTTGGCGGCCGCCCTCAGCAAGAACAAGTATATGAAGAAGCCCGATGTCCGGCCAGGCGCTCCAGGAGACCGTTACCCGCTACAACTCTTTTGTGGACGCGGGCAAGGACGCGGATTTCGACAAACCCGCTCCCATGTACAAACTCCAGACGCCTCCGTTCTACGCCGCCTGGGCCACGCCGGTTACTCATGATACCCGCGCCGGCCTGCGCGTCAACGCGAACTTCCAGGTGCACGACCTCAAGGGCAAGGTAATACCGGGCCTCTACTGCGCGGGCGAGTCCGCCGGTGGATTCGGCGAGCACGGTATCGCCCGCTGCGTCGTCGGGGGCCTCATCGCCGGCAGGAACGCCGCCGCCGAAAAGGTGTGAAGCGCCTTCATTTTTAGCCGTGCGCCCAGAAAGACGCTTGAATTGATGAGGAGAGATTCGATGCAACGATGCACAGACTGGATGGCACTCTTCCTGCTCGCGTGCGTCCTTACTCTCTTCGCGTATCCAGCCTGCGCCCAGGAGAAGGGGGGCAAGCCGCCGAGGCCGATTGCGACCTTCACCACGGGCTGGACCTATCTGTGGGCCGACCAGGGAGCGAACTACCGCGCCAATCTCAATGGCTGGTTCGTCAAGCCCGCGCTCAATCTTCCCCGCGGCTACTCTGTCTTCGTCTCGTCGACCAACTACTACGGGAAGAACGCCAAGGGCTCGGTGAACTCCCATGGCTTCACCTCCGGCCTGGTCAAAGAGGTGGTGTCGCGCCCGAAGGTCAAACTCACGGTCTTTGCCGAGGCGGGCGACGTGCGCGCCTCCTCGGGGGGAACCATCACGAACGAGTTGCTGGTCGCCGGTGGCATAGGCGTCTCGGTCCCGATCCGTAGGTGGGTCTCGCTGTCGGTGACTCCGGCGGAGTATATCTTTCTCTATCCGAAGGGCGACTGGCGGAACGATTGCAACGCGAAGGTGGGTCTGAGCTTCCCGATCGGCTATCGCTGATTGGCGGAGAGGAGCCAAACACAGGCTGCGACGCTTGAGGAGCGGCGTGCGGAGCGCAACGAATGGGCACCCAAGATGGTTATATGGGTGGGCGCCCCCCTTGACTGCGTTCTTGTGATCGGAGTACCTTCTGCATTACTTACACGGGCCAAATATTGATTTTTAGCTGACAGACGAGCGGCGGCAGGAGACTTTCCTGCGCAAGATCGCCCTGCTGCTCGACCGCAATTCCGGGCTGGTCTTGCAATACCGCTGAAGAGCGATACGCTTTTAGCGGTTCATCGCCGAAAAAGGCGATATCAGGTATAGTTGCACTTGCTCGAAAACCGAATGGAGGGAAGACGATGAAGTTGTCAGTAAGATTGGCTGCAATGGCGTTTGTGGCAGCAGTGGTCGCATCGGTCGGGATGGTAGCCCAGGCGCAACAGTCGGCGCCCGCCAAATCTAAACAATCGGGGCCTGCGCCTCTTTATAACACTGCGAAAGCAAAGTTGCTGGCGGGCAAACAGGTGTTCAGCTTTACCCAGTCCACGATGGACCCCGCAGGCTACTGCGAGAAGGCCAAACACTACGACTTCACATGGTTTGAAATGCAGCACAGCACGCTGGAATTCAAGGACATTGAGGCGATGATCGCAGCGTGCCCGCATGTTGCTGCGATACCAATGGTCCGGTTGCCGGATGCTCAGGAGTGGCACATCCAGCACGCGACCGATATCGGCGCTCTCGGCGTGATTATTCCCACGGTAGACGATGTGGACCGCGCGCGGGAAGCAGCTAAGTGGGCCCGCTATCCGCCAGTGGCCCGGCGCAGTTCAGGCCAGGGACAGGCTGCCGGCATCTGGGGCATCAATGGCATCAACTACCGGCAAACCATCAACGACAACATGCTGGTTGTCATCATGATTGAAACGCCGACGGGCGTGGCCAACGCCTTCGATATCGCCTCGGTACCCGGCGTCGATGTCGTGATCACCGGTAACAACGATCTGAGTTCGTTTTCGGGTTATTTGCAAACCGATGACAAGTATCACGAGTTAGTGAAAAAAGTGCATGACGACACCCTAAGAGCAGGCAAAATCTGGGGGCAGGCGGCGGCAACATATGCGACGGGACCTTACAGTTACGGCGCGCTGTTTTTCCAGAACGGCCCCTCCAACGATGGCTATGTTCCGCCAGCCGTGCGCGGCGCTGCACCGGTCAATGTGAATGCGGCGCCCAAGGGTGAAGAGCCGTAGAGTTGTCGAAATATCTTCCGCGCTTTTTGTCCTTGCCAATCCTGAATTGAGGAATCTCTGAATAAGTCAGTTGGCCCTCCCTGGAAGCGTCATTCTGACCCGACTTTGGGTCAGAATCTCCGTCGTTGCCCGTGCCGAGGGGAATTCCAGGGACTTGTTCAGAGCTTCCTTAAAGGATTCAGCATCGGCCACAGGAATAACCGAGCAGACAATTGTGCCTCGAGGTTCACTACCTAGAGTATCTCTCTAGAGCCATTTGCTCGAAGGCCAATTGACCGACTTTAGTATCCAAACTTTTCGAATGAATTAATGATTGTCATTCTGAGCGTAGCGAAGAATCCCCGCATTTATCTCGCTGGTGCCACGGTCTACACCTTTAGAGTATTTTCGGAATTGCTATAGACCAAAAATGAATTGTCATTCTGAGCGTAGCGAAGAATCCCCGCATTTTGCTCGTTGTGCGACGGTCTACACCTTTAGCAGTATCTTTCGGAATTGCTATAGACCAAAAATGAATTGTCATTCTGAGCGTAGCGAAGAATCCCCGCATTTTGCTCGCTGCGCGACGGTCTACACCTTTAGAGTATTTTCGGAATTGCTATATACCAAAAATGAATTGTCATTCTGAGCGTAGCGAAGAATCCCCGCATTTATCTCGTGGTGCCACGGTCTACACCTTAGCAAAAATGCTTTAGCAATTGCTATATACCAAAAATGAATTGTCATTCTGAGCGAAGTGAAGAATCCCCGCATTTATCTCGCTGCTGCCACGGTCTACACCTTTAGCAAATATGTTTCGGAATTGCTATAGACCAAAAATGAATTGTCATTCTGAGCGTAGCGAAGAATCCCCGCATTTTGCTCGCTGCGCGACGGTCTACACCTTTAGCAAAAATGCTTTAGCAATTGCTATATACCAAAAATGAATTGTCATTCTGAGCGAAGTGAAGAATCCCCGCATTTATCTCGTGGTGCCACGGTCTACACCTTTAGAGTATTTTCGGAATTGCTATAGACCAAAAATGAATTGTCATTCTGAGCGTAGCGAAAAATCCCCGCATTTTGCTCGCTGCGCGACGGCCTACACCTTTAGCAAAAATGCTTTAGCAATTGCTATAGACCAAAAATGAATTGTCATTCTGAGCGTAGCGAAGAATCCCCGCATTTTGCTCGCTGCGCGACGGTCTACACCTTTAGCAAAAATGCAATAAAAGCATCGGGAACCGCCGAAGCGGTCCCCGATGGTTGGTGGATGGCCGGACTTATGGGCAGACGCCTGCGTTGCCGGCGTTGTAGATGCCTGTAATCTGGCCAGGGTTCAACACCGAATTGAAGACCTGAACCTCGTCGATCAGGCCGTTGAACGAGTAGTTTTCGTTGACTGTTTGACCAATGGCAAACCCCTCTCCGGCGCCGGTATAGGAAACCGTGCCGTTCCATACTGTCTCGCCGGACGGAGTCATTGTCGGTTGAAGTACACCGTTGTAGTAAATTTGCGCCGGATTATTCGCCGTCGCGGTAGCGGTTATCAAAACCCACTGATTGAGCGGTACCTGGCTTGTCGTAATGGTCGAGTACCATGCACTGCCCTTTCCAATGTCCAGATCGATGCTGCCCGGAGGCACGCCGGGGTAGCTGCCGCTGACAGACCCGCCAAGGTAAAGCCCAATGCCCGAGTCAGTACTGCCATACTCACTGCCGACAATGGTCTGCCATGGGCCCGATCCAACATTGGCCGGATAGCTGGTGACATAGATCCAAGCCGATAACGCGAAGCTGTTCTGAAGTTGGAGGGCTGCCGGCACTGGCTGGCCGATCAGCACATACTGGTTGCTGCCGCTGAGGCTGAAGGCGTTGTTGACTACGCCCAGGCCGAAGGTGGCGCCGTTTTCCAGCGTGCCGTTGTTGGCGTTGCTGGAGTGGTCGGTGGCGTCGCCATCGGCCTTCCACCAGCCGGCGATGGTAGGCAGTGACGACTGCGGGTAGCAGGCCTGGACCGGAGCGATCGTGGCCGAGCAGGAGGCGTTGGTTCCGGTGTCCTGGCTGTTGCAGGACCAGGTCAGGCTGCCGGAGTTGTTGCTGAGGTTGGCGACGGTTCCCGCCGAGCAGAAGTTGGCGGTGGGCGGCGGCGTACTGAACGTCCCGCCATTGGCGATGCCGCAGGCGCCGTTGACCCCCGTGGCCGCGGTGGTGAAGGTGGAGACTACGCCGTAGCTGTTCTGGTCGATGTTTCCGGCCACGTCATAGAGCCACCAGTTGTTGGGATAGTACAGCAGGTCGTAGAGAGTGGACGGCTGTAGTGGCGCAGACGGGATTACCGTGACTGTGGTTGGTGTCGCGGCAGTTGCGCTGGCTGAGATGGAGACCGTGGCCGGGACCGTGACCTGCGTATTGTGCAGGCGGAGGTAGACCTGGCTGGGGGTGATGAACGTCGGGTTCATCGCCTTGCTGAAGGTCATGGTGGGCTGGACGCTCACGCTGACGTTGGTGGCTCCGTTCGCCGGAATGAATCCTGTGGTTGTCGCATTGCCCCAGTCTAAGCTCGATCCAGTGGTGAAGCTTGAACTGGTTGTGCCGGTGGCCGGGTTGCCGTTGAGGTCTGTTATGCCCGTCCAGTCGAAGGTGTAGGTGGTGTTGGGAGTCAGCGCCCACGGCAACTGCACGGTGGCTATATAGTCTCCGTCCTGCGGATTGACGCCAATGGGCTCAGGGATGCCGCCTTGTGGAGTGAAGGTGATGTTGCCCATCGACTCAGCATTGACCGGCTCGTTGAAGAGCAGGTCGAGGCTGGTGTTGTTCCAGATGCTGCCGATGGTATTCAGCGGCACGCCGGTCATGCCCGACGGCGGGTTGGCGTATACCAGCGCCGGTCCGACCAAGGCCGGCCCGTTGGAAGTATAGAACACCGCGTCGATAGCGTTCATTCCGTTGCCGGTCAAATCGATGGCCCCGCCGCAGTAATAGTAGAACTGGCTACTGGCCGGCAACGGCGAAGTTGGCGTCATGGTAACGGCAGTCAGATCGGACGACCACGCATAGGTGAACGCGATGCGCGCACTGGTTATGTAGCTGTAGATGTAGGTGTTCCCCGTGTTGACGCTGCTGGGATCCATGGCCGTTGAGTAGTGGCAGGTGAAGGAGGCGTTGGTGGCGATGCCTGTGACGCCGTAGGCGAAGTCGAGCGTAGCCGTAGGCGTGCTGTAGTCGGGCAGCGCCGCAGTGGTGAACGATGTGCTGGTCGGCGCGAAGGTATTGCCGGCATAGTCGAGCAGGTTGTTGGTCACGATCGAGATGGAGCTCGAAGGCGGTAGAGGATTCAGCGGCGAGAAGTTGGCCCCGTACAGGTCAGTGCCGCTGTAGCTGTAGGACCAGGAACCGGGTATCGGGTTGCCGCTGGTAGTGATCTGGATATTGCTGGAGTTGACTGTAGTGCGGTCAGCCGGCTTGGAGAACTGGAAGCGGATGTAGGCGTTTGTACCGACATTCGTCCCTCCGTTCGGCGGACCGACACTTACCGTTCCCGGCGTCGTATCCGGCCCGGCAGTGGTGGTGAAGTAATCGAGCCAGCACTCCGACGGTGCATTCACCCCGTTGGTGCCCTTCACATTGCCGTTGACGCAGAACCCGGTGTAGTAGTACGACGGGTCCCATCCCGCGGGCGGCGGGCTGATGCGGACCACGTTGTTGGTGCCTGGCGCCAACGCAACCGTGTACGGAACAGCCGGGGCCGGCCCATTCTGGTAGAAGTTGGCCGTGGTTACTGTTGTTGGGTCGATGGGCTGGCTGTACTGGATATCGATCTCGGTGTTGGTGGGCGCGAGCAGCGAGTTGCAGCAGGACGGACTGATCGCAACGATGGTGGGCTGCGCAGTGGCAGGGTTGGGGGCAGGAGCGGCGGTGTAGAAGTAGCCGCTGGTGCCGTTGAAGACATTGCCGGACAGGTCATAGACGCTGGAGAAGAACCATTGCACGGTGGCGCTGTTGGGGAACGGCGTCGTGGGCGTGTACTGGACCTCGTAGTTGTCTGCCGTGGCCGATACCGTGCCGGCGTAAACCGCGCCGTTGACCGTAACCACCAGGTTGCCGGGCAACGTGGAGGGATTGACCTGCCGGTTCATGTAGAGAGTCAGCAGTTGATTGGTTGGAATACCCGTTGCGTTGTTCCCAGGGTTCGTGCTCTGGACGCTTCCATTGCCCGTGGCGGGATCGGAGACGGTGTTGAAGGTGCTGGTAAACGTAGTGGCCAACGAGTTGCCGGACGGGTCGCTGATGCCGCCCGCGGGCAGATCGATGGTGTACGTTGCGTCTCCATACAGCGTACCCGAGCTGAAGGTGAGGGTCCTGTCGTCGGCGGACATAGTGATGCTGCCGCGAACCTGTAGGCCCTGGCCGGCAAACAGCAGAGCGTTGTTGCTGTTGTTGAAGACCGTGTACGGGTTGATGGCCTTGTTGAAAGTGACCGAGACCGACTGGTCCCGACGCACGTTTGTCGCGCCGTTGTCCGGGTTGACTGAGAGCACCATCAAGGGCGAAGTATCGGAGGGTGAGCCGCTGGGCGTGTTGAAGTAGACCAGTTGCTGCCCGTAGCAACTGCCGTTCAGGAAGACATCGCCGAGGATGTCGGTGGGGCCGTGGCACTCGCCGACGTAGATGGTGGTTCCCTGCGGATACGGATTGAGAGGTGTAAAGGTGACCTGGTTGCCGCTGACCGCGTAGTTGCCCGCCAGCCCGTAGTTGCTGTTCCAGGTGTTCATTACCTGCAACGTATTGGCGTTCACCGTAGACGGATCGATGGCCTGGCTGAAGTTGAGGACGATCGGCTGCGAGTAGTTGGTAACCGTGGAACCGTTGACAATGTTGGAGCCGGTAAAGGTGAACCCGCCCGCGGATGCCGATGCGCCGGTGATGAAGGAGCCGTTGTAAGGCACAACCGCGTTGCCGTTGGCATCGGTGAAGTTGTTCACATGCACCGTGTAGGTTGTGCCCGCGGACAGCGCGCTGGTTGGCGCAAAGCTGATCTGCTGTACATTGACCAGGGTCACGGTTCCCGGTACGGGTGTAGCGCCATTGAAGACCTGGATGGCGTTCTGGCCGACCGTGGTGGGATCGACTGGGGCCGAAACCGAAGTGATGACCTCGGTGTTCAACGGAATGGCCGTCGCGCCATTGGCCGGGCTGACCGTGACAGTGGGGCCGGTGCTGACCGTGCCGCTGTTGGTGTAGAAGTACAGGTCGATCTGGGTGCCGTTATTGCCGTCCTGGTCCTGGAAGCCGCAGCAACCCTGGTAGTGATACTCGGTGTTGGGCTGGAGTGGGACCTGCGGCGTCAAGGTTACTTCCGTTCCGTTTGCGGACTCCGTCACCGTCAGCGGGATCCACTGGCCGGTATCGCTGAGATACATGCGGAAGGTGCTGTTGTTCACGGTGATGGGGTTCAGCGGCTTGTTGAAGACAATCTTCGGCGTCACGTTGGTACCGACCGTGTTGTAGTTGCCCGGATCGGAGTTGATGGCCGTCGCCGCCGTCAGGTCGTACGCGGGGCCGGTTGTGAAGCTGTTGGTAACGGTGGCCACCGCATTGCCGGCTGTATCTTTCACGCCGGCGATCTGCATGGTGTAGATGGTGTTCTGGGCCAGCGGAGCAGAGGGCGAAAGCTGCAGGACCGTGTTGCCCGCGCTTGTGGAGGGCGAAGCCGTAACCGGGTTGCCGCCCGTGGTGAGCGTTACGCTGCCCAGGGTGGTGGGATCGATGGGCGCGGAGAACTGCGCTTCAATGATCGCGTTGGTGCCGACGCCGGTAGCTCCCGGCAGCGGGTTGAAGTTGATGACGGTCGGCGCGGTGGAGGAGCTGCCCAACTCGGCATAGAACGTGATTTCGATGCCGGTCACCTGGTTGCCCGCCAGGTCTGTACCGCTGTTGGCGTAGAAGTAGTACGTGCGTCCCGCGGCCAGTGGCGAGGTCGGAGTCAGATATGCGGTGGATTGGTCCGCATTCCACGTGAGCGTCGCCGGTATGTTGACACCCAGCAGCGTGTCATAGATGCGTAAGTTGCTGGTCGAGCTGAATGTTGTCACGTCCATGGACTCGTTGAACTGGACCGTGATCGTTGAGTTGGTTGGGATGCTCCCGTTGGTCGGAATACTGGTCCAGACCACGTATGGAGCGTTGAAGTCTGGGCCGGACGCAGTCTGGAAGATGGAGCTGTAGGTGACCGGGTTGCCCACCAGGTCGTCAACACCGTTGATGGACATGGTGAGGGTGGTGTTCGCCGGCAGCGCATCGTAGGGCACGAACTCGACACGCGTATTGTTGCTGTTGAACCAGTAGTTGCCTGCCAGAGGAGTGGCGCCGTTCAGGATCTGGAAGGTGGAGTTGGTGACGGTTGTGGGGTCGATGGGCTTGCTGAACACCACTCCCGGAGTAACGTTGACGCCCACATTGCTCGACCCGTTGAACGGCACGGCGCTGGTGACGGTTGGCAATGTGCTATCGACCGTTGCGCCGCTGTAGGTCTGCACATACCAGTCCGTAGCAGTTGCCGGGACGCTGGTGGTGCTTTGCAGCCCAGTCTTCACAAACACATAGTACGTGTCGTTCACGGACAGGTTGCTTGTGGGCGCCATCCGAATCACGTTGGGCTGCGGCTGGGAGTAAGTCACCGGCGGTTTGAGGCCGGTGTTGCCGTCGTACAGGTAGAAGTTGACCGGCGTGATGGTGGCCGGGTTGATGGGCGTGTTGAACTGCGTGTCGAAGACGCTGTTCAACGCGGCCGGGTTGGTGCCGTTGGGCGGCGAGGTTACCTGGATGGTGGGCGTAAGCGTGGCAGTGTTGCCCGCGACGGTGAAGTATCCGGACACCGCGCCGAACGGCGTCTCGTAGGTGGCGTCGAGCAGGGTTGTGTTGGTCCACCACTGGATGAGTGCCCCTGGACTCCAGGGCGAGCTTGGAGTGAAGACCAGGGTGTAGCCGTTATCCAGAACCTGCACGGTGCCTGGGACCGCGGCATTATTCTCCGCGACCTCAATGCCGTTCTGCGCCGTCGAGGAGACCACTGGGTAGTTCAGGAAGAAGGTGATGGGCTCGTTGGCGCTGATGCCGCTGGCGGAACCGCCCGGACGCGTGCCCACGACCGTCCCGTTGGTGTTCGAGTCATACTGCGAGGTCGTGAACCGGTCGACGAAGTTGTTGATGGTGTTGCCCTGCCAGTCCGTAATGCCCGAGCTCACAAAGGCGGTCATTGGCGTGCTTGCAGGCAATGGATAGCAGTTGAACTGGATAGTGGTATCGTCCTGCGAGTGCGAGTAGCCGGTGCAGGACCCTTGCTGCGACGGGTTCTGGGCGTCACCCGCGAACAAGGCGTAGTCGCTGACGTTAATCGTGTTCAGGTCGACGGAGCGGTTGAAGGTCTGCGACACCGCATTGCGCAGGCCAACATTGGTTGCGCCGTTGGACGGCGTGGAAGCAATGATCTGGAACGGCGTGCCGGCAGGCGTGGCAGTGCCGTTGGTGTTGAAATAGGTCAGTTGCGTGTAGCAGCCGCCTGCGCTGTCTCCGGCCAGATCGATTGGGCCGCCGCAGGCGCCTACCCATATCTGCGTGTTGGCCGGGAACGGCGAGTCGGGCGTGAAGATGACCTGATTGCCGTTGACCTGGTATGTGCCTTCGAGCTCCTGGTTGCTGTTCCAGCCGACCATCACAGGCAGAGTGTTGGCGTTCACGGAAGATGGAACCAGCGGGTTGTTGAAGGTGAGCGTAATGCTGGTGTTGGTGGCGATGTTGGACGCGCCGTTGGCCGGGGTTGCGCTGTTCAGATGTAAACCGCCGGTAATGCTGGAGCCGCAGGTCTGGATAGTCGCCTGTAGGCGGAAGGCCTCGTAACTATTGTCGGTACTGCCCCATCCCAGAGACAGGACGTTCTGGCCGGTAACCAGGGTGCTGGAGACAGGGATGTTCAGCGATGTCAAGCTGCCGAAGGAGCTGATGTTGGACATGATTGCCGTTCCATTGAGGGCAAGCAGTCCGTTGTCGTCGACACCCATGTAGCCAACCAGGCATTGGTTGGCAGGCACAGTGCCGCCAATGTTGAAGGTTGTGTAGTAGAGACCGTGGGTGTTGCCGGTCGTGCTGCTCGGATTGATGGTGATCCAGTCCGAATTCGGTCCGTTGGCAACCCATCCGCCGTACCATCCGGCGTCGCCCGGCCCAACCGTCTGTAGCGGTTGCGCCGCTCCTGAAGCAGGGGAACCGAAGGTGTTCTCTGCGGGAGTGCCCGACACCGGGAAGTAAACCCAGTTGGCGTCGTTGGTGTTGTTGGTAGTGATCAGGTTGCCTGACCCATTGAAGCCTGTGGAGAGCATGATGGGCGCAGGAGAAGCCGCGGTGGTGAAGCTGCTGTTGAATGGCGTGCCCGCATTTCCAAGCACGTCGGAGTAGCCGCTGACGCCGATGTTGTAAACGGTGCCCGGCTGAAGCGATTCGGCCGGTACGAAGTAGAGGGTCACCATGTCGCTGGCAAGCGAAACGGCGCCGTCCACGGCCGGGCCGCCCGAGGGCGTGAGCGAGAACGTGCTGTTGTTCACAGTGTTGGGGTCGATCGGCTTGCTGAACTGGAGAATCACCTCGGTGTTCAACGGCACCGCTGGAGCGTTGTTGGCCGGGGAGACGTTGGCCACCGTAGGAGCGAGCGTATCGTTACCGGCTCCGGTGGTGAAGTACCAGTTGGAGCCGTTCAGGTAATTGCCGTCGGCGTCGTAGTCGGAGCCTGCCTGGTAGAACCGGTAGTAGGTGTTGGGCAGCAGAGCGAACTGCGGCGTGAAGGTGGCGCTCATGCCATTGGCAGCCACTGTAACCGTGCCTTGGATGTACTTGCCGCTATCCGAGTTGTAGAGGAACAGAGTGCCAGTATTGATGTCGATCGGGTTGACCGGCTTGGTGTAGTCCATCCTGGGCGCAAAGTTGGTGCCCACGTTGGTGAGGTAGTTGGTGAAGTCGCCGTAGGAGTAGTTCTGAGTCGTGTCCGGCCCGCTGCCCGTGGTGAAGCTGAACGAACCCGGTACCAGCGGGTTGCCGGCAGTATCGGTGACGGCGCTGGTGAAAGTGACCGTGTAGAGTGTGTTTGCAGTCAGCGGCGAGCTGGGCGAGAAGGTCAGGATGGTTCCCGGACCCCACGCGGGGCTTCCATTGATCGATGCATTCCATCTATAGGTCCCATCCACCGGGTTGCCGCCGGTCGTCAGGGTGACGCCAGTCTGGGTGTTCTGCTGCATGTCCGCGCTGAACTCGAGCTGGATGTTCACGTTCGTGCCGATGCCCGTCGAGTTGGCCGGTGGATTGGCTGCGACGACGGTGGGCGACGTCACGTTCACCCCGTCGGTTGTGTAGAACGACTGATAGCCGTACTGCGGGAATGTGTTTCCGGTTGCGTCCTTGATGCCGTTGGTCAGCAGCAAATAGTACTGCGCATTCACGGCCAGCAACGAGTTGGGCGTAAAGGTCACAGTGCGGCCCGCTGCGTCAACCACGATCGTGCCCGGTACCGTGACCCAGTTGCCGGTTGGATTTTGGCTGACCAGCCACATCTCGACTGTGCTGGTCGTGATGGTGGTCCGGTTCATGGGCTGGCTGAAGACGAAGGTGAAGATGCTGTTGATAGGCACACCGCCGGCGTTGATTCCGGGGCTGATCGACAGCAGAGACGGCGGCGGGATGACGGCCGCCTGCACCGTGAAGCCGGCAGGTACCGTCTCCACTTCAGAGCTGGTTGTGGTGGTGACTGTAACCGGTCCCAGAGGCGTACCGTTCGGAATCGTGATTGTGGCCACCAGTTGCGTCGGCGTGCTGACCACCGTGGTGTTCACAGTGATGTTCGGGCCAAAGTCGGCTACCGTGGTGCCGTTCACCCAGTTGGTGTACTGGCCATAGATGGTAACTGCCAGGTTGGTCTGGCCTGGGTTGCCGTAATTCGCGTTGATCTGCGTGATGACCGGGGTTCCGGCAGTTACGCCGAATCCGCCGCTCAGGGTTTGCGTCTGGCCGTTGGTCGTGACCGAGACATCGCGGCTGCCGACAGTTGCATTCGGGGCGATGTCGATGGTCGCGGTCAGATGCGTGGTGTCGCTGACGGTGACATTGGTGACGTTGATTCCAGAGCCCATGCTCACGCTGGAGAAGCCCTGCTGGAAGGTGGTGAACTGTCCCGTAATGGCGACATTGAGGCCCGATGTGCCCGCCTGACCGGTGCCCGGTAAGACCGTCAGCAGCGCCGGGATGCCAGGCAGAACGGTGAAGCCGCCGGTGATCGTGGCAACTTCAGCGTTGGTGGTCACGGTTACATTGCGCGAGCCGAGTACGGCCGTGGGCAAAATGGTGATGTTGGCCGTCCCGCTGGTTGGGTTGGCCACGATGAACGAATTGACCGTAATGCCCGCGCCGAAGCTGGCCACACTGGTGCCGTTGACCCAGTGCGTGTACAGGCCGGTGAGCTGCACGTTGATGTTCGTAGAACCTTGCGTGCCCGTCGGCGGGTTCACCACGGAGATCTGCGGCGTGCCGGAGGTCACTGTGAAGCCGGGCAGGATGGGCGCTACTTCTCCGCCGGTCGTCAGATAGACGTTGTACTGGCCCAGCGGCGTGTTGTTGGGAATGGTGATATTGACCGTGGCGTGGAGCAGGTCGGTCACCGTCAGGCTGTTGACAGTTGCGCCGCCTGAGAAGTTGGCCGTAGTGACGCCCTGGGCGAAGTGGGTCTGATCGCCCACTACCGCGACGTTCAAGGTGGTGCCCTGCGCGCCGCTGTTCGGTGTGAGACTGACGATGGCCGCCGGTCCAGTGGTTATGTCAAATGCATTGTTGATCTCAAGCACCTGCGGGCCGGTGGTAACAGTGACGTTGTGGTAGCCGGTGGCGGTCGTCGGCTGCACGGTAATGTTGACCTTCAACTGGGTCGAACTGGTGGCGTTCACGGAGTTGACCGTGATGCCATTGCCAAAGCTGACCGTGGTGCAGTTGGGCGCGCAACCGCCGGCCGTACTGAAGTTGGTGAATGCGCCGGTGATGGTGATCGTATCGGTTACGCCTTGTCGGTCGCTGCCCACAACCACGGCAAGCAGTTCAGCTTGCGTCTGGGTGACGGTAAATAGGTTGGTGCCGTTGGCAATTTCGCCGCCGGTGGTGGCCGTCAGAGACTCCTGTCCTGCGGGAGCGTAGTCGGAGACGGTGATGTTGGCGTCGATGGTCGTCGCATTCACAACCGTCATGCTGTTGAAGACGACATTCGGGAAGCTGAGCTGGGTAACGCCCTGCTGCCAGTTGGTGTTGATGCCGCTGATCACTACATTCAGCGTTGCGCCCTGACCTGCGGTATCCGGCATGACGCTATTGATCACCGCCGGGCCATAGGTCACGTAGAAGGCGTTGGGCAGAGTGAGAACCTGCGTACCCGTGGAGACGGTAAGGTTGCGGTATCCGACCGGGGTAGTGGGCTGCACATAGCCCTCCGCGGTCAACGAGGTGGGGGTGGTGACGTTTACGTTTGTGACCACCACGCCCGGTCCGTAGCTGACCAATGGAGGATTGGCGTTGGACCACGTGGTTTGCTGGCTGAGGATGGTAAAGATGGCGCTGCTCTGTTGCGGCAGCGAGCCGGGGCCGGAGGAGAGCAGATACGGCGTGCCTGCCTGCACCACGAAGCCGTTGGTGATGCTGGCCACTTCGCCGCCCGTGAAGGCGGTTGCCCCGGTTGCGCCTTCATAGGCCAGGGCCGGAACAGTCAGGGTCATCGTCGCATCGGTCTCGTCGCTGACAACCACGTTGGAAACCGCAATGCCGTCCCCGAACTGGAAGGTGGTAGCGCCGTTCCAGTGCGTGTTCTGGCCGGTCACATGGACATTGTTGATTGTGTTTCCCTGCCGTGCGGTGTTCGGCGAGATGGACAAGATAAGCGCCAGGCTCGGCGTTACCGAGAAGCCGGCTCCGCCCACCGTGATCTGGTTCGAGGAGGGTGCATCCGGTGTGTGGGCCACTACCGCGTAGCCGCCGGTCGGCGCCAGTTGGTCGATGCTGATGCTCTGGGTCGCGATCGTCGGGCCCAGAATTGTCGGCGGTCCGTTGACGGTAATGTACGGGCTGCCGAAGGTGAAGGTGGTGGTCGCATCGAAGTGGGTGAACTGCCCAATGATGTTGACCGTGGTATTCTGCGCGCCCTGTATGGCCGATCCTGGATCGACCACGCTGAGAACGGGCTGTGCCACAACCACGCTGAATCCGGCGTGGTCCACTTCCTGAGGCGTGGCCGTGTTGGTGGTCAGCGTCAGGTCGTAGGTTGCTGCCGTGGCTGTTGGGCTTACCGTGATGTTGGCGATCGCGGAAGTCGGGCTTAGCACCTGGAAGGTGTTGATGGTGACATTCGAATCGAAGCCCGTAAGTTGCGTTCCCGTAATCGGGTTCGGGTCCCAATGCGTGTACATGCCGCCAAATGTGACCGTAAGCGTCTGGCCGGGAATTGCCGAGGACGGGTTCTCATACCAGATGTACGGGTTTTCTACTGGCGGAACATATTCCGGGTTCGACGGGGACAACGTAACCAGGAAGTTGCCGGTCAACACCTGCGAACCGGTCTGCACAGCGACGGTCCGATAACCGGGTTGGGCGTTCGGATCGATGATGATGACGCATTCGATGTGCGATGTGTCGTCCACCTGGCACGCGTTGTTGTTGATCGCGATTCCCGGCCCGAAGCTCACCGTGCTGGTGCTGTCCCATTGCGTATAGTCGTTGCCCGTGATCGTGACCTCAAGTCCTGCTGTGCCCTGCGTAGCGCTTCCTGGGCTCACGGTTGTGACCACGGGGATTCCGCCGGTAACCACAAATGCGCCGGCATCGGAGAGCGACTCGCCGTTGGTGGTCATGAAGATGGAGCGCGGGCCTGCATTGGCCGTCGGGGAGATGGTCATATCCACCGTGGCGCTGGTGGGGCTGTTGATCACAACGGAGTGAACGGCGATGTCGTACCCGCCTCCCGCGATGTAGAACTGGGTGAAGTTCTGCGCCCAGTGCGTTCCCGAGCCGGTGATGTTGGCTACGATCTCCTGCCCTTCGTTGCCGGTTGCCGGACCGCCGTTCGCACTCATGCCGGTAATGATTGCCGGACCCTGAATGATCGTGAAGACGTTGGCAGTCACAATCTCCTTGCCGGTGCCAGTCGGAACGCCCGGCGTGCAGCCCTGGTAGGTGACTGCCGTTACGTTGAGGTTTGCCGGCGGCTGATTGGCGCAGGAGACTCCCGGCGTTGTAACCGTGACCGTCCTGCCGCCCGGATAGGACAGCGGGTCGATGGTGATGGTCGCATCCACTTCTGTCGGGCTGATGTACTGCACGCTATCGACGGTGATGCCTGCGCCGAAGGTCGCAGTGCTCTGTCCGCTGAAGTGCGAGTACTGGCCGAGCAGCCGGACCACGAGCGGACCTGTTGCGCTTGGCAGAGGCGCGCCCTGCTCGGCCTGGTCCGGAATGGCCTCGTTGAGCGTAGCTACATCCGGAGTGACCGTAAACTCGTACTGGCCCGTGGCTACCTGGCCCAGCGTGGCAACGGTGATGTTCTTGAAGCCATTTTGCGCGGCGGTGGAGATGCCCACCGAGGCAGTCAGGTGCGTGGAGTCGGTGACGGTAATCTGGCCGACCTGGAAGTTCGGGTCGCCAAAGCTGACGGCGGTCTCTCCCGCCACAAAGTTGGTGGCGGAACCGACAATATTCACCCCCAGCGTGGTGCCCTGCCCCGAGGATCGCGGCGAAACGCTGTTGATCTGCTCGGCGCCTTGCGAGACGCAGAAGTTGTCCTGGATGGCGCCGGTGTTCACTTGCTCGCTGCCCGTGGTGATAATCAGTTCGTGGCCGCACGGGTAGCTGTAGTCGACGTAAGCCCACGGACTGATGGTGACGCCCACTGAGAGGTCTTCGTTATCCTTGACCACGATCGAGCCTGGCACAAGGGTAAGGTCTGGGTTGTTGAAGGTCACCTGGGTGACGCCCTGCGAGAAGTGCGTGGCGCGGCCCAGTACGTCGATGGTAACGGTTGCGGCCTGCTCGCCGGAACTCGGCGTAATGGCCAGCAATATCGGCGATTCGTCTTCAATGTCGATGGCCTGCTGCAACGAAGCGGACTCGCCATCGGTATACGACGTAAGCGTGGCGAAACCCACGGACGAGGAGGACAGGACGGTGATCTGCGCCGTCGCGCTTGTCGGGCTATTGATCGTGAGCTGGTCCACATTGACGCCACCGCCGAAGCTCATCACGGTTTCGCCCTGCAGCCAGTGCGTGCCTAGGCCAAGGATGTTCAGGGTTGCGGTCTGCAGTTGGCCCACAATCGGCACGCCGGTGGGAGCGCCGCCGGGAGCGCAGTTGAATCCGGCAATGTTCGCATTGTAGTTGGTCGGGCAGATGAAGTTCGGCTCGACGCTGGTGATATAGGCCGCGCTCGGGCTCACGCTGAAGGTGGTTCCGCTGTCGATCTCGGGGCCGGTGATCATGAGGACGCTGTTGCCGCCTACCGGGGCAGTCGGAGACACACTGATGGTAGCGGTCGCATGAGTTGCGTCCACAATTTGTAGGTTGGCGACCGTAATACCCGCGCCGAGGATCACCTCGGAGGCTCCCGGAGCCGGGAACCCGGATACCCAGTTCGTCAGGAAGCCGGTGATGGTGACGTCGAGGCCGCCCGAGCCTTGCGGGGCCGTCGAGACACAGTTCGGGAGTTGGCCGGTGAGGCAGACGCTTTCAATCCTCGGGCTCAGCGGAGCATCCACGGCGAAGTTGCCGATTACCTGTTCAACATCTTCGCTCGCGGAAACATGTTCGTTGCCGGTATTTACATAGAGGTTCTGCGAGCCCGGCGGCGTTTCCGTCTGGTTTCCTTCCAACAGATACCCGGTTGTGATGTTCGCGATCAGATGCGTGTTGTCGAGCACCGTCACCGTATTCACGGTGATCTGCGGGCCAAAGAACACCTGAGACACGTTCGGCGTGAAGTGGGTGTTCAATCCGGTAAGCTCAACGTTCAGCGTTGCATTCTGCGGGGCGTGATACGGCTCGACATCGATGATTTCGATGGGGGTATACGTCACGTTGAAGTAGGTGGTGACAATCTCGCCGCCCGTGGTGAAGGTGACCAGGCGCAGACCGGTCGCCGCGCCGCTGGCGATGGTGAGGGTCGCGGTGGCGGTGACCGGCGTTACCACCGTGAAGTTGCTCAGGGTCACGCCCTCGCCCGCAATCACCGGCACCGTCGCCGCCTGCGTCCAGTGCGTGAACTGGCCGGTAAAGTTCACCGTGAACACTGTGGGGGACGCGGTGTTGGGAGTAAGCCCGTTGCTGGGGTTCATGGACAGCGTGGGCGTGTTGGCATAGACGTGGATCGACGCACTGACAATCTCGCCGCCGGTTGCCATGTAGAACGGATAAGTACCTACGGGAGTGTCCGTGGGAACTGCGATGTTCAGATTTGCGTGCGTGGCATTGCCGATGTTGATCAGGTCGACGCTCGGCGTGGGGACCGGCTCCGGATAGAAGGCCGACGTCGTGGTGCCCTGTACCCAGTGGGTATTCAGGCCGGTAACAGCCAGCGTTACCTGCCCGCCCTGCGGGACATTGAAGGGGACTACGCTGACAATCTGCGCGGACGATGGCGTAATCGTGAAGCTGAAGGGGAAGATGGTTGCCTGCCCCGCGCCGCCGCAGGTGAGTCTGGCGGTCAGGCCGCCAACGTTGGCGTCCTGGGTGATTGTAATGTTGGCGTCTACCTGGTTGGCGTTTAATACCGTTACGGAATTCGTGGTGATCAGGCCCGTAAAGTCTGCCAACAGGACCCCGCCTGGGCAGGCATTGAATGCCGTGTAGGCGTTGCCGGTAATGATGACATCGATATTTTGCTGGCCTTGCTTGCCAGAGCTGGGGCTGACGCTGAGCAGCGCCGGAGTTGACCCGGTGATGGTGAAGGCATTCGGCAGAGTGGAGATCTCGCCGCCGGTTGAAACCGTCACATTCTGCGGCCCAAGCGGGGCATTCGACGGCACCGCGATGTCCGCCGTTGCGGTCGTTGGGCTGGTAACGTTCACCGCGCCCACGATGACGCCATTGATGCTGAGTTGTGTGGCGCTCTGTAGGAAGTGCGTGCCGGTTGCCGTAATCGCAACTTCACCGGTAAAGTTCTGCGGCTCGCTGTTGGGACTGATGCTGACCAGGGTTGCCGAGTTCGGCCCGATATAGAACATCGGGTTGCCGTTCACAAGGTTCGATACCGCAAACTCGCCGCCCGTGACCATGGTGATGGTCCGATAGCCGGCCGGTGTGGTGTTGCTGATGGTGATGTTCGCTTGCGCATCGGTCTCGTCGGTGATGGTCAGCGAGTTGACGGTGACTCCGTCGCCGAAGTTGGCGAACGTTACGCCCTGAAGGAAGTGCGTGCCTACCGCGGTGAGCGAGACGTTCAGCGTCGAGCCCTGGATGGAGAATGCCGGCGTCACACTGGTGATCTCGTACGACTGGGTCGGGTCGGCAATGATAAACGCCGAATTCAGCGAAGCATCTTCCGTTCCGCCACCGCTAAGCGGCGTGCTTACCGTAATGTTGCGCGCGCCATACACCGGGTTGTTGGGGGCTGCTGGATTGCCGATATTCAGCGTCGCGTCAATCTCGTTGGCGTTGACCAGCACCTGGTTGGAGACGGTGATATCGTTCGCAATATTCGGGTCGTTGGTGTCGACAAACGTGATGACAGAGGAGGCGCTGAAATGCGTCCATCCGTTGCCGGTGATCTTGACGTTGACAGCTGTTCCGGCCCCGCCCGCGCCAGGCGACACCACGGCCACCTCTGCCTGCGGAGGCGTGGCTATGGCCGAGCCGTCGAGGGGAACGCTGATGGGCGAACCGACCGCTGCGCTATGCGTGATGGTAAGCGTCCCGGTGCGATCGCTCGGCGTCACCGAGCTGGGCGCAAAGCTCACATTCAGGTTGCACGAGGAGTGGGCGGCGATGACACCTGTGGTGCAATTCGTGTTTACCGTATAGTCGCCGGACGTGGTAGGCGTGAAGCTCTCCTGCTGCGACTCGTTGTTGAAGAGGGTAACAAGCTTGGCAGTGCTGACCGTGCCTACCGTCTGCGCGCTGAATGAAAGACTCACGGGCGCAACCGTCAGCGGGTTGGTCCCCGTGCCGGAGAGGTTCACGATCTGCGGGCTGGTCGCGACATCGTCCACAACCTGGATCTGGCCGTTGCGCGTGCCGCCGATGGTGGGATCGAATACCACCGAGACGGTGCAGGACGCGCCGGGAGCCAGTGCAAACGGTGCGGCCCCTCCACAGGACGTCGCCGACTGGATGAAATCGCCGGCGAACTGGAAGCTCGTGATGTGCAACGTTGCCGTTGTTTGATTGTTGGTGACGGTAATGGTCTGGAAGGGGCTGGTGGATCCAACCGGCGCTGTAAAGTTGTTGATCAACCCCGGCAACACGGTGACAGGCGCATTGCCTGAGCCGGTCAGAGTGATCGTCTGCGGCGAGCCTGGGGCGTTGTCGTTGATGTCCACCGTTGCGGTTCTGGTTCCCGATGTGGTGGGCGTAAAGAACACGTTAATCTGGCAAGACTGGCCCGGCGACAGTGTCGCGGGCGCGGTGGGGCAGTTCCCTCCGGTGCTGAAGTCGTTCGGGTCGGCGCCGGCAACAGTTACCGAAGAGATGGTCAGTGGAACGGCCTGCTCATTGGTCAGCGTCACGGACTGGCCTGCGCTGGTAGTCCCCACAAACTGGGCAGGGAAGGTCAGTGAAGAACTCGAGAGCACCACGGGCTGGACCGCGTTCGCAGTCAGGCTCACCGCCGTCGGACTCCCGGATGCGTTGTACGAGATGTTCATCGTCCCGTTCTGCGGCCCAAGAGAGGGCGGAGTGAGGCTCACGCCGATCTGGCAGCTCTGGCCCGAGGGAAGCGTGGCGGGAGCCAACGGGCAGGTGGTATTGGGCGCGCTCAGCGAATAGCCGCCGGTGAAGCCCGCAATTGAGTTGATGGTCAGCGCGGTAGGCAGGTTATTGGTGAGCGTGACGGTTTGCACCGACGCCTCGCCGATGACTGCCGGGACAAAATTCAGGCTCGTGGGAGAAACAAGGACGGTCCCGAGCCCCGTGCCGGAAAGCGGCACCGTCTGCGGGCTGTTTGGCGCATTGTCGGTGAAGGTCAGCGATGCGGCCGCTGCGGCGCCCGCCGCGGTGGGACTGAAGGAAACTTGAACTGTGCAACTGGTGAAAGCGGCCAGGGTTGCGCCGCACGTCGACGCACCAAGGCCATAGGGGGACCCTGCCGTCGGTGAAACAGAGCTGATGTTGATCGAAGTTGCCAGGTTGTTCGTCAACGTCACGGTCTGAGGCGCGCTGCTGGCGCCCACAACCACGCTGCCAAAGTTCAGGCTTCCGGGCGAAGCCGTGACGGTCCCCGTCCCCGTGCCGGAGAGCGGCACCGTCTGCGGGCTGTTCGCTGCATTGTCGGTGATGGTCAGCGATGCGGCCGCTGCTACACCCGCACTGGTGGGACTGAAGGTCACTATGACTGTGCAACTGGCGCCCGCGGCAACGGTGGGGTTCAAGCACGTCGACGAAGAACTGATGGAATAGGGGGACGCCCCCGGAACCGCAAGTGCGCTGATAGTGAGCGAAGTGGACTTGTTGTTCGTTACCGTGACGGTCTGCGGCGCGCTGGTGGTGCCCACAGCCACATTGCCGAAGTTCAGGCTTCCGGGCAAAGCCGTGACGGGCACAATTCCGGTGCCGGAGAGCGGTACCGTCTGCGGGCTATTCGACGCATTGTCGGTGATGGTCAGCGATGCGGGTGCTGCTGCGCCCACAGCGGTGGGACTGAAGCTCAGTACCACTGTGCAACTGGCGCCCGCGGCCACGGTGGGGTTGAAGCACGTCGACGAAGGCCCCACGGAATACGGGGATCCCGGCGGAACGTTAAGAGAAGTGACGGTGAGTGAAGTGGTCTTGTTGTTCGTCACCGTGACGGTCTGCGTCGCGCTGGTGGTGCCGGCTGCCACGTTGCCGAAGTTCAGGCTCCCGGGCGCAACCGCGACCTGCACAACGCCTGTGCCGGAGAGCGGCACCGTCTGTGGGCTGTTCGCTGCATTGTCGGTGATGGACAGTGTGCCCGGCTGCGCGCCCAGTGCTGCGGGCGTAAGTGTGAGGCCGATGTTGCACGAGAGTCCGGCGCCCAACGCGCCGGGGTTAGGGCATGTCGTCGATGCCCCATTGATGGCATACGGGCTGCCTGCGCCCAGCGACAGCGAGGTGATATTCATCGACACGAACCCATTGTTCGTGAGCTTGACGGTGTTTACCGCGCTCGCGTTGCCGATCGCAACATTGCCGAAGTTCAGCGAAACCGGCGTAAGCGTCGTTGTGGAAATCTCTGTCGCTTGCAGGAGCACGATTTGCGGGCTGTTGCTCGCGGTGCTGGTGATGGTCAGCTTGGTCAGTGGGATCGCAGGGCCGGTGGGAGTCACCGTCAGGGTGATGGTGCAGGTGGCGCTGGCGGCCAGCGCGCTGGGGGTGACGCATTTGGTCGGCGGAGGGGCGGCGGCGAAAGCAAAAACGCTGCCGGCGGGCAGCGTTATGGAAGTCAGATTGATGGAGCCTGCCCCAGCGTTCTTGAGGGTAATGGTAACCGGGGAGCTGGTAGTGCCGCCCACCACGTTGCCAAAATTCACCGGCGACGCGGGCGTGACCGTGGTTTGCGCTGCGGCGAAGGCCGAAGAAAACAGGCTGAACAACACCATCAACGACGGCAGAAAACCATTCTGAAGCTTCCGCATGATACTTCCTCCACGGTCGAACATCGTATTGCCCTTGACGCTTACAGCTCGCGCAGCCAGGCCGCGCGAACTATCTAACCGTTATGCATTCGCATTAAGCTCGATGCGATGCATCACTGGGGCCCTGGACCGATTCAGAAGCTGTTGTGAATTAATTCAGGTATGTGCACGTCAGAATACCGTGCGCCGTTAGTCGAGTTGTGAATTCCTGAATAAACCTGTGCAGCCTGTCTTCGGCGGTAGGATCTGACAAGCGGGCCCGCGGCGCACGTACAAAAGATGTCCTGGCGCCGATCCAGGTTCAGGGTCAAAGAGATAAGCGAAGCTCAGGCAGCTTCGCTCGTGATGAATCCGCCTCGACAGCGGAGAAAAATAGCTCCGCAAAGAGATGCTCCGGCCAACAGCAGGTAAAGCAAGGAGGCCCCGCCCTCAGGGACATTGACCACTTGCGGGCCAACCAGGGTTACATCGCTGATTGCGAAATCGTTGGGGTCGTTGATTGCGTAATCGTTGTTGATGCTGGGTGGTGGCACGCTCGTCAGGCCGAACGTCACAGAGTTGATGGGCGAGGTATTGGAGATACCGATGTAGATGGCGCTATTGTCTTCCCATTAGTGCTGTTGCCGTCTTCGGTGAAGCAGACATTGTCGGTGTTGTCGCAGATCTGTGCCGTAAAAGCGCCATACGAATTGGGCTGGATCTGCACTCCGATCTGCGTGTATCCCGCCCCTGTGAACGTCAAGGTCAGCGGACCGCTATCCTCGTCGTAGTTCAGCGTGGCGCCGTTCTGGAAATTGCCAAACCACCCATTGCCCTCGGTGACTACCTCACCCGCACCAAGTCCCCCAGCCCAGGTGCCCGTGCCGGCTACTGAGTCCGTCGTAGTAAAGCTGAAGGTGCCGCTGAAGGAGTTGTCAATAAACGACGTGGGAGCTGGCCCGAACTGCGTCCAGTCAACCGAGTCGGTGCCCGTAGGGGCGGTTGTAACCAGAGTATCTTGCGCTCGCGATGTAGCAGCACAAACAAGGAGAAATGCGAGAACCAGGGCCAGCTTTTTCATCTCTTGGATCCTCAATCGATCTTAATCCGTTCTTCTTCCAAGCGAACTCAATCTCTCTCGGCGTCCTGTCGCTGTGGCCCTTGCAGAGTCCGGTGACCGCCCATCGATCCAGCATCCGGAATAACCCGGTCCGGGAAGGGGCTGCCCCTTAAACTCACCAAAATCACGCCTGCATTTCGGCTTAACAGACTGCCGCTGGATACCAAACTAGCACAGCGCCAACATCCGTCAAGCATGATATTATTTGCAACCTGTTGCACGTACTTACTTATGAGATGAAGCCCAATTCGCGTTTAACTCTCCAGATTCTGACATTTCTGGAGTTTACAGCTTGTAGCGCGGAGTGCAATACCGTCAAGGATGATACTTTTTGCGACCTGTTGCACACGTTTGCAACATAGCCTCCCTTGACCACCGGAAAATCTAGGGAATCTCTGAATAAGTCAGTTGGCCCGCCCTGGAAGCGTCATTCTGACCCGACTTTGGGTCAGAATCTCCGTCGTTGCCCTGCCGAGGGAAATTCCAGGGACTTGTTCAGAGCTTCCTTAGAGCGATTTAGCAATTGCGATAGACCAAAAATGAATTGTCATTCTGACCCTGACCCTGAGCGCAGTCGAAGGGGAATGGGGAAGAATCCCCGCATTTTGCTCGCTGCGCGACGGTCTACACCTTTAGCAAAAATGCTATAGCTCCGCAAAAGAACGATCCATTGAGAAAAGCTCTGAATAAGTCCCGGTGTTGTCCTGCGGGCAATCCTACGAAAAAGCCCGGATGCTGTTGGACCAACGATCCAACCGCATCCGGGCGAGGCAAAGTCAATCTGTTTAGGGAAGCTCTGAATAAGTCCCGGTTTTGAAAGGGCGGGACTTCAGTCCCGCTGTAAGTACAACAATTGCAACGCGGCTTTAGCCGCCGAGGGAATGTCAAACACTTGTGCAGACCTTCCTTAGAAGTTGATGTGTCCGGAGAACTGCCAGTCGCGCGGGGTTCCGCTTGCACTGGTGACCTGACCGAACGTAGTGGACGATCCCCAACCTGTATTTGGATTGCCGAATGTCACCTTGTTCCAGACATTGGTGCAATCCGCCTCGAAGATGAAGGACGCTCTGTCTCCATAGATCGGGAAGGTGCGCTTGATGGAAGCGTCGAGGTTTTCTTTTCCAGGGTTCCTCAGGTTCAAAGGAGCGGAGCGGGCAACGTTTCCGATCAGGTACTGGTGGGTTCCGCTGATCGTCGAAATGTCGGTAGGTGCCTGGAACGCGCCGTAAGTGAGGTATTGAGTGGCAGTGCAGCCAACACCGACACCAATGTTGCATGCATTGAATCCATTGGGCCCGCTGCCAAAGCTGCCGTTCTGGCGCGCAGAGCCGGAGAAGCCCGGTGCATACGATACCTGGCACTGGCCCGCATTCGGCGCTGCTCCGGAACAGTTGCCGCCGGTGCTCCAGGTAACGGTCATCGGGCTGCCGGAACTATACGTATAGATGCCCGACAGTTGCCATCCACCGATCAGCGAACGCGTCACAAATGAGTTGGCGCCAAAGTGTCCTGAGGTGCCGAATGGAAGTTGGTAAACGCCATAGGCGTTGACAATCTGAGGCAGCGAGACCGACGTCCACGAACGATCGATACGGTTCTGGTGCCAGCTCTGTGCATGGCCATCGATCGCTGCAGCCGGAATGTCGTAGCCGCTGCGGAAGGTGCCATCGTCTCCGATATTTTTGGAGTAGGTGTAGTTGACGTTGAAGGTGAGGCCGTGGGCTGTACGCTGGCTCAACGTGATCTGTAGCGCGTTATAGGAGAAGTTGTCCGTATACGCTCCACCCAGGCCGTCCTG
This sequence comes from uncultured Acidobacteriaceae bacterium, assembly GCA_963799175.1. GTDB lineage: Bacteria > Acidobacteriota > Terriglobia > Terriglobales > Acidobacteriaceae > Edaphobacter. The sequence continues at coordinate 279,650 of CAWCWC010000015.1, read as the reverse complement.
CAGGCTGCTGTACTGGGGGAACGAGGTCAGCATCTGGCCAATGGTAAGTGCGCTGTTGGAGGGTGCCACATTTGCCGCAGCAGTGAAGAACGCCGGATTCGGCGATCCAGGCAGAGCAGCATTCAGAATAGCCACATTCGCCGAGGTCGCCGGAGCAAGCAATAGCGGGATTGAGTTGGCCTTGCCGGCGGAATTGTTGCCCGTGACCCCGCCCAGAGCGGCAAGGTACATGGGATTCAGTTGATTGTTCCAGTATCCGCGCGCGTTCTGCGAGTTGCCGTCGAAGGCGTGATGCGATTCGTCCCCGACATAGTTCACCTGCAGGGTCATGTCCTTGGTGATGGTCCGCTCAAATCCGGCGTTCCAGAAGGTGTACATCGGTGCGCGCCCTCCGAAGTATGGGTCCATGTACCCCATCGAGGAGGCAGTCACAACCGCATTGCTGGAGTTGAGATAGTTGCCGGTATCGAGGATCTGGCTGGCTGCTCCGGGTGCAGGTGCAGCAGGATAGGCATAACCCGGACCAAACAGTGATGTGTTGGCGTTCGCTCCCAGGTAAGCACTGCTGCTGTTCAGCCAGAACGATGGTCCCGCTCCTGCGCCGGAGGTCGTGTCATTCGGCGAGATAGCAGTGGTATTGAATCCGAGGGCTTGCGCTGCGCCATTGGATCCGCCATTGCCGCTCACGCGTCCGCCGCCCGTATCTCCGCCCTGCGAATACACGATCGCAATCGCTGCGCGGAATACTGTTTTGTCGTCGAACGAATAGTTGATGCCGAGTCTCGGCCCCCAGTTCTTCCAGTAGGTGTTGACCGGGGTCTTGCAGCCGCAGCTAAACGCCGACCCGCCGTAGCTACCGGCGAACTCCAGCGCCCCCGGCGTTCCTGTCGCCGAATTTGTGAGTGTCGGATTCAGGTAGGTGAAGTGGTTGAACTTCTCGTGAAGTGGGGGCAGGTAGTCGAAGCGGAGCCCAACATCGATCACCGTCTTCGAGTTTACCTTGTAGCTGTCCTCCACAAAGGGAGCGATTGCCTTGATGCGGCTATAGATGGTGGCCACATTCTGCAAGGGAAGGGTAACCGGGTCCACGGCGCCCAGCAGAAAGCTGGCATAGCCGTAGCCTGTAAGCGAGGTGTCGATTGAATTGCTGCAACCCTGCACGCCGGCGCCGCAACCTGTTGAGCCAGCGACATAACCCGCTGTTGGGGACTGGTTGAATGGTAGCGAGAGAACGCCGGTGAAGGTGGCCGGGTTCGCGTTGTTCAGTCCCTCGAACTGATAGGTCATGCCAAAGGTGAACTGGTGCCTGTCCTTGAGCCACTGTAGGTTGTCCACCAGGGAGTAGTTGTTGGGAATGGTGAGCTGGGTCGATGCCGAGTTGCTGTTAGTGGTCCAGGGAACGGGTCCGGTACTGGCGTCCTTGGAGGTACCAAACGACACCCCAGGAAACTCCGTGCCCGCCTGCCCGCCCGGCAGATTGGTAACGCCAAAGGCGCCGATGGTCTGCGTTGTGCTGCCATATCCGGCCGCCGTATCGGTGGGATTGATAATCGGCATGTAGAACCGCGTATATCCCCACTTGAACTGGTTGGTCATATGCGGCGTGATGGTATAGGTGTCCTCAACGTCGTACTGCTTGGGCACGATGACGGCATAGTCGCCGACCTCATAGGGCGGTGGCAGATACGGAGAGCCGAAGTTGTTGATATACACAACGTGGCCAAGCGCTCCAACCGCCGATACCCGGTTCTTCGCGCTGAGATCGATGTCCACGCGATAGTCGAAGAGATGGTTGTTGCGTCCGCCGATGCCGGTGCTGAGGTAATTGTTAGTAATACTCGCGGCGTTGTAGTTGGCGGCCGTCGCATTGTTGTAGTTCGGCCAGAAAGATTCCATCTGCTTCGTGATCGGCGATATGTCTGCCGCCGGAATCACGTTGTTGGTGGGAACACCGTTCTTGATTCCCTGAAACGGCTGCCGCGTGCAACCCGTGATGGTGCAAGCGTTGGTTGTCGGATCGAACAGGAATGCCGCATTGCCAGTGGTGCCGGTAAGCCCTGTGCCAGGCGCTCCGTTGATCTCCGTGAAGTCGCCATTCATCATCAAGGTGCTGGGAATGGTGGTAAGAAATGGATTCTGGGTTATGGCGGAATGGTATTTGTCGTACGCCACAAAGAAGAAGACCTTGTGCGCAGTATGAGGAACAAATCCACCCACCGAGAAGGACAACTCACTGGGATGTTCCTGGTTTTTTGGCGCAGGCACGTTGGCCCCGGCGGAGTTCTTGATCGTCGTTGCCTTTTGCGTAAAGCTCCACGCTTCAAAGATGGTGTTGCGGATGTACCCCGATGCCTGGCCGTGATACTTCAGCCCGCCCGACTTCATGGTGAAGTTCATGGAGCCGGCGCCCATGTACTCTGCCGGAGGAACGCTGGTATTCACCTGGAACTGGTCGACCGCTTCCATGCTCACATTCAGCGCGACCGTGCGGTTGTCGCCCTGCTGGTTGATCGTCTCCGAGGGCACTCCATCCATGTAGAGGTAGCCGTTATAGTTTGCCGTGCCGCCGATAACGGGCGTGCGGGAACCGGGTTGTGCACCGGGAACCAGGTTGGCAAACGCTGTGGGGTCGCGCTGCTGCGTGGTCGATTGCAAGATAGGCAGATTGGAGTAGCTCTGGTTTTCCATTACAGCTCCGAGGATTGCGCTGTCGGTGTCCAGTACAGGAGGAGCGGCAGTCACGTCGATCGTCTCGGAGGTGGTTCCGACCGACAGGGCCGGGTTGAAACCCAACTCGGCCAATCCCACGACATCCAGATTCTCCTGCTTCAGCGTCTTGAAGCCCTTGGCCTCCACGGTCACCGTATAGGTACCGGGAGGCAGGGGGGCAATGGTGTACAACCCCGCCGAGGATGTGGTGCGGCTGGTGGAAATATTGGTTGCGGCGTTGGTCGCCGTCACCGTGGCATCGCCAACCACAGCTCCAGTGCTGTCCGTCACGGTGCCCGTGATGGTGCCTTCGCCTGCGGTCTGCGCTCGCAAAGTGGCTGGATGTGCGTTGAGTAGAAGGACCAGTACTGCCAGGACGATGGGTCGCACACACGTAGCGCGAACGAGGCAAGTTATCAACTGCCGCATGAAGATACCTCCAGCTGAATGTTGTGGAAGGGCAGCGCAGAGATTTCCGCGAGCGCCTGATCCACGGGGGGCCCCGTGTTAATTTGGTGTAAAGACTTTTGCACTCTATTATTGCGGGGTTAACCCTGTCAAGGAAAAAACGCATCGCTAACTTTAGCGATAACTATCCCAGCATTTTCAATAACATAACATCGCGGCCCAGGACCGGGAATGGCTCGTTGCGCTGGAATTCAACAGCCCGAGAATTCAGTCGTGAGATGTGCGGTCGCTCTTTGAGGCCCGGCGCTGGGAAGACTCCCGCACCACCAGCGAAGGCTGCAACACCACGTGCCGGTGGCTCTTGGTGGTCTTGTCCTTCAACAGGCGCAGCAGCATCTTGGCTGCGCGCACACCGATCTCACTGCTGTGATGGTCCATGCTGGAAAGGGGCGACTTCAGGCTGGCGCCGTAGTGCAGGTTGTCGCATCCGATGAAGGCGATGTCCTTGGGAATGCGCAACCCAGCTTGCAGTACCACATCGATGGCGGCGATCGCTGTCGGGTCGTTGTAGCAAAATACGCCATCGGGAGGCTTTCCGGCCAGCAGGTTGTGCATGGCGACGATACTCTGCTGCCAGTCCAGTCCGTCCGCGGTCATGTACGGGCTCACCAGGCCCGGGTTGACACGGATGCCGTGACCCTCCAGCGCCTGCTTGTAGCCTTCGAAACGGCCAACCCCGGTGGTGAACTCCAGGCCGCGAATATGCGCGATCCGCTTGCATCCCATTGCAATGAGATGTTCGGTCGCCATCCGGCCCACGACGCGATCGTCCACGCCCACGTAGTTCGTCCGGAAGCCGGGAAAGTAACGATCGATGAGGACGAATGGAATACCTTGCGCTGTAAGCTGCTGGAACTTTGCTGAAGATGTGCTGCACGAAGCAACGATCAGTCCATCCATGCGATGCCCCAGGAGCTGCTCGATCGCCGCATCTTCGATCGCGGGGTCCTCCATCGACGAAGAGATCATGACGGCATAGCCGTCCTCCTTCATGGTGGTAGAGAGGGCCTGCATAACATCGGCAAAAAACGGATGTAGCAGAGTGGGCACGATGACCCCTACCTGACGGCTCTCTCCGGTGACCAGGCTGCGCGCGGTCAGGTTCGGCCGGTAACTCAGCTCTTCTGCCTTGGCCAGCACGCGCTTGCGTGTCTGGGCGCCAATGTCTGCGTGATTGCGCATGACCTTGGATACCGTCACCACGGAAACACCCAACGCCTGCGCTATGTCCTTCATCGTGACTGCCATTGCGAATCCCCGAAATCAAAAAAGAATAAAGGTCTGCCAACTCGACTTGCGCGGGAGGTGTCGAGGCGTTTTGATACTAACATTCATTTCGCTCCGGCCAAACAGACGCTGTTCGCTCATGCCCGCGGATAGCTGTCCATTCCCAATCAATGCTCGAGCAAAGGGGCATATACGTCTCCGTTAGAGCGGAACCGGAGTAGGTATATCCGGGGCGAACGAGTTTAGCGCGGTTTCTCTCACGGAAAACCGCCTTGCACTCTTCGTTAGGGAATCTCTGAATAAGTCAGTTGGCCCTCCCAGGAAGCGTCATTCTGACCCGACTTTGGGTCAGAATCTCCGTCGTTGCCCGTGCCGAGGGGAATTCCAGGGACTTGTTCAGAGCTTCCTTAGAGCATATTCGCAATTGCTATAGACCCAAAAATAGATTGTCATTCTGAGCGCAGCGAACGGGGCCCCCGGCCAGCTTGCTGGCTGGGGCAGGAAGAATCCCCGCATTGGCCTTTGCTTGTTTTTGTCCGTCATTCTGGCGTAGCCAGAATCTCCATATTGCGTCGTTGTCTGTTCGCTTATTTGTCATTCCGCAGCGAAGTGGAGCGAACGGGGCCCCGGCCAGCTTGCTGGCTGGGGCAGGAAGAATCCCCGCATTGGCCTTTGCTTGTTTTTGTCCGTCATTCTGGCGTAGCCAGAATCTCCGTATTGCGTCGTTGTCTGTTCGCTTATTTGTCATTCCGCAGCGAAGCGGAGGAATCTGCTTTCGCTCGCTCCACGACGGACTACACCATTACCGAATATGCTCCAGTATCCGCCCACGATGCTAAACTCGCAGGCCGAGGTGCGGCAGCACAGGTCCAATCCCATCCTTGCGCCACATCTGCGTCGAGGATGGGATCGCACTCGGAGCCGGTTACCGGACTGTCAACAGCTTGGTCTCGTATGGCTTCAGGTCGAGCTTCACCGTGACCGCGCCCTTGCCCGCCGTCGAAGTCAAGGGAGAGACCGTCCCGGTCGCCGGGTCCCATGCCTCCGCCGTCTTGCCCGCTGCCTTCAGCGTCACCGAGTGCGAGATGGCCTGCGCGCCTTCGTTGAAAAATAGGTATACGTCCGCGTCCTTCAGTCGCCGAGTGTTCACCTTCAGCGTGGCGTCCGGAGCGTCCAGTGCCACCTCGCGAGTTGCGATCGCCTTGTTGAGCGCCGTCTCAATTGCCGCCGGAACCATCTGCGGCGCGGGAGGCGTGAGCGGTGCTGCTGCCGGAAGCACCGGGGTGCCGCGAGGCGTGGCGGGCGCTGATGCCGGCCCCCGCGTTGGGGAAGTTGGAAGCTGCGCCGAGGTCTCCACGGTTGCCCATGCAAAGTCAGCAGGCGTCGCCGCGCGCGCATCCATGTTCGACTTCTGCGAAATCAGCGACGGCGTCTTGCCAAGGAAGAGGACCTTCCCGCCGCCCTTCACCAGCGTCTTCATCCGGTCCAACTCCGTCTGGGAGAGAATGTCCGCGTACGGAATGACGACGGTCCGATACTGGTTGCCGCTCATGGTTTCCAGATATCCCGGCCCCGCCTTCAAATCTTCGGCCAGCGCGCTGATGTTGATGATGTCGAAGTCGATCTGCCGCTCCGCCAGCAACCGTTCTGTTGCCACAAACGCAGTGTCGGCGGCCGAATCGTCCAGCCACATCGAACTGGAAGGGATGTACAGTGCAACACTCGCAGCCGGTCGTCCCATGCTCATCACGTAGCTCAGGCGGTGAACGTAGTCCATCAGCGCGGGCCAGCCTGGATCGCGCATCAGCTCCGATGGCCCCCCGCGCGGACGCGGCGGTGCCGCTGGCGCCGCGCCCCCCGCAGTCGCCGCTGTTGGCCGCGGAGTGCGAGCGGGCTCGGGAGCTGCTCCGGGAGGGGGTGTAGCCCCGTACATCATGGTCTCAATCAAATTGACCCCGCGCACCATCTGCTCGTTCAGGATGTAGCGCGCCATGGTAATGTCCGGTGCAGGCTGCATTGCGGCAAAGCTCTCGGTAAACGCGCGAGGATGCCCATAAATGTGTGCCGCGCTCGACGCCAGCCGCGGAAAATCGGAGACCGTGTCGGTCCATATCTGGTGCTGGATGGCATCGATCCCCGGAACCTGCATGTACTGCATCGCGCGTATGAAGTCCCCCGTGCAGCGCACCAGCGACATCTCCCTCTCTTCGTTATCCAGATGCACCTGGTACTCCACGCCATGCGCGGCGGCCCATAGGCCCAGCGGCTTGAAGAATCCGTCGCGGAACATCTGCGAGTAGACGTCATAGTAGTCGCCCTTGGCGCGCCTTTCGGCATCCGTGAACGGGGGAGCTGTAGGCGGCGGCGTGGCCGGTCGCCCGCCGAATCCACTTTGTTGCGGCTCCGACATCACCAACACACCCAGGTAGGGCCGAATGTCGTAGCCCTTCTCCTGCTGGAAGGTATCGAAGAACTTGGGCGTCCACGGCAACCCCGGAATCGTATAGGCCGGCTCGTCGCCGCGAAATCCCAGGATGGTGTTGCCGAACAATTCCGGCATGGCATCGTAGTAACCCTGGTGGTTGAACCCGATATACGCCGCCGTCGCCGCTGGGTCCATGTAGTCTTCCAGCGCACCCGTGAATGGTGAGGACGGATGTCCGCTGATGTAGATATGCTCCACTACATACACGGTCCAGTCGCCGCCCGCCGGGGCCGTCCAGGCAAGCTTGCCGTCCGTCGCCGCAAGCGACATGTGCTCGCCTGTGGCCCTGACCGCAACCGCCGACACGGCATTTGCGCTGACTGTCTGGTTGAGTGTTTCGCCCGCCTTTACCGCAATACCGGGCGTGAGGTGCAGTCCCTGCATGGTCAACTCGTGCTTTTGCTTGGCCATCAGGCCGCCCGCAAACCCGCCGGGATAGCCGATGTCGTCGACGATCCAGATCTTCATGTCGCGCTTCTTGGCCTCTTCGGCGAATTGCTTGAAGAAGGCGAAGTACTCGGGCGTCAGGTAGGCCGTGGTCATGCCGCCGCCGGCCTGAGGCGTGACCGCATGAAAGCCGAGGCCCTTTGCGGTGTCCAGGTCATGCGCCAGGCTCTCGATCGTCACAGCGCCATTCAGTCCGAAGTAGGGCTCCGGCCCGTACTCCGGCGGAGGGGCCTTCCATGCCTGCTTGACTTCGGCCGCGGTCGGCATCTGAATCTTCTGCCAGGGATACTTCTCGCCGGTCGACTGCGCGAAGCTCGGTTGCGCGAACAGAACAGGTACGCATGCAGCCAATACGGTTACACCTACGGCGATTGCGGCCCAGACAGAGGCCGCGCGGCGATTCCTGCGGTCCTTTGTGGTCACAAATAAATAGTTCATCGGTAACTCCCCATCATGACGCGCAGCCAGCATACCTCGCCGCTGAAACTTATGCATTATTTGTTTCGACGCCATTGCCAAGCCGCTCCGGCCCGCCGCTGGAGTTGTCCCTGCGCATTCAATTTCTCCTGCGTGTGAAAAGGTCGGCAAGTTCCCTAAAGCGTGATATATCTCCACCGGAATCTCCGATTCGGCGCCGGTCCGAGCAGAAGCCCGGCTTTGCCCTGGTCATCTTGATAAACATCGATAGGAGCCAAGCGAAACCGGGCCGAAAAGACAATTCCATGTATAGTGTTTTAGTCGGGCAGCAGGACGGGGCCCCGGTCCATAAGGAGATGAATCGTGAAATTACACCTGAGATTTGCTGCAACCATATGCCTTGCAGCATCCATCGTCACACCGGCGTTTGCACAGGACTCCGGCCCGGACATTTACAAAGCGAAGTGCGCCATGTGCCACGGTGCAGACGGCCTGGGCGCCACACCGGCCGGCAAAGCCATGAAGGCTGTATCCTTCAAGGACCCGGCGGTCGTCAAGGCGCCGGACACTGAACTGATCGCCGCCGTGAAGAATGGCAAGAACAAGATGCCCCCCAATGTAGGCAAGCTTACCGACGCTCAGATCAAAGTAGTCGTGGCATATATACGCACATTGCAGAAGTAGTCCTCAAGAAGAACAAGCATTCCGCGAGAGTGATTGTGAGTCAGCGTGCCAAGTTTGCCGTATTGACTTCAATCCTCTCTGCCCATCTGGGTTCTTCGGCGGCGCGCTGGCAGCGAGTCCGCATTCATTCTGATACACTTCCCGCTTTCGATCCGCCCGATCCAGATCGGCCGCAAGGAAGTTGGCTTCCCCTAACATTGCAGGTTGTGACGTAGGTCACAGACTGAAAGTTGAGCAACCTCCATGATATTACTTTGAGAAGTCTGGCTGCGGAGTTGGGGCCGAGGCGCAACAACTTCAGTTTGACCTGCACGATTTAGCCGTCTGCGCGACGGACGATCCTGCTCCTAACAGTTTATTGCGGTGGAGGTGTACTGCATGAGCGGCGACCAGAACACACCTCCGGGATCGACGCGTCGCCGCGCGATTGAATACTTCCTTGGCGGCGGCATTCTTGCCACGTTTGCTTCCTTCCTCTATCCCATTATTCGCTATATGGTGCCTCCGCCCGTCGCGGACCTTGGCGTGAACGAAGTGATAGCCGGCAAGGTCGGCGACCTGAAGCCGAATTCCGGCGCAATCTTCCGCTTTGGCAGTAGCCCCGGCCTGCTCATTTTGACCAGCGACGGCGCTTATCAGGCGCTCTCTGCCACCTGCACCCACCTCGGCTGCACGGTGCAGTATCGCGGCGATTTGCACCAGGTCTGGTGTCCCTGTCACAACGGCATCTACGGCATCGATGGCCGGAATATCTCAGGCCCGCCGCCAAAACCCCTGGTAGCCTACGACGTCCATCTGCGCGGCGATGAAATTGTCGTCACCCTCAAACGGGGGGCCTGACCATGATCTCTGCCATCGTTCGCTGGTTGGATGAACGGCTTCACCTGGACGGCCTCATCGCCCCATTTCGTCACAAGACCGTCCCCGTTCACCGCTTGACTTACTGGTATTTCTTCGGCGGTATCACCCTTTTTCTCTTCGGGGTCCAGGTAATCACCGGTATCTTGCTTCTGTTGTATTACAACGCCGGCGCCAACGAGGCGTTCGAGAGCGTGCAGTACATCATGACCAAGGTGCGCTATGGCTGGCTGATCCGTTCCATCCATTCTTGGTCGGCCAACCTGATGATTCTCACTGCTTTTCTGCACATGTTCAGTGTGTTGTTCCTCAAGGCCTATCGCAAGCCCAGGGAACTGACATGGGTCAGCGGAATGCTTCTTCTGTTCCTTGTCATGGGATTTGGTTTCAGCGGCTATCTGCTGCCGTGGAACACGCTGGCCTTCTTCGCCACCAAGGTCGGCACCGCCATGGTCGGGCAGATTCCGATCGTCGGCCAACCCATGATGATCTTTCTGCGTGGCGGCCCACAGGTCACCGGGGCCACTCTGATCCGGTTCTTCGGCTTCCATGTAGCTGTTCTGCCCGGGCTGGTGGTCGTTCTGATCGCAATCCATCTTTTTCTTGTGCAGCGTCTTGGCATGAGCGTTCCGCCCAAAATCGAAGCGGAGTGGATTGAAAATCCCTCGGCAAGACGCGAGATGAAGTTCTTCCCCAACTTCATGCTGCGGGAGATGATGGCCTGGTACGTGGCAATTGGCGTGCTGGGCGCTCTGGCGGCAATCTTTCCCTGGAACCTCGGTGTCAAGGCAGACCCGTTTGGCTCGGCGCCGGCCGGCATCAAGCCCGAGTGGTACTTCCTCTTCATGTTCCAGACGCTCAAGCTCATTCCCTCCAAAGTCTGGTTCGTCGATGGCGAGGTCTTGGGCGTGCTTGGTTGCGGCCTGGTCGCGTTTGTTGTGGCTTCTGCTTCCATTTTTTGACAGTGTGCCGCCCTCACGCCCCAAAAGGTGGATCACCGGGCTGGCAATCTTTGCTCTGATGTATGTGACGGGTATGAGTGTTTATGGCTACCTTGCGAAATAACTTCCGGCTGTTGCGCGCAGTCCGTACGCTCGGGCTGGCGGGCTGCATCGTGCTCGCAACATGCCTTGGTTATGGGCAAACCACCAACTCCTGTGTGGATTGCCACTCCGCTCTGCCGGACCCGCTGGGCGTTTCGCAGGATAAGTTCAGCCAGGACATCCACGCGCAAAAAGGCCTCACCTGCACCAGTTGCCATGGAGGCGACGCAAGCAGCTACGACCCAGCCGTGTCCATGGGCGCCAAGGCCGGGTTCAAAGGCAAGATCGATCGCAGGCAGGTGCCGCAGTTATGCGCCGGCTGCCATTCCAATCCCACTTACATGAAGCAGTACGATCCCGGCCTTCGCACCGACCAGTTGGACCAGTATCGCACCAGCATGCATGGCAAGCGCCTGGCCGCGGGAGACGGCAAAGTTGCCGTATGCGTCGACTGCCATAGCGTCCACGATATCCGGCCGCCCAGCGATCCCCGTTCCACCGTCAACCCCGTCAACATTGCGACTACATGCTCGCGCTGCCATTCCGACGCGGCGTACATGAAGCCGTACGGCATTCCTACCGATCAGTTCGCAAACTACAAGACCAGCGTTCACTATCAGGCGATGATGGTGCGTGGCGATCTGAGTGCGCCTACCTGCACCACCTGCCACGGAAACCATGGCGCCGTGCCGCCGGGCGTGGACAAGGTACAGAATGTTTGCGCCAACTGCCACGTCTTCCAGGCACAGATGTATGGCAAGAGTACGCACTTCAAGGCGTTTCAGTCGCTAGGGCTTCCCGGATGCGTTGTCTGCCACTCCAATCACGCCATCCACCTGCCATCGGACGCCATGCTTGGCACCGGCCCACAAGGCGTCTGCTTGCGCTGTCATCAACCGGGCGACAAGTGCGATCAGGCCCGCGCGGCTATCCAGGGCGGCTTGATGCGTCTGGACGGGGCCATTACGCATGCCGATCAAACTCTTTCCGTCGCCGAGTCTTCCGGCATGGATGTGAGCGAGGCCCGGCTGGCTCAGAGCCAGGCCAGGGACGAGCTGATTAAAGCGCGCGTCACCATCCATACCTACCAACAGGCCATGGTGGATCAGGATGTCCAGGCAGGCCTGAAAATCGCCGCCAAGGATGAGCAGGCCGGCAAAGACGCCATGGTTGAGCGCAACCAGCGTCGTATCGGTCTGGGGATCTGCTTCTTTGCCATTGCCATCATGCTGGTTGGACTTTGGCTCTTCATCCGCAAAATCGAGCGCTAAAGCACTTTCACATTTGTGTAGAGGTAAATGAATTGTCATTCTGCCGGGTGCCCCATCCTTTCGCGCCTTTGCGAAAGGGTGGGATGCCCTTTATTTGTCATTCCGACCCGGAGCGAGGAATCTGCCGGGTGCCCCATCCTTTCGCGCCTTTGCGAAAGGGTGGGATGCCCTTTATTTGTCATTCCGTAGCGAAGCGGAGGAATCTGCCGGGTGCCCCATCCTTTCGCGCCTTTGCGAAAGGGTGGGATGCCCTTTATTTGTCATTCCGTAGCGAAGCGGAGGAATCTGCCGGGTGCCCCATCCTTTCGCGCCTTTGCGAAAGGGTGGGATGCCCTTTATTTGTCATTCCGTAGCGAAGCGGAGGAATCTGCCGGGGTGCCCCATCCTTTCGCGCCTTTGCGAAAGGGTGGGATGCCCTTTATTTGTCATTCCGTAGCGAAGCGGAGGAATCTGCTTTTGCTCACTCCGCGACGGACTACACCATTACCGAAAATGCTCTAGTACGCCACCAACTTGACGCTGCCCAGCAAGCCGGATGTCGCAGGCGCTGCAGCCGCGCCGCGCCCTCCTCCGCCTGGTGCGGGTGTCGTCCCTCCGCCACCCGCAGCAGCCCCGCCACCACGTCCGCCCCGGCCACCACGCCCTCCGCTCCCAGCAGGTGCTCCTACACTCGAAGGCAGTGTCGCCAAACCAGCAGCAGCCGGGGCCGCCGTTCCAGCAGCAGGCGGCGCTCCCGACGACGTTTGGCTGACATTGGCATACACCTCGATCTTCAGGTCGTTCGGTCCCGGCTTCAGTTCGCTGGACACGTCCCATCGATAGGGCTGGAACGACCGCGCGCCCACCTCTTTTCCGTTGAGTGTCACCTTCGCGTAGTCATGCACATCGGCAATCTCCAAATAGACATGCTTCCCCTTGGGTGCGGCGGTTGGTGTGAACTGCATGGTATAAGTCGCTGGCCCGGCAAACGACATTGTGCCCAGCTCCTGCCATGGCTTAATCGGCGTGGTCAACTGCTTGCCGTTCAGGTCCAGCTTCCAGTCGCCACTCAGGTCCGCAACCGGTTCGCCGGATACAAACGAAGGCTCCGCGGAGGAAACCCCCTTGGGCAGCGGCCCCACCACAATCACCTTCGCCTCATACGGGTCCCAGCATCAGCGGAACGCTCACCGAATCTCCCTCCGCATTCGCCGCCGTCATGGGATGGATCTCGCCCGTAGCCATGTCCCAGTCCTGCGCCGGGCCGTGTCCCGCAATCGTCGCCATGCGCTTCTCCGTCGCCGTACTCTCGTTGAAGAAGAAGTACATATCGCCGTCGGCCCATTTTCGATGCGTGTAGGTCAGCCTCGGAAAAGACGCGTCCAGCTTCACATCCGGCTTGGGCAACGCCGCAATCACCGCCGGAGTAATATCGCCCGAAGACTCAATTAGAGTGGCAAAGCTCAGGTCCGGCTTCTCCTTCATATCCAGATACGTCTTGTCCAGGATCAGGCTCGGCGTCTTGCCGACGAAGATCACCTTGCCGCCCTGCTTGGCAAACGCCTGTAGCCGCTCCAGACCGGTGCGTGTAATCACCGTCATCGTCGGGAACACGATTGCCTTGTAGGTCTGCCCGCTCAGGTTCTTGAAGCCGCCGTTCTCCAGCGTCGCCACCGAACTGAGCGACTGCTCGTCGAAGTAGTCCCAATCCACCTGGTGCTCAAATAACTGCCAGCCCAGCTTGGTCGTGCTGTGGTCGGCGTCCGTAGCGTCCTGGCCGCCCAGCCATATGGTATTGACCGGATGGTACAGCCCAACCTGTGCCGCGGGACGGCCGATCGCCATCAGATAGCCGCCGCGGTTGGTATACCATGCGGTCTCCGGCGAATCCGGCGGGACAGACTCGGACGCCTGACCTGCTGCTCCGTCGCCGCCACCGCCGCGCAGTCCGGGGACCCGTATCTGTAGCGCATTGATCCCTCGCACTAGCTGATAATTGATCTGGTACTTGCCGTCGACCCCCGTTCCGCCGCCTTCTTCCGACCACACCTGTGGCCTGCCGAACAGATGCGCCGCCGAACTCGCCAGCTTGGGGAAGTTGTTATTCACCGTCCATGTCCCGTCTGCCTGGTGTACCGCGCCGGGTACCAGCTTGCTCAGGTTGTCGATCCCTGGCACCTGCACATACCGGTAGCCGCGGAAGAAGTCGGCGGCCTGGTGCGCCACCGCGAGCATCGTCTCTTCGTGGCCGATGTGTACCAGGTACTCCACGTTGTGCGCCTTGGCCCAGTTCGCCTGCTCGCCGAAGAACGAACTGCGGAAGATACCGCTCCACACATCGGTGTAGTCCGCGGCAGCGCGCACCGACTGCTCCGTCGTCTGCCGGTTGAACCACTGCGGCATATACGGCGCTACATCGTAGCCTTTCTGCGCCTTGAACTGCTCCAGAATGGTGGGCGTCCATGGCGTAAATTGGTATTCCGGCTCATCGCCAAAGAAACCCAGGACCGTCTTGCCGAACTGGTCGCCCACTGCGCCGTAGTAGGTGTCGTGCGTGATGTGCAGGAACGCGTCCGTGGCCTTGGGGTCCAGATAGTCGATCAGCGAGTACAGCGAATCCTTGGCACGCGTCCCGTCCGCGCGATTGAAGTTGCGCGTGTTCGAGCTGAGGTAGGTGTGCCGCATGATCGTCACCTGCCAGTTGTAGCGCGGCTCATTCGGCGTCGAACCCTCAGCCGGTACGATCCAATGGAGATTACCGCTGGCAGGCACAGGGACCGAGATCACCTGCTTGATGGCCCCGCTCTCCTCTGTCTCCGTCGCCCAGATTGCCATCGCATTCGCAGGCAGCGGCAGTTCCAGCGTCTCGCCTGGGTAAACGCGGACCGTGATGTCTGCCAACAGCGCCTGCATCCCAAGCTGCGGGTAGCGCTCGCTGATGTAGCCGCCCGCGAATCCGCTCGGATAGTCGCTCTCGTCCTGGAACCACAGGCGCATGTTTCGCTTGGCGGCCTCCGCCACGGTGAACTTCACCTGGTCCATATGTCCCGGCGAAAGGTACGCCGGCTCGCCTGGAGCGCGCCGTCCCGGCGACAGGTTCACGATGAACAGCCCGTTGGCCGACAGCCGGTCGAAGTCGCGCACAATATTCGCCCGCACCACCGCCGGGTCCGCGCCGTTCCAGCTCGCAAACGGCAGGATCGCCCCATACTCGTGCGGCGGAGATTTGAAGTTCGCCGCTGCCTCGCTGATCGACGGGTCCGTCATCTCCTGCCACGGGCGCTGCGCCTGTGCCGGCGGCATCGTTGCCAAGAGTGGGAACAAAAGTGGAAACAGAGAAACCTTCAGGGCAGCCCTCATGGCATCGACTCCGGATCGTTTATTCGTTCGCGGAGGAGTATACGCACCCGTATCGATGAGGAGCAATCAGCCGCCTTCCGGCAGTATGAATCGTTCTAATCGGCATCCCTATGCATCCCGGCAGAGTCCTCACAAGCTGTCTTCCTTCAGGAGCCGTGAATCTTCCTTCAACGCAATTCCGGTGAGTCGTCGCCTGCGCGCTTCTGTCAGGTACAAAACCAATTGTGTGGCAGCCATCGCATTGTTCAGTCCCTCTGTACGTATGTTCGAGATGCAATTGCGTTCGGCGTCCGTGCGCCCAATTCGTGGTCCCCAGGTAATATAAGCGCCCAATGAGTCGGGTGAACTCAGTCCCGGCCGCTCGCCGATCAGCACCACCGACAGTTGCACGCCGAGCGCCGAGCCGATCTCGTCTCCAATGGCCACCCTCCCCTGCTCCACCACAACCAGTGGCGTCAGGCGCCAGCCCTCTAGCCGGGGAAGCAGTTGCTGAAGCAGGCCAGGTACATGCCGCTCGACGGCAATCGCGGACAGGCCGTCCGCCACGATCAGCGCCAGGTCCCAGGAGCCGGACGACAGTTGGGAACGGCTCGCCGCGCTCAGCCTTCGCCCAAGGTCCGGACGCTGCAGGTAGGTTGCACGGTCTGCCGCGGCAGAGTGCAATCGCAACACCGGTCCGCATGTGATTGCAGATAGCTCCGCCGCCAGCGCCGCTGCGTTCAACGGGGCGTGTACCGCGTCGCGGGCCTGGGCGTGGGCCTGCTGAAAGTCCAGCATATCGCGTGTCTGCAAACTTACTCCGGTGCGGCCCAACCCCACGCGTGCAGGGGTCAGTGCGCGCATGCGCGCGGCAAGCTCCGTCGCGGGATGCAGCCTCTCGCTCATACCGTCAGCAGCCTCTCTGGATGGCCGGCCTCTAGTGCCAGACGCTGGAAACTATCACCTGCCAACCATCTCTCAAACTCCGGAGCTGGACGCAGTCCGAGCACACGGCGCAGATACAGCGCGTCATGGAAGCTGGTGCTCTGGTAATGAAGCATCACATCGTCCGCGCCGGGCACGCCCATGATGTAATTCACGCCTGCCACGCCCAACAGTGTCAGCAATGCATCCATGTCATCCTGATCGGCCTCGGCGTGGTTTGTGTAGCAAACGTCGCAACCCATGGGAAGTCCCAGCAACTTGCCGCAGAAGTGGTCTTCCAATCCGGCGCGGGTTATCTGCTTGCCGTCGTATAGATACTCCGGCCCGATGAAGCCCACCACGGTATTCACCAGCATGGGCCTGTAGCGGCGGGCAACTGCATAGGCGCGCGCCTCCAGCGTCTGCTGGTCCACGCCATGGTGGGCATTGGCGGAGAGGGCCGAGCCCTGGCCAGTTTCAAAGTACATCACATTGTCGCCGGTGCTTCCATCGGCGCACACCGCTCCACGCCGCAGCGATTGCCCGGCCTGATGCGCCTCGTCGAGAAGCGCCAGGTTGACCCCAAAGCTGCGGTTGGCAGCCTCTGTGCCCGCAATGGACTGGAAGATCAGGTCCACTGGTGCGCCCTCTTCCATCGCTCTCATCTGGGTTGTGACATGCGCCAGCACACAGCTCTGCATGGGGATACCGAATCGCTGTCGCACCGCATCGATCAGGCGCAGCAACTTCGTTGTAGTCGCTACGCTGTCCCCGGCTGGATTGATGCCGACAACCGCGTCGCCGGAGCCCAGCAACAGTCCATCCAGCATGGATGCGGCAATGCCTGCCATATCGTCGGTTGGATGGTTGGGCTGCAGGCGCGCGCTCAATCTTCCGGCCAGTCCCACGGTAGTGCGGAATCGTGTGGCTACGCGCATCTTTGCCGCCGCCGCAATCAGGTCCTGCACCCGCATCAGTTTGCTGACGGCAGCGGCCATCTCCGGCGTCAACCCTGGCGCCAGCGCGGTCAGCAGGTCGCCGGTAGCGTTGTCCGATAGCAGCCAGTCGCGCAGCTCGCCGACGGTGAGCGATCGTATGGGTGCAAATGCCTCAGCGTCATGGGTATCCACAATCAGCCGCGTCACCTCGTCGTCCTCGTATGAAATCACCTGTTCCGACAGAAAATGCGCAAGCGGCAGATCGGCAAGTGCAAATTGCGCTGCCACGCGTTCCTCGGCAGATCCAGCCGCCAGACCCGCAAGCGCGTCGCCGCTGCGCAAGGGAGTTGCCTTGGCCAGCAGCTCACGCAGGTCAGCAAACGCGTAACGCCGGTTGCCCAGAATGTAGGTAAATGCCATGTGTGTGGATATAGAGTAACCCGCATCAAATACGGGCTGCGTGCTTTCACTCTTCCCTGTCGCTTCTTCAGCGCCTGCCAAAACCCGTATCCATCTGCATTCCACCCCCTCGGTGCCGACCCACGCAAGAGTCCAAATGGCCGGTTTTGTCGTACTCTCATAGTGGAAGATTGGCTGGGCGAGCCGATCCAGGGCGCAACATTCCATTGAAATCAGCGTCAATGTATGGGTATACGGTCCAGGGAAGAACAAGGGTAATCGATGAGCTCAGGCAGTGCAGCAAAGTATGCGGGCGCAATGGCTTGTCTTGCGCTCGTCGCCGCAACGGGGTGCAACCGTACCCCCCCCGACCCGAGTAAAGAAGGTCCTTCCGCCGTCACCGTGCAGCCGGACGCCGACCCCGCGCTGGTACACGTGCTCAACCCCGCTGCATTCCCGCTGGTCGCCGCGGCCAGCTACCAGGCGCCAACCACCCTGAACGTCACCGGCACCGTCAGTCCAGACGTCTCCCGCACCATCCCCGTCATCTCCATCGCCTCCGGCCGGGTCGTGGCTATCCACGCGCGCCTGGGCGATTCCGTCAAAAAGGGTCAGCTCCTCATTGAGGTGCAGAGCGCCGACGTCTCCTCCGCCTTCAGCGCCTATCTCAAGGCCGTCAACGACGAGCGCCTCACCCAGATGCAGCTCGATCGCTCCAAACTGCTGCACGACAAGGGCGCCATCCCCACCACCCAGCTTGAGATCGCGCAGAATGCTGAGGACGACGCCAAATCCTCGGTCAACGCCGCCGAACAGCAACTTCATGTTCTTGGCGTCGACAAGGACCATCCCACCGAAACCGTCAAGGTATATGCTCCCGCCAGCGGAATCATCGTCGCGCAGAACGTTACCGACGCTGCTGCCGCGGGCGTCACCTACTCCGGATCGGCCAACGCCTTTACCATCGCCGACCTCTCCCGCGTCTGGGTCGTCTGCGATGTCTACGAGAACGATCTCGCCCAGGTCCACCTCGGCGAGAAGGCCGAGATTCGCCTCGCCGCCTATCCCGGCAAGGTGCTCACCGGTGTTATCGGCGACATCGGCGCGCTGCTCGACCCCTCGCTGCACACCGCCAAGGTACGCATCGAGGTGGCCAATCCAGGCACCCTGCTGCGCGTCGGAATGTTCGCCACCGCAACCCTCTTCGGCAACGCCACCCAAACCCATGCCTCGGTTCCCACCACTGCAATCCTGCATCTGCACGACCGCGACTGGGTCTACATCCCTGCCGCGGGCGCGCCTCCATCTGCGGGTGCCGGCAACTTCCGCCGCGTCGCCGTCGAGGCCGGAGAGATGCTCCCCAACGGGATGCAGGCAGTCCTCTCCGGGATCGATATCGGCCAGCAGGTCGTCTCCAATGCGCTTACGCTACAGAATGCGGTGACCCCCTAGATGATCCGCGGCCTCATCGATTTCGCCCTCAACAATCGTTGGCTCATGATCGGAGCGGCGATCCTGCTCTTCGCCTGGGGCATCGTCTCCTTCCACAATCTCCCCGTCGAGGCCTATCCCGACGTCGCCAATAACTACGTCCAGATCATCACTCAGTGGCCCGGCCGCGCCGCCGAGGAGGTCGAGCAGCAAGTCACCATCCCCATCGAGATTCAGATGGCAGGCATTCCCCACCTGCAGCATCTCCGTTCCACCTCGCTCGCCGGCCTCTCCAGCATCATGCTCATCTTCGACGACGACTCCACCGACAAGGACAACCGTCAGGAGGCATTCCAACGTCTCGGCCAGGTCTCGCTGCCCGCCGGCCTGCAGCCCCAGATGGGCACCGACTGGAGCCCCGTCGGACAGATCTACTGGTACACCCTGCGCTCCACCAATCCCGCCTACGACAGCATGGACCTCAAATCGCTGGAAGACTGGAAGCTGGAGAAGGAGTTCAAGTCCGTTCCTGGCGTGGTCGATGTCTCCAGCTTCGGCGGCATCACCCGCGAGTACCAGGTCCGCGTCGATCCCGATAAGCTCATCGCCTACGGCCTCTCCATCGGCCAGGTCGAACAGCAGATCGCCAACAATAACGTCAACGCCGGCGGCAACTTCATCGAGCAGGGAGAGCAGCAGATCAACGTCCGCGAGGTCGGCCTCTTCAGCAGCGTCCGCGACATCGAACAGACCGTCCTCAAGACCCAGAACGGGACCGCTCTGCGCGTCAAAGACATCGCAACGGTCGCGCAAGGCCCCAAGATCCGACTCGGCCAGATCGGCAAAACCTGCCGCGTCGGCGCAACCCCCATCACCGAGACAGACCCCACCTCAGGCCCCACCGATCCATGCGTCGAGCATCGGGACAGCCAGGGCAGGCGCATCTCGATCGACAAGCAGGACGGCAAGCTCATCGACAACGACGATGTGGTCGAGGGCATCGTCCTTATGCACAAGGGCGACAACTCTGACTCTACCCTCGAAGCCATCCACCAAAAAGTCGCCGAGCTGAACGGCGACACGCAGCACCCCGGAGTCCTTCCCCCCGGTGTCAAGATCGTTCCCTTCCTCGATCGCAGCGACCTGCTCCACTACACCACCCACACCGTGTTGCACAACCTCAGCGAAGGCATCTTCCTTGTCGTCATCATCCTCTTCCTCTTCCTTGGCAATGCGCGTGGGGCCATCATCGTAGCCCTCACCATGCCCTTTGCTCTGCTCTTCGCAGCCATCTGCCTGGACCTGCGCGGAATCCCCGCCAACCTCCTCTCGCTGGGCGCGCTCGACTTCGGCATGGTGGTGGATGGCTCCGTCGTCATGATCGAAAACATCGTCCGTCATCTCAACCACAGGAGCGGTGAGCTCGGCACTCCCACCCAACTCATCCGCGAGGCCGCCCACGAGGTGCAGCGTCCTGTCTTCTATGCGCGCGGCATGATCATCGCCGCCTACCTTCCCATCTTCACCCTGCAGGCCGTTGAGGGCCGTCTCTTCAAACCCATGGCCTGGATGGTCAGCTTCGCGCTGGTCGGCGGCCTGGTCTTCTCCATGCTCATCGCTCCCGTCCTCGCCAGCTTCTTCTTTGAAAAAGGTGCCAGCGAGTGGGAGAACCCGGCGATGGTCTGGCTCACCCGCCACTACCGTACATCGGTTAAGTGGGCCATTGAGCACCGCTTCATCACAGTCGGTCTTGCCGTGCTCTCGCTGGCCTTCGCCGCCTTCCTCACCTTCGGCGGCGCCATCGGCTCCGAGTTCCTGCCTCACCTCGACGAAGGCTCCATCTGGGTGCGCGGGACACTTGCCCCCTCCACCGGCCCTACCGAAAGCCTACGCGTCATGAACCAGGCGCGCATCCGCCTCAACTCCTTCCCCGAGGTCACCAAGGTCGTCAGCCAGACCGGCCGCCCCGACGACGGAAACGACACCACCGGCTACTTCAACACCGAGTACTTCGTCGATCTCAAACCCAAAGAGCAGTGGCGTCCCGTCTTCCGCAAGAATAAGGAAGAACTCATCTCCGCCATGAACACCGAACTCAGCAAGATTCCCGGCGTCGGCTGGAACTTCTCCCAGCCAATCTCCGACAATGTCGAAGAGGCCGTCAGCGGTGTCAAGGGTGAGCTCGCGGTCAAGATCTACGGCGACGACCTCAAGACCCTCGAAGCCAAGGGCGATCAGATCGTCTCCATCATGAGTCAGATCGACGGCGTCCAGGACCTCGGACTATTTCGTGTCATCGGCCAGCCCAACCTCAACTACACCGTCGACCGCGCCGCTGCCGCCCGCTACGGCATCAACGTCGCCGACGTGCAGGACGCCATCCAGACCGCGGTCGGTGGCAACGCCGTCACCCAGGTGCTGCAAGGCGAGGCGCGCTACGACGTAGTCCTTCGCTACCTGCCGCAGTACCGGAGCACCCAGGAGGCCATCGACAATATCCGCCTGCTCGCGCCCTCCGGCGAGCGCGTCTCCCTCGCCCAGCTCACCACCGTCAAGACCGAGGACGGCGCCGAGGAGGTCTACCGCGAGGCCGGCCAGCGCTACGTCGCCATCAAATACAGCGTGCGCGGACGAGACCTTGGCTCCACCGTCGAAGAGGCCATCCACAAAGTCAACGCACAAGTCGCCCTGCCTATCGGCTACAAGATCGACTGGGCCGGAGAGTATGCCAGCCAGCAGCGCTCCTCCCGCCGGCTGATGATCGTGCTCCCTATCACCCTCATCGTCATCTTTGTGCTGCTCTACACCATGTTCCACTCCGGTAAGTGGGCCCTGCTCATTCTCGTCACCGTCTCCATGGCGCCGGTGGGCGGTCTCACCGCGCTGCTCCTCACCGGGACCCACTTCAGCGTCTCCTCCGGCGTCGGCTTCCTCGCCCTCTTCGGCGTCTCGGTCGAAGTCGGCGTCATCATGCTGGAGTACATCAACCAGATGCGCGTGCGTGGACACACCATCGAAGAGGCCGCCATCGAGGGCGCGGTCCTCCGCCTCCGACCCATTATGATGACCATGTTGGTCGCAACCCTCGGCCTGCTGCCCGCTGCCACATCGCACGGCATCGGCTCCGACTCCCAGCGTCCCTTCGCCATCGTCATCGTCGGCGGCCTCATCGGAGCGCTGTTCATCAGCGTCATCCTGCTGCCCACCCTCTACGTCTGGATCGCCCGCCCAGACGATATCCTCCCCACGCCCGAAACCGAGTTCGAGAACTAACCATATAGATATTTGTTTTGCCTCGCTTAAGGGCACGGCTTTAGAGCCTGTCCTGAGCGAAATCGAAGGATGCCGTAAACGCACGCTATAAAGGGGGGCTTTAGCCCCTGATTCAATGTCAAACATTCCCACGTCTGCTACGAAGCCGGAACCATCGCCACCTTCAGTCCCGGAGTCGGATGCGGCCCGGGATTGTACGGCGCGGTCAACGCCGGCGGAGGCACGCGCTTCATCAGCGGCTTGGCGCCGGGTGAGTCCACCTCAAACCGCACCGCGTCATACATGATCGAGGCTGGCACCGCGGTAAACAGAGCGTCCTTGCCCGGCGGGAACGGCTCGCTCTTGTCCGGCGCAAGGCGAATCTCGTTCGCACCCGCCTTCAGCAGCGACGCATCGAACGTCACCAGATACGAATGGTACGGGCTGTCCTGGTTGCCCGACCGATACGGCGCCATTCCAGTGTGCGCCGTCGTCACGCTTCCCGCCGCCTGTCCGTTCACCTGCACCTGCAGCACACCGCCCGACGAGGCCGCCACGCCCAGCGTCAGCGTCGCTTTGCCCGTCAGTGCCTTGGGCAGATTGAAGTGGATCGTCCAGTAAGGCACCTCGTTGTACCGCGTCCACTGCGAGTAGTTCCAGTCCTTTGCATAATCGCTCTTGCCGATGGTGTAGTTCACATCGTTGGGAAAATCGTTGATGTAGTAGGCAAAGTTCTCCCAGTGGCGCGCATCGTCGCCGTGCTTGAACTCTGCGCTCGACCGGTCCGCGTAGCCGATCTGCCACAGATACGTTCCATGCGTCACCGGCTTCCACGCAATCGTTCCCAGATTGACCGCCGACGATCCGACCACCACATTCTCTTGCCGGAACGGCTCGAACTGGTCGGCCCCGCACACCACCAGCGCATAGGTTCCCGGCCGTACCTTGTCGATCTTGAAATGTCCCGTTGCGTCCACCGGCGACCAGAAGTCGTAGCCCTTGATGTTGGCCTCCCAATCGTCGTTCGGCGGCGCCAGCATCGCCCACGCGCCCTTGGTGATTGTCCCGTCGGTCAGCTTGATCTGTCCGCTCACCGTGCCGCGCGCCAGCGGATAGTCTTCGCGCTTCACAAAGTTGTAAGGCCACTGCGCCATCTGCGCCGCCGCCTGCTTCTTGGCGTCCGCCCACAGCGCGGCCACGTTCTCTTGCGGGTCGCTCACATCCGAGTGGTTGTAGTACAGGAACACCGGCCCGAACACCTTGTCCCACGTCTCGCCCGCCGCCACGCGGATTCCATTCGCGCCAAAGTGCCCGCCCACGAACATGCTCAGCAGCGTGTTGCCGGAATGGACCATCAGGTCCTGCTTGTAGGGTCCGCCGCCAATGTACTCGTTGCTCGGCGTAATCATCCACTCACCCATTCCATGCCCCACCATGCCATGTACGTGGTGGTCGGCCATGAACGCCGAGTAGTTGTACTTGGTGTAGATCGTCCCGTCCGCCCACTGCCATGTCGTGTCCTGCACCTGGCGCACGAACCGCCCCTGCGGCGGATCGCCCTGGCGTATGTCGTCCACAATGTGATGGTCGAATAGCGCCTGACCGTTCGGCCCATACAGCACAAAGCGTGTCTCCCCCACGTTGGCGGCAGGCAGATCGGCGGGGTGCTTGTACACTGCGTACATATAGAAGCCGCTGATGCCGCGGCGCATGATGACGTGAAACTCCGTATCAAAGTTGAAGTCGGCTGTTGGCGCGCCCGGCCACATAATCTCGGCCTGTTCCGGCGTGTTGCTCACAATCTGCATGTCGCCGCCCGACACAGGATAGATCCGGTCGCCGCCCGAATCGAAGTAGATCGCTCGCCGCTGGTCGGAGAACTCCGTCGTCTTGCCGTTCACCGTATACAGAATCGACGCGCCCTCCCCATTGCGCGGCCCCGTCGGTCCCATCGGTCGCGCCCGCGGTGGCCCTCCCGGTGCATTGCCTCCAGGGCCTGCCATCGGCGCGACCGGCGCCGGCGCGACCACTGGAGCTGCTGCTGGCGGCGTCATCATCGGCTGTGGGGCTGTGCCCGGCGCAAACTGTGCGCCCTTCTTCCAGAACGTCACGCTGACGGTCCCATTCGACAGCGTCACCGTAGTCGGCTTATCGGTCAGCGTCACCGGCGCGGACTGTGCTGTCTGGGCGAAGATCGCCGTGGGAACAAAACTAAAGCCAAGGATCAGGGCCTGGCTAAGAACGCTTCGTTTCATCATGGTTTGCAAACCTCAAATTCTCGCTGCAAAAAGTATATGCGCCAAGGGCGCGCTCCATACCAGCCTGGGCGTAGCAAAGCGACCAAGGGCGCGCTCTATACCAGCCTGGGGCGTAGCAATGCGACCGAAGACGCGCTCCATACCAGCCTGGGGCGTAGCAATGCGACCAAGGGCGCGCTCCATACCAGCCTGGGCGTAGCAAAGCGACCGAAGACGCGCTCCATACCAGCCTGGGGCGTAGCAATGCGACCAAGGGCGCGCTCCATACCAGCCTGGGCGTAGCAAAGCGACCAAGGGCGCGCTCCATACCAGCCTGGGGCGTAGCAAAGCGCCAAGGGCGCGCTCCATACCAGCCTGGGCGTAGCAAAGCGACCAAGGGCGCGCTCCATACCAGCCTGGGGCGTAGCAAAGCGCCAAGGGCGCGCTCCATACCAGCCTGGGCGTAGCAAAGCGACCAAGGGCGCGCTCCATACCAGACTGGGCGTAGCAAAGCGACCAAGGGCGCGCTCCATACCAGACTGGGCGTAGCAAAGCGACCAAGGGCGCGCTCCATACCAGCCTGGGCGTAGCAAAGCGACCAAGGGCGCGCTCCATACCAGCCTGGGGCGTAGCAAAGCGCCAAGGGCGCGCTCCATACCAGCCTGGGCGTAGCAAAGCGACCAAGGGCGCGCTCCATACCAGACTGGGCGTAGCAAAGCGACCAAGGGCGCGCTCCATACCAGCCTGGGCGTAGCAAAGCGCCAAAGGCGCGCTCCATACCAGCCTGGGGCGTAGCCCCAGGTGCAGGCCCGTATCAATCCAAAGGGCTGAAAGCCCGCTCTATAGATTGAGAGTGACGTAATACGTTCGAGATCGTGCCGTTTGCGCTATCTTTCTGGGAAAGCGCCGCTCAAAACCTGAACGACAGCCCGCCCTGGATCGTCCGCGGAGACTGCGCCAGAAACAGCGTCTCTCCATCCGCCGACAAGAAAGGCTGATAGCCCTCGGCCAGCAGGTTGGTCACGTCGATCGTCGCCTCCAGCCCCGGCGGCAACCGGTCTCCCCAACGCAACTCCTGGCCCACATAGAAGCTCAGATACCCCTGTTTGCTGTTCGTCTCGTACGGCCCCACCGCCGTCACCAGATGCTCCGGCTGCCAGCGGTACGCCGCGCGCAGCTTCGTCTCCGTGCGCAGTACCCGCCCCTTCACCGCGACTGTCGCTGCCTGCGCAGCCTCCGCGTGCAACCCCGCCGCAACCTCCGCCACTCCCTGCGCACTCGTATTCTTCTCCGCCAGCGCCGCGCCGCTTTCGTACTCCAGCGCCGCCCACAGGTTCCGAGTCAGCGGCTCACTCAGCGTAATGCTGACCCCATTCGTCGTGGTCGCCGGGCCCAGAAACCGGAAACTCCCCGTTGCCGTGTCCATCTCAACGCCACCCGGTCCGCTGAACTCTGCCATTTCTCCCGGACTCATTGCACCGCCGCCTGCAACCGCCAAATGTGCAATGGAATCGCGGTACACCACTGCCTCCATCACACCGCCTCCGGCCCTCCGGCTCACTGCAATCTCCTGATGGTTGCCGCTCTCGGTGCATAGGCGTGCTCCGCAAACCACCGCCACCGGCAGCTCGGCAGCGATCGAATCCAGTCCATCGAATCCCTGCATCTCGCGCGCGGTCGCCAGCTTGTAGCGCACCGCCCACACCTCGCCCGGATGCACCGTCACGCTCAGAAACGGCTGCGCGGTCAGGGCTGTTCCCCTGCTATGGATCGCGTACACCGTACCTCCGGCCTCCACGTCCACGGTGTCGCCCAGTTGCATCTTCTCCGCGCTCGCCATGCGAATCGCCTGCATGCCCATAACTCGGCCCGAACTCATCATCTCCGGATGCGACGCAACGCTCATCACCATCCGCGAACCGCCGCCCAGCGCCCCACTGCGCTCATATCCCGCGTCGATCTCGGTCGCCGGCGCGCGCCCATCCACCGCCGCAACCTCGCTCCGCAACGCCACATCCGAACCATCGTTCCCAGCCCGGTCCAGCGCAATCTCGCTGTGTACTCCGCCCCCGCCAAACCCGCCGTCGCCGCTCTTCATGCTGGCGCGCGACTCGGTCGGCGCTCGGTGCGAAGCTTCCCTCGTGCCCGAAGACACCAGCACCACGCTCCCATCGCCCAGCAAGCGCAGGATCGGCCGGTTCGCCTCCGAGCGCAGCGTCCATGTCCAGTCGTCGCTCGGCTCCTCCGGCTTGCGCCGCTGGGCAGGCAGCAGCGCCACAGGCTCTGATAGCATGCTCAACGTCAGGTTCACCGTGGCCCGCATCCCGCCGGTCAGTCGCAGATTGCTCCGCGTTACCGGCATGAATAACGTCGCCGACGCACGCAATCGGTAGATGCCCGTTGCCAGGTTGCCGATCCGGTATCTCCCAGCCATGTCCGTCAGCGCTGTGCCCACCCGGTTCGAATCGGCAGAGAGCGTCTCCACCAGCACTCCCATCTGCGCCACGCCCTGCGCATCGCGCACCACGCCGCTGACCGTTGCAGCCGAAGCTGCAACACCCATGCCAGGCGCCTGCCACAGCAGCAGCCCGCCAAGCACAAACCCGTATCGTATCCAGCTACGTTGCACAGTCCGCATCATCCTGTGCGTCGTGGCCTTCTCCTCAAATGCGGGCCGCTAAAGTTGGCCCGTCCGAACGATCTGCGCCGGCAACCGATCATCGCCCTGCTATCCGCGTAATCGCTGCGCCCGATGACCGCGCATCCGTCCTCAGCTTCTTCCGTCGTGCGCTCTTTTGACTCCCGCGCTCCGACCCCGTTCCGTCCCAGCTTACTGCTTAAACCATAACACTCAGTCAACCGAAAACTTTGCCGATTCCTCGGTCTGCTGCTTGGTCACACCATCGTTCACCTTGATACTCAACTGGTACTGCCCCGGCTGCAAGCTGGCCAGGGGAAGGCTCTTCTCCAGCGTCACCTGGTCCGCATTCGGACTCAGCGTCTTGCTCGACTCCTGCGTATTCAGCACCTGCTTATGGTTGTCCAGGTCGACAATCTCATAGCTGATCGTCGCATCGTTCTGCTTGCTCTTTTCGTCGATCCCCAGGTTATACACCTGCATCCAGAAGTTCAGGTTCTGCGCCCGGCTGAACTTGGCCGGGGCCGGCGCCGCTCCGGTGGCCGCCACGCGCGGACGCACAAACGTCTCCCCAAGCACAAAACTGCCCGCTCCGATCTCCTTCGAGGGCACCCGGTACATCAGGTCGGCCAGTATCAAGGACGAGTGCCCTAGCGTGTCGTCGTCGTACTTCGGCACGTTGACCGCGCGCGTCCAGCGCCCAATGTGGTCGGGGTTGTTCATGTCCTTGATCACGATGTCGATCTTGTACATCCCCGGCTTCAGCGGGAGCGCCGTCTGGTAGATCGACGACTGCGTCTGTTTTGCCGGCAGAAGTTCGCTCGGCGTGCTCACCACAAGAGGGAACTCGAATGTCCCATCGGGAACAATCTTGTGGGTCATGTTGGACACCCTTCCCAGCATGTTCACCTTCCCCACCGAAACCCCGTCCTTGGTCTCGAAAGTGATGTCCGAGTTCTTGACCTGGATCGTGATCGGCACAATCACCGTGTCGTTGGTCACCTTTACATAGTCCGTCCGGACATCGAACAGGAACGGCGGCCCGGTCAGGATCTTGGTGTCCGCCATGAACTCTTCCAAGTCCTGGAACTTGATCGGCGGCGGGGCCATGATCTTGGCCGCCATGTCCAGCCGGTCGAACTGCTTGTTCTGCTCCTGCGACGCCAGGCCGGGGGCCAGCCCCAGTTGCTCGATCCCGCCTGCGGTCCGGTCCTTCTTTTCCGACTCGCCACGCTCCTCCGACAACGTCAGTCCGACGTTTGGCGTGTTCTTCAGTGCGTCCTTCTCAGACCGGTCGATCGTGTAGTGATAGTCCCCGCACTGGCAGGTGTCCACAAACTCCAGGTCGATGTTGTCCCCGATCCCTTCCAGATAACGGTAGTGCCATATCTCGAACGGGTACGCGACCGTGCTTCCGCCGCCCTCCGACATCGGACGGTCGTACGTCCCCGCGCTGGGGTGCGCATCGATGTCGTCCGGCTTGCCGTAGGCAATGTAGACGTGCCCGCGGTCCGTCATCCATCCCGGCTTGCCCGCCGGAAAGTGCTCGTTCGCGTATGCGATCCGCGCGTAGATCTCATCCTTGTACTCGTTGTCCAGTGAGTCGGGGTTGGGGTTGCGCCGCTGCCAGAAGTTCTCGATGAACGCGTCCCGCTCCTCATCGTTGCTCAACTGTTTGAACGCCTGCCGCTCGGTGTCGGTGATGATCCACGCCACGTCCTGGTCCAGCCATGTCTTGTAGACGCCCTTCAGCTCCTCTTTCAGGGACTTTTGCTGCTGGGCCTTTTGCTTGTCTGTCAGCCGGTGCTTCAGCGGGTTCGGCTTCTCCTCGGTTGGCGGCACCTGGGTCACGCCTCCGGAAGCCGGGGTCGCGGCCGTCGTAGTTTGCTGCCCCCGCGCGCTGCCCCACCCCGCCCCAAGGGAGATCAACATCGCACCCAGAACCAATCCGCCCGCTGCTCTCATCGCCTGCAATACTCCTGCCTCGCGAACTTCCCCTGCATGGTTCCTTCTCGTGGCCCCGCTCGGTCCGGTTGACGCCGTCGCGCGGCGCAGGCACGGGACCCACCTCTCCATTGTAGTGCGCCCCCCGCCACGTTACAAGCCGTCCTCCCGCCCCGTCCCTGCTATCATCGAGTGAAAGAGAAAGCTCGCGGGCAGCACTGCCTAAGCGGTCCTGCCTTTGCCCTTGCCTGCTATCTTGTTTGTCAATTGCTTCTTGTTTCATCCTGGAGGCAACGGAACCATCGCCGCCTCTATCGCGTACCTATTCGCAGCCTGCCGCGCGTGTTCTTCAGGCAGCTAATCCCAGGCCCTTCGGCCCGCATGTCGGAATGTGCGTTTAGAAAGATCGAATGAGCACCAAGAAGATCATCGCAGTCGTCGTCATCGTCCTTGCTATGGCGGGCGTCATCGCCGGCACCATCCTGCACGGCCAGGCGGGCATCGTCAAAGTCGCCACCGGCAAGGTCGTGCGCGAGGACCTCGTCTCCACGGTCAGCGGCACCGGCCAGATCAAGCCCAAGACCTACGTCAACGTCGGTGCCACCTCCTTCGGCCGCATCACCCACCTTTATGTCAAGGAGGGCGACCACGTCCATAAGGGCGACGTTGTGGCACGCGTTGAAAGCGTCCAGCCGGAGGCCACCGTCGATGCCCAGCAGGCGGCCATCGCCAGCTCCAAGACCGACATCGCGTCCTACGTCGCCGCCGAGAACACCGCCCAGGCCAACATAGCCCAGGCCAAGGCAGACCTCGAGCAGAAAAAATTCGACTTCGACCGCGCCCAGGCCCTCTACAACGCGCAGCTCATCGCCAAACAGGACTTCGACGCCAAAAAAGCCGCCTACGATGTCTCCGCTGCTACTCTCGACCAACGCGTCGCGGCCCTCGCGCAAGCAAAAGCGCAGACCGACAGCCAGCGGGCCCATCTCGATCAGGCCGTCGCCAGCCAGCGCGCCAACTTCGACGCCCTCGATAAGACCATCTCCCGCGCTCCCTTCGACGGCCTCGTCACCAACGTGCCCGTGCGCGAGGGTGAGACCGTCGTTGTCGGCATCCAGAACTCAGAGGGCTCCACCCTCATGACCCTCGCCGATATGTCCGTCATCACCGCGGAGGTCAAGGTGGACGAGACCGACATCGTCAATGTGCAGCTCGGTCAGACCGCCGAAGTAACCGTCGATGCCCTGCCCGGCAAAACATTCAAGGGTCACGTCACAGAGGTCGGCGATCAGGCACTCCTGCGCTCTACCGGCATTGCCACCTCCCAGTCCACCTCCGGGACCGAGGAGGCCAAGGACTTCAAGGTCGTCGTTACCCTGGACCAACTCCCCGGCGAAGACCTCGCGGAACTCCGGCCCGGCCTCTCCACCACCGCCAAGATCACCACCGCCGTGCGTCCCAACACCGTCACCATCCCCATCCAGGCCCTCGTGCAGCGCGACCCCGCAGCCGAGAAGGACCTCGCCGACCACGCCGGCAAACCCTCCTCCACCGTATCCGCCGCATCCGCCGCATCCGCCTCCTCCGGCGCTCCCGTCAAGCCCAATCTCGCCCAGGGAGTCTACCTGCTCTCTACCAGCCATGGAAAACTGCGCGCCACCTTCGTCCCAGTCGCCACCGGAGTCACCGGGGCCACCGAGATCGAGGTCCTCTCCGGCCTCGCGCCTGGCGATGAGATCGTCATTGGCCGCTACCAGGTTCTGCGCGCCCTCAAGAGCGGCACCATCGTCAAGCGCGATAACTCCACCCCCGCCGACACCGACACCTCGTCGTCATCCTCGTAGTTGTTCTAAGCTGATAGCTCATAGCTCGCAGGCTCAAAGCTCCCGTTTCAAAATGATCTGCTCGCACCACACCGGAGAACAGGATGGCCCTCGAAACTGAACCAACTGAAGTCAACACTGTCACCGACGCCGTTGGCCCCTCGGAGGGCGAGGTCATCGTTACCGGCAATCTATGGAAGACATACCAGATGGGTGTGCAGCAGGTTAACGCCCTCTGCGGCATCAACCTGCGCATCCTGCACAACGAGTACGTCGCCATCATGGGCCCCTCCGGCTCCGGCAAATCCACCCTCATGAACCTCATCGGATGCCTCGACTCCCCCACCCAGGGCCGCTACTGGCTCAACGGCCACGACGTCTCCTCCCTCAACGACGACGAGCTGGCGCGCATCCGCAACAAGGAGATCGGGTTCGTCTTCCAGACCTTCAACCTCCTCGCCCGCGCCACCGCCCTGCATAACGTCGAGCTGCCCCTCATCTACAACGGCACACCCTCGGCAGAGCGCATCGCCCGCGCCAAGTCCGTCCTCGAGTCTGTCAGCCTCGGCGCACGCATGACCCACAAACCCAACGAACTCTCCGGTGGCCAGCGCCAGCGCGTCGCCATCGCCCGCGCCCTCGTCAATAACCCCTCCATCATCCTCGCCGACGAGCCCACCGGGAACCTCGACTCCAAAACCGGCGACGAGATCATGGCCCTCTTCGACCACCTGCACGCCATCGGCAATACCGTCATCATCGTCACCCACGAGCCCGACATCGCGGAATACGCCAACCGCATCGTAACCCTTCACGACGGCCTCATCTCCAGCGATCACCCCTCCCAACGCCACGCCACCGGCGGCTCCAAAAAAATCCACGTCTAACCTCG
Source organism: uncultured Acidobacteriaceae bacterium (assembly GCA_963799175.1). Classification (GTDB taxonomy): domain Bacteria; phylum Acidobacteriota; class Terriglobia; order Terriglobales; family Acidobacteriaceae; genus Edaphobacter. Next base: position 248,245 of record CAWCWC010000015.1, on the reverse strand, counting down.
GCTACAGGGTGCCCCATTCATGACGCGGTATCATCGCGGCATGGGTGGGATGAACTCCCAACGAATTCGGGTGCCCCATCCTTTCGCGCCTTTGCGAAAGGGTGGGATTTACCTGAAATTATCATCCTGAGCGAGCGTAACGAGTCGAAGAGCCTGTCCTGAGCGAAGCTGAAGGAACCTGCGGTTGCCTGTTCTAGCTCGTCATGCTGGCGCAGCCAGAATCTCCGTATTGGACCTTGCTCTTGTCTCTGAGATAGGCCCAGGCTTCAGCCTGGGCATCCAGCCCTTCCACCGAACCGGGGGTTTTAACCCCGGGAGCCGGGTGCCCCATTCATGACGTGGTCTCATCGTGGCACGGGTGGGATGAACTCCCAACGAATTCGGGTGCCCCATCCTTTCGCGCCTTTGCGAAAGGGTGGGATTTACCTGAAATTATCATCCTGAGCGAGCGTAACGAGTCGAAGAGCCTGTCCTGAGCGAAGCCGAAGGAACCTGCGGTTGCCTGTTCTAGCTCGTCATGCTGGCGCAGCCAGAATCTCCGTATTGGACCTTGCTCTTGTCTCTGAGATAGGCCCAGGCTTCAGCCTGGGCATCCAGCCCTTCCACCGAACCGGGGGTTTTAACCCCGGGAGCCGGGTGCCCCATTCATGACGTGGTCTCATCGTGGCACGCGTGGGATTTCGGGTACCCCATTCATGCGCGCTTCTGCGCATGGGTGGGTTATCGTTTGCGGAAGCAAACGACCGTCTTCCTCGACCAACCAATAGAACTTGTCATCCTGAGCGAGTCGCGTAGCGACGAGTCGAAGGACCTGCGGTTACCTGTTTTACGTTGTCATCCTGAGCGAGTCGCGTAGCGACGAGTCGAAGGACCCCCGCATTTGCATCATGGATGGGATTGGGTGCCCAAATCTCGATTTTGGGTGGTGTCCTAATTTGCTTTTCGGGGGCGGAAAGCAGAGTAAAAAAAGGCGAAAACAGGGTCAAAGTCACGGAGGCTCGATATGAGGCTTAGTGACAGCGTAATGCTATTTTGTGGCATCTGGATATTCTGCACGATCAATAATAATTCCTTCCGTAGTCGTAGGCAGTCCACCCATACGGAATATGGGATGGTTGAAAACCCGGCTTCGCGGGTCGAAGGGTTGTCCGACCTGAAAGATGCGTCCGGTATAGTGCCATTCACTGTCTATAGGGGATTTGTACAAAACGCAAGCAATGATACCCGGCATGAAATATCCATTTCCCCACTCAGGACTGTTAGTAGGGTAATAATTGATGCTATTCGATCTCGAAATAATTTCTCCGGGGAATATACTGAAATGCCCGCCCTTTTCGAGCTTGAGCGCCTTACAGTAATCTTCGGTCTTAGTAGCTGGCAAAACGTCCTTTGGATCGTGATTGAATACGATGGCATCAGCCTCGAAAACCGCATTCATGGCGGGAGCATTGCCGGTATTGCGAATCGCGAATTTGACACTGAAAGATATGTGTCCTCCCCCTGGCGGAAAGTCACCTCTGATGGGAGAAGTTATAGCAATAACGGATTCAAAATCAACCCAGGGACGATAGGCCACCTGAAGTTGAGCCGCACCGGTGCGAGCCTGTTGTCCAGCGGCTACAGCCAGTTTTCCGGTGTCCACAGCCTGAGTACCAGCAGCCGTGGCGAGGTCGTGGGTGTCTCCGGCCTGCTTACTGAGTTGCGCCAGTTGCTGCTGGTAAATACACAAAAGCCTGTCGGTCTGCTTCCCGGAGTCTTGCATCTCTCGCCACTGCTTCCGAGCGTAGTAGGTGTATATTCCTGTCGTTATAGCCATTGCGATAGTGGCAGTGGCAGTCCAGTATGCCGAATCGCGTCTGATCCAAGCCGCAATCGTCTTAGCGGCAGTCTTGAGATGATTCCAGGTTGCGCGTGCATAGCGGCGGCTGTCCTGTTCTTTGCTGCTTTTTGCGGTGCCTTCAGTGAGCGGAATAGGTGCGCTTTTTTGCTGTTCGCTGCTTCCGCGTGCTTTTTCATTATCGGGTATAGGGTCATCTATCATGCTCTAGACCTCATCGACTCCATAGAAATTGTACCCCAAAAAACACTTGACACACAATCATTATTGGGGTACAGTAATTGTAGAGGTTGGTTATGGCAAACGTACTCAACACGGACAAGCCTAAGCGGAAGAAAGTCGGCCGCCCAGCACTGCCCAAGGGGAGCGCCAAAGCCGAGACCTTACGAATCCGGGTCACGCCTTCCGAATTACGGACGTTTGCTGGTCTGGCGAAAGCAAGGAAGCAAACCATCTCAGAATGGATTCGCAGCACGTTGAGAGCCGCAGTGGAGGCGTGAGGGATGGGCTTTCAAGGTAATTTTTACCCGAAAGGAGGCCGCTACAGCCGCTTCAGATACGCCTTCGCCGCCTCCAGCTCGGGAAACAGCCGCTCCTCCGCCTGGAACGCCTTGGAGTGGACGCAGCGCCGTCCCGCCTTCACCCGCACCGGATGCTTCAGGTGAAGCATCTCGTGGTACAGCAGATACTCGATGGCGCAGCGCGGAGTGTCTGCCCGGTCGAACACCCGGCTCACCATGATGGTGTTGTGCGCCGCGTCGTAGTGGCCGAGCATGCGGCGCGCGTGGTGCGAGCTCCAGGTTAGCGTCGGCCGTCCCAGCAGCCCATGGAAGAAGCGCGTGTTCAGGCTCTCGAAGACCTCGTCCAGATTGTAGGCATGGCCCTGCGCCGATAGGATCGTCTTGCGTCCCCGCGTCTGCCGGATCTGCTCGGCCTGCCGCGCCACCGCCTCCGACGACACATGGCGCCGATAGCGGTCCGCATGGGCGCGCGCAATCGGCTTCTTGTACAGCTTGGCCAGCAGGATGTGCGCGATCGCGCGGTGGACAGACTCCGGAGCAGCCTCCAGCAGGTCCGACAGCCGCACCAGAAGCCGCCCCTCGCGCAGACGGATCGTCGTATTCAGAGAGGTGAACCGGCGAAATCGGATGTCCAGCGCAGGCATCGGCGCGCGCGGGCGAAGCTCGCGGTACTCCTGCTCAAAGATTTCATTCAGTGCGGTAGACACGCTATATTTCAGAGTACTACGGCGTGGTTGTCCCACCAGCCGGTGCAGCCGGCGGCAATGCCGGGACCGCCGGAGTTGGGCCCGTGGGTGTCGCAGCCGGTGCTGCTGCCGCGGGTGCCGCGACCGGGGTCGCGCTGGCTGGCGCCGCCACGGGTACGGTCGGAGCAGTGTTAGAAGCTACCGGAGGCTCCTTCAGCGGGTCCAGTTTCGCAACCTGAGCAACCGGAATCTCCACCGCGCCAACCCGGTCCGACACCAGGTCGTGGATCGCGGTGCGCAGATAGTGCTCGCCCTTCACAGGAACGCTGATCTCCTGGTGGAACGCCATGCCGCCGGACAGCAACGTGTTGTAATCGGCAGGTGTCAGAAGACGAAAGATTTTGTGGCCCGTCGTCACCAGCAACTTCCCGTCGCGGTCGTAAATATAGGTATAGATCTCCAGGGCGCAGTGATGGTTCCCGTTTGCATCCAGACTGCAATTCACCGCCTTCGGATCGGGCACCAGGTCCACTCCAAACTCCTTGAAGGGTCCCTGCACATTCACCTTTTTATCGGGATTGCTGAAATTGTCCGGCGCCAGCCCCTCTCCCGGCGGCGTGCTTGCCGGACGAATGCGCACCTTGAACAGAATCTCCGCCGGGTCCGGGCCGCCGTGCATCATGGCTGTCGCCATGGTGGTGGGCGCGGAGAGCGCAGTCGCGGCCCCCGACGCGTTGAGCTTGTTCCGGTCGTTGGGATCGATCGCATAGTAGCCATTGCGATAGCTCAGGTTCTTTGCGCTCGGGTTGTCCACCTTCACCTTGATCGTACGGAACCTTGCGTCCCACTGTAAGTTCGTCGGCGTGTACGTCAGCGTGTAGTAGTTCGAGCCTTCCTCAATGGCCTTGCCCACCGCCTGGGACAGTCCATTGGTGTTCACAAACGCCTCGCCGCCCGTGTCCTCCGCCATGGCGAACATCGCCTCGTGGTTCTGCGCTGTCTGGTTCAGGAACCCCATCGTCGCGGTGCCATTGGTGCCTGCGTCGCCCAGCGAGTTCGCTATGTTGTAGGTCTGATCGGTTTGCAACCCCTGCGCATCCACCGGATACACCGCAATCTGCGCGCGCGTTAGCAGGTTGTCCGTCTTGCGTATCTCGTCGTCGTTGCGCACCACCGAATCGTTCGCATCTCGCTCGTTGACGTTAGGCTCTACATCCAGCGGGAAGCCGCCGGAGAACCAGATCACGTTCTTCCGTCCCGGAATGCCCACCAGGTACCGTGCCAACGAGTCGAACGCGTTCAGCGTATACTCCGCGCGCAGTTGCTGCTGGAACGAGGTCGTCAACGCCTCAAAGCGGTTGACGTCGTCGATCATCTCCTGTGTCAGCATGCCGTCCACCGCTGTGGGGTCGTTGGCCAGTGCGTCGGAGATGGTTGTATCGCCCTGTGTCGCGCCGTTCACCGGGTCCGACAGAATGTTCGATACCCGCGATGGTCCTTTCGTCATCGACAGCGCAGACTTTAGCACCGCCATGTCTGAGGTGAACCCTTGCAGCATGTCCAACCGCTCCGTCAGGCCGAAGATGGCAATGCGAGTGCCCGCCGGCGCCTTGTCCAGGTAATCCAGCAACTGCTTGCGTGAATTTACCTGGTCAGTCAAAGGCGTGTTCAGGTAGTCCAGCAGAAGCACATTCACCGGCCCGTTCGTCGGTGCGGCCGAGATGTTGCTGAACAGCCCGGCAGGAAGCTTCGGGGCTAGAGCGATCGACCTGGCCGGCCCGGGCTTATGCTCTTCAAAGTGCCGGATCGTCTCCTCTTTGCCATTCTCCAACAGTGTGAAGTCCGACTGCTTCAATCCATGCACCGGGTTCTTGTTCGAGTCGGTCACCACCACGTCGATCACCACCAGGTTGCTGAAGGCACGCAACGTGGCAACCTGGGCAGCGGACTGCGGCCGCGTCACACTCGCTGCCGCCGGCGCTTCTGCGGTAGCAGCCGGAGGCGCTGCGGGCGCTGCCGGTAGGGCGGCCGGAGGCGTCGCGGAATCCGTCTGGCCACGCATCCCTGCTGTCATATACACAGCGGCTAACGCAAAGGCGGCAATCAATAGAAGCGGGCGGAGCGGAAACGAACGTGGCTGGGTTGGCCGAGGCACTGGTTCCTCCTGCGGGTACACCTCAAGGATACACTCCTGCAAACAAATTAGTACCCATTGGATTGGACGCCGAGGCGGGGGCAAAGTTGTGCGATAGACCTCTTATCTTCGCGTCAGGCTCCCCTCCGTGCCCTCCGATCGGCAGTACCGCAGTGCCGAACGTGCCGCGGTTCAGCGCTCTGCCGCTGCCTTGGGCGCGATCGTACCGTCCTTTTCGGACGCATCCTCAATAGGATGAGCGATGTGACCCACCTGTAGCTTCACCAGCTCCGGCTGGGCAATCCGTGTCGGCCCCAGCACCGCGATCCGCGGCAGCGGGCCGCGCACCATCGCCACCTCGTCGCAGGCATACAGCCGAGGACAGGCCTGGCAGTCCTTATATATCTTGTCGGGCAGTGTCGTCCGGTCGGCCAGACGGAAGCCGAAGTGGAAGAAGAAGTCGGGAATCCGCGTAAACATGCACACCGACGCCACGCCCTGCTCCTCGGCCTCTTCCAGCAGCGCGCGCAGAATCCGTCCCCCCGCGCCCTGTCCCTTGGCCTCCGGTTTCACCACAATCGACCGCACCTCGGCCAGGTGAGGCCCATACAGATGCAGCGCTCCGCAGCCCAGAAAGATGCCGCTCTCCGACTCGGCCACCGCGAAGTCGCGCACGTTCTCGCAGATGTCCGCATAGCTGCGCCGCAGCAGCGTTCCATCGCCGGAGAGCGAGTTGACCAGCTCGAAGATGTTCACCGCGTCCTGCAGCCGCGCCTTGCGCACCATCGCCCCACCCGCGCGTGCTCGCGTCGATGCGGTGGATTCGCTGGCGGCCATCAAGGAAACGGAACTGCTCATCGAAGGAACCTCTGGTCAAATCGACGTCTTGAAAGGGACGGGATTCATCCCGTCCGTAAGCACCATAGAATAAATGGGGGCTTTAGCCCCGGAGGGAATGTCGAATACGTCTTCACACTCTCCCTAACTATTCTCTCCCAATCTCTGCCTCGCGGCAGCTAAAGCTTCTGCAACTCTGGGACGCGCCGTCCCGCCCATCACGTCGTGGCAATCCAGCGTGGCCTCCAGCGTAATCGCCGCAAAGAAGTCCTCGCCAAACGCATCGCTCAACTTCTGCAGCTCCGCCAGCGACAGCGCATCCAGCTCCCGCCCGCTCTGCAGCCCCAGACGCACCGCGTTGCCCACAATCTCATGCGCCTTGCGGAACGCCACGCCCTTGTTCGAGAGATACGTCGCCGCCGCCATCGCATTCAGGTAACCCGTCGTCGCCGCCGTCCTCATCCGCTCGAAGTTGAACTTCAGCGAGCGCGTGAACCCAGGCAGAATCCCCAGTATCCCGCGCGCCGTATCCGCCGCATCGAACACCGGCTCCTGCCCCTCCTGCAGGTCCTTGTTGTACGCCAGCGGCAAGCCCTTCATCAGCACCGTCAGCGTCGTCGCCGCACCCACCAACCGCGCGCTACTTGCCGCGCAGCAGCTCCGTGAAGTCCGGGTTCTTCTTCTGCGGCATTGCGCTCGATCCCGTCGAGAACGCCTCCGGCAGATCGAGAAATCCGAACTCCGCCGTCGCATAAAGCGTCAGCTCCTCGGCAAACCGCGAGATATGACCGCCCATCGTGGCCAGCGCCTGCGTGAACTCCAGCAGAAAGTCGCGGTCGCTGGTCGCGTCCATGCTGTTGGGCGTCGGTGCGCTGAAGCCCAGGGCTTCAGCCGCTATAGTCCGGTCCAGCGCCAGCGTCGCGCCGGCAACCGCTCCCGAACCCAGCGGGCACAGGTTCATCCGCTTGCGCGCGTCTGTCAACCGCGAGACGTCGCGCTCGACCATCGCCACATACGCCAGCAGCCAGTGCGCCACCAGCACCGGCTCCGCACGCTGCATGTGGGTGTACGACGGCATCACCGCATCGCCCGCCTGCTCCGCAAGTTCGATCAGCGCCAGCCCCCACTTGCGCAGCCCCTTCATCGTCGAATCGATCGCCTCGCGCACAAACAATCGCATGTCGGTGGCAATCTGCTCGTTGCGGCTGCGTCCCGTATGCAGCTTCAGCGCCAGCGGGCCAATCACCTTGCTCAGTTGCAGCTCCACAAAGTGGTGAATGTCTTCCGCGTTCGCCATCGACGCGGCCAGATCGGCCTCCGTCGTCGCCGGAAACTCCTCGCACGCTCCATCCCCATCCAGGTTCAGGTTCGCCTGGATGGCGAAGTGGTTCTTCATCCGCAGCAACAGCGGGTCGTCCTTCGCCAATATGATCCGCGTATGCTTCACATGGCTTTCGCTGAACTCCGGCTGCCTGCTCAGCCAGCGGCGGATGGATCGCGGCGTCGTGCCCAACTCCGCTCCCAGCAGCCTGGGGTTCACCATGCCTGGCTCCATCGGAGCAAACTCGGGCGTAATGTCCCCCACCTGGTCGAGCCCTTCGATCATCCTCTCCAGCTCGGCTTCCGTCAGAATCCCAGCCGCCGCAATCATCCGCGCATGCGCCTTCGACGCCGCGACCTCCTGCGGCAGCAGACGCACGTCGAACGGAAACGACCGCTGCCACTGTTCAAACACAGCGTCCAGCGGCTCGCGGAACCGCCCCGACCACATCTTTGCGGATTGAGTAATTTCAGCCATGCCTTCCTTAGGCCGTATCGACATATAGATCGTACCTACTGTCTTTGCTGTTGCTGTTGCTCTTGCTCTTGCTGTTGCTGTTGCTCTTGCTCTTGCTGTTGCTGTTGCTGTTGCTCTTGCTCTTGCTCTTGCTCTTGCTCTTGCTCTTGCTGTTGCTGTTGCTGTTGCTGTTGCTGCCGTTGTTCTTGCCGTTGTCTGGCAAGGGCCAACGGCCCGTCCTATAGATAGCCTAGGGCGAAGCCCTAGGTATACGCCCAACCATGAAACCTGCGGGCTGAAGGCCCGCGCTATAGCCTTCGATCGATCGATAGGTTTGATCGAGCAATTTGCCGATATAACCTGGTGTTCGGTGAACTTTCCAATACTGTCTACATCCATGTAGATCGAGGTCATCTCCCCTGCTGTATCAGCGCAGCGGATTTTTCCCCTGATGGCCACGTGTTGGTCCTTCCTTCTCGCTTCCGCTTCTCAACTGCGGCATCTCAGAACCTTTGCTCAATGTGATCAGCCCACTCTGCGCGTAGGTCAACAGCTTCTCGCGTGTATCCGTAATGTCGAGGTTGCGCATCGTGAGCTGCCCGATGCGGTCGCGCGGGCTGAACGTAGACTCCGTCTTCTCCATGCTCAGCCGCTCCGGCTTGAACGTCAGATTGGGCGACTCGGTGTTCAGAATCGAATAGTCGTTGCCGCGTCGCAGTTCCAGCGTCACCTCGCCAGTCACCGGCTTTGCGACCCAGCGCTGTGCGGCCTCGCGCAGCATGATGGCCTGAGAATCGAACCAGCGGCCCTGATATAGCAGCCGGCCTAGCTTGCGTCCGTTCTCGCGATACTGCTCGATCGTGTCCTCATTGTGGATGCCCGTGATCAGCCGCTCATACGCAATGAACAGCAGCGCAAGTCCCGGCGCCTCATAGATGCCTCGGCTCTTGGCCTCGATAATCCGGTTCTCGATCTGGTCGCTCATACCCAGCCCATGCCGCCCACCAATCTGGTTGGCCTCCAGCATCAATTCAACCGGGTCATGAAACTCCGTGCCGTTCAGCGCAACCGGGAAGCCTTCTTCGAATCGCACCACAACCTCTTCGCTCTTGATCTCCACGTCGTCGCGCCAGAAAGCAGCGCCCATTATCGGCACGACGATCTTCATGCTGCTTGTCAGCAGTTCAAGGTCCTTCGCCTCGTGGGTCGCTCCCAGCATATTGCTGTCGGTCGAATATGCCTTTTCCGCCGGCATCTTGTATCCAAAACCAGCCTTCTGCATATAGGCCGACATCTCGGCCCGTCCGCCCAGCTCGTCGATAAAGCTCGCATCCAGCCACGGCTTATAAATCTTCAGCTCCGGATTGACCAGCAGCCCGTAGCGATAGAAGCGTTCGATGTCATTGCCTTTGAAGGTCGAGCCGTCGCCCCAGATGTTGACGTCGTCTTCCTTCATCGCCGTCACCAACATCGTCCCGGTAACAGCTCGGCCAATGGGCGTCGTATTGAAGTAAGGAACACCTGCGGTGGTGATATGGAATGCGCCCGCCTGCAGCGCGGCGATGCCTTCGCGCACCAACTGGCTGCGGCAATCGATCAGCCGAGCCTTCTCCGCGCCGTACTCCAGCGCCTTTCGCGGAATCTCGTCATAGTCCGCTTCGTCCGGCTGACCCAGGTTCGCCGTGTAGGCGTACGGCAGCGCGCCCTTCTGCTTCATCCAATGAAGCGCGGCGCTGGTGTCCAGCCCGCCGGAGAAGGCGATCCCCACCTTCTGGCCTACGGGCAGCGTTTCGAGGATTACGGACATGGCAATGCAGACCTCAATCTCTTCCCTCTAGTGCGGCTAAGCACGTTTCTTCGCCGCTTGCAATCCTCGATCGCGCGCGTTCGAGATGCGCTTTGCCCCGCCCAGAAGCATCAGCAGCAACGCCTTCTGCGCATGCATCCGGTTCTCAGCCTGGTCGAAGACGATCGACTGCGGCCCATCCAGTACCGCATCGGTCACCTCCGCGTTGCGGTGTGCCGGCAGGCAGTGCATGAACACTGCGTCCTGCTGCGCCCGCGCCATCAGCGCCTCATTCACCTGGTAGGGCTTGAAGATCGGCGCCCGCTTGGTCGCCTCGTGCTCAAATCCCATGCTGGTGCATACATCCGTGTACACTGCGTTGGCTCCGGTCACCGCCTTCACCGGGTCCTGCATCAGCGTGATGCTGCCGCCGGTCTGTTCGCCGATCTCGATCGCCTTGTGGATAATCTCCAACTTGGGCGCGAATCCCTTGGGGCTGGCGACCGTGCAGTGGACACCAAGCTGCGCCGCCGTCAGCATCAGCGAATGGCATACATTGTTGCCGTCGCCCACATAGGTAAAGTGCAGGCCCTCCGCCGAACCGAAGCGTTCCTCCAGCGTGAAGAAGTCCGCGATCGCCTGGCACGGATGCTCCAGGTCGGAGAGAGCGTTGATCACCGGAATGCGCGAGCAGTTGGCCATCTCGGTAATCGTCTCGTGCGAGTAGGTGCGCAGTACGATCACGCTCATCCAGCGCTCGATGTTGTGCGCCATGTCGGCCAACGACTCGCGTTCGCCCAGCGGCGACTGCGTCTGGTCCACGAACAAGGCATTGCCCCCCAGCGTGTTGATCGCCGCCTCAAAGGTCAGCCGCGTTCGCAACGACGCCTTCTCAAAAAATAGGACCATCTGCCGCCCGTCCAGCGAGTGGCGAAAGTCCTCGGGATTGCTCTTCACCGCGTGAGATAGCTCCATGATGGCAGCCATCTCCTCCACTGTCAGATCGGCGACAGAGCACAGGTCGCGCCCGCATAGACGCTTCGATGCCTCGGAAAATGCGCTGTCGGACTGGATGCCAAGCTGCTTGGAGGTACGCGACGGCTCCGTGCTGGTTTCGGTCTTCGGATTCATCACGACAGTTTTACTGCTCATGGCAATCTTCTCCTGCCGGCGCTCGACCGGCCAATGCTGCACTGTTCAGTGGTTGTGTGGTCAGGATTCCATCCAGCGCCGCAATGGCCCGGTCTACGTGCGCGCGCTCTAGGATGAAAGGCGGCAAGAATCGCAGCACCGTCTCGCTGGTGCGATTCACAATAATGTGCTGGTCCATCATCGCGGCGGCTGCGTGCTTGGCCAGCTCCTCCGAGTCAAGCTCCATGCCCAGCATAAGGCCCATGCCGCGCACTGCGGTAATGCAATCGTGCCCCTTGCGCAGCCACTCCAGCCGTTCCTTGAAGTAGCCGCCCACATCGCGAACGTTCGCCAGCACGTTCATCCGTTTCATGGTGTCGATCGCCGCGATGGCAACCGCGCACACCAGCGGCCCGCCGCCGAACGTCGTCCCATGCATGCCCGGCGTGAAGGCGCGCGCAGCCTCCTCCGTGCACAGCATCGCGCCGATCGGCAGGCCGCTCGCCATCGGCTTGGCCACCGTCGTAATGTCCGGTAGAATCCCATAGTGCTGGTAGGCAAACCACTCGCCCGTGCGCCCCATGCCGGACTGGATCTCGTCGGCCAGAAGCAGCGCTCCGGTGGTATCGCATAGTTCGCGCGCCGCCGTAATAAACTCCCGGCTCACTGGACGCACCCCGCCCTCGCCTTGCACCGCCTCGATGCATATGCCGCACACCGGCTCCGCCTGCGCATCGTGGAACTTCGCGCGCAGGTCCGCCACATCGTTGAAGCGGACGAACTCCACGCCTCCCATCACCGGTTCAAACGGCGCGCGGTACTTCTCCTTGTGCGTCGTTGCCACCGCCCCCATCGTACGCCCGTGAAAGCTCTGCTCCACCGCCAGAAAGCGTGTCCCGACCCTCTTTCCCTCCGACCGCAGCAGCCCCGCGTGCGCCCGCGCCAGTTTCAGCGCAGCCTCCCACGCCTCCGTGCCGGAGTTGCAGAAGAACACCCGGTCCAGCCCGCTGATCTCGGTCAGCCGCAGAGCCAGCTCCGCCGTGTGCTCGTGATAGAAGAGGTTCGAAGTATGCAGCAATCGCTTGCTCTGCGACGCAATCGCCGCCTCCACCGCGGGATGCGCATAGCCCAGCGCCATCACGCCAATCCCACTCAGCAGGTCCAGGTACTCGTCTCCCTGCTCATCGCGTAAATGCACACCGCTGCCGCCCACAAACAGCACCGGCGTGCGTTGGTACGTCTGCAGCATCAGCTTCTGTTCAGCCGCCTGGATCGATGCCAGCTTCAATTGGTCTTCCTGGATAGGTTCGCTCATGCGACCATGACCTCCGTTCCATCGTTGACCTTGGTCGAGCAAAGGTCCGGTAATAAATACGCCACCTCCGCGGGCAGAATGCGCACCCGCTTTACGCCGTGGGTCAGCGCGTCGCGGCATGCGTTCAACTTGGGCAGCATTCCGCCGGTAACGACTCCGCGCCGTTCCAACTCCGGCACGTCCTTCAAAGAAAGCCAGCGCATCACCTGGCCGTCCGCCCCCTTCACGCCGGGAACGTCGGTCAGGAACACCAGCGCGTCGGCCTTGGTGCAGATCGCGCATGCCGCGGCCATCTCATCGGCGTTGATGTTGTAGTACTCGCCATCGAACCCCAGCGCAATCGACGAGATCACCGGTACCGCGTCCATCTTCCAGATCGCCTCCAGCCACAGCGGATCGGTTGCGGCGATCTCGCCCACAAATCCCAGGTCCGGCACCGTCTTCTTCTTGCGCGCGCGAAACACGTTGCCGTCGCCGCCCGCCAGCCCCATCGCCGACTGCCCATGCGTGCGCAGCGCGGCCACCAGCGATTTGTTCACGCGCCCCGCCAACACCATCAGCGCGGCGTCGCGCGTCTCCGCATCCGTCACCCGCAGCCCGCTCACAAACTCGCTCTTCTTGCCCATCTGCGCCAGCGTCGCCGTCAGTTGCTTGCCGCCGCCGTGTACCAGCGCTACCTGGTTGCCGTCGCGCACCAGCTCGAAGATCGCCTTGCCGCACTCGTGCAGCAGCTTCTTGTCTTCAATGGAGGCGCCGCCCAGTTTGACCACGTATTTCACAGCAGCCCCTCCGCTTCGTCCCATCCGCACATCGCATTCATGTTCTGCACCGCCTGGCCCGCCGCGCCCTTCAGCAGGTTGTCCAGGCATGACACCACAACCAGCCGCCGCCCGTCCTTCGCCAGCTCGAATCCCAAGTCAATGTAATTCGTGCGCACCGCATGCTGGATCTGCGGCAACTCCGGCGTCGTATGCACGCGCACCATCGCGCTCGTCGCGTAGAACGCCCTCAGGCACGCCTCAATCTGCTCCGGCTGCATGCGCTGGGCCAGCCGCACATAGATCGTCGAAAGTATCCCACGCGGGATCGGCAGCAGGTGCGGCGTGAACTGAAGCTGTTCCGCCGTCAATCCAAGCTGCTCCAGCATCTCCCCCGTATGGCGATGCCCGAAGACCGCATAGGCCGAAAGATTGTCCGCCGCGTACATGAAGTGCGTCTTCGCCGTCGCGGCCTTGCCCGCACCGCTCACGCCGCTCTTCGCGTCGCACACGATCCCGTGGTCCAGGTCCACCAGCCCCGCGCGCAGCAGCGGCGCCAGCGCCAGAATCACCGACGTGGCGTAGCATCCGGGGTTCGCCACCAGCCGCGCCCCTGCAATCGCCTCGCGATGCAGCTCCGGTGCGCCAAAGACTGCCTCCGCCTGCAGCTTTTCCGCCAGCGCGGCATCCGCATCGTGCAGTTTGTAGACTGCCCGGTTCGCGGGATCGTTGAGCCGCCACGCCCCGCTCAGATCGATCACTCGCACCCCATGCTCCAGCCACTCCGGCGCCCACTGGCGCGAGTTCTCATGGGGCAGGGCCAGAAACACAATCTCCGTGCCCGCGTCGCGAACCAGCTCCCAACTGAACGCGCGCACCTCCGGCTGTCGCTTGCCTTCGCCCAAGGCGAGCTGCGGATGAATCTGCTCCAGCGCGATCCGTCCGCCCTCCGCGTCATCGGCCACACGACCGAGAAACAACGGCTTCGTCGCGGCCAGCCGCGGATGCGCCAGCAACAGCCGCGCCAGCTCGCCGCCCGCATATCCGCCCACCCCGGCCACGGCCGTGCGCACCGTCGCTGCCGGCTGCTTGCCGCGAGCCTGCGATGCTGCTTCTAGTTCTGTACTCACATCCTGCATAGCAACCAACCAATTCCTTCTCAACGGACTCTTCACTAACAGTAGAAGAAAATTGTCATTCTGACCCTGGGCCTGCGAAGGGGAAGAATCCCCGTATTTGTTCTGTCCCAAAAACTCAGCCTATATAACTTTCAATCCGCGCCTTCAATGTCCGCGCCTTATGCTCGTCCGGACAAACTATAAAAACCGTATCGTCGCCGGCGATGGTGCCCACCACCTCCGGCCAGTCCTCGTAGTCGATCCCGGCCGCCACCGGTTGCGCGGCGCTGGTGGTCGTAATCAGCACCAATTGGTTCATCGCCTGGCGGACCTCAATGCCGAAGCTGCTCAGCACCTCGCGAATCCCCGGCAACGCGTCCTCGTTCTCTACCGTCCCATTGCCCGGCAGCGCATAGCCTGCCGGCCCCTTCAAAAGCCGCAACTCATGAATGTCCCGCGACAACGTCGCCTGCGTCACATGGAACCCGCGCCGCGCTAGCCTGCGCCGCAGCTCGTCCTGGCTCGGCACAGGCGACTGGTTGATCACTTCGCGGATCGCGGTATGGCGTTGTTGTTTCATCGGCTCTCGTCTCGCCCCGCCCTCTCATCCAGTGGCGTCATTCTGGACCGCGAGCAGCGCGAGTCCAGAATCCCTGTCGTTGCATTGCCCTACCGGTCCGCTGCACAATTGATGCATAAACATGCACTCTATATGTATAATTATACATTGGCCCTTTGTCAAGACCTGCTTGTCTCACCCTGCAATCTGCGTTCCAGGCCGGCCCCTTCCAACCATCAGAGCTTGTATGCCTTGCGTACCAGGTTGACGGCCAGGTCCTTCACCACTTCGAACGCCTCGGCCTCGTCCAGGCGGTGTTCGGCCACCAGCCGTGCCAGAAACGCGCAGTCGACGCGACGCGCCACGTCGTGCCGCGCCGGGATCGACAGAAACGCGCGCGTATCGTCGTTGAAGCCAACCGTGTTGTAGAATCCCGCGGTCTCGGTTGCGGCCTCGCGGAAGCGCATCATCCCCTCCGGCGAATCCAGGAACCACCACGGCGGGCCCAGCTTGACCGATGGAAAGTGGCCGGCAATCGGCGCCAGTTCGCGCGTGAACGTCGTCTCGTCCAGGGTAAACAGAATCAGCGTAAAGTTCGCCTCGTTTCCGTACTTGGAAAGCAGCGGCCGCAGAGCGCGCACATACTCCGTCGGCGAGGGGATGTCGGCTCCCTTATCGCGCCCAAACTTCTCGTATACCACCGCGTTGTAGTTGCGGATCGACCCCGGATGCAGTTGCATCGTCAGCCCATCCTCCACGCTCATCCCGGCCATCTCCGTCAGCATCTGTGCCTGAAAGAGTTCCACGTCTCCCGGTTGCATCCGGCCGGTGAAGATTCGCTGATAGAGCCGTTCAGCCTCCGCCGGCGGCAGATCGGCGGTCAGTGCGGTCAGATGTCCGTGATCGGTCGCCGTCGCTCCGTTCTTCTTGAAAAATGCCCGCCGCGAACGCAGCGCCGCCAGGTAGCCCTTCCAGTACGAGACATCCTCGCCGGAGACTTCGCCCAGCTTCTTCAGGTTCTCCTGGAAGCCCAGATACTCCGCATCCACCACCGCATCGGGGCGGAACGTAGGCAGCACGCGGCCCTTCCAGCCGGAGGCCTTGATCGTCTGGTGGAACTCCAGCGAATCCACCGCCGCGTCCGTGGTCGCCAGCGCCTCGATGTTGAAGCGATCGAACAGCGCGCGCGGCAGATACTCCGGCGTCTGTAGCTTCTTCTCGATCGCCCCGTAGAACTCGTCGGCATTGTCTGCCGACAGGCGTTCCGTCAGGCCAAAGACATTCTCCAAGGCATAGTCCAGCCACAGTCGCGTCGGAGTGCCGCGATACAGGTAGTAGTGTTTGGCAAAGATGCGCCACACCTCGCGCGGATCGGCGCTCTGCTTGCCGTCCTCCTGCGGGATGCCCAGCGATTCCAGCGGAATCCCCTGCGAATAAAGCATGCGGAAGATGTAATGGTCGGGCTGAATAAAAAGCGCCGCCGGATTGGGGAAGGGCTTGTTCTCGGCAAACCAGCGCGGATCGGTGTGCCCATGCGGAGAGATAATCGGCAGGTCGCGTACCGTCTCATACAACTTCACGGCAACGGCGCGGGCGGTGGCTTCGGCAGGAAATAGCCGCTTTGCATCCAGCATGGGTCCCTTTTCTCCTCGTACTATGCAACTGAATTGAAGTGTCATTCTGAGCGTAGCGAACGGGGTCCCCGGCCAGCTTGCTGGGTGGGGCAGGAAGAATCCCCGCATTTTGTCCGAGGCGCAACACTCTATGCCAATGGTGAGACAGCCAAAACATTCGTGCCGTCAAAAACAGTATAGTCCCGCCTGCTGGCAGCACTCCCGCCAACGGAAGCGGAGGGATTGAATCCGTCTGTCCCGGTTTTGATAGGGCGGGACTTTAGAGCGTTTTGGGAATTGATGTAGACCGATAATGGATTGTCATTCTGAGCGCAGCTTCCTCACGCTTGTCATTCTGGCGCAGCGAAGAATCCCCGCATTTTGCTCGCAGCACGATACATTACACCATCGCTGAAAATGCTCTAGTCCCACCGCAAGCGGCCTATTTCCAATACGGCTTTGGCCGCCGAGGAAATCTCGATCGCTTGTGCAGACGTCCCTATGTGCGAAGCCTGAAGTTCAGCGAGCCGCGCTGTTTGCTTGCGTAGGCGCAAAATTCACCGTAATCGTAGCCTGCACGTCCTGGGCCACGCCCTCAACCACATACGGTCTGTACCGCCATTGCTTCACCGCTTCAATGGCAGCGTCCCGAAATCGGTATGGCCCAGACACAACCTGCAAGTCGCTCACTTCGCCCGTCTTTGTAATAGTCGCAAGCAGAACCACATCGCCTCGCGCGTCCGCCGCAATCGCATCCGCCGGATACACCGGATCGACCTTCTTCTCCAACTGGCCCGCCATCACTCGGCCGGATACCCTAGTCACTCCCGCTGGCGGCGCAGGCAACGGAGCAGGAGCGGCAATTTCCACTCCATCGGCCCCGGCCTGTGTCTGCGTTAAATCGAAGAGAGATTGTTTCAGAGTGTCTCCCATGGAATAATTCAGAGTGATCGTCGTGTCAACCGCGAACGCGACACCCTCAACACGCGCTGGCTCATATCGCCACTGGGTCACTGCATCCCTGGCAGAATTCCTCAGTATCGGGTCCCCGTTCGTGATTTTAAAGTTCTTCACGGTTCCATCCGCGGCGATCGTCGCCTTCATCACCACCGCCCCTTGGACCACTCTCTGTCTCGCTTCCAGGGGATAGATCGGATCGGTCCGCTTGATAAGGCGTGCCGGCGCAACGAACTGTTTCGTTGTATTTGCCGCGGAGGGATTAGGCTGGGAATTCTGGCCCAGGGCGGACGGCCAGGCGCCGGCCATACCCGCCACGCATACGGCAACCCACATCGAACAAATTGTTTTCATGGTCTCTTTTCGCAACACTTTATCTCCGCCGGAATCATTCCACGACTCACTACATCCGTCAATGTGTCTTTGCGCTGCGTGTGTCTTTAGGGAATCTCTGCACAAGTCCAAGTTTTGAAAGGGACGGGCTTCAGCCCGTCCGTAAATGCCGCTAAATGAGCAGGGCTTTAGCCCCGGAGGGAATGTTGAGGACTTGTGCAGACATTCTTTAGGGCTTAATCACGATCTTCATCGAGTCGGCTCGCGGGTGCGACGCCAGATCGATCGCCGCAACCGCACCCTCCAGCGGGAAGCGGTGCGAGATCAGCCGCGTCAGGTCGAAGCTCCCGTCGCGATAACCCTCGAACACCAGCCGCGTCACCTCGTCGTTGATCGTCACCGACGACGAGTACGACCCCATCAGCGTCTTCTCGTCCATGCACACCGCCGCCGGATCGAAGAGCGCCTCGCCGTGCTGTGTCGACGCAAACAGCATCACCCGTCCGCCCGGCCGGATCGCCTCCATCGCCGAGCCGATCAGAGCGTCCGCACCCACCGCCACCAGCGCCACATCCGCGCCCCGCTCCTCCGTTGCGGCCTTCGCCGCAGCCACTACATCGCCGCGCGCGTCCAACGGCCGGTTCAGTCCGAACTTCGCCGCAATCGCGTGCCGCTCGGCATACAGATCGCTGGTCAGCACGGTCGCTCCCGTCCGCTTCGCCAGCGCCGCCAGCAGTATCCCAATCGGCCCCTGACCCATCACCAGCACCGTCTCATCCGCCTGCAATTTCAACAGCCGCACCGCCTTGTAGCACGTATTCACCGGCTCGATAAACGACGCCTGCTCCAGCGGAATGTCGTCGGGAATTTTGATCAAACCCGCGGTCTTCCCATCCCGTCCCACAATCCAGTCCATCACCCGGATATACTCCGCGAATCCACCGCCCGCAGCCGCAAATCCCGCCGTGCAACCCACCTTTTTGTAGGTCTCGCACTGCGCAAAGGTCTGCTTGCGGCAGTAATAACACTGCCCGCACGGAATATGGTGATACGCCATCACGCGGTCGCCGATCGCGAAGCCTGTCACGTCCTCGCCAACCATCGCAATCGTCCCCGCCATCTCATGGCCAAAGATTCTCGGAGCCGAGTGCGATCCGGAGTGGATCTTCTTCAGGTCCGTCCCACAGATCCCGCAGGTATCGATGCGCACCAGCACCTCACCCAGCCCAATCCTGCCATCCGCATCCAGCGGCACCGGCACAGTCTCCACCCGCACATCGTTTACCCCGCGATACACCGCAGCCCGCATCGTCTCCGGAATCACCGGAATCGCAACGATCGGCTTCGCGCTGATCTTCGCCGCGCTGATCTTCGCCGCGCTAATGGGCGCCGTCAGGATGCGCCCCGCCTGGGTCGAAGGCGCACCGCGCATTCCCGTTTCAACTTGGTCGCTCGACATACTATGGAACCTCTGTGCAACATGACGATAGAGGTAAACCAGGAATGCCATCTCCATCGCCTTAGCTGATAGCTTATAAGCTCATAGCTTACAGCTCACGGATCATGCCTTTAGCCTTTGACTTGCCACTGGCCCTCCGTGCTCAAAGAAAGCGTTAATCTCGCTTTCTGTACCAGTCTAGCTCTCCGCGCAGCGCCTCGGTCAGCGCACCCACAGCCTTGTTGCTGTTGCGGCCCAGTGCGATCGCCTTGCTCCACATCGCCGGTCGCAGCACCGCATGCAGCGCAAACGCTCCTTCGCGGAACTTCCCCTCCTTCGTCGCAAAGCGATCCAATCCCGCCATCTCAAACTCCCTCTCATCCGAGATCGCCTTGATCGCATGGAATCCGAGACCGTGTGCCTGTGCCAATCGCGCTACAGCCGTCGCCTCCATGTCCACCGCGTCCGCCTGATAAGACGCATGCAACCGCGTCTTCTCCCGCACACTCGCAATTCCATCCGTACTTACCAGCACCTGTTCAAACTTCGAATCGAAAAATCTCTCCCCTGTCCGCGCATCCACAACCACGCCCGCGCGGACGATCTCTCCCACCCGCAGCATCGGATCGCACGCCCCCGCAAGTCCAACCGAGATCAGCTCCGTCACCGGCATCGCTGCCAGCGCGGCCTGGACCGCCAGCGCTACGCGCTCCGCCCCCATCCCAGCGCACGCCACCACCGCATTGTCCTTGATGTACACAACCACGCCGCCGGCAAGCTGCAGCCGTTCCCACCCCTTTACTAGCCCACCCACCTCGCGAGGCAGCGCGGCAATGATTCCGGTCCTCATCGCAATCCGCCCTGCGTCATGCCCGCCGGCGCTGGCGCATACGCATTCGCCACATACCACTCAATCGCTGCGCGCAGCGCGTTGTACACCGGCAACACGCGAAATCCCAACTCGCGTTCCGCCTTCGCCGACGAGGCAAACATCTGTTTGCGCGCCAGCCGCACCTCCTCGACAGTGGCGCGCGGTTCTCTGCCCAGCAGCCTGCCCATAATCGTCTCGTCGAAGAACGCAAACGCCAGCGCCACCGCGTGCGGCACTTTTATCGTTGGCGAAGGCAGCCCCGTGATCGCCGACATGCGGTCCAGTATCTGCTTCAGCGACAGGTTCTCCCCACCCAGGATGTACCGTTCACCCGGCACCCCCCGCTCCAGCGCCACCACATGCATCCGCGCAATCTCCGATACGTCCACCAGGTTCAGTCCCGTATCCACATACGCCGGAAACTTACGGTTCAGAAAATCCACCACAATCCGCCCGGTCGGTGTCGGCTTTGCGTCCCCCGCGCCAATCGGCGTCGTCGGGTTCAGGATCATTACATGCTGCCCCCCGCGCGCCGCTTTGATGGCCTCCTGCTCGGCCATGAACTTCGACCGCTTGTACGGCCCAATCATCTCCGCCAGCGAGACCGGCGTCGTCTCATCCACAATCGTCCCATCCACTTGGAATCCCATCGTCGCCACGCTCGACGTGTACACCACCTTCGCCACTCCCTCCTCGCGCGCCAGCCGCAGCAACTCGCGCGTGCCGTCCACGTTGGCCGCATACATTTCATTGGGATCGCGCACCCACAGCCTGTAGTCCGCCGCCACATGCACCAGCGCATTGCATCCGCGCATAGCCGAACGCAGCGATTCCGGCTGCCGCAGGTCGCCCACCACAACCTCCGCCGCTAGCCCTTCGATCGCCGCCAGCCGGCTGCTCTCGCGCGTCAGCACGCGCAACTCCGCACCCGCCACGGCATAGGCCCGCGCCACATGACTGCCGACAAATCCCGTCGCGCCGGTAAGAAAGACCTTCATGCCGATGAAGCCTATCTTACGTGAATCTCTGAATGAATTATGTCTTGAAAGGGCCGGACTTTAGTCCCGCCATAAGTATCGCAGTTGCTTCGCGGCTTTAGCCGCCGAGGGAAATCTGGCGCTTGTTCAGACCTGTGCTAGTCTAGCTTCTCCGGCTCGATCTGGATATTCTTTTCCCCCGCCGCCTTCTTCTCCCAGTACTTCTTCACCCACGCGTCGAAGGTCTTGCCCGCGGCGTTGTCGCGCCCGGTAAATGCCAGCCCCGCAATCTCCGAGTAGGCAATGCTCACTCTGCCCGCACCATTGCTCGGCATAATCCGCACCAGCGAATCAGCCAGCGTATCGCCCGTCCGCCGGTCGTACAGATAGCCCTGCACCTGCGTACCGTCCTTGCGCGTCAGCGTTATGTCTCCGCGATAGTCGAAGGCCTTCTCCAGAGCTTCGCGCACCTCATCCTCGCCGGCCAGCTCGGGCACCCATCCCTCAAGCTGCTCGCGCTCGCGTCCCGCCGCAATCTCCATCTCATCGGCGTTCACCTGCGCCGTCTTCGCTGCTTCCTGCGTTTGCGTCGACATTCCCACTCCTCCTGCTGTTGTCATTCCGTAGCGAAGCGAAGCAATCTGCTTTTCGCTCCAACCGGAACCACGCCTCTTAGAGGCTCTTACACTCCCTGCAACTCGGATTTCTTCTGCCCTGCGGCTGCATCTCCGGCACCGGCCGCAATCTGCACCAGCGGCCCGTGCTGCGTCTTGGGCCACTCGTTCAGCAGCTTCAGAGCACCGTCATCGGGATAGGTATCGAAGAAGATCGCCCTCGCCGTCTCCAACAGCCCTTTGATCGACCCGAACGTGTAATTCACCCCGCTCGCCTCATAACCCGAGTGCACCATGCAATTCGCGCACTTCGGATTGCCCGACTCCGTCCCGTATTTCTGCCACTCCACCGTCTCCATCAACTCCTGGAAGGTGTCCGCGTAGCCATCCTGCAGCAGATAGCAAGGCTTCTGCCAGCCGAAGATCGAATACGTCGGCATCCCCCACGGCGTGCAGGTCAGGTGCTTCCGCCCCATCAGGAACTCCATAAACATGGGTGATGCATTGAACCGCCATGTCTTCTTGCGGTTCGACAGAATCGACCGGAATAGCTTCTTCGATCGCGCCCTGCCCAGAAAATGCTTCTGGTCCGGCGCCTTCTCGTAGGTATATCCCGGCGACACCATCATGCTCTCCACGCCCGCCTCCATCAGCTCGTCGAAGTGCGCGCGCACGCTGTTGGGATCGGCCCCATCGAACAAGGTCGTATTCGTCGTCACCCGGAAGCCCGCCGCCACAGCCGCATGCACGCCCTCCATCGCAATGTCGTATCCGCCCTCGCGGCACACGCTGAAGTCGTGATGCTCGCGCTGCCCATCCACATGCACGCTGAACGACAGGTACTTCGACGGTGTGAACAGGTGCAGCTTCTCCTTCAGCAGAAGCGCATTGGTGCACATGTAGACGTACTTCTTGCGCGCGACCAAACCGGCAACAATCTCCGGCATCCTGGGGTGTAGCAGCGGTTCGCCGCCCGGAATCGCCACCATTGGTGTGCCGCACTCCTCAGCCGCCTTGAAGCACTCCTCCGGCGTTAGCTCCGCCTTCAGGATGTGCGCCGGATACTGGATCTTGCCGCATCCGGCGCAGGCCAGGTTGCAGCGGAACAGCGGCTCCAGCATCAGGACCAGCGGGTACCGCTTGCGCCCCTTTAGCTTCTGCTTCAGCACATAGGTCGCTACGGTCCACATTTGCGAGACAGGCACTGCCATTCAGAGTTCTCCTTGTTCATGTTTACACATCCACCCACGCAGCCCCACTACTCACCACATGCCATTCTCACCTACGCTGCCCCAGCCTCTCGCTCCATCACCCGCTTGTAGGTCGTCAGCGCCAGCAGTGGGAAGTAGTCGCGATACAAGTGGTATGCCAGATAGAAGACGCGCGGGAATCCCGTCCCGGTGTAGATTGCCTCGCCATTGCGGCCTTCAGCCGACTCGTCCCACGTCCCGTTCGGCATCTGCTTCGACACCAGCCAGCGGATCCCCTTGGCCACCGAGTCCGAACGCGTATCGCCCGCCGCCAGCAGACCCAGCACTGCCCATGCGGTCTGCGAAGGAGTGCTTGGTCCAATGCCCCGCTGTCCGGGATCGTCGTAGCTGTCGCAGGTCTCGCCCCAGCCCCCGTCTGCGTTCTGCACCATGCGGATCCACTCGGCAGCCTGCACAATAGGCGGCTCGTGGCTCCACATGCCCATCGCCTCCAGCCCGCGCAACACAAGAAACGTCCCATACAGATAATTGACACCCCAGCGCCCGAACCAGCTTCCGTCGGGTTCCTGCTGCTCCAGCACAAACTGCACTGCACGCTCCACGCGCTTGTCGCGCCGGGTGTAGCCGTAACTCGCCAGCATCTCCAGAATCCGCCCCGTAATGTCCACCGTCGGAGGGTCAAGCATCGCGTTGTGGTCGGCAAACGGTATGTACTGGAAGATCATCTTGGTGTTGTCGCGGTCGAAGCTCGCCCATCCGCCGTTCCTGCACTGCATCGCGAAGATCCAGTCCAGCGCGCGCGCGCATACCTCATGCTGGTAGCGCTCCCGCGGATTGCGTACATGGTTCAACGCCAGCAACACCTGCGCGGAATCGTCCACGTCCGGGTAAAACTCATTGTTGAACTCGAAGTACCACCCGCCCGGCGCCACATCCTTGATGCTCTGCGCCCAGTCGCCCTTGTGGCGAACCTCCTTCGATAGCAGCCAGTCCGCCGCCTTCAGCAGCCGCGGATCGTTCTTCGCCACTCCAGCCTCGCCCAACGCGTACACCGCCTGTGCCGTGTCCCACACCGGAGAACTGCACGGCTGCATGCGGAAGGTCGGCGTGGGATAGCCCGGCTCGCCGTTGGGATTGTCGATGCCCAGACGCTCGAACTCGTCCATCGCGCGGATGAACTGCGGGTCGTCTTGGGTATACCCAAGGCACGCCAGCGCCACAATCGCATTCAACATCGCAGGATAGATCGCGCCCAGACCGTCCGACATCTCGAAGCGCTCCAGCAGCCACTTCTCCGCCCTCTTCAGCGCCATCTTGCGCAAAGGCCGGATGTGAATGCGCTCGCACCAGTGTGTGGTCCGGTCCATCGCCAGAAAGATGTTGCGCCAGCCAATCAGGTGCTTGCGGTCCCACTTCAGGTGCAGGTTTGCCTTTTCGCGCCCACCCACAAACAGTTCGTTGATCCCCTGCTCCGCCGGTATCTTCTTGAAAGGCTTCTTCGCGTATGCCACCGAAAGCGGCACCAGGATCGCGCGCGACCACGACGAGATCTCGTAGATGTTGAAGTAGAACCAGTTGGGAAATAGGATGATCTCCGGTGGCACCGCGGGTACAGAGTTGTAGTCGTACTGCCCCAGCGTGCATAGGTAGATTTTGGTGAATGTATTCACCTCGGTCACGCCGCCGTGGGCCAGAATCCACTCCCGGGCCTTCACCAGGACCGGGTGGTCCGCCGTCCAGCCCATCAGCTTCAGCGCCAGGTACGCCTTCACCCCAAGCGAGATGTTCGACGGCCCGTTGGGATAGATGCTCCATCCTCCGTCCGCGTTCTGATGGCGCAGAATCTCGTTGACCGCGCGCTCCATCTTGCCCCGGTCGCCCGTCCCCAGCATGGTGTGCAGAAAGATGTAATCCGACTCCAGCATCGAGTCGGCTTCCAGTTCGCCGCACCAGTAGCCATCCGCGTGCTGCTGCCCAAGCAGCCATTCCGCCGCCCGCGCAATGCCCTCGGAGACCCGGTCCAGACCAAGGTCCATCCGGCCATAGCGCGGCCGCGAGGGCATTGCAGGCGCCGCCTTCGGATTCCCTGTAAATGCACTCATCGGTTTCAGTCTCTCTGCAACGCCGCAATCTGATCGTTCTCTGCTTGGCTCTCTGGATTCGCAACTCGCAGGCTTCTATGCATACCGGCTTGCTAGGATTGCGCTCTACTGCTGGACCGGAGGGGCTGACGCAATCGCCTGCACAATCTCCGGGGGTAGTCCGAAGCGCACATTCTCAGGCATCACCTCAACCTCGTCAACCGACCCATACCCCATCTCCTGCAGATAATCAACCACATGCTGCACCACAACCTCGGGAGCGGATGCCCCCGCCGTCACGGCCACTGTATTTACTCCCACAAGCCACTCTGTCTGGATCGCATCCGCCGAATCGATCAGGTAGGAGTTGGTGTGCAGGTTCTTCGATACCTCCACCAGCCGGTTCGAGTTCGAGCTGTTCTTCGATCCCACCACCAGCACCAGGTCCGCGCCGTGGGCCACGTTCTTCACCGCAACCTGACGGTTCTCCGTCGCATAGCAGATGTCCTGAGCATGGGGACCGGCGATATTGGGGAACTTCCGCTTCAGTGCGTCGATCATATACCGCGCCTCGTCCAGAGACAGCGTCGTCTGCGTCAGGTACGCAACCTTGTTCGGGTCGGGGACCACCAGCTTCTCCACCTCTTCCACGGTCGACACCACCTGAGTCACCTCCGGCGCTTCGCCCTGCGTCCCCTCCACCTCTTCGTGGTCGCGATGCCCCACCAGCACCAGCGAGTAGCCCTGCCGGGAGAACTTCACCGCCTCCAGATGCACCTTCGTCACCAGCGGGCAGGTCGCGTCGATCACCTTCAGATTCCGCTCCCGCGCGTGCTCCCGCACTGCCGGCGAGACGCCATGGGCCGAGTAGATCACCCGCGCCCCCTCCGGCACCTCGTCCAGCTCGTTCACGAAGATCGCGCCCTTCTTCGCCAGGTCCGTCACAACATAGCTGTTATGCACAATCTCCTTGCGCACATAGATCGGGGCGCCAAACGTCTCCAGAGCAATTTGCACAATGTCGATAGCGCGCACTACGCCCGCGCAGAAGCCCCGCGGCTTCAATAGGAGCACCCGCTTGGTGGGGACCGCCGTGCCGCTCTGCTCCAGGTTGGGTGAGGCCAATGTGGTCATAGTCACAAGTTTGAGTATACCGTGTCCCGCCCTTGATTTGTCATTCCCGAAGGGAATCCGCTGTTGCTGTTGCCCCCACCCATTCGCGGCAAAACTTACCTCAGGCACGCCTGGCTTCCGATAAAAATCGGCACAGAACTTCCACCTGCGAGGTTTCAGTCCGTAAACCCCTCCCGGTCCGCCGTCTCCGTTTGCTCCGAATTTATGCTGCAACCGCCTTCTCGTCGCATCCGACGTGTCCGCAATGACAGCTCAGCGTCATCATCTTCTTGGTATCCTCGCAGTGCTGGGAACAATACTTCTTGCCTGCGGGGGCCATGCAGCTACATGCCATGTGAGCGCACTTAATCGGTACTGCGGGTGTGGTAGACATACAGCCTCCTCAAAACGATCAGACTCCGATCTTCCAGGAGTGCGAAGATTGTACTCGCTAATTCTGACAGTAGGATGCTATTTAATTTCAGCATGTCGCCCCACTCAAGCCACTGACTGGGAGATTCTGCACTGGGCCCTGTTTTGAAGGGGCGCGACTTTAGTCCCGCCGTATGCACATCCATTTCAACGCGGCTTTAGCCGCTGAGGGATAGGTTGAACCTTGTTCAGCTATACCCCCTAAGGAGTCCCCGTTGCGCTCTCTTCTACCCATCGCTTTCCTCATCGCGCTCACTTTCGCCGCAGCCTCCGCGACAGCCCAGCCGCCTGCCGCAGCTCCAGCCCCGCCCGTGCCGCATCGCCCAACGGCATCGGAGCTTCCCGTCCGCGACCCCCATGCACCCGGCTTCGTCACCGCGACCGAACTCCCCGACGGCGCACTCCCCCCAGCCACCAAAGACGGCAACTTCATCCTCGGCCCCACCCATAAACCAGCGCCCGAAACAACCGCGCAGCCCGGCGTCCCCCAGGGGGCCGTCTTTGAGTTCACCATGAGCTCAGCCGACAGCAAGTTCTATCCCGGCATCGCCCGCGAACCCGGCACCCTCGGCACCGCCGACCCATCCGATCCCGCCAAGATGATCGTCACCACCAGCCATCCCGCGCCCTACACCCGCCACGTCGCCGTATACGTCCCCAAACAGTACGTCCCCGGCACCGCCGCGCCCTTCATCGTCGGCGCAGACGGCATCGACCGCGGCCTATTCACCACCCTCGACAACCTCATCGCCCAGCATCGCGTCCCCGTCATGGTCGCCATCTCCATCGGCAACGGCAGCGGCGACGCCCAGGGCAGCGAGCGCGGCCTGGAGTACGACACCATGTCCGGCAAATATGCCGAGTTCGTCGAACAGGAAGTCCTTCCCCTGGCCGAGAAGACCGCCAACGTCAAGCTCACCGGCGATCCTAACGGCCGGGCCACCATGGGAGGCAGCTCCGGTGGCTCCTGCGCCATGATCATGGCCTGGTATCACCCGGAGTGGTACCACCGCGTCCTCACCTTCTCCGGAACCTATGTCAACCAGCAGTGGCCCTCCAACCCCGCCACTCCCGGCGGGGCCTGGGAGTTTCATGCCCGCCTCATCCCCAACAGCCCCGCCAAGCCCCTGCGCATCTGGATGGAGGTCGGCGACCGCGACAACCTCAACATGAACGCCCTGCGCGACAACATGCACGACTGGGTCGTCGCCAACGAGAACATGGCCAAGGTCCTCGCCGCCAAGAAGTACCACTACCAGTTCGTCTTCGCCCGCAACGCCGGCCACACCGACCGCGCCACCCACGTCCAAACCATCGCCGAAGCCCTCGAATACATCTGGCAGGGCTACCCCATAAAGCAATAAAAGTTCGGGTGCCCCATTCATTCCGCGCTCTTTGCGGAATGGGTGGGATTCGGGTGCCCCATTCATGACAGCCTTATCGTCATGAGTGGGTTATTTTGCTCGTCATTCTGAGCCGAAGGCTCAGAATCTCCGTCGTTGTCCCTTTTGCTTTGTCATTCCGCAGCGCAGCGGAGGAATCTGCTTCTGCCGGGTGCCCCATTCATGACAGCCTTATCGTCATGAGTGGGTTATTTTGCTCGTCATTCTGGCGCAGCCAGAATCTCCGTCGTTGTCCCTTTTGCTTTGTCATTCCGCAGCGCAGCGGAGGAATCTGCTTCTGCCGGGTGCCCCATTCATGACAGCCTTATCGTCATGAGTGGGTTATTTTGCTCGTCATTCTGAGCCGAGGGCTCAGAATCTCCGTCGTTGTCCCTTTTGCTTTGTCATTCCGCAGCGCAGCGGAGGAATCTGCTTCTGCCGGGTGCCCCATTCATGACAGCCTTATCGTCATGAGTGGGTTATTTTGCTCGTCATTCTGGCGCAGCCAGAATCTCCGTCGTTGTCCCTTTTGCTTTGTCATTCCGCAGCGCAGCGGAGGAATCTGCTTCTGCCGGGTGCCCCATTCATGACAGCCTTATCGTCATGAGTGGGTTATTTTGCTCGTCATTTTGAGCCGAAGGCTCAGAATCTCCGTCGTTGTCCCTTTTGCTTTGTCATTCCGTAGCGCAGCGGAGGAATCTGCTTCTGCCGGGTGCCCCATTCATGCGCGTCCGTTGCGCATGGGTGGGGATTGTTCGCAGCGTCATCCCGTCGGCGTATCATCAGACCCGTTCGTAATCACGGGGTCGCCCATGAATCTGTTCAAAAACTTCACAATGAAATGGTGGCAAGCCGCCCTCTTCAAGATCGGGCTGC
This sequence comes from uncultured Acidobacteriaceae bacterium, assembly GCA_963799175.1. Lineage (GTDB taxonomy): Bacteria > Acidobacteriota > Terriglobia > Terriglobales > Acidobacteriaceae > Edaphobacter. Next base: position 219,888 of record CAWCWC010000015.1, on the reverse strand, counting down.
TGGCCCTGGGAATCGTCGTCGGCGCTTACTGGCACAATCTTTTCGCCAGATTCCTCTCGGAATTCGGTTTAATTGCTGCACTATGTCTTTGGTATATCGTCCTCGTCTGGTGGCAGCAATAGCCTCCCTACCGGCTCGACTTCAACAGACTCCGCGCGTGTTCCAGGCTGCTCTCCGTCAACTTCGCGCCAGATAGCATCCGCGCAATCTCCTGCTCACGCTCGCCTTCCTCCATCCGCCGTACGCTGGTGCGTGTCCGTCCACCTTTGTCCGCCTTCTCGATCAGAAAATGCTGGTCGGCGAACGCCGCAATCTGCGGCAGATGCGTGATGCACACCACCTGCTGCCGTTTTGCCAGCGCCTTCAGCTTCCGCCCCACAGCCTCCGCCGCCCTCCCGCCAATCCCGATGTCGATCTCGTCGAAGACCAGCATCCGCGGAGTTGGCAACTGCGCCTTCTTCCTGCCATGCCCCGCCGAACCCGCCGCAAAGCTCTCCTCCACCGTCACCTTCAGCGCCAGCAGCACGCGAGACATCTCTCCGCCCGAAGCAATCTCATCCAGCGGCTTCAGCGGCTCGCCCGCGTTGGTCGCAATCAGGCACTCGATCCGGTCCCACCCATGCGCCGTCCACCCCGCCGGATCTTCTTTTTTGTTGTCATTCCCGAAGGGAATCTGCTTTTCCGCCGAAACCACCACCCGGAACCGCACCGTCATCGCCAGGTCGTTGATCTCCGCCGTCGCCAGCTTCTCCAGTCGAGCCGCCGCCGCCGTCCGCGCCGCTGTCAACTTCCCGGCCGCCGCGCGATACTCCGCCGCATCCCGCTCCTGCCGCACCCGCAGCTCCGCCAGCAACTCGTCGCGGTTCTCCACCTCGGCCAGCCGCCGCGCCACATCCTCGCCAAAGCGCATCACCTGCGCCAGTGTCTGACTCGCGCCCGCCCCGCCGTACTTCCGCTTCAACCGGTCCAGCGCCGCCAACCGGTCCTCAATCTCCGCCAGCCGCTCCGGCGACGCATGAATCTTCTCCGCAAAGTCGCGCACCTCCGCGCTCACGTCCTCCACTGCGGCCTTTGCCGCCGCAAGCTGCTGCGCCGGCTCCGCGAACCGCGCATCGAACTTCGCCAGCTCCTCCACATGCTTCAGCGCCGCCGTCAGCGTCGTCTCCGCCGAGCCCTCTTGCTCGTATAGCAGCTCGTGCGCGCTCCTCGCCGCCGTATACAGCTTTTCTGAATTCGCCAGCACGCGCTTCTCCGCCTCAAGCTGCGCGTCCTCGTCCTTGGTCGTCAAGCTGCGCTTCGCCAATCTCCTTCGCCTGGAACCTCCACAGATCGGCCATGCGCATCCTGTCCTGCTCCGATGCCTGCAGCTCACCAAGCCGCTCCGTCGTCGTCCGCCACGCCGCAAACGCCGCCGCCACGTCGTCGTTCGCAATCCCCCCAAAGCGGTCGAGCAGCCCCCGCTGCTGCGCCTGGTCGAACGAGCCCAGCGTCTCTCCCTGCGAATGGATCAGCCCCAACTCCGGAGCCAGCGCGCGCAGCACCGCCACCGTCGCCGGCTGGTTGTTGACGAAGACCCGCCCCTTGCCTCCCGCCGCAATCTCCCGCCGCAGCAAAATGTCGTCGCTGAACGCCCCCGCGTCGATCCCGTTCGCCTCCAGAATCGCCGCCGCGCCCTGCGTCCCTTCAAAGACGCACCCCAGCACCGCCTTCTCCGCGCCATGCCGGACCACATCGCTGGAAGCCTTCCCGCCCAGCAGCAGCGCAAGCGCGTCGATCAGGATCGACTTGCCCGCCCCCGTCTCCCCGGTCAGCAGGTTCAACCCCGGCCCAAAGCTGGCCACCGCCTGGTCGATCACCGCATAGTTTTCCGCCCGCAGCTCCAGCAGCATATCCGCCCGTGCCTCAACCTCGTTGCGAAAAGCCTAGCACGTCAGCGCAATCCGAGCGATCCACCATTTTGTGGAGTCGTCCATCACTTCGAGCATTGACTTTTACATCCCTCCCGGCGCTCCACCTTCCGGCGCGCCACCGCCCTCACCGCTGCCGCCGCCCATTCCGCCGCCGCCCATGCCTCGCCCCATGCCCATTCCGCCACCGCCAGCCGAACCACGTTTGTAGTAGCTGGTTTCAAAGCTGGCAGGTTTTCCATTCTCCACATACGGAATGAACAGCAGCAACGTCGCGCGGGAGTAGCCCGCGTCCGCGGCTTCTTTATCGTCGGCATCCTCCACCACGGCCTTCGACACCATCCCTTTTTCATCCACCCAAACTCTCAGTTGGGCCTGTCCGGCGACGTCCGGGGTGGGCTGAGGCGCATTTGGTTTCCTCATATTCATAGGCAGCTGTGGATGCGCTTCCGCTCGGAACACCAACCCTCGCTGCTCATCGATCTTCGTGCCTGCCGGCTCCTGGATCGCCCCAGCCGGAACGGCAAGCGCGTCCGCCGATACCTCAGTCGACGCGTCCGTCAACGTCGCCTCAAACAGCTCATGTTTCCCATAAGTCTTGTGGACAGTGGTCGCCAGATGCAGTGGGCCAACCTGTTTCCAGCCCGCGTATGCAACCTTCTCCGTGTCCTTGATGACCAGCGAGACGTACCCGGTTGCCGGATCGAAGCAGACAGCGCCTCGAGCGTCGTCCCCTCCGCAGGTCAGCTCGACGCCATCCACCGTACGCGTCTTCATCTTTTGGTCTCCGCGCATGGCCATCGCCAACACACTGCGATACATCCAATGGACTTCCGCAAATTCCATGATCCGCAGTGGTCGCAGACCCTTTTCCGTCGCCCATACACTGTCGCCCTTCGTCAGATCGCTCTCGTCGTAGGCGTCTGTATGGACCGCGGTGCGCACTCCGTCTTTGCCGATCCACGTCTCGTAGGTGCCTGTGTGCTCTTTATTCTTGTAGTCCGTCATCTTCAGGTCGTAGCGCAGGTGCAGGGACGTCAATGGTTCATTCTTCGCATTCATTGCCATGGTTGCGATCAGCATCCGCTGCAAGGCCTGGGTGAAGGTGTCACTGCCCATTGCATGCGGCAGCCCGGATGGGTTTTCCGGAGTTCCTCCAGTCGGCGGTGTCAGTACCTGCGGCGCAGCCGGTGTTCCAGCCTGCGCTCCCGGCCGCATGCCACTCATCCCCCGGCCCTGCCCTCCGCCACCGCCTTGCCCCCCGCCCCCACGTCCCTGGGCCCAAACCGTTCCAGCCAGCGCCGCCAGCATCGCCAGCCCCAGCCCAACTCCACGCCAACTCCAACCAGCCTGTCCATTGACCCTGTTCCCATCCATCAAATTGTTCACACCGCCTCCTGTTGTCCTTGCGATCCCATCCAATTTAGGCCGCGTTTAGCATCGGATCAAGTTAATTCCCCGGACCTTCCCGTATACGCGCGCATCCACTGCCGACACCATGCAGACCTACAGCACACCCATACTGAAATGCGCGATGAACTGAATCCCCGGCACGTGCAGTCTACGATTCAGCAGTTGAGTATCGCCGGTCAGAAACATATCCACTCCCGCCGCCGCCGCACATGCTAGATGAATCGCGTCCGGCGCCTTAAGGCCCATGACTGACCGTAGCCGCGCAAAAGGAGCCGCACACTTCCCATCGAAGGGCAGAAACGAGAATCCCATCTCTTCAATCTTTGTTCGTACTCTTTCCGCTCCCTGGATGTTGCCTTTTCCCCCAGCCATTACTTCGCCAAGTGCTAGATAGCTGGTCAACAGCATATCGCCTCGATCCTGCGACCTCTCGAGCTTCCCTATCACCTGCGGTCCAAACTTCGGATGTCCCTCCAACAGGTAGATGAACATCATCGCGTCCCAGAAGACGCGGCTCATGCCGCATCCTCATCTTCATCGGACCGCACCCAGCGAATGAAACCTTCCGTACCTCCGTGCGCCGCAATCTCCTCCTTGAACATCCCCCACAGTTCGTCAGCCGCTCGAAGCGCCCTTTCCTTCGGTGTCTCTGCCAGCCCGTCCTTCTTATTCTGCGGTTCATCGACAAATCGAAACTCAAAGATTGTTTCGTCGTTTCGGCTCTGGCCCTTTGGCGTACACATCTCCAGCCCACGCGGATGCCAGAATTTTGCAGACTCGAGTGGTGTAGCGATCTGATTGAAGTGCCCCGCTGGAAATCCAAGCCCCACCATTCGGGCCCTCAGGTCTCCAAATCGAATCCTCACCCTGTCCCTTCCGGATCGGGCCGGCTGCACGTACTCTCTGTCCGCAACGTCGCGCACTCGTTCGCTCCAACCAGTTCTCATATAGTTACTCCTCCCTCCTTTTTGTAAAAATACAAGCGATTTGTATTTTTGTCAATTGTAAATTGTCATTTGTCACTAATCCGTATGAGCTGCAGCCGTTACACTGGCTCGGCGGCCCCAGTCACGAACCTTGAATGGTTCCCCAAAATTCTTCCCCGCGCCACGTCTTACAATGGTGCTAATGATTCTGCATCCTATGGCCTCGCCCATCGCCCTCGTGCTCTGCTTCTTTCAGGAGGACGCTACCGCGCCCCCGGTGGCCGCTTCCAGCGGCGCCATCATGGAGATGGTACGCAACTCCGGCCCTATCGCCTTCGCCGTCCTCGTCATTCTGCTCATCGCCAGCATATGTTCCTGGGCCATCATGCTCTCCAAGTGGCGTCGCTTCAGCCGCGCGCGCAAGCAAAGCCAGGGCTTTCTCCGCTCCTTCCGCAAGTCCGGCCGCCTCTCCGAGATCGCCGCCATCGTCGGTAACTTCCAGCCCAGTCCGCTGGTCTCCGTCTTCAACGAGATCAACGACGAGTACCAGCGCCAGAGCGGAGGTCGCGGAACGCCGCGCAACCCCGTCGCCCTCGAGCGCGCAGCCCAGACCGCTTCCTCCGAGGCCCTCACCTCCATGGAGTCGCACATGACCTGGCTCGCCACCATCGCCAACGGGGCCACCTTCGTCGGCCTCTTCGGCACCGTATGGGGCATCATCGACGCCTTCCACGGCCTGGGCACCGCCGGCGCCGCAACCCTGCGCTCCGTCGCCCCAGGCATCTCCGAGGCCCTCATCACCACCGCTGCCGGCCTGGCCGTCGCCATCCCCGCGCTGGTCGGCTACAACCAGCTCACCGCCCAGTTGCGCGACTTCGCCTCGCGCATGGACGACTTCGGACGTGAGCTGCTCAACGCCATCGAGAACGCTGCCCTGCTCGCTCCGCCCCCGCCGCCCGACAATCTCGCCGCGCAGCCCCGCCCGAGGACGTTTTAACCATGGCCTTCTCCACCAGAAGCGGCGGCCAGACACGCACCCAGACCGCGCTCGCCGACATCAACATCACCCCCCTGGTCGACGTTGTCCTGGTGCTCCTTATCATCTTCATGCTCACCGCGCCGGTATTGCAGTCCGGCATCAATGTCGCCGTGCCCCACACCCGCACCGTCAGCCAGCTTACCGAGCAGCGCACCGTCGTCACCATCGACAAGAACCAGAATGTCTACATCCAGATGGGCGGCCCTGACATACCCATCACCCTATCCGACCTCACCGTCAGACTGCGCAGTACAGGCCGCGACGACCCGGCCAAGCGCGTCATCTACCTGCGCGCTGACGAAAAAGTTCCCTTCGGCGCCTTCGCCTCCGTCATGGACGCCGTCAAACGAGCAGGCATCGCCAACATCAGCATCGTCACCCAACCGCTGGAATCCACCCCAACGGCTGACACAGCAACAAAGTAGTTTTTTTGATGGGGCGGGACAAAGTAGCATGCAACCTCTGTAGTGTTTGTCATTCTGAGCGTAGCGAAGAATCCCCGCATTTTCTTTTGCTCTAAGAACCATCCCCATGGAAACCCAGATCTCAACCCGCGCCCTCGATATCGCCCACAGCGACGACCGGCTGGGCAGCGGGTTCGCCGGCTCTTTCCTGTTCCACATTGCCGTCGCAGTGCTGCTCCTGTGCTGGGCATGGCTCATCGACTCCGGCCACAACTGGGGCCAGGCAGGCGCCACCTCCGGGGCCATCCAGGCCACCATGGTCGCCTCCCTCCCGTTTCCCTCCACTCAGCCCCCCAACCCGAACAACGTGTTGGCCACCGATACGCCCTCGCCCGCTCCCATCACCTCCAAAGCGCACACTGTTGAGGCTCCGTCGCCGGACGCCATCCCCATCCCCACAAAGTCCGCTAAACCGCTTAAAACCGCCGACAAGTCCACGCCAGCTCCGCCGCTGCATCCCCAGCCCAACCAGGCAAATCCCAACCAGGTGCAGACCGGCCAGGCCACAGCCTCCAACCTCACCGTGAGCACCGTCCAGACCAAGGCCGGGACCGCCAACATCAACGTAACCGACTCCGCATTCGGCATCAAATACGCCTATTACGTCGACCAGATCACCCGCAAGGTCGCGGAGCAGTGGTACACCAACATGCTCGATCCCCAAGCCGCGGGTCACCGCGTCTACATCACATTCCAGGTGGAACGCGACGGCTCACTCACCAACATCAAGATCGCCCAGCGCAGCGGCGATGCCACGCTCGACATGACCGCCCTCAACGCCGTCCGCCACATCGACACCTTTCCTTCCCTGCCCGACTCGTACACTGGCAGCCACATCAACGTCACCTACTACTTCGATCCCCCTCCCCGTCAATAGGATGAATTGTCAGTCTAGCTACGCATCCCTAACGCTTGTCATTCTGGGGTAGCCAGAATCTCTGTATTGTTGTTTAGGGAATATCTGAATGAGTACCCGTTTTGAAAGGGCGGGACTTTAGTCTCGCCGTAGCGGCCTATTTCCAATACGGCTTTAGCCGCTGAGGGAATCTCGAACACTCGTGTAAACCTTCCTTAGCCCCATCCCCCCTTCACTCAGAATGTTCTCCACTCGCCGCCTACAACCAAAGATTCATCTCGACCGTCTACCATAGAGAGTATGGATAGAACGACCCGCACAATTCGCCGGCACTCCGTCCCATTCCGATACCTTGTGGCGCTCCCGTTCCTGGCCCTCGCCGCGTCTCTCACCCTGCTCTCCACGCCCGCCACCGGCCAGGACAATGTCCTCACGGGTACCAGCAATGGAGTTTCCTCCATCCGCCTCGCAGTCGCCGACTTCAAACCGATCGCTGCCGCCGACCCCCAGTACGCCGCCCTCAAACAGACCTTCGACACCACCCTCTATGCCGATCTGGCCACAGCCGGTATCTTCGATATTGTCTCCAAGAGCCTGATGCCTCCCGGCAATCCCGGCACTCCCTCCGAGGTCCAGTTGCAGAGCTACTCCAACGCGCCCGCCAGCGCAGCCTATGTTGTATTCGGATCGATCGGTGTCACAGGCAGCAAGCTGCTCGTCAACGGATTTCTCTTCGACGCCAAGAACCTCCAGTACCCCCAGGTCATCGCCAAGCAGTACAGCGAGGACCCCACCCAGGACTCCGCCCGCCAGGTCGCGCACCGCTTCGCCGACGAGATTATCTATCGCCTGGGAGGAGGGGTCCCCGGCATCGCCGAAAGCAAAATCTACTACGCCAAAATCCTTGGCTCTTTCACTAAGGAGATCTGGGCCATGGACTACGACGGCGCCAACCAGCACGCCATCACCCATCTTGGCACCGACTCGATATCTCCGCGTGTCTCACCGGACAACACCCGCCTCGCCTTCGCCTCGTTCGGCAAATATGGCTTTCAACTCAAGATGTACTCGTTGCTGCTCGACCGCTACATCAACTTTCCCGCCGGCAACGTAAGCTCCCAGACTCCCGCCTGGGCGCCCAGCGGCAACGAACTGGCCTATGCCGCCGCGCCCAACGGCTCCTTCGAGATTTGGATCGCGGACTCCAACGGAAACCTCGGCCGCCGCATCACCAGCTTCCACGGCGGCAACGTCTCCCCCACCTACAACCCCAAGACCGGAGCGCAAATCGCCTTCATCAGCGACCGCACCGGTCTGCCCCAGCTCTACATCATGGACTCCGATGGCTCAAATGTGCGGCGGCTAACCGATATGGGCTACGCCTCCTCGCCCTCATGGTCGCCCAACGGTCAGTTCATTGCCTTCGCCTGGGAGCGCAAGTACGGCCCCGGCGCTCCCGGCGGGCAGGACATTTACATCATCCAGGTTGCGCCCAACGCCGACGGCACGTATACCATGTCTCAACTCACCCACGATGGTGGCCGTTGCGACTTCCCCTCCTGGTCGCCCGACAACCGCCACATCGTCTATGCCAACTCTGCCGACGGTCGCCCCGATCACTGGCGCATCTGGACCATGCTGGCTAGCGATGGCGGGCAAAAGCGCCCCCTCACCGACCCCGGCGCGGACATGCCCAACTGGAGTTGGAAATAGGAACTGCTTGGAATTTATGCCAAGCCCACATTCTTCTATGACGTAAATCTTGATTTTCAGTAACATGGAATGGACAAACCGTTGGCTACGCAGTTAGAGCATTTTAGCAATTGCTATAGACCAAAAATGAATTGTCATTCTGAGCGCAGCGAACGGGGCCCCCGGCCAGCTTGCTGGCTGGGGCAGGAAGAATCCCCGCATTTTGCTCGCTGCGCGACGGTCTACACCTTTAGCAAAAATGCTATAGACAGACGATAGGAGTCGCAGTTAGTTGTAGCATTGGCTATGCAGGAGAAACCGATGACCCACATGCACGCGTTTCAGCCGAAGTCGTTCCTTACCAGGCCGATGCTTTCCGCCCTCTTGCTGGCGGTCGCGCTCGCCACGGTATCCGGCTGCCACAAGAACGTCGCCAGCAGCGAGAATCCCGATACGCTCGCTCCAACCCCCGCGCCGCTGCCGCCAATGCCAACTGCATCCCTCACCGCCGATCCCCTGGCCATCGACGTCGGCCAGTCGGTCGTCCTCAACTGGCGCACCACCGATGCCAGTGCCGTCAGCATCGACAGCATTGGCCCGGTCAACCCCAACGGCACGCAGACCGTCTCCCCCGCAACCTCCACCAACTTCCACCTCACCGCCAAGGGCGATGGTGGATCCGTCGAAGCCAGCGTTCGTGTCACTGTGCGAGTTCCCGTCGCGCCCATCGTCCCCCCCGATACCAGCGCTGCCGCCGACATGGGCTCCGAGACCGCCTTCCACGAGAATGTTCCCGACATCTTCTTCGACTATGACAGTGCGGACCTGCGCCCCGATGCGCAGGCCTCCGCCGTCAAGGCCGCCTCGTACCTCGTCTCCCACCCAGACATCCGTGTCGTCATCGGTGGATACTGCGACGACCGCGGCTCCGCCGAGTACAACCTGGCCCTGGGCGAGAACCGTGCCAACTCCGCCAAGACCGCGCTGGTCAATGCCGGGGTAGCGCCGGCGCGCATCCGCGTCGTCAGCTACGGCAAGGAGAAACAGTTCTGCACCGATGAGACCGAAGCCTGCTGGCAGCAGAACCGCCGCGCCCAGTTCGCGCTCGACCGCTAGCGCTTGCTGCTTTGAAGGGGCGCGGCTTCAGCCACGCCATCGGACTCATCGTTGGAGTGCGGCTTCAGCCGCTGAGGGAAACCATCTATGCCCACAGAGTTCTCATCGCTACCAACGCACATAAAGCCCAAGATGAAACATAGCGCTGCAACGCTGGCTGCACTCTCGATCGTTCTTCTCCTCGCCGCGCCGCCTGCCCGCGCCGCCAACAAGGACATGGTCCAGCTCCAGACCCAGGTCCAGGAGCTGCAAACCGCCGTTGCCCGTCTCCAGCAGTCCAACGACGAGCGTATGGGGGTCCTCAAGGACCTGGTGCAGCAGACCGCCGACTCGGTCAACAAAATGTCCCTCTCCATCGGCACGCTGCAGCAACAGTTGACCACCCAGCACGATTCCACCAACGCCAAGCTCGACCAGTTCTCCGCCCAGTTGCAGACCCTCGGCGATTCGCTCGACGAGGTCAAGGCGCGCCTCAACAACCTGGAAAAGGGTCTTAAATCCGTACAGGACCAGCAGCAGTCCATCGACGCCGCACTGCAAAACCTGGCCCCGCCCAGTCAAGCCGCGCCCGCTGCCGTGGCCCCGCCCACGGACAACTCCGTTCCATCCACGCTGCCCACCGGGGCCGCCCCCAGCTCCAGTGGCGGCTATCCGGCGTCCATCAGCACTCCGTCCCCCCTTCCTCAGTCAGCGTACGCCAATACTCCGTCCACCCCCGCTGCTCTGCTATCTTCCCGTGCCTCCGCGTCTCTGCCAGCCTCCCGCGCACCACTGTCCGCGCCCGCAGCGTCCTCCGCGGCCACCCTCTATAAGACCGCGCTCAGCGATTACATGGCCGCCAGCTACGCGCAGGCCTCCTCCGAGTTCGCCGCGATTGTCACTGCCTATCCCACAGACCCCTACGCCGGTAACTCCCTCTACTACCTCGCGGAGATCGACTATCGCGGCGGCAAGTATGCTACCGCCATCAAGGACTACGACCGCGTCCTCTCTCAGTTCCCCAACAATCCCAAAGTCCCAAACGCCTACCTGCACAAGGCACAGGCCCTCCTAGAGACCGGCAAGCGCGAGGCCTGCAAAACTGCTCTGCGTGCCCTCATCACGCGCTTCCCCAACTCCTCTGAAGCCGTCCAGGCGCGCAGCAAGCTCAACGGCATGGGTGTCCGTACCTCGACAACAAGCACAGCAACCCGCTCTCCTCGTTGAGTCTTGTCATTCCTTTTCTTTGTCATTCCCATAGGCGACGCTGCATTTGTCATTCGGCCCCTCAGCGCAATCGGTCGGGAAGAATCCCGTCTTCGTTATGGCCGGTTCTTGCACTTTCCTTGGAACATCCCCCAGAAATGCGTCTAAGCTAGTAAGGTTGAGTTGCTGCAACACTGTAAACTCCAGGCGGAGAGACAGAGTCCCCGTGAAAGAGCGCATTCGCAAACTGGACGGACGCGGTGACGCGAGCCGCAAGCCTGTTCGGCTGGTGGCCGCGGCGCTCATCCTGCGCCCAGTTGCCGGCCAGCCCGGCGGCGGCTCCGAAGTCCTCGTCTGCCAACGCCGCCCCGACCAGCCCATGAGCCTCAAATGGGAGTTTCCCGGCGGCAAGATCGAACCCGGCGAAACCGCCCAGCAGGCCCTCGTACGCGAGCTCCAGGAGGAGCTCGGTATCCATGCCGTTATCGGCCGACGTATCGCGCAGGTCCGTCACCGCTATCGTAACGGCGCCACCATCGATCTTCAGTTCTTCGTGGTAAACCAGTTCACCGGCGAGCTGGACAACCACATCTTCAACGCCTTGCAGTGGTCTCCCCTCAGCGCTCTGCCCACCTACGACTTCCTCGCCGCCGACTACAACCTCATCCGCGACCTCGCCGATGGCAAGCTCCTCTAGCCGTCCCTAGAGCATTTTAGCGATCGCTATAGACCAAAAATGAATTGTCATTCTGAGCGCAGCGAACGGGGCCCCCGGCCAGCTTGCTGGCTGGGGCAGGAAGAATCCCCGCATTTTGCTCGCTGCGCGACGGTCTACGCCTTTAGCAAAAATACTTTAGCCCAACCCTACCCGCCGTGTATCTTGTTCCACACCATCACCAGCGAAAGCGCAATCACGATTGCCGCCGTCGCCCACGCCACCCAGTTGAACCACGTCGAGTTGGTGTGCTTGCCCATCAGCTCGTGTTTGTTGATCAGCCTCAGCATGAAGATCATGATCACCGGCAACAGCACGCCGTTCAGCACCTGCGAGAGGATAATGACCTTGATCAGCGGGAAGTCTGGCCACAGCACCACCCCTGCGCCCAGCACGATCAGCGCCGTGTAGAACCAGTAGAAGAACGGGGCTTCCTTCAGGCTCTTGTCCAGCCCGCTCTCGAAACCCATCCCCTCGCACACCGTATACGCCGTCGACAGCGGAAGAATCGATGCCGAGAAGATCGAAGCATTGAAGAGTCCTGCCGCAAACAGGATGTACGCAAACTCGCCGGCCAGCGGCTTCATCGCGCCCGCCGCATCCGCCGCATCCTGAATGTTGCGCATCCCGTGCGTGTACAGTGTCGCCGCGCAGGCCACGATGATGAACCACGCCACAATGTCGGTCAAAAAGCAGCCCACAATCACGTCCAACCGCGAGGCCTTGTACTGCTTGACCGTGATTCCCTTGTCCACCACCGACGATTGCAGATAGAACTGCATCCACGGCGCGATCGTCGTTCCGATCAGACCGATTGTCAGATAGATGTAGCCCCTGTCCTGCCACACCGAGCGCGGCGGCAGCGTAATGGTCGCTTTCAGCGCCTCATGCCAGTCGGGATGGCTCACCACGCCCGCCGCGATGTAGGCCAGGTAGATGACGCTGGCCACCAGAAACACCTTCTCCACGCTCTTGTAGTCGCCCTTCACCACCAGCGCCCACACGGCCGCCGCGCAGATCGGCACGCTCAGATATTTACTGACGTGAAACAGTTGCATCGAGGCCGCAACGCCGCTGAACTCAGAGACCACATTGCCATAGTTGACCACCACCAGCAGGATCATCATCACGAACGTCATGCGCAGCCCGAACTCCTCGCGGATCAGGTCGCTCAGCCCCTTGCCCGTCACCACGCCCATGCGTGCGGACATCTCCTGCACCACAATCAGCGCCAGCGTCACCGGCAGGATCGTCCACAGCAGCAGCAGTCCGTACTCCGCCCCCGCCTGCGAGTAGGTCAGGATTCCGCCCGTATCGTTGTCCACGTTGGCCGTGATGATGCCCGGCCCCAGCACCGCCAGGAACAAAAGAATGCGCAGCCGCCATTGCCGCCACCAGCGTTTCATCGCCACCCCATCCCGGCGTTCGTCTCCGGCGCGCGCCCCGGCGCAAACCCAGGCTCTGCGCCCAGTCCTGTGCTCAACCGATTCCCGGCCAACCGTCTCATTCCCACCATGCAGAGCTTTCGCCGATCTCTGGATTAAATAATCGTCCGCAATTGCGCAATCACCTGTTCCGCGTAGATCACGCCCGCAATCTTCTTCTCCGCGTCCACCACCGGCAGTGCGCGCAGGTTGTACTTGTCAAACAGCTCCGCAACCTTCTTCCCGCTGGCATGAACGTCGCAGCTCACGATGTGGTCGTCCGCCAGGCTGGCCAGAGCTCGTTCCGGCGGCGCCAGCAGCGCCTTCAACAACGGGACCACTCCGCGCAGAATCTCCTTCTCGTCCACCAGGAAGATGTGCGTCAGCGTCTCCATATCGTCCCCAAATTCGCGCAGCGCGGCCACTGCGTCGCTGGCCAGCGCCTCCTCGCGCAGCGCGATGTAGTCCGTCGTCATCTGCCCCGCCGCCGTGTTGCCGGAGAACTCCAGCAGCTCTTCCACCTCCTGGCGTTCCTCCGGGTCCATCTCTTCCAGGATCGCCTCCGACCGCTCCTCCGTCAGCTCCGCTAGAAAGTCTGCCGCCGCAGCCGGGTCCATCTCCTCCACAATCCCTGCCACCAGCTCGGTGTCCAGCGCTTCGGTCAGCGACTGCTGCATCTTCGGCTCGACCTCTTCCAGGGCCTCGGCCGCCACGCCTTCTTCCAGCGAACTGAACAACGCCTGCCGCTCCGCCGGAGCAAGGTCCTCCAGAATGTCCGCCAGGTCCGACGGGTGCATCTTCGACAGCTTCTCCTGCTCGATCTTCAGACGCACCCGCCGCGACGGGTCGCGGTCGATCAGGTCCACAAAGTCCCACGGAATCGCGCTCGTCTTGAAATGCTCGGCAACACGCTCCACCGTCGTCACGGAGAGCCCCTTCAGCAGCCGACGGACCGCGCCCCGCGTCCCCACCTCCACCTCGGCGATGCGCAGCTTCAGCTCGCATCCTTGCAACCGCCCTTCCACGCCGCCCGCAACCGTCTCCGTCTCCCCCACCGGCTCCCACACCAGGTCCACATCGTTCACCCGCACCACCTTGTGCCCATGAACATCGATAATTTGCTGGTCCAGCAGGTCGCGCTCCAGCAGCAGGTACGACTCCTCCGCCGGCATCGGCGTGGCCTCCGCCTGCCCGCGCATCCGCAACCCGCCTGCCAGGGTCAGTTCCAGGTCGCCCACCGCAACCATCGACATCGGCTCGCCCCGGCCCTTGCCCGTCATCCGCAACACCAGTCCCTGCACATGGTTCGCATCCACAGGCGGTGAGACCGCAAACTCGCGCACATGTCCCACCCTCCGGCCGCTGGAATCCCACACCGCCGCTCCCATCAACTCGGAGACACTCGTTCTCTGGCTCACATGCTTGGTCATAGGCACACGTCTACTCGGATCGCTCGCACAATCCCCTTACCGCATCCTACCCCACTCGGCGGTGCAACTGCCTCCCTGCAACCCTTTGCACCGAACCTTTACATATACTCCTGCAACCGCCCCTGCACCGCATTCGCCGCGCAACCTTGACATTCGAAAATTCCACAAGCAAACTTCCTTCATTGCCGCAGTTCGCATCCAACCCTCTACCGGTGCCGGCGTCAAGGACTCCATTGCCCGATTCCACTACAAGCCGCGTCTCGCTCACCCTCGGTTCCTCGATTGAGAGTGTCGATGCGGTGGAGCGGACAGCAGAGGACTTCGCCCTGCGCGCGGGCTTCGATCCAGTCACCGTGCCCAACATCGTCATGGCGGTCCGCGAGGCAGCCATCAATGCCGTCCTCCACGGAAACGCCTACAACCCCGACAAGCGGATCACCGCCTCCTTCGAAACCGGCTCCGACGGCCTCACCGTACGCATCTGCGACCAGGGCGCGGGCTTCGATCCCTCCTGCCTCCCTGACCCCCTCGCCCCGCAAAACCTCCTGCGCGGCTCCGGTCGGGGCATCTTTCTCATCCGCGCCTTCATGGATGAGGTACACTTTCGCCAGTTGCATCCGGGAACGGAACTCACCCTCATCAAACATCGCGCTCCGGCCAAACCGGTCGCCTAAGCCATAAGGAGAATCATCGCATGAGTATGAAAGTCGCAATCCGCCAGGTAGACGGAATCACCATCCTGGACCTCAGTGGCCGCATTACACTTGGCGAAGGCAGCATCACCCTGCGCGACAGCGTCCGCGATGTCCTTGCCAAAGGTTCCAAGAATATCCTCCTCAACCTGGCCCAGATCACCTATATCGACAGCTCCGGCATCGGAGAGCTGGTCAGCGCCTTCACTTCCGTCAAAAACGCCGGCGGCGAGCTCAAGCTGCTCAACCTCACCCAGAAGGTCCACGACCTGCTCCAGATCACCAAGCTCTACACCGTCTTCGACATCTGGGACAACGAGGCCTCCGCCATCACCGCCTTCAAGTAGGCGGGCCAACATGCAGGTTTTGCGCAAGTATTGGACCAATGGATAAGTCGTCATTCTGGCGTAGCCGCGTGAAGTCGTCATTCTGGCGTAGCCGCGTGAAGTCGTCATTCTGGCGTAGCCGCGTGAAGTCGTCATTCTGGCGCAGCCAGAATCTCCGAATTTTCCGTTTGCCCTGCCCATTGCTCCAGCAAGATCGAATAAGCGCCAACGGCGCGCTCTATACCAGCCTGGGGCTAACGGGGCCGCCAGCGCGCTCTATACCAGCCTGGGGCGAACGGGGCCGCCGGTGGCTCTATACCAGCCTGGGGCGAACGGGGCCGCCAGCGCGCTCTATACCAGCCTGGGGCATAAGCGCCAACGGCGCGCTCTATACCAGCCTGGGGCTAACGGGGCCGCCGGCGAGTCTATACCAGCCTGGGGCATAAGCGCCAACGGCGCGCTCTATACCAGCCTAGGGCGAACGGGGCCGCCAGCGCGCTCTATACCAGCCTGGGGCATAAGCGCCAACGGCGCGCTCTATACCAGCCTGGGGCGCAGCCCCAGGTAGGTGGCCAGCCAATAATCCAAAGGGCTGAAAGCCCGATCTATAGGTGTAAGAGAATCCCGCAATACTCCCCCATCTGAACGACTCATCGTCCTTGACGAAAAGGCCGTCGCACGCGCGACGGCCTTCGTTCGTTCGTCCCCGCCCTTTACTTCGAGAAGTCCACCTTCGGAGCTTCTTTCGAGCTTGCATCGGCCGAGTAATATTCAGTCTTGGGATGGAAGCCCGCCATACCCGCCCATATATTGTTGGGGAACTGCTGAATAAATACGTTGTAGTCCTTGATCGCAGCGTTGTAGCGCAGCCGCGCAACCGCGATCCGGTTCTCCGTCCCCTCCAGGTTGTCCTCCAGCCGCATGAACTGGTCGTTGCTCTTCAGTTGCGGATAGTTCTCCTGCATCCGCATCAGCGGCAGCAGCGCCACGTTCAACCGGTCGTTGGCCTGCAGCTTCTCATTCGGCGTCTGCGCAGTCATCAGCCCGGCGCGTGCGTTGGCGATCGCCGTCAGGATACTCTCCTCGACCTTCGCATAGCCCTTCACTGTCGCCACAAGGTTCGGGATCAGGTCCGCCCGCCGTTGCAGGTCCACGTCGATGGCCGAGAATGACTGATCCACATTAGCGTTCAGCGAGACCATCTGGTTCCGCGCCGTCACATAGCTGCCGCCCACAAACAGCGCCACCACCACAATCAATCCAACCACGCCCAACACTACCCACAAACCCTTGCTCATAGTCCCTCGCCTTTCCGTTTGATCTTCCAATCAATACGCCAAATCCACGTACCAAGTTCCCCGTTCCCTGTTCCCCGTTCCCCGTTCCCCGTTCCCTGTTCCCTGTTCCCCGTTCCCCGTTCCCTGTTCCCTGTTCCCGTCTTTAAAAGCTTCCGCTCGCCCCACCGCCACCCGAGCCGCCTCCGCCGAACCCTCCGAATCCGCCCCCGCCGAATCCACCGCCGCCTTCGTTATCGCCTCCGCCAAACCCGCCGCGACCTCCTCCGCCCATCAGGTTGAACAACAGGAAGAACAGCAGCCCGATGTGCCCGGTGCGGATCAGCACAGCGATCGCCGCCAGCACAATCGCTCCAAAGATCAACGCCCCGATCGGGTTCACCTGCGACTGCGGCTGCGAGTAATCTGGTTCTCTCGCCGGGGCCTCGGTCCCATTCAGCCCGGCCAGCGTCACCCCGGCATCCGTCGCAATCGCCTGCGAAATCTCATGCACTCCTAGCGGGATCCCCTGGTTGTAGTCGTTCGTATGCAGCAGCGGCTGCATATCCCGCCCAATGTCTCCCACCTTCCCATCCGGCAGGATCCCTTCCAACCCATATCCCACTTCAAACCGGTACTTCCTCGGGGCCAGCGATACAATCAGCAGCACACCGCGGTCCGTCCCCTTCTTCCCGATCCCCCACTTCTGGAACAACGCGTTCCCAAACTCCTCCACCGAAGGCGCTGGCAGCTCATCGCCCGCCTTCATCCCGGCCACCGGGTCCGCCTCCATCTTCGCGACCGTCACAACCGCGATCTGCGCGTGCGCCTGCTGGTCCACCTCGCCGCAAAGCTCTTCCAGGCTCTGCTTCGTCTCCGGCGTCAACACCCCGGCATAATCGTTCACATAGCCGGTCGGCGCGGGCAGCCCGGCCACCGACTCGCCCGGCAGCGCCCGTCCCAGCGCCGCCAGCAGCACAACGATCGTCAACCAACGCAGCGTCCGCGCCATCGCTCCCCATTCTACCCTGTCCCTCACGGTTGGTCCCTTGCGCCTGCTGTCCCCATCATGCCCGGCCCAATAAAAAGAGGGCCATAAGGCCCTCTTTTTATGATTTGCAACACTCCGTTACTTCTTCGCCGCGGACGGGTTAGGTTCCGCAGCGGGGTTCGCTGGGCGTGGAGGACGAGGAGGCAATGTGATCCCCTCCTGGCTGGCAACCTGATTGATCATTCCCAGATGCTCGCGCATCACTCTCATGTCCTTCACCACTTCCTCCGCCAACCCTGGATCGGCTGCCACGGAGGCCTCCATGTAGTAGTCGTGCAGCTTCGTCCAGTGCGCCTTCAGAATGAAAGTGAGGTACTCCGTGTCGAAGTTCTTGCCGGAGAGGCCATTCAGCTTGTCGTACTCTGCCTGGTCGTCCTTGCTCATCTTCCCCGGCAGTAGCACGCCCAGCGAGTCGGCGACCTTCGCCAGGTCCTTGTTCATCGTCTCATGGTCCGCCACGATCTTCTGCGCAAAGGTCTTCACCGACGGACTGCCCTTCTCGCCCGCAAGCTGCCCCAGCTTCACGTCCGCGATACCTTCCAGGGTGGCCGTGCGCAGGAACTCCTTGTCCGCCATCTGCCTTCCCGTCAGTCCGGGAGCGCCCAGTGTCTCCCGCATCGAGCCTGGCTGCTCCGAAATCACCCCGCCTGTCGCTCCAGTCGGCACTGGCGCCGTCTGGGTCTCAACCGAAGGCATCGCGCCCATCGGTTCAGTCTGGTCCGCCTGCGCAACCAGTGCCAGGCGGCAGCAACATGGCGGCCGCTCCAATGATCGCAATCCATCGAGTGTTGTTCATTGCGAATCTCCTCCATCTGCTTCTCTACCGGTCCTGTTTCATCCTAAAAATGAGATTCATCGCAAGCTGATAAATCCAAAGCGCCCAACATCCTACATTGGAGGATGGAACCACAGGGAAAGTTGCTTTATTGCAAGCCGCCGTACACACTTCCTTGCTTGGAGCGTTATCCTATCCCCATAGGCACTGAAGTAGCAACCTCCCTCTTCCATCGCGTCCCTTAACGGCAATCCTCTGCACCCTTCACTCCGGAGTCTCACCCAGCAATGTCGCACGCCAGCTCCACCGATACATCGAAGCCATCCGCTCAGCCTCCCATCGCACGCCGCGATCCCACCTCGACCGTGCTGCACGGCGTCACCCTGCACGACGACTTCCGCTGGATGCGCGACAAGAGCTCGCCCGAGCTGCTCGCCTATCTCGAAGCCGAGAACGCCTACACCGGCACAGTCATGGCTCCCACCGCCGGACTCCAGACCGCTCTCTACAACGAGATGCTCTCCCACATTCAGGAGACCGATGAATCCGTTCCCTACCGCTTCGGCGACTGGTTCTACTCCACCCGTACCGTCGAGGGCAGCCAATATCCCATCCACTGCCGCCGTCGCGCAAACAGCCCCGACCTCAACTCCGCCCTTGACCCTGCGCAACCGGAGCAGATCATCCTCGATGTCAACCAACTCGCCGAAGGCAAGCCCTTCATGGACGTCGGTGCCATGGCCATCAGCCCCGATGGAAACTTGCTCGCCTACACTACCGACCTCACCGGCTTCCGCCAGTACACGCTCCACCTCCGCGACCTGCGCACGCTCGCCGGCCTACCGGACACTGCCGATCGCGTCGGCTCGTTGGCCTGGGCCGCCGACTCGCGCACCCTCTTCTACTCCACCGAGGACGAGACCACCAAGCGACAGGACCGCATCTTCCGCCACATCCTCGGGAACACCGTCGAAGAGGACCAGTTGGTCCTCTTCGAAGAAGACGAACGCTTCAACCTCGGCGTTTCCCGCACCCGCGACGGCCTCTTCCTGATGATCGAGGCTGGCAGTCACACAACCAACGAGTTCCATTTCCTGCCCGCCGGCAGTCCCACCGCGGAGCTCCGCCTTATCGCCCCGCGACTCGACGAGCAGGAGTACTATCCAGACCATCGCGACGGCCTCTTCTACCTCCGTACCAACGATGCGGGCAAGAACTTCCGCGTCGTCACCGCGCCAGTCGCCACGCCCGGCCGCGACCACTGGCGAGAGCTGGTTCCCCTCGATCCAGATCACCCGTTGCAGGACTTCGACCTCTTCCTGACATTCGCCGTCGCCACACGCCGCAAACTCGGTCTGCCCATCCTCGAAGTCCTCTACTTCGACCTCGGCAATTCGTTCGAACCACCGGTCGAGATCGTCTTCCCGGAGCCTGCCTACTCCGCCGCCGCGCACGTCAACCGCATCTTCTCCACGGACGTCTTCCGCTACAGCTACCAGTCGCTCGTCTCGCCGCCCTCGGTGTACGAGTACAACGTCGACCGCGAAGACTCCGTTTTTCCCATGGGACAGTCCAGGCTGCTCAAGCAGCAGCAAGTCCCTGGAGGCTTCGACCCCGCTCGTTACGCCTCCGAACGCCTCTGGATCGCCACCTCGGACGGCATCAAGGTTCCCGTCTCTATCGTCTACCGCCGCGACCGCTTCCGCCGCATCGCCATCAATCCCATCTATCTGTACGGCTACGGGTCGTATGGCTACCCGCTTCCGGTCGGCTTTTCGCCCACGCGTCTCTCCCTGCTCGATCGAGGCGTCGTCATGGCCTACGCCCACATCCGGGGTGGCGGCGAGATGGGCGACGCATGGCACGACGCCGGCAAAATGTCCCGCAAGAGGAACACCTTCACCGACTTCATCTCCGCCGCCGAGCAGCTCGTCGCGCGCGGATACGGCAACCCCAACAATATAGCCATCGAAGGCGGCAGCGCAGGAGGACTCCTGATGGGGGCAGTCGTCAACATGCGCCCAGAACTCTTCCGCGTCGTCCTGTCGCATGTCCCTTTTGTCGACGTAATCAACACCATGCTCGACGCCAGTCTGCCGCTCACCGTTGCCGAATACGAGGAGTGGGGCAACCCCAATGAACCCGAGGCCTTCGCGACCATGCTCTCTTACTCTCCCTATGACAATCTCGACAGCCTCCTGGACAAGCCTATCCCGGCCATGCTGGTCAAGACCAGCCTCAACGACTCGCAGGTCATGTTCCGGGAGCCGGTCAAGTACGTCGCCAAGCTGCGCACCCTCAAGACAGACGCCACGCCGCTGCTCCTCCACATCAACATGGACGCAGGCCACGGTGGAGCATCCGGCCGCTACGACTACCTCAAGGAGATCGCCTTCGACTACGCCTTCCTGCTCACCCAGCTCGGCGTCCTCACCTCTCCCTGACCCATCCGGTTTCAGAAATGTTATAGTCGGCGAATCGGCAAGTCCGTGAGTTAGTTCAACAGAGAGCAAGAGGGAGAGTGACATGGGATTAGTACCGATGGTGATCGAGCAGACGAGCCGGGGCGAGCGCGCTTACGACATTTACAGCCGTCTGCTGCGCGACAACATCATCTTTCTGGGCACGCCGATCGACGACAACATCGCCAACGTCATCATCGCGCAGATGCTGTTTTTGACCAGCGAGGACCCGGACAAGGACATCCAGCTCTATATCAATTCGCCTGGAGGCTCGATTACGGCCGGGCTCGCCATCTACGACACCATGCAATACATCAAGAACGATGTGCAGACGTTCTGCATCGGTCAGGCGGCGTCGATGGGGGCGTTTCTGCTGATGGCAGGCAAGAAGGGCAAACGGTTCGCGCTGCCCAATGCGCGCATCCTCATCCATCAGCCGTCGATGGGCGGACTCAGCGGGCAGGCCACCGATATCGACATCCATGCGCGTGAGATCCTGCGTATCCGCGAGATCACCAACAAACTGATGAGCAAGTCGACCGGGCAGTCGCTGGACCGCATCGAGCGAGACGTGGAGCGCGATTTCATCATGACCGCGGCCCAGTCCAAGGAGTACGGCATCATCGACGACATCATCGACCGGCCGCGAACCTAGCGTCCTGTCTCAGAAGTTCCTTTGATAAATGCTGTCATCCTGAACGCAGCGAACGGGCCCCCGGCCAGCTTGCTGGCTGGGGCAGGAAGAATCCCCGCATCTTCTTCGTGCCGCAACACGCTGCACCATTGACGGCAATGCTCTAGAGCATTTTCGGAATTGCTGTAGACCAAAAATGAATTGTCATTCTGAGCGAAGCGAAGAATCCCCGCATTTTTCTCGTGGTGCCACGGTCTACATCATTAACTAAAATGCTCAATAACCTGGACCGGCGTTTTCTTTGACAAGACGAGGTGCTGCATTTCCTGTACAAGAGGAAGTATTGCCGTTGGCCAGGAGGCATGATTGCATGAGACTCCCGAGGGTTCCATCTCCGTTTGTGGCGCTGGGCTTTTTGGCATTCCTCGCCGCCTGCGGCGGCAGCAGTTCGTCAGTCTCCAACCAGCCAAGCGGTACCAACGGCATTGGAGACACCGCCACTTGCAACAGCCAGCAGGTGCCCAACTGGCGCTCCAGTGCATTTCAGTCCAACTACCAGGCGGCCATCCGGCAGTTGATCTCTCACTACGGCTCAAACCCGGCCATCGGTTACATCCGGATCGGCCTCGGTATAGGAGGAGAGATCAACCTGCCGCAGGGCTGGAACAATTCTTCTTCGGGTGCCTGCTACACCGCCTACACCACTACCTGGGGTTACACCGCCGGTGCCGATGCAACATTCACTTGGAATGCATATCTGCAATCCATGGTGCAGTTCGAGGGCACTCTGGCCTCGCCCAGGCAATTGCTGGTTAGCATCACTCCGGTCACCGGAGCAGGCATTCAGGTCGACGACTTCCTTGCCCCCATCGCCGTCACGAACGGAGTCTCCTTTGGCAACCAGGGGCTCGAGGCCTCCGACATCGCAAACTATCCAAACTGTGGCGGAGACTGGTGCAATCTCTTCGCTCGAAACCCCAGCGCTTCCATCCGCGAGCTTCAGACCCTCGGCCAGAGTTGCCCCGCGGGGACCACCTGCGCCAATTCGCTTGCCACCCTGACAGGCCCCCTCGATCCTCTCATCCCCTTCGCAACCGCGCACGGCGCCAACGTTCTGGAACTCTACTACCAGGACTGGCTGATCGCCTACGATCCCGCGTACGCAACTTCCGTAGGCGCAAGCAGCTCTTCCGCCGCCTATCAGGCTGCGATCCAGAAGGCCGCCTCCACCTCCGGAGTCAGCCTGCAGGTCTTGTTCCCGCCCCAACCCGGCAACACCGACTACTCCGCGGTCCAGCAGTACCTGATGTCGAATCCTGCCGTCACCGGCGCTGTGATCGACGTCGACTGGTCAGACATGGACCTCGGCAATACCGTTTCCGGAACGCATACCGCCTACGACTTCACAATCACCGATGCCGCCATTCAGCCGTGGATTGCCGCCGGCAAAAAAGTCAACCTGGTCTTCCAGAACACAACCTATGGCGGTGGCAGCAACTGCCCCGCCAACGGGATCGGCTCAAATGGGTCCGTCGGACCCAACTGCGCCATGCCTCCGTGGATGTGGATCCTGCTCGCCCACTGACGCTACGCCACGCTCTCCACCACCGCGCGTGTCTTCTCCGGGTCGGGCCTCTCCAGCGCAGGGACCGCCGCCGGAGGCCCAATCTTCTTCTGGAACCCGCACTCCGGCGTCACCGTCTCCGCAACCTTCGCACCCTTCTTCGGCCTCCGCTTGGGCAGCGCCGCCCGGTTGTTCGGACACACCAGGAACGTCCCCTTCGCGTTCGACAACTCCAGCAGGTACGCGCTCTCGCACTTCGGGCACACCTGGTTCACCATCTTCTGGTTGCTCGAAAAATCGCACTTGGGATAGTTCACGCACCCATAGAACGTATCGCCGCGCTTGGTCTTGCGCACCGCAACGTCGCCGCCGCACTTCGGGCAAGGGACCTCCAGCAGCTCCTGCTTCACATACTTGCACTTGGGATAGCCGCTGCACGCTATGAACTCGCCGTACTGCCCGTCGCGCTGCAACAGATGCTTGCCGCACTTGGGACAAGCCTCGTCCAGCACCACCGGCGGCTTCTGCTGCACCTTCTGCGTCAGTTTGCGGATCGTCTTGCATGGCGGGTCCTCCGAGTAGCCGGGGCAGCTCATAAACGGCCCCCACGGCCCATTGCGCAGCACCATCACCCGCCCGCAGTTGTCGCAGAACTCCTCCTCCGGCACATCGTCCGCGCCCGGTGCGCTCAGGTCTGGCTTGGCCGCGAAGTTCTCCTTGGTAAAGTCGCAACTCACCTGCTCCACCGTCACCTTCTTGCCCGCCGCCTGCGCCAGTTCGATCGCCGCCGCCATCTCCTTCGCGTCGCCAACCTCCTGCGAGAACTCCGTCACATCTCCATTCGCCGCCTTCACCGTCATGGGGAACTTCAGCGCCTTCACAACCTTCTTCGTCACCGCCTTCGCGTCCTTCTTCCACGGCCCGGCAGACACCGTCACCGGCTTCACCTTGCTGAAGTTGGAACACGAGTAGAAGCTCCCGAACTTGCCCCACTTCAGATACAGCGGGCTTCCGCACTTCTCGCAGATCTCCTTGGTCGCGTGCTCCATCCGCTTGATGTCTTCCATCTGCTTGCCCGCCACCACCAGTTCCTCTTCAAAGTGGTCGTAAAATCCGTTCAGCAGGTCGGTCCAGCGTTCTTCTCCGTCCTCGATCGCATCCAGCTCACTCTCCAGTTTCGCCGTGTACAGCAGATCGAAGATGTACGGAAAGTTCTTCACCAGCAACCCCGTCACCACGGTGCCAATCTCCGTCGGTACAAACTTCTTGTCGATCTTCTTCACATAATCGCGGTCCTGGATCGTGTTGATGATCGACGCATAGGTGGACGGCCTACCAATCCCACGTTCCTCCAGCATCTTCACCAGGCTCGCCTCGTTGAAGCGCGGCGGCGGCTGGGTAAACTTCTGCTCGCTCGTCACCGCAATCTTCTCCAACGCCTGCTCCGCCGTCAGTTCCGGCAGAATCGTGTCCTCCGATCCGCCCTCCCACACCTTCAAGTATCCATCGAACTTCAGCACGCTTCCCGTCACGCGGAAGTCGTACGTCCGCTTCGCCTGCGCAGCGATATCCACCGTCGTCTGGTCGAAGACCGCCGCCGTCATCTGGCTCGACACAAACTTCTGCCAGATCAGCTTGTACAGCTTGTACTGCTCCTCGCTCAAACTCCCGCGAATCGAATCCGGAGTAAAGTCCACCCGTGTCGGTCGGATTGCCTCATGCGCGTCCTGCGCCTGCGCCTGCCGCTTGCCCGCGAACTCATTCGCCTTCTCCGGCAGATACTGTTTGCCCAGCTTCGCAATAAACTCCCGCGCCTCCGCAATCGCATCCGGAGAAACGCGCGTCGAGTCGGTCCTCATATAGGTAATCAGTCCGACCGTCCCCTCCTTGCCGATCTCCACGCCCTCATACAACCGCTGCGCCACGCCCATCGTCCGCCGCACATTGAAACTCAGCCTGCTCGATGCGTCCTGCTGCAGCTTGCTGGTGATATACGGCGCCGTCGGGTTCGCCCTCCGCTCCTTCTTCTCCACGCCGCGCACACTCCACTGCGCGCGTTCCAACTCAGCAAGAACGTCGTCCACGGACTCTTTGCCCGGCAGCGCACTGGATAGATACTGCTCCTTGCCCTCCGCATCCACGCCGTTGGCAACACGAGCCGCCACGCCGTCCGTCCCTACAAACTTCGCCGTAAACTCTTCGCGTTTCTCTGTCTTCAACTTCGCTTCAATGTTCCAGTACTCCACCGGCTTGAAGTCGTTGATCTCCTGCTCGCGCTCCACAATCAAACGCAGCGCAACCGTCTGCACTCGTCCCGCGCTCAAACCGCGTCGCACTTTGTCCCACAGCAGCGGAGAGATCTGATAGCCCACCAGCCGGTCCAGCACCCGCCGCGTCTGCTGCGCGTCCACCAGGTTCTCGTCGATGTCGCGCGAGTGCGCAAACGCAGCCTTCACCGCCTTCTGCGTAATCTCGTTGAACGTCACTCGCCGCAGCTTGCTCTTGTCCTTCATCACCGGCAGCAACTGCATCGCCAGGTGCGCCGCAATCGCCTCGCCCTCGCGGTCCGGGTCGGGAGCCAGATACACCATATCCGACTTCGCCGCCAGCTTCTTCAGGTGCGCCACCACCTTCTCCTTGCCCGGAGACACAATCAGCGTCGGCTCGAACGTCCTCCGCTCAAGCTCTACCCCAATGTCGTTCTTCGGCAGGTCCATGATGTGCCCGATCGAGGCCTCCACCACAAACTCGCCGCCCAGATATTTATTGATCGTCTTCGCCTTCGCCGGCGATTCCACGATCACTAGTGACTTTGCCATTCGTCCCCTTCAATTCAAATTCGATCGCCCCACGGCAATCTTCCACTCTTCCCTTGCGAACCTAACACGAGATCGCAAAAGATGCGAACCCACCTGCCCCGGAAAATTCTTCAGGGCCAGTCGAGAATCTACACCCATAGACGCCGTTTCTACAATTCCGTCACACCCCACCCACCGCTCAGACAACCCCTTAATTCGTCATCCCAATCAAAGCGACGCCACACCGAACCCGTCATCCCGACCGGAGCAACGGTCGGTCTCATCGTCCGTTGCGCAGTGGAGGGACCCCCGCATTTCGCTTTTCGGTTTGTCATTCCGCAGCGAAGCGTAGGAATCTGCTTCTGCACTTCTTGCTCGTCATTCTGGCGCAGCCAGAATCTCTGTCGTTGCCGTTGTCTGTCCTCGTTTGTCATTCTGACACTGAGCGCAGCGAAGGAATCTGCTTTAGCACTTCTTGCTCGTCATTCTGGCGCAGCCAGAATCTCTGTCGTTGCTCTTGTCTGTCCTCGTTTGTCATTCTGACACTGAGCGTAGCGAAGGGGAAGAATCCCCGCATTTCGCACTTGCTCTTGTCGTTGTCTGTTCTTGCTCGTCATTCTGGCGCAGCCAGAATCTCTGTCGTTGCCGTTGTCTGTCCTCGTTTGTCATTCTGACACTGAGCGTAGCGAAGGGGAAGAATCCCCGCATTTTCTTGCTTTGTTCTCGTCCGCAGCCGTTCAGAATCCCTCAGAAGCACCGCACATAATTCTTTCCCGGCATCTGCTTCACCCGCCCGCGCAGCTCCAGTTCAAACAGCGCTGTAAAGATCTCCGCCGACCCCAGCGTTCCTTCCAACCCTTCGATCAGCGTATCCAGTTGCACCGGCTCATCGCGCCGCAGCCGCTCCAGCACCACCCGTTCCACCTCCGGCATCGGCTTCTCGTCTGCAAATAGAGATGCGCTCCCGCCCTTCTTCGATTCACGCTGCCCCGAAGTCCCCATCTCTTCTTCCAGTTGCAACCGTACCTGCGACGGCATCTCCTCCCAGATGTCCTCCCACGTCGCGGTCAGCTTCGCGCCTTGCTTGATCAGCGTATTCGGCCCCCACGCGCTCTTGTTGGTCACGTTGCCCGGCACCGCAAACACATCGCGGTTCTGCTCCATCGCGCAGCGCGCCGTAATGCGTGTGCCGCTGTACTCGCCGCCCTCCACCACCAGCACGCCCACGCTCATCCCGCTCAGTATCCTGTTGCGCAGTGGAAAATTCTGCGGCGCCGGAAACGTCCCCAGCGGAAACTCGCTTACAATCGTTCCGCCGCTCGCCACAATCCGCTCCGCCAGCTTCTTGTTCTCCTTGGGATACACCACATCGATCCCCGTCCCCCACACCGCCACCGTCTTTCCTCCTGCATCCAGCGCGCCCTTGTGCGCCGACGAGTCCACGCCCCGCGCCATCCCGCTCAGGATCGTCATCCCGCGGTTGGCCAGATCGCGCGACAGCATCTCCGCCATCCCCACTCCATACGGCGTAGGGTGCCGCGTTCCAACAACCGCAATCCCCGGCCGATCCAACAGTGCAACATCGCCGCGCACCCACAGCACCGCCGGCGGATCGTAGATCTCCAGCAGCCGTTTCGGATAGCCCTCATCCTCCCGAGTCAGAAAAAATCCGCCCGCCTCCGCAACCTGTTTCGCCTCTTTCTCCGCCGCCGCGCGCGCCCGTCCATCGGCCACAAACTGCGCCGCCCTCGCCGGCATCCCCGCCGCCTCCAACTCCGTCAGCGAAGCCTCAAACACGCGCTCCGCCCCGCGGAAGGCACGTGCCTCCTCACCGGAAGTATTCGCTCCCAGTCGCTCCATCGCCCTGGCAATCCGCGTCGGCCCCATCTCCGGCGTCAGCGCCAGCGCCATCCACCCCAGCCGCCCCGCCTCATCCCGCTTCAGCGCATCCTGCTCTGCGTCGCTGTCCATCTCTCTCCACCATCCGATCGATGCCATCTACTCGTTGCCAATGACAAACCCATAGCTCACAGCTCATAGCTTATAGCTCATAGCTGCGAAGCCATACACGGTATGCTAACCAGTCCATATCCGATTCCCTGACCACACAAATGTATCCCACATCGGATATTCGCATCGCATAAACTAATCTCTTGCCCCATCCCGCCCCATCCCGCCTGCGCGTCGCCGCCATCGACTTCCTCAATCCCGCGCCCCTCATGTGGGACTTCGACCACCCGCCGCTCGCCTCCGCGCTCGCCCACCGCTACCAGCTTCACTCCACCCAGCCCTCGCTCTGCGCAGAAGACCTCCTCGCCAACCGCGCCGACCTCGGCCTCATCCCCATTGCCTCGCTCACCCCCGAACTCGCCATCGTCTCCGACTGCGCCATCGCCTCGCTCGACCGCGTCCGCTCCATCCAGCTCATCGTCAAGCTAGATCGTCAATGCAGTGAAAATACTGTTTGTCATTCTGGAATTAATGATTGTCATTCTGACCCTGACCCTGAGCGCGGCGAAGGGGAAGGGGAAGAATCCCCGCATTCCGCACGCAGCCAGACAAGCTCCGAGGCAATCGACCCCGCCTCTATAGACCAATCCCTCGCCGCCGTCCGCACCGTCGCCGCCGACACCGCCTCGCGCAGCTCGCTCGCCTACGCCCAGGTCCTCTTCCGCAAATTCCTCTGCCACCGACCCCGCATTCCTCCCCGCGCCCGCCGATCCCATCGCCATGTTGCAGCAAGCCGACGCCGCTCTGCTCATCGGCGACCCCGCGCTCGTCGCCCAGGAGTCTCGCGCCCACATCGAATCCACCGTCGGCCCCTGCCTCTGGCTCGACCTCGCCCAGCAATGGACCAGCCGCACCCACCTCCCCTGGGTCGCCGCCGTCTGGGCCGTCCGCCCCGAATCCCTGACTCACATCACCCCAGCCCAACTCACCGCCGACCTGCAGCTCTCCCGCGACCACGGCCTGGCCCACATCGATTCACTCGTCGAAGAGTGGACTCCACGCATCGCCATCCCACCCGCCACCATCCGCCGCTACCTCACCCAGAACATCCACTACACCCTCGACGCCCGCCTGCATCGATGCCGTCGCGCTCTTCCGCCGCTACGCCGCCGAAGTCGCGGTCCTTCCCCCGCTACCCACCCTCCGCTTCCTCTAAGTTCTTGCTCGTCATTTTGTTCTGAGCAATATTGAATTGTCATCCTGAGCGTAGTTTGGCGCGCTCTTGTGCCAAACGCAGTCGAAGGACCCCCGTATTTGTTCGTCATTCTGAACCGAAGGTTCAGAATCTCAGTCGTTGTCTGTTCTTGGTTGTCGCTGAGCGCGTCTTTAGAGCGCGAAGGACCCCCCGCATTCGTTTTTTGCTCGTCATTCTGAACCGAAGGTTCAGAATCTCTGTCGTTGTCTGTTCTTGGTTGTCGCTGAGCGCGTCTTTAGAGCGCGAAGGACCCCGAGGAACTTCGCACCGCCTCAACCGCCCGCCTCTTTTCAACCATTCAAATCCTCCCCCGCCGCGACTTCCCCCCTCAAACTCGCGTCATACCACCATGACGATTCCAGCAGCCGCGATCCTCTCCGCCCGGAACTTCGCCCAGGCCTTCGCTGCCGCTCTGCCTTCCGCCAACCATCACCCGCCAATCCGCTCCTCCACCTTCTGCTCTCCTTCGGCCTCATCGGGGTCCTGTTAGTCTCCATCGTCGACTCCTCCTTTGTCCCTCTGCCCATCCCCGGCCTCACGGACCTCATGATCGTCGTCCTCGCCGCACAGCACACCAATCTCTTCCTGCTCGTCGGAGCGGCCACCGTCGGCTCATTTCTCGGCGGCGCCATCAGCTATCAGGCAGGCCACTCCGGAGGCATGGGCTTCCTGGAGAAGCACGTCCCCCCGCGCATCCTCAAGCGGGTCTGCAACTGGATGCAGACCCACGCCATCCTCTCCGTCGCGCTTCCCGCCATCCTGCCCCCGCCCATGCCGCTCTCGCCCTTCGTACTCGCCGCCGGCGCGCTCAAGATGTCGCGCCAAAAATTCCTCGCCACCTTCACCCTCAGCCGTCTGCTGCGCCACGCCGCCGCCGCCGCTCTGGGCGTCTACTACGGCCCACACGTCCTGCGTCTCTGGAACCGCTTCACCCTCAAGTGGGAGGCCCCCATCCTCCTCGCCATCTGGAGCATCATCCTGCTCAGCCTCGGCATCGGCTTCTGGAAGCTCTACAAGTCCTCCCGCACCCTCACCGTCCGCAACCCATCTCCGCCCGCAGTCTCCCCCACCGAGGCCTGACCCACCACAGCCCTTGCCTTTACTACCCACTAACCACTACCAACTACCCACTGTCTTCAAATCTCCCACTGCAGCAGCGTCGCAGCCACGGTAAATCCCGCGCCCGCGCTGGCCAGCAGCACCAGGTCGCCCTTCTTCAGCCGGCCCTCGTCCATCGCCGTCTGCATCGCCATGGGGATGGTCGCTGCCGTCGTGTTCCCGTAGCGGTCGATGTTCACAATCACCCGTTCCATCGGCATTCCCAACCGTCTCCGCCGTCGACACAATGATCCGCTTGTTCGCCTGGTGCGGAATAAAGCAGTCCACATCCTTGCCCGTCACGCCGTTCTTGGCCAGCACTGTCTCGGTCGCCTCCGCCATCTTGCGCACCGCGAACTTGTACACCGTCGCCCCGTCCTGATGCACGTAGTGCATCTTCTGCGCCACCGTCTCCGCCGACGACGGATGCAGGCTCCCGCCGCCAGGCATATACAGCGATCCCGCGCCCGACCCGTCGATCTCGTGCCAGTAGTCGATCATGCCCACCTCGCCCTCCGCGCACGGCTCCAGCAGCACAGCGCCCGCGCCGTCCCCGAAGATCACGCACGTCGACCGGTCCGTATAGTCGATGATCGAGCTCATCACGTCCGCCCCCACCACCATCGCCTTCTTGTGCGCGCCGCTCTGCACCAGTTGCGCTCCCACCTGCAGCGCATAAGGAAACCCCGAGCACGCAGCCGACAGGTCGAACCCCCACGCACCCTTCGCCCCAATCTTCTCCTGGATCAGGCACGCCGTCGCCGGGAACAGCATGTCCGGAGTCACCGTCGCCACAATAATCGCCTCAACTTCGCTCGCCTCAATCCCCCGCTTCGCCAGGCAGCGCCGAGCCGCCTCCGCCCCCAGGTCGCTGGTCGCCACGCCCTTGTCCACAATGTGCCGTTCGCGGATTCCCGTCCGCTCCGTGATCCACTTGTCGTTGGTCGCCACCATCTGTTCCAGGTCCGCATTGGTCAGCAACCGCGGTGGTACATACGTCCCCACCGAACTGATCTTCACCCGTACGCTCTGCTGCGCCTTCAACGTCAAACTCAATCCATCACCTCGCTGTCGCGATTCGTCCAACCCTGCCCCGAATCATTCTCTCCGACCCTCGCCCCAAGAACAAGTGCCACCCAAGCGACCCGTGCGAACCACAACTATATTCCGTGATCCCGACTAACTCCCGAACAACCGTCATCCCGACCGAAGGCGGCATACTTTGCCGCCGAAGTGGAGGGACCCCCGCATTTCGCTTTTGCCGTTGTTTTCTCCCCAAACCTGCAATAATCCCGGCATGGTCGAGCAAGCCTACGTTTACATCCTCGCCAGCAGCTTCCAGCATCTCTACATCGGTATCACCACCGAAGTCGAAGTCCGCGTTCGCCAGCACAAGAACCACACCTTCCCCAACAGCTTCACCGCTCGCTACCAGATTGACAAGCTCGTCTATTACGAGTGTTACGCCCTCGTCACCGAAGCCATCGCTCGCGAGAAGCAACTGAAACGCTGGTCCCGCATCAAAAAGCTCCGGCTAATCGTAGCTCATAACCCCACCTGGAGGGACCTTAGCGCCGACTGGGGCAAACCCATCACACCATTCGATGAATCCAAGCTCCGCCCTCCCACCGCGTTCTGATCCCACAGTCATCGCATCCGCAGCGCACCCCACGCGCCACACGCAAACCACACTCAAATTGTTTAAGGGGGAAGTTCCCGGCCTGCCACTCACAACTGCACTAAAAAGTACCGGGCGACCTACTGCACCCGTAATGACCCGTTGCCGTTGCTTCCTTCCGGACCTGGCGGGGTTGGCGGGATCACGTCGCGTAGGGCCCGGCACTGCTCAAGTCTACCATCCTCCCTTAATCCGCATCCTACCCTCAGGCCCTTCCATCGGCCGCTGCAAAATCCTCTCTCCGAACGGGGTCTTTCATGCTTCTTATCATTCTTCTCATCCTCCTGATCTTCGGCTCCGGCTTTGGCGGATACCGCCTCGGCCCCGGCCTCGGCTACTACGGCGGCGGCAGCCTCTCCCTCGTCCTCCTCATCGTGCTCATCGTCCTCCTGCTCCGCTGACCCGCCGGGTTTAATTCATTTCGCCGGGTGCCCCATTCATCGCGGCTATATCGCGATGGGTGGGTTATCGTTCGTGGTAGCGAACGACCGCCGTCCTCAATGCACCCACAGATGTGTCATCCTGAGCGGAGCGACTCACAGCCTCATCGTGAGTCACGCAGTCGAAAGCCCCCCGCATTTGTTTTTGCTCGTCATTCTGAACCGTAGGTTCAGAATCTCCGTCGTTGCCTGATCTTGCTTGTCATTCTGAACGGAGTGAAGAATCCCCGCATTAAATCATTGCTTGTTCTTGCAGGTGCCCCGCTCCGCGCAGTACCCTCTCACCATGCGCCGCCTCACTCTCGCCGCTACGCTCCTCATCTTCTCCGCTCCGGCCCTGTTCGCTCAGTCACCCGCCGCGCCTACCCCGCCGAACGCCACGCCCGCCGCGCCGCTCGCCTATGACGTCATCTCCATCCATCCAACCAAATCCGTAATGACCACAGTCAATAACAGCGTCACTTTCAGTCGCATGTTTATACGCGAAACGTCCGACAGCTACCACGTCGAAAATGCCACTTTGAAGTACATCATCAGCAGCGCCTATAACATCAAGGATGACTCTATCGTCGGAGGCCCGGCCTGGATCGACTCCAATACAATCATTCGACATCGACGCCAAGGTCACTCCCTCCCGACTCGCCACTCGCCGGTGGCCCATCCATCTTCACCGCCGTCCAGGAGCAGCTTGGCCTCAAACTCACCTCCACCCACGGTCCTGTCAAGACCCTCGTCATCGACCACGTCGAGCCACCCACGCCAAATTAGTGCCCTGAGTCATTAATTCGCCGCACAAATCCAAGGGCCAAAGGCCCGTTCTATATCAGCCTAGGCCGCAGGCCTAGGTAAAGTTCCGCAACAAATCCAAGGGCTGAAGGCCCGGCCCATAGTTCAATGAACTTCTGACACATAACACTAGCCGGGTGCCCCATGCATGGCAGTCTCATCGCCATCAGTGGGTCCCTCACGCCCTGCCCTCCGGTCCGCGCGGAGCAAGAAAACCCTCCACAATCCACCCGCTCACCCACAGAATCGCGCCAACGAACTCCAGCCAGAATCCCGGATAACATAGCATCGCGATACCCGGCAACACCATCATCAGGGAACGGGATGGAGCAAACAGCCTCACCATGCCCAGCAACAGAATCGCTACCAATAGACAAGCTAGTCCAGCTAAGACGGCGAACTTCCCGGCCTTCCTCATCCGAATTGCGCCTTCTATATTTGCCATACAGTCTCCCGCGCCAATCATACCTCTGGCTTCAATCCCATCCCTCATTCTGTAGGAACGGGTGTATGCTGTTACCGACGAGGGCCCATTCGCCATGTTCAACCTACGGTTTGCCTCCCAAGCTATACCGCTTCTCGGCATCTTCCTCCTTCCCGCATTCGCTGTAACCCAAACCCCATCCATGCCGCCGAACTACGCCGGCGTCCAGATCCACATTCCCGGCGTCTCCATCACGCCTGTCCCCAACGCTCCCTTCAGCGCGGACGTCACCATCCTCTCGCATCAAAAACTCCCTGACGGCACGGAGGTCATCACCACCACCGTCAACCACATCGCCCGCGACGCCCAGGGCCGCATCTACAATGAGCGCCGTCGCCTCGTCCCCACTACCTTCCGCGGCGAACCCCTACTGCTCGAAGCTCACATCTTCGATCCTGCCACCCGCGTGAACACCTACTACGAGCCTGCCGTCCACCTCGCTCGCCAAACCACTCTTCTTCCGCCCGTCGCCGCCCGGCAAATGCCCACACAGCCGCAGATTCCTGCCTTCGCTCTCCCCCAGATGCGTCCCGGTGTCGCACCGCCGGTCATCACCCAGACTGACCTCGGCGAGCAGACCATGGACGACACCATTCTCCGTGGCACGCAGAAGCAGCGCACCATCGCCGCCGCCGCCAGCGGCACAGGCCAACCCGTCACCATCACAGACGAGTACTGGTATGCGCCCGACCTCTTCGTCTACCTCATCGTCAAACACGACGATCCCCGCACCGGCGAGCAGATCGTCGCTGTTACCCACATCGATCGCCACGAGCCTCCCGCTGCAAAATTCGTCGTCCCCGACGGCTACAAAATTGTCGACGAGACACCCCCGCCGCCCCCTGCCGCCCATACCCCGGTAAAATAGTCGCCGAGACGCCTCGCCACCGCCCATTCATGGCCGAATACCGGTGGGGCGGAATATTTTCAGGGGGTTGTAATCGCGCGGGGAGAGGCAGTCGTCTACTTTCTGTATGCAGCTTGCGCTCAATCCCGGTATGATCGGCTGCGCGATGGGTGAGGCCATCCTAAGTGAGCTGGACGACATCGAGGCGCTGGATCGGGCGTACCGGGCGCGTCTGCTGCGGTTTGTCGGCTACTCGACCGGAGACATGGACCTGGCGGAGACGGTGGTGCAGGACTGCCTGTTGAAGGCATATAACGGCAGAGAATCGTTTCGCGGCGAGTGCAGCGTATACACCTGGCTGGCGCATATTGCAGGCAACCTGGTGCGCGACCATCGGAGGACGCGCAAGTTCCAGTTCTGGCGCAAGGTGCAGAAGACGGGGCCCGATCTGAGCGAACTGAGCGGAATACTGCCCAGCGGGGAGAGTTCGCCGGAGTCGCAGATTCTGGCCAGGGAGAGAGCGCAGCAGGTGACGGTGGCGCTGCAAGTCCTGTCGGAGAAGCAGCGCAGCATCTTTGTGATGCGCTTTGTGGACGAGATGGAGTTGCAGGAAATCTGCCAGGCAACCGGGATGCAGATGAGCACGGTAAAGACCCATCTGCACCGCGCGGTGAAGGCGGTGCGGCTGAAGGTGGGAGGGAGAGCGTGATGCAAGCCGGCTATTTACCACAAGACTGCAACGGGGAACTGCATCTTACCGACGAGCAGTTTACGGAATCTGCTACTGGGCGCAGTGCCTGCCTCGGTACAGGCGCACCTGAAGGAGTGCGCGCAGTGCCGCGAGGAGGCGGAGCGGGTTTCGGGTGCGATTGGAGACTTTGCGCAGCAGACCCTGTTGTGGGCCGAGCGGCGGGCGGAAGCGCGGCCCATGCATGCGGTGGAACGGCAGCCGGCCCTGGCATGGCTGCTTCACCCGCAGGCATGGGTAGCCGGGGCGCTGGCCACTGCGCTTGCGGTAGGCATTGGCATCACAATGCGCGGAGACCACGCGCAGCCAGTGCAACCGGCAGCGGCGACAGCACAGGCCGATGCGTCCAAGACACAGGCGGCGAAGGTGCAGCCTGTGGCTGCGAAGGTGCAGGCGGAGGCGAAGGCAGGGCGCGCAACGTTGAAGGCGGACAATGCTCTGCTGACCGCCATCGACGGAGAACTGCGCGCGGATGAGTCGACGCCCGCGAGCCTGTACGGCCTGGAAGCGGTATCGTACAGCACTGGCACGAAATCGGTGAAGAGGACCTCCAACTGATGAGAACGAGCGGAGCATGGGCGCGAGCTGCGGTGATTGGGGCCTGCCTGATTGTGGGCGCTGCCTCGACCGCACTGGCGCAGGGACGTGGAGGGGGTGGACCGCCGGGCGGAGGCCCAGGCGGCGGTGGGCCGGGAATGGGCGGGCCAGGTGGCGGAGGAATGGGAGGACCGCAATTTCCCAATGGAGGGCAAGGACCCGGCGGGCCGGGGATGGGCGGGCCGGGCCAGAGCGGGCCGGGCCGGGGTGGGCCGGGCCAGGCTGGAGGCCCTCCCCCGCAGCAGCCGGGACAACGAGGGGGGCCCGCGGAGAATCGCGCTGGCCTGCAGCTTGGGCCGCCGGGACGCTGGTGGGACGATAAATCCATGGTCAAGAGCCTGAAGCTGAGTAGCGATCAGCAGACGCACATGGACGCCATCTTCGAGCAGAACCGCGGAGCATTGCTGACGCGCTTTGAGGCCGTGCAACAGGCCGAGGCGCAGATGGAGGAGCTGTCCAGGTCGCCCGCTCCCGATGAAGCCGCTCTGTTTGCGCAGATCGACCGGGTGGCGCAGGCGCGCGCCGAACTGGAGAAGGCCAATACCCACCTGCTGATGCAGCTACGCAGCGAGATGGGCGCCGACCAGATCAAGAAGCTGGAGAAGAGTCGCTAAGGGTTTCTGAACTCTGCGGACGGAAGTTTCTGGGAGTTGCTGCACAAAGGACCGAGATTCCCTCAGAGGCTAAAGAGGGTGATGAGAATCTTTGGTTTTGTTAAGGGCACGGCTTCAGCCGTGCCGTAAGTAATGCAATATCAATAGGGCTTTAGCCCCTGAGGGCAGCTTTTCAGCCCAAACAGGCCTTTTCAGCACCCTCTAAAGCCCTATCGAAACAAATGCAAACTAACCCAGTCTCCAATTCACGGGCTAGCGCATTTTCGCAATGCTATAGACCAAAAATGAATTGTCATTCTGAGCGCAGCGAACGGGGCCTCCGGCCAGCTTGCTGGCTGGGGCAGGAAGAATCCCCGCATTTTGCTTGCTGCGCGACGGTCTACACCTTTAGCAATAATGCGTTAGCGGTGGAGTTCTCCGATATAAACGGCGAAGGGGGGCAGGGAGACGGAGCCGAGGTCCTGCGCGCCCATTGCCTGGTCGGTGCGCAGCAGGGTGAGCAGATACGAGCCGCGCAGGTTGAGGCCCTTGATGGCGGAGGTGAGCGACAACTGTATCGGCGACGACGAGAGGTTGCAGGCCACCACGACCGGCGGAGCGAGAGCGGAGTTGGAGGCAGGGCGAATGACCCAGACAAGCGCGTTCTGGGTGTCGAAATTGAGGGGAGTCACGCTGCCGTATCGCATGGTGGGGTTGCCATGGTGGAGCGCGCTGAGCTTGCTGTACCAGTCGGCCAGGGTTGGGGCGGGCGGAGTGGCGGGTTGCAGGCCGAGGCCCGGGTCTTCGTCGATGAGCGCGGCGGAGTGGGTTGTGAGCAGGATAGCGGCCATGGCTCGGGCCAGCGCGGGATAGGGGTCTGGCGAGCCCGTCGCCGGGGCGGGCGGATGGAAGTCGAGCAGCAGATTCGGCGTTGTGAGCGATTGCGCCAGCAAGGGACGAAGGCTGGCGGCATCGGGGAGATTGAGTTGACTCATGCGTGCATCGATCTGGAGTTGAGCGCCAGTGGAGTCGCCGGGCCGGTTGGCGCGCGGGGTGGAAACGCCGCGGGATGATGGGTGCGACGCCGACGAGGTTAACGGAGCGGAAGTTGCGCCGGGGTTGAAGCCGGAGAGGACGATGCGCTGGCCGACTACGCTATTGGTGACCTTGCGCAGGGCCTGCACCAGGGACTGGGAGTCCTGCGGGCTGGCCGAGGGCGGCGTGACCAGATGCAAACCTGCGACCCCTCGGCTGAGCCAGAAGCGCGCGGTCGGGGCGAGGTCGGCGGTGACGCCCGAGGCGGGGAAGGTGACGAGGACACGGATGCCGCGCTGAGCAGCCTGATGGACCAGCTCGTCGAAGTCGTCGAGGTCGGGACCGGGCGCTTGCGGGCCGGGCATTGCGGGCATGGGGACGATCAGCGCGTCGACGCCGAGCGAGTGCAGGGCATCGAGCCGCGCGGCGATGGATTTGTAGTCGGCTGGGGCATCGGCGGTCCGATAGAAGACGGCCTGACGCCACCAGAGGTCGGCGTTGAGGCCGGAGCCCGGCTGGCCGGGGCGGGCGAGGGTCTGCGCGGGTGCGGCAAAGGCGGTTATGAGGAGCAGGGAGAGCGCGACGCGGATGAAATATCTCCCACCCATTCCGTAACGAACGCGGCATGGATGTGGTACCCGTGGTGTGCGGTCAGCCATGGGGGACAGATGGTTCAGGAGCGGGGAGAAGCTCGGCATAGATGAAATTGTCGCGCGATACCGTCTCGGCGGGAAGTACGGAGATGGTACGCGCGAAGATGGGGCCGGCAAAAGCGAAGGTGTGGAACTCACCGCGCTCGCCGCATGGATCGACCGAGGCGGGAAGGTCGGCGAGCAGATTGGCGTCGAAGGTGCGGCCAGCGAAGGAGGCGTCGAGGGAGCGTGGGTCGATGCATGTGAGGTGGGCGCGCAGGCCGGAGGCGACCATCTGGCGGGCGAGCTCGGTGGTGGAGATGCCGAGGTCCGCGGTCCAGACGGGAAAGATGGGTACGAGGCCGGTGGGGGAGAGGTTGGCGATGCGGTAGGCGCGGATGTCTTCGAGGAAGAGGTCTCCAAAGGCGATGCCATAGATGCCCTCAGCGACGGCGCGTGCGCAGACGGCAGACATGCGCGATTCGTATTCGGCGTTGGAGCAGGGGAAGGGTAGATCGACCTTCCAGAGCGGAAGGCCGATGGAGGCGGCCTGCTGGTCGAGCAGCTCCTCGCGGAAGCCGTGGATGGCGACGCGTCGGAAGCGCTCATTGATAGTGGTGAGGAGGGCGACGATTTCGTACTCCGGTTGCTGGCGGAGGAGGTGGAGTGCCCATGCGCTGTCCTTGCCACCGCTCCAACTGAGCAGGATGCGCTTCATAGGGCTAGGAAATCTCTGCACAAGTCCAAGTTTTGAAAGGGACGGGCTTCAGCCCGTCCGTAAATGCCGCTAAATGAGCAGGGCTTTAGCCCCGGAGGGAATGTTGAGGACTTGTGCAGACATTCCCTAGGTCGCTCAGGCCAGTGAGCCTGACGGGTGCTCCTTCGGGGAATTCGGCAACTAGGGAGAGGCTGCCACCGAGCGCCTCGACTGAGCGGCGTAGGGTGGAGATGTGGAGATCGGTGCGCTTCTCGATGCGGGAGATCTGTTCCTGTTTGACTCCGAGCTTCTTCGCCATCTGGGTCTGAGTGATCTTTCGCGCCTTGCGAAGTTCGCGCAGGGTCAGCTCTTCGGCGATGAGCTGCGCGGCGCGTTTCTCGATCCGCTTGCGCCGGGCCGCTGGGAGCGAGGCCAGTTCCTCTTCCAATGTGATCATTGCACGATTATGCTCCTGAGCGCATATGCTTTCAAGCGCAAAACTACAGTTTGGCGGGGCTAGTTTGGCGAGGGCTTTTCGACGTGGTCGATGACGAGGGTCTTGACGGGGCCGTGGGTGGAGGTGAGTTTGAGGCCAAGCTGCTCCTGGACCGCAGTGAAGATCGATGGGCCACCGGCAAGTGGCGAGTCGTTATGGGTGTTGTCCGGCGTCCACTGCAGGGAGAGGTCGTATTTCCCGGTGAGGCCGGTCTTGTCGACGATGGGGCGCTTGAGTTCTGACGTCAGATAGTCGATGAGCGAGGCGATGGTGACCGACTGACCGAAGAGATGGCCAAGGCCGAGCAGCACGGGTAGCCGATGGGTACGGGATTGCCGTCGATCCCTTTGATCCCCTTGGCGAAGGTGTCGCCGGGAGTGGATATGGGGAGCTTCGATCCGCTCTTTGGCGAGGTCGAGCTCGTAGATGGGGGCGTCTTTGGTTTCGTTGTGGACGACGAGCTTGAAGCGGTCGGCCAGCAGCGACTGGATCATCTGCTTGCGCTGGGCTCGGTTGAGCTTGGGCGGAGGAGCATCGGCGGCGGGAGTGACCTTGGCGTCGATGTCGTAGCCATTGATGCCGATCCAGTCCGGGCCTCCGACGATGGAGTCCCACTTGACGCTGTAGGCCTCCATGATGAAGAACTTCAACGTGCCATTTTCGACGTGGTAGCCGTCGGGCGGATGCTTAGAACCATGCGAGT
The DNA here is from genome assembly GCA_963799175.1 of uncultured Acidobacteriaceae bacterium. Lineage (GTDB taxonomy): Bacteria > Acidobacteriota > Terriglobia > Terriglobales > Acidobacteriaceae > Edaphobacter. Next base: position 180,106 of record CAWCWC010000015.1, on the reverse strand, counting down.
CGGTCTCGATGCCGCTCGCTGACTGATGGTCGTTTTGGTTTTGGTTGGGTGGATGGAGATGGCGTCAAAGGCCAGCGGTGCGGCGGCGGGCGTGGCATTCGGCGGGGTGGGTGCGGCGGGCGGGGCGGATGGCTGAGCGAACAGGACTGGACCGACGAGGCCGATGAGGGCTACAAGAACGGGCCGTTTCATGAGGATGAATGTACGCGCAAGGAGGAGGTGGGGGCAAGTTGTGGAAGCAACCCACTCATGGCGATAAGACTGCCGTGAATGGGGCACCCGGCAGGAGAGACCCCCGCATTTGTATTTGCCTTTGACCTTGTTTTCCGGAGAGAGCGTGGGGCTTCAGCCCCGGGCTCTTGCCCTTCCCTGTTCCCTGTCCCCTGTTCCCTGACCTCTGTTCCCTGTCCCCTGTTCCCTGCCTTACTCGTCCGCCTCGCGCAGCTTCGCCAGCACGCCAAAGTCCTCCAGCGTCGTCGTATCGCCGCGTCACCTCGCCGGTCGTCGCCAGCTCCCGCAGCAGCCGCCGCATGATCTTGCCCGATCCGCGTCTTGGGCAGCGTCTGCGTAAACCGCAGATCGTCCGGCCGGGCCAGCGCGCCAATCTCCTTGGCCACCCACTGCGCGCAGCTCCTGCTGCAGCTCCTCGCTCGGCTCGTACCCCTCGTCCAGCGTCACAAACGCCGCAATCGCCTGCCCCTTCAGGTCGTCCGGCCGCCCCACCACCGCCGCCTCCGCCACCTTCGGGTGCGCCACCAGCGCCGACTCGATCTCCATCGTCCCCAGCCGGTGTCCGCTCACGTTGATCACGTCGTCCACCCGGCCCATCAGCCAGTAGTAGCCGTCCGCGTCGCAGCGCGCGCCGTCGCCGGTAAAGTAGCTGCCCCGGAATCGTCCGAGAAGTACGTCTCCTGGTAACCGCTCCGCATCCCCATAAATCGTCCGCGCCATCGACGGCCACGGCTTGCGCATCACCAGCAGCCCGCCCTGCCCCAGCCGGCACCGGCCTCGCCCTCTTTTGTCACCACCTCAGGCACAATCCCGAAGAACGGCCGCGTCGCCGACCCCGGCTTGGTCGCCACCGCCCCCGGGATCGGCGCAATCATGATCGCCCCCGTCTCCGTCTGCCACCACGTATCCACAATCGGGCAGCGCTCCGTGCCCGATCTCGCGGTGATACCACATCCACGCCTCCGGATTGATCGGCTCGCCCACCGTCCCCAGCAGCCGCAGCGACGCCAGCGAGTGCTTGCTGCACCCACTCGTCGCCCCACTTGATGAACGCCCGGATCGCCGTCGGCGCCGTGTAAAACACCGTCACCTTGTGGTCGTCGATGATCTTCCAGAACCGGTCGTTCTCCGGAAAGTTCGGCGCGCCCTCGTACATCAGCACCGTCGCCCCATTCTGCAGCGGCCCATACACCACATAGGAGTGGCCCGTCACCCAGCCGCAGTCCGCCGTGCACCAGTACACATCGTCCTCGCGCAGGTCGAAGACGTACTTGCTCGTCAGATAGCTCTGCACCGAGTAGCCGCCCGTCGTATGCACCAGCCCCTTCGGCTTGCCCGTCGTCCCCGACGTGTACAGGATGTACAGCAGGTCCTCGGCGTCCATCCACTCCGCCGCGCATTCAGCCTCCGCCGCGGCCATCAGCTCGTGCCACCACTGGTCGCGCCCCTCCTTCATCGGCGACCTGCGTCTCTTCCGCCGCCCGCTGGTACACCACCACATTCCGCACCGTCGGGCAGCGCTCGATCGCCTCGTCCACAATCGCCTTCAGCCCCACCTCCGCGCCCGCGCCGGTAGCTCACATCCTGCGTCAGCACCGCACGCACGCCGAATCGTTCACCCGGTCCACAATCGCCTGCGCCGCGAACCCGCCGAAGATCACCGAATGCACCGCGCCGATCCGCGCGCACGCCAGCATCGCAATCGCCAGCTCCGGCCCCATCCCCATGTAGATCGCCACCCGGTCGCCGCGCTTGCACGCCCAGCCCCTTCAGCACATTCGCAAACCGCTGCACCTGCGCATGCAGCTCGCCGTAGCGTGATCCGCCGCACCTCGCCCGGCTCGCCCTCCCACAGCAGCGCCACCTTCTCCCGCCGCGCGCCCAGCGCGTGCCGGTCCACGCAGTTGTGGCTCAGGTTCAGCTTGCCGCCGACGAACCACTTCGCGTGCGAGCCCATCGCCCCGTCCAGCACCTTCTCCCACGGCGCGAACCACTCCAGCTCGCCCGCCGCCTCCGCCCAGAACGCCTCCGGCTCGCTCCACGCTGCGCCGGTACATCGCCTCATACTCTTCCAGGCTCTTGATGTGGGCCTTCGCCGCAAACTCCGCGCGGCGGCGGAAACACCCGGTTCTCCCGCAGCAGCGACTCCATGTTCGTTCCAACCGATGTCTGCACGCACGTCCCCCGTCGTCGTTATGCCGTCGTCAAACCACCGACAACTTCGCACTAACTCAGATGAAGCAAAGCTCGCGCGCGATGGATTTCTTTGCCGGAAACCACGCAGAATCCTACAACTGGGTGCCCCATGCATGCCGCTCCCGTTTGTCATTCTGCCCTGAGCGTAGCCGAAGGGCAGAATCTCCGTCGTTGCCTCGACCGTTTGCTCCATCCACTCCGCGCGGTCGAAGCAAACAGCGCCAACGGCGCGTTCCATACCAGCCTGGGCCACCAGCCCAGGTTCTGTGTCCCATCAACCCACACAGGGCTGTAAGAGGGTGCTGAAAAACGCTGTTTTTGTTAAGGGCACGGCTTCAGCCGTGCCGTAAGATGCTTTATTTGCAATGCGGCTTTAGCCCCTGAGGGCAGCTTTTCAGCCCAAACAGGCCTTTTTCAGCATCCTCGTAAGCCCGCTCTCTACTTCTTGCCCCAACAGGAACCACTCGAAGGTCACCCGCATTTTCTCACTTCACCGGGACCTCGCTGTCGGGCACGATGCGCGACGTCACTTCCATCTTGTGGTAGTTGCTGTAGCTGGCGTCGTACGTCCATCGGCTCCGTACCAGACTGCTGCTCATTCTGTCGGATATCTTCGTGGGCAGCCAGAAGCTCTTCCCCTCCAGCACAATGGGTGCGTACTCCACCGTCACATCCCATCGGCCCACAATCGATGCCTCATTGAGTCCCAGACCATTGAAAGTTGTGTACATGGTCGTGCCAATGAAGTGACGCGGCACCGTGAACTCCAGGTGTCTCACCTGCATGGTCTCCGGGTCGATCAGCACGCGCCCGCTCACGTCTTCCTCGATCCGGCAGTCTTGCGGCCGCCTGCGTGCCGCCACGCTGGCAAACTGGATTGTGATGGGATCGCTCCCCTTGTTCTTCCCCATCGGCCTCAGCGTATAGCGCATGCAGGCCTGCTGGCTTGCCGACACCAGAGCCAGACCGTTGGAGAATGCGCCGCGTAGAAATGCAGGGCCGCCGACTGCATCGCCCGTCGCAGGCCTGCCATTCATCGTCTTCACCGCGTGCGATTCCTCAAGAATGGTCTCGCCCTCCACGCCAGGCTTAGCCACGCGCTTCAGGCGAAACGTCGCATCCGTGACTCGGCTCTCCCGCCTTGGGTCGGGTATGATCGTCGAGACCACGTGCTCGTCGCAGAAGAAGCTCGGCACCAGCGCCTGGTACTGGTCCACATTCTCCTGTAGCCGCTGTAGAATCTCCTCCAGCGTCGGCGTCCCCGTCTTCCCCTCGGAAGTCTGTGGCTGCTGCGCCCCCGCGCGCACGCACACCGCAATCACAATCAGCCCCGCAGCCGCTATCCAGCGTCCTCTGCACTGACGCCAGCTTTTCATCAGCACCCTCCTCGACCACCTCCGCGCTCCCGCTCAACACTCTACTCCGCTGGGTGCCCCATTCATCGCGCGGTCTTTGCGCGATGGGTGGGGTTCTTGCTCACCACTCGACTTTCCCTCATGCATACCGCCTCTGGTGCCACTCCCACGCGCTGGCCATAATCGTGTCCAGATCGGCAAACTGCGGCCTCCAGCCCAGCTCCCGCTTGATCTTCTCCGAGCCCGCCACCAGCACCGCCGGATCGCCCGCCCGCCGCGCGACATCCTCCACCGCAATCGGCCTGTCCCGTCACCCGCCGCACCGACTCGATCACCTCGCGCACCGTAAATCCCTGCCCATTGCCGATGTTGTAGATCACGCCTGTCCGTTCGTCTCTCCAACGCCGCCAGCGCCAGCAGATGCGCGTCCGCCAGGTCGCGCACATGGATGTAGTCGCGGATGCACGTCCCATCCCGCGTCGGATAGTCCTCGCCAAAATCTTGATGCTCTTCCTCCGCCCCAGCGCCACGTCCAGCACCAGCGGAATCAGGTGCGACTCCGGCTCATGCGCCTCGCCGTACCCTGCAATCGCCCCCGCCACGTTGAAGTAGCGCAGGCTCGCATACCGCAGTCCGTGGATGCGGTTGAACCAGTCCAGCATCTGCTCCACCATCAGCTTGCTCTCGCCGTACGCGTTGGTCGGCGCCAGCGGCGCGTCCTCCAGGATCGGTGTCGTCTCCGGCTCGCCGTAGCACGCCGCCGTCGAGCTGAACACCAGCCGCTCCTGCCCCGTCGCCAGCATTGCCTCCAGCAGCGTCAGCGTCCCTACCGTATTGTTTCTGAAGTAGATCTCCGGCTTCTGCATGCTCTCGCCCGCCTCTATCAGCGCGGCAAAGTGCATCACTCCATCGAACCGCCCCGCCCGCAGCGTCTTCTCCAGCAGCGCCCGGTCCGCCAGGTCGCCCTCCACAAACTCCGCGCCCGTCGCCACCGCTTCCCGCTTGCTGTGGCACAAATTGTCATAAATTGTCACTCGGTCCCCGCCCGACAGCAAAAGTCTTGCCACCGTTCCGCCGATATATCCTGTACCGCCAGTTACCAGAATCCTCATCGCATCTCCATGCATCCGCTATGACAGCTACAACCAAAGTATAGGGACTGTAGGTCAAAAAGAGTGATTTCCCGGAAATTCCGGGTTAAGAAAGGATAGTGATGAGCTACGCCGGGCATCCAACTTGGTTCATTGCCGCACACCGTCAACACGCCAAATCGGGTGCCAAAACACTAAAATGGCCTTCACGGTCCATCGTTGTCTGGCAATTTGTTCCCTGTTCCGGAATACACCGGGTTGATTGATGATTCACTGGTTGTGCAATTTGTATCCCCAGCGTCTCAGATTGCGTCATACTTACTTAAGATTGGCATCCGCTCTCGCGCGGAGCGACCGATAGAAGGAAAATACGTCTATGCCAATGCCGCCTCAGCGAGACAGACTCGGTCCGCCCCAGAGCATGCAGTTTGCCCACTTTGGCGTTCTCGATGCCGGCCGGCAGAACAAACCGACCATTGTCCTGTCCGTGGTCGTCAATGCCGTTATTCTGTTCGTCCTCATCGTCATTAGCGCCGCAAACACCAAGATGATCCAGCAACGTATTCTGCTCACCGAACTCACCTTCCAGCCTGCTCCCAAGCTTGAACCGGTCAAGCCAAACATCGTTCCGCCCGCGCCCAAACCGCCTCCCGTGGTCCCCAAGATCGAAGTGCTGGCCCCCAAACTCGCAATCGTGAAGCAGCCCGATATTCCCAAGCCGCCGGAAGTCAAGATGGACACCCCCAAGCCGGTCCTCGCCCCCCCGCCGCCGGTCAAGGTCATCGCTGTGCCTGCCGCGCAGGCGGTTAACCTCGCCAAGCCGCAGGCTGCCTCCGTGGTCAACAACGACCAGCACGCCACCGCCGTCAGCCTGGGCAGCTCCAATGCGCTGGCCCTCCACGGCCCATCCGTCGCCGATGTCAATCTGGGCCGCGGCCTCAGCGGTGCTGCCGGCAGCGGCAACGGCCCCTCCGCCACCAAGGTCAATCTCGGCAATGGAAGTGCCGGCGGCTCCATCCATGGCGCCGGTCTGGCTACGGTCACTGGCATTCCCCACGGCGTCCCCGGTGGAACAGGCCCCGCCGCGGTCGCCACTCAGGTCAACCTCGGACAGGCGGTCGCCCCACAGTCCCTGCCAAAGGCCGCCGCGGCCGTCGCGCCACTCCAGCGTACAGAGCCCAAGGTCATCTACAAACCCAGGCCGGAGTACACCGACGAAGCACGTCAGTTGCACATCGAAGGCACCATCACCCTCCGGATCAGAGTCGCTCCCAATGGTTCGGTCACGGTCCTCAGCGTCGTCAACGATCTTGGCCACGGCCTCGCCGACTCAGCCAAACGGGCCATCCTGGCCACTAAGTTTGAGCCCGCAACCGATACCACAGGTCAGCCTATCGCTTGGGACGGTGTCGTCTATGTAGCCTTTCAACTCGCCGGTTAGCTCAGTTGTTTGCGTCCGTTCGCATGCTGCTCTTGTGTTATCTTGCTTTTGCCTCAACCGCTTCACCCGTGCGTGCTTTACCGACACGCCGAGCTGTTCAAGACGGAGACCGTTAGGTCGCCACAGGGAGCCGCAATCATGATTCTTCGTTCAAGATCCATCGCCGGTGCAACGTTGGTGCTTCTCCTCGCAACAACGCTTCCTGCCATGGCCGCGGAGGGTATCCCCCTCTTCGGAAAGAAGAAGCCTACCTACGACAACACTGCCGGCCTTAAGCCAACCGCCGCCCAGTATGCCTTGATCGACAGGGCAATCCTCCGTGAGAAGGACATCATCAAGGTAGTCAAGGATCGTGCTCCCCTGGTCGAGACGTACATCCAGAACATGAAACCGGACCCCGTGCTCTACCAGGTGCCGGAGACCGACCAGCACTTCCTGGCCAGAATCGACTTCAGCAGGGTCATCAACGGGGACGAATACAAGGACAACAAAGGCAACTTCGGTACCAAAAAAAGCCACCTCATCAACTTCAAAAACTCCCTCACGGCCCTCACCGGTATCTCCAACAGCCTTCGTCTCACCTTCCGTGAGTCCGGATTCATTCAGATGGTCCTCATGGACTCCAATAACTTCGACCGGCAGCATTACGCCTTTACCTTCGTCCGCAACGACTTCCTCGGCAACGTCCCAACAGCCGTCTTCGACGTTTCGCCCTCCAGTCCCAGAAAGGACTTTGGACGCTTCTTCGGGCGCATCTGGATCGAGACCAATGATGCCAATGTCATCCGCTTCAACGGAGACTTCGCCGGCTCCATCCTCAGTATGAAGGAGTTCTACCACTTCGACAGTTGGCGCACCAACGTCCAGCCCAACCTCTGGCTCCCCACCTCCTTCTATGTCGAGGAGAGCGACCCCAAGAGTTCCAACAATACCCTCAAATTCAAAGCCATCAACTACATCTGGGGCTATGCCCTCAAGCTTCCCGACACCAACGCGGAAAACACTTCGATCAGCGTCGCCAATGCACAGGATGTCTCCAACGATTCGAACGATTTCAGCCCCCTCGCGGCACAACGCGAATGGGTGCAGCAGGCAGAGGACAACGTCGTCGAACGCCTCTACCAGGCTGGCCTGCTCGATTCCCCCAGCGACTTCGACAAGATCCTTGCACAGTTCGCAAACAATATCCTCATCTACAACAACATTCAGGTCACCCGGCCCATCCGCGTTCGCACCCTGCTCACAGAACCCCTCGAGTCCCTCGCCATCGGTAACACCATCATCCTCTCCAAGGGCCTCATCGACACCACCGGCGTCCCCAGCGCAGACGGCGCCCAGCAGTTGGGCAACCTCAATGCCCTCCTGGCATTCCAGGTGGCCCACGTCATCCTCGGCCATCGCCTGGATACAAAGTATGCCTTCAACGACCGTCTGCTCTTCCCCTCAGCCTCGGTCTTCGAGCGCATCCCCATGCACCATTCCTCCATGGACAACAGCGAAGCCGCCAAAAAGGCCATGCAGTTGCTCAGCGTCAAGGAGCTGGCCGACGGCCAAAAGTACTTTGGCCTCTATCTGCAGCAACTCCAGCAGAGAGTCAAGGCCCTGCCCGCCCTCAATCAGCCCATCATCGGCGACGCCCTCATCCGCAGTGACAGCGACAACACATTCTGGATGGAAGCTATGCTCCCCAAGGGCATCAAGCTCGATATGAAGGACCTCAAGCAGCAGGCCGCCATGCCTCTGGACAGTTTCCTGCGCCACGATCCCTGGTCCGATCAGCTCATCCAGATGCAAACCACAATTGAACCCCTCCTCAGCGACCGCGACAAGATGCCCTTCGAGGTCACGCCGGTCTACATGAAGCTTTCCTACTACGCCTCCTCCGCGCCACCCGCGGCTCCGCCCGCCCCGGCATCTGGCTCGCAGGCCCCAGCCACCGCGCCCACGCCCGGCGCCACTGCTGCTCCCGCTGCCAAGCAAGCGGTGCCGGCAACGGCGCCAACCCAATAGCCGCTCCTTCTCCGGATTGTGAACCAGACGGTTCTTCCCAGCCGCGTATTCGCACACTCCGCACAGCAGTTCTATGGTCAGCGCTTTGCACCACTTTTCCTGGAGTTGGGATGCTGAAGACCCTGAGGATAATCGGCTCCTTGGCTTGCCTGCTCTCTCTCGCCGCCATCGCGGGTGCTCAGGCGCTTCCAGCCGGATACGGCCCAGGCAGGCTTCAAGCAGGATTTACCGTGTCCTATGCCCGGCCGGATTTCTGGGTGCAGCCCAACATCGGCGATCCCCAGTTCTCTCGTCAGTTCATCCTGGGCGTCTCGGGTTACGTTGACTACCAACTCAACGATCACCTCAGCATGGAAGGCGACTTCCACTGCGTCTGTCTCATCACCTCCCTCGACCGCGGCGAGCTTACCTATCTCGTCGGCCCCAGAATCACCTACCCCTATCACCGCTTCGATATCTACGCCAAGGCCCTCATCGGCTTCCACGATCTCGATATACAGGAGTGGCAGGACAACATCGGACTCGACGGCGGTCCCGGCTCCGCCTACGCTGTGGGTGGGGGAATCGACATCATTAAATCCCCTAGAATCATGCTCCGTTTCCTCGATATCGAAATCCAGAGATGGCCTAACTTCGTCCCCCGCACCATCAATCCCATCGTCATCTCCTCCGGCTTCGCCTATCGCTTCCACTAGGTACGCGCGCGCCTGTAGAATAGTCCCGCATTCTGACGCGGACCCTCGGCGCAGTCGAAGGGGAACAGGCCGGACCTATGTTATCCCCCATCCAGACCGGATCGCACAGGCTGTTCGCCTCCGTTGTATCCGCCAACGTCTGTCCGCATCGTCGCCACTCCCCCGCCATCGCAAGACTGGCGCTCGCGTTGCTGCTCGGCGGGACGTCGCTCCTCCATGCCCAGGCCACTTCCACTGCTTCGCGCGCCGGTGACCTCCAGATCGGCCTCGGGTTCTCCACCGCCAAACCGGACTACGCCCCGCAGTCCTTCCTCGGCGTCACCGCTTACGCGGACTTCGACCGTCGCTCGCACTTCGGCCTTGAAGCGCAGTTCCATCAGGTCTCCAGCGCCAACGGCGACCAGTCCTACCAGCGTACCTATGAGGTCGGTGGACGATACTTCCGGACCTATGGCCCCATTGTGCCCTATCTCAAAGTCATGATCGGTCGTGGCGACTTCAACTATCCCTTTGGCCGCACCGACCTCTCCTATACCTTGTACGCGGGTGCCCTCGGTGCGGACTACGCCTTAGGCCCCCACCTCCGTCTGCGCGCGGATTGCGAGCTGCAAAGCTGGTATGGCTTCCCCAACGAAAGCCTCACCCCGCAGATCCTCTCCATATCTGTCGCATACCACTTCACCGGAAAAACCCGCTACAAGTAATACCTCCGTCCTCACCCCTCCCCCACGAGTCGTCAGTCACTCTATGGCTCGTCATTCTGACTCGAAGAGTCAGAATCTCCGTCGTTGCCCTTGCCTGTTCTCCACTACTCACTACTCACTACCCACTACCCACTAACCACTAACCACTGTTTTTCCTGTCAACCCCCTCGACCCTCCAAATTCCCCCTAACCAACTCCATCTAAACAACATAAAACTTGAAAATACTTGGCATACTAGTTTCCCTCCAACCCATATAATTAAGGTAGTTAGTTAAGACACAAAGCCTGGGTGCCCCATTCATGCCGCGTTCGTTGCGGCATGGGTGGGGTTTTCGCTTTTAACTGTCCCCTGTCCCCTGTTCCCTGTTCCCAAGTCCAGACTTAACCGTCCTGAATCCTAGACTTTAGTCATTTTTACGATTTTTTCGCACACATCCGTAGCAGCCCCGGAGGGGGCATCTCATGACCGACACATCCAACGCCGCCGAGCTCACCGAAATCACCATCAAGCGTTATCTCTGCCGCCACATCCACACCTCGGGCCGCCGTTGCGGCTCCCCCGCCCTGCGCGGAGAGCAGTTCTGCTACTACCACCACACCACCCGCCGCCCCGGCCCGCGCTACCGTGGAGTCCACCCCTCCGCCTACGACTTCGAAATGCCCGATCTCGACGACCTCGACGGCATCCAGTTCGCCCTCGCCCAGGTCCTCTCTCTCATCGCCGCCAACCAGCTCGACCCCAAGCGCGCCCGTCTGCTCCTCTACGGTATCGACACCGCCAGCCGGAACCTTGCCCGCAATCTGCGCAGCCTCTCCACCCGTAGCGCGCCCCACTCCGCCACCGGCTCCCAAGCCTCCGCCAACTCAAACATTACCGACGATTTAGTCGAAGACGTTGTCCTCGACTCCGACCACGGCCCCATCGCCCCCATCGCCGAAATCCCCGTCCCCATCGATGGTGAAGAACGACGCCGCAGCCGCTTCGCCGAGATGCTCGACGACCTCATCCATCCCAAACCCGACCCCCATCCCGATCCCGGCTCCGACCCCCATCCCGGCTCCGACCCTACTTTATTGTCATCCCGTAGCCAAGCGGAGGGATCTGCTTTATTGTCATCCCGTAGCCAAGCGGAGGGATCTGCTTCTTGTCATTCTGACCCCCAACCTGCAACCCGCAACCTGCAACCCGCAACCCTCCCCACCCTCCACGCCGTCGCCGCCCCTCACCGGCAATCGACACCCTCTAACCCTTCACGCCGGCGCACGCACCCCAAAAGAAATTGCCCCGCATCTCCCGCGTAGAGATCGGGGACAGTTGCTCAAAAAACTCACTGTGGCTTCGGCTAGGAAATCTCCGCGTTTTGAAAGGGCGGGACTTCAGTCCCGCCATAAGCGCAAAATTGCGGCGCGGCTTTAGCCGCCGAGGGAATGTCGAACACTTGTGCAGGCCTTCGCTTGGGCAATGTTGCTCTGATTGCGCCTTAAAAGTGGTACGCCACGCCAATCGTTGGCATGGAAAGAATTTCGTAGCGGTTCGTGGTCAAGTTTCCCGTGGGGCCTGTCTCGCCAAAGGCAGGCGTCTTCACCACAAAGGCACGGTACTCAGCTCGTATATCGAAGCTCGGGCTCAGTTCGTACGCCAGTCCGCCTCCCATCAGGCCCGCAATACCCTTCGTGGACTTGGTGCCCAAAATGGTCGTCTGATTGTCCAGAACTGGAGTGAAGATCAGGGAACCGACGCCGGCTTCCAGAAAGGGGTTATATCGCTTGAAGGTCATGCTGAAGACGTACGCGCCCGTGATCTCCTGCTCCCGAGAATGGATCCGGTAGCTGTAGGGATTGCCCACCAGATTGCCATTGACATAAAGCACTGGGGCGCCCGGAACGCAATCTCCGCCGATGCAGTACTTCTGATTGTTTTGCGTAAAGCTGTAGTTCAGCTCCAGCGCGCTGTGCGGGGTCAGCATGAATCGGTAGCTGGTCAGTAGACCCAGCGAACCGGTTGAATTCGTCACCACCGACGCTGGACCATGGATCGTGGGCCCGAACAGCCCGGTGGCGCTGAAGCTCACATCTTGCCGGCTCTCCTGGGCAAACCCTGTAGCGGCCGACAGCATCAGCACGCCCAACAAAATCGTCTTCTTCATTCTTCGTTCAACCCCTTCTTGTTCCTTCGCAACCCGGCCCTGGAACTCGAAGGCGATGCGCCTCGCATCGCAACGAACACGGTCACGGTCACTCCCATCATTGTACCCGTAGCCTGAGTATCGTGGGGCAACCCCCCACGCAGAAAGGCCGGAGAGTCATGCGACCCCCCGGCCTCGATGCCTAACCTTTGTCCGTAATTATTGTGGAGGTGCTGGAGGTGCTCCGCCGCCGGGTGCTCCGCCGCCGCCGCCGCGCCGTCCGCCGCCACGGCCCTGAGGCATCGCGTCGAACTTCGTCTGCTGGTCAGGTGTAAGCAGTGCCTTGATCTGGGTGTTCTCGTCCGTGCGTATCGCAGTCATCTTGGTGCGCATGTCCGGATCCTGCGCTGTCATCAATGCCTGGATCTTCGCTGCGCCTGCGGTATAAATCGCCAACGCCTTGGTCTTCTGATCGGCAGTCAGTGTCACAGCCGTATCCAGTGCTGCTACTTGGGCATCCGGCGCCATTCCGCCACGACCGCCGCCGCCGCCCTGCGCCATCATCGGCACAGCGCATAGCGCGGCGCTACACATTGCCACTACGCCAGCGCGCATGGCAGTTCTACGTAACATCTTCATATTCATTGGTTGCTCTCCCGTGTCGATACCGGCATAGTTTCTCCGGCGGACAAGTCTAACCCTACAGACGCACAACTTGCCAGATTTGTTTGAGAGTTTGGCATATTTTTTGAACAGGTTCCAGCCGAATGTCTCCAATCCGTCCCTCAACCCGCCCGTTCAGGCTGAAAGCAATAGGGATCGCCATGCGCCGCCGCGTAACCCTCCACCACCTTCAGAAAAGCCACCGCCACGTGAGACAGGCTCGCCTGACGCCGGTACACCAGCCGCAGCTTGCGCTCCAGTTGCAGCTCCCGCACCCGGACCCGCACCAGCGCTCCGCTCGCCAGTTCGGTCCGCACCGTCAGCCCAGGCACCAGCGCCACTCCGTTGCCCATCTCCACAAACCGCTTGATCGCCTCCAGCGACGGCAGCTCCACCCCCATGCGCAAAGGCGTCTTGTGCCGCCCAAACGTTTCAATCACCTTCTGCCGCTGCGGAGAAGAGATATTGTGCGCAACAAAATTCTCCGTCCCAAGTTGCCGGATCGACACCTCGCCGGCCCGCGCCAACGGATGCTTCGGGTTCACCACCAGGTTCAGTTCGTCGCGATACAACACCACCGACCGGATCGCCGCGTCATCCGGACGGAAACTCAATACGCCGATCTCCACCGTATGTACCAGCACCTCGTCCGCGATGCGGCTGGCCAGCGCCCGCTGCACCGTCACCTTGATCCGCGGGTTCCGCCGCCGGAACTCATCCAGCAGCGGCAACAGCACCAGACACGTGTACTCGTTCGCCGCCAGGTTCAGACGCCCGCGATGCAGTTCGCGCAACTCCTGCAACGCACCTGCCGCCTCAGTCCGCAAGTTAAGCAGCTTCCGCGCGTAATCGCGCAGCACCTCGCCCGCATCGGTCAGCGTGCCATCGCGCGACGACCGCTCCAGCAGCACCTCGCCCAGCTCCGCCTCCAGCTTGGCAATCGCCTGGCTCACTGCAGGCTGCGTGCGATGCAGCCGGGTCGCCGCCCGCGAGAAGCTGCGTTCTTCGCTCACCGCAAGAAACGTCTCCAACTGAAACAGGTCCATGATCCATCTCCTCGGTCCCACCTGCTAATTGTCGCGCTCGACATTGTCATTCTGACCCTGAGCTTGCCGAAGGGGAAGAATCCCCGTATTTCTCGTAGCGCAACGACTACAAAATCTCCGGCTTCAACCGTCCCGGCAAGGGCCGAAGGCCCGCTCCATATCAGCCTGGGCCACAGGCCCAGGGTATATTCCGTCACATGTCCGAGGGCTGAAGGCCCGACCTATTCGCCACGGCCAAACCTCTACGTGTCGAATAATTCAATTAGAAATAATAATACCTGCACCAATCACTATAAGCATGAGTTATTCTGTTAAACAAGGAGCCGAGGTCGAAACCATGTCCGTCACCGTCCCGCCGATCCCCCAGCAATCTCCTTCGATCCCCAGCGCACTCCCGCCCCAACCAGACCGCATCCTCTTCTTCGACACCACCCTGCGCGACGGAGAGCAGTCGCCCGGCTGCGTCATGTACGGCCCCGAAAAGCTGCGCATGGCCCACCAGATCGCCGCCCTCGGCGTCGACATCCTGGAGGCCGGCTTCGCCATCGCCTCCGAGGGTGACTCCGAATCCATCCGCAATATCGCGCGCGAAGTCGGGACAGTCCGCGGCCCCATCATCGCATCCCTCGCCCGCGCCAAGCGCGAAGACATCGTTGCCGCCGCGCGCTCCGTCGAGCCTGCCATCCGCCCCCGCATTCACACCTTCCTCTCCACCTCCGACCTTCACCTCGCCGCCAAGCTCAACATCTCTCGCGAGCAGGCGCTCGACCAGATCGCCGCAATGGTCGCCCTCGCCCGCACATACACCGACGACGTCGAGTTCTCCCCCGAAGACGCCACCCGCACCGACCCCGATTTCCTCATCAAGGTCTGTGAGGTCGCCATCCAGGCCGGGGCCACCACCCTCAATCTTCCCGACACCGTCGGCTACTGCCTCCCGAAGGACTACGCAGGCATGTTCCGCATGGTCCGCGATCGCGTTCCCGGTATAGAAAACATCGTCCTCTCCGCTCACTGCCACGACGACCTCGGCCTCGCTGTCGCCAACTCCATTGCCGCCATCCAGGCGGGCGTCCGCCAGGTCGAGTGCGCCGTCAACGGTATCGGCGAGCGTGCCGGCAACGCATCGCTCGAGGAACTCGCCGCCATCTTCGTCACTCGCCGCGACCAGCTTCCCTTCCGTAACAACATCGTCATGAAGCAGCTCTATCCCACCAGCCAGATGCTCGCCACATGCATCAGCTTCGGCGCCGCGCCCAACAAGGCCATCGTCGGCGCCAACGCATTCGCCCACGCCGCCGGTATCCACCAGCACGGCGTCATCGCCAACCCACTCACCTACGAGATCATGACCCCAGAATCCGTCGGTGTCCCCTCCAACTCGCTCGTCCTCGGCAAGCACTCCGGCCGCCGCGCGTTGGAGCATCGCCTCATCGAGCTCGGCCACAATCTCACCCACGCCGAACTCGATGCCGTCTACGGTCGCTTCACCGAACTCGCCGACCGCAAGAAAACCATCTACGACCAGGACCTCATCCGCCTGCTCAAACCCGAACCCAAAGTCACCGCCCTAGCCTGAAATTTGCAGTTGTCATTCTGAACGCAGTGAAGAATCCCCGCATTTCGCAGTTGCTTGTTTTTGATTTGTATTTCAGTTGTTTTGCTTAAGGGCACGGCTTCAGCCGTGCCGTAACAGCTCAGAACAGAAAGGGGCTTTAGCCCCTGAGGTCTCAGAACAATGCGTCTCAAGATAGCCATCCTCGCCGGCGACGGCATCGGCCCCGAAGTCACCAACGAAGCCGTCTCGATCCTCAAGGCCGTCGCCGAGTTCGGCGGCCACGACTTCTCCTTCGTCCCGCTTCTCCTCGGCGGAGTCGCCATCACGGCCACCGGCTCGCCTCTGCCCACCGCCACCCTCGACGCCTGCCTCGAATCCGACGCCGTCCTGCTCGGCGCGGTCGGCGACAAAAAGTTCGACGCGCTCTCCCCAGACAAGCGCCCCGAGGCTGGCCTCCTGCAGATTCGCCACGCTCTCGGCGGCTATGCCAATCTCCGTCCCTCCATCGCCTACCCCGCACTCTCGGCCAACTCGCCGCTGCGTCCCGAAGTCACCGAAGGCGCGGACATCCTCTTCGTCCGCGAGCTGCTCGGCGGCCTCTACTTCGGCTCCCCGCGCGAGTGGAACAAGGCCACCGGCGAGGCCTGGAACACCATGCGCTACACCCGCGCCGAGGTCGCGCGCGTCGCCAAGGTCGCCTTTGAACTCGCCTCCAAGCGTCGCAAGAAAGTCACCTCCGTCGACAAAGCCAACGTCCTCGAAGTCTCCCAGCTCTGGCGCGCCACTGTCACCGAGGTCGCCCGCGACTATTCCTCCGTCACCCTCGAGCATCAACTCGTCGACTCCATGGCCATGCACCTGATGAACATCCCGCGCAACTTCGATGTCGTCCTCACCGAGAACCTCTTCGGCGACATCCTCTCTGATGAGGCCTCCATCATCACCGGCTCGCTCGGTATGTTGCCCTCGGCCACCATCGGCGGCACGGTCAATTTATATGAACCAGTCCACGGCTCCGCGCCCGACATCGCCGGCACCGGCAAGGCCAACCCCCTCGGCGCAATCCTCACCGCCGCCATGGTCCTGCGCCACTCCGCCAACCTGGAGCAGGACGCCGCCGCCATCGAAGCCGCCGTCCGCACTGTTCTCGCCGGCGGCCATCGCACAGCCGACATCGCCCGCGGTAACGAAGCGGGCCAGCACCTCGTCTCCACCACCGAGATGGGCAAACTCGTTCACCAGGCGCTCGCCCAGTCCATCGACCAGCGCCAATCCATGCACGCCGTCTAACCCAACCCGTCGTCATTCTGGCGTAGCCAGAATCTCCGTCGTTGCTGTTGTACTTGCTGTCGTTGTTGCACTCGCACTTGCCGTTGTTTTTCGTTTGTCATTCTGAGCGCAGCGAAGAATCCCCGCATTTGCTTTTGTTGTTGCTGTTGTTTTGCACTTGCCGTTGTTGTTGCAGTTGTTTCTGAGATAGGTCCGGGCTTTAGCCCGGACATTCACAGGCTCTATGAGGAAGGGGCTTTAGCCCCTGGGACTCGTCAAACTAAAATGCGCCGCCTCCTCCAACTCGCCATTGCTCTCCTTCTCCTGACCACGCTCGCCCCCGCGCAGGCGGTCAAGAAGCCCAAGCCCGCGCCTGAAAACATCGAGTGGATATGGCAGTACACTCCAGACGCCACCAACAAACAGGGCCGCGAGAACGACCTCCTTCAGGACGACCGTTTCCGTCCCTTCCTCGATCAGTTCCTCACCGCTCCGCAGACCTTCTGGGGAACGCCCATCAACGGCAAGTATCGCTCGCTCCCCAGCACCGCGCTCGACCATCTCACCGTCCCCGGCAGCGTCCTCGCCGACGAGAACCGTTACATCGCCATCTCCGGCTGCGTCGTCCACTTCTGTCCTGCGCGCGGCCTGCTCTGGATCGACCTCAACGGCTCGCATCACCTCGTCGTCTTCGCCGCCATCGATTGGATCAAGGCCGATAAGCCCACCTCCGATCCCGCCGCCGAGTACACCCTCTGGGTCTTCCCTAACGATCCCCTCACCATCGCCGCCACCGGCGCGCAGCATCCGCCCGCCGCGCTTCTCAAAGCCCTCGCCCGCTGGACCGCTCAGCCGCTCCCCGGCTCCGCCATTGTGCAGAACATCACCCACGCCGTCCTCGTCGATCCCGACGGCACGCCCCACGAAGTCGCGCCCTCAACCCTCGGCGTCGCCCCACCCCCGCCGCCGAAATCGCCATGACTCGCTCTTGACTCATAGCTTATAGCTCATAACTTACAGCTCACGACCGATTCAAAAAACGCACTCAACCCGGAAAGCAATCAAAATGACCGCACAAACAGCACCCCGTACCCTCTTCGAAAAAGTCTGGCAGCAGCACCTCGTCGCCGAGCCTGCAGGCGAACCCGCGCTCCTCTACATCGATCTCCAGCTCGTCCACGAGGTCACCTCGCCCCAGGCATTCGACGGCCTCCGTCTCGCCAACCGCAAGGTCCGCCGTCCCGACCGCACCGTCGCCACGGTCGATCACAACGTCCCCACCACCTCCATCGCCGACCGCCTGCACATCGTCGACCAGACCTCGCTGCGCCAGGTCGAAGCCCTCCGCCGCAACTGCGCCGAATTCGGCATCGAACTCTTCGACGTGCAATCTCCATCGCAGGGAATCGTCCACATCATCGGCCCCGAGCTTGGCCTCACCAAGCCCGGAATGACCATCGTCTGCGGCGATTCGCACACCTCCACCCACGGAGCATTCGGCGCGCTCGCCTTCGGCATCGGCACCTCCGAGGTAGAACACGTCCTGGCCACACAGACCCTTCCGCAGTCGAAGCCGCAGACCTTCCGCATCAACATCGAAGGCACGCTCCCCACCGGCGTCACTGCCAAGGACATCGTCCTGCACATCATCGGCCGCATCGGCACCGCCGGGGCCACCGGCTACGTCGTCGAGTACGCCGGCTCCGCCATCCGCGCCCTCTCCATGGAAGGCCGCATGACCATCTGCAACATGTCCATCGAGGCCGGTGCCCGCGCCGGCATGATCGCCCCCGACGACACCACCTTCGCCTACCTCAAGGGCCGCCGCTTTTCTCCAGGCACGAAACCGGGTGCCCCATCCATGACAGCTTCATCGTCATGGGTGGGATCAGAGAACAATACCGTCGACGAATCCCTCTGGAACGAAGCCGTCACCCACTGGCGTTCCCTCGCCTCCGACCCCGGCGCAACCTTCGACCGTGAACTCACCCTCAACGCCGCCGGCATCACCCCCACTGTCTCCTGGGGCACGTCACCCGGCATGGTCACCGGCGTCGATTCCACAGTCCCGCTGCCCGACCCCAACGCCTCCGAGGCCGACCGCAAGGCCTTCGACCGCGCGCTCGAGTACATGGCCCTCACCCCCGGCCAGCCCATCCAGTCGGTCCCCATCGACTGCGTCTTCATCGGCTCCTGCACCAATGGCCGCATCGAGGACCTGCGCGCCGCATCCGCCGTCGTGCGCGGCCATCGCGTCGCCACCACCGTCCGCGCCATGGTCGTCCCCGGATCGCAAGCGGTCAAAGCGCAGGCCGAATCCGAAGGCCTCGACCGCATCTTCAAGGATGCCGGCTTCGACTGGCGCGAGCCCGGCTGCTCCATGTGTCTCGCCATGAACCCCGACATCCTCCAGCCCGGCGAGCGTTGCGCGTCTACAAGCAATCGAAACTTTGAGGGCAGACAAGGCCGCGCCGGTCGCACTCATCTCGTAAGCCCGCAGATGGCCGCCGCCGCCGCCATCGCCGGCCACTTCACCGACATCCGCACCTGGAAGTTCAATTCCCCGAAGGAGGAATCATCCAGCTCCCTAATTGCTTGTCATCCTGACAGGAGCGCTGAATGCGCGCGCTATTTCTAGCCTTGGTCTTTGCCCCAGGTGCTAACGCACTATTAACTACGCGGGCTCTAGCCCGCGCTATAAAGTTCAACGCAGAAAACCAATTATGCAACCCATCAACACACTCACCTCCGCCGCCGTCCCCCTCCCGCGCCCCAACGTGGACACCGACCAGATCATCCCCAAGCAGTTCCTCAAGCGCATCGAGCGCACCGGCTACGGCGACTTCCTCTTCTTCGACTGGCGTCGCATCCAGGATGGCGCGCAGGCCGGCCAGCCCGATCCCGCCTTCATCCTCAATGACCCGCGCTACGCCGGCGCGCAGATTCTCATCGCCAGCAAGAACTTCGGCTGCGGCAGCTCGCGCGAGCACGCCGCCTGGGCGCTCACCGACTACGGCTTCCTCGCCGTCATCGCCCCCAGCTTCGCCGACATCTTCTTCTCCAACGCCGGCAAGAACGGCATGGTCCTCGTCCGCCTCCCCGAGTCCGACGTCGAACTCCTCACCGCGCGCAGCACCGCCAACCCCACGCACCGCATCACCATCAACCTCGAAGCCCAAACCGTCACCGACGATCAAGGCTTCAGCGCACACTTCGACATCGACCCATTCCGCAAATATTGCCTGCTCAACGGCCTCGACGACATCGGCCTCACCCTCCGCCACGCCGCCGCCCTCGACGCCTTCGAATCCCACCACAAAGCCGAATTCTGGCTCACCCCGAGGCCCGTCGCCACTGCTGTAATAGCACAATAAACACTGTCATTCTGTAGCACCGTAATAAACGCTTGTCATTCTGACTCTGAATGCAATGAAGAGGAAGAATCCCCGGTTTGGAATTTGTAGTTGCTTGTTCTTAGCCGTTGTTTGTTTTAGTTCGTCATTCCGCAGCGCAACGAAGGAATCTGCTTCTTGTTTTTGCGTCTTGCTTTTCGTTTTTGCTTTTGCTATCCCAAACTTCGCTTCTGAACGATATGATCTTCTCGAAAAACGCGCGCTTTCGCCCTGGAAACCACGTTTGCGATGCGCACTTTTCCGTCGATATAAGCCAGGAGGCAACAACTCAGCCCACCGAGGACAAGCATATCCGCGTTGCCACGCAAACTTACCAACACCTTGCTCCTTCATCCACAAGGACGATCCCGTCGATCTCCGCACAACCTTCGCAGCCGTTCGTGGTCGCAAGTCCTATCGCATTGACTGGTCGCGACCCGCCCACCCGGAAGCACTCGCAATCGAGTTTGCGCGCGACTGCCCGAGATAAGCATGAAGGTTGGCACGGATGTCGTCGTAGACTGTGTGGAGCCAATTTTTCGTGCCGAAGATGATATGCACTGGGTTAAACCTCACGTCTGCGGCATGCTTGGATAATGCCGGGCTCAGCCCTCATATGACCATGTCGAACCTGTCAGAACCTTGGCCTGCGGCCTAGGCTCATCATCGTGCAGCATCGATTCGTGGCCCTCATCTCCTGCCCCATCCAACGATTTGTCACTTCCCTTATAAACGTCTACTGAAACAAAGGAGCACACGATGGCAAACAATTCGAGCAAAAACATCCCCACCCTCACCGGAGCAGAGATCGTCTGGGCAACCCTCGCCGGCGAGGGCGTATCCACCGTCTTCGGCTATCCCGGCGGGGCCATCCTGCCCGTCTACGACGCGCTGCGCAAGTTCCCCATCCACCACGTCCTCGTCCGCCACGAGCAGGGCGCGGCCCACATGGCCGACGGATACGCCCGCGCATCCGGCCGTGTCGGCGTCGCCGTCGCCACCTCCGGCCCCGGCGCCACCAATCTCGTCACCGGCATCGCCACCGCCATGCTGGATTCCATCCCCATCGTCTGCATCACCGGCCAGGTCTCGTCCAAGCTACTCGGCTCCGACGCCTTCCAGGAGATCGACATCACCGGCATCACCCTGCCCATCACCAAGCACAACTTCCTCGTCTCGCGCGTCGAAGACATTGCCCCCACCATACGCAAGGCCTTCCAGATCGCCGCCGCCGGCCGTCCCGGCCCGGTGCTGGTCGACATCACCAAGGATGCGCAGCAGGCCTCCGCGCCATTCGACTTTGCCGCCGCCGCGCCCGCGCCGCATCGCCCGCATCCCATGCTGCGCGCGGAAACCAACTCCATCGAGCAGGCCATCGAACTCATCACCGCCGCCAAGCGCCCTGTCATCCTCGCCGGCCATGGCGTCCTCATCTCCGAGGCCGAATCCCAGCTCCTCGCCTTCGCAGAGCGCCGCCAGATTCCCGTCGCCAGCACGCTGCTCGGCCTCGGCTGCTTCCCCACCGGCCATCCGCTCGCTCTCGGCATGATGGGCATGCACGGCGAGGCGTGGGTCAACAACGCTATCCAGCAGTCCGACCTGCTGCTCGCCTTCGGCATGAGGTTTGACGACCGCGTCACCGGCACGCTCGCCACCTACGCCCCCCACGCCAAAAAGATCCACATCGAGATCGATCCCTCCGAAATCGACAAGAACGTCCGCGCCGACGTCGCCCTCATCGGAGACCTGCGCACCGTCCTCGACTCCCTCCTGCCCCTCCTACCGCCACAAGACCGGGTGCCCCATTCATCGCAGTCTCACCGCGATGGGTGGGTTCCCTCCGAATGGCTCCG
This sequence comes from uncultured Acidobacteriaceae bacterium, assembly GCA_963799175.1. Lineage (GTDB taxonomy): Bacteria > Acidobacteriota > Terriglobia > Terriglobales > Acidobacteriaceae > Edaphobacter. The sequence goes on along the minus strand of CAWCWC010000015.1, from coordinate 158,476 downwards.
CGAAATCGCCGCCATGAAGGGTGACGCCAGCGTCCGCGACATCATCAACCTGCCCGACAATGGCCACCTCTACGCGGCGCACGTCATCCACGACATCTGGCGCGAAGCTAAGGCCTCCGGCCGTCTCGCCGACACCATCATCGTCACCGACGTCGGCCAGCACCAGATGTGGGAGGCGCAGTACTTCCGTCACGACACGCCGCGCACCCTCATCACCTCCGGCGGCCTCGGCACCATGGGCTTCGCGCTCCCCGCCGCCATCGGCGCCAAGTTCGCCTGCCCCGAAAAGGATGTCTGGGTCATCGCCGGCGACGGCGGATTCCAGATGACCGCCGCCGAGCTCTCCACCATCCAGCAGGAGCACATCTCCGTCAACATCGCCGTCATCAACAACGGCTTCCTCGGCATGGTCCGCCAGTGGCAGGAGATCTTCTACGACAAGAACTACGCCTGCACGCCCATCCTCTCGCCGGACTTCGTCGCTCTCGCCGCCGCCCACGGCATCGCCGGGGCCACCATCCGCAAGCGCGCCGAAGTCATCCCCACCGTCACCCGCGCCCGCACCAGCGGCCATCCCTTCCTCATCGACTTCCAGGTCGAGAAGGAGGACGGCGTCTACCCCATGATCGCCCCCGGCTCCGCCCTCCACGAGATGGTCCGCCGCCCCGCCGCCGACCCCCTCATCGAAACCTCCGAGGACGCATAACCGTGCGTCTCAACCCACAATTCGCGCACGGCGACAACGAACAAAGCGACACGACATTAGCCAGCGCCAACGGCCGTCCTCATGTCAGCATGGCACGAACGGAGGGCCCGGCCAGCTTGCTGGCTGGGCCGGAATCTCCATTACCTCACCGCCTCATCTGTCCCAGCGCCAACGGCGCGCCCCATACCAGCATGGGGCGTAGCCCCATGTACCACCGCGCCACAAATCCGAGGGCTGAAGGCCCGACCTATAGAACCCTCAATCCCACATATACCGTTCGTCGCATTCAACTCCATACTTCTTCAACAACGCCCTGAACTCCTCCTGAAAATCACGCTTCCGATGATGCGTCTCCTGGCTCTCGATGTACTCGATCAAGGCCTGCAAATCCGTCGGCCCAACCGAGAACGCACCATATCCTCTTTGCCACGCAAACTTCGACAACGCGGGCGACTGCGTTTTGAGCCACTTGGACGAGGAGGCCTTGAGCTTTTCCACCAACTCCGAAACCGCTGTTGTGCGCGACAATCGAATCGCCAGATGAACGTGGTCGGCAACGCCCCCCACGCGATAACATTCGCATTTGGAATTGCGAACGACAGTGGCAAGATAAGCGTAGAGCGCAGGACGCACGGAAGCATCGAGCTTCGGCATTCGGTCCTTCGTGCTGAAGATTATATGGACGAGCAGAAACGAGAGCGATTGTGGCATCGCAGCGATTATAGATCGGGCCTTCAGCCCTCGTTTCGTTCTGCCATCAGTTTCCTAGGGCTTCGCCCTAGGCTGGTATATCCCGCGCCTTCGGCGCTCATACAATCAAACCTGTTTTCCGAAAGGCCCCCATGCTCCACACTTTCGTAGCCCTCGTGCAAGACAAGCCCGGCGTCCTCACTCGTGTCGCCTCGCTCTTCCGCCGTCTCAGCATCAACATCGTCTCGCTCACCGTCGGCGAAAGCGAGCAGCCCGACACCTCGCGCATGACCATCGTCTGCGAGGCGCCCGAGACCGCCGCGCACCGCATCCGCGCCTCGCTCTACAAGCTCGAAATCACCAACGATGTCGACGAGGTCGGCCGCAGCGAAGCCGTCATCCGCGAGCTCTGCCTCATCAAGGTCGCCGCCGGCCCCACCGCGCCCAGTGGCCTGCAATCCCGCTCCCAGATCTTCGAGCTGGCCAACGTCTTCCGCGCACGCGTCGTCGATCTCGCACCCGAGTCCATCATGCTGGAGATGACCGGCGGCACCAGCAAGATCGAGGGCCTCATCCAGGTCCTGCACGAGTCCGGCTACACCATCCTCGAGGTCTCCCGAACCGGCCGCATGGCCATGCGCCGCGGCCACCACACCAGCCGCGTCCTCCAGGCCCTCGGCCAGGCCAACGGCATCCCCTCCGGCAAGCCCGCCCCCAAGCCCAAACAAACGCCCAGGCCCTCCGCAGCCGAGGTCATCCCCTCCGAGTTCCCCAACCTCCCCGACGATGAATAATTCATTCGTCTTTTTATAACCGACTTACATCCTTCGTTCTTGATCGATTCAATCGGTGTAAATCGGTGTTAAGCCTTCATCTCAGCTAACATAATCCCTAAAGGAAATCACCCATCATGGCTAAGACGTATCACGACGCAGACGCAGACCTCTCCCTCATCCAATCCAAAAAAGTCGCCATCATCGGCTACGGCTCGCAGGGCCACGCCCACGCCCTCAACCTCAAGGACTCCGGCGTCGATGTCCGCGTCGGCCTTCGCCCCGATTCACCCAACGCAGCCCGTGCCCGTGCCGCAGGCCTGGTCGTCGACACCGTCGCCAACGTCTCCAAGTGGGCCGATGTCATCATGAACCTCACTCCCGACCAGACCGCTGCCAAGGTCTACCACGCCGAGATCGAACCCAATCTTGCCCCCGGCAAGACGCTGATGTTCGCCCATGGCTTCAACATCCGTTTCCGCACCATCCAGCCGCCCGCCTTCGTCGATGTCTCCATGGTTGCGCCCAAGGCCCCCGGCCATCGCGTGCGCGAAGTTTTCGTGGAGGGCGGTGGCACGCCTGCGCTGGTTGCGGTCGAGCAGGATGCTTCCGGGCACGCACTCGCCCAGGCCCTCAGCTACGCCAAGGGCATCGGGGCCACCCGCGCCGGCGTCCTGCAAACCACCTTCACCGAGGAGACCGAAACCGACCTCTTCGGCGAGCAGGCCGTCCTCTGCGGAGGCACCTCCGCTCTGGTCAAGGCTGGCTTTGAAACCCTGGTCGAGGCCGGCTACCAGCCCGAACTCGCCTACTTCGAGGTCCTCCACGAGCTCAAGCTCATCGTCGACCTCATGTATCGCGGCGGCCTCGAATACATGCGCTACTCCATCTCCGACACCGCCGAGTGGGGAGATTACGTCAGCGGCCCGCGCATCGTTACCCCCGCCGTCAAGCAGGCCATGAAGGAAGTCCTCAACGACATCCAGAGCGGCGCCTTCGCCGAGCGTTTCATCGCCGACCAGAACGGCGGCCGCAAGGAGTTCGAGAACTTCCGCAAGCAGGACCGCGCGCACCCCATCGAGATCATCGGTGCGCAGCTCCGCGCCGCCATGCCCTTCCTCGATCCCGTCAAGGTCGTCGACGGCGCCGTCGTCAAAGCCTAGCTTTTGCCGTTGCCGTTGCCTGGAAAGGGCCAACGGCCCGTTCTATCCTTAGCCTGGGGCAACGCCCCAGGTCAGCATCGCCCCATACAATGCGGGCTGGAGGCCCGCGCTATAGCTGCTATAGGTCGATACGGCCTGGTCAACCTAACACACGCATATCAAACGGGCCTCTCCGCGCTGGAGAGGCCCGTTCCAATTGCATCTGCCTTCGCCCTAATCCGCCTGCGGCAGCATATGCCCGGTACGCAGATACCGGCTGTGCCAGCTCAGGCTCTCCGTCAACAGATGCGGCGTGTGCTTGCCGTTCGATAGTCTCAACGCGCGGTTGTAGTAATCCTGTAGCGCCGGACGGAAGTCCGGGTGCGCGCACTTCTCAATCACCAATCCTGCCCGCTGCGTCGGCGACAGCCCGCGCAGGTCGGCCAGTCCCTGCTCCGTCACCACCACCGAAACATCGTGCTCCGTGTGGTCCACATGCGACACCATGGGAACGATCGTCGAGATCGTCCCCTTCTGCGCCGTCGACGGGGCCATGAAGATCGACAGGAACCCGTTGCGCGCAAAGTCGCCCGAGCCGCCAATCCCGTTCATGATGCTCGATCCCATGATGTGGGTCGAGTTCACATTGCCGTAGATGTCCGCCTCGATAATGCCGTTCATGGCAATCACGCCCAGCCGCCGGATAATCCCCGGATGGTTCGAGATCTCCTGCGAGCGCAGCACAATCCGGTCGCGGAACTCCCCGATCTTTGGAATGAAGTCCGCCGTCCCCTCCGGGCTCAGCGAGAACGCAGTAGCTGATGCGCACACCATCTTGCCTGACCGCAGCAGGCTCACCAGCCCGTCCTGGATCACCTCCGTGTATGCGGTCAGGTCGTTGAAGGGCCCTTCTTGCAGCCCATACAGCACCGCGTTGGCAATGTTCCCCACGCCCGATTGCAGCGGCAGAAGCGAAGCCGGAAGTCGTCCCTTCTTCACCTCATTGTCTAGAAAATTCATGATGTGCGCCGCAATTTTATGCGAGTTCGCATCCGGTGACTTGAACGGACTGGAGCGGTCCGCTGAGTCGGTCAGCACTACGGCAATCACCTTCTCCGGTGGAATCCTCAGATACGGCTCGCCGATCCGCTGGCATACCGAGGTCAGCGGTATCGGGTCCCGGTGCGGCGGCCTTCCCAGCCCGTAGTACAGGTCGTGCATCCCCTCCAGCGCCATCGGCTGCGCCGAGTTCACCTCCAGAATCACCTTCTCAGCGCACTCAATCCACGTCTGGTTGTTGCCCACAGACGTGCTCGGAATCACCCGCCCGTCTTCCAGGATCGCCGTCACCTCGATCAGCGCCAGGTCCAGCTTGCCCAGGAAGCCATACTCCACAATCTGTCCCACCTGGCTCAGATGCAGGTCCGTATACTGCATCTCGCCGGCGTTGATCAGCTTGCGCGTAATCGGGTCCGACTGGTACGGCAGTCGCAGTTGCATCCCACCCACCATAGCCAGTGCGCCGTCCAGCTCCGGCCCGGTCGAGGCCCCGGTAAATACATTCACCTTGAATGGCTGTCCCCGTAGATGCGCGTCCGTGATGCGTCGCGCTAGTGCCATCGGTACGGCCTTCGGGTAGCCCGACCCGGTAAACCCGCTCATCCCTATCTGGGCGCCGGGCTGGATCAGCGCGGCCGCTTCTTCCCCACTCATCACCCGCTGCGCTAACACTGCATTCTGAACTCTATTGTCTGATTGGCCTGTCGAACTGGAGGACATTGCAGCTTCTTTCTTGTTTCCCATGGGTGTCAAAGTTCATAGAAATTCATCGCCTGCACATGGGCCCGCCTAGGATTGACCCGCTCCATCCAGGACAGTACCTGCTTAACCCGAAGTATACCCCTCACTCCAAACGCCTCGTGTGCCGCGCATCACACCTCCGCGCGCCTGCTCTTGCGTGTCATTCTGAGCGCGTATTTCGAGCGCGAAGAACCCCGATGAACTCCATCCGGCCGCGGACGCTCGGATCTTTCTCACACAAATCCCGCCTTTGCCTGTTCTTGCACGAAAGCGCCAACGGCGCGCTCTATACCAGCCTGGGGCGCAGCCCCAGGTCACTGCATTTCTGCAATTCGCGGGCTGAAGGCACGCGCTATAGATACTGCCCCCTACGCCACCCCAATCACCGTGCAAAGCTCCTTCACCGAATCCGCGCTCTTCTGCAGCGCAGCCTGCTCCTCCGCCGTCAGCTTGATCTCGATAATCTGCTCCAACCCACCCGCGCCCAGCTTGCACGGCACCCCCACGTATAGCCCATGGATCCCGTACTCGCCCTGCAAATAAGCCGCGCACGGCAGGATCTTCTTCTTGTCCTTAAGGATCGCCTCCACCATCTCCGTCGCCGCCGCCGAGGGTGCATAGTACGCGCTGCCCGTCTTCAGGTACTTCACAATCTCCGCTCCGCCATCGCGTGTCCGTTGCACCAGCTCCGCCAGCCGTTCCGGCGCAATCAACTCCGTAATCGGTATCCCCGCCACCGTCGAGTAGCGGGCCAGCGGCACCATCGTGTCCCCGTGCCCACCCAGCACAAACGCCGTCACATTCTCCACCGACACATTCAGTTCCTGTGCAATAAATGTCCGGAAGCGCGCCGAATCCAGCACCCCCGCCATCCCGATCACGCGCTCCCGCGGCAGCCCCGCCTGCTTGTAAACCGTCTGCGCCATCGCATCCAGCGGGTTCGACACCACAATCAGGATCGTCTCCGGCGACACCGCCATCACCTTCGACACCACGTCGCTCATGATCTTGTAGTTCGTATTCAATAGGTCGTCGCGGCTCATCCCCGGCTTGCGCGCAATCCCCGCCGTAATCACCACCACATCCGACCCCGCCGTCTCCGCGTAGTCGTTCGTCCCCACAATCGACACGTCGCGCTTCTCGATCGGCATCGCCTCCGCCAGGTCCAGCGCCTTGCCCTGCGGCACGCCCTCGATCACATCCAGCAGCACCACGTCCGCCAGCTCTTTAGCCGCGATCCAATGCGCCGCCGTCGCTCCCACATTCCCCGACCCAACAATCGTTACCTTCTTCCGCATCGCTCTCAATTCCTTCCCGCAAATCGGTATGCCAATCGCCTTCCTCGATCATAGCGTGTCGGCGGCCTAATCTTTGACTATGCATGAAGGTCGAAAAAGAGAAATCTGGACATGATAGACTAGTTTAGTAACTAGTCAGGAGATGGCGATGGGAACATGGCAACTACAAGAAGCAAAGGCCAAACTGAGCGAGGTCATTAAAACCGCAAAGAAAGAAGGCCCACAAATCATCAGCCAACGAGGGGTCAAGAGTGCGGTTGTGCTGCCATTTGACGAATGGGAACTGTCCCAACAACCCAAAGGGCAGACGTTCTTGGAAATTCTACGCTCCGGACCTCCAGGAGATTTGCCCGTTCCCCCACGTAATCGTTGGAAGATGAGGAAGCCGGTGGATTTGTGAAATTCCTGCTCGATACCAACATCCTCTCCGAAGTCCGCAAACCGAAGCCGCACGGCGGAGTACTGGCCTGGTTCATGGCCAATCATCAAAGCGCTACCTTCGCAACACCCGCAATCGCTTTGTTTGAACTGCAGATGGGTGCAGAGAAGATACGCAAACAAGACCCCTATCGGGCCGAGGTATTCGACTTTTGGGCCGGCCGGATCGCCGGAGCAAACAATGTACTTCCTCTCGACGCAGCCGCCGCGCGCGAGACCGCCCGCCTGATGAGCAAACAGCCCACAGTATTGTTGCTGGATGCCATGATTGCCGCAATCGCCAAGGTCAACGGCCTCACCGTCGCCACCCGCAATACCCGCGACTTCGAGCGCTTCGAGATTCCCCTGGTGAATCCGTTTCTCTTCCCCAAAGGCTGATCGTCCTCAGCCCTACATATTCTCAATCATCCGCGTCGCAAACTCGCTGGTCTTCACCTTGGTTGCGCCCTGCATTCCCCGCTCAAAGTCATAGGTCACAAACTTCTGCGCAATCGTCTTCTCCATCGAGCTTTCAATCAGCCGCGCCGCCTCCGTCCATCCCAGGAAGTCGAACAGCATCACGCCCGATAGCATCACACTCCCCGGGTTGATCACGTCCTTGTCCGCGTACTTCGGCGCCGTCCCATGCGTCGCCTCGAACACCGCGTAGCCATCGCCCACATTCCCGCCCGGAGCAATCCCCAGTCCGCCCACCTGCGCCGCCGCCGCATCCGAGATGTAGTCGCCGTTCAGGTTCGTCGTCGCCAGGATCGAGTAGTCCTCCGGCCGCAGAATGATCTGCTGGAAGATCGAGTCGGCAATCCGGTCGTTCACCAGCACCTTCTGCTTCCACTTGCCCGCGCCATGCGACTCGCCAATCGCCGCCATCACGCTCTTCACCTCGGCCACCACCTTCTCCCCAAACTCCTTCGGCGCAAACTCGATCCCCGGCTCAATCAGAGCCGCATTCTCCTCCGCCGTCAGCCTCGGCTTTGCCTCCAGGTTGCCCAGAATCCAGCTCTCCCGCTCCGTCACCGTCTCCGCGCGGAACTCCTCGGTCGCAACTTCGTATCCCCACTCGCGGAACGCCCCCTCGGTAAACTTCTGGATGTTTCCCTTATGCACCAGGGTCACCGTCTTGCGCCCTTCCTTCAGCGCAAACCGGATCGCCGCCCGCACCAGCCGCTTCGACCCGGTAATCGAGATCGGCTTGATCCCCACGCCCGAGTCCAGCCGCACCCGCTTCTTGGTTCCCTTCAGCATCTCGTCGTTGACGAATGCAATCAGCTTCGCCGCCTCCGCGGTCCCCTCGCGGAACTCGATCCCCGCGTAGATGTCCTCCGTGTTCTCGCGGAAGATCACCACGTTCAGCTTCTCCGGATGCTTCACCGGACTGGGCACGCCCGCGTAGTACTTCACCGGACGGATGCACTGGTACAGGTCCATCAACTGCCGCAGCGCCACATTCAGGCTGCGAATCCCGCCTCCCACAGGCGTCGTCAGCGGTCCCTTGATCGACACCCTGAAGTCCACCGTCGCCTTCACCGTATCGTCCGGCAGCCACTCCCCATTCTTGCGATAGCTCTTCTCGCCCGCCAGCACCTCATACCACTCCACGCTGCGTTTGCCGCCGTACGCCTTCTCCACCGCCGCGTCGAACACCCGTTTCGACGCCCGCCAGATGTCCCGCCCCGTCCCATCGCCCTCGATAAAGGGAATGATCGGATGGTCGGGAACGGTATACACCCCGTTCGCATACTCGATGGCCTTGCCGTTTGCAGGGACCGGAATTCCGTTGTAGCTCGTCTGCATTTAAGTGGCGCCTCCCGTGATATTGCCAAAATTCTCCAGCTTACGCAGGCTATCATCCGCGCTGGCGCATCGCAACGAACCCGCTCTTCCACACGTCATTCTGAGCCGCAGGTTCAGAATCTCTGTCGTTGCCTTTTGTATGTCATTCCGCAGTGCAGCGGTCGACACCACCCGCCGGCCGCCTATTTTAACCAAGTAATAATCCACCGTAGCCACTACCCGCACCTTCTTCATCAGGCTCGCATCCGCACCCTGCGAGTCCATGTAGCTTGGCCCATCCTCACCGGGCGCAGTCCCGCTCCCAGTATTTGCCGCAGAGATCGAAAACACTCCCTGGTTCGCGGACCGAATCGACCCAACCTTACTCCCCGAGTCCGCCGCAAACCGGTCCGCGGACGCGCGTGCATTGCGCGTCGCCTCCGTAATCATGTCCGGCTTCAGCGCATTCAGCCCCGTAAATTTGTAGCTGATTCCGCCCTGTCCATAGCCTCCGGCCACGACGATTCCTGCCTGCACCAGCTCCGCGGTCTTCTGCCCAGCCCGTGCAATTTTATCCACGTCGGTAGATTGCACAGTCACCGTCTGCTGCACAATGTACCGGAAACTATTTTGATTGTTGACGTACCCATTCGCCTGCTTGTCCGACACCTGAATCTGCCCAACCGAAATCTCCTGCGCCGCGATTCCCTGTCCGGCAAAGAACTTCAGTACCGCTGCCTTGTCCGCTTCGCTCTTGGCATAGACCTCAGAAAGGTCGTTGCCCGCCTCCTTGAATGTGACGGGCCAAATCGCCGTGTCGGACTTTACTGTCCGCTCCACCAGCCCCTTCACCGTCACATAGCGGTCAGCTAGCCTGATCGCCTTGATCTGCGAGCCCAAAATCCAACCGCCAAACACCAGGCCAAGCAGCATGCACCCGCCCAAAACGGCGGCAGAAGCGATCGTGTCCAGAGTTCGTTCTGAATTCATTGCATTGACCCCGACTTCCGACGAAAGAACTATGGAGCAAGCCATCGAAGCTGTCAAGGCAAAAGAAAGGCCTGCGCGCGGCGGACCTTCTCTCATCCATCAAGCGCTGCCAGCCTTCGCTTTTGCGCCCACTTCCTGTAGCTGGTCCTTGGGTTCCTTGATCTTCTTCTGGTAGATCACCGGAATGAAGTTCTGGTTCTGCATCGGCGGGCGCACATAGTCCGTCTTGCGCAGCGGAGGCAGCTTCAGTGACTCCGGTGTCAGATCGCGATATGCCACCAGCGACAGCAGATGGCGGATCACGTTCAACCGCGCAGACTTCTTGTCCTCCGAATTCACCACATACCACGGCGACTCTTTGGTGTCGGTCACCGCGAACATCTCGTCCTTCGCCCGCGAGTAGTCGCCCCAGTGCTTGCGCGATTCCAGGTCCATCGGGCTGATCTTCCAGCGCTTCGTCGGGTTGTCCATCCGCTCCTGGAAGCGCCGCTCCTGCTCTTCATCGCTCACCGAGAACCAGTACTTGATTAGCAGCACCCCGGAGCGGATCAGCATCCGCTCAAACTCCGGACAGCTATGCATGAACTCCTGGTACTCCGCGTCCGTGCAAAAGCCCATCACCCGTTCCACCCCGGCGCGGTTGTACCAGCTGCGGTCGAACAGCACCAGCTCGCCGGCGGCCGGCAGGTGGGTCACGTAGCGCTGGAAGTACCACTGCGTCTTCTCCCGCTCCGTGGGCGTGCCCAGCGCAACCACCCGGCAGATGCGTGGGTTCATCGACTCCGTGATCCGCTTGATAGCGCCGCCCTTGCCCGCCGCGTCGCGCCCCTCAAACAGAATCACCACGCGTAGTTTTTCGTGCTTGATCCACTCCTGCAGCTTCACCAGTTCGATCTGCAGACGGGCCAGTTCCTTGTCGTAGTCGCAGTCTCTGCCCAGGTATAAGGAAGCAGGCACATTGGCAATGTCGATCGGGTGGTGCTGCTTGCTCTTACCTTTCTTGCCCGTTGCGCTTCCGCCTTTTTGTTTCTTTTTTCCCGACATAAACGTTCCTCCGTTCGGCTCGGCTGGTTGGCGATGCATCCCTCTGCACGCAAAATAAAGAAATGGGGCGTAGAGAGATGGAAAGCATTATATGCCGCCCACTTCCCCACGCCCACAACCTGCGACGAGGTGCCGCTCCTGCTCGTTACTCTAGTTAGCTTGCTGGTCTACTTCACCTTCACCGTATCGATCGTCTTCAGAATGCGCGATACGATCTGGTAAGGATCGGCCTCCGAGTTCGGACGACGGTCTTCCAGGTAGCCCTTGTAGCCGTTGCGGATGAAGTTCACCGGCAGCCGTACCGAGGCGCCGCGGTCAGACAGAGCATAGTTGAACTTGTCGATGGCCTGCGTCTCATGCAGCCCGGTCAGACGCAGGTGGTTGTCCGGCCCATACACCGCAATGTGTGCCGCGATGTTGTCGGCGAACGCCTTCATCAACGCCTCCAGGTACTTCTTGCCGCCCACATCGCGCAGGTGCTTGGTAGAGAAGTTGGTGTGCATGCCGGACCCATTCCAGTCGCCCTTGATCGGCTTGCAATACAGTTCCAGGTCCACCTCGTACTTCTCGCACAACCGCGCCATCAGGTAGCGGGCCGTCCACAGATCGTCCGCCGCCTTGGCAGAGCCCTTGGCGAAGATCTGGAACTCCCACTGCCCCTTCGCAACCTCCGCGTTGATGCCTTCATGATTGATCCCCGCCTCCAGGCACAGGTCCAGATGCTCTTCCACGATCTGGCGGGCGATGCTTCCCATGTATTTGTAGCCGACGCCGCAGTAGTACGGGCCTTGCGGTCCAGGATAGCCGTCCTCTGGGAAGCCTAGCGGTCTCCCGTCCTGGTACAGGAAGTACTCCTGCTCAAATCCCACCCACAGGTCGGGGTCATTCTTGATCGTGGCCCGATAGTTGGTCGGATGCGGCGTGCCGTCCGGGTGCATCACCTCGCTCAGAACGATATACGCGTCCTTGCGGCTTGCATCCGGATACAGCGCCACCGGCTTCAGGATACAGTCCGAACTCTTGCCTTCGGCCTGCATCGTGGAACTGCCGTCAAATCCCCACAGGGGAAGATCGCTAAGGGTGGGCGGCTTTTCAAACGATTTGATTTGCGTCTTGCCGCGCAGTCCAGGGACGGGCTTCTTGCCATCGAGCCAGATATATTCAAGTTTGTATTTTTTCATAGTATTTGGAGACTCCTTAGTGAATCGCTTGGGATTGTCGAGTAAATCGCTTGGGATTGACGCGGCGTCTGCAACTCACCCTGCCCCGCGTTGCAGCAGGTGAGTTCCAAAGACCAAAGAGTAACAGTGGTGTTTAAAAAATAACAGAAACTTGACCAGGATTGGGGCCCTTTGCCTATCTCTGTTAATGCCATTTTTATATCTTTTCCACTGCCTGCCCGCTAATCGCCCAATCCTGCCCTCCCCGTCCCCCCAAACCGCCGCCAGCGCCTGCCCCTGGCTGCCACATGACAGTCGTCTCTTTACCCCATTTTCCCCTTGGATATCCCCCAGTAACCCATTTCGCCGTCCGCTGTGATAACTTTGACACGGTCTACGCATCATCGGCCGCCCAACACCGCCGGGCGCCGCATCCTGGTTCTCACCGGAGGGTCTTACAAATTGGGCATGAACATGGTTCCCACGCGCCTCTTCTTCACCAAGGGCGTCGGCAAGCATAAAGAACGCCTCACCAGCTTCGAGCTCGCGCTGCGCGATGCAGGCATCGCCGCTCAGAACCTCGTCCGCGTCTCCTCCATCTTCCCGCCCCGATGCAAGCTGATCACGCGCAAGGAGGGGCTCAAATGCCTCAACCTCGGCGAGGTGGTCTTCGCCGTCATCGCTGAAAACTCCACACGCGAGGCCCATCGCCTCGTCGTCAGTTCCATCGGCGTCGCCATCCCCACCGACCGCGCCACCTACGGCTACCTCTCCGAGCACCACAGCTTCGGCGAGACCGAGGACCAGGCCGGTGACTACGCCGAGGAACTCGCCGCCGAGATGCTCGCCACCACCCTCGACGTCGACTTCGACCCAGACAAAAGCTGGGACGAGAAAAAGGAGATCTACCGCATCTCCAACAAAATCGTCCGCACAGCCAACGTCACCCAGTCCGCCGTCGGCGACAAGAATGGCCGCTGGACCACCACCATCGCCGCCGCCATCCTCCTCTTTGATGACAATTAGCGCCGTTGCTCCCCGAAGCGTCATTCTGACTCGCAGAGTCAGAATCTCCGTCGTTGCCTGTCCTGTTTGTCATTCCGCAGCCATTTTTGTTTGTCATTCCGCAGCCATTTTTGTTTGTCATTCCGCAGCGCAGCGGAGGAATCTGCTTTTCGTTCTTGCTTTTGTCGTTGCTTGTTTTTCCTCGTCATCCTGAGCGAAGCTGCCCGCGCACTTTGTGAGCAGCTAAATCGAAGGACCCCTGTATTTCGTCGTTGCTTGTTTTTCGTTAGCCACTGAGGGCCTTATGTCAAACTTCGTCGCCGTCGATCTGGGCGCATCCAGTGGCCGGTTGATGGTCGGCCATTGGGATGGCCGCACCTTTTCGCTCGAAGAGCTGCATCGTTTCCCCAACGGCGGCGTCATCCTGCACGGCAGCATCTATTGGGACGCGTTGCGAATCTGGTCGGAGATCCAGAACGGCCTCACCAAATACCGGTTGCGCTTCGCCGACGCGCCCGCCGGCATCGCCGTCGACGCCTGGGGTGTCGATTTCGCCCTCCTAGACCGCCGCGGTCGCCTGCTCGACAATCCCTCGCACTATCGCGACCCCAGAACCAACGGCATTCCCCAGCGCCTCTTCCAGCACATCTCCGAAGCCGATCTCTACGCCGCCACCGGCACGCAATCCTTTCCCTACAACACCCTCTTCCAGCTCTACTCGATGGTCCTGGCGGGCGATCCGAATCTCGACTCCGCCGATACCCTGCTCATGATTCCCGACCTCTTCAACTACTTCCTCGGCGGCGAAAAAGTTGTCGAGTACACCGAAGCCTCCACCTCCGAAATGATCGATCCCGCCGCGCGCGACTGGCACCGCGATCTGCTGCGCACTCTCGCCATCCCCGATCGCATCCTGCCTCCCATCGTCGCGCCCGCAACCGTGCTCTCCGAGGTCAGCCGCGATGTCCTTGACCTCTGCGGCTTCAGCAGGCCTTTCCCCGTCATCGCCGTCGCCTCGCACGATACAGCCAGCGCTGTCGCCTCCATCCCCAATCTCGACCGGCACAGCGCATTCATCAGCAGCGGCACATGGAGCCTCATGGGCGTCGAGCTGGACGCTCCCATCGCCACCCAGCGCGCCTGCCAGTTGCACTTCACCAACGAGGGAGGATGCAACGGCTCAACACTTCTCCTGCGCAACCTTACCGGCCTCTGGCTCCTGCAGGAATGTCTCCGCCAGTGGCAGTTAGCCGGCCACGCCTATACCTGGGACGACCTCATCGCCGCGGCCGCCGCAGCCCAGCCCTTCCGTTCCATCCTCTATCCCGGCGCCAGTGAGTTTCTTGCTCCCGCAGACATGCTCCAGGCCATCCGCGCCTTCTGTCAATCCACTGCCCAACCTGTGCCAGAATCGCCCGGCGAATTTGCCCGTTGTTGCTTCGAGAGTCTCAGCCTCTCCTACTGGTCCACTCACGATGCGTTGCAGTCTCTCACCGGCCGCCGCATCCATACCCTCCGCGTGGTCGGCGGCGGATGCCTCAACGCATTCCTCTGCCAGATGACATCCGACGCCTGTGGATGTACTGTGGTCAGCGGGCCTGTGGAGGCCTCAGCGCTGGGCAATGTCATGCTCCAGGCGGTCGCCGCCGGCGCGTTGCCCGACGTCGCAGCCGGTCGCTCCTGTCTTGGAGAATCGCTCCAGTGCGTCACCTACTCACCGCATTCCGCCGTCAACTGGTCCGATGCCCAGGCTTGCTACTCCAGACTGGAAGCAGCCTCATCATGAACTTCTCGCCTCCCATAAGGAGATAGAAATGTCCGCTTACTCCATCCCGCCGATCGAATCTCCCATCCCAGCCGTCCCCGGCGAAGTCCTCCTCATCGCCAATGGCGATCTGCGTCAATCGGCCAATCAGGTCTGCTGGCCCGCCCAGTCGGAGGCCGAGAACGTCGTCATTGCGGCCTTCGCCGCAGAGGGCCTCAATATCCGCCGCGCCCATCCCTACCGCGACGACCTCAAGCACGGATTCATCTTCAACCAGCGCATGGGAATGGATGTCTTCGCCGCCATCGACCCCGACTCCCCCCTCGTCATCGTCGAGTCCGTCTGGCAGTACAGCCACCACATCCTCGCCGGCCTGCTCAGCCATCGCGGCCCCATCCTCACCGTCGCCAACTGGAGTGGCCAATGGCCCGGCCTGGTCGGAATGCTCAATCTCAACGGCTGCCTGCGCAAGGCTGGCGTCCAGTTCTCTACCCTCTGGAGCAAGGACTTCACCGATCCCTTCTTCGTCAATGGCCTCTGCCAGTGGATTCGCGAGGGCAAGATCGACCACGATCAGACCCACGTCCGCCCGCTCGATGTATCCAGCCTGCCCGTCGCCGAACGCCAGCTCGGAGTCACTCTCGCCCATCACCTCAAGGGCCGCAAAGCTATCCTTGGCGTATTCGACGAGGGATGCATGGGCATGTTCAACGCCATCATCGAAGACAGCCTGCTCAACCCCACCGGCGTCTTCAAAGAGCGTCTCAGCCAGTCCGCGCTGGTCGCCGCCATGCAGAACGTCAGCGACGCCGAAGCCGGCAAAGTCCGCGCCTGGCTCGATAAGAGCGGCATCACCTTCGTCACCGGCCCCGTCGAGGAGACCGACCTCACCGACACGCAAATCCTTCAGCAGTGCAAGATGTACATCGCCGCCTTGCGCATCGCCGACGAGTTCGGTTGCGATGCCATCGGCATCCAGTACCAGCAGGGCCTCAAAGACCTCGTCCCCGCCTCCGACCTCGTCGAAGGGCTGCTCAACAACGTAGACCGTCCCCCAGCCTTCGACGCCGCGGGCAAGGAACTCTACCCAGGCCGCCCGCTTCCCCACTTCAATGAAGTAGACGAGTGCTGCGGGCTTGACTTGATTCTCACCAATCGTGTCTGGACCGCCATGCACCTCGATCCCGCCACTACACTCCACGACGTCCGCTGGGGCGAGCACTACAAGGGTGACGGGATCGACGACTTCGTCTGGGTCTTCCAGATCTCCGGCGCTGTTCCCGCCTCCCACATCGTAGGCGGCTACGCTGGCGCCCGCAGCGAACGCCAACCGCCCATGTACTTCCGCCTCGGCGGAGGCACCCTCAAGGGCGTCTGCAAGCCCGGCCCCGTCGTCTGGAGCCGCGTCTTCAGCGAGGGCGGTAAGCTCCACGCAGACATCGGCCGCGCTACTGCCATCGAGCTTCCCGCCGCGGAGACCGAACGCCGGCTCCATTGCGTTACGCCGCAATGGCCCATCATGCACGTCCTGCTGCACGGCATCTCGCGCGATCAGTTCATGGCGCGCCATCCCGCCAACCACGTCAACGTCGCCTACACCGGCACCGCCGAGCAGGCCGATCGCGCGCTCGCCGCCAAGGCCGCAATGATGGCCGAACTCGGCATCGAAGTCCATCTCTGCGGAACCATATGAGGAAGCACTAATACTATTTTGTTTTGAAGGGGGGGTGGGTTTCAGACGAATACTGAAAAACTCCGTTTTGCTTAAGGGCACGGCTTCAGCCGTGCCGTAAACGCCGCAGAATGAATAGGGCTTTAGCCCCTGAGGTCTGCTCTTCTGTGCTGCTGCAACTTTTTCAGCACGGGCTTCAGCCCGTCCATAATGGTCGCAAAATTAACGGGGCTTTAGCCCCCGAGGGAACAGGCAATCATGGAATACCGTCAACTGGGCAACACATCGTTGCACGTTTCAATCCTCGGATACGGCGCTTCGCCGCTAGGCAACGCATTTCGCGTCACCGATCCCGCCGAGGGCGCAGCCGCCGTCCATCTCGCCGTCGAGCGCGGCATCAACTACTTCGATGTCTCTCCCTACTACGGCCTCACCCTCGCCGAAACCCGCCTTGGCGAGGCCCTCGCAGGCCTTCGTCAACACGTCATCCTGGCCACCAAATGCGGCCGCTACGGCGCCGACCAGTTCGACTTCTCCGCCGCGCGCATCACCGCCAGCATCGACGAGTCGCTCGCCCGCCTGCGCACCGACTACGTCGATCTCCTGCAGGCCCACGACGTCGAGTTCGGCGACGCCCGCCAAATCGTCGAAGAAACCGTCCCCGCCATGCGCAAGCTGCAGCAGCAGGGCAAGGCCCGCTTCATCGGCATCACCGGCTACTCGCTCAAGAACATGATGGCCATCGCAGCCCAGGTCCCCGTCGACACCATCCTCACCTACTGCCGCTACAACCTCATGATCGACGACATGGACTCCGCGCTCATCCCCTTCGCCAAGCAGCACGGCATCGGGATCATCAACGCATCGCCACTGCACATGGGCATCATCACCGAGCGCGGCGCGCCCGACTGGCATCCCGCGCCGCAATCGGTCCGCGATGCCGGGCAGCGCATCGTCGCCCTCTGCCGCGCCCATGGCATCGACGCCTCCGAGCTTGCCCTGCGCTTCTGCCTGGACCACCCCGCCGTCGCCAGCACCTTGGTTGGCATGTCCTCGCGCATGCACGTCGAAGACAACCTCAAGTGCCTCACACTCGCCAACGATCCAGCCCTGCTGGAAGAGATTCGCGCAACCGTCGCCCCCGTCGCCAACCTCACCTGGCCCTCCGGCCTCCCCGAAAACTACGGCTGATCCCGGTTATGAAATGAACCGGGTGCCCCATCCATCGCGCTCTTTGCGATGGGTGGGATGTGCGACTCCTCCCACCCAAGCCGTCATCCTGAGCGCAGCGAAGGACCCCTGTATTTGCTTTTGTTGTTGTTTGTTCTTACTGTCATCCTGAGCGGAGTTTGGCGCACCCGCGCCAAACGCAGTCGAAGGACCTGCGGTTGTTTTTATCTTCGATCGCGTCACGCCCGCCGCCGGTACCGGATCGCAAACTCGTACTCCGGGTTGGGCGGGAACAGCCGCGCCACCAGCCGCAGCCGCTCCGCCAGCGCCTGCGGGGCCAGCAGCGGGTACTCTCGCTCGCGCAGCTCGGAGTAGTCGAAGTCCACCGCCAGCGACAACATATAAATCGCAATCGCGTCGGAGAACGCCGCCAGCAGATAATCCGTCTTGGCCTTCTCGTCGATCCGTGGCCTGCCGTCGCGTTGCGTGTTCTGGCCTCCGCCAACCGCCTGTGCTCGGCTCTCCCACGCGTCCAGGCTGGTCTCACCCCTTACGTCTGCAGTCGCCTGGTTCCATGCCAACTCGCTGAAACTCTCCGGAACCCCCGCCTCGTCCACAAAGGCATGGCCCACGTTGATAAACAGTTCAAAGGCCAGCGAGAAGCGGTCGCTCAGCAGCCGCGCGGAGAGGAACACGCCCTCGCGCCCCTCTTCGCCAGCAACCACCGGGCCATCCGCACCGGCTTCCAGTCCGACGTTGCGATGGCAGATCGCCATATCGGCAAGCTCCGCGCTATAGACCGGCGATATCATCGTCTCCTCGTTGCCGCTGCGGTGCCTGGCAGACTCACTGCTGCGTCCCTCGGCCAGCGCCAGCGGCACAAAGTAGTACGTCTTGCGCCCCAGAGCCGCAGCTATAGAGGACGGCACAGCCTGCACCATGCGCACCAGGCCGGCGTCATCCAGGCCGGTATCGCCGAACGCCGCAAAGGAAATGCCGTTGGCCGCCCGGCGCACAGCCGCCTCCCGCGCCACCTGCGTAGCCTGCACCAACCCGCTTTGAATGCTCTCTGCCATCGTCCCCACGCCTTCCGCCATAAGAAGGTATTCTACCTGCATGACGCGCACTTCACCCAGCAATGCGCCCGCTGCCCCACGCACCTTCGCCAACGGCTACGTCTTCGGCGTGCCGCTAGGCAACATGGGCTGGTTCGCCAGTCTCCTGATGGGCCTCGCCTCGGGCTTTATGGCGTTCTTCGCTGCAACCCTCTGCGCCATTGTCTTCATCCTGATCTACAACAGCGTGGCGCACAACCCCATCGACTTTGCCCTCAGCTATCGCCGCTTCGGTCTGCCCATCGGCCTTATCGTCATGGTCCTCGCGCTCGCCACCCTGGGCACGCTCTGGTTCAGGCGTATCCTGCGGCGCAGTTGAAGCTGCGTCTGCTCTACGCCACAACCGCCGCAGTCTTCTGCTCCGCCGTCATCCAGCTCAGCGCCTGCACCAGGTAGTCCTTCATCTCCTTGCGTTCCACAATCGCATCCAGAAACCCATGCTGCAGCAGGAACTCTGAGCGTTGAAATCCCGCTGGCAGCTTCTGTCGCGTCGTCTGCTCGATCACCCGCGGCCCGGCGAACCCAATCAGCGCGCCCGGCTCGGCGATGTTCAGATCGCCCAGCATGGCGAAGCTCGCCGTCACTCCGCCCGTGGTCGGGTCGGTCATCACCGAGATGTAAGGAATCTTCGCGTCGTCCAGCCGCGCCACTCCCGCGCTGATCTTCGCCATCTGCATCAGCGATACGATCCCCTCCATCATGCGCGCCCCGCCCGACGCCGCAATAATAATCAGCGGATTGCGCGTGGCCAGCGAGCGGTCCACTGCCCGCGCAATCGTCTCGCCCACCACCGCCCCCATGCTGCCGCCGATAAACCCATACTCCATCGCGCTCACCGTCACCGCATGAGGCCCCATCATTCCCACCGCATTCACAATCGCGTCGTTCAACCCTGTCTTCTTGCGCGCTTCCGCCAGCCGGTGACGGTAGCGCTTCAAGTCGGTAAAATCCAGCGGATCGGTCGAGAGCAGTTCCAGGTCCACCAACTCGTAGCCCGGCTCCAGCAAAAGTTTGATCCTCCATCGCGCGCCGATGTGGAAGTGGTACCCGCACTGTGGGCACACATTCAGGTTCGCCTCCAGGTCCTTCTTGAAGATCGCCTGCCGGCAGTTGCCGCACTGCGTCCACAGCCCCTCGGTGCGCACCGTCTTGCGCGCATCGTTGACTATCTCGTTGTCTTCCCGCTTGAACCAGCTCATCCGCGCATCCCTCTTCGGACTCCTGCCGCTGACCCTCTATTGTATCGGGACTGGCCCTTGTTGGCCTTCTTATGCTGGTGGAGGACTCTGGATGCGGCCGCTCCACTCTGGGGCCAAAGACTCAAAGTGAGCGATATCGTAGGTGTAGATCAAGTCGCACTTCGCCTGCGCAGCTGCCTGGATGTGTACTGCGTCATGCACTCTCCCACCCTTCCATCCCGCGCCTGCACAAGCAGCAATCGCAGCCAGATAACTCTGCCGGCTCACATCGACAATCTCGAAACACGGCAATATCGATTGCTCAATCATATCCAGCGCTTCATCCGGATAGACTGGGACGGTAAATGGTGTGCGCGTCAGTACGGAGTAGAGTTCCGCAAGACTCTGCGCAGCAACGCATCCAGCCACTTCCCCGCGGTGTACACGCTGCATCGATGCAAACGATCTCCCATGATGGGTATGTTCGGCCTTCAACGCCCCCACCAGCACATTGGTGTCAAAGTAGATCTTCATACCTCGGCAATATGCCGGATCCGTTCTTCACGCTCATCGTCAACCAGCGTCTCCCAATTGATGTGGCTGTTGTCGCCCCCACCGCGATGGATCAGCACCCCATCCTTCATCATCAGCCCCGACCCACGTCGCACCGGCTTCAGCAGAATCCCATCCGGCGTCTCCTTCACCTCGACCTTCAGGCTCAACCCCACGCCAAGATGCTCGCGCAGCTTCTTGGGGATTACAACACGTCCGAACTTATCGATAGAGAGTTCCATGGCAATCATTATGGCAGATTGCCATGTACTATGGCAAATTGTGTTTTATCAACTTGATAAATAAATCCGAGCGGATCGCCTGCCCGCGCGTCTGTGGAGTAGAAGGGTTGAATGGACGCGATCGGGGAACGCAGCTTGCAATGGTTCGCGGCAGAGCGGGTGGTCGAGGAACCCGATCTGGCAGCGCTGGTGCAGGACTACTCCGGCCTCCTCTATCGCGTGGCGCTCTCGCTGACGCGCAACCCCTCCGAGGCGGAGGACGTGGTCCAGGACGTCTTCCTGCGCGTCCTGGAGCGCCAGCGAGAGCTGGGCCGCATCGTCGATCTCAGGCCGTGGCTGGTGCGCATCGCATGGAACCTCGCGCTGGACCGCCGCCGCCGCGTCCGCCCAGACCAGATGGACGATCTATATGCCGAGGGCCTCATCTCCGCCGATCTGCCGGCCGACCAGGCGCTCGCAGAGGCTGCTCGCATCCGTCAGGTGTTGGCTGCAATGGAACGGTTGCCGCGACGTGAGCGCGAGGCGTTGCTGCTGTCTGCGATGGATGAACTGAGCACAGCAGAGATCGGCGTAGTGCTGGGCCGCAGCGAATCAAGCGTTCGTTCACTGCTATTTCGAGCCCGCGCCCATCTGCGCCAGCGCCTGGAGGATTGAGAGGAGCTTTGAATGCACCGGAGTTTTAGATACGCACGAAGTTTTGAATACGATGGCCTTTAGATATGCACAAGGCTTTGAATACGACGGCCTTTAGATACGCACAAGGCTTTGAAAGGGGCGGGCTTCAGCCCGTCCGTAAGGTCGGCCAGGTTAGGAAGGGGCTTTAGCCCCGGAGGGAATCTTGAGGCGGGGTAAAGACCAAGGAGAACTTATGGAGATTGAACACCAAAATCACGACGACGCAATCGATAAGACGCTCGCAGCCTTGAAGTCTGCCGCGCCGCCCGCAGGAATGGAGGCCCGCATCCTGCAGCGTCTGCAACACGCCACCGCAGCGCCCGCCGAATTTCGCTGGCGCGATCTCTTCACGCGCACCGCGCTCGCCGGAGCCTGGTGGCGCGGAGCCATCAGTGGTGCCGCCGCGGCATCGCTCCTCGTAGGAGCGCTTCTGCTGGCCCAACATAGCCTGCGAGCCCGACCGGAGCACGTTCGGCCCGCTCTCAGCCAAATCGCCGCCACAAGCAATCTAACGCCAGTCGCCCTGCCCGTCGCGACTACCGCACCTGCACGCGACTCCCACGCCACCCCATGCGCCACTCCAAGACAACTCCAGACCGCGCACGACTTCCACGCCAACCTATGCGCTGGGTGCCCCATCCATGCGCAGGTTCATCGCGCATGGGTGGGTTCCTCCACCAGCTTTGCCCCATCGCATCCCGCGCCCGTTCTGCCTCTCACAGCGCAGGAACGCGCGCTCGCCCGCCTGGTGCGCACCGCCGACCCCAAACTCCTGGCTTCGCTCGAGCCGGAGGCGCAGGCAAAGCTCGCAGCCCAGGAAGCCGACGACTTCAACAAGTTCTTTGCCCAGCCGTCGGCCCCGCCGCAGCCTGCGGACAATGATTCCCCAACCAATACACAACCACCCGCACCGCAAGAGGGAGAACAAATATGAAGCTCGCAACTGGATTCCTAACAGCCGCCATCGCCGCAATCCTTACCGGCACAGTCGCATTCGCCCAGCCCGCGCCCGTCCCAAAGACCACCTCCGACGCAACCGCCGCAAAGCCCACTTCCGAGGGCCCGCCGGCTCGGATCAACGTAAACATCTACCCCGTCCAGACCGTCTACCTCAAGAACGCTACCCAGCAGGCCGACGCCAACGAAATCATCACAGCGCTGCGAAATACCCTCCCGCCAGACGACAAGGTCTTCCCTGTCCTCAGCCAGAACGCCGTCCTCATTCGCGCCTCTCCCGAGGATGTTGCCCTCGCGCAGAAGATGGTCAACGAACTCGACCGCCCCAAGAAGAACTACCGCCTCACCTACACCGTCACCGAGATGGACGGCGGCAAGCCGATGGGCGTGCAGCACTACGCCATAATCTTGCTATCGGGTCAGACAACGACTCTAAAACAAGGCAGCAGGGTTCCGCTTGTCACAGGCTCGTACAACGCCGTGCCCAGCGATAAGACTCCCGCGGGCGTACAGACGCAGGTGACTTATATCGATATCGGTATGAACTTCGACGCAACCCTCACCGCAACGGGCGATGGTGCCATGCTAAAGTCCTCCGTAGAGCAGTCCAGCGTCGCGCCGGAAACCTCCGGCGTGGGCCCGCAGGATCCGATTCTCCGCCAAACCTCGCTGAGGGGTGTATCGTTCCTCGCTCCCGGCAAGCCGCTGGCGCTCGGCTCCCTCGACATCCCCGGCAGCACCAGCCACCTCCAGATCGAAGTTGTCATGGAGCCGCTGCCCTAAGCTCTCCCAGTTTATTTGGGGGTGTAGTAGCCGTCGCGGGCCTGGACGGTGAGGGATTTGCCGACGGTGGTGGTGAGGGTGATCTTGTGGTATTTGTTGGGGCGGGAGTCGGGCGGGCGGTAGCCAAGCTCGTAGGACTGGCGGAGGTCGCTGGCGATGGCGGCGAATATCTGCGAGAGGCTGCCGGAGGGGTAGACGGCGAACTCGCGGCCGCCGGTCTGGCGGGAGATGTCCTTGAGCACGCCCTCGTCGCCGCCGCCGTTGGAGTAATAGACGGTGTAGACCATGATGTCGGCTCGCTGGGCCTCGCGGATAGCGTCCTTCTGGCTGAAGTGGCTGCCGTTGTCGCCGCCGTCGGTGAGGATCACCATGGCGCGGCGACCGATCTGGTTGCCCAGCTCGAGGTGGGAGACGGCGACGATGGCGTCGAAGAGGAGGGTGCCCCCGCCGGTGGCGTAGGCTCGGATGTCGTTGTGCGACTGGGAGAGATAAGCGAGGGCGTGCTCCAGGGTGGTGACGGAGGTGGTGAGACGGGCGAGCTGAAAGATGGACCGATCGAACTGGACCAGGACGGCGCGGTCGTCTGGCCGGGTGAGCATGGCGGGGAAGAAGACGCGGCTGGCGGCGATCTCGTCCTGAATGTAGTTGCGCTGGCTGCCGCTGGTGTCAACCATGAGAGCGAGAGTGAGAGGAAGGCTGGAGCCCAGGGAGAAGTAGTCGATGGACTGGGGCTTGCCGTCCTGCTTCAGGAGGAAGTTGCCGCGAGTGAGGTTGGTGACGGGTATTCCGGCCTTGTCGCGGACGATGGCGGAGACGGCGACGAGCTTGGTGGTGACTTTGAGGGTCGCTGTGTCTGGTGCGAGGGAAACGGGAGCCGGGGCGGGTTTTGTGGGCGTGGGGGATTGGGCGGACGCGGGGGATTTGGTCGGCATCTGCGCGAAGGCAGCGGGGAGCGCGGCGAGGAGAAAGAGCAGCGGCAATGGGATTGGGCGAGGGAGTCTCAAAAGATATACGCTCTTCGTGGCAACCGCTTTGGCTCATCCGAGGAATGGGTTGCGGAGTTCCAAGGGGCCGTAGTGCGTTCCATGGTGCATGTCTTCGGTGTAGAGGATGGTTGCGCCGGAGCGGATGGCGGCCTCGACGATCAGGGCATCCCAGTAGCCGATGCGGCTCTGTGCGGCGCGCTGGAGGGCCAGTTGGACGAGAGAGGAGTCGATGGCTATAACCGTCTCTCTGCTTAATTCCGATACTCTCTCAGTAACCTTGGTGAGCGATAGCGGCGGATTTGCCTTGCGCATGGCATTCTGAGCGAACTCGCTCAACACCTGAGCGCTCAAGACAAGTTCGCCCTGATCGGAGAGGGAGGCAAGCAGGTCTCGCGCGATCGGAACCTTGCCGGCGGATGCGCTTGAAGTGTCTGCGAACGCGTAGATGAGGATGTTGGTGTCTACGAACGCGGCCATGTACGCTCAGCGTAAATCTCTTCGCGCGTAAGAGGCCGGTCGATCTTGCCCAACGCGCCCTCGTTCATCAAGCGGATGAGGTTTGAGTTATCGCGCTTCCGGGACGGGCGAGTGGGGGTGTACGTGCTCACCGACTCGGCGACAAATTGATCAAGCGTGATGTTGCGGCGTTCGGCTTCGAGCTTGGCGGCTTCGAGGAGTTCAGGATCGACGGTGACGGTCAGGGTAGCCATGGGGCCTCCGCTGGGTTAACTTTAGCACTTCGAGCGGCAACCCACGTATCAGAGGCGAGACGCGGACACCTGGCGTTATGCGGCGCGCTCGTAGCCGGGGAGTCGGCGGAGATGATGGTCGAGGTGGCCGATGTAGTCGACGAGGATGAAGCCGAGGGTGAGGCGCTCGTCGTCGTGCAGCCAGATGTGGGAGAAGGCTGCGGCGTCGGCGTGCTGGATGGCGTGGGCGAAGTGACGGTTGAGCGCGAGCCAGAGGGCGACGACTTCGGGCCAGGGAAGCAAGTCGAAGCGCTGCAGGCGGACCCAATCGTTCTGCTGGTAGCCGGGGAAGTCGAGCTCGGCAGTAAGCTGCAGGCGGATGAGGCGTTGCAGATTGTTGTTGGCCGAGTCGATGAGGTGGCCGACGGTTTGTTGCGTGGACCATTTGCCGGGAGCGAGGGGTTGGGCGGCGGCTTCGGGCGAGATGGCCGCGAACTGGTGTTCGGCGCGGGCAATGCGGTCGCGCAGTGCAGCGGCGATGGCGTTGGGGTCTTGCGATACGGGTGAGGCGAGTTGGTATTTGGTGGAGGGCATGATGGATTTTGATTCGCGTGGGGGTGGATGGGATTCTTACAGCAATCCGTTCTGTACGAGCGTCTGAATATCCGAATCTTTCATACGTGCTTGGCCAAAGAATGGCAACAAAAGACATCTCCTATCGTCAGAAGCCGATATTCGGCCATTGATAGGGTGCCATTTCTTAATGCCTAAGAGACTGGCGAACCTGTCCGCCGCGCTCTTGCCGTAGCAAATGACTCGCGAAGGCGCGCTTTCGTCAAAAAGTCGTTGTAGCTGTTTGGTTCTATTTTCAATTTTCTCTTTCAATCTGAAATCGGCACAACGAAATGAATCCATCCAGCTCAGATCTGCGGTATGTTTACTTGGTATCGGCGACAGTTCACTCATGAAAGTATTGCTGCCAGTTCGTCCTAGTTTGAATCGAATGAAGTCCTTTGTGAGAATTGCCTTTTGGTTTGGCCCCCTGTCGCTCAAGTCTTTGCACCCATTTAGGCAGAGCATTATCTTCGCCATGAAATGCCATTCTTGAACGAAGCCGCTTTTGGTTTCGATGTTCATTGGCTTGCGGTTTTCCTGCAGGCGAATGTGCGCCTTATACAAGTCCATCACAGGACTAAATTGGCTACGGGGTTTCAGGTTATCGCGTGCCTCTGCATCCGACGAGTTTCCTAGTCCCTCTTCCAGACCTATGAACCACACGCTGCGTTGAGGGTTACCGTAGCCAAGGAAGCCCGTTATGCCGGAGATTTCTTCCTCTGTCAAGCCGAGATCAATTGGACCATTCATTGATTTATTCATTCGTTGAGGACGCGGGCGAAGATGGCGTCGACGTTGGCGAGTTGGCGGTGGTAGTCGAAGGCGTGGGCGAGTTTTTCCGGGGTGAGGAGGGCGGCGATGGCGGGGTCGCGGGCGATCTCGTCGCGGAAGATGAGGCCCTCCTTCCAGGCGCGCATGGCGTGGGACTGGACGAGCGCGTAGGCGTCTTCGCGGCCCATGCCGGCGGCGGCGAGGTCGAGCAGGAGCTGGCCGGAGAAGATGAGGCCGCCGGTGGATTCGATGTTCTTCAGCATGCGCTCGGGATAGACCAGGAGGCGCGCGATGAGCTGCTCGGTTTTGGCGAGCAGGTAGTCGGCGAGGATGGTGGAGTCGGGGAGGATGACGCGCTCGGCGGAGGAGTGGGAGATGTCGCGCTCGTGCCAGAGGGCGATGTTCTCGAAGGCGACCTGGGCGTTGGCACGAACGACGCGGGCGAGGCCGGAGATCTGCTCGCTGGTGATGGGGTTGCGCTTGTGCGGCATGGCAGAGGAGCCTTTTTGCTTCTCGGAGAAGAACTCCTCGGCCTCGCGGACCTCGGTGCGCTGGAGATGGCGGACCTCGGTGGCGATCTTGTCCAGCGTGGAGCAGAGGATGGCCAGCGCGGCGATGTAGGCGGCGTGGCGGTCGCGTTGGACGATTTGCGTTGCGACGGCGACGGGCCTGAGGCCTAACTCTTTGCAAATTGCCTCTTCATGCTCCGGCTTGAGATGGCCGAAGGTGCCGACGGCTCCGGAGAGCTTGCCGACGCGGAGGTCCTCGGCGGCAGCGTAGAAGCGGGTGAGGTTGCGCTGCATCTCGGAGTACCAGAGGAGGAGCTTGAGGCCAAATGTGGTGGGTTCGGCATGGACGCCGTGGGTGCGGCCGATGATGGGAGTGTGCTTGAACTCGATGGCGCGGGTTTTCAGTGTTTCGGCCAGCGCGACGATTCCGGCGCGGATGAGGGCAGATGCTTCGCGGAGTTGGAGGGACTGCGCCGTGTCCACCACGTCGGTGGAGGTGAGGCCGAAGTGCAGCCAGCGGGAGGATTTTTCGTCCTGATGTGGCGGCGCGTCGATGTGCTCGGCGACGGCGGTGGTGAAGGCGATGACGTCGTGGCGGACTTCGGCCTCGATCTCATCGATGCGGGCGACGGTGAAGTTGCCGCGGTCGCGTATGGCGTCGGCGGCGGCCTGCGGGACGAGGCCGAAGCGTGCGAGCGCCTGCGATGCGGCGGTCTCGACGGTGAGCCAGCAACGGAACTTGTTTTCGTCGGACCAGATGCGGCCCATGGCAGGACGTGTGTAACGGGCGATCATAAGGACCTTCGAGTTGCGGGTTGATGGTTGCCGGTTGTTGGTTGAAAGAAGCTAAACGTGGAAGAGGGCGGACATTTCGTCGTGCAGAAAGCCGCGGCCGGGGCGATAGGGTTGAATCCACTTGCCGTCGAGGACGAACTGGGGGATGGCGCGCTTGCCGGTGTGGGCGACGACTTCGGCGGCGGCAGTGGGGTTGGAATCGATATCGATCTCGCGGTAGGGGATGGAGTGGGCGGCGAGGAAACGCTTGGCCTCGCGGCAGTCGCGACACCAGGGAGCAGAGTAGACGAGCAGTTCCATGCTTCTATTTTACGACGTGGGCAGTGGATGACGGGGATGTGTGTAATCGCCGTGGAGAAAGATGCGTCTGTGGTGGTATGAACACGGGACGAACTGCTCGACATCTTGTACAACTTGGATTGATCATCTCTCTGATGATTGGCTTGCAGATGCGGGCGCAGAGTGGGGCATCGAGTGCCGCAGCTAGTTCTAACACTGGGCTGAAGACAAATGCCCAGAGGCTGGCGGAAGCCGATACAGCCACGACTGCGACTGCCACAACGGTGGCGGCGACGGGCAAGGCGGGGTCGTTGCAGGTGGCGAATAAAGAGTACGACGGGGTAAAAGAGCTGGCGCGCATGACAAAGCGCTACGGCCTGAGCAAGGAGCAGAAAGCGAAGATCGAGCCGCTGCTACTGGAGCAGCAGAAGCAGGTGCATACGCTGGGCGAAGATGAATCGCTGACCGATGCGGAGTGGGCGGGAGCGGTGCGGAAGGTTCACCAGGCGACCGTGTTGCAGGTGAGGAAACTGCTGACCGACGAGCAGTTGAGCAAATACGCCAAGGACGAGGCGAAGCGGGCGAAGCAGTCGGGGAACGATTCAGACGCGGACGACGATGGGCCTCCGGATGGGCCTCCACCGGATGGCGGGCCTCCGGGTGGCGGACCGGGCGGTGGTGGGCCTGGTGGCGGCGGGCCTCCGGGCTAGGCTGAGCTAGCGGCGGACGCGGAAGAAGGCGGTGAGCAGTTCGCCGCACTCGTCTGCGAGGAGGCCGGTGGTAACTTCGACCTGGTGGTTGAGCTGGGGGTGATTCATCACGCTGAGGACCGATCCACAGGCTCCGGCCTTGGGGTCGGGCGCGCCGTAAACCAGGCGGCTGACGCGCGCGTGCAGGATTGCCCCGGCGCACATGGCGCATGGTTCGAGGGTGACGTATAGGGTACAGCCCTCAGGCAGGCGATAGTTCTGGAGAGCGCGGGCGGCGTGGCGGAGAGCGACGATCTCTGCGTGGGCGGTGGGGTCGTTGTCGCGCAGAACGCGGTTCTGGCCGCGCGCGATAATCTCGCCGTCGCGCACGATGACTGCGCCGATAGGCACTTCGCCGTCGCGCTCCGCGGCGCGGGCTTCGGCGATGCAGGCATGGAGGTAGTCGAGGTCGGAGAGCATGGCTAGATCATCTGCCGCAGATCGTTGAAGTTCAGGACAGGCATACCAAGTTCGCGTGCGTAGTTTGAAAGTCGGCGATCCGTGGTGAGAACTTGATACTTAGTGGACAAGTTCGAAAGGGCACAATCTGTCACTCCAAACCGAATAAACTCCTCGCAAGTTGCCAAGGCGTTGAGCGGAAGAGTCTCTTCCAGCGTGGTTGTGGAGAATTCGCTGAGGGCGGTGAACCAGCCGAGGCGCGAGTACGACGAGAGGCTATTGCCCAGGTTGCTCGCCTCAGTGACGACATGCGCGGTGGTTACTACGGAGTGGAACTGATCGATAATCCATGCGAGCAGTATCGCGTCGTCCTGAGTGAACATCCGGACGCGCTTGAATGTAGCTAGCAGGCGAAGATCGTATTGGGCGGTGATCCAAAGAAGAAGCAGGTTGGAATCGAGAAGCAGTGAGCGACTGCCAGAGCCGGAGAGCAGCGAGCGAACGGTTGAGTTAGACATGAACGCTTTTTATGCCTCGGATAGAGCCGTCCGCAGCAAAGACGCGCACAGCTTTGTAAACTCGCCGTTTTCCCATTAAAGGTGCGCAAGTTTGTGCCAAATCCTACCTCGGAATCGGCTTTCGGATCTGGATACGAGAAAGTGACGACCCAGAAGTTACCGCCGTCTTCCAACTCGGCTTCTTCAAGTTCGACGGTCGACGGTTCAGGGACGAGGGACATCCCCTTGAGCGCGTCGAGGGATTTTGTTACTGCTTCCTTCATCTCGATCATAGGTGTATTCTCCGTTGTTGCTATTCTACGCAGGCTCCTGCTGGGTTAGGCAATGGAGGGTGCCGAGGCCCCAGACCAAATCGACTGCGTGGATGCCGACGACCTGGCGGGTGGGGAAGCAGTCGGCGATGGTGTTGAGGGCAATGCGGTCGT
Organism: uncultured Acidobacteriaceae bacterium; assembly: GCA_963799175.1. Classification (GTDB taxonomy): domain Bacteria; phylum Acidobacteriota; class Terriglobia; order Terriglobales; family Acidobacteriaceae; genus Edaphobacter. The sequence continues at coordinate 128,816 of CAWCWC010000015.1, read as the reverse complement.
TGGCGTCGTTGAAGGTGGGGACCAGGACGAGCGAGTTGGCGATGTAGAAGTTGGCGTAGCTGGCGGGCAGGCGCTGGCCCTCGAAGAAGACGGGCGCGGGCATGGGCAGGGTGACGATCTTGAACGGCTTGCCGCGGTTGCTGCTCTTCGCTTTACTGCCGGGGCCGGAGTCTTGGCGGAAGGAGTGGAGGCGTTCGAGGTTCTCGGCCAGCGGCAGTTGGTTCTTGTCGGCGGTATTATGCTCGACGCAGGCGAGGATGGTGTCTTCTGCAACGAAGCGGGCGATGTCGTCGATGTGGCCGTGGGTGTCGTCGCCGGCACAGCCGCGATGCAGCCAGAGGGTCTGATGGATGCCGAGGGTTTCGTGGAAGGCGCTTTCCAATTGCTCGCGAGTAACGCCGGGGTTGCGCTGCTGGACCTCCGAGAGGAGACATTCTTCTGTGGTTAGGAGGACGCCTGCGCCATTGACATCGATGGAGCCGCCTTCGAGGACGATGCGCTTGCCGTCGACTTCGGGCTTGATCTCGGGAATGCCATAAAGCTGGGCGACGTGGTGGGGAACCTGGTCGTCGCGCAGGAAGTTGGAGTACTTGGCCCAGGCGTTGAACTTCCAGTTGGTGATGGCGAGGTTGGCGTTGGAGTCTTCATCCTGCTTAACAAAGATGGGGCCGGAGTCGCGCAACCAGACGCGGTCGGTGGGCCAGTGGTGGAAGAGGAGGCGGGCGAGGTTTGCGCCGCCGCGACGAAGGATGCCGATGGCGCGGCGCTCGGCGGCGAGATCGTTGACCAGCATATGGACGTCTTCGACGGCGGAGAGATGGCGGACGATCTCCGCATAGACCCAGGGGATGGGCTGGAACTTGCCGGGCCAGTCGTCGGGATTGTGAGGCCAGGCGATCCATGTGGCGGCGTGAGGCTCCCACTCGGCGGGCATACGGTTTTGGGGCGTGGACATGGTGCTAACAGAGTAACAAGTAGCTCGGTGGGGGATCGGGTATTCTGTGGGCTGGAGGAAGTATGAAACGCATTCGTTCCGCCCATCCCACCCCCGTCCAACCTGCCCCTCTGAAGGTTCAAGGTGCGCCGCCGCAGGTGGGCGCAGGCCAGTCGTACACCGTGGAGTACTACTACAAGCTGCCATGGGGCCGTCAGCAGGAGTTCCTGCAACTGTTCCTGAAGAACCACTACCCGCTGCTGGAGAAGATCCGGGGGACGGGGCGGATTCTGTCGCTGAAGATGGAGACGCCGGCCTACCACACCACAGAGGACGGGCGATGGGACTATCGCGTGACCATCCGCTATAAGGACTCGACGGTGGCAACGACGGCGAACCCTGAGGAAGCGCGCTTTCAAGAAAGAGCTATGGCCGGACCAGGCGGCCTTCGCGAAAGAAGAGCAGCGGAGGTTCGAGATTCTGCTGGCTCACTGGGACCTTCCGGTGACGGAGATTACTCCGGCGAAGTAGCGTCTCCTCCCGGCTATCTTGAACGGCAGCATCCCTCTCAACCTCTCCTGCACATTCGTGCAGAGCATCTGCCACGCCTCCAAAACAGCCTACCCGCTGCGCGGGCGCCCCCAAGCCTGTGACATGTGCCTGTCGTAGCGCCTGCCCCGAGCTTGTCGAAGAGGTCTCGATTGTGACGACAGTCACGGCAACCATCGACTGCCAGGCGTGTACTTGCAGCATGAAGTTTTCAGGTAAAATCGGCGCACTGGCGATGGCGTGCTCCCTGCTGTTGTGGGCCTCCCCCGCGCAGGCACAGTCCAAGCCGAAGGACGCGGAGTGCCTGGCCTGCCACGCCGACCCCACACTGACCACGACCGATGCCAAGGGCAAGACGGTCAGCCTCACCGTCGATGCCGGCAAGATGAAGCAGTCCATCCACGGCGGCATGTTCTCCTGTGTCGATTGCCACAAGGACGTCAAGTCGTCGCCGCATGCAACCACTCCGGCCAAGGTGCAGTGCGCCGAGTGCCACGCCGACGCGCAGGCCGCATATCGTCACAGCTACCACGCCACGGCGAAGAAGACGGACGGTAACCCGGCCGCCACCTGCATCGATTGCCACGGCGGCGCGCACACAATTCTGCCCGCCAGTGACTCGAAGTCGCCGGTCAATCACTCCAACATTCCTACAACCTGCGGCTCCTGCCACGGGCAGAAATTTTTAATGGAGTCGAACGGGGGTAGTTCGCAGGTCTTCGTCGCCTATCAGGACAGCGTCCACGGTCACGCCATCAAGAACGGAGTGCAAACCGCGGCCGTCTGCACGGACTGCCATGGCTCGCATCAGATTCTTGCCGCCAACGACGCCCGCTCGCCGGTCAATAAGTTCAATATCCCCGCCACCTGCGGCAAGTGCCACGGCGAAGTGCAGAGCGTCTACCGGCAGAGCATTCACGGCCAGGCGGTCCTGCGCGGAAACTGGCAGGCGCCGGTCTGCACCGATTGCCATGGCATCCACACCATCAAGGCGCCCTCCAATCCCGGTTCATCGGCCTCCGATCAGAGCCTGTCGAGTACCAGTTGCACCAACTGCCACCAGGGTGTGCGGCTCACGCAGGAGTTCGACGTGCCCGGAAACCGCGTCTCCACCTACATGGACAGCTATCACGGGCTCGCCTCGCAGGGTGGTTCCGTGGTGGTGGCCAACTGCGCCAGTTGCCACGGAGTGCATAATATTCTGCCCTCCAGCGATCCGCGCTCCACCATCAATCCAGCCAATCTGGACGCTACCTGCGGTCAGTGCCACAAGGGAGTCACGCAGAACTTCACCCGCTACAAGGTGCATGTGGATGTGGAGGGCGGGCGGGCCCTGGACAAGGGCACAGTCGCGGTGCGATGGATCAGGTGGTTCTACCTTCCCCTGATCCTTCTGGTCATCGGCGGAATGTTGCTGCACAACGCAATTCTGTGGCGCGCCAAAGCCATGGCACGGCGCAGGGCCATGGGGCCCAGCGTGCAGCGCATGACGCCCAACCAGCGCTGGCAGCACCTCATCCTACTCACCAGCTTCTTCGTCCTCGTCGCCACCGGCTTCGCGCTCAAGTATCCCGACTCCTGGTTTGCCGTGGCCCTTGGCCTGGGTGAGCGGTGGCGCAGCATCATTCATCGCGTCGCTGGAGTGCTGCTGATCGGCGATGGCGTCTACCACGTCTTCTATATCGCGTTCACCGGCGACGGCAGGAAGCTGGTCCGCGACCTGCTGCCCAAACCGAAGGACGCCCTCGACGCCTGGGGTACGATGCTCTTCTACCTCGGGCTGCGCAGCCAGAAGCCGAAGTTCGGCCGTTTCAGCTACGCGGAGAAGGCGGAGTACTGGGCGCTGGTCTGGGGCACGGCGCTGATGGCCGTCACCGGAATCATGCTCTGGGCCAAGATCACGGTAGGCAACCTGCTGGCTCGCTGGTGGGTGGATGCGGCTACCGCGGTACACTTCTACGAAGCGATATTGGCGACGCTAGCAATTTTGGTCTGGCACTTCTACCAGGTCTTCTTCGATCCCGATGTGTATCCCATGAACTGGGCATGGCGCGACGGAAAGATGTCCGTCGAGCACTACAAGGAAGAGCACGAACTGGACACCGAGACGCTGGCCGAGGTTACTGAGGAACCAGCGCCGAACCAGGCTAACGACGCCTCGGCCAAGCCGCAAGACCGGCCGCCACAGGTGTAGCAAGTGAACTAGAATCACAGCTTCAACACTTCAAAAAATGAGGTAGACCATGAAACTCCGCATCGCACCCGTAGTATTGGCATCCATCTCCATGCTGGCCTGGATGCAGGCCCCCGCGCAGGATGGCGGCGCACTTTTCAAGACCAAATGCGCCATGTGTCACGGAGATCAGGGACAGGGAAAGCCGCCCGCATTCCCCAAGGTTGCCGGCTCGGCCAAGGTGAGCGACGTACTCACCAAGGGGGGCGAAGCCAAGGCGCCGCACGTCAGTCCGATGAGCGCTCTGACCCCCGCGCAGGTTGCTGCCATTGTGGCCTACGTCAAGACACTGAAGTAGCCAACCTTCAACTCCTCCGCCGCGGCCCTGCGTCACCGTGCAGGCTGCGATGGAGCGTGCTCATCGCAGGTGATCCCATCGGAAGATAATTTGCCCGGTCTTCCTCATGGAAAACCCGATTGCAGAGTCGTCGCGTGCAATCGTGTCCGCCGGTACTGCTCTGGACGTTGACCGCCGTCACCCAATACCATGGTCTCAAGGAGATCCATGCCCTCAACCGAAAGCTATCAGCTCCTGCTGGCGGCGGCAGCAGCCTGCGAAGACAAAAAAGCCGAAGACGTACGCATCCTCGCCCTCGATCCCTCCGAGAGCGGCCTCACCGACTACTTCCTCATATGCAACGGAACCAACGAACGCCAGAACATCGCCATCACCGATGAGATCGAGCTGCGCCTCAAACGCGAGTTCGGCGCCACCCCCAACTCCGTCGAAGGCCGCCGCCAGGCTGAGTGGATTTTGATGGACTATGTGGACTTTATCGTCCACGTCTTCTCGCGGGAGAAGCGCGCCTTCTATGGGCTGGAACGTCTGCGCAAGTCCGCCACCACCATCAGCGTGGCCACGCTCAGCGCCGAACTGAAGTCGAAGATCGCCACCGCGCGCGCCCACAAAGCCGCATACCGCAGCCTCAAACATGCAAGCAAGACCGCGACCAAGGCATCGCCGTCAAAGGCGAAGAAGAGTCCAGCAAAGAAAGCTGCGGCAATGCCGCCCGCAAAAAGAAAGACAGCCGCAAAGACTGCCCGCACCAAGAAAACTAACTAAGGCAGTCCAGCTACGGAATCTCTGAATAAGTCTCCATTTTGAAAGATGGAAGCAGTCTTCCGTTTTGATAGGGCGGGACTTTAGTCCCGCCGCAAGCAGCCAATTTCCAATGCGGCTTTAGCCGCCGAGGGAATCTCGAACAGTCCACCTTGAGCAATAAAAAAAGGGGCCGCACTGAGCGGCCCCCTTTTTACGTTGTGTTGCTGTTAGAAGGTGTAGTGCATCTGGATGCGGATGTTGCGGGCAGCCTGGAACTCATACGGTTTGCCGTATTGGCTGTTGACCGTCACGCCATCCGTATTCATCAGGGTCTTCCAGGCGTAGGTGTGTTCGTAGTCCGAATACGCTTCCGCGCCGTAGTAGAAGGGTAGCCCGCCCGGCGTGATGAACGTCGGCACGTAGGCGCTATCGATCGACCCATAGTAAGCCACCACCTCATGCTGGTTGAGAGCATTGGTGAACGTTGCATCGAAGCTGACTTCCTGCGTGCCCTTGATCTTATAGGTCTGCTTCACGTTCAGATCGGTCTGGGTGAACCATGGGGTCCGCTTCACATACGAGTTGCCGACTGTAACCACGCCGGTCGATGCGTTCTGCGAAACATCGACCCACTTTCCACGGCCTTCGGGATACACCGCAAACTGGCCGAAATTGCCGCCACCGGCGATGCTGTAGCCCACATCCAGGAAGCTGTTCTGAGCTGTCCCGCTATAGGCGTCCTGGAAGAGGCCGAAGGTGGTATTCATCGTCTTGCCCTCATCGAAGGTGTAATAGGCATATCCCTTGATGGCGTTCGGGCGATCGAGCGGCAGCTTGCCGCCGTCCGATTGTCCATAGGCGTTGAAGGAGAAGTAGGTCTCGTCGAAGGCGCGGCTGTTGTTGGGCGCATTGCGTCCGCCGCCGCCGTCGGCCTCATCCGAAGAGGTCAGACCGTTGTAGTTGCCCCGGAAGCTGCTGTAGGTGTAGGAGAGAAGGCCAGACCAGTGGTTGCCGATTCTCTTGTCCAGACGGAATTCCAGGCCATCGTAGCTGCGCGCGGCCTTCGGGTCCGGCGGGCAGGCAAGATAGGTATGGCCGGTATAGGGGCTAACGCCTCCGGTCGCGCAGGTGGCGTTGACGGCATTCGTCCCAAAACCAGGATTGATGATGGTGAAGATCTCGTTGCCGCTGGAATCGAAGAGCGCTGCATCTTCGATCACGCTATCCAGTCTGCGACGGTCCCAACGGGCCTCAAAGGCGAGGGTGGGGTTGATCTGGTAGTCGTAGCCCAGCACAGACTCGTGCTGGCGATATGGCTTCAGACCGTTGACTACACCTTCCGTGCCGCGGTTGTTGAGACTCTCGAGAAAGGTGAGGCCGGCGGGAGTTGCGCCGCCGAAGTTGGCGTCGGCGGGGTCGGGATAGCAATACCGGCTGCTGGAGTCGAATACAGGGGCCACATTGCTGAGCGGGTCGGTGCTCAAGGCATAGGCGCAATTTTGCCAGTACTGGCCGCCAAACGATCCGATGGCAACATTGAGCTTCATGGTGTCGGTAAAGGAGCCATAGCTGCCGAAGATCTTCGACTTGCCGTCCTGCTTGGGGTCCCAGGCAAAGCCAAAGCGCGGTGCAACCTTGTCGTTCCAGCCGAAGGTGATGGGATTGGTGGGGAGGCCCGCAGCGTTGTTTTCGCTGGGGACATTCTCCTTCTCAACCCGCAGGCCGTAGTTGATGGTCAGGCCCTTGCCAATGGTCCACGAATCCTGCCCGAAAAAGGCATGGTCGTAACTGGTGGCCTGTCCTTGCGTTCCGTAGTCCGAAATAATGACATACCCGTATGTACCTGCGCAGGCGCCAACGGAATTGGTCTTCGCCACAGCAGCGCAGTTGACAGATCCTGTGTGGCCTGCCGGGCTGTAGGATTCAGTGCTGCCGGGAAACAACTCAATCTCCGGTGCGGGCCAGCGCTGGTAGATATTGTTGTTCGATTTCATCAACTGATAGCCGATCTTGATATTGTGCGTACCTCCCCAGCCGCTCTTGTAGAAAGCGACGTCCTGGTCGAACTGGGTGCGCTTGTCTGCGTCGAAGATGGTGTAGGTCTGGCTGTTGGGCTGGTTGAAGTAACCATTCGGCTCTTGCAGATCGGAGGGGAGCGCTGCGCACGCCGGCTGGCTTTTGCCGCCGCACGTCAGTCCGTACTGAGTCTGGCCCACGCCGGTACCGTACCAATTGAAGATATTTCCGGTTGTGGGATAGCCGAGATCGTGATAGTTCGCAAAGAAGTATCCGAGGCGGCTGGTGAAGACGACGTTGGACGATGCTGTGTAATCCAGGCCGACGTTATAGGTCGAGTTGGGTGCTGCATACCCCAGCGAGTGCTCAAAACCGATCGGGTTGATGCTGTCGCTTGGATTGTAGAGTCCGTGGACATCGTCGCCGTTGGGGAGTGTCTCGCCGGACTGATGCTGGCCCTGGTCCAGTACAGAACCGAAGAGATGGACCCTGGACCCAACCGCCGCATCCACCCGCAGGTTGATGTAGTAGGTCTGCGTGTTCTGACCGAACGAACGCGTGCCGCTCGCGCCAGGGAATATGTCGCCGGCAAATGAGGCAAAAGCCGGATTATAAGTGAACGAGCGCTCTTCGTTCGACCACTCCGGCGAGAATGCGCCGAACAGAAAGACCTTGTCCTTGACCAGCGGCAAGCCGATCCGGAAGCCGGGGAAGACGTCGCTGGTGTGGTACCTCTTGGGCTGGTACTGCTGCCACGCCACGTCGGTATTGGCGTTGAATGTCCCGTTCGGATCGTAGCGAGGCTGGGCACGCGGAGAGCCGTTCATCCCGGCCTTGTTGAACATGATCCAGGCCGCGCCGTGAACTGTATTGCTTCCCTTGTGCATGATGACGTTGATTACGCCGCCCAGTGCGCCGCCGTGCTCCGCCTGGATGCCGGAGGTGTCCATGACCATCTCGTCGATGAAGTCGAAGGGAACATTGGTGTGCGAGTATCCGCCGATCAGTTCCGCCGTCTCCTGGCCTTCCACCAGATAGGAGTTCTCGGAGTCTGCGCCGCCTGCGATCGAATATCCGAACGCGTTGCCGTTGCTACCGCTGCCCGGAGAGGTTGCGCCGTTGCCGTTGCCGATGCTGAATATCGACATGCCCTCCAGTGGTTCATTGCGGGCCGCCGGTGCAAACTGGATCGCCGACTGGAAGGAAAGACCATGGGGAATGTTCTGCACCACATCTTCGGTGATATTGGTGTTCGTCGTAGTGGTCGTCACGTCGATCTGCGGAGTCGCGGACGTCACCTCCACAACAGTCGCCTCGGAACCCATGGAAAGCGACAGGTCGAGCGTAGGAAGATGTCCCACCTCAATCCGAAGGTCCGAGCGCTTCAGCGTCTGGAAGCCCTTCGCGTCCACCGTCACTACATATAAGCCTGGCGGCAGGTTGGAGAGATGATAGTAGCCCTTTGTATCCGTCACGGTGGACATTCCACCGGCCAAAGACGGCGTGGTCACACTCACCTTAGCATTGGTCACAACAGCGCCAGACGGGTCTTTGACCGTTCCCTGAAGGGAACCCGTCGTCTCCTGAGCAAGACCGATCGCAGCCATGCCAACCAACAGCAGCAGCGACAGTAGCTTTCCAATGGTGGTTAACCTATTCATCGATATTCTCCTTAAAGGAATCAAGCCCGTCCGCCATAGGGCGGAGTAACCATGAGTGAGACACAATATATAGCTTTGCTTATGGATTCTTTGTGCAATTCGCTCTCCAAAGTGACTGAGAAGCATACGGCTTGTCATTCGCTTTTTAACCCAATGTTTACAAACACCTGCACAGTACCCCTCCCATATGGCAGGCGACCTGCTCTATGGTTCGAGAGTCCATAATCCAAAAAATCATATTCCCGGACAGGATTTCTTTTACATCTTGCAGTACGCTCATAGCGTGAAGATTATTCTGGCGATTATCGCCCCATCCCGCACGCTCATGAAGTCCGGCGCGGCAGCGACCCTTGCGGCGGATTACCTCGATCGGGCCTCGCGCTATCTGGCCTGCGAGGCCAAGGCGTTCGACTCCGAGGCTGCGCTACTCGCGTGGCTGGATCGTCAGGCCACCCGCACCGCACCTGTGCTGGTGCTACTGGACAGCCGGGGCAAGCAGCTATCGTCGGAAGAGATTGCCGCGCGGATACGCCACCACCGCGACAATGGCACACAGACGCTGGTGCTTGCCATTGGGCCGGCAGATGGCTGGTGCGACTCCACCCGTTCACGTGCCGGCCTGCTAATTTCATTTGGCGCCATCACGCTGTCGCACGAACTCGCCCGCGTAGTTCTGGCCGAGCAGATCTATCGTGCATTGACGATTCTGGCTGGGCATCCCTACCACTCCAGCCATTGAACGCTTTCCCACAGTGCTCCCATCTATAACTAGACCTATGCCCGACACCGCACCCACATCTGAAGCTGCTCGCCGCGGCCTCATCCTCATCAACACTGGCCCCGGCAAGGGCAAGACCACCGCTGCGCTGGGCACCGCTCTGCGCGCGGCCGGTAACGGGATGCGCGTCCTGATACTGCAGTTCCTCAAGGGATCGTGGCACTACGGCGAGTTGGATGCAGCCGAGGCGCTGAACACAGCGCTGGGCGCATCCGAGAGCGCAACACCTGACTCCGCGCCGGGTGCCCCATCCATGGCAGTCGCATCGCCATGGGTGGGCGAAGCCGCGCAGAACTTCGTAATCCGGCAGCTTGGCCGCGGCTTTGTCAAAGTCGGCGGCGCGGAGACCGATCCCGAAGACATTCGCCTGGTGGAGGCCGCATGGGCCGAGGCTGCGGAGGCCATCCTCTCCGGCGACTGGGACCTGGTGGTGCTGGACGAGATCAACTACGCCATCGGCTACAAGATGCTCGCGCCCGCGGCGGTCGCCGAGGTGCTGCGGCGCAAGCCCGAGATGGTGCATGTGATCCTGACTGGGCGCAACGCGCACCCTCTGCTGGTCGAACTCGCCGACACCGTAACGGAGATGCGCGAGGTAAAACACGCATACCAACGAGGCATCCTGGCGCAACGCGGCATCGAGTTTTAGGTAGCCGCTGGCCAGAGGTCATGTGGTAAATGGCGACGGAACCAGACCCGGAACGGGGGTGGAGGGGGCCATGGGCATGTTGCGCAGACGAGCGCCGGTGGCGGCAAATATAGCATTGCCAACGGCGGGAGCGATGCCGACAATACCAATCTCGCCCGCGCCGGCCGAAGGCATATCTTTACGGTCGATGAGGACGATCTCGACCTGTGGAGCGTCTGTGAAGCGCGGAAGGCGATAGCCGGCGAAGTGCGGGTTGAGGATGCGGCCGTCGCTGAACAGGATGGCTTCAAGCAGCGCGCCGCCGATTCCCTGCACGATGGCGCCCGAGTTCTGGTTGTTCAGGCCGTCTGGATTGACGATGGCCCCCGATTCCCAGGCCTGCACAACGCGCACGATCTTGACTGTCTTGGCGGTGGGATCGATGGCGACTTCGGCGCAGGTGGCGACGTGGCCACCCTTATCCGTTCCGCAGGCAATTCCAAATCCACGGGTGGGGGTGGACTTGCAGTTGGCCCAGCCGAACTTATCGGCAGCAGCGGAGAGTACAGCCAGAATACGGGGGTCTGTGAGGTTCTTGCGGCGGAAGGCGAGCGGGTCCATGGCGACTGCGTGGGCCAGCTCGTCCATGAAGGACTCGCGCGCGAAGTGGTTGGCGGTGGAGGCAAGCGCGCGATAGGAACTCTGGCGCAAAGGCGAACGGGATGCGTGAAATTGAGTGACCGGAGCGGGTGCGTTATAGGGCGTGGGCAGGCCCGCGTTGCCGGACAGGTAGTTGTGATGCTCCCATGCGGTGAGTTTGCCATCGTGCTGGACAGAGGCTTTGAGTTCCATCAGTCCGGCGGGGCGGAAGTAGGCCCAGGTAAACTCCTCTTCGCGCGTCCATACCAGTCGCACCGGCGCGCCGGCAGCCTTGGCCAGGCGCGCTGCCTCAACGGCTGTTTCGCCGGTGTGTTTGCCGCCATATCCACTGCCCATGTCGGGCTGGATGACGCGCACTTTGGCGGGGTCGAGATGGAAGGCGGCTACAAGCTCGTCCTTAACGCCAAATGGCCGCTGGGTGCCCGTCCAGACTGTGAGCTTGCCGGTGGAGTCCCATTGGGCCACGGCGGCGCGTGGTTCCAGCGGGGCGTGCGCGATGTATTGCACGGTGTAGGACTGGGCGAGTTGGATGGCGGCGGAGTCCACGGGCTGCGCGGCTGGGGCAGCGGCGGGCTGGACTGCTGCGTTGGGGCGTCCACCTCCGCGCCCAGACTCAACATTGTTCTTGAGGTATTCGAAGATGTTCTGGTTGGAGGGCTGCGAGGGCACAGTCCACTTAGCCTGGATGAAAGAGATGGCCTGCTCGGCCGTATAGGCGTCCGGAGCGACGACCCCGATGAAGTCTCCGTCGCGAACCAACTTGACGCCGGGCAGTTTTTCCGCGGCGGTGGTATCGACGGAGACCAGGGTTGCATTGAAGCCGGTAGCGCGAAGCACCTTTCCGAACATCATTCCGGGCAGCGAGATGTCGGACGGATACTTATGCTTGCCGGTTACAAACTCGCGTCCGCTGGCCTTAGGGATGGCGGTGCCGGCGACCTTCCAGTCCTTGGCCGGAGTGAGCGGCGCACTGCTGGAGACCGTGGTAACAATCTGTGCGCCGCGCGTTAGCTGGCCGTAAGTGAGGGACAGCTTGCCGGCGGGATTGGTAACCTTTCCGTCGGCGGTAGTGAGCGATGCGGCATCGACGCCCCATTGTTTGGCGGCCATCTGGATAAGAGCCTGGCGTGCCGTGGCTGCCATATTGCGTAGGCGCGGCCCCATGGTCGGCGTGGATTGGCTGCCGAAGGTGCCCGCGTCATACGGAACCAAATCTGTATCGCCCATGACCATGGTGATGGCGTCGAACGTGACCATCAACTCTTCAGCCACCAACTGGGCCAGCGAAGTGCGGATGTTCTGGCCAATTTCGACCTTGCCGGTAAAGACGGAGATCTTGCCGTCGGCCGCGATGTGCAGCCACGCGGAGACCGCGCTGGGCACCTGCTGGCGACCGCCAAAACCTGCACCGGCCTCCTGCGCCAGTGCAGGCCCGTCGGTGAGGCAGACCAGCAGGCCGCCGCCGAAGAGTTTGAGGAAGGTGCGCCGGTCCAACGCGAAGCAGCGCAGCGCGTTGCTTGGTTCGGGGAGCGCGAGTTCGACGGGATCGCTGAGTAGAGTATTCATCGTGCGCCGCCTTTCGCCATGGAATGGGAGGCTTGCTGCACCGCCTGCACGATGCGCGGATAGGTGCCGCAGCGGCAGATGTTGCCATTCATGCGGGTCTTAATCTGCGCTTCGCTGGGATTGGGAAGCTCATGCAGCAGGGCGGTGGCGCGCATCACCATTCCGCTGGTGCAGTACGCGCATTGGTAGGCCCCCACATCGAGAAATGCCTGTTGCACGGTAGACAGCTTGCCATTTTGCTCCAGGCCTTCGATGGTTGTGATCTTCTTGCCGGCGGTGTCTGCAACCAGCGTTTGACAGGAGTGAACGGCTTGCCCGTCCAGCAAGACCGTGCATGCGCCGCACTCGCCTTCGCCGCAACCGTACTTGGTTCCGGTGAGGTCGAGGCGATTGCGCAGTACGGAGAGCAGGGTCTCGTCGGCCGGCGCGCTGACTTTCATCTTTGCACCGTTGACGGTCAGTACATAATCGCTCATCTTGGACTCCAAGCGGGTCGTGCAACCCTTTCCAGGCCCGGTAAGCGAGTCCGAGGAAGGTGTTGGCAGAAGGATACGCCAACAGTAGGACACCTTGCACCGCATGCCGCCTGACGTTCGCGGCAGACCGTGAGCGCAAATCAGAGACCCTAGCGCCGTGAAGCTCCTATTTTGATGAGAACCTGTCGCCGCATTCATGAGATAGGCCCGGACTTTAGTCTGGGCAATATAGCGGTGTCAGATAGGCCCGTACTTTAGCCCGGTCTACATGACTGAGTCTTGATGTATCTGGATAGGCCTGAGTCTTGATGTATCTGGATAGGCCCGGACTTTAGTCAGGGCAACACGGCTGAGTCTTGATGTATCTGGATAGGCCTGAGTCTTGATGTATCTGGATAGGCCTGAGTCTTGATGTATCTGGATAGGCCCGGACTTTAGTCCGGGCAATACGTGGCCAATGGTGATGGGGGCTTCAGCCCCTGGGACAAGCCTTATATGGTGGGTACTGTCGCAATCTGATTCTGCCAGCCCCGCAGATGCACGATAAGAGCGCATAAATGGGGGCAACAGGCGTCTCAAACCAGCCTGCCTGCTCTTATTCGTCCTAAAGTTTGAGCTACGCTGATCACGTCGTGGCTTTCAGGACTTTGTGGAAGTCGAGGATGCATTGGCTGGGATGAGTCGTCTAGTTTTATAGCGTGATCTATAATGTAATCAATAAGAACTTCAAACTGCTCTTGGCTCATAGCGTCGTAGCTTAACCAAATCTGGGATTGGTATGTACCGGCCATAGACCTAGTTACAGACGGAATAATTCCTTTGAAAGCCTGATATTTGAATGGATCATATCCAAACGTTTGTGCATTCAATATAGCCGCACAGCCTCCAAGAAACGAATGAAGTTGCTCTAAGTATCTATGTATCCCAAGATTTCTGAGCTCAGGCCCGATTGTCGGCGATTGCGGGGCGGTGAGCCGAGGGAGATGAGCATCTGCCGGTTTTTCCATTAGTGTCGTCGCGATTGCTAAGTCAACCATTGCGTCGGTTTTCTTGCCATCAGCAAAGTGTTTCTTAGCGCTCCGGATCCTGTCCTTCACTTCCGTGCTAGTAATAACGTCAAGAAGTGAGATGTCTGCGTAGTCCATCCTGCAATACAATCTGAGAACATTTTCAAAGAATCCCTTTGTCCGAGGAAATAGGTCACGTATGCTGTCCGGGTTAGGGATGTTCCCACTATGTTTCAGGCCGATGCGAAGTCTGTTAAGTGAATCCATCGCGATATAGTCCGGCGGTTCATCGTGACCCGCCTTCTTCATATCCGGCCAGAAATCAAGGAATTCTCGTTTCTTGTTAGCAGGTGCCTGGACATGATCGAGTAGCGCAATCATAAGCAGTTCCACTGCATCGTGCATCAGTAGGAGAGCAACGGATACATCAATGTCGCTCTTTTTCTTAATGCGTGCTCGGCGCGCTGGAGAACGCCTTTAGCAGCCCGTGGTGCAATGGGCCTGATTTTGGCATGGCTGTGTTTGTAGCTTGATGGGGCGATTGGCTGCGGGAGCGGCGGCTGCGGCAGCCGATCCCAGTTCCAACGCGCCCTCCAGCGATACTTGCAGGTAATCCACAAGAAAAGGCGCAAAACGAGGCTTGCGGCTCGGTTTTTCAGCTCCCGTGGCGTTCCAGCGCCCATCAGCTTGCGCAGGATCAGGCTCAAGTTGAAGGCCCCGACGTGGACCAACTGCCGCTTCAGGATGTTCTCCCGCCCGCGCAGGTAACAGCGCCGCAGACCGCCGGTCTCGTAGCAGTGGGCGAAGCTGCGCTCGACCAATTCGCCGCGCCGTCTCAGTAAGCTCTTGCCATACTCGCTTCGCACCCGCCGCCGATTCTGGTACACCGCCTGCTGTTGCTCGTCCTTGCCCTCCCAGTTGCGCCGCCCCTTCTGTCGCTTCTCCGGAATATAACTGCGGACGTCGTAGCTCTTCATCCGCTGGACCACCGCGCCGCTGTGATAGCCCTTGTCCGCGACCAACTCTTCGATCCCATCGACGTTGACCCTGGGCTTATCGTCCGGCTGTAACTCGGCCTCACTCCGGACTAACTCGGCCACCGCCATACCTGCTTCGCACAACGTCTCGTCGAGCGTTGTCGTGTCACCCTTGTCCGCCGCTTGCAACGTAACTGCCACCACCGCGCCGGTGTCCAGATCGACCGCGTGCTCGGCCTTGTGCGCCAGGTGGGTGCGCCCGTCCTTCATCTTCGCAACCCGCGCATCCTCGTCCGCCGGACTCTTCCAATCCTTGTTCGAGGTGCGCTTCTTGCGCTTGCGATCCAGCCGCACCAGGTCTTCCCGCGTCGGCGTCTCAATCCCCGAGGCCTTCGCCAATCCACTCAGAAAATCGTCATAACTCTCGCCCGTGTCGCGGCGCACGATCGAGCGCATCGCCGCGTTGGCCTCCAGCGTGGTGGCATCGATGGCCACGCGCTTGCCCACGATGAGTCCGCGCCGCGCCAACACATCCAACACCCACGCAAACACAGCCGCATGTGTCTCCAGATCGATCAGCCGCCGGGTGCGCGAGATCGTCGAGTGGTCCGGCGTGTATTCGTCCAACGCAATGCCCACGAAACGTCGCAACGCCAGCGAATCCGCCAAGCGCCAGGCAATGCCGCGCTCGGCCCCGATGCCTTCGAAATACCCAATCAACAGGGAGCGGAAGTAAATCCCCGGCGTCAGCGAGGGGCGTCCGAACTGCGGAGCATAGAATCTTGCGCACAGGCTTTCGACAAACCTGTCGAAGCCCTCGGCGTCCAGCACCGCGTTCAATCGCTCATAAAATGGATGTCCCGGTGCGGTGGCCAACTCCGTATGCGCCACCCACAAATCCTCTTGCCGCTCTCGATGCTGCCGCTTCCCCATTGCCATGAACACAGCTTACGAACGATCCCTGTGGATACTCCAACACAATCCGGAAAACGAACCCGGACTTGCACCACGGGCTGTTAGCGTTCAATACGCGTTTATATATGTCCGAATGCATGTCAGCTCCTTTTTTGTTCACCCCAACACTTCAACTGAATAGGAATTCTTTGCTGCGGAGATCTTTGACGGTGTCGCGCAGCTTGACTGCCTTCTCAAATTCAAACTTCTTAGCGGCCTCGCGCATGTCGGATTCGAGGTTGGCGATGTAGCGTCGAGTTCGGCCTGCGTGGCAAACTCGGGGATGCCTTCGGCCTCGTCGGTAAGGTCGATGTAGTCGGCCTTCATGATTCCGGCCAGTCCCATCTCCAGCGGGCGGATGATGGACATGGGCGTAATGCCGTTTTCTTCGTTGAAGGCCTCCTGTTTCTCGCGCCGCCGGTTGGTCTCGTCGATGGCTCGCCGCATGGAGTCGGTCATCTTATCCGCATACAGAATGGCGCGACCTTCGACATGCCGCGCTGCGCGGCCGATGGTCTGGATCAGCGAGCCCTGGGAGCGGAGAAATCCCTCCTTATCGGCGTCAAGAATGGCAACCAGCGAAACTTCAGGTAAGTCGAGTCCCTCACGGAGTAAGTTGATTCCAATTAATACGTCGTACTCTCCCTTGCGTAGGTCGCGCAGCAGTTTAATTCGCTCCAGGGTCTCGATCTCGGAGTGCATATAACGGCAGCGCACGCCTACTTCGGTGTAGTAGTTGGCCAGGTCCTCGGACATTCGTTTTGTAAGTGTAGTTACAAGACGCGCTGGTTGAGTTGCGCGCGCGTGCGAATTTCCGCCAATAAATCGTCAATCTGTCCTTTGACGGGGCGAACTTCTACCTGCGGGTCAATCAACCCCGTGGGACGGATGATCTGCTCCACCACAACGCCGGAGGATTTGGTGAGTTCGTAAGGGCCCGGGGTGGCGGAGACATAGATAATCTGGCCGGTCCGGCCCTCGAATTCCTCGAATTTCAGCGGGCGGTTGTCCATCGCTGAGGGCAGACGGAAGCCGTAATCGACGAGATTCTGCTTGCGCGAGCGGTCGCCGTGCCACATACCATGAAGCTGCGGAATGGTGACGTGGGACTCATCGATAAAGAGCAGAAAGTCGCGGGGAAAGTAGTCGATCAGAGTAGGTGGAGGCTCGCCTGGCTGCCGCCCGGAGAAGTGGCGGGAGTAGTTCTCGATGCCGTGGCAGTAGCCAACGGATTTAATCATCTCCAGGTCGTACCTGGTCCGCTGATGAATTCTTTGCGACTCTACTAAACGGCCCTGCTGCTCCATCTCTTTTTCCCATACCTCTAGCTCCGCAAGGATAGAATCCGTGGCGGCTCGCTTGCGTTCGGGCTGGACGACATAGTGCGACTTGGGATAGATGGGCAGTCGTGAGTACTTCTGGCGCACGGTGCCGAAGAGCGGGTCGATCTGCGAGAGCGAATCGATCTCGTCGCCGAATAGCTCAATGCGGTAGGCGTTTTCGTCGTAGGTGGGATAGACCTCGATGATGTCACCGCGCACCCTGAAAGTGCCTCTGCGGAAGTCGATGTCGTTGCGGTCGTATAGGATTTCGACCAGCTTTCGGGTGATGTCTTCGCGCTTGATCTTCTGTCCGCGCTCCAGCAGAAGAAGCATTCCGTAGTAGGCCTCGGGCGAGCCCAGACCATAGATGCAACTTACCGAGGAGACGATGATTGCATCGCGCCGCTCGAATAGGCTGCGGGTTGCAGAGAGGCGTAATTTATCCAATTCCTCGTTTACTGTAGCTTCTTTCTCGATGAATATATCGCCGGCTGGAATATATGCCTCGGGCTGGTAGTAGTCGTAGTAGGAGACAAAGTACTCGACAGCATTCTTGGGAAAGAATTGCTTGAACTCGTGGTAGAGCTGCGCAGCCAGGGTCTTGTTGTGCGCCAGGATGAGGGCAGGCCGCTGTACCTGCTCGATGATCTTGGCCATGGTGAACGTCTTGCCGGAGCCGGTGACGCCGAGCAGCACCTGGTCCTTCTCGCCTGCCGCGAGGCCGGCCACCAACTCGCCGATGGCGCGCGGCTGGTCGCCCTGGGGGGTATATGTGGTGGCAAGCTGGAAGTCCATCTCTATAGGATATAGGTATTCGGATGAAGTGCAGAAGGGGACGGCGTGACGGAGCTTTGGTTGGTTCGGCATGGAGAGACGGAGTGGAGCGCAGAGGGCAGGCATACCAGCCGGACCGACCTTCCGCTGACCGCTCATGGGCGGGAGCGTGCGGTGGAGCTGGGGAAGTTTCTGGCCGGAACGAAGTTTGCCGCAGTGCTGCGCAGTCCGATGCTGCGGGCGAAGGAGACTTGCGAGATTGCAGGTTTCGGCAATGTTGCGGTTATGGATGACGGGCTGTGCGAGTGGGACTACGGAGTCTACGAGGGACGCACCACACAGGAGATCCAGGCCGAGATTCCCGGCTGGTCGGTGTGGAAGGACCCGATCATCGGGGGCGAGACGGTGGAGCAGGTGGGTGCACGGGCCGATGGCGTGATTGCGCGGGCACTGACCGCTGCCGGACCGCAGACGGACAGTACGACGCGCGTAGCTTTGTTTGCCCATGCGCATATTCTGCGCATTCTTGCTGCGCGCTGGGTTGGGCTAGCGCCGCGCGGCGGCAGCCTCTTCGTACTGGGAACGGGAAGCGTGAGCGTACTGGGGTGGGAGCGTGAGACGCGCGTGATTCAACGTTGGAATCGCGGGTTTGAGGAGTAAGGTGGATGTGGAGAATTTCGTAGATGCAAACTGCGATGTAACGTCTGCTCTGATGGGGGATCCTAATGAGTCAATTTCTAGTTGTTCTGATTCTTTTCCCACCGTGCGGAGCTTGCATCTGGTGGCTACTGAGTCGAGCTTGGGCAAAGGTTGTAGAAGGAGGAGCAGTCAGTGAAAAGACTAAGAGACGACAACGCAAAGAATTTTGGATTCTGCTTTTTGCTGCATATGCAGTAATGATTATTACGGGTTTGACACAGCACAAGTTCTGACTTAAAATCCCATTGAAGATCAAATTGTGCGATGAATTTTGGAGGACGAATGAAGAGTCGGGCGAAGTGGATGGTCACGGCAGTGGTGTTCTGTGGAATGGCTTGCGGCGCGCAGGCGCAGGCGGCGAAGGGGCTTGCGTTCCAGCGTGCGGAGCACCTGAAACGCGGCGTGAACCTGAGCAGTTTTTACGCGCAGACGCGCGACATCTCGCAGGCGCGGCTGGACGGGTACATGACGGTGGCCGACATGAAGGCGCTGAAGGCGGCGGGCTTTGACCATGTGCGGCTGAGCATCAACCCGGCGCTGCTGATCGCCAGCCCGAAGACCGGGACGCTCCGTCCTGAGCCGATGGCTGCGCTGGACAAGACGGTGGCTCAATTGCTGGATGCGGGACTGAACGTGCTGCTGGACATCCACGCCGAGGAGGACTGGAAAGCTGGGCTGACCCACGGCGATGACGGCGCGTCGAACCTCTACTCGTTCTGGCTGAACTTTGCCGCGCACTATGCCAAGAGCGATCCCGACCGCGTCTTCTTCGAAATTCTGAACGAGCCGTCGATGGACGACTTGTACCGTTGGGAGGGCATCCAGGACCGTGCAGTGGCAATGGTCCGTCGCGTGGCGCCGCAGCATACGATCATTGCGACGGCAGCGGCATGGGGCCACCAGGACGGGCTGCTGGCGATGGAGCCGGTGCGCGACGACAACGTCATCTATACCTTCCATGACTATGATCCGATGTGGTTCACCCACCAGGGAGCGACCTGGTCGACGACGTCGTGGGCGTTTACGCACGGCATTCCCTACCCGTCGACCCCGCAGAACATCCTGCCGGTGCTGAACCAGGAGCCGGACGAGCGGGTGCGGCTGGAGCTGCAGCGGTACGGCGAGGACCAATGGGGCCCGGCGCGGGTGCAGACCGAGGTGGACGCGATTGCAAAGTGGGCCGCGGAGCGCGATGTGCCGCTCTACTGCGGCGAGTTTGGCGCGTTCAAGGACCACTCCGACCCGAAGATGAGAGCTGCGTGGATCGACGACACGCGCACGGCGCTTGAGTCGCGGCGGATCGGCTGGGCGATGTGGGACTACGACGGCAACTTCGGGCTGGCAACCAAGAGCGGCGACGGGGATCGTCTTCGACCCTGCGATCCTACAGGCACTGGGGATGGGGAAGTAGTTGCAAGTTGCAGGTTGCAGGTTGTCAGTTGTGAGGAGCCGGTAGAATGGAGGCATGGTTCCACGGCTTCTGGTCTTCGATCTGGATGGCACGCTGATCGACTCGCAGATCGATCTTGCGCACTCAATCAACGCAATGCTGGTGCATCTGGGCAAGCCGGAGCTGCCCCATGCTGTGCTGCTTGGCTACATCGGCGACGGTGCGACCATGCTGGTGCGCCGCGCGCTGGGCGATCCCGAGGGCGACGTTCACGATGAAGAGTACGTGAACGCGGCGCTGGAGTTCTTCCTTGCCTACTACCGTGTGCATAAGCTGGACTTCACCTACGTCTACTCGGGCGTGGCGGAGGCGTTGCAGGCGATCCACGCGGAGTGGCCGGGAATCGCCATGGCGGTGCTGACCAACAAGCCGGTCAATCCGTCGCGCGAAATATGCGCGCACTTCGGCCTGGACCGCTACTTCTTCCAGATATACGGCGGCAACAGCTTCCATACCAAGAAGCCGGACCCGGCGGGGCTGTTGACGCTGATGGCCGAGGCGTCTGCGCAGAATGGCGCGGAGGTTGTCATCACGCCGGGCGGGACGGTGATGATCGGCGACTCGGAGGTGGACATCCTGACGGCGCGGAACTGCGGCGCGCGCTCCATCGGATGCAGCTACGGTCTGTCCCCGCAGAGCCTTGCGGCCGCGGCCCCGGATGCGATCGTCGACACTCCGCTGGAGTGGCTGACAGCGTTAAAGCAGTTGTGAGTTGTCAGTTGTGACTTGTGAACGGAAGACAGAAACGATAAGGGCCGGGGCGGAAGCTCTGCGCTGCCTGCAAAAGGCAAGGACCCCACTCAAGCGCAAGAGTACGCAGGAATGGGGCGCCCAGTTTGTCGAGACACTCAATTGATGACGTAGGTCACTGTGGTGCTCTGCGGCTGGATGCTGGCCGAGCCGCTGAAGGTGCCGGTGACGGTCACCTGGTAGATCCCGGCGTAGGGGCTGGTACTGGTTGTGGGCGGGCTGGACTGGCTGCTCCCTCCGCAACCGGTGGCGCCGAGGGCGAGTGCTACCGACAATGCCAGCAGCAGCAGTCCCCCGAGGCGTCGCCGGCGGGGAAGCACAATCAGGAACAGGCACGCGATGGTGGTCCCAGAAGCTGCGATGAACCAGGGAGGTGTGCGCCCCGGGCCCTGCCGCGCCAGCATCGTCCCGGGATCCATCCTTCCGGGCGCGCTGGGCATGTGCAGGCTGGCGGTGATGCCGGAGAGGGTGAGCGCGGTGGTGGCTGTGCCGTTGGCGGTGAGCGTAACCGAGATTGGGCTGAACGAGATACCGGGCACGTAGCCTGTGCTGCTGGCGCTGGTGGCGGAGAAGGTCACCGTGCCGGTAAGGCCGTTGAGCGAGGCAACGGTGAGGGTGACGGGCGGAATGGTGCCGCCCGCGGCGACGATGACATTTCCGGTGGGAGAGGTAACGGAGAAGTTGGGGCAGGTTCCCGAATTGACGGTGACGATCAGCGGCGTCGCGTTCGCAAAGGCGCCGGTAGCGTTCGGATTCTCGAAGTTGGCGTTCAACGCCGGGCCGATGGAGCCCTGGTAGTTGGAGTCACCGGTGTAGACGGCGGCCAAATGCTGCGGTCCGAGGGTGGAGCAGCTGGGGGTCCATGTGGTGTTTGCGACGCCACTGCTGTTAAGAGTGACCAGGCCGCCCACGGCGACGTTGTTGACCAGGAACTGCACTGTGCCGGTGGGTGTGGTGGTAAATCCTGCGGTTGCAGAACTGACGTTGGCGGTAAGCGTGACCGCGGTGCCCGCGGCGACGGAGTAGGTCGAGGCTACGAGGGATGTGGTCGTAAGGTTGGCTGCGAGCGTACCCGAGCCGAGAGGAGTGACCAGGTTCCAGTCGTTGGCCAGGTTGTTGAGGTCGACGCTACCCCAGCCGGTGGCCAGATCGTAGCCTGCGCCCGCAGTGTAGCCGAGCGACAAGGAGGACGGACATTCCACCGTTCCTGCAACGCATGGCATGGCATTGCTGCCGGAGGTGACATCGTGGAAGACGCTGCTGGCGGTGGGGTTGTAGTAGGCGGCTTTATTGCCCAGGGCGTAGAGGGTGGGGTTGATATTGCCCAGCCTGGAGCCGGCCTTCTGCTCGACCAGGGCAAGCATGCCGCCGAAGATCTGGGAGTCGAAGGAGGTGCCGCCGGCGGGGGTCAAGTCGCTTGCATTGGTTCCACTGGCAACGCGGAAACCGTTGCCGCAAGAACCATTGACACAGAAGAGGAAGGGGTCGTGAAGGTCGGAGGCGTCCAGGGAGATGTCGGGCACATCGCGCGCGCCGTCGTACGAGACTGAGGTAGTCATTCCGGACGCTCCAGTCTCGACCTGCCAGGCCGGCTTGGGGAAGAAGGCGCTGGCCCCGCCCCCACCGCCCCCGAACACTCCGGAGCTGAGATCGCTCCATGGCGCCTCGGGGATATAGGAGAGCGCGGAACTGACCGCATCGATGCTGCCCGGCGTTCCCGACCAGTAGGGAGTGGCTGCGTAAACGCTGGCCGTCGTACCGTTGCAGGGACCGCTGGTGCAGGTGGCCTCGGCATCGCCACTGAACATGGTCCCGCCCATGGAGGTGACATAGGGAGAGCTGCCGGGATAGTCGACGGCCAGGCCCTGGGAGGCTGCACTGACTGACTGGGGGTCGCAGTCGGTGGCCCCCTCGTCGCCTGCCGCTGCCAGAATGGTCTGTCCCTGCGCGTTGGCCTGCTTGAAGAGCGTGTTGGTGGAGGTGAGTAAGGACGAGCCCCAGCCAGCCTCGCATTCGCCGTAGCTGACGGAGAGGATGGGAGCGAGGTTCTGGTCGATGGCCTGGGTTATGGCGTCTTCACCAACCCCACCCGGTAAGACATTGATGGCGTTGACGAAGAGAACATTGGCCGAAGGCGCCATGGCGCCCGCCCACTCCAGGTCGATCGAAGCCTCGTCCAGGTCGGCCTGGTTCGGACTCGGGCAATTGGAATTTGTTGCTGGGGAGCAGTTGCGGGCCGATCCGGGATCTGCACCCTCATGTACGGTGGTGGGAAGGTTGGTGGCGCTGAGGCCGGCGGCGCTGCGGAAATTGGCAATGTCCGATGGGCTGATGTCCACCGCGCCCACGACGGCGATATCGCCGCACGTGGTTCCGGAGGGCACGCTCTTGCAGTTGGTTCCGGTACCGATTCCGGCGCCCTTGAAGCCAGCAGTGAGCAGCGGCTGCATGTCGTAGATGGTGTAAAGATCGCCAGGGGCGAGGAAGTGATTGCCTGAGAGGGACGAGGTGA
This sequence comes from uncultured Acidobacteriaceae bacterium, assembly GCA_963799175.1. Lineage (GTDB taxonomy): Bacteria > Acidobacteriota > Terriglobia > Terriglobales > Acidobacteriaceae > Edaphobacter. Next base: position 105,828 of record CAWCWC010000015.1, on the reverse strand, counting down.
AGTTGGGCTTGACGATGCTGGCGCGCAGATGGGGCCTGGCGCGGAAGTCGTGCATCCCGGTGATGGCGCCCACCACGGCGGCAAGGGCGCTGGGCACGCTGGGCTCGGTGATGTTGGCGAAGTGAGGCTCGCCGTTGACGGAGAGGCTGTGGATGCTGGTGGCAAAGGCGCTCTGGGCCTGCGCCACGGTGCCATCGAAGGTGATGAACGATCCGCCATTGGCCACACCGGTGACGGTGAATCCTTGGCTAGCGAGCCAGGCAGTGACCGTGGCGATGTCGTTGCCGGAGAGGCCGAACTGGGCGGCGTACTGGAGCGGCGTGAGCCACTGGTGGAAGCGCGGCGAGGCGGGATTCTGCTGGTCGGCGAGCAACTGGTCGAGGGCGGCCTGCTGCGCCGGGCTGGGAGCGAAGCGCAGCGACATCCCCTGTAGCACGGTCTCCGGCGAGGCGGGGCCGAGATCGGCGGCAAGACGCACCCTGGACGAGACCGAGCCGGGAATCACGGCCCGGCTACTGTTGGATACCGTCGCGGTGATGCGGTCGGGAAGGATGTTCTGGGCCGTGGCCGGGGCGGTAGAAGCGGCGATTCCGGTGAGGCAGATAAGAAGTGCGGCTGAGAGAAGAAGCCGAGAACGGGATGTTCCACGCATAAGTAAATCCTGTGTTCTAACTGAGTTTGGGCCTAAGTGGCGGAGGAATGACAAAGCGCATCGGGAACGCGGGAGACCCACCGCAAAGTCTAGGACGGGGCTTCCCTTCAACTGGCCTACAAGCTTAGACCATTCGGGGCAGGAAATGTTGCGGGAAAGTGCGGAGTGCGGCATTGGTCTCTGTTCGTTGACGAGGCGGAGCGGGCAGCGGTGTGCTACTCTTGCGCCCATATGCCTGGCTACTTCGATCGATCGCTGGCCCAGTTGAAGAGCTTCGAGGGATGCGTTCCCTGGATGTACCGCGACAGCGTGGGCAAGGTGACGGTGGGGGTTGGACTGATGCTGCCGGATGCGGCGGCGGCATGCGCGTTGCCGTTCCAGACGGCGGATGCATCGGCGGCGACAGCGCAGCAGATCGCGGCGGAGTTCGCGCGCGTCCATGCGCTGACGATGGCGAAGCTGCCATCGTACTACCGGACCGGCGGATCGCTGGAGTTGCCCGAGGCAGCGATCGACCAGAAATTGAGCGCGGTGCTGACGGGCTTTGAGACGACGCTGCGGGCGAGGCTGGCGGTATACGACAAGCTGCCCGACGGGGTAAAGATGGCGCTGCTGGACATGGCGTACAACCTGGGACCGGCAGGATTGCTGGAGGGCTATCCGCGACTGATTCAGGCTGTGGAGACGGGAGCGTGGGCGCAGGCCGCGGCGGAGTGTGCGCGGGGCGGCATCAACGCGGCACGCAATGCGTGGACGCGTCGGCAGATGATGTCGGCGGTGGTGGGGACGATCCAGGCCGAAGCGGAGGAGGCGGAGGGATGGCTAAGAAAGGTGTGGCGTGGAGCGAGGCGGCTACTGCGCTGGGGACGCAAGGACTGCTGCAAGTAACGCCAACCAAGGGTTGATCGGGTATGGTTAATAGGCTGGGCTGAGTTTGACGCGGGAGGGTTTCACTGTGCGAATGAATCGCGTGGTTGGCGTAGTACTTACGTTGGCGATGGGCTGGGGCGTTGCGGCGCGGGCGCAGGATGGCGGCGGCTACGCGCAGTATCTGGCGGGATTCGAGAAGCGAACGACGGTGAAGGTACTGCCCAACGGGCTGACCCTGATCGTGTGCGAGCGGCCGGAGGCGCCGGTGTTCAGCTTCTACACGCTGGTGGATGCGGGGTCGGCGAACGACCCGCAGGGCGAGAGCGGGCTGGCGCATATGTTCGAGCATATCGCGTTCAAGGGAACGACAGAGCTGGGCACGACGAACTATCCGGCAGAGAAAGTTGCGCTGGCCAAGGTAGAGACGGCCTACGCAGCGTACGATGCGGAGGTGCGCAAGCGCGTGGGCCAGGACGCGAACAAACTGGCGGCGCTGAAGAAGGCCTTCGAGGACGCGCAGGCGGAGGCACAGAAGTACGTCGTGCCCAACCAGTTCGCCGAGCTGGCCGAGGAGAACGGAGCAGTCAATCTGAACGCTGAGACCGAAGAGGACTCGACGCAGTACTTCTGGAGCATGCCGTCGAACCGGTTGGAACTGTGGGCATACATGGAGAGCGGGCGGATTGGCAAACCGGTGCCGCGCGAGTTCTACAAAGAGCGCGACGTGGTGCAGGAGGAGCGGCGGATGCGCACCGACTCCAACCCCATCGGGGCCATGGTGGAACAGTTTCTGGCCACCGCGTACACGGCGCATCCCTATCGCGTTCCCACGGTGGGCTGGGAGAGCGAGATCAGCCAGGTGAACGCGACCGAGGCTGCGGCCTTCCATGCCAAGTACTATGTGCCGTCGAATATCGTGATCGCAGTGGTGGGCGATGTGAAGGCTGCGGACGCTATGCCGGTGCTGACCAAATACTTTGGCGCGGTCCCCGCGGGGCCGAAGCCGGAACCGATGAGCACGGTGGAACCGCCGCAGATGGCCGAGAAGTCAGTGGTGGTCCGCGAGGCAACGCAGCCGTTCTATCTTGAGGGCTACCATAAGCCCGACTATCGTGACCCCGACAACTCGGTGTATGACGCGATCACGGACATCTTCTCCAACGGGCGCACCTCGCGGCTGTACAGTCTGGTGCGCGACCAGAAGATCGCAGCGGAAGCGGAAGGGTTCAGCGGATTTCCCGGCGAGAAGTTCCCCGGGCTGTTCGCCTTTTACGCCGTGCCGGTACCGGGACACACCCCAGACGAGATGCGCGACGCGATCCACAAGGAGATCGACAAGCTGAAGACGACCGATGTGACGGACGAGGAGTTGCAGCGGTTCAAGACGCGCGCGCGTGCCAGTCTGCTGCGCGGGCTGGACGACAACGAGGGTTTGGCGACCGTTCTGGCCACCTATCAGACACGCTACGGCGACTGGCGTGAGATGTTCCGCGAACTGGACCGGATCGACAAGGTGAGCAAGGCGGACGTTCGCCGGGTGGCCAACAAAATATTTGTGGACAGCAACCTCACCAGCGCGCGAATTGAATTTGCGCCGCCCGCGCAGGCGGCTGGGCAGGACGCGGGAGGTGCAAAATGAGGTTCTCAGCGAATACATTCCGTAAGTACTTTGCGCTTGCAGTTGTTGCGTGTGGATTGCTGACTGCCGGATCGTTCGCGATGGGACAGAGCGCCACACAGGCCAAGTCTGCCGCGACAACAAAGCCCGTGGCGCAGAGGTCGCCGGCGCAGGCCCAACCGTGGAAAAAGATCGCGATTCCGCCGCTGCATGACTTCAAGCCGCAGCAGCCGAAGCGGATCGAGCTGGCCAACGGGCTGGTGATCTTTTTGCAGGAGGACCACGAGCTTCCCTTCATCGATGGTCGGATACTGATCCGCGGTGGAAGCCGCGAGGAGCCTGCCGCGAAGGTGGGCCTGGTGACGATGTACGGGCAGGCATGGCGCAACGGCACCAGCGACGCGCTGGACGCGGAGATTGAGCAGAAGGCGGCAAGCATCGAAACCGGCGGTGGGCCAGACAATACATCGGTCGAGTGGTCGTGCTTCAAGCAGGACTTCGACAGCGTCTTCGGCGAGACGGTGGATCTGCTGCTGCATCCGCCATTCAAGGCAGCGATGCTGGAGTTCTCCCAGCGCCAGATGAAGACGGAAATCGCGCGGCGCAATGACGACCCGGGCGAGATTGCAGGGCGCGAATCCACCAAACTGGTCTACGGAGCAGATAGTCCTTACGCGCGCCAGGCCGAATACGCGACCGTGGATGCGGTGACACTGGACGACCTGAAGGCATGGCACGACCGCAGCGTTGTGCCTAACGGCATGATTGTGTCGGTTGAAGGCGACTTCGACTCGGCGGCGATGGAGGCCAAGCTACGCAAGGCCTTCGAGCCGCTGGCGCGGGGTGCGGGGATCCAGCCTGCGAAGATCGACTTTCCCGGCCCGAAACCCGGCGTCTATTTTGCCGACAAGGAAGACGTGAACCAGTCGTCGGTGGAGATTGTGGGCTTGGGCACGGAGCGCAGCAATCCCGACTACTACGCGCTGAGCGTGATGAACGAGGTCTTCTCCGGCGGGTTTGGCTCGCGTGTGGTGCAGTATGTGCGCACCAAGCTGGGACTGGCCTACGACGTGGGCGGCAGCTTTGGCGCGGCATACGACCATCCCGGCGAATTCCGCAGTGAGGCGGGAACCAAGAGCGCGAGCACGGTGGCTGCGACCCAGGCGGTATTGGAAGAGATCGGCCGATTGAAGACCAAGCCACCCACGCCCGCGGAGCTGAATAAGGCCAAAGACGACGTGATGAACTCGTTCATCTTCCGCTACGACACACCGGAGAAGACGCTGAACGAGCAGGTGACGCTAGCGTTTTACGGCTATCCGCCGGACTTCCTGGAGAAGTATCGCGACGGCATTGCGCGGGTGACGGCGGCGGATGTGACGCGGGTGGCGAACAAATACATCGACGTGTCGAAGCTGGCGATTCTGGTGGTGGGCAACAAGAGCGAGATCAAGCCTCCGCTATCCACGCTGGGCACGGTGACGGACCTGGACATCACGATTCCGCCAGCGAAGGGGAAGTGATGGTGTGCCGACGGAAGAGCAAACGGCCCGTGGCTAAAGCCCTTTGAGTCCGTTGGCCTTATTCAGGGGGCTGAAGAGAGTGCTGAAAAACCCTGTTTTTGTTAAGGGCACGGCTTCAGAGCCTGCCCTGAGCGAAGTCGAACGGGTGCCGTAAGATGCTTTATTTGCAATGCGGCTTTAGCCGCTGAGGGCAGATTCAAGACGAGATATCGACTTTTTCAGCACCCTCTGAAGCCCCCTGCTCCCTCCGGTAAGGCAAGAACCCCATCCGAATCCGCAAAGAACGCGGAATGGATGGGGCGCCCGCCTAGCGCGCCATCCATCCGCCATCGACGACCAGGACGTGGCCGGTGATGTAGTCGGCCGCGGAGGATGCCAGGAAGACGGCGGTGCCTGCGACATCGGTGGCCTCGCCCCAGCGGCCAGCCGGGATGCGCTCCAGGATCGCCTTGCTGCGGACCGGATCGGCGCGCAACGGCGCGGTGTTGTTGGTGGCGATGTAGCCGGGTGCGATGGCGTTGACCTGAATGCCTTTGACGGCCCACTCGTTGGCCAGGGCCTTGGTGATCTGGGCGACGGCGCCCTTGGCCGCGGCGTAGGAGGGCACGCGGATTCCACCCTGGAAGCTGAGCAAGGATGCGATGCTGATGATCTTGCCGGGGGACTGGCGCGCCATCATGTCGCGACCGGCAAGCTGGGAGAGCTGGAAGACGGCGGTCTCGTTGATCTGAATGACCTTCTGCCAGTCGGCCAGCGGTACGTTGACGGCGTCTTCGCGCAGGATGATTCCGGCGTTGTTGACCAGGATGTCCACGCGGCCGAATTTGGCGAGAACATTGGTGAAGAGGGCCTGCGGGGCGCTGGTGTCGGAGAGGTCGGCGCTGAAGGCGGTGGATTTGCCGCCGGCTGCGACGATGGCGTCGGTGGTCTCGTTGGGAGGACGCACGTCGTGGGTGGCAACGGCTGCGCCGGCCTGGGCGAGAGCGATGGCAATGGCCGCGCCCATCCCTCCGGCCGAGCCGGTTACGAGGGCGATCTTGTTGTCGAGACGGAAGGAATCGAGAATGTTGGACATAGTAAGGACTACTCTACGCTGGCCTTGGCGCATCGGGCAAACCGGATGGGACGAGGGCCTGTGAGTTCGATCACTCTTTTCCCCAGACCCCTCCGCTACAATGGTGATCGTTGTCTCCGCGCGGCTTGACCGCAGGTGGAGACTGAAGGAGACCCATGAAACTGCTTCAGATGGCCGACCCCGTGCGCTATGCGCGGATGACGAGCGCAGAGTTGCGCGAGACGTTTCTGCTGGAAGGCATGTTTACCCCAGGCTGCATCGATCTGGCCTATGTGGACCTGGACCGTACCGTGATTGGCTCGGCGGTACCGACCACCGCCGCGCTGACCCTGGAGACGCAGCCGGAGTTGCGCGCGGAGTATTTTCTGGAGCGGCGCGAGCTGGGCATCCTGAATACGGGCGGGCCAGGCTCGGTCACAGTGGATGGAATCACGTATGAGTTAGACAAGCTGGACTGCCTTTATGTAAGTCGCGGAAGTAAGTCGGTGACATTCTCGAGTAAGTCGGCGACGATGCCGGCGGCATTCTATTTACTGAGTTATCTGGCACACACGGAATATCCCACCAGGATGGTGAAGTTCGCTGAATTGAAGGGGCTGGAGCTGGGGTCGGCGGAGACCTGCAACAAGAGGACGATCTACAAGGCCATCTATCGAGATGGCATCCGGAGCTGCCAACTGGTGATGGGATTCACCCTGCTGGCGCCGGGCAGCAACTGGAACACCATGCCCGCGCACACGCACATGCGGCGGTCGGAGGTCTACTTCTACTTCGACATCGAGCCCGAGCAGCGCGTGATGCACCTGATGGGCCCGCCGGACGCGACCAGTCACATCATCATGGCGGACAAGCAGGTGGTGGTCTCTCCGGGGTGGTCCATCCACGCCGGCGTGGGCACCAAGAGCTACGGCTTCTGCTGGGGTATGGGAGGAGAGAACCAGGCCTACGACGACATGGACCCGGTTGCGATTAAGGACTTGAAATAAGTTGTAAGTTGTGAGTTGTGAGTTATTAGTTGTGAGTTTCCGGTTGGAACGAGGAGCATGGAATAAATGGCGGATGGAAAGAATAGTCTGGCAATTCGCAAGAAGGAAGAGTGCAAGTGGGACCTGGTGAGCCTGGGCGAGGTGATGCTGCGGCTCGATCCCGGCGATGTGCGGGTGGCCACGGCGCGCCAGTTCCAGTTGTGGGAGGGTGGCGGCGAGTACAACGTGGCGCGCGGGCTGCGCCGCTGCTTCGGAATGAAGACGGCGGTGGTGACCGCGCTGGCCGACAACGCCGTGGGGCGGCTGATCGAAGACCTGATGCTGCAGGGCGGCGTGGACCTGTCGCACCTGAAGTGGGCGAAGTTCGATGGCGTCGGCCGCACGACACGCAATGGGCTGAACTTTACGGAGCGTGGGTTTGGCGTGCGCGCGGCGGCGGGATGCAGCGACCGGGGCCACACCGCGGCCAGCCAGATGAAGCCGGGGGAGATTGACTGGGACGAGATCTTCGGCAAGGAGGGCGCGCGCTGGCTGCATACCGGCGGCATCTACTGCGCGCTGAGCGAATCGACCGCGGAGGTTGCCAAAGAGGCAATGATCGCGGCGCACAAACACAGGGTCATCGTGAGTTACGACCTGAACTATCGCGACTCGCTGTGGAAATCGATTGGCGGCAAGGCGCGCGCCACAGAGGTGAACCGCGAGTTGGCCAAGTATGTGGATGTGATGCTGGGTAACGAAGAGGACTTTACCGCCGCGCTGGGCTTCGAGATCGAAGGCGTGGGAGAAGATCTGGGCGCGCTGGACTCGGGCAGCTTCCGGCGGATGATCGAGAAGGCGGTGGCGACGTTCCCCAACTTCCGCGCGGTGGCAACAACGCTGCGCCATGCCAAGACGGCCACCATCAACGACTGGGGCGCGGTGTGCTACTACGAGGGGGCCTTCCACGAGGCGCGACCCATGCCCGACCTGGAGATATTCGACCGCGTGGGCGGTGGCGATTCGTTTGCGTCGGGGCTGATCTACGGATTTCTGAACGAGAAAGGCGCCAACTGGGCGGTGAACTGCGGATGCGCGCATGGCGCGCTGGCCATGACCACCCCCGGCGACACAACCATGGCGACGTTCGACGAAGTGCAGCGCATTATGAAGGGCGGCGGCGCGCGGGTACAGCGGTAATTGCCTTGGGCAATAGCGGAAAGGAAGAGGGTATGTCGGCAACGAAAAAGAATGAAGCCATGCGGCTCCTTTTTACGTTCGTATTTAGTTTCTTGATGTGCTGTCTGGTTAGCTGGATATTGCGGCTCTTCGGGTCACGTCCCAGTACGCCTCATCCAATACTCACCAACGGCCTTGCCGGCGCGCTGGCCGCCACGATTGTAGTCATGTGGAACAATCGCGCTTGGAAAAAACCGAAGATGCTTGACTGAACCCAAAGTGGTACGGAACCCAGGAGAAAGAGATGCAGAAAGCGGAAGTACTGAATACACTGCGCGAGATCGGCCTGGTGCCGGTGCTGCGCGCCGAGAGTGAAGAGCAGGCGCTGGCGCTGGCTACGGCAGTGGCAGCGGGTGGGGTCAACGTGCTGGAAGTAACCATGACCGTGCCTGGCGCGTTCCGCGTGATGCGCCGCCTGGCCAAGGAGCTGCCAAGTATCCTGATCGGCGCGGGGACCGTGCTGGACGCTGAAACTGCGCGTCTGTGCATCCTGGAGGGCGCGGAGTTCGTGGTGAGTCCTGCGCTGAAGATCGCGACCATCGAGATGTGCCACCGCTACGGCGTGCCGGTAATTCCCGGCGCGCTTACACCGACGGAGATTCTTACCGCGTGGGAGGCGGGAGCGGACGTGGTGAAGGTGTTCCCGGCCAGTTCGATGGGCGGGGCAAAGTACCTGAAGTCGATCAAGGCGCCGCTGCCCCAGATTGAGTTGATACCCACCGGCGGCGTCTCGTTGGCGACGGCGGCGGAGTTGTTGGAGGCCGGAGCGCTGGCCCTGGGTGTGGGAGCGGACCTGGTGGACCCAAAGGCCATCGCAGAGGGACACCCAGAGACGATCACCGAGAATGCACGGAAGTACCTTGCCATTGTGCAAAAGTTCCATGAATCGCGGGCGCAGTCCGCTGGCTGAGCCTATTCTTGAAACTATGCTCCTGGTCCACGGCGCAGCATGAGCACCGAATTGCAGCACTCTCGTGCGATGCCAGTACGGCAAACCCGTACCGAGGTAGCGCTAAATTTCTCCCAGTCGCAACAGGAATTGATGACACCGACCAACAAAGTGACATGCCCCAACTGCAAAGACAGCACTGCCATGCGCGTGCGGCGCAGCGGCTTTCTGCAAGAGAGCGTGCTGGGCCATCTGGGGATCTACCCATGGAAATGCGGTTCGTGTGGGACCCTGTTTCTGTTTCGCAGCCGTGGCTACCGGACCAGGCGGAGCAAGTTGGTGCATCCATCCAACGCGACAGACCCCAACCAGGATTCCCTTTTATAAAACAAGCGCCAGTATTCATGCTGCCTGCGGTGGCTGGCGCACCCACAGCAGAGGCTGATGGATGGGCAGGGTGCGCAGGATGCCGGGCTCTGACGGGTCGGGTGGCAGGCTCTTCCATAGCGCGGCGTACTCCGGCCGCTGATAGGCGCGGGCGGTCAATAGCAGGCTGACACGCCGCGCAGGGAGCTGGTTGAAGTGCTGGGCGTCGGCGCGGAAGGGCCACAGGGAGCGGTCCGCGATGAAGGGAAAGTGATAGGCGATGGCCGAGCGCATACCCGGGCCGTCGTCCAGTTCGACCTCCCACACGCTCTCGAAACGGGTGGAGAGCAACTGGCAGACGGCGGCCATCATGTCCAGGTTGAAGAGCGAGTCGCGGTAGGGCGCGGACGAGGTAAGCTCATTGGGAAAGCTGCCGTCGGCGGCGATCTGCGCGCGCAGGGTGACAGTGCGGAAGCGGTGGCGCAGATCGTCCAGCGCGCTGGATTCGGCCCTGGGAGCATCGCCAACGGGAGCGGTGAGCAGAGTGTAGGCGCTGGCCTGCAATAGCCACGAGGTGCCATGGTGGTCCTTGCGGTCGCGCGCCAACGCAGGCAGCCGCGGACCGCTGTCCTGCTCCTCCGTGAGCCAGCGCAGATAGCCGGCGAACCAGGCGTGCAAGGCGAGACGGTCGGACGGGCTGAGCGCGGAGGCAAGAAAGGGAATGCACTGGGCGATTTCGATCAGTGGCAGCGTCTCCAGGATGCCCTCGAATCGTCCGCCTGCGCGTTGGCCGGGCGCGGATGGGACGAGAACAACCTGGCCGTAGTCCAGGCGCGGCGTCATGCAGGTGGCAGGATCGACGAACCATGCGCGAAGCCATAGCGCTGCGTGCTCCGCGTAACGCTCTTCGCCGGTAAGCAGATACGCCGAGGCCAGAGCCGGCACCGCAAGTCCCAGGCTGAAGAGCGCATCGCGGTGCGCAGTGAAGGGCGGCGATGTGGGAGATGGCGCGCCCGGCTTGACCAACGGTCCCACGGGCGCCGATGGGCCAGAATATGCGGGAGAATTGCCTTCGGTCAGCGAGGAAGGGTCCGCTTCGGAGTAGTAATCGTGCGCCGAGCCGGGGCTGCGCGGGCAGGTCAGCGATGTGAGCGGCGTGGGCGGCTGGGTGAGAGTGCGCTGGGCCGCGGCGAGGATGCGGTCGTGGTCGATGGCCGCTACGTCGGGCCGGGTCGCGGTTGCGGGCGGACTGGGCTGTACCTGCGCTGCAAGACTCACCGCGCGCAGCAGTCCGGCTGGTGCCAGCAACAGGGTTGCCGTTCTGCCACAGAAGTCCCTGCGGCTGGTTCTCGCTGGCGGCGTTGCGCTCGGTTTGTGCGTCGAAGGCATGTGGGCTGAGATACTACCTGAGGCGTGTTGCTACGCCGACCATCGCAGGGGCCGTCACAAGCATCCTAAGCGTTGCGGACAATAATTAGAAATCTGCATGGAATTGAGCGGACGGACACTGGGAGCGGTATGGACCTTGGCATGGGACATCTTGAAGCCACACGCCTTTGGACGACGCTGGTTGCGTCGTTTCTGGCTTCGCTGGTGGAGTGCGTCGAGGCGCTTACCGTGGTATTGGCGGTGGGCAGCGTGCGCGGTTGGCGCAGCGCGCTGGCTGGAACAGCCGCTGCTCTGGCGTTGCTCGCGGCCATTGTTGCCGCGCTTGGCCCGGCGCTGATGCGGATTCCGCTGCACGGACTGACGCGCATTCCATTTCACATGGTTCAACTGGTCGTGGGGGCGATGGTCCTGCTGTTCGGCATGCGCTGGCTGCGCAAGGCCATCCTGCGGGCTGCCGGGCTGATTGCAATGCACGACGAAGAGGCGGCTTTTGCCCGGAGTGCGGAGGCGATACGCGAGGCGGAGGCCATCCTTGCCCAGCATCCCAAGGGCGCGCATGGCCTGGACAAGTTCGCCTTCAGCGCAGCGTTCAATATCACGATGCTGGAAGGAACGGAAGTGGTCTTCCTGGTGATAGCATTCGGCGCCGGCGGAGCTGGGCTGCTGCTGCCCGCGGGCCTGGGCGCGGTGGCAGCGCTGCTGGTTGTAGCCGCGCTGGGTTTCGCGCTGCACCGGCCGCTGGCGCGCATGCCGGAGAACACCCTGAAGTTTATCGTCGGAGTGCTTCTGTCCGCCTTCGGGACGTTCTGGGTGGGCGAGGGCATGGGGATTTCATGGCAGGGTCGCGATCTGGCAATCCCATGGCTGATAGCGGCCTATCTTATAGTCGCGCTGTGCCTTGTGCCGATCTGCCGCGCCCGTCCGGTTTCGGTGGAGGAATAGATCGATGCGTTGGATTAAGTCGATTGTGCGTGAACTATACGGCCTGTTCGTTGACGACGGCAGCTTCGCGATTGCCATTCTCGTCTGGCTCGGCCTCGCGGTGGCAATGGTGCCGCGTGCAACTGCAGGCGCATGGTGGGCTGGGCCTGCGCTCTTCGTGGGACTGGCGGCGATCTTGATTGAGAGCGTGCTGCGCTTTGCGCGGCGCAGCTAGAGATAGCTGAAAAAGCGCGAAGCCACTCCTTTTGTACTGGTTCTTGTATTTTCGCGGCGAACCATCGCATTTTCGCTTGACGATCCTGTTGCCCTGCGATAGTTCTAACTCCACGGCACAGAGCATTCCGGGCCCCATGGATGCCGTAACGGAGGCGTGCATGTATCTACTGACAGTCAACCCTACCGATGTGACCAGCCACATCACTGCTGTGCTTGCCGCAGTGGGAGCGCTTGGCACCGCGGCCTACGGGCTGGTGGACACGACCAAGGGAATTTGCGGCGGTGTCTCTAACCGTGGCCTGGCTTACATTCGCAAGACGCTGACTCCGTTGCTGCCGGACACAGCAGCAGGCGCGGCGGGCTCAATGCTGTCGCGCGATAGCGTCTTCGAGACGCTGAAATCCAACTGGATCAATGGAATTGCATCGGATGACCAGCAGGCGATCGCCAAGTCGCTGATCAAGTTGCGAATGGATACCGCTAGCGCGGCCGCCTTCGCCAACATCACCGGCGTCGATGCAGGCGTGCTGCAAAGTGTGATCGCAAAGATGTCCGCAGGCACCGCACTCACCCAGCCGGAGAGTGATACCTACGGGCGCTTCGATCTGGTGCTGAGTACAATCCTCGGCCAGGCATATCAACGTGCCGATCAGCAGTACAGAAACACGGCGAAACTGGTCTCCGTGCCGGTGGCGATTGCGCTGTCCTGTGCCGCCGCTGTGTTTATGGGCGGCTGGAACAATCACAACTGGGGACTGGCGATCGCACTGGGAGTGATCGCGACGCCGCTAGCGCCGATTGCGAAGGACCTGTCCAGCGCATTGCAGACCGGAGTGCAGGCGCTACAGTCGTGGAAGGGTGCGATATGACCTGGCTGCTGAACTGCCGCGCGCTGTCCGGTGGCGGGCCGGTGCGCGCCGCGGACGTGTTGACGAATCCGCCTGACCAGCTTGGCGTGGCACAGGCTCAGCTAATCGCCGCGTGCCGGGGCTGCGACGTGCTGATCGCTACCCACGGATTCAATGTCAATCGGCAGGAGGGCGCCGACCACCTCACTCGCTGGCAGGCGCTGCTGGCGCTGCCTGCGGACTCGGTGTATATCGGCTACCTGTGGCCGGGCGACTCGGTGTGGCTGCATGCGCTGATTTATCCGGAGGCGGCCAAGGTGGCGATGCAGTCGGGCGACCAACTGGCTGCATGGGTGAACCAGCACCTGAGCGGAGCGGCCAGTGTATCGTTCGTCTCCCACAGCCTGGGCGCGCGGGTTGTGCTGCGGGCGATTCAGGGACTTGACTCGACCATACGTGTACGCCGTCTGCTACTGATGGCGGGCGCGGTGGACGACACCTGCCTGAAGGGCGAGTTTGCCACAGCCGCGCAACGCGTGGAGAAGATCTCCAACCTATCCTCGTCCGAAGACGACGTGCTGAAGTGGGCGTTTCCACTGGGCAATCCGCTGAGCGGAATCTTTGCCGAGGGACATCCTTTCTGGCGCGCAGCGATCGGACGTGCAGGACCGGCTGGCAATCCTCCTGCACCGGCACAACTGGACCAGGTATGCCGCATGCCCAACCTATGGAACTACGGCCACGACGACTATCTGCCACCCTCGCCCGTGCCGGCCGGGTATGTATCGCTTCCGTATACCTTGCCCATCGACAACCCGGCGCCGCCTGCCCCGCCGGCAGAAAACACTCCTGCTGGGTACCAGACGACTGCGGGCCAGTGGTACGACTTCTGGAAGAGCGCTTGGACAGCCGGGTTCGAGTCGACGCGATTTCTGTAGTTCTCGGCTAGAACTCCACCTTCAAAGTGCAGCCTTTCGCGGAGCTTTCCCGCGCAAGCTCCAGTAGACTTGATGACGCGGTAGCCGTCTTCGGGCGTGACGGCAAGCGGGGCAGCGCCGAGGATGGCGTCGCGCACGTTGGCGTAGAAGCCGCGATAGTCGCCCAATTCGGTCTTAACTTGGCGCGTGATCAGTGTTGCCGGATCGGCAGGATTGGGGGCGACGGTGAGCGTGCCCCAGGCCGACTCGTCCTCCTGCAGCCAGACCTGCTGCGATCCTTGCACGGGGACACTTAGCGCCGCCGACCAGCGCGGGCTCCTGCGGATCGAGGCCATGCTTGCGGAAGCTGCCCTTGGTGCCGTGGAGCAGAAAGCGCGGCGCGTTGTCGCAGGCCAGATAGCTGGTGCGGCAGTGGGCCAAGCAACCTTTTCCATTCTTGCCCGGATAGTGCAGGGTGATGTCGAAGGCATCCTCGATGGCCGTCTGGTCGCGGTCGGCGCGAACGCTGGCGGTGATGGCGGCGGGAGCACCGAAGAGCGCCAGAACTTGATCGACGAGATGCGGGCCGAGGTCGAAGAGCATTCCGTTGGCGGGGTTCTCGGCCTCTTTCCAGGTGTTCTCGCGCGGGAATGGGGCGGAAGCGGTCGAAGTGCGACTCGAAGGTGACGAGGCGGCCCACCGCGTCTTCCTGCAACAGCTTTCGCACGGTCTGGAAGTCGCCGTCCCAGCGGCGGTTGTGGAAGGGAATGACCAGCAGACCTTTGCTCTTGGCGAACTGACCGAGCGCGAGGGCCTCTTCGCTGGTAGCGGCGAAGGGCTTGTCGATGACGACGTGCTTTCCGGCTTCGAGACACTGTTTGGCCAGCGCGAAGTGGGTCTCGTTGGGGGTAGAGACGACCGCCAACTCGATGGATTTGTCGGCGAGGAGATCGTCCAACGAGCGCACGATTTTGGTTGCGGGCCATGCCTTGGCCGCCGCATCGCCCGTGCGCTGTAGGATCGCCGCGAGGCGCAACCCGCTTACCGCGCTTACGAACGGCGCATGAAAGACGCGCCCGCCCAGACCGAATCCAATCACACCAACGCCAATCTCCCGCTCTGCCATCAAACCCTCCCAATCTCTCTCAATGCAGGATAAACCCTTCGGAAGCGTGTGTAGGCGGCCTGCATCGCCGCTGTGTCCTTCGGCTGGATGGTTTGCGCGACGTGGACCGTCTCGGCGCAGGCCGCTTCCACACTGGGCCATGCTCCTATGGCAACGCCGGCCAGCAGCGCCGCGCCGAACGCGCCACCCTCCTCGGCGGCGAGCAACTCGACTGGTTGGCCGTAGACGTCGGCCTGGATCTGTCGCCAGAGCGGGCCGCGCGCTCCGCCTCCGCCAAGCCGGATCTGCGCCACCGGAATTCCCAGCTCGGTGAACAAGGAAAGCGTGTCGCGCAGGCTGAAGGCCACGCCCTCCATGACGGCGCGGACGAAGTGGGCGCGTGTGTGCGAGGCCGTAATCCCAACGAACGCGGCGCGGGCTTCAGGGTCGAGATGGGGCGTGCGCTCGCCGAAGAGATACGGCGCCCAGAGCATTCCATCGCTGGCGGCGGGAACTTTTGCGGCCTCGGCGGTGAGCTCGTCGTAGCAGACGCCGGGGGCGAAGTTGTCGCGCAGCCAGCGCAGCGAGAGGCCAGCTCCGTTGGTCACGCCCATCACATGCCACATCTCCGGCACGGCGTGGCAGAAGGTATGCAGGCGGCCGAGGCGGTCCATGGTGGGCCGGTCTGTGGCTGCAAAGACGACGCCGCTGGTACCGATGGTGGCGGAAACCGAACCGGGCGCGACGATTCCCATGCCTACCGCGCCTGCTCCCTGGTCTCCCGCACCCGCAGCCACGGGCGTTCCCACGGCCAGGCCGGTTGCGGCAGAGCCCAGATCGCCGATGCGCGCACATATCTCGGGACCTTCAAAGAGACGCGGA
This sequence comes from uncultured Acidobacteriaceae bacterium, assembly GCA_963799175.1. Taxonomy (GTDB): domain Bacteria; phylum Acidobacteriota; class Terriglobia; order Terriglobales; family Acidobacteriaceae; genus Edaphobacter. The sequence goes on along the minus strand of CAWCWC010000015.1, from coordinate 90,332 downwards.
AGCCAGCCGATGGGGATGCCCGCGGCATCGGCGACTTCGGCGGACCAGCAGCGATGCGCCACATCGAGCAGGAGGGTCCCGCTGGCCTCCTGCATGTCGATGGCGAACTCGCCGGTGAGTCGGTAGCGCACGTAATCCTTGGGGCAGAGTACGTGCGCGATGCGCGCGAATATCTGCGGCTGATGGGTGCGCACCCAAAGCAGCTTGGTGAGGGTGAAGTTGGGCAGCGCGGGGTTGCAGGTCAGCTCGATGAGACGGGCTGGGCCGATGGTGCTATTGAGCCAGTCGCACTCGGGCTGGGTGCGCTGGTCGCACCAGATGAGCGCGGGGCGCAGGACCTCGCCCGCGGCGTCGAGCAGAACGCATCCGTGCATCTGGCCGGTCAAGGCGACAGCGTGAATCTCCGCGCCATCCAACTCTGCGCTGGCAATCGCGCCTGCGATGGCCTCGCAAGAGGCGCGCCACCAGTCCTCGGGCTGCTGCTCCGCCCAGCCGATCCGTTCGGAGCGGATAGGTGCGTGTTCGCTGGCTGCCGATGCCACTACGCGGCCCGCGCGGTCCACCAGCACAGCCCGCGTTCCCCCCGTCCCTACGTCGATTCCCAGAAGCATAGCGCGCTCTCCTCTTCTTCCGCCTCCAAAGTGTATCCGCTTGACGGAAACGAATGCATGCAGCTCTCCGTTCATTGGCACCGGATGCGGCAATCTTTCAGTTACCCATGAAGAACAGGTAACATAGAAGGAATGATGCAACGGAATGCAGTGTCGCCTGCCCGGAGGGCCCTTACGGCCGGCGGCCTCACTTCCCTGCTGCTGCTGGCCGTCGCCGGTTACGCGCAAGGAGGCAGCACCGGGGCCACATCTTCCGCGGAGGCGCAGGCAACGGAAGGAGCACTGCAGCAGCTTGCCGCGCCGGGCGGAGTGAATCTGTCCGCGCCCACGAAGGGTAGTTTCGGCGGGTCGCTGGTGGAAGGCAAGGCGACGGACGGAGTGCTGGACCTGTCGCTGGACGACGCCATCGCGCGCGGTCTGCGCCAGAACCTCGGGCTGATCCTACAGGCCACCGCGCAGCAGTACGCGCACGGCCAGCAGATGGAGCAGTTGCAGGCGCTGCTGCCCACGGTGACCGGCGATGCATCCATTGAGGTGGAGCAGGTGGACCTGGCCGCCTTCGGGCTGAAGTTTCCCGGTCTGAACCCCATCATTGGGCCGTTCCAGGTGGAGGACTTCCGCGCGTACCTGACGCAGAGCCTGATCAATGTTCCCGCTCTGCAGAACTACATCGCGGCGAAGCACAACTTTGCCGCGGCAAAACTCAGCGCCGGCGACGCGCGCGAGATGGTGGTCCTGACGGTGGGTAACGCCTATCTGCTATGCCTCGCCGACACGGCGCGCATCACTGCGGTGACGGCGGAGCTGGCCACGGCCAAGCTCTCTCTGGACCAGGCCACGGCCTCGCACGACGCCGGTGTCAGTCCACGGCTGGACGTTCTGCGCGCCCAGGTGGACTACCAGAATGAGCAGCAGGCGCTGATCTCCACAAACAACCAGTTGGCCAAGGACAAGCTGTCGCTGGCGCGCGCCATCGGGCTGCCGCTGGACCAGGCCTTCCGTCTCACGGACAGCGAGCCCTACGCCGCGCTGGACAACCTGGATCCAGAAGCAGCGTTTACCCAGGCGCTGAAGAACCGCAAGGACCTGGCCGCGGCGAATGAGCAGGTGGCTGCGGCGCAAGCTCAGATGAAAGCGGCCCGTGGCGACCAGCTTCCCACGGTGCAGTTCTCCGGCGACTTTGGCGACATCGGCCAAACCGTCGACCACTCGCATGGCTCATATACAGCAACCGGCAGCGTCTCCGCGCCGGTCCTGCAGATCGCCAAGACGCGCGGCGAAGCGGATGTGGCAGGCGCACAGGTTGCGCAGGCCAGCGACAAGCTGGCCGACCAGGTACAGCAGGTGAACGCGGAGATTCGCGACTCGATCCTCGACATCCAATCGGCTGCAAATCTGGTGGAGGCTGCAAAGTCCAACGTCGATCTGGCCAACGAAGCACTGAGCGAGGCGCAGCAGCGCTTCCAGGCCGGCGTCAGCGACAACCTGCCGGTGAGCCAGGCGCAGGCCTCGGTGGAGCAGGCCAACGACCAGTACATCGCCGCGCTGTACCAGCACAACGCGGCCAAGCTCTCGCTGGCGCGCGCGCTGGGCGTCGCAGAGACCAACCTGAAAGATTATCTCGGAGGGAAGTAACGTGGCAGACGAACAAAACCAGAGCGTCCCAAAGGCCGCCGACCCAACCGCCGTAGGGCAAGGCAATGCCCAGGCCAGCAGCAAGGCGGAGAGCGAACTCGACGAAATCCCGCCGGGCAATGGCAACCGCACCATGGTTGTGATCGCTGTGGTGCTGCTGCTGATTCTTGCCGCGGGCTTCTTCTACTGGCGCGCCACCTTTACCGAGGACACCGACGATGCGCAGGTGGACGGCAACCTGTACCAGATCAGCGCGCGCATCTCGGGCCAGGTGGTGAAGGTATACGTGGATGACAACCAGACCGTGCAGGCCGGTCAGTTGCTGGCCGAGATCGACCCCACCGACTATCAAGTCGCTCTCGATCAGGCGCAGGCCAACCTGGCCAGCGCGCAGGCCGAGTACGCGCAGGCAACAGTCAACGTGCCCATCACGCAGGTAACGGTTGGCACCACAGTCAGCACGACCGCCAGCGACGTGAAGGGATCGACTGATATGGTGGCGCAGGCGGAGAAACAAGTAGAGGCGGCCAACGCGCGTGTCGAAGAGGCCAAGGCCAACGCGCAGAAGGCGCAGGACGATGTGGATCGCTACACCCCGCTGGTGCAGAAGGACGTGATCTCCAAGCAGCAGTATGACGCTGCCGTGGCTGCCGCCGCAGCCTCGAAGGCCGCCGTCGCCGAGGCTGAGGCCAGTGTTCTGGCCGCATCAGAACGCGGTTGCCGGCGCGCGCCAACGTCTCGCCCAGTCGCAGGCCCAGTCCGACCAATCGGTGAAGAATGGTCCCGGCCAGGTGAGGGTGCAGCAGTCCCGCGCCGCGGCCGCCGAGGCCGCCATCCAGCAGGCGCAGGCCAAGGTCGATCAGGCCAAGCTGAACCTTGGCTACACGCGCATCACCGCGCCGGTAGCGGGAATCGTGAACAAGAAGAGCGTCGAGGTGGGCGCCAACCTTGCCGCAGGACAGGACCTGATGACCATCATCCCGCTGACCGACCTGTGGGTGACAGCCAACTTCAAGGAGACGCAACTGACCCACATGCACGCCGGACAGAACAGTCTCGATCAAGGTGGATGCCTACGGCGGGCGCAAGTTCTCCGGCAAGGTGACGCAGGTTGGCGGGGCCACCGGCTCCATGCTATCGCTCTTCCCGCCGGAGAACGCTACAGGCAACTACGTCAAGGTGGTGCAGCGCCTCCCGGTGCGCATCGACTTCACCAACCTGCAGCAGGAAGACGGCGACTACGTGCTGCGCCCTGGCCTCTCTGTTACCCCGGTGGTCGAGGTCAAGTAGCCGGACGGATCGCATCGCCGATCAGCAGCAGCACGGGCGCTGGGCCAACGGCATCGTCGGTGATTGCGGCCAGGGTAGTGTGAAGAACGTGTTCGTCGGGCGTAGTCGCGTTGGAGACGGCAATGCACGGTGTTGCGGCTTCGATGCCGGAGGCGATCAACTCGTCGGCCAGCGCGCGGAAGTTGCGCCCCGGCATGTAGACCACCAGCGTCGCGTCCTTGGGAAACGCGCCCTCCCACTTGGGGGTGAGTTGCAGGCGGTCGGCTGCGTGATGCGCGGTGGCGAAGATGAGCTTCGACGCGGAGCCGCGGTCGGTGAGCGGGGTCTTCAGCGCGGCGGCCACGGCGAAGGCCGCGGTAATCCCAGGCACAATCTCGAAGGGAATCCCCGCCTCGGTGAGCGCGGCAATCTCCTCGCCCGCGCGCCCGAAGATCAGCGGCTCGCCCGACTTCAGCCGCACCACGCTGCGTCCCGCGTGCGCGTGCTCCAGCATGAGCGCATGAATACCCGCCTGCGTGATGCGCGGCTGCCCGCAACGCTTGCCCACGGGGACCACCAGCGCCGTAGGCGAAGCCAGCGCGAGCACCTCGTCCGAGACCAGGTCGTCGGGCAGGATGACATCCGCGGTTTCGATCAGCCGCAGCGCGCGCAGCGTCAGCAGCTCCGCGTCGCCCGGCCCCGCGCCGACCAGATAGACCACGCCCGATTGCGCCGATGTCCTCATGGTTTCGGCTCGTCCTGCGTGGGGATTGGGTTGGGCTGGATGGAATTGCTTTGGGCGTGGCGGCGGGCCATCGCGCGGGTAGGGCAGCCGTCGAAGCCGCAGAGGTCGCGGCTGGCAAGCTGATGCAGAAGCTCGCGGCGGGCATCGTTGGCGGGCTCGCGCTGCAGCACCTCGCGGCGCAGATTGCCCAGCTCGGCCAGCCACTCGCCGGCGTCGAGCGGCAGCAGCGCGTCGATCTCCTTGCGCAGGCGCTGCGCCAGCGCGGGGCTTGCGCCCGCGGTGGAGATGGCGATCTGCAGCTCGCCGCGACGGACGACTGAGGGAAAATAGAAGTCGCAGAAGGGCGGATCGTCCACCGCGTTGATGAGGATTCCCGCGGCCTCGGCCTCGGCAAAGACCGCGCGATTGACCGCAGAATCATTGGTCGCGGCGACAGCGAGGAAGTGGCCCGCAAGATCGCCCGGCGCGTACTCACGCCTGCTGCCACACTACCTCGCCCGCACTCCGCCATCGCGGCGATCCGCGCGCTCGCCGCAGGCGCAATCACGGTGACGCGCGCCTCCGCCGTGAGCAGCGAATCGATCTTCGACTCGGCAATCTCGCCCGCGCCAATGACGATGCAGGGCCGGCCCGTCAATTTAAGAAAGATGGGAAAGAGGCTCATAGGCCATTATGCGTCCACGACGTGGCGGCCACCAGCGGGTGGAGGGTCGCGTTCGACGGGGGCGACGGTGGTGCCCGCGAGCAGGGCGCGAATGCTCTCGTCGTCGTGGCGGGCGAAGTAGGCGCGCAGGTCTTCACCGGGCTGGCGTGCCGCCAGGTACGCGCGCAGCAGGCGTTCGATGGCGTCGGGACAATCCTCGGCGGCCGCGCGGTAGCCGATCTGGCGGGCGATGCCAGCGTACTTGCCCACCGCGCCGCCCACGCAGAAGTAGAAGGCATCGACCATCTTGCCGTCCTTCTTGATCTTCTTGCCCTCCAGGCCGATGTCGGCGATCCAGCTTTGTCCGCAGGAGTTGGTGCAGCCGGTGACATGCAGCTTGATCTGCTGGTCGAAGGCGGGGAGGCGGTCCTCCATCTCGCTGGTCAGCCACTTGGAGAACGCCTTCGTCTCCGCGATGGCCAGCTTGCAGAACTCCGTGCCGGTGCATGCGATGGCGCCGCGCCAGAAGGGCGAGACCTCGACCTGCAGCCCGATCTCGTCCAGCCGATGCACCGCGTCGCGTGTGCGCGCGTTGGGAACATTGGCCACAATAATGTTCTGCATGATGGTGGCGCGCAGGTGGCCATCGCCGAACTCCTCGGCCAGATCCGCGAGTTGGACAAGCTGCTCGCCGGATGAGCCGTCCGCCCAGCACGCTTGCGCCGATAGCGGAGAGGCCCGGCTGACGCTGCGGAGTAACGCCGATGTGGTCGCGATAGACGTCGTCGGGGACCACGTCCTCGCTCATCGGCGATGGATCGAACTTGTAGCCGAGCTTCTCTTCAATCGCCGCCAGCATGGTCTCCGCCGTCCATCCATGGCGCATGAAGAGGTACTTGATGCGCGCGCGTGTGCGGTTCTCGCGCAGCTCAGTCTGCTCCTTGAAGATGCGCAGCACGGCCTCGACAACTTCGACAGCTTTGTCCTGCGGGATGAAGGCTGGAATGCGCACCGCGATGTGCGGTTCAGTGGATAGGCCACCGCCGACGCGCAGGGTATAGCCAATCTCTTCCAGGCCATCGACCTCGCGACGGATCGCAGTCAACGCAACATCGTTGATCTCCGGGTAGGAGCACCAGACGGGGCAGCCCGTGACGGTGACCTTGAACTTGCGCGGCAGGTTGTAGAACTCTGGATTGGCGGTGAGCCGGTGCGCGATCTCAACGGCGAGCGGGCTCGCGTCGATGATCTCGTGCCCAGCCGGTCCATGGGTCAGCAGGCCCGCCAGCGGGCAACCAGTGACGTTGCGCAGTACGTCGCCGCACGCGCCCTTGGGACTGAGGCCGATCGCGGTAAGCGCGTCCACGATCTCCGGCAGCGCCTCGATGGTGAGCCAGTGCAGTTGGATGTTCTGCCGGGTGGTGATGTCGGCCAGATTGCGCGCGTACTTCTTTGTCAGTTCGCCGATGACGCGCAACTGGTGCGAGGTGAGCAGGCCATTGGGCAGGCCGATGCGCATCATGAAGTACTCGGTCGCCTTGCCCACGCCGTCCTTGCCGCCGGTGACGCCCGCGCCGTCGCCCTGGGTGTAGACGCCCCACCACTTGAAGTAGAACTCGGCCCACTCCGGCAGCACCGCGGCGCGGCCCTCGCGCGCAAACTGGCGCACTTCGTCCCATGCCTCCCATGGGTTCTTGGCGAGCTTCAAGCGTTCGGCCTTCTGGGCCTTGGTCTCCTTGGCAGCAGGGGGTGCGGCAGGAGGCAACGTGGCGAGGTCGGTCATATGATTCCTGAGAATTCCTTATCTTTGCCGGCGGTCCAATCCAGGTGTGCGGATGGAACGGCAATGAATATGTCTGACCCAATGAAAACGCCCACCGGGTCCGTGGGCGCTCGATCTGCTGCTCTGTGGCTTCGCTGCTTGCAAACTCTACGAGGCGGAAGAGGGGCGACGGCGCGCGGCGCTGCAACAACAGGCCATGCTGCACATAGACGGACTTTGCTCGCACTTCCTCACAACATTGAGTCTATTTGGGCTACGCCGCCGCGTCAAACTCCTGCCCTCGCCCGCAGTGGTCGAAGGGCCCATCTTCAGTCCGCCTCGACCAAGGAGAACTTGTGGCGCACATCGGAGCCGCGCAGCCAAAAGATCACATCCTCCGCGATATTGGTGGCATGGTCGGCCGCGCGCTCCAGGTTGCGCGCGACCAGGATCGCCGTCAGCGCCTGAGTGCTGACCTCCGGCTGCTGCTGCATCGTCTCCATCAGCTCAACCTGCACAACCTTGTTGCCGGCATCCACCGCGTCGTCCATCGAGAGCACGCTGTCGGCCATCTTGGGGTCCGCCTCCAGCAGTGCCTGGATCGCCGTGCGGATCATCACTCCCGCCCGTTCGCCCATCTCCTGGATGTCGGCCGGAAGCTGCATCGCCGGCTCGTCCTTCAACGCCTGCGCACGCTCCGCAATGTTCGCCGCCTGGTCGCCGATGCGCTCCAGGTCCCCATTGATCTTGATGACCGACAGGATGAAGCGCAGGTCGATGGCCATGGGCTGCTCCTTGGCCAGCAGCTCGTAGGCCATCTCGTCGACCACGGTTTCGGCGGTGTTGATCGCCTCTTCGATCTCCAGCACATGGCTGCACAGAGCCATGTCGCGCTCCAGGTATCCCTCCACCGAGAAGTCCAACGCCTGCTGCGTCAACGCTGCCATCGCCAACAGCTTGTCCTTCAACTCGGCCAGTTGCAGATGAAAATTGATACGCGGCATGGGCGAAGACTCCTGGTCTGAAAAAACGACAACTTCTATTGTGACGCAGTTGTGAAAACGCTGTGTGAATAGGTGGTGACAGAGTAGCCGCGAAGGTACCCTTGGACGCCTTGCTTGTCATTCTGACCCTGAGCGCAGGGGGAATCTCCGTAGATGATTGTCGTGAGTGTTCAGGCACCGCATATAAAGCGCTGAAGGCGCGATCTATACCAGCATGGGGTGAAGCCCCATGGTTGGCCGATCTAACAGAATCAGAGGATGAAGGCCCGGCCAATAAGATCCCGCCATGAATATGTTCGGTGACTCAGGGCCTATGCCTCACGTGCCAGATCTAGCTAGATAATCATCTTCCCCTTATCCCGGTTTGTCCTTGTTCATGCAGCAACCGTCATGGATAGAGCAGATATTTTTCCCGCCTCGCCTTGAAGTCAGCCAGCCCCTGCACCCAACCCGCGGCAATGGTTCGCGGATCGTCGCCGCGCGCAAGGGCCGCCATCGTCTCGGAGTTGGCCACCAGCGGGGCAGCCTTGTCCAGCTTGAACTGCGCGGGATAAAGATGATGCAGCGCGGAGAGTAATCTCGATGCCAAGCTCGGGCGAGTCGAGCGCGGCGCGGTCGGTAACGGTCAGGCGCACGCCCTGGATGGTCTGGCCGTGGTAGGGATATTGGTTCGCGTCGTCGGCGACGGTGAAGGTGGATGCGGCGAATGCGACGCCGGGAATCTTGCGCGCCGTGAGATAGGCCGCAACGGCTTTGCCATTGAACCAGGCGCGAATCGCGGGTGCATCCTTTGTTGCGGCGGTTGCGCCCGCGCCAAAGACCTCAAACGGGGTCGCGGTTCCCCGCCCCACCGAGACGTTGGTCGCGTCCATCATGCCGAGCGCGGGATAGAGCACGGCCTCAGTGACGCTGCGCAGGTTGGGCGATGGGTTGACCCACGGCACGCCGGTAGCATCGAAGAACTCGTCGCGGCGCCAGTTCTGCATGGGAACGACCGTGAGTGGCGCAACGACTTTGATATCGCTTCCGGGAGCCTGATAGGCCGACGGCCCTTCGTCGAGATACTTCGCCAGCTCGCCTAAGGTCATCCCGTGACGCAGGGGCAGGGGGGTGTAGTTGATATAGGAGTTCTTCTCGGCTTCGGAGATCGGTCCCTGCACCGAGAGTCCGCCAATTGGATCGGGACGGTCGAGCACAATAATATCCAATTTGTGACCCTGGCTTAATTCGCGGGCCGATGCTTCCAGGAAGTAGCCGAGGACAGTCTCGTAGGTATAGAAGCGGACACCGGCATCCTGTAGATCGATCACGACGGCATCGAGGTTCCACAGATCATCTGGCTTGGGCCTGCGATCTTCATCCTTTGCCCCGTAGAGGCTGATGACCTTGAGGCCGGACGCGGGATCAACCTCCTGCCCGATACTGGTCGAGTCCTTCGCGCCGAAGAGGCCGTGCTCGGGTGAGAAGAGGGTAGTCAGCTCGATCCCGTTGCCGATGCCGCGCAGGATGTCGATGGTTCGCCGTCCCTGCGCGTCCATGCCGGTCTGGTTGGTCAGCAGGCCGATGCGCAGATGGCCGCCGTTGCGCGCGGCTGCCTCCTTTAGGGGGTCGAAGTTGATAGCTTCAAGGAGATCGATGCCTGTAAGGGTAGGTCCTGGGGTCGAACTTATGGTGTCGCAATTCACGCCGGGTGCGTGGCAGTCGACGTCGGGTGCCCCATTCATCGCGGTCTCATCGCGATGGGTGGGGTCCGAACCCACCCCCAACGCCTTCGCCGCCGCTGTGGCCACCTCGCCACGCAGCGCGGAGATGGATGGATTGCCGCGGGGATGGACGGAGTTGGCGAGCAGGATGACGTAGGTATCCGACGACGGATCGATCCAGAGGCTTGTGCCGGTGAAGCCGGTATGGCCGAAGCTGGGCGGCACATAGGGTCTTCTTCCCCGGAGACATCACGGTCAAAACACGCTACCGCGCGGGCGGGAGTAGGCGGAGTTGATGTCCCAGCCGAAGCCACGCAGGGCTACGCCGGTTGTGGTCTGTGCCGTCCTGAGCGAAGATGGTCGCGCCGCCTTGGGCGGTCGGGGGCTGCTGCGGCGCGGTCATCAGTTGCAGCGTCTCGCGCTTCAGGGGGAAGTTGCTGGGGCGACCGGCCAGGCGGTCCAGCAACGCCTGCGCAAAGAGGGCTACATCGTCTGCCGTGGAGAAGACTCCTGCCTGGCCCGCCACGCCGCCCATACGCCGCGTTGTCGGATCATGCACCGTCCCGCGCAGGAGTGCATCGAAATTTGGATTTGTTTCCTTCGTCCCCTGGTCGTCATGCTGCGTCGGCGCAACCGTTTGCAGATCTGGGTAATACCAATCTGCAAGCCTACAGTCAAAGGGGGAAGGTATTCCAGACGTTCCCGTATCACGAGAATAGTCGTGACGGACTACAGTGTACGCACCGCAGTAAAAAGGGTGATAGGACGTCATTTTCGTTCCAAGGGGCCCGAAAATATGCTTCAGCGCATATTGATCGAGCGACTCCCCGCTGAGCTTCTCCACCAGCGCACCTAGCACCATGTAGTTGATGTCGGAGTACTCGAAGTAGGTACCGGGTGTGGTAGTAAGCTTTGACTCCATCGCCCGGCGAATACCTTCGGCCTTGTCGGGCGCGGCAAGGCCCCAGGCGTCTTTCAGGTCAACATCGGGCGGCAGGCCGGAGTAGTGGGTGAGGAGTTCCCGCACTGTCACCTTCTCTTTGCCATTCACTCCAAACTCCGGCAGGTACTTCACCACCGGCGCATCCACGTCCACCTTCCCCGCCTCGTAGAGCTGCATGATGGCGATGCTGGTCACCATCACCTTGGTCATCGAAGCCATGTCGAAGATGGTGTCCAGCGTCATTGGCTCGGCTGCGGAGGGCTTGCCGTAGATGTCGGGCTCGCCGGCATACTTGCGCACACCGTAGGCCTGTTGGAAGACGACCTTGCCGCCGTGGCCCACGACAACGACCGCGCCGGGCAGCTTCTTTTGCGCAATGGCGGTGTTGATGGCGGCGGAGACGGCGGAGAAGTCGGGGGCGGATTGCGTCTGGCCTGAGGTTGGGGTCGCAGGTGCTGGTGAAGCAGGTCCCTCCGCTACGCTACGGAATGACAACAAGAACGGCGAGGACAGCGACAGTGCAAGCAGCGCGGCGATTGCGATCGCGCGTCTGGCGGTGCGTCTACGGAAGAAGATGCTGGCCAGCGAGCCGACGGCGAAGGTCACCAGCGCGCCGATAATCACGTACCACGTCCACGCGACCTGAGGAATGTTAACTCCCGCGATATGCACGGCTCCGTGCTGTAGCCAGAGCGCGACATTCAGCGCGAAGCCGGTCACCATGCCCACAATCGCTCCTCCCTGAGTAGCGTAACGCGTCAACGTCCCCAGTAAAAATACTCCCAGCAGGCAGCCGTAGGCCACCGACGCGATGGAGAGGCCGATCTCGACCACGTTGCCCGTGCCGCCGGCATGCACAGCGTAGACGGCGACGGCGAAGAGCACCAGCGCCCACATCACAGTGCTGGCGCGCGAGACCACAATGCGCTCGCGATCGTTGGCGCTGGGCCGCCATCCCATGTAGAAGTCCACCACCGTCGTCGACGACAGCGAGTTGAGCGCGGCGCTGAGGTTGGACATGGCGGCAGCCAGGATAGCAGCGATCAGCAGGCCCGCCACGCCGATCGGCATCTCCTGCACGATGAAGGCGGGGAAGATGCGGTTGGTGTTCGCTCCATGCAGCGCGGCGAGTTCGGCGGGATGCATTCCGTAAAACACGAAGAGGCCAGCGCCGATCAGCAGGAAGAGCGCGAACTGGATGAAGATCACCACTCCGCTGGAGACCAGTGCGAGGCGGCTCTCGCCAAGATTCTTCGCCGCAAGCATTCGCTGCACCATCAGTTGGTCGGTTCCGTGCGAGGCCATGGTAAGAAAAGTTCCGCCCAGAACACCTGCCCAGAAGGTGTAGGTGGTGGTCAGGTTCATAGCGAAGTTGAGCATGTGGAACTTGCCCGCCGCCGCGCCGATTGCGTGGATCGTGCGCCCAGCCGCCAGGGATGTGCGCGCCCAGCGACCAGATGGCGACAAGCGTTCCGCCGATGTAGATGGCCATCTGCACCACGTCGGTCCAGATGACGGCGGCCATTCCGCCCTCGAAGGTGTAGAGCAGGGTGAGCGCGGAGATGAGCGCGATGGAGAGCACGTCTCCGGTGCCGATGGCGATGCCGACCACGATGGAGACGGCAAAGACGCGCACACCCTCGGCCGCGGCGCGGGTGAGCAGGAAGAGCCCTGCCGTCACCTTGTGCAGGGTGTGGCCGAAGCGGCGGTCGATCAGCTGATAGGCGGTCAGCATCTCCCCCTGAAAGTATTTGGGCAGGAAGAGCGCGGCCACCACGACGCGACCGAGCATATAGCCGATGACGATCTGCAGGAAGCCGAAGTCGCCGGCGAATGCCAACCCCGGTGTGCCGATGATGGTGAGCGTCGATGTCTCTGCCGACACAATCGACAGCGCAATCGCCCACCACGGGATTGCCTTGTTGGCCAGAAAGTAGCCACGCAGCGAGCGGTCGAGCGCCACCTCGCCTGTGGCCGTGCGGCTGGTCGCGCGATGGCGGCTGAAGCGCAGCCCGAAGAGCGTGATTGCCACCAGGTACAGCCCAACCACGCCGAGATCGACAACATGCAGGCGAACAGGCATTGCCTGAGTATAGCGGCTCGTCGGATACGGAAAGGCATAACACCGATTAGCACCGACAGGCACCGATTGAAAATCAGTTTTTTTCGTTATTAATTCAAATTTTTCTATTCGCTTTTGATCGATCGAATCGGTGTCAATCGGTGTTAAGTCTTTCGTCTGTGAACGCGTAGCTTATGATGGTTTGCGATGAGCTACTTCCTCGCCATCGACGCGGGCGGCAGCAGGACGCAGTGCCTGCTGGCCGACGAGACACGCGTGCTGGCACGCGCTGCAACCGGCACAGTGAAGCTGATGCGCGTGACGGAGGCGGAGGCGAGCGCCCGGCTGAAAACGATGCTTCAGGAAGTTGCCGCGACGGCAGGCGTATCGCTGGGGCAGATCGCTCGCACCTGCTTCGGGCTGGCAGGGACCGGCAGCCCCGCCGTGCGCGTGTGGGCCGGCAAGACGTTTGCGGAGTTCGCCGCTGGCGAGTTGCTGCTCTGCGGCGACGAGGAGATCGCACTGGATGCGGCCTTCGCGGGAGGGCCCGGGATACTGGTCGTCGCGGGCACCGGATCGAACGCAATCGGCCGCACGGAGGCGGGCGAGACCTTCGGGGCGGGCGGCTGGGGGCCTGTGCTGGGCGACGAGGGATCGGGCACCTGGATCGGACTGGAAGCAATTCGCGCGGCACTGCGAGCACACGACCGCGAACAGCTTGGCGATTCATATCGAGCGCAACCCAGCATCGACCCCACTCCCCTGCTGCGCGAGATCGAGCGGCACTGGAAGTTGGACTCGCTCGGCGAACTGGTTGCCTACGCCAACCAAGGCGGCGATTCCGGGCATTTTGCGCCTGACTTCGCATCGCTCGCTCCGGTGGTAGCACGCTGCGCAGAGCAGGGCGACGCACTGGCCGCTCAAGTTCTCGACCGCGCCGGCATTGAGCTGGCCGAACTGGTGGCCCTGGTCTACACCAAGATGAGCAACGACTCTTCCGCTGTCGAGGGCCAACGGCCCGATCCAAACCAGCCTGGGGCATCGCCCCAGGAAACCGGCACGACCGCCAGCCTGAGGGCTGTAGGCGCGCCCTATCATTCAGCCACGATCGGCGTTGCCTATACCGGCGGCGTGCTGACGCACATCGCCCAAGTGCGCGCCGCGATGACCGCGCGGCTAGCCGTCTCGCTGCCCGCGGCCAGTGTTCGCCAGTCTGCCGTCGATCCGCTCGAAGGGGCGTTGTGGCGCGCCCGCCGGGGTTGACGATCCAGGCAGCCTTGAATCTGCTCCCAATTGCCACGATTGAAGCAGCTCAAGGAGCTTTCTGAAAATGTCGCGCTTCCTTACGTCGTCATTCTGGCGCAGCCAGAATCTCTGTATTTCCTTGTGTTGCTTAAGGGCACGGCTTCAGCCGTGCCGTAATCATTCTCATCGCAACGCGGCTTTAGCCGCTGAGGTCGGTATTCAGCTCTCGCGCCTCATCGCGCCTTGACGATCTTCACCAGACTTGCGTCGCTGGGGCCGGAGAGAGCCGCGCCGGTGTGCGTGAGCTTTTGCGCGGCCTGCGACCAGTGCAGATGCGTGATCTGCATCGCGCCGGTTTCATACGCATACGTGGTGCCGTCGTCGTTGTATAGATCGAAGCTGGCATCGGCGCCGGGATAGACGCGCAGCTCCTGTAGCGGCTGCTTCTCGTTCGTGCTCTCCACCGGCGCGCCCATTGGCAGAATGGAACCGGCGCGCACGAACAGCGGTAGCGTGTCGATGGGCGCGGCGACGGTCACGGTCTGCCCGCCGTGCAGCTTCTCGTTGGTCCAGAAGTTATACCAGTCCGTTCCGGCGGGGAGATAGACCTGCCGGCTGGTGCGTCCCTGCTCGACGACGGGCGCGACCAGAATCGCGGGGCCGAACATATACTCGTCGCCGATGTTGGCGACTTTGGGATCGTTGCCGAAGTCCATGAACAGCCCGCGCATGAAGGGCGCGCCGGTCTGGTGGGTGCGATAGCGCGAGCGAGTAGATGTACGGCATCAGCGTGTAGCGCAGGCGCAGATATTTTTCCAGGATCGGCTCGGCCTGCTTGCCGTACGACCAGACCTCGTTCTGCGGACGGCTTCCGTGCGCGCGGAAGTTCGGCTGAAACGCGCCGTACTCGAACCAGCGCACGTAGAGTTCCGGGTAGTCGTCGTAGTTGCCGACCTCGCCGCGCGCGTCGGATGGATCGATCAGCGGCGGTCGCTCCGGCTTGTGCGTGGCCGGCAGATACTGCCATCCGCCGATGTCGGTGCTCCAGTACGGCATGCCGCTGGCCACGAAATTGATGCCGGTCGGGATCTGCCGCTTCAGCGTGTCCCAGGTGGGGTAGATGTCCGACGACCAGAAGATTGCGCCGTTGTGCTGCGCGCCGAGATACGCGTCGCGCGCCAGGATCAGTGCGCGCTCGCTCATGTCTCGGCGCATTCCGTTGTAAAACGCCGCGGTGTGGAAGAGCGGATAGACGTTGAAGAACTCCGTGCCCGGCCCAACGTGGAAGTAGCTTCCGTTGGGAGGCAGATCGGGCTCGGTCTCGTCGGCCCAGAAGGCGTCGAAGCCCTTGGCGACGTAGTTGTCGCGTATCACGCCCCAGTACCACTTCGCCGCATCGGGGTTGGTGGTGTCGATGTCCGAGCCGGCGCGGTCGTAGGGCAAGCCGTTGATGGGCGTGCCGTCGGCCAGGTGCATGAACCATCCGTTGTCGAGCACGGTCTTGTAGTAACGGTCCTCGGGAATGAAGCGCGGCCAGACGCTGATCATGGTGTGGAAGTTCATGGCGTGCAGCTCGCGGTTCATGGCGGCGGGGTCTGGCCACTTCGCCGGGTCCATGTCCATCTCGCCCATCTTGGTGTAGTGGAACCAGTCGATCACCAGCACGTCGGCGGGCAGATGGCGGTCGCGATAGCCCTTGGCCACGGCCATCAACTCGGCCTGGCTGGTGTATCGCTGCTTGCACTGGATGTATCCATAGGCCGACTTGGGCAGCATGGGCACATCGCCGGTCAGCAGGCTGTAGCCCTCGTAGATCTCGTCGTACGTCTTGCCCGCAATCACGAAAAACGACACGCGCTGACCCACGTCGGAGGTCCACCGGGTGACCTCGTTGAATCCGAACTGCGCGGTGGTCTTGCCCGGATTGTCCCACAGCAGGCCGTAACCTTTATTTGTGACTACAAACGGGACGCAGACGCTGGGGCCTGCCGGAGCGGTATAGTCGTGCGCGCAGCGCACTGCATGGCCGCGCCGGTCGAGATAGCCCTCATGGTTCTGCCCCAGGCCGTAGTAGTGCTCATCTTTTGGCGAGGCAAAGGTTGCGCCCACCTGATAGAAGGGATCGTCGGTGGGACGACGATCGTTCAAACTTTCTGCGGTTCCGTCCTTGTTATTCGGAACTGACATCTGCCAGTCGTTCATCTGCAGCAACGGCGCACCATCCGCGGTCTTGATCGAGATACCAACCGGCGGTGTCGATCCGTTGAAGAACTTTGCAATATCCGCCTCGGTCCCGGTGAGCGTGACATTCTGCTGCGGGGCCACCGTGACAACCATCCGCGACGATCGCAGCACATTGCCGCTCGCACCCGATGCAATGGTCCATCCGCTGACCAGTGGCTTGGCGGTAATGCCATAGCCCGGCGCAGCGGTTGCATTGTTCTTCAGCAGACTGATGCTGACGCGCACAATGTTCTCCGCATACGGCTCGACCATCACCGTGGCCTCGCCTCGCGAAACAATCATCTGCTGCGCGTGCATTGTTGGAGCCATCGTCAAAGCAAGCGCCAACGCGCCTGCCGTCCATCCCGCAGGTTGCTTCATTGTTTTATTCCCTCGACTCACTCGCCGACTTTAATCTGCTTGCGCAGAGCGATCGCATCGGACGAACCGCCCACGCGAAGCTCCACGCTGTCGTTCTCCACCGACATCGCACTGCCGTCCCAGTAGGCCAGCACGCTTGCAGGCAGTGGAATCGCCACGGTCTTCGTCTCGCCCGCGCGAATCATCACTCTGCGGAAGCCCTTCAGCTCCTGCAGTGGTCGCGCGACCTTCGATCCCACATGCGCCACATACAGCTGGACGACCTCGTCTCCATCGCGCGCGCCGGTGTTCTTCACGTCCACGCTCACCGTCACCGTGCCATCCTTCGCCAAGTGTGGGCTGCTGACGCGCAGATTGGAATACGCGAACTTGGTATAGCTCAGTCCGTAGCCGAAGGCATACAGCGGCTTGCCGGCGAGATACATGATACGTCCGTCCGTTGCGGATATCGTAGTCCATCATCGGCGGAAGCTGGTCCATGGACGCAACCCACGTCTGGCTCAGGCGGCCCGCCGGATTGTAATCGCCGAAGATAACGTCGGCCATGCCATCGCCCTGCTCCTCGCTGTTGTGGGTCATCATCAGGATGGCGGGAACATTCGCCTCGGTCCACGTGGTCGTGAAAGGGAAGCTGGCCTGCAGCACCACAACGGTCTTTGGATTGGCCGCAAGCACGGCCTTGGCCAGGTCCTCCTGCGCCAGCGTCAGCGTCTTGCGGTCGATGGCCTCCTTGCCGTCGCTGGGCAGCGGACACTTGGCCCAACCCGCATCGCAGGTGGGGTGGTTGCCAATAATGACGACGGCAACGTCGGCCTTGCGCGCCAGATCGGCGGCAGCCGCGGAGTCCGCGCCATCGGAGGTTGTCACCGTAACATTCTTGCCTACGCGCGCGCGAATCCCCTCCAGCGGAGTGACTATATACGGCGGCGTTCCGCTGTACCAATCGAGCGCCACCCTGTCCGCCAGCGGCCCGATCACCGCGATGCTCTTCAGAGACGCAGCCTTCAGCGGCAGCAGTCCGCCCTCGTTCTTCAGCAGCACAATGGACTCGTCCGTCACCTTGCGCGCCAGCGCCTTGTTCTTCGGCCACAGCCACGGGTCGTCCGTGCTGCCGTTGGCCTGCGCCTCCATGCCGATGCGCGCGTAGGGATCGCTCGCCGCGGGCTCCAGCATTCCCAGCTTGATCATCACGCGGAAGACGCCGCGCAGGTTGCCGTCGATGTCCGCCTCGGCGATCAGGTTCTGCTTCATCGCGTCCTGCACGGACGGCGTCGCGTTCTCCAGATACTGGTTGATGCCCGCATGGATGGTGGCCGCGGCGGATTCAGCCATCGTGTCGTAGGTGTGGCTGGCGTGCATCATGTTGCCCAGCGCGCCCGCGTCCGTGCAGATGATGCCGTCGAATCCCCACTGCTTCATCACCACGCTATGCAGCACGGGATTGGCGCCCATCGGCACCTTGTTCCACGAGTTGTAGGCGGTCATCATGGCGTTGGCGTGACCCTCTTCGATGGCCATGCGGAACGGCACCGCGTAGTACTCATGGAAGAGCCGGTCGTCGAAGTTGGAGCTCGATCCGGCGCGTCCGTCCTCGTTGCTGTTGGCCAGGAAATGCTTCAGCAGCGACGCGGTCATCCACGTCTTCGGATCGTTGCCCTGCAGGCCCTCGGTGTAAGCCGTGGCCAGCGTGCCCACCAGGAACGGGTCTTCGCCGTAGGACTCTTCGGTACGGCCCCAGCGCGGATCGCGGCTCAGGTCGGCGTTGGGCGCGCGCACCACCAGCCCACCCTTATGGAATTTGTTGTAGGCCCAGCGCGTCTCGTAGGCCTCTTCCGCCGCCGCCTGCTTCAGCAGTTCGGGGTCCCACGTCTGGCCCAGCCCGTGCGACTGCGGGAACTGCGTGGTCGGCGTCACGAGGCCCCGTCCGCCCCATCCTCCCGGCCCGCCCAGCGCCAGTCCGTGCAGCCCCTCCACATGGTTCGTGCCCACGATGCCCAGCCGCGGAATAGTGGGATCGGTGCCCAGCATCGCCAGCTTCTCCTCCAGCGTCATGCGCCGGATCAGGTCGGTGATGCGCTGCTCCACGGGAAGTTTGGAGTCCTGATAGGGCAGAAGCTTGGCCGGAGCAGCCGCGGTCGGTTTCGTGGACTGCACGGGCGTGACCGTCTTGGTTTGGGCATAGGCCATGCCAGACAGCAGGACGAGTGTTGCTGCTACGGATGCGATCAGTTTCATGGAAAGGGTCCTTTTTGAGTCGAAGCCAATATACACAATTTAAGGAAGCTCTGAATAAGTCCCGGTTTTGAAAGGGCGGGACTTCAGTCCCGCCGTAAGTACAACAATTGCAACGCGGCTTTAGCCGCCGAGGGAATGTCAAACACTTGTGCAGACCTTCCTTAAACCGCGGAGTGGGTCAAAAACTGCGCCATGTGTATGGACTTCTGGCGAAAACCGCTGGAATGGAGCGGCGGTCAGTTGTCCGACGGCTTCTCGATGTGGTCGATGACCAGGATCTGTATAGGCCCCTTGGTCGATTCCAGCCGCAGTCCCAGTTGGTCCTGAATGGCTGACGGCAGCGGAGACCACTTCGCAGGGTCGTCGTCCTCATCGCCGGAGCGGAGTGTGTTGTACTGTAGGGCGAAGTCGTAGAGCCCGCCGAGCCCAGTCTGGTCCACAACACGCGTGTTCATCTCGACGGTCAGGAACGAAGCCAGGTCGTTCATTGTGAGTCCGCTGCACACCAACTCCCTGCCCATGGGGACGACATGAAACTGCATGGAGCCCGGCGTGACGGAGTCAGCGTTCCCATCGGCATTCGCGCGGACAGGTTTCGATTGCGGAAGTTTAGCGCCACGCTTGCCAACCTGTAGCGCAAGGATCGGAAGCTGATTCGTCTCCCAGTGGACCTTCAACTGGAAGCGGTCCGCCAGCAGCGCCTGAAGCATGTGCTGCTTTTCCAGCTTGGCCTGGTCGTCGCTCATCTTTGCCAACCGCTGGTCGACGGAGTCTGTCGGAGCTTGCCCGGATATTCACCTGGTAGGAGTTGTCCCGGGCCCAGTCCGGACCGCCTGAAATCTGGGTGTCGTCCAGTCCGTAGGCCGTCTGGATAAGGGACCACGGCCTGAAATGGGACGCCGTAAATAGACTGGCGTGGAGAGGGTTGTTGCCTCCTGCGATGTAGGGGTCCTCCTGCGGACTCTGCCGAATCGAGGCCACATCGTAGGTGAGCGTCGGGACATAAGAAGGAGATGCCGGGGCCGACGTTGAGCTGCCTTGCCCCGCTGCGGACAGTACCGCATATGCGAACAGACAAGTTGCAACGGATGCGATCAATTTCATTGGATGGGCCGTATTTGAGTCATGGCCAATATACCAGCTAACGCATGCCCCTTCATGAGATCACGCTTGCTCCAGCCCATAGCGGCGCCAGATATTCGGTTGACTCGTTTGGACTTTGTGGCCGATCGCGCGACCGATGAATTGGTTGACCGCATCCAGGCGCTGCATCGACCCGGCTTTGTCCTGCGGATCGAGACCGAACCTAGTAAGAAGCCGCTCTTGTTCTGCCGGCGGCCAGTTCAGGCGGTCTTTATAAGCCTCGATACCGCCGGTCCTCACGCCTTCGTTGCCGCCACTGCCACGGTCTACAAACTGCAACCAACGCTTCGTCACCATCTGGGCTTCCTCGCTTGCCGGGTCCAGATCGATCGCCGCTTCGATCTCCGTGAAGAGTTGCTTCCAGTCTTGCGTAAATTTTTGCCGGGTTTCCTCGGGTGTGTGCTCCCACTGGTTCCTTAGCTGTGCAAACTCAGTCCACGCCTGTTCCGTGTAGTACTTTCGCATGGAGTTCTCTTGTGGCTGCATGTCGATCACCTCGATTATTTTTCTAAGGATAGTTGCGTCGGTAGTTTGCCCCGATTGAATGGCCTTTTCCGCCGTTTCAATGGCAACCAGGGCGCGATCGATCAGCTTGCGCTTCTCGGTCAGAGCTTCGCGCTGCATATGCAGCGAGTCGGTGAGCGTCAGCGGCCCGTGCTTCAGCAGCAGCTTGATCTCCCGCAGCGGGATGCCCAGGAACTTCAGTGCCGCAATCTGTTCCAGTCGCTCGAGGTCTTGCAGGCTATACAGTCGAGTGCCGGAGTTGCCGCGCTGCGGGTTGAGCAGGCCAATGCGGTCGTAGTGGTGCAACGCCCTGACGGTGACTCCCGCCAGTTCCGCGAATTCGCCGATGCGATAAGTGCCGCTCATTGCTATAAAGACAATAGTCCGCCCTGACGCAGCGTCAAGGTCAAGCAAAGAATTCGCCGCATGTCATTTTTTATGTCGGTATCCCACTCACAGAAACATTTTGGGCGCCCCATTCATGCGCGTTTGTTGCAGGAATGGGTGTGGATTGGTGGGTGGGTGCCCCATTCATCGCGGCTTTATCGCGATGGGTGGGATTTTGGGTGCCCCATTCATGCGGCTTTATCGCATGAGTGGGCATTCGCGAAGCGAACCCCTCTCGCCTAAACTCCCCCTCAGCCGCAACCCGTAACCCCGAACAGAACTGTCATCCTGAGCGACCCTGAGCGAGCAGAGCGAGTCAAAGGGGAGTCGAAAGGACCTGCGGTTGTTCGTTCTTGCTTGTCATCCTGAGCGTAGCGAAGGACCCCGACGAACTCGCTCGGCCATTACCGTCTGTCCCTTTCTCCCACAAAGCTCTTGTCACTGCAGTTGTCCGTAAAGCGCCAACGGCGCGCCCTATTCTAGCCTGGGGCGCAGCCCCAGGTTCACGCCCAACAAATGTCTGCGGGCTGTAGGCCCGCGCTATAAACCTGACAAGCGATTTTGCTTGGATTCTGCCGTTGTGAGGTCTTCGATCACCCACCCATCGCGATAAGATCGTGATGAATGGGTAGTCGGTGTCTCTGTGATGCATGGTCTCATACCGATGTAGGATCATGGAGAGGTCGCGACAGAGGCATCGGTTGTGCCGCTATCTTTCCCCTGAGAAGAATGCGGCTGACTTGATTTTCTAAGCATTGGAAAGATTGATGCAGCTGCTGTGATGCAGATCGTTACCAGAATACCTTCTATCCAGAGGAGTTGCGTCTGTACTTCGTCATGCTCCCGCCTGCTCTCATCAACGTATAGATCGACAAACTTGGACTCGGTATCGAGGTCCTTCCGCAACAGCGGAACTGCTAGGTACCTTTCCGGATCACTAGAGATACCAGTCTCGAGAATACTCAGTCGTTTCTCCGCAGCATCCTCTCTGGCAATCACTTCGCCAAACTGTGGGCTTGGGGTGACTGCGGCAGCGCCTCTTTCCGCCTGAAGGACTTGTACCAGATTCTCCGTGTCACTGAGTTTCGCTGACAATTCTTCGAGCTTTGCATCAACAGGCGTTGAACGAAAGATCGCCTGTGTCGCATTCCTTTGATAATACGAAACGCCAAATGCGACCACGCTCAACACGGTTGTGGCTAGCATAACAAAATAAACATATCTGATCGTAGACCTTCTTCGGGCCAACTGAGCAAACAGAGCATACATCTTGGCTTCATTTAGAGCATCTGCCACGCGAATCCCGCCTTGACAGCAGCGGTATAATGAATACAGGGGCAAGCATCTGCCAGCAGCCTGCCCTGAGCTTGTCGAATGGGTCGTGCCGGAGGGGGACTCGGGCCGGACCTGAAGCAGACTAACCCCTGAGAGCAGGCAAACAAAGTCCAGATTTAGAGGTGGTGAAATACACCGTTTTGCTCAATGGCACGGGTTTACCCGTGCCGCAATATGTCATGTTTGCGACATGGCTTTAGCCGCTGAGGGCAGAGTTAAAGTGACAGATCGATTCCCGCTTCTTCTTCAGTCCAGACCAAGTCCAGACTTAACTGCTTTAGAAGGGAGACTTTAGGCATTTTTTGAAAAAATATCACGTCGTCCTGACAAACCATTCATAACGATGCCGCATAGGTTTAGACCTGCGGTCGACCGCCTCCCGGTGCTCCCGGCCTCCCGGCCCTCCAGGACCGCCCGGGCCACCCCGTCCTCCGCCGCCGCCACGGGCTGGCGCAGGCGGAGCGGGTTTGCCCTGCGCGAGCGGCGTGGGCTGGTCGTCGGAGCGCTTGACCCACTTGTAGATCTTCGACGAGTTCTGCCAGAAGTACTTCTCCTGCTGCGCGCGCGTCTTGGTGGAGTAGAACTGCTGCATCAGGCCGACCTCCTCGGAGATGGTGGCCACGCCGTAGCTGTTGGGGTAGTCGGTGCCGAACATCACGCGGTCCTCGCCGAAGGCCTGGAACAGGTACTCCAGCCGCGCACGCAGGAACTCATAGTTCTTGACGATGATGCCGTTGTCTCCGGGCGTGGGATGGTAGACCTCGGTGAGTTTGACGAAGATGTTGGGCCGCGCCGCCATCTCCTTGATCACCGCCTCGTAAGCCGCCTGGCCGTTGGGCCCGGAATCGTTGGTGGGATCGTAACTGGGCAGGTGGTCCATGATGATCCGCAGGTCGGGAACCGCGTCGGCCAGCATCACGTTGGCGTTCATCAGGTCCATGCTGGGGTTGGCGGTGTCCAGCGCCAGGTCGGCCTGCGCCAGCAGCTTCAGGTTGGCGACCTGGGCGGGATTGAGCGCGACCTTGCCGCTGGCGTCCCTGGAGTAAAAGCGGCTGGAACGGATGGCGCGAAAGAGAGGGTCGCGGTGGAAGTGGCTCAGGTATTTGGTGAAATCGGTCGAGCCTGGATCGAGGTTTCCCGACACTCCGACCATGATGGGATTGTCGCGCGAGACCTCCAGATACCACAGGTTGTCGTCGATGAACTGCGCGGCAGACTCCACCACAATGGCGCCCACGATCCCGGCAGGACGCGCCAGCGCGGCGTATGCCGCAGGCGTCGACGGCTTGTTCACCTGCCGGTAGAACAGCCCTCCCGTGTAGCCGCTGAAGACGGGACGGGTTTGGTCGAAGAGGTGAATGTGGCTGTCGATGATGGGGATGGCGCCCGGCCGCAGCGGCAGGGCCTGCGGGGCATCCGGCGCGGCAGGAGCTGGGCCATTCTTCTCATCCCAGTCCGCGGCGCCCTTGGGGGCCTGCGCGGCTGCCAGTGCGTTGCTCATGCCTGTAAGCGCGGCGCCCGTCATGGCGGCGGTGCCGATGAATTGACGGCGAGACATGTTGTTGCCCATCGTAGGTTCCCTTCCTCACTGGTTATTGTGGCGGATTGCTGGACCATACATTGGAACGAGTTGCGCATTGAAGCAAACTGAAGTCGTTCTTTGGCGAAACAAATCTTTCGCGAGGAGTGTATATGGCCGCAGGCACGACCGTCCAGATACGGACCCGCTATTCGTGTACGACCAGGACATCGCGCTTGGGATCGATGACCAGCCATGCCAGCGCTCCAATCGCGGCAATAACGGCTGCGGTTGCGAACGACGCGTTCCAGCCGAACTTGACTGCAATCAGCGGAGTCAGCAAGGCCGTGCAGACTCCCCCAACCTGCGCTCCCATATTCATAATTCCCGATACCACGCCGACGTATTCTCCGCTGATGTCGGCGGCGACGGCCCAGTAGATGCTCTGCGCGATGAAGAGGACACCCACTCCGAACGCAAGCATGAACGCAGCCGCCATGGCGCTCTCGATACGTGAACCCATCACCAGGAGGAAGGCGGTTATGGCGAGAGAGACGGCGGAGAGGAGGCAGCGGCCCTGGCGCGCACCGTAGCGCTTTGCGATCCAATCGCTGAGCGCGCCGCCCAACAGGCAACCGGTGGTCATGGCAATGAACGGCAACATGGTGTAGAGCGCGCTGGTCTTCAGGTTCAGCCCGCGTGCCTGAGACATGTAGGTGAAGAACCAGGTGTAGAACATCCACGCCACATAGCCATAGGCGAAGTAGCTAAGGGTGACGGCAAGCACCGCCTTGCTGCTGAAGATAGTCGTCCAGGGAATTTTATGTTTGCCATATTGCGAATCGTCCTCTTTGGCGGCGGCTTTGACGCGGCGCTGGCTGATGATCAGCTCGCGCTCCGCATCTCCCACCCATGGATGTTCTTCGGGTGTATTGCGCGAGGCGAGATACCAGACAAGTCCCGCCA
Organism: uncultured Acidobacteriaceae bacterium; assembly: GCA_963799175.1. GTDB lineage: Bacteria > Acidobacteriota > Terriglobia > Terriglobales > Acidobacteriaceae > Edaphobacter. The sequence goes on along the minus strand of CAWCWC010000015.1, from coordinate 66,017 downwards.
GCGCGCCGATGGTGGAGGTGAAACAAAAGGTTGCGCGCCATCCGAAGCGCAGGATGATCTCGCCCATCAGCCGCGTTGTCAGCCCCGCGAGGCCGATGCCGGCGAAGATCAGGCCATTCGCCTTGCCGCGTTCACTGGCGGGAAACCAGCGTTCGACAAACTGGCTGGTAGCGGGAAACATGGTGGCTTCGCCCGCGCCCAGGGCAAAACGCAGAAAGATGAGGATGACCAGCGGATTGCCAAAGCCATGAGGAATAAACGCGATCAGGACGATAAAGATCGGTCTCCACACGCCCAACAACCCCAGGGTGAGGCGCGGGCCAAGCCGCCGCGCCAGCACGCCCGCGGGAATCTGCAGGCCTGCATATCCCACCAGGAATGCGGCGTAGACCCATCCCATGCGGACATTGCTGATGGTGAATTCCTTGCTAATTCCAGTCGAGGCGATCGAAATATTGATGCGGTCGACGTAGACCGCGGCGCTGATGACCAAGAGCCAGAGCACAAGCAGGTAGCGGATGGGAAACGGCTTGCTGCTGGGCTTACGAGAAGCTGTATCGATCATTGGCACACAATCTCCGGCTGCTTGGCGCGGCAATCCTGCATCATGGTTTTCCTGCGACGGGCGGCACGGCGGCAGCCGGTGTGGCGGCAGGAGCCGAGCCTCTCAGGTGGACTTGCCAGACCTTAGCCAGGCGGGAAGTCCCCTTGGGGCCGGTGACCTCCAGTGTGACGGAGTAGTCCCCTTCCCTTCCCGGCCTGCCCGCATATTGATGGATGGGGTTCTGTTCGGTGGAGGTCGCACCATCGCCGAAGTCCCACTTCCATGAGGTGACCTGGCCGACGGACTGGTCCTTGAAGGCGACGATCCCGCGGTCCATATCGACTATGTTGTAGGTCCACTGCGAGTCGATGGGCTTCTGGAACTGCGGTTCCAACGGCATCAGGCGGAAGCCGACCAGGTCGGACGCATTGCCGAAGAAGGTCTGCTTGTGGGAGAGGTTCCAGAACTGGCGAGCGTTGGATTTGGGATCGTGGTACGCGATGACGGCCCAGGAGAGCCCGATCAGCTTGTTCTCCGTCAGCACCGACTCGACCGCGCGCTCCGGGCCTTCGCAACCCGCATAGTCGAAGGGCGTGATGTAGAACTCCAGCACCAGCTTGCCCGGATCGCCCGGCTTGAAGTTGTACTTGGTGGCGTGGTTGGCGTAGGGCAGTTCCTTGGTGTACTGGGCGCATCCCCAGTCCATGGTCCAATCCTTATCCAGCGCCGGGGTGAAGATGTGGTAGTTCTGGGCGTGAGCGCCTTGCTGGGCAAAGTAGGCATCCGAGCTGCTGATGCGTGGATCGGTGTTGGCCAGGTCGCCGACAGCCTTCGTGTTCCAGACGTCCTTGTGATACTCATCGATCAGCGGCCCTCCTGAGAGGTCGCCATCGACCACAACCTCGAATATGTCGTTGTGCAGACCAGGGGCCGAGAAGTCCCAGTAGTCCTTGTTTGCCTCATAGAGGAAGTACAGCCGGTTGAGGCCCTTGACCCAGCCCACCTTGACCTTGACGTCCAGCTTCTTGGGATCGCGCGGGGTCACCGTTCCTGCCGGCGCTTCGGTGTCGACCAACTGGTCCATGCCGATGGCGTAGCTGTCCGGAACCATGGCCCAGTCGTCGTCGTTGCCGTCGATGCGCGGGATCATGTTGGGAGGGAATTGAAACACCTTGAACGTCACCTCCGGTCGCTCCAGCGCCCTCGCCGGAAAGATGGTCAACAGCATGGCGCATAGAAGTATCCTGGTTCGCAACATCGCAACTCCTCCTTATCTCACGCGCGACGACAGCCGCGTTTAGCGATCGATCCGCGTGGTGACCTTGTCCAGTGCGGCGCGGTCGATGGGATAGCCAAGCCCCGGCGCGGTAGGCGCGGGAACATAGCCGTCTGCGTCCGTCCGGAACTTATAGCTGAAGTAGGAACGGTCGGTGTACTCCGGCGGGAAGGGCATCTCAAACCAATAAACGTTGGGAAGCGCAAGTTCCAGATGGAAGTGCACCGCGAGGTCGAGCGGGTTGCCCCAGTTGTGAGGCGCGCATTCTAACCCGTGAGCATCGGCCAGCAGGCCAACGCGCATCGATCCGGAGATTCCACCTACGTTGTCTCCAATCAGGCGGACCACGCCCAGAGCATCTTTCTTGATGTATTCGGCGAAGTCCGCGATGGAGAAGAGAAATTCGCCCACGTGGAGAGGAACGCTCAACTGCTTCTGTAGGTCGATGAGACCTTCCATATCGACGGTGCGGATCGGGTCCTCGAACCAGGCGTAGTTTAGCTCTTCCAGCAGTCGGCCGACAGCCAAAGCTTCGTAACGGTTATACCCCTGCACGGGATCGTGCATCAGGACGAACTCGTCACCCACAGCCTTGCGGACCTCGCGAATCTCTTCCATGTGTCCGATATAGCTGGGGATGGCCGGGCCGGTTGCATGCTGGCCTCCGCCGGGATGGATCTTGTATCCCCTGAATCCCTGGGCCTTTGCCTTCAGAACATCGGGAATGTAATCCTCGACAGTGGCCAGGTGCTGTGAACTGGCATAGGCCATGACGCGGCTCTTGGTTGGCGTGCCGCCGGAGAGGATCTTGTAGACCGGCTGGTTGACGGCCTTGCCCAGGATGTCCCACATGCAGACATCTGCGGCAGCCGTGTAGTAGTTCGGCCATGTGCCGGAGCTTCGTGCGAGAAGCCCAGTATCGGCACGGCCCGGCGTCGAGTTGGCGCCATTGAAGAATGCGGGCGATCCGGCCGGCCTGGCCGCTGCAGCAGCCGCTGTAGCAGCGGCAGCAGCTCCGGGCGCGCCACCGACAGGCGGCGCTGGACGACGGACCGGGACTCCCGCGCCTCCGTTAAATCCGCCGGAGGCCTTCATGCCGGTGGTGGAGGTGTAGGTGGGCAGCAGGTCCATCACGTTCTTGCCCACCAGCTCTGCTTTGGCCCAGTTGAGCCAACCCGGAGTGGTGCTGCGATCGCCGATGGTGTAGTTGCCCTCAATGCCGCTGTTGGTGACCACGGAGATCAACTCACCGGTCTCGGTGCCATTGAGCTTATGGACACCGGTCAAGTCCGTGACATAGATCTTGACCTCTTTGATGGTGAGATCGGGGAGATCGCCCGACTTGACGCCCACGGTCTGTGCGGCGGCACCGGCGGGGTCGGCAAGCACGGCGAAGCCGGTTGCGGCACCCGCAGCGGTCAATGCAGCGGAGATGCTGAGAAAGTCGCGTCGCGATGTGTTGGATTTCATGAGTACTTCCTCCATTTGCCGGCGATGGAACCGGGTGCAGCATTGCAGGAACGCGATTAGCGATCGATCCGCGTGGTGATCTTGTCCAGTGCGGCGCGGTCGATGGGATAGCCAAGCCCTGGGTCGGTGGGCGCGGGAATATAGCCGTCCTTGTCGATACGGAACTGATACTTGAAGTAGGAGCGGTCGGTGTACTCCGACGGGAAGGGCATCTCGAACCAGTAGACGTTGGGAAGCGCCAGCTCCAGATGGAAGTGCATGGCCAGGTCGAGCGGGTTGCCCCAGTTGTGGGGCGCGCACTCCAGCCCGTGAGCATCGGCCAGCAGGCCTACGCGCATCGATCCGGAGATTCCTCCGACGTTGTCTCCGATCAGGCGGACCACGCCCATAGCGTCTTTCTTGATGTACTCGGCGAAGTCCGCGATGGAGAACAGGAACTCACCCACATGGAGGGGAACGGTCAATTGCTTGGCCAGTTCGATGAGGCCTTCCATATCGACGGTGCGGATCGGGTCCTCGAACCAGGCGTAGTTCAGCTCTTCGAGCAGGCGTCCAACCGCCAAGGCTTCGTAGCGGTTGTACTGCTGCACGGGATCGTGCATCAGGACGAATTCTTCGCCCACGGCCGCGCGCACCGTACGAATCTCTTCCATGTGTCCGATATAGCTTGGGATGGCCGGACCGGTTGCGTGCTGGCCTCCGCCGGGATGGATCTTGTACCCCCTGAAACCCTGGGCCTTAGCCTTCAGAACATCCGGAACGTAGTCTTCGACGGTAGCCAAATGCTGCGAACTGGCATAGGCCATGACGCGGTTCTTGGTTGGCGTGCCACCGGTGAGAATCTTATAGATTGGCTGATTGACGGCCTTGCCCAGGATGTCCCACATGCAGACATCGGCGGCCGCGGTGTAATAGTTGGGCCATGTACCGCCACCACGAGCGAGCAGGCCGGTCTCCTGGGCACCGGCCGCAGAACCGCCGCCTCCGCCAAATCCGCCGCCTCCTCTTCCTCCACCGGCCCCTCTACCTCCGCCACCCGCTGCGGCTGCACCAGCACCGGCTGCACCGCCAGCACCAGCACCGCCACCCGCTCCTCTGCCTGCTCCAGCCGCGCCAGCAGCAGCGGCTGCGCCAGCCCCTCTGCCTCCGCCAGCCGCGCCTGCTGCACCGGCTGCTGCTGCAGCCGCGCCGCCCCCTCTGCCTCCACCGCCTCCTCTGCCTCCTCCACCGAAGCCTCCGCCGCCTTTCATGCCAGAGGTGGAGGTATAGGTGGGCAGCAGGTCCATCACGTTCTTGCCCACCAGCGCCGTCTTGGCCCAGTTGAGCCAACCGGGAGTGGTGCTGCGATCGCCGATGGTGTAGTTGCCCTCGATGCCGCTGTTGGTGACCACGGAGATCAACTCGCCGGTCTCGGTGCTGTTGAGCTTATGGACACCAGTCAAATCAGTGACGTAGATCTTGACCTCTTTGATGGTGAGGTCGGGGAGATCGCCCGGCTTGACACCCACCGTCTGCGCGGCGGCGCCTATAGGATCTGCAACTGCGGCAAGGCCGGCGGCGGCGAATCCAACTGAAGTCCCAAGAAAGTTGCGGCGCGATAGATTCTGTTTCACTTGATTCTTCCCCCTGAATTTCTTTCAATACTTGAACTCTATCCTGCTAACGAGGCTCGTTCTGTCCGGTACAACGAAGCTGCGCGATGCTTGCGTCCCGTGCCAATGACCTGCGGGTCATTGCGGGGCTGCGGGCAGAGCGAACGACAGTATATTTCCCCCGGATGCGATTGCGACGTATTGTCTTCCGTCGATTGCGTAGGTCATCGGAGACGCCTTGAACGTATGGTTGGTTTCGAAGTGCCAAAGATACTTGCCTGTGCCGGCATCGACAGCGGCAAAGCCTCCGCTGCTTTCGCCGAAGAAGAGCAGGCCGCCCGCCGTGGTAAGCACGCCCGAATAGTTGGATTGCACCGGTCCGGGCAGGTCAATCTGCCAAACCACTTTACCGGTTTCTATGTTGAATGCGCGAAGAATTTTTTTCGCCGGATTTGCCGGGTCCACATACCTTCCATAGCCGCCATCCGCTGCCTTGCGATAGGTGGTGCAGTCCTCCACCGTCATGACGTAATAAAGTCGCGTGGCGGGGTTGTAGGCGGTGGAATACCAGTTGGTGGCCCCGCGGACCGCGGGACAGGCTGCCGAGCCCTGCAAGGTGGTCTCATTGGCTGGAAGCAGGTTGGGGACGCCGGTCACCGGGTCGATTCCGCTGGCCCAGGTCAGCTTGTCCACCATTCTGGAGGCCAGCAGCATCTTGCCATTCGTGCGGTCCAGAACATACAGGAACCCGTTGCGGTTGGCATGCAGCAAGAGCTTGCGCGGCTCGCCCTTCCAGATGGTGTCGACCAGGGCGATGGGCTCATTGGCATCCCAGTCGTGCAGGTCGTGGGGAGTGAACTGGAAGTACCAGCGCAGCTTGCCGGTCTTGGTATCGATTGCCAGATCGCTATTGGAGTAGAGGTTGCTTCCCGCACGTTCATCGCCGTCGGTGTCTGGATGCGGATTGCCCACTGGCCAGTACACAACACTGCCATCCAGTTCAGCGCTGCCCGTAGTCCACGTGGCCCCACCACCCAGCGCCAGGGCCGTTCCCTTCCATGTGTCGGCGATGGGCCCGGTGTCGCCGGGCTTGGGAATGGTCATGAACTTCCATGCTTCTTCGCCGGTTGTGGCCTTATATGCGGCCAGGAATCCGCGAATCCCATTGTCTCCTCCGCTTACGCCGGTGAGGACGAGATCACCCACCACCAGCGGCGCGGCAGTCCCGCCATACTGTCCGGCTGCGCCCTCGTGGGTGTTGACATCCCACAGCAGGGAGCCGTTCAAACGGTCGAGCGCGATGAGATGAGCGTCGTCGGTGAGATAGAAGACCCTGTCGCCTAGTGCCGCGACCCCGCGATTGACGCCGATGGCGGCATCACCGCTTATCTGCGCCGACTGGCTCTTGGGGCGCTGATAGTGCCATATCTCGCGCCCGGTCTTCCCGCTGATAGCGTAGACCTGGTTGTTGCCGGTGACAAACATGACTCCATCGACCACCACCGGGGTCGTCTCCAGTCCATTGAACTGGATCGAATAGACCCATTGCAGTTGCAGCTTTGCCACATTGTCCAGCGTGATTTGATTGAGGCTGCTGTCGCGGGTCCCATCCAGGGTCCCGTTGTAGTTGGGCCAATCGCCCAGCCGGGGATGAAGGACCTGCTCAACCTGGGCCGGGGTGATGGACGGCGGCGATCCGGCTACCGGTCCTATAGCAACTCCCTTCAACGTCGCAAGATAGGCGATGAGGTTGCGCTGCTGCTCCGGTGTCCCCTTATAGGCAGGCATGACCGACGAAGCGTCAGGGATCACTGAGCGGTATTCGCCATCCGACAGAAGGTGAAGTTTGCCGTCCCTGGTCTGTAGGACCAGGTCGTGGCTGCCCTGGGCGCGATTGAGCCCCTGTAGCTTGCTGCCATCGTTCAAGGTAACGGTGACACTGTCGTAGGTTGCGGGAGCGGCTCCAAACCCTCCGCCACCACCGCCTCGCCCCCCGCCACCGCCACCCGAACCGGCACTGGAGCCTGGTTTGTTCAGCTCTTGCTGCAATACTGCCGGGTTCAGCCGGCTGGCAATACCGGAGAGATCGGGCCCATAGGATCTTCCCCGGCCCGCCGCCGTGTGGCAGGAGGAGCACTGCCCCTCGCCAAAGAAGATGCTCTCGCCCGCCTTGGCATCTCCGGCAACCGCGGTTGCCACCGGAGCCGCGTTGAGGCTGCGGATGTAGCGGACAATCTGGTCGATGTCGGCCTGCGGCAGAGCGAAGGCAGGCATCTTGTTCTTGCCCTTCACAATGATGGCTGCGACATCGCTGTCGGACAGCCCGCGCAGGAGGGCAGAGTTAGCCAGTGTCGGCGCGCGGTCAGTTCCCATGGAATCTCCGCCGTGGCATAGAGTACAGGTCTGTACATAGAGTGCGGGCGCTTGCATAGCCTGCGGAGCCGGCTGTGCTTGACGGGCGGGCGGTTCCTGGATGTTATACGCGCCTTGCGACCATGCCAGAACCCCCACGCAGCCAGTTACGACTGCGCGAATGCGATGAGTGCCATCACCGGCGGACGTAAGAAGGACCGCCTCGCGGAAGAATAGGTTCTACTCACTTGCAGATCCTCGATTGGTTGAGCTAAGAAGCTGGACCGCCTGGGCAGACGAGTGGGGTAAAGCGCATGTCACGCTCAGCCTGCGCGCAGGTAGGGCTTCAGGTAAGTGTTGAGCGCATCGCGGACGTTCTTCTTGTCCGCATCGGTCAACGGCCCAGTGGAAGCTCCCGCTCCGCCGCCGCCGCGTCCGCCGCCCGCGCCACCGCCCATGACAGCGCTTAAGCCCGGTGTAGGCCGCGACTTGGTGTCCTCCTTGAAGATGCCGCGTGCGACCATTACATAGCTGTCTGCGCCGACGATGGTGGAGAAGGCCTGGATCCTGCCGAACATGTCGTAGGACTCGCGAATCTTGCCCGCCTTGTACAGCTCCCATGCCTGCTGGAAGATGTCTGCCATGCCGACCGTAGGAGCAAAACCGGTAAAGCCGAGACGCATCTCATCCATCATCTGGCGAACGCCCTTGCCGGCAAAGACCGCCAGCTTGCCGTTGGTCCTGGACAGGAGTTCGCCTACGCGCTGTAGCGGGTCGCCCGCCTCATCCTTCACCACCGATACGGTAGGAATCTCGTTGAATAACTGGACGACCAAGTCCACCGACTCGTTGCCCGAGGTCTGGACGAAGAGGGGAAGGTCGGTGGCTGCTCCGATGGCCTTGTAGTAGGACACGATGGCCGCATCGTCGCCCTCGGGCGGCAGCGAGCAGATGGCGTTCGCGCCATGCTGCTCCGCGTGCTTGGCAAACGCTACCGCTCCGGGCAGATCGTTGCCCTTGGTCTGCACGCCGATCACGATGGCGGTCTTGCCGCCCTTGCCAGCCGCAATCATGGCCTCGGCCCCGGCTAAACGCTCGGCGGTGGTGAGTGTGGACCATCCACTGGCAATCTGCGGCCAGATCAGTCCTGGAACACCCCCGCGGTTGCAGAACTTCACCTCATTCCCGAGGCACTCGAGGTCCAGTTTGTCGTCCTGGGTAAACGGAGAGGAGGCGATGGGAAAGAGTCCATTGAAGGACTTTCTGCCGCCAGCCGCAGCAGGGGCCGCAGCCATGCTGTACTTGGAAAACGCTGCGCCGGCCGTGACGGTCCCGAGTGTTTTCAGGAGGGTCCTGCGATCCATATTGGACATAAAATATGCCATGATTAACCTCGCTAGAGTTGCGTACAGTGATACATGGCGCATGTTTGAGATGTCAACCTACCCATAGTTTGGCGGCGGCGCAGTTTGGATTTACCCAGGTCAAGCGGCAGGATTAGACTTGGTGCGTAGCAGTCCAGTAGAACCCCGTTCCGCTGTTACCAATCCACAACACGCTTGCAACCTCGAAGCACTGGAGTCCGATTGACCCGCCTGACTAGAACATGGCCTTTATCCCTGGTTACCGTAGGACTGGTACTGGCATTCGCCACTCTCTCGAACCTCGCCCATGCGCAAGCAGCCTCCGCGTCGTCTGGCGCGACGATCAAGATAGCCACCGGCAGCGGGGTCATCGCCCTTCCCAAGTCGCATGGCCCAACCTTCGACATTTTGAAGTATGGGGCCAAATCGGACGGTCCGGCACTGGCCAACCAGACCGCCATCAATGCCGCCATCGATGCGGCTGCGACCGCCGGCGGCGGAGTTGTGGTGGTTCCGCAAGGGACCTTCAAGACCTACTCCATCCGGCTGAAGAGCAATGTCGAGCTGCGCCTTGCCAGCAAGGACTCCATCCTGCGGGCAGCCGTGGCTGGCACCGCAGAGGGCCAGGACGGAGGGTTCTACGACGCGCCGGAGAAAAACCTCTTTGTCGGCGTACAGGATGAGGGGCACTCTCACTGGGCAAACAGCCTGATCTACGGCATCGATGTGCATAACGTCACCATCTCCGGGCCGGGGCTGATCGACGGAAGCTACACGGACAGCAAAGGCGTGGTTGTGGATGTGATTGCGGGAGGCGATCCGCGCGAGGTATCGACCAGGGACGCTGCGGGAGTGCCGGGCGGAGCGAATAAAGCGATCGGATTGAAGAATGCCGACAACGTGATCTTCCGCGACTTCCATGTTAAGAATGGGGGCCATTTTGCGATTCTGGGAACCAACGTCAATCACTGGACCGTCGACGGGATCGTCATAGATACCGACCGCGACGCATTCGACATCGACACCTGCCAGAACATGACGGTAAGAAACTCCGTCTTGAATTCCCTGACCGACGATGCACTTGTTCTCAAGGGATCGTTCGGCGCGGGAAAACACATTACGACCAAAAATATATTGTTCGAGAACGACACGGTCAGTGGATACGACGCAGGCTCGGTGCTGGACAAGGTATATTCCACGCACAAGCTGGTAGCCTCGGATCGCGACGGCCCGACCGGGAGGGTCAAGTTCGGGACGGAAGGATCCAGCGGGCTGGATACCGTCACCATTCGCCACATGCTCTTCGACCGATCGCGCGGCCTGGCGCTGGAATCGGTGGACGGAGCGGAGCTGAAAGACATTCTGTTCAGCGACATTCGCATGACGCACATCAGCAGCTCGCCGATCTTTATCGATATTGGCGACCGGGGCCGTACGGCGGTAACGGGCACCAACACTGGCAATGAAGTGAGCCCGGCCAACAACGTCCGCCTGACCGAGACAAGCTGGATTCTTCCCAACGTGCCGGAGGTTTATGGCAGCTATCCTCCGCAGCGATACATTCCTGCGTATGACAAATCGACCTCCGTTTCGGTTGGCGGAACGACTGCGCGCATCAGCATCGTCAATCCGGATGCGCCGACCAGGTTGAACCAGAACTCCATCCACCCTAAGGACCCGCTCTATGCAAATGCAGTAGGATCGGGATTTGCAAGCATACGCAACATTGTTATTCGCAACGTCGTAGTGGAGGATGCGGACCCTCGCTATCCAATCCTCCTTAACGGATTGGTTGACCATCCAATCGAGAACGTCAGCATGAGCAATATAACGGTGGAGTATCGCGGCGGCCTGAACATGGAGCACGCCACCGAGCAGCGACAGTTGAACAGAAGCGTTGCGATCACGCCCTACCAGAGCGCACCCTCGACCCAATCGCTGCCGTGGCTGGCGAATACCTTCTTCAGCCGGAATGAAGGACTGCTGCCCAGAGTCAGTTGGGACGCAACCGCGAACGGCGGGCAAGGAGCGTGGAGCAACGATCCCTACAATATTCCCGAGATGATCCGCGAGTATCCCGAGCCAAGCATGCTGGGAGTTCTGCCGGCTTATGGAATCTATGCGCGGCATGTGCGGAATATTAAGTTGAGTGGCATCAAATTGAAGTACGAAGTCGTGGATAAGCGGCCCGCGATCGTGCTGGATGACGCGGCCGATCTGCGCTTCAACAACGTTTCCGTAATGACCGCGCCTGGAGTTCCAGCCATCGTAAAGGTGACCAATACAAGGAAGCGGCCGGCGGACGAAGAGTACGTCAAGGAGATTCCTTATAAGACAACGAAGGTTACCAATCTAGTGACATCGCCGACGCTGCGAGCGGTGGATGTGACGGTGGACCGGCCATCGCCGGGAACGCCGCCGGACAGCCTCTACACGAATCCGACAGCGCCATCGGCAGCGCACCCGTACAGCTTCGCCGTGGCGGACGACAAGTATCCGCTGCCGGAGACGGTGTACCGTCCCAGCTTCGATTCCATCGGCGCGAAAAAAATCGCTGTTGGAGAGTCGCTACAGTTCACCGTTGTGGCGCGAAGCCCCGATGCAAACGCAAAGCTCACCTACTCGGCCAGTGGACTGCCGGCGGGCGCGAGCTTCGATCCGGTGACACAAACGTTTAGCTGGACGCCAACCAAAGCGCAGGCAGGCAGCCATAGCGTGAAGTTCACGGTGAACGATGGCGTGTTGCCGGTAAGCACAGCGGTGACGATCAGCGTCCGTCCATAGACACGAACCTGACCGGACTAAGCGGATTGGCCCTACCCCACCCATCGCGTGAGACAAGAGCGCGATGAATGGGGCACCCCGTAATGCCCCTATTGCACGTCGGTTTTGGTGATGGGGGGGCCGTCCTTGACGTCGAGGGTGAGGCCGGAGAGGTCGATGTCGCGTGCGTGGGTGATATGGAGGCCGGTGTTGGCGGTGATGTGGCAGTTCTGGAAGGTGACGCCCTGGATGGGGCTGTCGGGAAGGCCGTTGATGGTACCGGCCGTCTGCGCGTCGCCGGAGACGTTGATGATCCTTACATTGCGGAAGGAGGGCAAGGGATTGGCCGGTGGGGGCGGCGCCTGCCGCGCCATGGCGCGATTGCTCCAGTTCAGGTTCATCTCAATAAACTGACGGGTCTGATGCAGCACGAGGTTGCGATAGGTGATGTTCTCCACCAATCCGCCTCGGCTGGGCGCGGACTTGAAGCGGATGGGTGCGGAGTTGTTGGAGTCCATAACGCAGTTCTGGATGACGACGTTGCGGATGCCGCCTGAGGTCTCGCTGCCCATGTCGACGCCGGAGCCGCCTGCGCCGAAGTGGGAGTTCTCGATGAGGATGTCTTCGGCGGGACGGTTGACGCGCAGTCCATCGGCGTCTTTGCCGGACTTGATGGAGAGGCAATCGTCATTGGTGTCGATGTCGACGCGATTGACATGCACATGCTTAGACGAGTCGATGTCCATGCCGTCGGCGCTGGGGGTGGAGTGGTCGCCGCGGATGGTGACGCCTTCGACCTCAACATTCTGGCTGTAGAGGATGAAGAGGCACCATACGGCCTGGTGCTCCAGGGTGACGCCGGTGACGAGCACGTCCTTGGCGTTCTGGATGGCGACCAGGCGGGGACGGCCTCGATACTGGCGTGGGGCGGCTGGCGCGGCAACGGGATTCATGGCATTCTGAAGCGCGACAGACTGGGATGCGGAACTGCGCCACAGGCGTTGCCGTATGCGAAGCCGCAGTCTTGTGGAAATACGTAGTGGTTGCGGCGGCGGGCGGAAGCGCTGCACCGGGCAGCGTGCGGCGATTCTGACCCCAGTTTTCACCCGATCCATCGATGGCGCCCTCGCCGGAGATGATGAGCCCGGTGACGTTGAAGGCGTTGACGAAGGCCGAGGTCCACATCTCCTCGGTGCCCTCCCAACGGGTTTGGACCTGGGGATAATCGTCGGGGTCCCTGGAACCTTTGAGCACGCCATCCTTCTCCAGCAGCAGGTTGACGCCCTGCTTGAGGAAGATGGCTCCGCTGAGGAAGGTTCCCTTGGGGATAACGAGGACGCCGCCGTTTTTGGTGGAGGCGCATTTGTCGATGGCCGCCTGAATGGCCTTGGTGTTCAGGGTTTTGCCATCGCCGACGGCCCCGAAGTCGGTGATGACGTAGCGCTTGGATCGGTGGGTGGGGTGGGCGTAGCTCTTGGCGGAGGTTTTGGCAATCTGCGCCGAAGCCACAGCGGAGCATAGCGCCAGCGCGGCGCACAGGATCGTGGTTCTCTTCATCATGGGGCCCTCATTCTGCACGGTGCGATGCGCCAACGCACCCGCCTACTGCACGTCGGTGGTGGTGACTGGATCGCCCTGCTTCACGTCGATCTTCAAACCGGTCAGGTCTACGCCGCGTGCGTGATCGAGCCGGAAGCCGCGGGTAGCTGTGATGTTGCAGTTCTCAAAGGTGACGCCCTGGATGGGACTGCCAGCAAGACCATGAATGGAGCCTACGTTCTGCACGTCGCCCGTGACGTTGATGATTTTGACGTTACGCACAACGGGCAAGGGGTTGGAGTCCGGCATTCGCGGGCCGACCATGCGCCACTCCATATTCATATCGAAGGCCTCGCGGGTGCCGTGCAGGACGATGTTCTTATAGGTGATGTTCTCCACCACGCCGCCGCGGCTGGGCTGCGACTTGAAGCGAATGGGCGTCCAGTTGTCGGAGTCCATCAGGCAGTTCTGCACGGTGACGTTGCGAATGCCGCCGGATGTCTCGCTACCCATGGCGACGCCGCCCTGGCCGTAGGCGAAGTGGGAGTTCTCGATGAGGATGTCGTCGGAAGGACGGTTGACGCGCAGGCCATCGGCGTCCTTGCCGGCCTTGATGGAGATGCAGTCGTCGTCGTCGTCGATGAAGGCGTTGGTGATGTGGACATGCTTGGACGAGTCGATGTCCATGCCGTCGGAGCTTGGGATGTTGTGCGCGGCGGTGATGTTGACGCCGTCGATCTCAACGTCCTCGCTATAGAGGACGAAGAGGCACCAGATGGCCTGATTGTGCAGATGCAGTCCGGAGACGAGAACTTCCTTGGAACTTTGGATGCCAATGAGACGGGGACGTCCGCGCATCTGGCGAGGGGCCCCTGACGGGCCAGCGCCTGGACCGGCTGCTGCGCCGGGTGCGGCTGGACGGGGCGCAGCGGCCATGGGCGGAGCGGATGCGGGGGCAGGAGGCGGAGTCGCCATTGGAGCGGCGGCTGTAGCGGCTGTAGAGGCATCAGCCCCTGGAGCTCTGGGAGCTGCGGCTGCACCGGGTGCGGGCGGGGGACGGCGCATGGGACTGTTTGCCATGAACTCATCGCCCGATCCGTCGATGGTACCCTCGCCGGAGATGGTGAGGCCGTTGACTCCATCGGCGTTGACCAAGGACGCGGTGTACATCTCCTCCGTGCCCTCCCAGCGCGACTGGATTGCCGGGTAGTCGTCGAGGTTGGTGGTGCCCTTGAGTACGCCGTCCTTCTCCACCAACAGGTCCACTCCCTGCTTGAGGAAGATGGCGCCACTGCGGAAGGTCCCCTTGGGAACCACGACCACGCCACCCTTCTTGGCGGAGGCGCACTTATCGATGGCCGCCTGGATGGCCTTGGTGTTCACCGTTTTGTTGTCGGCGACCGCGCCGAAATCGGTAATGACGTAACGCTTGGTCCGCTTGGGCGGCTTAGCGTAGCTCTTGGCTGAGGTTGCGGCGATCTGGGCCGAAGCCATGGTGATGCATAGAGCCAGCGCGGTCATCAGGAATGCGATTCTCTTCATGAATAATCTCCCATTCTTTACGGCCACCGATACTATCATCTGCATCCTTTGTCTGACGAGGAGGGAGGATGTTTTGTCTCAATCAGGCGCGCGCGTCAGTTCCCTACTGGGGCATAAAAAGACGGAGACACCAGAGGCATCTCCGTCCCGTAACTCGATCCTCATGCAGCCTTAGCTTGCCACCATCGGCCTCTGCCAGGAGATGATCTGCTGCCATGTGTTGGGCAACTGATAGGTCTTGGCGAAGTTCTTGATCGGCGGCCCGACGATCTGGATCTTGCTCAGGTCTCCCTGGCCGCGATTGCCCGCCGCGATGGCGAAGGTGAGGTAGCCGATCTTGCCGACGTCGACGCCCATCAACTCCGCGCCAACCCGGTCCGCTGCCAGCCAGTCCATGCTGGCGAGGCAGACCTTCTGGCTGATCGGCGTGCCATGCACCGGCCCAGTGCCTTCCATGCCTTCAAAGCCGTCAATCACTGCCAGATGCGGGTGCAGGACGCTGGAGAGGGTGAAGATGTTGTAGTTGATGCCGTGCGTGCCACCACCGTGCATCAGCCGCTTGTCCGACCTGCCTCCGCCAGGGCCCGCATTGGCAAGTCCAGAGCCCGTATCCTTATGCCCAGCGCCGATGACAACGTTCTTGAGCGAAAGGGTGATCCCCACCAGGTCGTGGGTCTTCAGCTTGGCGGCCGAGATGACGAAGTTGTTCGCCGGGTCCATCATGATCTTGGCCACGCGCACGGCATGCCGGCTGGAAGTCTTTCTCGTCGATGCACTGCACGACCGTGACTGGCTCGGTGTCGAGATCCACCAGCTTGATGCCATACTTCTTGGCCAGCCTGGGATAGCCGTAGTTGTTGAAGCCTTCCATCACCGAACCGCCGGCGGGAGACTCGGCGAGGATCACATTGGTCTTGCCGATCGACTTCAGGAACTCCAGGATGCCTTCCAGATTGTCTACGTGACTGGCGCACAGCGGCACGTTGGTGATGACATTGTTGGGCTTTAGGACAACCCGCTTGTTGCCGATGGCCGCGGCAATCTCAGCCTTGAACGGCTCCATCGACTTGAAGGCGATGTCGGCGCGATCGTTGCCCGTGGCAAGCGAAACCTTGCTGGTTCCCGCAGAGCGGGCAGCAGGGGCCGCAGCAGAGCTGGAACTGCTTTTTGCCGCGGGAGCAGCCTGGCCGGCCCATGCCGCGGGGAGACTGGTCGCCGCAACCGCTGCAGCGCCACCAAAGAACGAAGTTTTGAGGAACTTTCTGCGAGACTCCTGGCAGAGCGTCTTATGCATGTTTTTGGGCACCTTTCTGACTTCCGTCTTTGGGTATACACCGGCACAAGAATCGAAAGCAACGGAGAAAGCCATTTCGTCGCATGAGGTGTGACGCAGATCACATTGCAGCGATGTGAATTGCGTTCATCCCGGACTACCCTGAATGTGAAGGTGCTCTAGCCGTGGCGGGTGCGCGCATGGTGGACATGCGCTCTTGGCGTGCGGTTGTGATAGGTCCGCGTGGCGTGATGGCGGACGCTCGTCTTTGCTGTCCTTCCCGACTTACCGGATGCGTATGCCTGCACCGGTGCTAGAACCATCCAAGCAGCCAGCAAACACGCGAGAAGAACCTGAAAGTGGTATTTCATAGAACCTCATGTTAAGTTACGCGCAATGGGACGCTACTGGCAATGGTCAATTCAAATAAATTTACCCGTGGAACCGCTCCCCTGACGGCCCCCCCGCGGGCGTAACCAGGGTAAGGGACTGACACGCTGCCCGCGGAGGGTGCGCACCCTGAAAGGCGAGGTCACTTTTTGCGCGGCACTGCCTGGTTCGAGGGATGGAGGCGTCTGCGAGAGGCAATGCGGTTGCGCGGCAGCGAAGGAACGATATATGGTAAGAGGCAGGATGACAGCCGACCTCAGCCGCTTCTGGTTTACCTACCGCACCTGGCGCACAGGTGCGGGCGAGGCGGCGTAGGCTCATCGAAACAATCCGTTGATTCGAAGACCATGCCAGCCGCGACCCAACCTGTCGCGGCTTTTTGCTTTGTGCGGTTGAGTTTGGAGGGAAGGACCGATGAGCGTGAGTTCACCCCCTAGATCGAAAGTTAGACCGAAGGCTGACTCCGCCGCCGGCGCGCGGGCAGGGCGCTTTGGGGTCTATGGCGGGCGCTATGTGCCGGAGACGCTGATGGCCGCGCTGGAGGAACTGGAGCTGGCCTACGCGGAGGCGCAGACCGACCCCTCATTTCAGACCGAACTGGACGACCTGCTGCACCACTACTGCGGCCGGCCTACTCCGCTCTACCTGGCCAAGCGGATGACGGAGCAACTGGGCGGTGCGAAGATGTATCTGAAGCGCGAGGACCTGCTGCATACCGGCGCACACAAGATCAACAACGCGCTGGGCCAGGGAATGCTGGCGCGGCGGATGGGCAAGCGGAGGATCATCGCCGAGACCGGCGCGGGCCAGCACGGCGTGGCCACCGCGACCGTCTGCGCGCTCTTCGGAATGCAGTGCGTCATCTACATGGGCGAGGAGGACATGCGGCGGCAGGAGCTGAACGTCTTCCGCATGAGGCTGCTGGGCGCTGAGGTGCGCGGCGTGAGCGGCGGCTCGGCGACCCTCAAGGACGCCATCAACGAGGCCATGCGCGACTGGGTAACCAACGTGCGCGATACCTACTACATCCTGGGCTCGGCGCTGGGGGCGCATCCCTACCCCACCATGGTGCGCGACTTCCAACGAGTGATTGGCCGCGAGGCACGCGCGCAGATTCTGGAGCAGGAAGGACGGTTGCCGACAGCAATCGTGGCCTGTGTGGGCGGCGGATCGAACGCCATCGGGATTTTTTACGACTTCCTCGGCGACAAGGACGTGCGCCTGATTGGCGTGGAGGCGGGTGGGCGCGGAACGAAGCTGGGCGACCATGCGGCTCGCTTCCAGAAGACAGATGGCGGCACGCCCGGAGTGTTGCAAGGAACGTATAGCTATGTGTTGCAGGACGACGCGGGGCAGGTGGCGACGACGCACTCGGTGAGCGCGGGGCTCGACTACGCCAGCGTAGGGCCGGAGCACGCCATGCTGCACGATTCGGGCCGCGCGGAGTACACCTCGGCCTCCGACGCAGAAGCGCTGGCCGCAACCTCGGCGCTAGCCCACACCGAGGGAATCCTGCCCGCGCTGGAGAGCGCGCACGCCATCGCCGAAGCCATGAAGATGGCGCCCAAGATGGCGAAGACAGACATCCTCATGGTGAACCTGTCCGGCCGCGGCGATAAGGACATGGGAATCCTGGCGCGGGAGATGGATTTGAGCGGACTTGCGTCACGGAAGGACGGTGCTCTGTGAGATCAGCCGCCATCGTCATGCTTGTGAGTTCTTTTCTGTGCGTTCGCCCATGTAGCTCGCATCAGATACGAATCCTCGTGCTTGATGCCAACCACGGAAAGCCGGTTTCAAATGAGTGTCTGAACATTTCGCTTGGTCATTGGCACGGAGCAGATTTTTTTGCCCCAACCAACAAGGACGGGATCGTCACGCTATCGTTTTCAAACGATTATGTGAGAGCAGAGCCGGTAGTAAGTAATGTATGCGGCGCATTGGCTTTGACCAGGAGCGTCCCGGTTTCGCAAGTGCAAGAGTCCATCGCCATCCTGCCCCAATTCAATGTGAGTTGCCAATATTCAAAGGAACAGACAAAGAACCCCGCTTGGCTACACAACCCAATGTATCAACACTGGATTCCATCCTTTGCGCTTCATGACATTCTTGCTGACGGTGTAGTCGCAACGAATGCTTGCAGCAAACTGAAGCCAACACCTACACCTGGTGAACTCATCCTTGTTGTACGCAAGGTTACGTTTCTGGAAATGATGAGGCAATAGATGCCAATCGAGTTCAAAAAGAAGCCAGGAATTGTGGCGTATCTGACGGCTGGCGATCCTGACCTGGCCACGACGCGCGAGATTGCGCTGGCCGCAATCGACAACGGCGCGGATGTCATCGAGCTGGGCGTGCCCTTCAGCGATCCGCTGGCCGATGGGCCGGTGATCCAGCGCGCCAGCCAGCGTGCAGTGGCGCGCGGCGTCCGCCTCAGCGATGTGCTGGAGCTTGCGCGCCAGTTGCGCGCGGCGCGCCCCGCCTGCGGGATTGTGATCTTCTCCTACCTCAACCCGGTGGTGCGCATGGGAATGAAAAATTTCTGCGCCGCGGCGAAGGATGCGGGCGTGGACGGCGTGCTGCTGACCGACATGATCGTCGAAGAGGCGGACGAGTACCTGGCGGAGATGCGCGCCAACCGGCTCGCCCCAGTCTTTCTGGCCGCGCCCACCAGCCCCGACGCGCGCCTGAAGGCCATCGCCGAGGCGTCAGAGGGCTTCGTCTACGCCATCTCGCGCGTGGGGATAACGGGCACGCAGCAGCAGGTCGCGGGAGACGCCTCCGAGTTGGTCGCCCGGCTGCGCGCATTCACCCAGCCGCGCGGAATCCCCATCGCCGTCGGCTTTGGCATCTCCAACGCGGAACACGTTCGCGCGGTCGCGGAGTTCGCCGACGCCGCCGTCATCGGCAGCGCGCTGGTGGCGTTGATCGAGAGGTCGAACCCAGCGGATGCTCCCGCTGCGGTTGGCAAATTCATAGCGGGGCTGCGCGGATGAGGCATGAAGCGATGGTTCGAGGCGGTCCCGCGCGTAGCCATTGTGGAGGCGAAGCTGCGCAGGCCGTTTATGATGGTTCTGGAAAGTATAGTACCGGACGCACGGTGAAACGATGCGGTCGAGGTCAATGTGAGGCGGTTCGAATGGACATCTACGACTGGCGAAAGAAGATCGACGATATGGATGAAGAGATTGTGCGGCTCATCAGCCGGCGCGCGGAAGCGGCCAAGGCCATCGGCTTGCTGAAGCGCGAGACGCAGGCGCCGGTGTACGAGCCGGACCGCGAGCAGGCGGTCTTCAACCACGTCCGCGCGGTAAATCCCGGGCCGCTCTCCGACGGGGAGATGCTGCACGTGTACGAGCGGCTGATCGACGTGATGCGCACCCTGCAGCGACGCGACGCGTGAGGAGCGCGACTGGCAAGGGTTTCGTCGATTATGCAATGAAATATGTTGCATATCTTCGGTCGCAAACGGAATAGAGACCAATAAAAGCTACAAGTTCAGGATGTGCAGTTACAAATTCAGCAAACGTGGATGGAAATGATGATTGTCGCAATGCAGGACCAGGCTACCGAGCAGCATATTCAAGATGTGATTGAGCGCATGGTCGAGCTGGGGTTCAATGTTCACCGGACGACGGGCGCGAACCAGACGATTCTGGCCGGAGTCGGCACGCCGGCGCACTTCGATGTGCTGGAGTTCAAGGTGCTGGCCGGAGTGCATGAGGCTTACCGGATCTCGGCGCCCTACAAGCTGGCAGGGCGCAGCTTCCGGCCGGAGGGCACGAAGATCGCATTCAAGAACGGCGTGGTGGTGGGCGGCGAAGAGGTGATTGTGATGGCGGGGCCCTGCTCCGTGGAGTCGCGCGAGCAGATACTGCAGAGCGCAAAATTCGCCGCCGCGGCCGGCGCTAAGTTTCTGCGTGGAGGAGCATACAAGCCGCGCAGCTCGCCGTATAGCTTCCAGGGCATGGGGCTGGAGGGGCTGAAGCTGCTGCGCGAGGTGGCCGACCAGACCGGCCTGCTGGTGATCACCGAGGTGATGGAGATATCGCAGATCGAAGGGATGATCCCTTACATCGACCTGTTCCAGGTTGGCGCGCGCAATATGCAGAACTTCAACCTGCTGCGCGAGCTTGGCCGCGTGCGCACGCCGGTGCTGATGAAGCGCGGCATCGCCGCGACCATCGAAGAGGTGCTGCTGAGCGCCGAGTACATCCTATCCGGCGGCAACTACGACCTGATCCTGTGCGAGCGCGGCATCCGCACCTACGAGACCTACACGCGCAACACCATGGACATTTCGGCGATCCCGGTACTGCACAAGCTGACCCACCTGCCGGTGATGGCGGACCCGTCGCATGGCGTCGGCATTCGCGACCTGGTACCGCCGCTGGCTCTGGCTGCGGTTGCGGCGGGCGCGGATGGTCTGCTGATGGAGATGCACCCCAATCCCGACAAGGCGATGAGCGACGGCGCGCAGAGCCTGTACCCGGAGCAGCTTAGCAAGCTGGTGGAGCAGTTGCGGCTGCTGGCTCCGGTGGTCGGGCGAAAGGTTGCATAGGCGATGGCCCGTCGCATTCTGATCGTCGGCACGGGGCTGATCGGCGCATCGGCCGGCCTGGCCCTGCGCGCTGCCGGCTACGACGGCGAGATCGTAGGCACCGGGCCCACTGAGCGGACGTTGACCATTGCGCAGAGCATGGGCGCCATCGATTCCTGGGTTGCGCGCGAGGCTGCCGAATCCGTAGCGGTAACTTGCGACGTGATTCTGCTGGCGGGGCCGGTGCTGTCGATCCTGGACTGGATGCAGCGGCTGGCGCCGGTGCTTGGCGAGCATCAGTTGGTGACCGACGTGGGCAGCACCAAGGTGCAGATTGTGGAGTTGGCGGCGAGGCTCGTACAACCAGCCCGGCAGGGCGCGCTTTCTTCCCGGGCCATCCGATGGCGGGCAAGGAGTCGGGCGGTGCGGCGCTGGCGGAGGCCGACCTGTTCCAGAATGCGATGTGGCTGTTTACGCCGATGGAAGAATCGCAGCAGCCTCTGGAGGCGGAGTGGCGCGGGTGGGTGGCGAAGTTCGGCGCGCGGACGATGGACCTCGATGCGGCGCGGCACGACGAGATCTGTGCGTGGGTGAGCCATCTGCCGCAGATGCTGTCGACGGCGCTGGCCGCGCTGCTGGAGGAGACCTTCGGGGGCGATCCGCAGCGGGCCGCGAAGAGATCGCCGCGATCGGCGGCCGCGCGCTGCGCGAGACGACGCGGCTGGGCGCGAGTCCGTACAGCATGTGGCGCGACATTGCGCTCTCCAACACCGAGCCGATTGCCGCAGACGCTGCACGCGCTGGAGCAGCGGCTGGCGCATCTGCGCGAGAACCTGCGCACGCCGGAGTTGAAGGAAGAGTTCCGCCTGGCCAACGAGTTCCGCGCGCAGCGCGACCGATAGATCGCGGTACCATCTGAAATAGCGGATACATCAAGGGAGCGATGGCGACGATGGATTCCAAGCTGAGCATCGGTCTGGCCGATGTGTTGGCCGCGCGTGAACGGCTGCGCGGGTCGATCTACGACTCGCCGTGCCCGCACTCGATCATGCTCTCCGCGCTGACCGGGCAGCAGGTCTATCTGAAGCTGGAAAACCTGCAGATGACGGGCAGCTTCAAGGAGCGCGGCGCGCTGAACCGGATTGCCATGCTGACGCCGGAACAGGCGGCGCGCGGAGTGATTGCGGCCAGCGCAGGCAACCATGCGCAGGGCGTGGCGTACCATGCCACCAAACGCGGCATCCGGTCGCTGATTGTGATGCCGCTGACCACGCCGCTGGTGAAGGTGACGGCGACGCGCGAGTTCGGCGCCGAGGTGCTGCTGCATGGGGCCAACTACGATGAGTCCTATATCGAGGCGGTGCGCCTGTGCGACGAGCAGCAGTTCACCTTTATCCATCCCTTCGACGACCCCGGCGTGATGGCCGGACAGGGGACGATCGGCCTGGAGCTGCTGGAACAGGTGCCGCAACTGGAGGCGGTGGTGGTACCTATCGGCGGCGGCGGGCTGATCGGGGGCGTCGCCTGCGCCATCAAGGAGGCTTGTGTTCAGGCTTCGCGGCCCGAGGTACGCGTGGTGGGGGTACAGACATCAAAGCTTCCGTCGATGCGGGCCGCGGTGGAGGCGCACCATCCGGTGACGGTCGATCCGGCCACGACCATTGCGGACGGCATCGCGGTGCGGCGCGCGGGCGACCTGACGCTGCCCCTGGTGGAGCGCTATGTCGATGAGATCGTCACGGTGGAGGAGGATGAGATTGCTTCGGCGATCCTGATGCTGCTGGAGCGCGAGAAGACGCTGGCCGAAGGGGCCGGAGCGGTTGCGCTGGCGGCCCTGCTGCAGCACCGGACCAGCCTGCGCGGAGCGCACACGGCAGTGCTGGTGTGCGGCGGGAATATCGATGTGACGCTGCTGTCGCGGATCATCGAGCGCGGCCTGGTGCAGGATGGCCGCATGGTCCGACTGCGCATTTATCTGCTGGATAAGCCGGGCGCGCTGCACGACCTGACACGGCTGATCGCGGCCCACCACGCCAACATCGTGGATACGCTGCACAACCGGGCCTACTACGGCGTCAACCTGGGCGACACGGTCATCGACATTACCATGGAGACGCGCGGCCCGGAGCATGTGGCCGAACTGCTGGACGCGCTGACAGCCGAAGGATACAACCACAGCCGCGTGTTATAGAGAATTTTTACCAATGACGGTAGAGTGTCGCGCGACGAACAATATGCGGGGATTCTTCGCTGCGCTCAGAATGACAAACCTTATTTCTCTATGGAAATTGTGAAATTCTATAGCATAAAACAAATCCGGAGGTCATGACCTCAAGCAGATGGGTTATTTCTGCTTGCAATCACAACCTCCGGCCAGGTAAGGCGATAACTCCGATTCGCGGGCTGCAAGCTACGGGATGTAATACCTCATGCTGATGTCCACCATGGGTTCGGTCGCACGCGGCCCGCTAGGGGTGGAGGCACTGCCAACGCCCGACCACAGGTTGCGCTGGAAGTAGCTATAGGTGACCCAGTACTGCAGGCGGCCGAACTTGGGGCTGTTGGCGACGCGATAGATGAAGCCGAACATGGGTTCCTGGATGTAGCGGGTCGGCGAGTTGCAGTTGCTGGGCGCGCTGGGCGATCCGCCAGTGCTGGAGCCCTGGGTTGAGCGGCAGGTTGTAGCAGGCGGAATCGACCAGATTCGGCGCGCCATAACCCATCAGCGCCCCCGGAGCAGCAGTATTGGTAACGGTGTAGACCGTGCGCTGCTCGTATTCGCCTCCGTAGTAGGCGAAGACGTCCAGCTTCGGTGTCGGGTGGGTTTCAATGCTGAGCAGTCCGTGATAGTTGCGGATCGGCTCCAGGGTTCCGTCCGGATGCAGGGTCGCGTCGGCAAGCTGCGAGGAGCCGTAGCGGCCCACGCCGTCACCAGCCATCGCCTCTGCCGTGAAGTCCGCATACTTATTGGGCGAGACGCTGACGCTGCCAAAGATGCCGCCCGCAGTCTTGGTGTTGGCGAGGGCGGTCGCCGAGTAGGTGTACCCGCCGGTGGTATTGGTGATGGGGAAGTAGTAGTCGCGCAGGAAGCGGGCCACGCCGCCCAGTTCAAAGTGCATCTTGGGCACATCGACCGCGCCCTTGACGATCAGGTCTGGGGCAACGTTGTTGGCGTAGGTGCCGCTGTAGGCGTTATAGAGACCGCCGCCCTGACCGGCTCCGGCGAAGTAGAAGTTGGTTGGCACCGCGCCCGAGGTCGCAGAGGTCGCGGTGAAGCCGGTGATCTGCGCCTGTTCGACAGAGAGGGCCGCGGTGAAGGCGCCGGTCTTGGGATCGCCCCAGCGCTGCTGTATGCGGAAGCTCGGTTGACGCTCCCAACTGAAGCCGACCATATACTGTGCGTCGATGGTGTTGGGCAGCTTCTCGGTGCGGTTGTTGGTGCTGGTGCCATCTCTGGTAACCAGCGACCACATCTGTCCGCCGCTCATAGCGAATCCGCCTTGGGTCTCCACCTTGCCCCAAATCTGGCGTTGGCGCATGGTGTAGCTATTGCTCTGGTTGGCGTTGGATGTGGTGCCGGAACTTAGGAAGTCCATCTCGCCATAACCGGTGAACTTGTAGGTGCCGTCGTTGGCTTCCACCAGGACGCCCAGACGGCTCTGCCGTCCGGAGAAGTTCAACTCGCTGATGTGTCCTTCGTTCGCGCCGGGCATGGGGATGGTGTTGAACGGCGTGTTGATGTCGGAGTTGACCGAGTGCTGGCGCCAGACACCTTCACCCGCGAAGAAGGCAACCGGCGTAATGGAAACGCCCTTGTAGTGAATCGCAGCGGGGGATTCGGGGTCGAAAGCTGGTGCTGGGGCAGCAGCGCTAGCCGCCGCATGCAGTGACGGGGGTTGAGCTGCCAACAGATCGGCGTTCACAGTATTTTGGGCCACCATCGTACTGGAGCTTGTTGTTGGAGATGTTGTGCCGGTCTGCGCGTTCAGCGAAATGGACCCTGTCAACCCGAGTACCACCATCGCCGCAATCGCCGCTAGAAGTTGCTTCTTCATGGGACCTCGCTGGAAATCATTGTTGGAAGCAAGAGGACACGCAGTTTTCATCGGGCAATCATGCCCAGACCGCATTACCCTCTGCTCGTTCGTTTCCCTGAGCATGTCAAAGGTATGTGAACGCACGGCAAATTTTCCGGCTGCTTCTGTTGAATTCGGCGAAATTAACCCAGTATTCATAAAGGCCCCGGGGTTCCAAAACAGGTACATGCAGAAAGCTGTTGGCCGGGTGCAGGCTGACTGGTTTACCGTAGGGTCATGTCGATCTCCCGATCCGGCTTGGCGCTGCTTGCGGTATGGCTGATTGCGACTGGCGCGCAGCCGCAGCGCGAGGCCCAGGCCCAGGCCCAGACCGCGACTGCGCAGGCCCAGGCCACGCGTCAAACGCCGGCGGCCATCAATCTGCCCGCGCAGACTCTGAAACTGATTCCCATGCCACGCGAGGTGAGCGCCGGAGCGGTGCAATCGCTGACGAGCGGCGTCCAGATCAACTGCGCGGCCCCGTGCGCGGCCGAGGACAGCTTCGCCATCGACGACTTGAAGGCGTACCTCGCCTCGCTTGGGGTCGTAGTCAACACGACCTCGCCGGTCAACATTCTGGTGGCGCGATACGGCTCGCCGCTGGCGAAATCGATCTATAGCGAGGCGGCTTCCAACGACCCGGCGGCGAATGCCAGCGGGGGCGCCACTGCAGTCGAGATGCCCGAAGAGATGAAGGCGGAAGGTTACGCGATCCTCCCCGACGGCAAAGGTCTGGCACTGACGGCGGCGACGGATGCGGGCGTTTTTTATGCACTACAGACGGTGAAGCAGCTGGTCACGGGCTCCGGCGCTAACGCCGTGCTACACAATGCGACCATTCTCGACTGGCCGGCGATGAAGTATCGCGGGTTGGACGACGACCTATCGCGCGGGCCTGTGACCACGCTGGAGTTCGAGAAGAAGCTGATTCGCACCCTTGCGGCCTACAAGATCAACCTCTACTCGCCGTACTTCGAGCACACGGCGATGTATGCCGCGAACCCGCTGATTGCGCCACCCGGCGGAGGTATCGGCGCGGCGGATGCGGCGGCCCTGGTGGCCTACGCGCGCCTCTATCATGTGACGATTGTCCCGGAGCAGGAGGCCTTCGGCCATCTGCACAACCAGCTCCTGTGGGAGCAGTACCAGCCGCTGGCGGAGACGCCTCACGGCGCGGTGCTGGCACCCGGACAGCCCGGCTCCATCGCGCTGATTAAGCAGGAGTTTAGCGAGCTTGCGGCGGAGTATCCCAGCCCGTTCCTGCACATCGGCGCGGATGAGACGGTGGATCTGGGCGTGGGCCAGACCAAGACCGACGTGGATGCGCGCGGACTTGCGCCGGTCTATCTCGACTTCATGCAGCAGATCGTGACCGCTCTGAAGCCGCTGCAGCGAAGGCTGCTGTTCTGGGGCGACATCGCGCAGGACTCGCCGGAGCTGCTGAAGGCTCTGCCGCAGAGCTTCAAGGACTCTACGATTGCGATTGCCTGGGGTTATAACCCGGAGCCGAAGGGCTTCACGAAGCTGCTGACGCCCTTCACCAGCGCAGGTTTTGAGACCTGGGTTTCGCCCTCTGTACACAACTTCCGCGTAGTCTACCCGGACAACAATATGGCGCTGGCGAACATACAGCAGTTCACTCGCGACGGGCAGAAGATGGGCTCGACCGGGCAGTTGAACACCATCTGGAACGACGACGGAGAGGGGCTCATCAACCAGGACTGGTACGGCATCCTGTTCGGCGCGGCGGCTGCGTGGCAGCCGGGCGAATCGTCGATCGAGACGTTTGAACAGAGCTACGCGCAGGTCTTCCATGGCGACGTGTCGGGCGCGCTGAACCAGGCGCAGTTGGAGTTGATGGCGGCGCATAAGGTGCTGAAGGACCAGGCCCAGGTGGGCGATGCTACGAACGCTCTCTTCTGGCTCGATCCGTGGTCGAAGGATGGACAGAAGACGGCGGCCGAGATTCGGCCCTGGACGCACGATCTGCGCATGCACGCGGAAGCGGCGCTGACGTTGATCGCGCAGGCACGCGCGGTGGCCGGCCCGAGATTGACTCCGGCAAACGGTGCGGCTTCGCCGAGCGATCAGGAAACGGGCGCGACATCGACACTCTATGACGCGGCGAAGTACGGCGCGGCATCCAGCAACCTGCGCGAGCCGGATGCGGTGGATGCGATGGAGTTGGGCGCGCGCAGGATGGACTTCATTGGACTGAAGTTTCAGCTTGCCGATGAGATGGCCGCCGGATACGCCCGCGCGCTTGCCGGCTCTGTCAGCACCGACCGCAAGACACGCGCCAGCGTCAGCCGCGAACTCTCCGACCTGAGCGGGATCAACGGACGCATGCAGGACATGCGCAATGGAACCACTCTGCTGCGCGATATGTACGAGTCGGCGTGGCTGCGATCCAACCGGCCCTACTGGCTGCGCAACAACCTGGAGCAGTACGACTATGCGGCCCAGATATGGCTCGCCCGCGCAGACAAGATTCGCAGCGCTCAGCGGCAGTGGACCGATGCGAAGACGCTGCCCACCGCAGAAGAGCTAGGCATTCCTCCCGCGCCTGTGTTACCTCCAACTCCAGCGAGCGCGCCAACGGCAGCCGTGGGAGCTGGACAATGAAGACGGCCCTGCTCACAGCGCGGCGACTGATTACCGCGGATGGAATCGTGGAGAATCCGCGCATCGCAATCCGGGCGGACGGAACCATCGCCAGCATCGAACCGGGGGAGCCAACTACAGCGGAGACCACGCTGACACCCGCCTTCTTCGACATCCATGTGCATGGCGCGGCGGGACACGACGCGATGGAAGGATCGGCTGCGGCCCTAACCACCATCGGTCGCTTTCTAGCCACCCGAGGAGTTGCATATTTCCTGGCGACCACGGTGACCGCGCCGGTGGAACGAACGCTGCGCGCGCTGGAAGGCATCGCCAACGCAATCGACAGCAGCGAAGAGGGCGAACCAGCCCTCGACCGCGCAGCCAGTGGGGATTCATCTGGAAGGGCCGTTTCTCTCCCATGCCAAGCGCGGAGTGCATCCCGCAGCGGAACTTCAGCCGCCCTCCATCCCCCTCTTCGACCGCCTCCAGCAGGCCGCGCGCGGACACATTCGCCTGATGACGATTGCTCCGGAGACGCCGGGCGCGCTGGAGCTGATCGAACACGCCACGCAGTCCGGCACAAAGGTAAGCCTAGGCCACTCCGATGCAACGGCGGACGAGACGCGCGCTGCCATACGTGCTGGAGCGGTCGGCGCGACGCACATCTTCAATGCCATGCGCCGGCTGGACCATCGCGAGCCGGGAATTGCCGGAGTTGTTCTGGATGCGGAGTCGCTCTACGCGGAGCTGATCTGCGACGGCATCCACGTGGCGCCGGAGTTTGTGCGGCTGTGGCTTCTCGCCAAGACGGAAGAGCGCGCTATCCTGGTGACCGACGGCATCTCCGCCACCGGAATGCCGGACGCCAACTACCTGCTGGGCGAGGTGGAAGTGACGGTGAAGGGCGGCCGCTGCCTGTTGACCAGCGACCTTGCCAACGGGGTGCAGACACTGGCCGGATCGGTGTTGACGATGGACCGCGCGGTAGCGAATCTACAGTGCTTCACCGGCGCCCCTCTGGCGACGGCGGTGCGTGCGGCGAGCCGGAATCCGGCGCGAATGCTGGGGCTCGGCGGCCACGGCGAAGTCGCAGTTGGCCGTCCCGCGAACTTCAATCTGTACTCGGCGGCGGACGATCTGCAACAGACCATCCTGCATGGCGTAGTCGTTGCAGACCGGTAGTCGCGCGGTATGCCTTGGCACGCGAGCAACAAGCAGGGCAGGGCCGCTGAAACTTTGGATCGGGTGCGATGATCTTCAAGGACCGTGAAGACGCTGGACGTCAACTGGCAAGGCAGTTGGAAGAGTATGCCAATCGGGACGATGTCCTTGTCCTCGGTATACCGCGTGGCGGCGTCACCGTTGCTTTTGAAATCGCGCACTCTCTGCATCTGACCCTGGACATCTTTCTCTGTCATAAGCTTGGCGTTCCGTGGCAGGAGGAACTCGCCTTCGGTGCAATTGCGGCAGGGGGGGAACGAACCCTGGATGAACAGGTCGTCCGGATGGAGGGCATCTCGCCGCAAGAAGTTGAACGCGTCACGGAGCATGTGAGGCAGATGCTCGATCGCCGTAGCGTACTGTACAGGAGCGAACGCGCCCCACTCCAGGTAGAGATGAAGACAGTCGTTCTTGTGGATGACGGGATTGCAACGGGAGCGAGCATGGCAGTTGCCGTTCAAGCGCTGCGGGCGATGAAGCCAGCGGCGATTATAGTAGCTGTCCCCGTAGCTCCAGCCTCCACGTGCGCCTGGCTAAGGACGTTGGCGGACCGGCTTGTATGCCTCTACGCAGCGCACGATTTTTATGCGGTCGGTCAGTTTTACGAGGACTTTTCCCAGGTTGAAGACGAAGAGGTCATCGACCTGCTGCGGCGTGCTGAGTAATCCTCTGCGTGCGGCACCCGCGACTCCATCAACCGCGCAATCGATCTTCATCGCCCAGGCCCATTCGCAGGTTAGGTCAATTCCAGTTCAATCTTCTCCGTCTCGCGGTCCAGTTTCACAATTCGGAAGCTGCGAATCTGCCCCACGCCAAGCGGCTCCGGCTTGCTGCCGGCAGGCGCCGCGCCACCCTTCCAGCGCGCATTCAGCATCGAGGTCAATGAGGACAGGTCCAGTCCGGCTGCACTCTCCTTCTTATTCGCCGCAACAGAAGCGCTTGCCGCGATACGGCAGGTGGCGCGTATCCCTTCGCCCAGTTCGACGATGGCACCGTCCGCCGACTGCTCGACGACGCGACCGGAGACCACATCGTTCACATTGTGCTCCACCAGATATTCCTTGATGCTGGTGGGCGCCAGTTGCTTGATACTGAGTTTGATCTGGCGCTTTTCCGTATCCAGCGCGAGCACCTGCGCCTTGACCATCTGCCCCACGCGCAGCACATCCTGAGGATGATTGATGCGCCGGTCCGCGGTGATCTCGCTGACATGGACCAGGCCCTCGACACCCTCCGCCAGTTGCACGAATGCGCCGAAGTTCATCAGGCGCGTCACCGGCCCCTCGATCGCCGAACCTACGGGAAATTTCCTCGGCGCCTCGGTCCACGGATCGCCCAGCGCCTGCTTAAGACCGAGCGCGATCCGCCGCTCCTCCTGCTTGACGGAGAGGACCACGGCTTCCACCGTGTCTCCCGGCTTGAGAATGTCGCTGGGCTTGTGGACCTTCTTGACCCATGACATCTCCGAGACATGGATGAGGCCTTCGATCCCAGGCTCCAACTCAACAAACGCGCCGAAGTCCATCAGCCTTGTCACCGTGCCGGTGATGCGCTGGCCGACCTTATACTTCTCTGCCGCGGAATCCCACTTTTCCGGTTCAAGCTGCTTGAGGCCAAGCGAGACGCGCCGGTCTCTCCGCATCGACCTTCAGGACCTTGAGTTGGAGTTCCTGGCCGATGGTGAGCACGTCCTCCGGAGCATTGACGCGGCCCCATGAAATGTCGCTGACGTGCAGCAGGCCGTCGATTCCACCGAGATCGATGAACGCGCCATAGGTGGCAAAGCTGCGTACCGCGCCGCGGACGATGTCGCCCTCCTTCATCTCGGAGTAGCGGCCCTGCTCCTGCGCGCGCGCCAGCTCCTCGGAGATGACGCGCCGGTCCACCACCACGTCCTCATCCGTCACGTCCAGCTTGGTGATGCGGCAGGTGATCTCCTGGCCCACCAGCTTCTCCAACTCGGCGGCATCGCGTGTGCCGCTGCGCGAGGCGGGCATAAAGGCGCGCACGCCGACATCGACGGTGAGTCCGCCCTTTACCAGCGCGGTCACAACGCCAACCACTGGAGTCTTCTGGGTAAATGCCTCTTCCAGCGAGGCCCAGTCGGTGGGCTGCACCACCTTGTGACGCGAGAGCTCGTAGTATCGCTCGACGTTGCGGCCCTTCACCGAGACGGGAAACGTATCGCCCGCATCGATTCCATCGGCGTTGTTCTCAAAGGCGCTGCGCGGCAGAATTCCCTCGGACTTATAGCCAATGTCGAGATACACAAACTCGGCGTCGAGCGAGACGACGGTGCCTTGCAACTGCTTCGCGCCCTCCGCCTGGTGCGAATGTGTGTGCTCAAACTGCGCGAGCAAATCCGCAAAGGATTCATCGGGGGATTCGGCAGCGGGTTCAGCAACAGTTTCGGCAGTAGGTTCGACGGCAATTCCCGTAGCGGTTTCAGTTGCGAATCCAGATGCGGATTCATCAGCGGTGTCTGAGGCAGGCGTAGTCTCGTTTGGCATGATGGTGTATCTACCATTTTGTCACGAGAAGCCTATGAGCAGGCTGTGCCTTTCATCACTTGACGGGAATCATCCAGGTCAGGACATAGGCCTGTAGCATGGTGATGACGCCAACCAACCCGGCAAGCATCAGGCTGTGTTTGAAGGTAAAGCGGAAGAGGTCGGATTCGTGCCCCACCAGACCCACCGCGCCGGTGGCTACCGCGATGGACTGCGGAGAGATCATCTTGCCGGTGACTCCGCCGCTGGAATTGGCTGCCACCATCAGGGTACTGCTGACGTGGATCTGATGGGCGGTGTTGGCCTGCAGGTTGCAGAACAAGGCGTTGGAGGAGGTGTCCGATCCGGTGAGAAAGACTCCGATCCATCCCAGAAAAGGCGAGAAGAATGGAAAGGCCAGGCCCGTTGCAGCCAGCAGCAACGCCAGGGTCGCGGACAAGCCGGAGTAGTTGGCGATATAGGCGAAGGCCAACACCATGCCAATGGTAAAAATCGGCAGTTTCAGGTCGTTCAACGTGCTGCCGAAGGTCTTGATCGCTTCCATCGGCTTCATGCGCAGCAGCAAGATGCTGACCATGGCCGCCAGCAGGATTGCGGTCCCGGTAGCCGATAACCAGTTGAAGGTATAGACCGAGCCGTAGGGAGTGGGTGTATTGACAATGGGCGGCACTTTAATCACCAGCCTGTCGAGCATGGGCACCGGTGAGTTGATGACGGTCCAGGCCAGATGTCCTCCCTTGGCGAAGAGCGCGGCAAATGGTTTGAGCGACCAGACGGTAACGAAGACCGTGAGAATGGCAAAGGGCGACCATGCCTTGAGCACCTGTCCGGGTGAGTGGTATTCCGCTTTGATCCTGACTTCCTGGCCGGGGAAACGGAAGATGTGCTTGGGCTTCCAGAACTTGAGAAACAGGGTGAGCGAGAGCAGGCTGACCAGGGCCGAGGTGATATCCGGCAACTGCGGGCCAATAAAATTGGAAGTCAGAAACTGTGTGACCGCGAAGCTGCCGCCGCAGACCAAAATCGCAGGCCAGGTTTCTCGCACGCCGCGCCAGCCGTCCATGATTGCGATGATCCAGCAGGGAATAATAAAGGAGAGAAAGGGCAGTTGGCGGCCCACCATTGCGCCGATTGTGAACGGATCGATGCCTGTGACCTGCCCCGCAACAGTCAGAGGTATCCCCATTGCGCCGAAGGCCACTGGCGCAGTATTGGCGATGAGGCAGAGGCCCGCGGCGTAAAGCGGATTGAAACCCAGGCCGGCCAGCAGAGCGGCCGTGATGGCCACCGGAGCGCCAAAGCCGGCTGCGCCCTCCAGAAACGCGCCGAAAGAGAAGCCGACCAAAAGCATCTGCAGGCGCTGGTCTTCCGTCACGGAGACCACCGAGGCACGGATGATTTCGAACTGCCCGGTCCTGACGGTTACCTTGTAAAGGAAGACGGCTGTGACGATGATCCAGGCAATCGGCCACAATCCGAAGAGGAACCCGTCTCCGGCGGCTGCCAGCGCCATTTCAATCGGCATCTTGTAGAAGAAGACCGATACCAGGAGCGCGAGGACGACGGTCAGCGTACCGGCCAGATGCCCCTTCATGCGTAGTACGGCCAGGGCAACAAAGAAGAAAAGGATGGGCAGCACCGCAATCAGCGAAGAAAGCCAGATGTTGCCTAATGGATCGTATACCTGCTGCCAGGTCTGCAAGGTGAAATCCTTTCTAGAGGATAGTAATCGTACTGGTTATGTCCCGTGTGAAAATTCGGGTAACGGTCAGCAGGCCGCCATCGTCTCCTCCCGGCTGCACTCTTCCATCAGATACGCGATGGAGTGGTAGGGACGCCCTGTTTCGGCGGTCAAGCCAATCTCACAGGTACGGTTGGTGGAGACTCCCTGGCAGCAGTTTGCCGGCAGCGCTTCATGGATCTTGCGCAATGCATGGGCGGTGAGTTCGGGAACGACGAAGCCGCGGTCCCCGGCAAATCCGCAACAGAGAACGCCCGCCGGCTCGACAACCTGCTCCACACATGCCGCGATCAACCTGCGCAACTTGGCTTCTGAACCCGATCGGCGCACGCTGCAGTTGATGTGCAGCGCAACCGGCCCCGGCTTACGCGTGATGCGCAGGCGCGGCAGAAGCGCGTCGTGGGCAAATTCGTGGAAGTCGTAGATGGGCAGGCGTCCGGCGAGATGCTGCTTCATGCGCGCCGAACAGGTGCTGGCGTCCATGACCACGGGATACAAGCCACCATGGCCGTCCGCAGCCGCCTTCAGCAATGCTTCTGTAGCGGCATCGGCCATCTGGCCGGCTGCATCGGCCATGCCCTTGCTTTCCAGCATCTGGCCGCAGCATAGTTTGTCGAAGCCATCGGGTAAACGCGGCGCGTATCCGGCACGTACAAGAAGCTCCATGACGACCTTGGCGAGCGATGATTCCTGTGCGTTATTGGCGCCGAAGATGCGCCCCCCGCAGGCTGGAAGATAGACGACTGGGTCGCCTGGACCTTTGTACGCATTGGGAAGTGTGGCGGCACGTGGCATGCCTCGCTTCCATGCACCACGGGAAATGCCGGCGAGCGCTACATCTCCTACAACGCTGGCAGCGGAATGTCCGACAGCAAGGCCGGCGCGCGCGACTGTGGCAACCATGCCGAAGTTTTCTGCCGCCCACGCCCCTACTCGGCGCGAAGCGGCACCCAGATTGCGCCCGCGCAACAGTCGTATCAGGTCGCCAGTGTCGATGCTGACCGGGCAGGCGGTGGAACAGAGTCCGCAACCGGCGCAGGTGTCGAGGCTGTTATAGACAAAATCGGCTTCGACATCGGTAGCATCTTCGCCGGCTGCGGCACGGCGCGACAGTTCGCGCCAACTGACGATGCGCTGACGCGGCGAAAAGGTGAGCCCATGCGACGGACAGAGCGATTCGCAGAAGCCGCATTCGATACAGCGGTCGACGAGCGGGTCAGCCGCCGGCATGGGTTTGAAGTTTTTCAAGTGGGCAAGCGGGTCGTCGTTGAGAAGGACGCCGGGATTGAGCAGATTCTCGGGATCGAAGAGCATTTTGATGCGGCACATCAGATCGGTGGCCTGGCGACCCCATTCCATCTCGACGAAGGGCGCCATGTTGCGCCCGGTACCGTGCTCGGCCTTGAGCGAGCCATCGTACTTGTCCACCACCAGCCTGCATACGTCTTCCGTGAAGCGGGCGTAGCGATCGACCTCGGCAGGATCGGAGAAGTCCTGGGTAAAGACGAAGTGCAGGTTGCCTTCCAGCGCATGGCCAAAGATGATGCCCTCGCTGTAGCCGTGTTGTCGCAGCAGGGCTTGCAGGTCCAGGGTTGCGGCGGCCAGCGAGTCGATCGGAAAGGCAACGTCCTCGATGATGACGGTGGTGCCGGCGCGGCGCATCGCTCCGACGGAGGGGAAGGCGCCTTTGCGCACCTTCCAGTACATCTCGCAGGTGGCGGGATCGGTGGAGAAACTGGGGGTCTCGACGGTGGCAATACCGGCCAGCGCTTGCAGTACAGCAGTCATGCGCTGATGCAGGAGCACGGGTTCTCCGGCGCGCACCTCAATCAGCAAGGCGGCAGCTTCGTCGCTCAGGGTGCGCATAATCGACGGCAGTCCGGGCTTGTCTTGCACCGAACGCAGGGAGGGCCGGTCGAGCAGCTCGACCGCCGACACGGGGTGCGGCTTGAGGCGAATGACGGCCCGGCAGGCAGTTTCGATGTCCGGGAAGAAGACCAGAGCGCTGGCCTTGCAGGGATCTTCGACGACTGTGCGCAGAGTAACTCGCGACAGAAAGCCGAGCGTGCCCTCAGAACCGATCATCAGGTGCGCCAGGATCTCGATCGGGTCTTCGTAATCGACCAGCGCATTGAGGCTGTAGCCGGTGGTGTTCTTGATCTTGTACTTATGGCGAATGCGCGCTGCCAGTGCAGCATCGCCGCGGGTGGCAATGCCCATTTTCTCCAGTTCGCCCAGCAAAGCTGCATGGCTCTGGCGAAAGGCAGCGACGCTGGGCGCGTCCTCGGTGTCTAGCAGCGTACCATCGGCAAGAATCACGCATAGGCCAACCAGCGTGCGATAGCTGTTCTGGGCGGTGCCGCAGCACATACCGGAGGCATTATTCGCGACGATACCCCCAATCTTGCAGGCATTGATGGAAGCCGGGTCGGGGCCGATCTTGCGTCCATGCGGGGCGAGGCGGACATTCACCTCTCCGC
Source organism: uncultured Acidobacteriaceae bacterium (assembly GCA_963799175.1). Lineage (GTDB taxonomy): Bacteria > Acidobacteriota > Terriglobia > Terriglobales > Acidobacteriaceae > Edaphobacter. Next base: position 30,737 of record CAWCWC010000015.1, on the reverse strand, counting down.
CGATGATGCCGGGGCCAAGGCGGACGGTTGCAGCATCGGGCGCGATCTCGCAGGTCGCAAAGTCATCGCCGATCAACGCCAGCACACCCTCTGTGATTGCCTGGCCGGAGAGGCTGGTCCCGGCCGCGCGAAACGTGACCGGGCGTCCATGCTGACGCGCCACCTGTAGCAGTGCCTGCACCTCCTGCTCGTTTTCGACCACCGCAACCACCTCGGGAACCAGGCGGTAGAAGCTGGCATCCGACCCATACGCAAGGCGGCGCAACGGGTCGGTGACGATCTGCCGCTCCGGCAAGTTGCGAGACAGTGCCTGGATTAGTGAACTCACGGATTCCTCTCATCGATCAGGCAGCGATGGCGTATGAGTACAGGGTAGAACGGATCGCGGCAACGGCCCCATGCGCGTTGCACCACTGGCGACCGTGCGCGAGCAAAGCGCTTCGTCAGTCTACAGCACACCGCCGGTACGACTACTGGACCGAGCAGCCAGCATCCACACCCAGCGATATTTTAACCGTCACAAGGCGAGTCGAGTCCACATTCACAGAGCAGACCTGAGTGGCATTGGCACCTCCACTGGAATCGCCTGCGGCGCTCACTTGCCAACGTCCAAGCTGCGCGTTATTGATGGTTTCGGACCCATCGTACTCAAGCCCATGCGTGTATACGGAGCTTGTGTAGAATTCGCCAATATCCTGGCATCCGGCGGTGCGCCTATCCGCACCGAAGCAGGAAACATAACTCAAATCACGGGCCGAGGAAACCTGCCTGCCACTCAGAAGTACGGTCCTGGTTGTGCCCAGGTTGTCATCGGGAGAAGCAGTCCAAGCAAATTCCACTACCAGCGTCGCTCCCGCGACCGGCGGCGGTGAAACATCCTGACTCTTCGCGTGATGCAGGCAACCGTTGCAATGAATCACAAGGAGACCAATCAATGCTATGAGTCCGGTTCTCGGCAATCTGCTCAAGTTTGGCATCATCTCTGCTCCCTTCCTCAGCTCCGGTGACCAACCGCCCAGGGATTCGATCTTTCTCGCTGGACTTACGAGTCAATATACCCCCCAACAGCCCCCGCCGGGTCGGATTTCATGGCAAAGTTTCGGGCTGACAGGATGGTACGCCGGAGGATCAAGCCGGACGAAGGCAGCTTTGCAGCCATTCCAGGTAAGGATGGCTGGCGGATTCAACGTCGAGGACGAGGAACTCCGGGGTCTGGTAGCTATGCAGCTGATAGAGGCGCGCCTCCAGCGCGGGCAGTTGATCGGGGCCAGTCTTAATCAGCAGGAGAGTCTCCGTGGAAGACTCTATCTGGCCCTGCCAGAGGTAGATGGACTGGATGGCGGGAATCGATGTAACACACGCGGCGAGTCCTTCCTGCACCAGGGTGTGGGCCAGGCGGGCTGCCTCATCGGGGTTGGCTGCGGTGGTGAGGACGATGCGGATTGGAGGGTTGGATTCGAGCATGGCACGCTCCCACCGTCAGTGTACGAGGAGAGCGAAGCGATCGGCTTGAGCATTTTTATGCATGGAATGAGCTTGCGGCGATGGCGCGCTGCTGCGCTTCCCATTCCTGAGGAAAAGCATCTATCATCGTGCGTGCTACGGGGCGTGATGAGTCCGCGCCGAGTGCGGGCGACGAGTGTACGCCGCTGAGTGATGCAGGCAGAAAGGGGACAATTCCATGAGCGCAACTGCGACAGGTATTCAACACTACGAGATGCTGATTGACGGGGAATTTGTATCGTCGTCCAAGATGATTCAAGTTATTAACCCAGCGACTGAAGAGGTGATCTCGGAGTTTCCGGCCGGCACGGTGGAAGACGTGGACCGCGCCGTGCTGGCGGCTGAAAAAGCCCAGAAGAGTTGGGCCGCGCTGCCGGCCATCCGACGGGCGGACTATCTGCGGGAGATTGCCACGCTGGTGCGCGCGAACCGCGAAGCTCTGGCCCGCGTCATCACCCAGGAGCAGGGCAAGATCCTGTCCCTGGCGCAGGTGGAGGTGGATTTCTCCGCCGACTACCTGGACTACATGGCGGAGTTTGCCCGGCGATACGAGGGCGAGATCATCCAAAGCGACCGCCCTGGCGAGAACATCCTGCTGTACAAGATGCCGATTGGCGTGATTGCCGGCATTCTGCCATGGAACTTTCCCTTCTTCCTGATCGTGCGCAAGATGGCGCCCGCGCTGGTGACGGGCAACACCATCGTGATCAAGCCAAGCAGCGAGACGCCCAATAACGCCTTCGAGTTTGCGCGGCTGGTGGCGCAATCGTCGCTGCCCAAGGGCGTGTTCAACCTGATCTCCGGCTCCGGCTCGGTGGTGGGCAAGGCGCTTGCAGCGCATCCAAAGGTAGGCATGGTGAGCCTGACCGGCAGCGTGGACGGCGGCGTGGCCGTGATGCATGCGGCGGCGGACAACGTGACCAAAGTCTCGCTGGAGCTGGGCGGCAAGGCACCGGCCATCGTTATGGCAGACGCCGACATCGACCTGGCGGTTCGCGCCATTCGCGCCTCGCGCATTATCAACACCGGGCAGGTATGCAACTGCGCTGAGCGGGTGTATGTCCACGCATCCGTCGCCAAGGAGTTCATCGCAAAGATGACGGCGGCCATGCAGCAGACGGTGACCGGCGATCCCTTTGCCCCGGCCACCGAGATGGGGCCTATGGTGAGCAAGCGGCAGCGCGAGTTGGTGCATGAGGCGGTGCAGCAGGCCCTGAAGGACGGCGCAAAGCTGGAGTGCGGCGGCAGCTTCGCCAGCGGTAAGGGCTACTACTACCAGGCCACAGTGCTGACCGGATGCCGCCAGGAGACCGGCATCATGCAGCAGGAGATCTTCGGGCCCGTGCTGCCCATCGCCACCTTCGAGACGCTGGATGAGGCCATCGGCTACGCCAACGACTGTGAGTACGGGCTGACCTCGTCCATCTACACACGCAACCTGGATGTGGCCATGCGCGCGTGCAATGAGCTGAAGTTCGGCGAGACGTATGTGAATCGCGAGAACTTCGAGGCCATGCAGGGCTTCCACGCGGGATGGCGGAAGTCGGGCATCGGCGGTGCGGACGGCAAGCATGGCCTGGAGGAGTACCAGCAGACCCACGTTGTCTACATGAACTATGACCTGAAGAAGCAGTAGAACAGGTTCGAGGTACAAGGTTCGAGGTGCGGCGGAAAAACATCTCAGACGCGAGACCAACACCCCAGCGAGTTAGTGCGCTCGCTGGAGTGTTCGGATGGGTGGCATTCGGCTAGCGCAATTAGCTAGATAGGCATTGCAGCAGCTCAGTCGGGAGTATCCTGTTGTGTAGCCACTGACAGCCATCTACGCTGTTCTCTGATGCTGTGAATCGTGGTCGATGTACGGAGCTGTCAGATGCAAACCGGCCCCAGAGCTTTTCTCCTCGCACTTGCCTCAATCGCGTTCGTCAACCTTATCGGGTGCGGTGGAGGAGCGCCAACCATACCCACAGCACCGGTTGTCCACGGCGAGTGGACATGGGTGAGTGGTTCCAATTCCGTAAACCAACTCGGGAACTACGGAACCCAAGGCGTAGCTTCGCCCGGCAATGCTCCGGGCGCGCGAGTCTACCCGGTTAGCGGGACAGATAACTCCGGAAATTTCTGGCTCTTTGGCGGCTTCGGCGATGCTGCATCATCCGGGAGAGATCTCAATGACCTGTGGAAGTACAGCAACGGCGAATGGACGTGGGTAAGCGGGTCGAATCAGCCGGAACAGGCAGGCATCTATGGAACCAAAGGAGTACCTGCTCCCAGCAACGTACCCGGCGCTCGTCTACAGGCAGTTAGCTGGATCGATCCACAAGGAAACTTCTGGCTATTTGGCGGACTTGGGATCGACTCCACCGGAACCAGGGGAGAACTCAACGACTTGTGGAGGTATAGCGGCGGTCAGTGGACATGGATGGCCGGGTCGAGCGTCACAGAGCAACCAGGTATATACGGCACGAAAGGAATACCCGCCCCAGGCAACACCCCCGGCACGCGGGTAGTTGCCTCATCTTGGACGGATACGTCCGGGAATCTCTGGCTCTTTGGCGGAAATGGCCGCGATTCAAACGGAAACCTTGGAGAACTCAACGATCTCTGGAAGTTCAACAGCGGCGAATGGACTTGGATGACCGGATCAAACTTGAACAGCCAGCTGGGAACGTACGGGATACAGGGCACTGCCAATCCGAATAACGCCCCGGGTGCGCGCATAAATGCAGTCACTTGGACCGATACATCAGGCAATCTCTGGCTCTTTGGCGGCGACGGCCATGACGCAACAAACACCGCAGAGGGCTGTGCCACTGCCCCGTATATATGCTACCTCAATGACCTTTGGAAGTACAGTGCAGGCGAATGGACTTGGATGGGCGGGTCGAACGTCGTCAACGCCCCCGGAACATACGGAACCCAGGGTGCCCCTTCTGCCGCAAACTTTCCTGGAGCCCGCTGGGGCGGGGTCACTTGGGTTGACAGCTCGGGAAATGTCTGGCTCTTCGGTGGCAACGGTTTCGACTCAGCGCCCGGCGCTACCTTCGAATTCGGAGGCCTCAATGATCTGTGGAAGTACAGCGGCGGTCAATGGACGTGGATGGGTGGATCAAATATAACTGACCAACCAGGAACCTATGGCACCCAGGGCGTACCCGCTTCGGGGAATGTCCCAGGACAGCGTTACGCTGGTGTAGGCTGGGCTGACACATCCGGTAACCTTTGGCTCTTCGGCGGCGGCATATTCCTTTCCGGTGGAGGCGACTTCAACGACCTCTGGGAGTTCCAGCCATAGCGAGACACATCGGAGCAACATACACGAGGTGCCCGAGGCTAAAGCCACGTTATTATTCAGGATGCATTCAGGGGCCTGAAGGCCCCTGCTCCCTCCGTGGAAGCGAAAACAAGAGCAAAGACAACTACGGAGATTCTGGCTGCGCCAGAAGGACGACGCAAAACAAACAACCACAGGCGAGCGAATCAGGGATTGACGGCGGTGGGGGCGTGGCTGTCGGGACGGTGGGTGAGGGTGGTGAGGTTGTCCAGGGTGAAGACGGCGGGGCCGGGGGTGCCATCGTCGTTCCAGAGGTCGCGCTCCGGCGCCCAGTACATGACGCCGAGGCCGTGGGGGGCCTTCTGCACGGTGTTGACGAGATCGACCATGAACTGTAGGCGGCCCTGCGGTGTGACCGGCCAGAACATGTCGCTTTGGTTGGCAACACGGACGGGCAGATAGCCGGTCTCCATGACGATGAAGTCCTTGTGATAGCGCTGGGCGCACTGGTTCATGTTGTTCCAGAGATCGTCGAGGGTGCCGTGGCCCCAGGGCGGATAGAAGCTTTGCGCGATGATGTCGTAGGGGACGTGGGCGGCGTTGAGGTGGTCGAAGAACCACAGGGTGGTGTCCCAGTGTCCGCCCTTATCGATGTGGATGGCGATGCGCGGCGGGGTGCGGCCTGCTCCCTGCTTGACGCCCTTGATCCCGGCCTTCAATAGCAGAGTTAGGTTCTTCCATTGCCGGGCTTCGTCATACGGCTGCGGCGTGCTGCCGGGGGTAGTGGTAGCAGGGCCGAGTTTGGCCAGGGGCCAGTCCGCGCCGACGGTAATCTCGTTGCCGACCTGGACGATGTCTGGCATGGCACCGGCATCCTTGAGCGCTTTAATCGTCTCCTTGGAGTACTTCTGCCACTGCTTTTCCAGGGCCTTGATGTCCATACCCCGCCACGCAACAGGCGTCTCCTGGTGTCCCGGATCGGCCCATGTGTCCGAATAGTGAATATCCAGAATGAGGGTTGCTCCGGAAGCCTTGATTTGCTTAGCGAGTGGGATGGCGGCTTCCAGCCTGTTGTTGGGCGCGTTGCGAACCGGCGATACGAAGACGCGGACGCGGAAGGCATTCCAGCCGTGGTGGCGCAGGATGGTGAGCTCGTCGCTAGGCTTGCCGTCTTCCTGATAGGCGGGCAGACGGCCACGACCAGGTGAGTCGAGCGCGGAGATGTCGGCACCGAGAAGGAATGGAGACTGAGGCGCGGTTTGCGCGAGAGCGAAGTGCGGAGCGAGGCTGGCGAGAACAAGAGATAATGCGAGAAAGAAGCTGCTGCGAGTTTGCTGGAGCGTGAAATGCATTCGAGCAGCATAAAGAAGCGACTTTGCTAAAGCCAGATTATTATGCAGGCCGCATTCTGGGGCCAGAAGAACCCTCCTTCCTCCGCTGTCGTGGTAGTATCTCGGAAAGATTGTCGCCCGCTGCACGTCCGGCCCAGATCGACCATTTCAGATGAGGAGAGCCTTGTGAGCCAATTTACACGCCGCGAATTTCTGAAGACATCGCTTGCTGTTGGAGCCATGAGCACGGTTGGGACGCTGCCGGTATACGGCGCCACGCGCACAGCCACCGACCTGGTGACGCTAGGCAAATCGGGCACGAAGGTGACGCGACTGGCGTTCGGCACGGGAAGCAACAATGGCCGCATCCAGGCCGCGCTGGGGCAGGAGGAGTTTACCCGCCAGGTGCGCTACGCGTACGACAAAGGCATTCGGTTCTTCGAGACGTCCGACTCGTATGTGACGCCGGCGATGCTGGGGGTGGCACTGAAGGGCCTGCCGCGCGAGAGCTACCAACTGATGCACAAGGTGACGACGGAGCTGAACGTCGATCCGCAGAAGCACTTTGACGAGATGCGGAGCACCATGCAGACCGAGTACTTCGACATTATGCTGCTGCACTGGCAGCACACCGCGGACTGGCCGACCACGAGCAAGCGCTGGGCGGATGGCATCCAGCAGGCACAGGAGAAGAAGACCATCCTGTCGCGCGGGGCGTCGGTGCATGGTCTGCCCGCGCTGCGCCAGATGCCGGGCAACCAATGGCTACAGGTGGCGATGATCCGCATGAACCATAACGGCACGCGCATGGATGGGCCGGTGGGCGACGGCCCCAGCAGTCCGGACAGCGTGGGTGAGGTGGTGGAACACGTGAAGCAGGTAAAGAAGGACGGGATGGGCGTAATCAGCATGAAGCTGATTGGGGAAGGCACGTTTACCCAACGCACAGACCGCCAGGCGGCGATGCGCTTCGCGTTCAACAATGCTGGGGTGGACTGTGTGACGGTGGGCTTCAAGAACACGCAGGAGATCGACGAAGCGATCGAGAACCTCAACCTGGCGCTGGCGTAGGTTTACGGAGCGAATTTGAAGGTGACGGGTGCGGAGAACTCGTATCCGTCACGCTTCAGTTGTTGATTGCTGCTAACGACGACTCCATTGATCTTGACGTTCTTGAAGAGGATGGGGGCGACCTTTGTGCCCATGATCTGCGCGGGCCGGGTGGGATGGCCAAAGGTGCAGTTCTGGAAGACGAAGTTGGTGACGGGGTCGCTGCCGCCGTCGATATAGATGTGCCCGCCATCGTTCTCGAAGCTGGTATTGACGAACTTGAAGTCGTCCAGCACGATGCCGTCGCTGGGCTTCTGGCCGGAGGTGTATCCTTTGCCAGTGAAGTAGGCGGGCGAGAGCTGGATCCATACAGCGTACTTGTTCTGGTTGGTGACGAACTGCACGTTGTCGAAGAGCAGGTGACGGATGTTGGGCGCACCACCGTAGCCGATCGCAATGGACGCGGTGTAGGTGTAGTTGACGAAGTTGCGGACGGTCACGTCCTCCACGGTGGAGCTTTTGCCGCCATAGAAGGCGAAGGTGTCGTCCATGGTCATGGCGAAGCTGTCGGCGATGAGGACGTGCTTCGTGTTGCCGGTGATGTCGAAGGCGTCGTCGTGGTACTGCTGCTTGCGGTTGACGATTTTAATGTTGATGGCAGAGAAATTTTCCGTGTCGCTGACGGTGGTGGTCCAGTAGGAGGAGCGCAGAAGAAGCAGACCCTGGAAGGTGATGTTCTTGCAGTGGTTGACGATGTAACCTTTCACCCCGGCGCCGTGCGGATCGTTGACCAGGCCCTCGTCGGAGCGCGCCTTACCGTCGCCGGTGTCTGGCTGGATGTCGTGCCACAGCCAGGGGTAGCCCTCCATATCGATGGTGCCGCGCCCGATGATGCCGGCATTCTCCACATTGTTGAAGACGACCATGGCGCGCAGGCCTCTACCACCGGAGGGCATGGGCGGCGAGACGTAGTCGGCGTTTTTGCGCGAACCGCGGATGACGGCGCCCATATCGATGTAGAGCTTGACGTTGCTCTGCATGACGATTTCGCCGGAGAGATAGATTCCGGCGGGAAAGAAGAGCACGCCACCGCCGGGCCGCTGGGAGACATCGCCGATGGCCTTGTTGATGGTCGCGGTCTCCAGCGTCTTGCCGGTGTTGTCTACCTTGTAGTCCATGATGTTGACCACATTGGCGTCGCCTAGTTTGGGCGCATTCTTTTCGGCGGGTTCGGCGAAGAGAAGCAGGCCGGGGCTCTGAAAGGTGGGTTCCTCGTTGAAGAAGATGACGAGATAGCGCGGCTGATCGAGGTCGAAGCTGATGGACTTACCACTGATCTGGGGATGAATGCCGTAGGCGGCGGGGCGGATGTAGCAGGTGATGACATTGCGCTCGTTGACCAGCGAGGTAACGGTGACATGGACTTTGCCGGACGTGGGCATGGCAAAGCTGGCGTGGTCCATCCACTGGAACTGGTTGTAGGTGGGCAGGCGATGCACGAAGACAGGCTGGCCATCGACCGTCACTCTATAAGCGAGGCTCTCCGGAGCGCCGGGATAGGCCGGGTAGGGAGTGATCGCGGCGAGCGCTGACGCGGACAGAAACATGGAGATCGAGAAGAACATTGCCAACCGAAGCGCCGGACCTGCCAACCATCTGGATTTCATTTCGTTCCTCTTTTCTCTCTTTACGGAGAGCCGAACGGCAAGATCATGATTCAGTTTGTAGAAAACAATTCTCTGAAAATCGTGAGTTCGGCGCAAACAGCAATAGGCCCGTGGCTAAAGCCTCTCGTTGATTTGAAGCGTCAATTTCGTGGGGTTAAACCCCACGCTAATCCAAAAACACAAAAATGAGGGTCTTTCAGCATCCTCAATAACTCCCTGCTCTCTCCGAAATGCAATAACGTGAGTCATTCAGCAGACTCGGAAGCCGGTCCCTTTCAAAACGCTGCCAAAGGAGATGCTAGGCACAACGCAGAATCTTATATGAAACGCCGTATGAGTGCCCACACTGAGGTCAGGGAGCTCGGCGATTCCGGCCTGTTTGACAGTTCCAATACCGGCTGAATAGACTTTCGCACCATGAAGCCCAGAGCCTTATTCCCCCTCGTAGCCATCGCCCTTCTTGCGTCTACCCTGCCACTGTGGTCGGCGGATGCCAAGTACACACCGCCCACGACACCGCGCGTGACCTACAACTTCAACTCCGACTGGAGGTTCATCCGACAGGATGTTCCGGGGGCCGAAGTGGTGAACTTCGACGACGCGCAGTGGGATACCGTGAGCACGCCGCACACGTTTAACGATGTCGACTCGTTCCGCATGATTATCGACCACAGCGGCGGCGATCGCGGCAAGTACCAGGGCGTGGTGTGGTACCGCAAGCACTTCAAGCTGCCCGCCAATATGTCCGGGTCCAAGGTCTTCATCGAGTTCGAGGGCATGCGCCAGTCGGGCGATATCTATTTAAATGGTGTTCCCTTCGGCCTGTATGAGAACGGGATCACGGGATACGGTATCGACCTGACCCCCGGCCTGCACTTTGGCGACCAGGAGAACGTGATTGCGGTGCGCGTGGACAACCGCGGCAGCGTGAGAGAGCGCGCCACAGACACCGGCTATCGCTGGAATGCCAACGACTTCAACCCGCAGTACGGCGGGATCAATCGGCGAGTTTGGCTGCATGTGACGGGGCCGATCTACCAGACGCTGCCGATCTATTACGGGCTGGGCACCACGGGCACTTACATCTACTGCACGGACTACAACATTGCCGGCCATAGCTGCACGGTGCATGTGGAATCGCAGATACACAACTCCACGCAGGGCCGCGGGCGCAGTAGCGCCAACGTTGCCCTTTCGGCTGTGGTGGTGGACAAAGACGGCGTAGTGCGGGCCACGTTCAATGGCAGCAACGCCGACGTTACCTCAGGCGACAAAGCTGTACTGACGGCGAGCGGTGCGCTGACCGGCGCGCGGTTCTGGAGTCCGGACGACCCGTATCTGTACGACGTGTACACCATGTTGACAGTTGCCGGGAAGGTGGTGGACGCCACCAAGATCACGACGGGCTTCCGCAAGGTGGAGTTCAAGGGAGGCGCGGGCACCGGCGGGGTCTATATCAACGATAAGTTCGTATACCTGAAGGGATTCTCGGAACGTTCGGCCGATGAGTGGGCCGGTGTGGGCGTGGGCTATCCGGAGTGGATGCACGACTTTACCGCGCAGATGATCCGCGACGACCACGCCAACTACATGCGCTGGATGCATGTGACCCCGCAGAAGGAGGACGTGGAATCGTTCGACCGCTTCGGCATTGTTGAAGTTGCCCCGGCGGGAGACAAGGAAGAGGACTCCTGGGGCACGCAGTGGCGGCAGCGCGTAGATGTGATGCGCGACAGCATCATCTACCTGCGTAACAACCCAAGTATATTGATGTGGGAGGCGGGCAACACGGGAGTCACCGGGCCGCAGATGCAGGAGATGGTGGCGCTGCGCAAGCAGTACGATCCCAACGGCGGACGTTTTATGGGGTGCCGCTCTTTGCAGCAACCGGACGCGGTTGCCGCGGCGGAGTGGTACGGTACCATGTTGAGCCAACCGTATAACGACAACGTCCGCAACAAGGCGCCGTTAATCGAGACCGAAGACTTCCGCGACGAAAGTGCGCGCCGATTCTGGGATGATTATTCGCCGCCGTACTACGGCTTTAAGAAGGGGCCGAACGATACGTGGCAGTACACCTCGGAGAGCTTTGCCGTGGCACAGGTGAAGCGCTATTGGAACTTCTACTCCAACCGCATCTCCAACACCGACCCGGCCCATGCCAAATACTCCGCGTACGCCTCCATCTACTTTACGGATGAGGCTGCGGACGGACGGCAGGATTCCAGCGAAGTATCGCGCGTGAGTGGCAAGACGGATGCGGTACGGCTGCCCAAGGAAGCCTACTTTGTGGAGCAGGTGATGCAGAACGAGAAGCCCGACATCCACATCATCGGGCACTGGTCGTACCCGGAGAAGCAGCCCAACGGCAGCCCCACGGTGAAGCCGATCTATGTGGTGGCCAACAACGTGGACAGTGTGGAACTGTTCGTGAACGGCGCATCCAAAGGCAAAATGACGACAGCGGAGAACGGCTACCTGTATACCTTCCCCAACATTGCGTTTGAGCCGGGCACGATCAAGGCGGTGGGCTACAAGGGCACGACCGCAGTAGCAAACTACACACTGACGACCGCAGGGCCACCGGCGGCGATCAAACTGACCCTGCACACCGCGCCCGGAGGCATGCGCGCGGACGGCGAGGACATGGCGCTGATCGACGTGGAGGTGGTGGACGCCAAGGGCCAGCGATGCCCGACCGACGACGCGCGCGTGGACTTTACGTGGAGCTCGACGGGAAGGGCTGTCTCGGCTACCGGCCCTGCGATCTGGCGCGGAGGCTATAACTCTGGCAAGATCAACAGCACGAATAACCTGTATCTGAATACCGAGGACGGCATCAACCGCGTGGCCATGCGCTCGACCCTGCAGGCTGGATCGGTGACGCTGACGGCAACGCGCCAGGGACTGAAGCCGGCAACCGTCTCCTTCGACACAACACCTGTCCAGGTTATGGACGGGCTGTCGCAGGAGCCGGAGGTCACGCTGTCTCCGGTGGCGGCGAAGTAGGGTCAGTAAGATTCAATACGGCGCATTGTGGGGGGCAGGGCTACGGCTCTGCCCTTCGCTGCACGGTTGGTAGCGGGTTAATTGGGTAAAGGCAACGACAGAGATTCTGACTCTGCGAGTCAGAATGACGACGCTGTGTGTGCAAACTTGACTACCACCGGGTGTTGACGATGGTTGAGTGCGGCGGAGTTATACTTGAGCCTGGCCGGACTCGCAACTGGTAAACCTCAACTCTGTATAGCCTCATATCAAGGAGACCTTCACGTGAAACTGAATCTGGGTCGTATTGCGATACTTTGTCTTGCAGCATCGGTTGTGACGCCTGCATTCGCGCAAGGCTCCGGAGCGGACACTTACAAAGCGCAGTGCGCCCTGTGCCATGGCGAGGATGGCCTGGCCGCCACTCCGGTGGGAAAGGCCTTTAAAGCCGCGTCGTTCAAGGACCCGGCGGTGGTTAAAACCCCGGACGCCGCGTTGATGGCGATCGTCAAGAGCGGCAAGGACAAGATGCCCAGTTTCTCCGCCAAGCTTTCCGACGCTCAGATCAAGGCCGTGGTGACTTACATTCGCACACTGGAGAAGTAGCTTCGACTATGGTTGCGCCGCTTTAGTCCCGCTGAAGAGGCCGTAGCGTTTGAGCATGACGAACCAGAAGGCTGCTCCGGCAACGAAGAGAACCAGGAAGAGCAGAAACGGCGACCACTGCGTCTGCACGGCGAACTGCCGCGGGGTGTAGTACGGCTTGAGATAGGCCATGCGCAGCAGCTCTCGCATGACGGACATGCTGAAGACGATGAGCGCCGTAATGCCGGTGACGCCGAGCGCGGCGAGCCGGATGTTGTCCTTCCTGAGGGCCGAGGACATCATAAAGATGGAGACCAGAGCTGCCACCAAACCGAAGCAGAGCAGTGTTGTGGCCAGCGCATCCCCACCCATAAACACCATGCGCAGGGTCTTGGGCAGACTGAACAGGAACCAGAATCCGATCACAACCTGCGCCATGGTGGCATAAAGGAATGCCTTGCCACCCAAGTGGAAGATGGCGCGCGCATACTCGCGATCCTGCTTCCACTTGGTCCATGCGATCAGAACCAGGTACAGGCCTCCAACAGCCACGGCCGCTGTCATGAAATGCAGATAGCGCGGGACCAGGGTGGGCTCGGAGAGATTGAGGTCCCAGCCCGAGGTGGAGGAGAAGTACTTTTGCGCCCAGTTCGCGGGGACCTGGCTCAGGGTCAGGTTGTTGGTGTAGATGAACCCCACGATTAGGACCAGAGTGGTGCTGAAGAGCATGACGCGCCCAACAGCTTGGGGACGCCGCTCGCCCTGATACGAGACAAAGTAGAAGCCGTAGTAGGCGCAGACCACCAGCAGAAGCACAAGGAACCAGGGCCAGGCCACCAGGATGGACGAGGTGTAGAAGAACTGTCCGTAGAGGACCTGCACGAAGAGAAGCGGTGCAATGCCCAGGCTGATGGTTGCAGCCATCATTACGGGGACTTTTTTTGCCACGTCGGAAAAGATGCGGGCGCCGTATTGGCTGCCTTTCTGCCTCCAGCGCGCCAGCAATGCCAACAGCGCTCCGCCCAGCATGAAGTTCATGGCGAGGATGTGCAGGGCGAAGGTGACAACCAGAAGCACTTTGAAGACCCAAAAGGGCGCGGGCAGCGGATTGGGGTCGGGCGTGGGAACCATGCTGGGATCGAACATCTCAGTTACCTCCTTTGACTGCTTGCGCGGTGCGCTGGGTATCGACCCACTGCACCAGGGCGCGACGCTCGTCCTCAGACATCTTCAGATCGGGCATGATGGGGAACATGGCAGGCAGGCTGCTGAGGGCGGCGATTGCCGTTTGCGGGTCCTTCGGCATATCGGTGAAGAGATGGTCGTCGGGCCGGGCCAGATGGCACATGCTACAGTTCTGTTCGAAGACCGTCTTACCGTCCGGATGAAGGTCCGTGGGCGGATGCATGGGTTGCAGCGAGCCGAGATAGGCGCTCAAGGCATTCAGCTCCGCATCCGTCCCGGCAAACTGAGGCATGACGTTGTTGTGCATCATAAACAGGACGCCCAGCATGGCGTGCAGTTTGTCCTGGTCCCATTGACGCTTCACAATGTACTGGTGGACGCCGCGATAACGGTCGGCGGTATGGCAGCTCTCACACTCCACGCGGAAGATCTCACGTCCGGCGGCGACCTGGTTGGCCGGTGTCAGATCGCGGTTTTCCACCCACTTTGCCGTTTTGAGCACACCGGCACTACCGATGTTGTCCACGGTGAATCCGCCGTCGCCGGGCATGGCGGTGAAGTATACAGAGTTGGCATAGAGATAATTTTCGATGACGAAGGGCTTGCGTATAGACTCGCGGACAAACTCAAACGAATCCATGGCGCCAAAGGCAACCACCGCCAGCAGCAGGCTGAAGGCCAGATGCAAGCGTGTAGGCTTTACCAGGGCGAGCAGGGCAAGAAGGAATGTTCCTCCCAGCAGCAGGCAGGCAAGCAGCGCAAAGTGGGTGCCGGTGGGCATGGCACCGCGAGCGCTGGCCCAAAGGACGGGGGGAATGTCGCGGATGTACCACCAGGCAAAGACGGGCAGAAGCAGCAGAGACGGTACAGCCCACAGGGCTCCCCAACGCACGATTCGCGCCTTCAGGGCGGCGTCCCGCTGCACGCTGGCGGTGATGAGCGAATAGATGCCGGCCAGGGCCAGCGAAATGCAGAAGCGGAAGAGCAGCGAAGGCACATAGGTGGGATTGAAAAACCCTGTCCAGAACTGGTGGTCCTCAATCCAGTGCCCGGGGGTCAGCATGAAGGTGATGATGCCGTTGATGACCACCATGCTGGCAAAGGCAGTGACAAAGTAGACCCACCCGAACCATTCATGGACTTTGGGTTCCAGCTTGTCCCATCCGTAGAGATAGAGCAGGGCCGCGGTAATTTCGAGGAAGAAGAAGACCCACTCGATGGCCCATCCCCACACGTAGATATGGATGAGGTTGCTGGTAGCGGTGGGACTGATGAGGCCGATGGTGAACCAGATTCCGACACCGCTGACCGCGCCGAAGACGACCGTGAGCAGCACAAAAAAACGGGTATGGAACTTCAACCAGGTAAGCAGTTGCGAATCGTTGTTGCGACGGGCCTTGCGCTCCGTCATTACCAGAAACAGCCCTCCGCCGACCGCGAAGTGGGAGATGAAAACATGCAGTCCAGCCACCAGCGCCATCAGCAGACCTGCGCCAAAGGCCACGTCCCAAACCGGATAATTCATACTTGTCCCCTCTGCCTATGCACTCGCACCAGTATCTTATCCTTCTTGTACTCCAGATCACACAAATTGTACCCCTCCTGAACGGTTGCATGAGGCCCATGCCGTCCGAATTCGGCCTGGCGCTCCCCGCCCGCATTACAGGCTACGGGGAAGTTAACCATGAGGTGCGAAGAGGTCTAGCTTGCGGCGCACCGGAGCTGAACTTGCGCCTCTTGCGAGGGCCTGAAATCATGGGGGAGAAGATGGCAGACACCGTGCAGATCGGGATTCAGCCGGCGGAACCGGGCCCGTCTTGCGCTGCCAGACCGCGCTCCGCGGTGCTTTGGTTGCAGGGCGCCACACTGGCTTGGATGCTGCTGGAACTCGGCGTCTCTGTCTACGCGGCGGCAACGGCCCATAGCCCCGCCATGCTGGCCTTCGGCTCCGACAGCCTGGTCGAGCTGCTGTCGGCCACCGTGGTGCTGCTACAGTGGATTCCGGGCATGTCGCTCTCGGAACGAAGGGCGGGCCGCGCGGCTGGCGTTCTGCTGTTTGCGCTTGGCTTGGTGGTTGCAGCGACTGCTGTTTCGTCGTTCGCGCTGCGATGGCAGCCTGAGACGAGTCGCGCGGGGATTGCCATCACCCTGGCGGCCCTGATCGCGATGCCAGTTCTGGCTACCCTGAAGCGCCGCGAGGCACGGCGCAGCAAGAACGCGGCCCTGGCCGCCGATGCCGTGCAATCAGCCACTTGCGCAACTATTGCGCTCATCGCGCTGGTTGGCCTCGCGGTCAATGTGGCCTTCCACATCGCGTGGTTCGATTCAATGGCCGCGCTGGCCATTCTTCCCTTCCTAATTAAGGAAGGCAGAGCGGCGTGGCAAGGCCATACGTGCGGATGCTGCTGAGAGCCAACTCCTCCAACTCCTCCATTCCCAGAATTCTCATGCCATGAGGCACTGTGATAGCGGTCACGGTTTGAAAAGCTGCTGGGCAGTACAGTCGATATGTGGTTATCGGTATGAAAATATCGAATATGTCTCACGGCAATCTCCCCGCAGTGCCGCCGATCCCGCAGCCTAGCCTGAAGCGTCTGCCCCAGTACCACCATTATCTGGTGGATATGGAGGCCAAAGGGGTCACACGAATCTCCTGTAGCGCGATCGGACGCGACCTGGGATTAGTCCCTGTGCAAGTGCGCAAGGACCTGCAGTACACCGGGATCATCGGCAAGCCGAAGACCGGCTACGCGGTCAGCGAACTGATCCACTCGATCGAAAACTTTCTTGGCTGGAACAACGTGAACGAAGCATTCCTGGTTGGGGTGGGAAACCTGGGGACCGCGCTGCTGGGGCATGAACGGTTCTCCAAGTTCGGCCTGCGGATTGTGGCTGCATTCGACACCGACCCTGCCAAGATCGGCCAATGGATACATGAGAAGGCGGTATTGCCGCTGGATAAACTGGCCGATCTGGCGCCGCGGATGAGCATCCTGCTTGGCATTATCACCACCCCCGCTGAAGCTGCGCAGGCGGTGGCCGATGAGATGGTGAAGGGGCGCATCCAGGCGATCTGGAACTTTGCTCCGGTTAAGCTCAGGGTCCCAGAAGACATCATTGTGCACAACGAAGACCTTTACTCGACGCTGGCCTCGCTTTCCTGGAAGCTGGCGAGGCGGCTAGGTGTGCCTTTGCAAGAGAAGCATGAGAAGGAGGCTGTTTGATGGCGACGATGCCAGTAGTTGCAGATCGCGCGCAAAAATTTGAAAAGGTGTGCGGCATACTTGATCGCCATGCGCGCAAAGCGTCGGGGCTGATCCCGATTCTGCAGGCGATCCAACATGAGTACCAGTATCTTCCGGAAGAAGTGCTCACCTATGTGGCGACATCGCTGGATGTTCCGGCGGCGCGCGTCTTTGGCGTGGCTACGTTCTACGCGCATTTTGCGCTGGAGCCGAAGGGGAAGCATGTGGTCCGGGTGTGCGATGGGACGGCCTGCCATGTGAAACAGTCGATTCCCGTGCTGAATGCTCTGCGCGAGAAGCTTGGCACCAGTGAAAGCAGCAAGACCACGCCGGACATGATGTTCACCCTGGAGACGGTGGCCTGTCTGGGCGCCTGCGGTCTGGCCCCGGTGATCGTGATCGATGAGCAGGTACACGGCCAGATCACGCCGGAGCACGCCCTGGCCCTGGTGGATGAGATCAAGGCCCAGGAAGCCTCGCTTGCGAGTGCGTCCGCAGTTGTTGAGCAACCCATAGCCGAGGTGTCCCATGCCTAACGCTGAAGCTGTCGCATTGGAGTTTGTGAATGGAAACGGAAGCTACCCGCTTGCCCAGGTCCGCCGGGTGGTTGTGTGCGCCGGGACAGGATGCATGGCCAACGGGGCCATGAAGGTCTACGAGCGGTTCAAGAGCGAGATGGCAAGCTCGGGCGTGCATGTGGTCCTGGAGCTCCGCGCCGAAGCAGGCGACGATGAGGTCCGGCTGTCGAAGAGCGGATGCCAGGGCTTCTGCCAGATGGGGCCGCTGGTCTCGGTGGCGCCGGACGGCATTCTGTACACCAAAGTGCGCAGCGAAGACGTGCCCGACATCGTGCAGCAAACCTTGGTCGCGGGCAAGGTCGTGGATCGGCTGCTGTATAAAGACCCGTCGACCCGCAAGAGTTGCCACGGCTTTACGGACAATCCCTTTTACTCGCGCCAGAACCGCCTGGTGCTGCGTGAATGCGGCTTCCTCGATCCGGAGGACATTGACGAGTACATGCAACATGGTGGCTATCGCGCGGCGAAGATGGCCTACGTAGAGATGTCGCCCGAGGAGATTTGCAAGGTCATCACAGAGAGTGGGCTGCGCGGACGCGGCGGCGGGGGATTCCCCACCGGAAGGAAGTGGGATGCGGCGCGTATGCAGCAATCGACCAAAAAATATGTGATCTGCAACGGCGACGAGGGCGACCCCGGAGCGTTCATGAACCGCTCCGTGATGGAAGGCAATCCGCACAGCGTGCTGGAAGGGATGATGATTGCGGCGCGCGCCATCGGGGCCAATGAAGGGCTGGTCTACGTACGCGCCGAGTACCCCCTGGCAGTGGAACGCATGCGCCGCGCCGTGGCCGACGCGGAGCGCGAAGGCATCCTGGGAAAAAACGTCTTCGGCACCGGCCTCAGCATGAAGTGCGACGTGATGGAGGGCGCGGGAGCGTTTGTGTGCGGCGAAGAGACTGCCATGATCGCGTCCATCGAGGGACAACGCGGCATGCCGCGGCCCAAACCGCCCTTCCCCGCGCAGAGCGGACTGTGGGGCAAGCCGACCGTCATCAATAATGTAGAGACGCTGGCGCACGTATCTCGCATTCTGAACGTAGGGCCGGAGGTCTTCCGCAGCATTGGGACCAAAGAGTCGCCGGGCACCAAGACGTTCGCGCTAACCGGACACGTGGCCAACACCGGGCTGGTGGAGGTTCCCGTTTGGAACGACGCTTCGCGAGATCGTCTACAACATCGGCGGCGGAGTGACGGACGACGCGGGAAAGGTGTGGAAGAACGGATTCAAGGCAGTGCAGATCGGCGGGCCTTCGGGCGGATGCCTCACCGAAGAGCATCTCGATCTTCCGCTGGCCTATGAGTCGCTGCGAGCGGTGGGCGCGATGGTCGGCTCCGGCGGGCTGGTGACCATGAACCAGAACACCTGCATGGTCAGTATTGCGCGCTTCTTCATGCAATTTACCCAGCGCGAATCCTGCGGCAAGTGCCTGTTGTGCCGCGAAGGCACGCGTCAACTGCTGGCACTGCTGGACGACGTGATCGAAGGGCGGGCAGACGCAAACACTCTGGTGCTTCTGGAACAACTGGGACACGCGGTGCAGGTCGGGTCGCTGTGCGGGCTGGGCAAGACGGCGCCCAATCCAGTGCTGTCCACCCTGCGCTACTTCCGCAAGGAGTACGAGGAGCACGTCTTCGAGAAGCGCTGTCGCGCGGGCCGATGCAAGGCGCTGCTGCGACCGGGGATCAATCCGGCGAAGTGCAAAGGCTGCGGGCTGTGCTTTGTGGCCTGCCCAGTAGGGGCCATCTCGGGAGAGAAGAAGAAGCCGTACCATATCGATCCGGAGCTGTGCATCAAGTGCGGCGCGTGCGCAACAGCCTGCAAGATTCACGCGGTGGAAGGGATATAGACAGATGAACACGCTGACGCAGCCGACTTTGACCATCGATGGACGGACAGTAGCGATCGAGGGAGAGCGCAACCTGCTGGAACTGATTCGCAAGGCCGAGATCGATCTGCCCACCTTCTGTTATCACTCCGAACTGAGCGTGTACGGCGCTTGCCGACTGTGCCTGGTACAGGTGGAAGGGCGCGGAATCATGGGCGCGTGCTCCACGTTGCCCGAAGCCGGACTGAAGGTGCAGACCACGACGCCGGAGATACGCGATATCCGGCGCATCGCGGTGGAGCTGCTGCTGGCCAATCACGATCAAAGCTGTCCGACCTGCTCGCGCAGCGCCAACTGCCAGTTGCAGAGCCTGGCACAGCGGCTGGGCGTCAAAAAGGTGCGCTTCAAGTCCGTATTGCAACCGGCCCCGATCGACGAGTCGTCCCCATCGCTTGTGCGCGACCCGAACAAATGCGTGCTGTGCGGCGACTGCGTGCGCATGTGCTGGGAGATCCAGGGTATCGGCGCCATCGACTTCGCTCATCGCGGGCACGAGGTGTGCGTGCAGCCTGCCTTCGGCAAGCAGCTTGGCGAAGTGGAGTGCGTGAACTGCGGACAGTGCGCCAGCGTGTGCCCGACCGGCGCGCTGACGGTGAAATCCGAGGAAGATGCGGTGTGGAACCTGCTGGCCGATCCCACCAAGAAGGTGGTGGTGCAGATTGCCCCGGCGGTACGTGTAGGACTGGGCGAGTGCTTCGGCCGCAAGCCGGGCGATATTACCACCGGACAGATCGTTGCCGCGCTGAAGTTTCTGGGCTTCGACCAGATCTACGACACATCGTTTGCCGCCGACCTCACGGTGCTGGAAGAGGGCACGGAGTTTCTACAGCGCAAGACGCAGGGCGGAACTCTGCCCATGTTCACCTCCTGCTGCCCCGGCTGGGTAAAGTACGCGGAGCAGTACTTTCCGGAACTGCTGCCCAACCTTTCCACCTGCCGCTCTCCGCAGGCGATGTTCGGCTCGCTGCTGAAGACGATGCTTCCCGATCAGATGAAGGTGGAGCGCAAGGACATCAAGGTGGTCTCCATCATGCCCTGCACGGCCAAGAAGTTCGAGGCGCAGCGACCGGAGTTTGCCGTGGATGGCGACCCGGACGTAGACCATGTGCTGACCACGCAGGAGCTGGCCCACATGATCCAGTCCGCCGGCCTCATCTTCGACACGCTACAGCCCGAATCGTTCGATATGCCCTTCGGCTTCTACACCGGCGCGGGCGTGATCTTCGGCAACTCAGGCGGAGTCACGGAGGCCGTGCTGCGCTATGCCGCGGAGAAGGTGACGGGCAAGAAGCTGGAGCAGGTTGAGTTCCAGCAGGTGCGCGGCGATTCGGGATTGCGCGAGGCAACCATCGACGTCAACGGAACAAAACTCAAGCTGGCAATCGTCCATGGGCTGCGCAATGCTCGTGTGGTGGCGGAACAGGTGAGGGCGGGCAAGAGCCCGTACGACCTGATCGAAGTGATGGCCTGCCCAGGCGGATGCGTCGGCGGCGCGGGACAGCCGGTGTCCACTTCATCCAACACGCGCGCTCTGCGCACCAAGGGCCTCTACAACGCGGACAAGATGCTGCAACTGCACAAGTCGCAGGACAACGTCTTCATTACTGAATGCTACGAGCGGTTCCTGGGCGAGATTGGCGGAGAGAAGGCGCACCATCTGCTGCATACGGTCTACCAGAGCCGCCGCCGCATTGCGGACGAAATTCTTCCCCTGATGCAGCCGGCGGGAGCAGACCGGCACAAAGTGAGCGTTTGCCTGGGGACCAACTGCTTCCTGAAGGGATCGCAGGATGTATTGAATGGTGTGCTGCGCCACGCGGAGCAGAATGGACTGGAGAACCGCCTGGATGTGCGGGCAGGCTTCTGCTTTGAGAAGTGCGAGACCGGCCCAACCGCGATGATCGACGGCATTCATGTTCCGCATGCCACGGCAGCCAAGGCCATTGAAGTTCTGGACAGCCGCATTGAGAGCGATAGCCCAGGACAGACGGCCGGCACAGATTCAGAACGCATCGTCCCCCAATGAAGGGACGCTGGAGGCGCGGTCGAGAGGTCGAACCTGGCTCTCGTCCGCATTCTGCCGGATGCGTCTTGTAGTTGCAACAGCAAGAGGTGAGCGATGCCCGCCGAGGATGGAGCTATCGAAATCGTGGTTTGTCTGGGGAGTTCCTGTTTCGCCAGGGGAAACTCCGAGGTCCTCGCCGCGCTGCAGCAATATGTGCAGGATACCGGGCCTAGGACCGCGGTGCGACTGGCGGGCTGTCTCTGCCAGGACCAGTGCAAGCAGGGACCCAATCTGAAGGTTGGCAGCGAGTTCCATCACAATATCACCGCGGCAAGATTGCGCGAGATGCTGCAGCAACTGGACGGGCCGAATCGGGGTGCATATGGCAAAGCTTAATGCCATCTACACCAGGCAGCGCGAGTGCCAGGACTGCCATAAGTGCATTCGCGAGTGCCCGGTCAAGGCGATCCGCGTGGAGGACGGTTATGCGCGGGTTGTGCCCGATCTATGCATCATGTGCGGACTCTGCGTCCTGGCCTGCCCGCACAGCGCCAAGCAGGTGCGCGACGACCTGCCCGACGCAAAGGCCCTGCTGACCAGCGGGCGCAAGGCGATCGCATCGCTTGCTCCTTCGTTTGTCGCTCAATATTCCGGTGTGCGTCCGGCGCAGCTGATTCATGCCCTGAAGAAGCTGGGGTTCTTTGCCGTATCGGAGACCGCGCTGGGCGCCCAGCAGGTGTCGGCCACCGTCTTCTCGCTGATGCACAAGAAGCCGAAGCAGATATGGATCTCTTCCGCTTGCCCTGTCGTAGTCGATTTCATCGCCAAGTACCACCCGGAATGCCAGCCCCATGTCATCGGCGTGCTGTCGCCCCTGCTGACCCACTGCAAGATGCTGCGCGCGTACTATGGCGGCGACATCGCGACCGTCTTTATCGGACCGTGCATTGCCAAGAAGAAGGAGGCGGAACAGCATCCGGAGCTTCTGAATGCCGTGCTCACCTTCGAGGACCTGGACTGTTGGCTGACGGAAGAAAATATCGATCTGGCGAAGATGGAGACGACACCGGAGGACCGCTTTCTGCCCCAGGAGGCCGAGGAGGGAGCGCTCTATCCCATCGATGGAGGAATGGTCCCCGCGGTTGCCGGAAACCGCGAGGTCAACAGCATGCAGTTCATGTCGTTCTCCGGAATTGCCAACGTCGAGCAGGCACTGAAGAGCATTCCCGAATGGCATCCGGAACACAACATCTTTTTTGAACTGACCGCCTGCGCGGGGTCCTGCGTGAATGGGCCGAAGGCTGCGCGCAGCACATCGGTGGCACGGCGACGCTACGACATCCTGAACTATGCAAAGCCCGCCGCAAGACTTCCGCGCAGGCCTTCGCTGGCGATCGCCGGGCACTACGACGCTGCTCCGGTCGCTCGCACGGAGTACAGCGAGATGCAGTTGCGCGAAGCTCTGCGCACCGTGGGAAAGTACTCCGCCGACGATGAACTGAACTGCGGCGGCTGCGGATACGACTCCTGCCGCGACTTCGCCCGCGCCCTGATCAACCGCAACGCGGAACGCATGATGTGCGCCACCTATACGCGAAAGCTGGCGCAGAAGAAGGCCAACGCACTGCTGCAGAAGATGCCTTCCGCGGTCGTCATCGTCAATGAGGACCTGAAGATCATCGAGAGCAATAAGCATTTTGCGCGCCTGTTCGCCGTGGATGGAGGCCAGTCCACGGAGATGGAAGGCAGCGCGCTCAACGTCGAGGTTCCCTTCTCCAATCTGTTCAAGCGCGTGCTGGAATCGGGCAACGACATTGTGGGACACGATATCCGCTACCAGCGCAGCATCCTGAACACCAGCATCTTCACCATCGAGCCTCATGCCGTCCTGTGCGGGATATTTCAGGACATCACCCAGCCCATCTTCCAGAAGGAACAGATCATTGCGCGGGCACGCGAGGTGATCCAGAAGAACCTGAATACGGTGCAGCAGATTGCGTATCTGCTCGGCGAAAACGCGGCGGATTCCGAGATCACCCTCAACTCCATTGTGAATTCCTTCAGCCCCGAAGAGGCCGACGACAACGAGTCCGGGGGACAGCCGTGACTGGCGCCGAAAGCTTTATCGAGGTGGACTCCTGCCAGCGGGCCAAGCACGGTCAGTACATCTCCGGAGACGTCTTCCTCTCGCGCAAAGTCGAACCGGAGGGCCGCATCCTGACGGTGCTTGCCGACGGACTCGGCAGCGGCGTCAAAGCCAGCGTGCTGGCCACCATGACGGCGACCATGATGGAGTTCGCTTTTCAGCCAGTCGAGCCGGCGCCGGTCGAGACCGCCGGTGCCGCAATAGAACGGGCCTCCCAGCTTGTCGTTCGGCTTGTTCGTATCGTCGAGCACGATGACCTTGATGCGGCAGATCCGACTTGGGCTCGAAGCGAGTAGCAGGCAAAGTCCTCGTCGAGGTTGGCCTGGGTGAAGCCGTGACCGACCGGGTTGGAAGTGGTCGTGAAGAATTCCCGCATCCAATTCCGGCTTGTCGAATCGCTGGTCACGAGGGAGCGGCGGTCCGGATCGGCAACGACCGTCGGAGGCACGGGAAAGTTCTTTTCCGGCCCTGCTCCGATGACGTTCCCGTAAGGAGTCGAGCCGTCGACCACGCCCATATAGGCGCCGGTTTCATTGATGTAATTCGGATCGGTGAGGATGTTGCGGTTGATGTTGAGGATGGTGCTGCCGACGTGGGCCTGCTGGAGTTTTGCGTTCTCGTAGCCGATGCCCGACCAGTACTGATCGTGGTTGCCGATGGCCTGATACCAGGGGATCGTCTTGTCGAGCCCGGCGGCCTTGTAAGGTTTCTGATAATCGATGGTGTCGGCTCCGGCATGAGCGCCCGAGCTGGGGGTGATGACCTTGCCGTCAAGGACGTCGATAAACCATCTCAGCTCGTTATACTGGGTGTTGTTGCAATCATCGCCGAGAGAGATGCCGAAATCGAAGGGCGATTTCTTGTGCAATGCGTTGATCGTCTGGACGGCCGCATCGAGGACGTGGGTCGTCGAGAGAATGATCGGCGAATAGGAGCCGGCGTCGAGCCTGCGAGAGCTCGGACCGAACAATGCGCCTCCAGCCGGGGTAGATCGGCTGAGCCGGGGATTCCTTGTCGGTGATATGAATGTCGCTGATGGCGAAGAATGTCAACAGGCGCGCCGCATTCGGCGCGTTCGCATAGCCGGGCGCAAGCTCGGTCCGCTTGTCGTAAGGTTGCGGATGGCCGGGATCCCGGCTGTAATTCGTGCCCGGCCCCTGCCTGCCAGGCGCTGTAACCGTATTTCTCGTAGAGCGGCACGTCCGCCGGGTTGACTTTAGGCGTGTCGGCGGACAGTCCGACGGGGAGGATCTGCTGTTGGGCGGTCGTGAAGACATCCTTGGCGATCGGCCATTCCGCGGCCTCCTGCGCTGCGCGGTCCCGCCGCTCTGTTTGGTGCGAAAGAATCGGCGCGTCTTGCCCCGGCAATCGCGGGCGCGGCGGCAATAAGTGTAGTGAGCAGAAAGTCGACGATCCATTTTGTCTCCTCGCAGCTTGCCGCGCAATCGCGGCGCTGTTGGCGAGCAATGAGAATGTACCGCGTGAACACGATGGACAAGCTGGTGGCATCGACGAACAAGCGATGCTTGACGCGTCCTCGTATTCAGCTGCGGCTTACGCCTGTGTTCACTGCGCTCTCGGTCGCAATCAACGGTTCTGGTCTGCGCCGGTTCACTTGCCGAATGTCAAGCCGGGATCGCTCGGATTGTCTCCCGCCAGCTTGAAGTTGAAGCGGTTGTCAGGGAGCAGCGTCACCTGGCCGACCATCGCCGGGCTGTTGCCTTCCTTGAGGATCAAGAGGTTGTCCGCCACGGCATAGGCGCCGCTGAACTCCTGCGGCTTGTCCTTCTGGGCGAACTTCCACGTGTACTTGGCGTCCGGCGCAAGGCTCAGCGTGATGGTTGTCCCGTCTGCGCGAGTGGCACGTCCACACGCCGGCCAGAGCAGAAGCGTCTATCGGCTTGGCAGGCGCGGCGGCCGCGCTGCGGGCCGGCGTCTGTGCACGGTCGTCGGCGCGATCGCGCTGGCAAGCTGGGCGGACAACTGATCTTGGGGATTCAGTTGCGCCGCCGCCTTGAATTGCTCCGCGGCCGCGTCGTTGTGCCCGCCGATCATGTAGTGGTACGCCAGCAAGAACCTCGCTTCGGCCACATTCGGGTTGGACGCCACATACTGCTCCAAGGCGCGGAGTTGCCCGGCATAGACGTCCGGGCGGGGATAGAAGCTGCTCAGAGTCGCCCAATCCCAACCGGGACCGACCGACAGCACGGCATAGACCGGCCCCGCCGCTTCCTTGTAGCGGTGCAGGGCGAACAGCGCCAGCCCGCGGAACTCGTGCGCCGCGGCGCTATTGGGCAGCCGGGCGATGGCCTGGTCGCACTTGGTCAGCGCGCCGGTGTAATCGCCCTGGACAAAGGTCGCCCGTGCGGCGTCGAGCAGTTCCATCGCCTGGTCCGTGGGCGTCGGCTGGCTTGCCGGCCGGCCGGTGCTCCGGCCGACTGGGACGCCGATTGCACGACCGTGACGCGGAGGCGAGGCCAGCACAATCGGTTGCGAGTAATCGATCGTCGTGTCGCCAACGGCCACGGGAGCAGAGCAGTACGGGTTGTTGTACGCGGCCAGTAGCCCCAAGACCAAGGCGTGGCGGCGGCTACCCCCGTTGCGAAGCCCGCGCCCCATGCGGCCGGGCCATTGCCCCAGCCATATTCCCGCCGTTGTCTCCGCCATTGTTCCCGTAATTGTTCCAACGCGATTCCCACCGGTATTCCCGCTGTTGTTGTTATTCCCATTGTTGTTATTCCGTTGTTGTTCCCGTTGTTGGGCCAGTTCCCATGATGCCAATTCGGGTTGGGGCTCGGCCCCGGGCCGGGATGCGGGCCGGAGTTCGGATTCGGACCCGGGCCAGGGGTCGGATTCGGACGGGATGCAGCCATGGGCTCGGATTGGGGCCAGGGCCATGCCGGAGTCGGATTCGGCGCGGGATGCAGCCACGGGCTCGGACTGGGGCCAGGGCCGGGATGTCGGAGTCGGCCCCGGAGCGGGCGTATGCCATTTGCTCCCGGGTTGAAAGAGGGATATGGCCGATCGTAGGCGTTGGCATGCGACGGCTCGACCGCAGGCGAGCGATCGTCCGAAGACCGGTTCGTGAAGCCGTTGCCGCGGCGCGCTTTTCGCCTTCGCCGCCGCGGCCGAAGAACCCTCGTTCGCCGCTGGGCGAGCTTCGCCTTCGCCGCCGCGTCGGGGGCCTGCCGCTCGCCGCCGCGAAACTCGCCTTCCTCGCCGCGGCGCGGGGTTTCCCGCTCGCCGCGAAATTCGCGTTCGCCTCTCGCCCGGCCGACTCTCGTCTCGCCGCGAAATTCGCCTTCGCCGCGGCCTGTCGCCTGGCTGGAAAGAAACAGGATGATCAGTGTAGCAGAGAGAACGACTTCAAGACGGTGTTCATGTAAGTTCTCCCGTTGTGCGCGTGGACGCATGGACTAGACAACGATAGTGCGCAAACGCACGGTCGGCAAAACGATTTTTCCGAAAAGGGGGATTCTGAGGGCCGGCGAATCAATGTCTGTCACATTGTCGCCTTTCGCTCTGCCTGAAAGTTGCGTCCTTTCGCGGAGCGAAAGGCGACAGACCTTTCTGCGCAAATGGTATGTGCTAAATAGTTTCTGTTGTGGAAGGTGGCGAGGGGCCGCAGCACCCCGTTGAGATTGACAAAAAATGACGCATCCTTATCCTCAGGGTTATTCAACGACCACAAGGAGAACAAGGATGCGTCGGAAGAAGGAAGCCGTGCTGCCTTTCACCGGGAATGACGAGGACCTGCCCTTGACCGTTCAGGTATATCGTGCCAAGTACCGGTCGCTCAGTCAAGTCCTGGACCGCAACCCCCAAATCCTCGACCGGGTCCATGCCGACCTGCGGCAACTCTCCGAAGGCGACGGCCGAGGCCGAGAGAGCGAGTACACGTCGGAGAACATCCTCCGAGCATTGGTGGTGCATGGCGTCGAGGGGCTGTCGTTCCGCGAGACGGTGGTGCGAATCGCCGACAGCGACTTTCTCCAGGATTTCCTGCGGATGAGGCAAAAGGCGGTGATGGACTTCTCCTTCCTGGACAAGTGCTTCCTCGTCGTCCGGCCGGAGACCTGGAAGGCGGTCAACGAGATTCTCGGCCGTCAGGCCGTGCGGGAAGGCGTGATCGACCCCGCCGTGATCCGCGCCGACACCACCGTTGTCGAGGCCAACATCCACTACCCCACCGATTCGTCGCTCTTGTGGGACGCCTGGCGGGTGGCGAGTCGTTGGCTGGGGCGGGCGCGGGGCTTGGACCCGACGCGATGCCGACACCGCTTCCATGATCGCAAAGTCAAGCGGCTGCACCTGTTTATCACGCGATACATGGTCAGCACGTCGAAGAGCCGGCAACGGGCGGTGAAAGCGGCCTTTCGCACACTGATCGAGCGGGTGGATTGGATCGTGGGAATCGTCGAGGAGTTCTGCCGGCTCCGCAACCCGGACGACGCCGAACTGGCCGGCGTGGCGGCGGAACTGAGCCGGCAGGTGGCGGCGATGCGGACGGTGGTGAACAACGCGCGGCGGGCCCAGTTGCAGGGCGAGAAAGTCCCGGCCGGCGAGCGGGTGTTCAGCATCTTCGAGCCGCACGTGGAGTTGATTCAGCGGGGGAAGCGACAGAAGCCTGTCGAGTTCGGCCACAAGATATTACTCTGCCAGACGCGAGAGAAGTTCATCACCGACTACGCGGTGTATGAGAAGCAAGAGGCGGACTGCGAGTTGACCGAACCGGTCATCCGTCGGCACCAAGCCCTCTTCGGCGCGGCCCCGGAGGTCCTGGCCGGCGACATGGGGTTCTGCCCGGCGGCGGAGAAGCTGGCGGAACTGGAGGGTCTGGTAGGAACGCTGGCCATCCCTCGCCGGCTCCGCGATTTCGTGGATCAGGTGCTGGCAAAGTGGCAGGCGTTTCGAGCGGGAATCGAGGGGACCATCTCCGGCTTAAAACGGGCGTTTCGCTTGTTTCGTTGCTTCTATCGCGGATTTAAGAGTTTCGCCTCGTCCGTGGGACTGGGAATCTTCTGCCACAACTTGATCGTGGTGGCGGGAAGTTCTTAGACTCGCCGTTGCGAGGCGTGAGAAAAGGAGTCGAGTGAAGACGATGTAAGAGATACTCTGTCCCGATCTGCTCAAAGCGCGTCACAGCGCAATCGCGAAGCGGCTTGCTGAGGCTTGGGGCCACGGAAAGACGCGCCCCGAAGCTCGCGATCGGCTTCGGCGCCCCGATTTCATCGCAAAAACAGGCTTTCCACAACAGAAACTAAATAGCGTTTCGTGATTCCAGGAGGAATCATCAAGGCCGGTGTGCCACTGCTTGCTTGCAAGCAGTGCTTGAACCCAGGGGAGGCACTGCTTGCAAGCAAGCAGTGGCACACGGCGGAAAATCTCCTGGAATTACGAAAGTCTATTTAGGCGAAAGGGATGCCCAGAAACGTCGAAAACGGGCGCCATGCCCACGCTTGCGTGGGCATGTTCTTCGCGTCCAGCCTCATGCTGACGCGCGAGGGCTGCCGCTTAGTGGCGCCGCCGGCGGGATGCTGGTAGAATGGCGGGCGGTTTGGACCGCCACACGCCGGAGGCTGCGGCGACAGCATTGCCGCCAAGAGATTCCCATGGCGAACCCTCACGACAACAATCCTCGCCCCGCGGTGAAACCGCCCTACGGCGGCGCGCAGTTGCTCCGCGACCCGATGTACAACAAGGGAGCGGCCTTCTCCCCGCAGGAGCGCGAACAGTTCAATCTGCACGGCCTGATGCCCTCCACGTCGCTGACGATCGAACAGCAGGTCGCCCTGGAGTTGGAGCACCTGCGGTCCAAGGGAGACGACTTGGAGAAGTTCATCGGCCTGTCCGTCCTCCAGGACCGCAACGAGACGCTCTTCTACCGCGTGCTGGTCGAGAACCTCGTGGAACTGCTGCCCATCGTCTATACGCCGACCGTGGGACGGGCCTGCCAGCTCTACAGCCATATCTTCCGCCGGCCTCGCGGCATCTGGATCACGCCGGACGACGTGGACCGCATCCCGGCCCTGCTTCGCAACGCCCCGCAGTCGGATGTCCGGCTGATCGTGGCCACCGACAACGAGCGGATCCTGGGCCTGGGCGACCAGGGGGCGGGCGGCATGGGCATCCCCGTGGGCAAACTGTCGCTCTACAGCGCGGCGGCCGGCATCCATCCCCGGCATTGCCTGCCGGTGAGCCTCGACGTGGGCACGAACAACGCCGAGTTGCTGAGCGATCCGTACTATCTGGGCTACCGGCACCGTCGCCTCCAGGGCGAACCGTACTGGAAGGTCCTCGACGCCTTCGTCGCCGCCGTGAAGGAAGTCTTCCCCCAGTGTCTCGTCCAGTGGGAGGATTTTCACAAGAACATCGCCTTCGAGGTCCTCGATCGCTACCACCGGCAGATCCCCAGCTTCAACGACGACATCCAGGGCACGGCGGCGGTGGGCGTGGCCGGCGTGCTGGCGGCGCTGCGGATCACCGGGCAGAAGCTCTCCGACCAAAGGATCGTCTATGCGGGTGCAGGGGCCGCCGGGGTGGGCATTGGGCGGCTGGTCGCCATGGCGATGCGGGAGGAGTCCGACGATCAGGCCAAGATCCATGCCGCCCAGGTCTTCGTGGATACTCACGGCCTGCTGCACCAAGGGAGCCAGATTACCGATCCGCACAAGCGTCCCTTCGCCCTGGATGACGCGGCGATGGCCCAGTATGGCTTCAGCAAGGATGGGTCTTACGACCTGTTGGAGGTGGTCCGCCACGTCGGGCCCACGGTGCTGATCGGCACCACCGCCCAGCCGGGCACTTTCACCGAGCAGATCGTGCGGAAGATGTCCCAGCACGTGGAGCGGCCGATCATCCTCCCCTTGAGCAATCCCACCTCGAAAGTCGAGTGTACTCCGGCCGAGGCCATCCGCTGGAGCCAGGGACGGGCGATTGTCGCCACGGGCACCGCCTTCGATCCGGTCCGCTACGAGGGCAAGACCCACGTCATCGGCCAGGCGAACAACGTCTTCGTCTTTCCCGGCATGGGGCTGGGGTGCATCCTTTCGGGCGTTCAAGAGGTGACCGATTCGTTGTTCCTCGCCGCCGCCCACCGGCTGGCCGATTGTGTTGGCCAGGACCGGCTCGACGCGGGGGCCATTTATCCCGATCAGAAGGAACTTCGCAACGTCGCCGCCCACGTCGCGACCGCCGTCATCGGCGAGGTGCAGCGGCAGCAGGGCGGGCAGCCCGATGGCCGGGAGTCCATCGAGCAGATGGTCCGCGAGGCGATGTGGTTCCCGGAATA